>NZ_JACRYU010000020.1 GCF_014333445.1 Terrisporobacter mayombei | reverse complement strand
TCTCCGAAGAGAATCGCTCGACTTGCATGTGTTAGGCACGCCGCCAGCGTTCATCCTGAGCCAGGATCAAACTCTCAAAATAAAGTTTGCACTTTATATCGCCAACGTCCATTCGCTTAGCTCATGTCCCGTTGCTCAATAAAAGTTGTTACCTGCTCAGACTAATCATTATCTGAATATCTGGCTTGGTTTGTTTGTGTCTAATTCTTAAAGAATTAATTTATGTTAACCTACTGTTTAATTTTCAAAGTTCTTACTTGCTTGTTTCAGCTTTTTAATTTTACCAAAACTTTTTTTCTTTGTCAACAACTTTTTTCAAAACTTTTTTTCAGTTGTTATGTATCGCATCAATAAGTTATACTTTATCATCTTACGATTCATTCGTCAACAACTTTTTTTGAAGTTTTTCTGTTGCTGTTTTGTCCCTGTCTCAAGGACAAGTATTACTATACCAGGTTAGAATCATATCGTCAACACCTTTTTTAAATATTTTTTTATGTATTTTTGACCTATAAGACATACTATTTTTTATCCACATTTCCACATTTATATATATATTGATATTTACAAGATATTACTAAACTTATATTATTTTATCCACATTTTATTCTCATTTATTCACACTATTTTTTAAATTAAATTTATATCAATTTTAATATAAATAGAAAGAAAGTAATAAGAAACATTACTTTCTTTCTAAATTTCTATTTGGCAACATGTAAGTCCGGTTCCATGAATTCATATTTTAATACCACTTCATTATCAGCCAAGCTCTTTTGAACATTAATTATCCTTTGATTACTAGAACCTCTAAACTTTAATTCTATATTTTTTTCTTCAAATATAAATTTACCATCTACTAAAACATCAATATATTTTAATAAATTTACATTATCTAAATACAAGGGGTTACACCTACTAGTTAATTGCTCAAATGTAAAACCTGTATAAGCCCAGACATCCAAATTATTTTCTTTTGCAGCTTTAGATATAATCGATAATGCTTTAGGTTGTAAAAATGGTTCTCCACCTGATAATGTTATTCCTTTTTGTAATTTCAAACCTTTTATTCTTTCTATGATATAGTCTGTGTCGACTATAATTCCTCCATCTAAATTATGTGTTTGAGGGTTATGACATTTATAACAATTATGTATACACCCCTGTGTCCATATAACCATTCTAAGTCCTGGCCCATCAACTATACTATCATAATATATATCTGATGCTAACCTAACCTTCATATAAACCACAACCTTCCAAATTATCTGTGTTTTACCCTATCTCTTACTTCTGCTTTTTTAGCATCATTAAATCTATCAACTGTTCCTACTAAATATCCTGTTATTCTTCTTATTCTTTCAAATTTAATATTACTGTTATATTCATTTCTTCCGCAATTAGGACATATCTCTCCTTCTATTACGCCTGAATATCCACATATAGGGTCTCTATCAACTGGATGATTTACACTTCCATAACCTATACCTAATTCTTTCATTGCCTTTATAATAGTTTCAAATGCTTCTAGGTTATTTGATGTATCGCCATCTAGCTCTACATATGTTATATGTCCTCCATTTGTCAAAGTATGATATGGTGCTTCTTTCTTTATCTTATCGTATGCACTTATTTCGTAATACACTGGCACATGGAATGAGTTAGTATAATATTCTTTGTCAGTTATACCTTTTATATTTCCATATAGTTTCTTATCTATTGAAGTAAATCTCCCTGAAAGCCCTTCTGCTGGTGTAGCTATTAGAGAAAAATTCAAGTTATATTTCTTTGATGCTTCATCCATTCTCTGTCTCATATGGGATATTATTCTCAATCCTAGTTCTTGAGATTCATCGCTTTCACCATGATGTTTTCCTGTTAATGCAATTAAACACTCTGCTAATCCTATAAAACCTAGAGTTAAAGTTCCTTGTTTAATTACTTCTTCTAATTTATCTTCTGCTCCAAGATCCTCAGAGCCCTTCCACACTCCTTGCCCCATTAGAAAAGGAAAGTTTTTAACCTTTTTATTTGCTTGTATCTGCATTCTTTCTAACAATTCATCTATTACTAAATCGATCTTCTCATCTAATTCTTTAAAAAATCCGTCTAAATCAGCTTTATTATTTTTTAATATCCCATGTTTTATACCTAATCTTGGTAAATTTATAGTAGTAAAAGATAAGTTTCCTCTTCCACTAGCTTGATTATCTCCACATACATTACTCATTACCCTTGTTCTGCATCCCATATAAGTTGCTTCTGTTTCTGGATTTCCTTCTTGATAATATTTTTTATTAAATGGAGCATCTAAGAAACTAAAGTTTGGAAACAATCTTTTAGCTGAAACTCTGCATGATAATTTAAATAAATCGTAGTTAGGATCACTTTGATTTAAATTAATACCCTCTTTTACTTTAAATATTAATATAGGAAATATTGCAGTTTCTCCATTGCCTAATCCTTTTTCCATAGATAACAATAAGTTTTTACTTACCATTCTGCCTTCTGGAGATATATCTGTTCCAAAGTTTATACTTGAAAAAGGCACTTGAGCTCCAGCCCTAGAGTGCATAGTATTTAAATTATGTATAAATCCCTCCATTGATTGATAAGTTTGTCTATCAGTTTCTTTATATGCATTATTATAAGCAAAGTCTTGTATTTTTCTGGCTAACTCTTCATCTATATTAAATTCATTTATTAGTTTTTTACGTTCTGTATTCTTATACTCTTCACTTTGCTTTAATCCAACTTTATTTTGAGTGTGTTTTTCTGTAGTATATACTATCTCTTTTAATTTTTCATAATCATTCTTTCCTAACAACAACTCAAGCCCTTTTGATAAGTTATCTATATACGATTTTCTAAAAGTTTTATATACTCCTTTTGACATATCGTAATCAAAGAAAGGTATACTTTGACCTCCATGTTGATCATTTTGATTACTCTGGATAGCTATTGCAGCAAGTGCTCCATAACTCATAATACTATTTGGTTCTCTCAAAAATCCATGACCTGTTGAAAAACCATCTTTAAACAGATTATCTAATCTAATTTGGCAACATGTTAAAGTTCCCATATTTAAAAAGTCCATATCATGTATATGTATATCACCTTTCTCATGAGCAAGAACATGTTCTGGTTTTAATATAAATGTTTTACAAAATTCTTTTGATACTGCACTACCATACTGAAGCATTGTCCCCATTGCCGTATTCCCATCTATATTAGCATTTTCTCTTTTTATATTTGCATCACTAGCATCTTCAAAAGTTATCTCACTTATAGATTTCATCAATCTAGTTCTAGAATTTCTAATTCTGCTTCTTTCATTTCTATAAGTAATATATTTTTCACTAGTTCTAGCATGACCTTCTTCTATTAATACTTTAACTACAATATTTTGTACGTCTTCAACTCCTGGAATAGTGTCTCTATATTTAGAGTTCAATATTTTAATTACATTTTGGGTGATTTCCTCTGCTACCTGATAACTAGGTGCAACTCCTTCATCTTTTGCAACTTCACTAGCAGCTAAAAAAATGGCCCTTGTAATTCTATCATCATTAAATTTTATAATTCTGCCATCCCTTTTTTTTATATATTCTACCAATTAAAACCCCTCCTAATTACTATATATAGTATACATAGTATATATTAACCACTATATATAGTATATATTCTTAAAAAAATTCCCTTTAACTATGTTAAAGGGTATTTTTATTTTGTTTCTTTTATATAAGATTAGCAAACTTACTATTTTTAGTCAAATTTTTGTAATTATTGAAAATACTACACTTTCATAAAGGATATATTTTCAATGTAAGTATTTGTAAGGGATTGATGTCTATTATATTTTTTTATAATTTTTATAGATAAATTTAATTATCTTATGACATTTTAAGTTATTTTACTATATGATAATTAGTATATATTAAAAAGGAGGTATTATATGTTATCAAAAAGACTTGATGTAATTACACCGTCTTGTACAATAGGTATAAGTTCAAAAGTAAAAAGTATGAAAGACTCTGGTATAGACGTAATAAGTTTAAGTATTGGGGAACCAGACTTTAATGTTCCAAGAAAAGCTGTTGAATCTGGCATTGATTCATTAAATAAAGACTATACTAAATATGATTTAGTTCCTGGATTAGCTATATTAAGAGAAGAAATTTGCAAAAAACTTTTAGAAGAAAATAACTGCCATTACTCAGTAGATGAAATTGTTCTTTCTAGTGGCGCAAAAAATGCTATAACAAATGCTCTTTTAGTTACAACAGATCCGGGAGATGAAGTTCTAATCCCAAAGCCATATTGGGTTAGTTACTCAGAAATGACTAAACTTGTTAATGCAGTTCCTATACCAATTGAAACAGATAAAAAAAATGATTTTAAATTAACAGGAGATTTATTAAGAAAATATATTACAGATAAGACCAAAATGCTTCTATTAAATAATCCTTCTAATCCTACTGGAAGTGTTTATACAAAAGAAGAATTATTAGATATAGCAAATATATGCTTAGAAAAAAATATCTATATACTATCTGATGAGATTTATGAAAGAATTTGTTATAATAATCAATTTGTTTCTGTTGCATCTTTAGGAGAGGATATAAAAGATATAACTATTACTGTAAATGGATTTGCCAAATCAGTAGCAATGACTGGGTTAAGATTAGGATATACTGCTTCTAATAAAGAAATTGCAAAAGGAATAAGTTCAATACAAGGACACTTAATCTCTCATCCTTCTTTAACATCTCAGTACATAGGATATGGTGCATTAAAATATTGTAAAGAAGATGTTGATAATATGGTTAAAACTTATAAAAATAGAAGAGATTTAATTACTTCTAGGCTAGATACGATGAAATACGTTAATTATGTATATCCTAATGGTGCTTTTTACGTTTTTATAGATTTATCTCAGGTAGCAAAAAAATATAACTATAAAGATAGTTTCTCTATAGAGTTTTGTGATGAGTTTTTATCTAAATATAAAGTAGCTATTGTTCCTGGAAAGGCATTTGGCATAGATGAATATGTACGTATATCCTATGCTTGCAGTGAACAAGAGTTTTTAGAAGGCCTAAATAGATTAGAAAAGTTTATATTAGAAATTATGAAATAATAAAAAAAGCCATGTATCTATACATGGCTTTTTAAGTTGGGTTTTTACATGGCTCTTATTTTATAAAAAAAAATTACGTGGCTACGTGCTACTCTCCCAGGGGGCTTCCCCCCAAGTACCATTGCCGCTCAAGAGCTTAACTTCTGTGTTCGGAATGGGAACAGGTGTATCCTCTTTGCTATAATAACCACATAATCTTTACTTAAAGTATTAACTTTTGTTAGTACTTTCAAAACTGCTAACATTTAATGTTTCCATTA
>NZ_JACRYU010000002.1 GCF_014333445.1 Terrisporobacter mayombei | reverse complement strand
ATAAAAGTTGTTACCTGCTCAGACTAATCATTATCTGAATATCTGGCTTGGTTTGTTTGTGTTTAATTCTTAAAGAATTAATTTATTGTTAACCTACTGTTTAATTTTCAAAGTTCTTATTTGTTTCAGCTTCTTTATTTTACCAAAGCTGTTTTTCTTTGTCAACAACTTATTTTAAAACTTTTTTCAAGTTATTGATCGTCGTTTTTTACAAGTAATACTATATCATCTAACAACTTATCTGTCAATAACTTTTTCCCAAGTTTTCGTTGTTTTTTTGTCCCCGTCTCAAGGACAAGTAATACTATATCATCATATTATTATATGGTCAATACTTTTTTCAATATTTTTTTATTTTTTTCTAACCTTAGTGTTTACTCTTTTTACTTTTTTATACTTTTAAATTCAAATTTACCTAATATAAATACTTATATTCCAGTTAATTGCTTAATTCTTTTTAAGTCAAAACCTAATATATCTTGTCCATCTATAACTATAATTGGTACTGATAAATATCCTTTTTTTATTAGATCTCTTTTATATTCTTGATTAGAAGATATATTATATTCTACATATTCTATGTTATTTTCTTTAAAAAATTCTTTTGCTATTTTACATTGTCCGCAAGTATCACTAGTATACATTTCTACTTTTTTCATCGATTAATCTCCTTAAATATGTTTATTACCTTGTTTTTTTTTCCATATTGTATTAGATTATTATTAACTTTATTATTTAATAATCTAACTGATACTTATTAGTATTTTAATTTAAAGTACTCTTTATATTACATAAAATTTTTAAATAATGCAATATAACTCTACAATTTATAGGAGGATTTTATTATGCACAAAAAAGTTTTGATAATGTCTGCTTCTACTGGTGGTGGACATAATAGAGCTGCTAGAGCCATAAAAGAAGAATTAACTAACAAAACAATTAACGGTATAACTATTGAGTGTGAAATAATAGATAGTTTAAAAATTGTAAATGGCACTATGGATAAATTAATTTCTAGGGGTTATGAAAAGTCTGCAAAATATACGCCAAAAGCTTGGGGAGGTGTATATAAATTAGCAGAAACAAATTTAGTATCAAAAAATGAGTTTAAGGATAATCCCCTTACTTCTCTGATGTCTAGAAAATTAAAAAAGCTTATTGATAATACTAAGCCCGATTTAATAATAGGTACTCATCCTTTTCCAATGATTGCATTAAGCACATTAAAAAAATATTCAGGTTTATCCCCTCACTCTGAATCAGTTTCTTTTACAGAAAGTATACATAAGTATTATCGTAACTTAGAAGTACCACCTTTAATAACTGTGCTAACTGACTATACTACTCATTCAGCTTATATACAAAATGAAATAGATTATTATATCGCAGGTCACGAATACGTAAAAGAATTACTAATAGAAGATGGTATAGATGCTGAAAAAATTAAGCCTTATGGTATACCTGTTGAGAAATCTTTCTTATCTCATAGAGATAGATCTTTAGTTTTGTCAGATTTAAATTTAACCCCTGATAAATTCACTGTTTTATTAATGGGTGGTAGCTTTGGTGCTGGTAGTATAAAAGATACTTTATCTGAATTGATTTCAATAGATAGGGATTTCCAAATAATAGTAGTAACTGGTAGAAATAAATCATTAAAAGAAAAATTAGAAAAAACATTAATTTCTAAAGAACATAATATAGATAAAAATATATGTGTTCTTGGGTTTACAGACAAAATGAATGACTTATTAGCTTCTGTAGACATATTAGTTTCGAAACCAGGAGGTCTTACTACTACTGAGTCTCTACTAAAAGAAGTTCCTATGATAGTACCTTATTTTATCCCTGGCCAAGAAGAAGAAAATCTGGACTTTTTATCTAACTGTGGAGCTTCATTAAGAACTTCAAAAAAATATACATTACCTATTTTATTAAAAGTTCTTATAGATAATCCTCAGATGATAGAGACAACAAAGCGAAATATAAGATCCATAAAAAAACTTAATGCATCACAAGATATAGCTAAATTAGCTTTTGATATACTTTCTGAACAAAATTAAAATAAGCGTATGAAAATTGATAAATTTTCATACGCTTTTATTCTCTTAATATGGTTCATAAAAATCTTCTTCATAATCATATTGGTAGTTCTTATAGTTATTCCTAAAATGTCCGCTATTTTGATTCTTGTTAAAAGATTTTTTACTTCTCTTACCTTCTAATAAGTCTTTGTGTGTCTTTTTTATTCTGTCCTTAGATTTAATTTTCTTCTCTCGTTTTTCTTTCATTGCATTATGTTCTTCTAAGTTCATAGTCGATTTCATACTACACCCCTATATTTTTATAATTAATATAATTATATAATACAAATATACTTTGTTCAATAAATTAAATTTTAAGACAATACTATTTTCTAATATAAAATAAGATCAAGGATTTAACCTTGATCTTATATTTCTCTTCTACCTTCTAGTGCTTTTGATATAGTAACTTCATCAGCATATTCTAAGTCTCCTCCTACAGGTAAACCATGAGCTATTCTAGTAACTTTAATTCCCATTGGTTTAACAAGCCTTGCTATATACATAGCAGTAGCTTCTCCTTCTATAGTAGGATTGGTAGCCATTATTATTTCTTTTACATCCTGATTAGCTAATCTTGTAATTAATTCTCTTATTTTTATCATTTCTGGTCCTATACCATCCATAGGAGATATAACACCATTTAATACATGATATTGTCCTTTAAACTCTTTAGTTCTTTCCATAGCAGCAACATCTCTAGGATCCTCTACTACACATATTACATTAGAGTCCCTATTAGGATTAGAACACATGCTACAAGGATCCTTATCTGTTATATTACAGCATATAGAACAATATTTTATCTCATTCTTTGCTCCTAATATAGCCTTTGATAATGATTCTACATCATTTGTATTCATATTTATTACATGGAAAGCTAATCTCTGTGCTGTTTTTCTACCTACACCTGGTAATTTAGAAAACTCCTCTATAAGCCTATTAATAGGCTCAGTATAAATCTGCATATTTATCACCTACTAGAATAATCCTGGAATATTCATTCCTCCAGTAACTTTGCTCATTTGATTTTGTTGCATATCATCAATTTTTCTTAAAGCTTCATTTACAGCACTTATTACTAAGTCTTGTAACATTTCTATATCATCTGGATCAACTACTTCTGGTTTTATAGCTATATCTACAACTTCTTTTTTACCATTAACTTTAACTGTAACAGCTCCTCCACCTACTGAAGCCTCAACCTCTTTTTGCTCTAATTCTTCTTGCATTTTTTGCATATTTTCTTGCATTTTTTGAGCTTGCTTTAATATAGCATTCATGTTTCCTGGCATTCCACCAAATCCTTTTTTAGCCATGTTATGTATTTCCTCCTTAAATTTGTGATTTTATATTATATCATAATATAATTTTTATCATTTATTATATTATTTTTCAATACTATCTTTTACTTCTAATATATTTTCATCCACTATACTTTTTAAAATTTCTTCACCTTTATCCTTTTTTGTATCAGGCATTTCAAAATTCATATTTGATACTTCAGATTTTAATAATATCTGAAGGTTAAAACTTCTATTAAGTACTTGTCTTATTATACCTTCTACATACTCCATAGTTTCTTTTGAACTAAGCCTTGATCTTGCAAAAGAAAAATTATCATTAAATATAATATACAGTGTACTCTTATTAACATTGAAACTATTAACTTCTTTCAAAAGAGCATATATATTTGGTTTTTTATCTTCTTTTATTTTTTGTATTATTTTTTTCCATGATGATTCTACTAATTTTACATCATCACTTTTTACATCTTCATATACTACTTCTTCTTTATTATCTTCATGGTCACTTTCTTCAGCTACCTCTAATTTAGATGTATCTTTATTCTCTTCTTTAACTGATATAACTTTAATATTCCCCGTCTCTATTATTTTTTCTAAATTCTCTATTCTTTTGATCAAAGCTTCTTTACTTTCATCAAACATAGGTTGAGCTATTTTCATAATAGTAACTTCAGCTAATATTCTAGTATTAGATGAAGTTTTCATAGAGTCTTGAGTCTCTGATAATATATTTAATATTCTTATCAAATCATTCATCTCAATATTTTGTGATTGTTCTTTTAGTTTATTAATACTTTCTTCTGGCAATGATATTATCTCTTCCAAATCTTTTGATACTTTACATACCATTATATTTCTAAAATGATCTATTAAATCATTTATCAGGTTTCTTATATCTTTTCCCCATATGATAAATTCATTTAAGATTTGCAGAGATTTTTGGGTGTTCTCATCCATTATAGCCTGAGATAATTCAAAAAGCTCATCTATATTTACAGTCCCTAGTAATTCTATTACATCATCATATTCTATCTTATCATTACCAAAAGACATACATTGATCTAGTATACTAAGAGCATCCCTTAAAGCACCTTGTGAGTTTCTAGCAATCAAACTTAATGCTTTATCTTCAGCTTCTATATTTTCTTTTTTACATATATATTCCATTCTATTAGCAATGTCTTTTGATGATACTCTTTTGAAATCGAACCTTTGACATCTAGATAGTATGGTTGCTGGTATTTTGTGTGGTTCAGTTGTTGCTAATATAAAAATAACATATGATGGTGGCTCTTCTAGTGTTTTTAATAGTGCGTTAAAAGCTCCTTGAGATAACATATGCACCTCATCTATTATGTACACCTTATATTTTGCTTTTGAAGGAGTATATTTTACACTTTCTCTTAACTCCCTAATATCATCTACACTATTATTAGATGCAGCATCAATTTCTACTATATCCATAATATTGTCATTTAAAGTATCCTTGCATATTTCACATTCATTACAAGGTTCTTCATTTATAGGATTTAAACAGTTTACTGCTCTAGCAAATATTTTTGCTGTAGATGTTTTACCTGTACCTCTTGTTCCAGAAAATAAATATGCATGGCCTATATTATTGTTCTTTATTTGATTTTTTAAAGTCTTTACTATATGTTCTTGACCTACTACATCTTCAAAGTTTTTGGGTCTATATACTCTATACAACGCTTTATGCATATTTACATCTCCTTCAAACTAATTTCACTAATTATTAAAATACATCTATAATATTTTCCAATCAAGACACATTTATATCATATATTTTATAATAAATAAAAATATCTGTTAATTAAATTTATATACAAAAAAATCCCTTATAAAGGGATCTATTTTTTATATTTAAATGCTGTACACCATCTATTGACTAATGCTTCACAGACGTTACCAAGACAGTTAGCTCAACCTAGGCACTCCTATGTCACATGCAAGGGTTCACTTACCGCTGCTTCCTTCCGGACCTGACGGAGTTCATGAGCTTACATTGCATAGGACCTAAGCATCAACACCACTTATCCTGGGCAGCTCTACAAAACAAAAACCTCTAGATGGAATTCAATCCTGCTATAGCGGATTGCAGGTTACAGGGCACCGCTACCTCCCCATCTAGTACAGCAAAGTTACAATCATATTTATTTGTTGGCGGAGAGAGTGGGATTTGAACCCACGATACGTTTTACCGCATACTCACTTTCCAGGCGAGCGCCTTCGACCCCTCGACCATCTCTCCCTAATACTTAATTCTAAGAGCCCTGAAAAATTCTTGTAAAATATGCGAACACTCGTCTTCCAATACACCAAATGTTACCTCTACATTATTATCTCTAAAATAGTCTATTTTAAACTCGTGTTGTCTTTCCATTTTGGAATTCTTTATATGTCTAGTACCTATAATAACATTCTTTATTCTTGAATTAATTATAGCTCCACTACACATTATACACGGTTCCATGGTAACATACAAGTCACAATTTATAAGTCTCCATCCTCCTAGCTTTTCAGAAGCTTGTCTTATAGCCAAAATTTCTGCATGAGCTGTACTATCGCTTAGCTCTTCAGTAAGGTTATGAGCTCTTGCTATAATCTCTCCATCTTTAACTATAACCGCTCCTATAGGTGTTTCTCCCTTATTATATGCTTTATATGCTTCTTTTAATGCTTCTTCCATGTATAATGATTTATCCATAATACCTCCTAAACATATAACAAGTTAATATTACCATAAGTTTTTATATAATTCAACTTATTTTATTTTTATATTTTATTCCATACGATATTTTTAATACAATCTATAGCATACTATTTTATATTTAAAATCTTTAAGCTAATTTATCTATTAATTTATATTTTCATGTGTTTCTTGTGAAACATTTTGTTTCTAACCTTTTGAAAATTCATATTAAAATAAAATTAATCATATAAAGAAAGAGATAGATTAAATCAACCTAAACATCCTATAGTTTTATTTTTATATGGGCTTTTTTGTAATAAAAAAAGATTACGTGGCTACGTGCTACTCTCCCAGGGGGCTTCCCCCCAAGTACCATCGCCGCTCAAGAGCTTAACTTCTGTGTTCGGAATGGGAACAGGTGTATCCTCTTTGCTATAATAACCACATAATCTTTACTTAAAGTATTAACTTTTGTTAGTACTTTCAAAACTGCTAA
>NZ_JACRYU010000001.1 GCF_014333445.1 Terrisporobacter mayombei | reverse complement strand
ATAAAAGTTGTTACCTGCTCAGACTAATCATTATCTGAATATCTGGCTTGGTTTGTTTGTGTTTAATTCTTAAAGAATTAATTTATTGTTAACCTACTGTTTAATTTTCAAAGTTCTTATGTCTTTCGACTTATTTATCTTATCAAGTTTGTTGAGCTTTGTCAACAACTTTTTTAAGAAGTTTTTCCGTCCTTCTTCTTATCTCTCAAGGACAAGTAATACTATACCACCATAGAATATATTCGTCAAGACTTTTTTATGATTTTTTTATATTTTATATAATTTACTAAATTTTATAAGTAATAACTTATATATATTAATTTACCCATTATTTATTATTTTATTTATAAAATTTTAAAAAAATATAAAACATCTTATTAAATCAAAATAGAAATAATAAGATGTTTTATTATTTAAAGATATAATTTATGTTAATTAACCTTTAATTATTATTTATCTAATTTCAAGTTATATATTATGCTGACTTTTTAGTTCTAAAACATAGTGAATAAATAAGTACAACTGAAAAACAAACTACCGGTATTATAAATGATGATCTAACTGCTGCTTCTGCCCCTGTGAACATAGGAACTATACTAGATAATGCTCCACTATCTATAAAACTACCCATTAAAGGTGTTATAACAGCTCCACCAAGTATAGCCATTATAAGTCCTGCCGCTCCAACTTTTACTTCTTCTCCTAAATCTTTAAGAGCTATACCATAAATCGTTGGGAACATTAACGACATACAACCTGATATTGCAACCAAGCACCATACTGATTGATTTGTAGGTAAGTATATTGTACCTAAGCTAGTTGCTATGCCACCAACTGCAAATACTGACATCATTATAGCTGGATCAATATATTTCATTAAAGCGGTACATATCCAACGACATATTATAAATGAAACTATAGCTATAAGATAGTATTGAGCTGAATCAGCTTCATTTAACCCAAGAGTAGTCATCACATATTGTATTGTCCAAGTCCATACTGATATTTGAACACCCACATAGAAAAATTGAGCTATTACACCAAATATATATCTAGGTATTTTTATAAGTTTTTTTATTGAATTAACTATATTAAGATCTCCTGATGTATCTTTTTCAGATCCTTTATCTCTTTTAAAGAAGAACCAAATAATCATAGCTATAACAACTAACCCCACATAAGGTACACATACCCATAATAATTCATTACTACGTATTTGACTTAAAGCTTCCGGACTCATAGCCACACGCTCTTCATATGTAGCTGGGTTTAAATTACTTAATATAAGATATTTAGCTAGTATAATACCACTTAAAGAGCCTATTGGGTTAAATGCTTGGGCTAAGTTAAGTCTTCTTACACTAGTTTCTTCATCCCCTAATGCAATAACATATGGATTACATGTTGTTTCTAATATAGAAAGACCTCCTGCTAATACAAATACTGATACTAAAAATAAATTAAAGTTTTGTAAAATAGCAGCTGGAATATATCCCATTGCCCCTACTATATATAAACCTAAACCTACTAATACACCAGTTCTATAAGAATACTTCTTTATAAGCATCGCTGCTGGTAATGCTAATACAGCATATGATCCGTAAAATGCCACTTGAGTCATAGAGGCATCTGCAGCTTCTAGCATAAATATCCTTCCGAATGCTGGAACAAGGTTATCTGTCATGTTGTTTAAAAGCCCCCAAAGAACGAAACATGATATAAGCATTATAAAATGCATTCTATATTTTTTAGGCACAATAGATGACTTTTCTTTTGCACCCACATTTTCATTCGATAAATTTTGCATAATACTCCCCCTATAATTTAAATTAGAAAACTATTTTTCTTTTCTATATCTTTTAAATCCTGGATGTTTTCCTGTTACCCCATAACTTTCTCTCATACCTATTAGTCTATCTATATTATCTCTTGATATTTCTTTTTCTCCACCTAATAAATGTGCTGTTAAGCTTATCTTAGCGTATAACTCTAAAGTTTCCATTCTATAATAAGCTGTTATTAAGTCAGCTCCTACTGTTAATGCTCCATGATTTGCTAATAACAATACATCATGTTCTTGCAAATATGGTGCAATAGCATTCGGAACTTCGTATGTAGATGGTGTTCCATATGGTGTTACAGGTATAGACCCCACTGCCACAATAGTTTCTATCATTGTGTATCTATCTAAATCTAAGTTAGCTACTGCATATCCTGTAGCTGTTGGTGGATGAGCATGTAGAACTGCGCCTACATCTTCTCTTTCTTGATAACATCTTAAATGCATTTTTATTTCTGAAGAAGGTCTTGCTCCTTCTGGCCCGTCTATAATTTCCCCTTTAGCATCTATATGAACTAATTTTTCTGGTGTTATAAAACTTTTACTTATACCTGTAGGTGTAGCTAAAAAAGTACCATCTTCTAACTTAACTGATACATTCCCATCATTAGCTGCCACCCATCCTAGTTGCCACATTTTATGACATACATCACATATTTGTTCTCTTATATCCATGTATTGTAATTCCTTAGCGCATTCCATTCTTATTTACCTCCATAACTATAATTACTAATCAACTACTACACCTTTTTGCAGTATAACGTTTGCATATAATGCTTTTTCCCCTGTTGCCACTATTGCATATGCCTTTTTAGCTTTATCATAAAAAGCAAAGCGCTCTATATTGCCGATAGCTTCATTTCCTCTATTATCATATTTACTTATAATTTCATTATATGTATCCCATATAGGTGTTTCCACATCATCTCCTGGAACAACTTCCATTAAGTTAACTGGATTTTCTACATAAGTATCTAGTGGAAATACTGATAATATTGCATCTAATAATTCAGGTACGCCATGTCCATCACAACGAATAACTTTACAATCTTTTCCCATACTTTCAGCTGGAAAGTTTCCATCAGATAAAACTATTTGATCACTATGACCCATTTCACATAGGACCTTTAATAATTCAGGTGATAAAATTTTAGGCACTCCTTTTAACATTCAACCAACTCCTCAACGTTTATTATTTTTTTAAATTTATAAAAAGCTTCCTCCCATAGTTTCGTATCTTTTGGCAAGTATCTATATATTTCTTGTGAGTCCTTAATAACCTTACGAGCTTCTTTTAAATTTTTTATTTGCCCTGTTGCCATTAGTTGAATTGCTACATTACCTAATACAGTAGCTTCAACAGGTCCTGCTGATACATTAGTTCTACATGCATTAGCAGTCATTTGACTTAACATTTTACTTTGTATACCTCCACCAAGCATGTATATAGTAGAGTAGATTTTTCCCGTGCAATCTTCTATTTCTTCCAGTGCAACTCTATACTTAAGTGCTAAACTCTCGTTTATGCATCTAACTATTTCAGCTTCATTTCTAGGTACTGGCTGATTAGTTTTTATACAGTATTCTCTAATTCTTTCAGGTATGTTTCCTGCTGGTGTAAATACTGAATCATCTGGATCTATAAACGATCTAAACGGTTCTGCATTTTGTGCCATTTCCTCTAATTCTCCAAAGCTATAAACTCTTCCTTCTCTTTCCCACTGCCTTTTACTTTCTTGTATTAACCATAAACCAATTATATTTTTTAAGAATGATGCTTTTTCTTCATATCCACTCTCATTTGTAATATTATAACTATTTGATTTTTCATTAATAATAGGCTCATTAAGTTCTGTTCCTAATAAAGACCATGTACCACAACTTAAGAATATAAAATCTTCTTCCTGAGTAGGAACAGAAACTAATGCACTTTGTGTATCATGTCCTGATACCGCTATAACATCAAACATATCTATTTTTAATTCTTCGCTTATATCTTCAGATAATTTTCCAATTATAGTTCCACTTGGTATGATTTCTGTAAATAAATTTTCAGGTAAACCAAGTGATTTAATCACTTTATCAGACCAGTTTCTATTTTTAGCATCAAAAAGTTGTGTTGTTGATGCTATAGAGTTCTCAGTAACTTTTTTACCAGTTAACATATAGTTAAATAGATCTGGCATTAGTAGCATCACATCTGCCCTTTCAAGCAGATGTGATCTATTTTCTTTTAGTGATAGTAATTGGAAAGCTGTATTTATTTCCATAAATTGATTACCTGTTATCTCATAGAATTCATCTTTAGATATTTTTTCAAAGCTTTTTTCTATCATTCCAGCTGTTCTTCCATCTCTATAGTGGATAGGATTTTCTAATAATTGTCCATACTCATCTAAAAGTGCAAAGTCAACTCCCCATGTATCTATACCTATACTATCTATCTTTCCATATCTTTTTGACTTTACTAAACTTTGCTTAATTTCAAAGAATAATCTTAATACATCCCAGTACATTGTTCCTCCAACAATCACCGGATCATTAGAAAATCTATGTATTTCTTCAATGTATATTTTATTTCCATCAAAAGTACCTAACATAGCCCTTCCACTAGATGCCCCAAAGTCGAAAGCTAATACTTTTTTATCTAAATTTTTATTTTCCATACTATCACCTTCTATTACTTATACATTGGTCCATAAACTTGGCAAGCTCTATAATCTTGACCTTCTTTATCCATTCCAAACGCATTCCATGCAGCTGGTCTAAATATATCTTCTTCTGGTACATTGTGCATACTTACTGGTATTCTTAAAATAGAACATAAAGTTATTATATCTGCACCTATATGTCCGTAACTTATAGCTCCATGGTTAGCTCCCCAGTTATTCATTACATCATAAGCAGATTTAAAAGCACCTTTTCCAGTTAATCTTGGTGCAAACCAAGTACAAGGCCAAGTATAGTCAGTTCTCTTCCATAATTTATCTGATACTTCATTTGGAAGTTTTACAGTGTATCCTTCTACTAATTGAAGTACTGGTCCCATTCCTTTTACAAGGTTTAGTCTCATCATTGTTACTGGCATTTCTGCTTCTGTTAAGAATCTTGAAGAGTATCCTCCTCCTCTGAAGTATCCATTATCAGCTGCATTCCATGTAGTTGCTGCAAGTATTGCTTCTTGGTCTGCTTCATTTACTTCAAACCAAGGTTTCATTATTCCATTTCCATTTTCATCTTTTGCTTGACCACTAGCATCTAAACAAGATGCTCCTGAGTTTATTAAGTGTATAAATCCATCAGATTCCTTTGCTACACCTTCTAGTTCATATCCAGTAGCTTTCTTAACTGCTTCTGGAGACCAGTATGTACGAACATCTGAGAATATTTGAGCTGTATTAGTTAATAATTTTCCAAATAGCATACTTATTCCATTAAGGACATCGTTTTCAGTAGCTAGAACATAAGGTTCTCTAGCTCCATTCCAGTCAAATGAAGTATTAAGTAATGCCTCTGGGAAGTCACAGTTTGGATAGAAATCTGTCCATTGTCTTTGTCCTTGGAATCCTGCAGCTATTGCATTATGTCCTAACTTTTCTTCTTCACAACCGTCTGGTAATTTTTCATTTCCATTCATTAAGTCTTTTATTATACACATCATCTTAACAACGAATTCCCAATCTGCATCTTTTTGTTCCCTTGATTTTTGAACATAATCTGGGTTTTTATCAAAACCTTCTTTACATTTTTCTTTAGTCCAAGCTAATGCTCTTTCAAATTCATCTTTATCATATATTTCTTCAGTCATTCTTCTTATTATTTCTGTTTCGTCAACTGATTCAACTCTCATACCTAAATATTCTTCTATGAATGCTGGGTCTATTATAGATCCTCCTATTCCCATACATATAGAACCTATTTGTAAGTAAGATTTTCCTCTCATAGTTGCTGCTGCAACGGCTGCTCTACCAAATCTTAATATTTTCTCTTTTACATCCTCTGGTATTTCTGTTGCATCTGCATCTTGAACATCATGTCCATATATTCCAAAGGCTGGAAGTCCTTTTTGTGCATGAGTAGCAAGTACTGATGCTAAATAAACTGCTCCTGGTCTTTCAGTTCCATTGAATCCCCAAACACCTTTTATAGTCATTGGATCCATATCCATTGTTTCTGCTCCATAGCACCAACAAGGTGTAACTGTAAGTGTTATATCAACACCCTCTCTTCTAAATTTATCTGCACAAGCAGCTGATTCAGGAACTCTACCTATTGTAGTATCTGCTATAACAACTTTTACTGGCTCCCCATTTGAATATTTTAAGTTATTTCTTAATAATTCTGCTGCAGATTTAGCCATATTCATAGTTTGCTCTTCTAATGAGCCCCTTACATCTAATACTCCTTTTCTTCCATCAATTGTAGGTCTTATACCTATTACTGGATATTCACCAACTAATCTACTTTTTGCCATAATATTTCCCCCTCCAAATTATAATAATTTTTTATTTTCTACTTGTTAATTATTTATTTATATTTAAATTGTAAACGTATTCACAGCTTAAATCTTGTGTTATAATAGTCAAAAAATATAAATATTTTCACTTTTTATTTATAAAAAAGGGGGTATGATGATATGAAATTTTTTGACTATAAGGAAAAAAAACAACATGGAAGATTTGACTTTCCAATAGAGTTTTACCATGTTGATAAAAGTCATCCTAGATATGATATGACTTATCATTGGCACACTGAATGGGAAATAATTAGAATTTTAAGTGGAGAATTTTTAATAACAATTAATGATGAAAAGATTTTAGCTAAAAAAGGGGATATTATTTTCATTCAAGATGGTGCTTTACATGGTGGTACTCCAAATGATTGCATTTATGAATGTATAGTTTTTGATATAAAGTTGCTTTTAAAACAAAATCATATTTGCACAAAACTCCTTCAAGATATAATTCTCCACAATAAGTTAATAAACATAAAAATGCCTTCAAACCTTACACCTTTAAACTTAAACTGCGAATTTTTATTTGATTCATTAGGTTCTAAATATGATGGATACGAATTCATTACTCAAGGGTCTCTATATAATGTCATCGGTATAATTTTACAAAATAAACTTTATACAATTAATAGTACAGTTTCAAATAAAACTGAAGAAAAAATGCTTCAATTCAAAAAAGTAATATCAATGATAGAAGAAAATTATTCAAGTACTATAACTTTGAATGATTTGTCTAAAGTCGCTGGTATGACTCCTAAATATTTCTGCAAGTTTTTCCAAAGTATGAGTAATAAAACACCTATAGAATATTTAAATCTATATCGTATTGAAAGTGCTTGTGAACAACTTCTAAGTACAGATTTACCTGTTACTGATATCGCTATAAATTGCGGATTTAATGATGTAAGTTACTTCATTAAAACATTTAAAAAATACAAAGGTGTTACACCAAAACAATATATAAAAAGTAGGATTTTAAATAATTAAACTAAAAAGGTACTTACTTTTTTAAAGTAAGTACCTTTTAATTATACAAAGTTTATTTTGTATTTATTCTAATTTTTAAACAAGTGCACAAACTGGTTACATTAAAGATTCATATAATTTAGCTATATCATCCACAGAAGTTTCTTTTGGATTACCTGGTCTACATGCATCAGCATATGCAGATTCTGCTAAGAATTGAATATCTTCTGATTTAACTATATCTTTTAAGTTTGATGGTATACCTACATCTGAAGAAAGTTTTTTAACTGCATCAACTGCTGCTTTTCTATATTCTTCAACAGTCATATCTTCAGTTCCTTTAACCCCCATAGCTGCTGCTATATGTTTATATTTTTCTCCTGTTGCCTCTGCATTATACTCCATAACAGTTGGAAGTATTATTGCATTTGCTATACCGTGAGGAGTATCATATAAGGCTCCTAAAGGATGTGCCATAGAATGTACTATTCCAAGACCTACATTTGAGAATCCCATACCTGCTATATATTGTCCTAAAGCCATTCCTTCTCTACCCTCTGCAGTATTTTCTACTGCTCCTCTTAAGTTATTTGATATTATTTCTATAGCTTTTAAATGAAACATATCTGACATTTCCCAAGCTCCAGCAGTGATATATCCTTCTATTGCATGTGTCAGAGCATCCATACCTGTAGCCGCTGTAAGCCCTTTTGGCATACTTGACATCATATCTGGATCAACTATTGCTACAACTGGTATATCATTTGTATCTACACACACAAATTTTCTATTTTTTTCGACATCAGTTATTACATAGTTTATAGTTACTTCTGCTGCTGTTCCTGCTGTAGTTGGAACTGCTATTATTGGCACACATTTATTTTTAGTCGAAGCAACTCCTTCTAAACTTCTTACATCTTCAAATTCTGGATTATTTATTATTATCCCTACTGCTTTTGCTGTATCCATAGATGAACCACCACCTATAGCAATTATGTAATCTGCTCCTGATGCTTTATATGCTTCTACTCCTGTTTGAACATTTTCTATTGTAGGATTTGGTTTTATGTTTGAATATACTTCATAATCTAATCCAGCTTCATCTAATATTGATGTAACCTTAGTTGTGACACCAAACTTTATTAAGTCGGGGTCTGAACATAAGAAAGCTTTCTTTAAATTTTTACCTTTTACTTCCGTAACTATTTCTTTTATTGCTCCTGATCCGTGATAAGAAACTTCATTTAGTACTATTCTATTCGCCATTATTATTATCCCCCTATTCTTATATGTAATTGTTATTTTTTTGTCATTTTATACCTTAATTGTACTTTCATATAATGATTATTTCTATTAATATAATGGCATTTAATATGATTATTTTCACTTTTTACAAAAAAATATAAACAGCACATCATAAGACATACTGTTTATATTTTTACACAATAAAAAAGATTACGTGGCTACGTGCTACTCTCCCAGGGGGCTTCCCCCCAAGTACCATCGCCGCTCAAGAGCTTAACTTCTGTGTTCGGAATGGGAACAGGTGTATCCTCTTTGCTATAATAACCACATAATCTTTACTTAAAGTATTAACTTTTGTTAGTACTTTCAAAACTGCTAA
>NZ_JACRYU010000017.1 GCF_014333445.1 Terrisporobacter mayombei | reverse complement strand
ATAAAAGTTGTTACCTGCTCAGACTAATCATCATCTGAATATCTGGCTTGGTTTGTTTGTGTTTAATTCTTAAAGAATTAATTTATTGTTAACCTACTGTTTAATTTTCAAAGTTCTTATGTCTTTCGACTTATTTATCTTATCAAGTTTGTTGAACTTTGTCAACAACTTTTTTAAGAAGTTTTTCCGTCCTTTTTCTTATCTCTCAAGGACAAGTAATACTATATCATCTTAAAATAAATAGGTCAATACTTTTTTAAAGTTTTTTTAATTATTTTATTCTAATTTATTAAAATCTGTAAAAACGCTGATATCATCTGGCGCTCAATAAAAATAACTATGAAAAATCAAGTATTTTCCATAGTTATTTTCTATTAATTTATAAATTTATTAAATATTTTTTCAAAAAATATAGAATTTATATAAGTTATTATTCCAAAGCCAATTACTATATAGAAAAATATAATTTGACCCCAATAACTACTAAATAAACTCATTAACAATATTGGACTTAAATTTAGAATCACCATTATTACTGTATAAGGTAAGTTTTGTATAGACATAAGAGTAGAATTTATCATAGTATTTTTTATAGTATTTTCAAACTTAGATATTATAGGAAATACATATGTAAGCGTAAAAATATATATTATACTTATCACAGTAAATACTAACTGTAAAACTTTACTTATTGATTTATTTAAAACCAATTTAGACATATAGAAGTCAAATCCTAATACTCCCCCTATTA
Organism: Terrisporobacter mayombei; assembly: GCF_014333445.1. Classification (GTDB taxonomy): domain Bacteria; phylum Bacillota; class Clostridia; order Peptostreptococcales; family Peptostreptococcaceae; genus Terrisporobacter; species Terrisporobacter mayombei_A. The sequence goes on along the minus strand of NZ_JACRYU010000017.1, from coordinate 10,333 downwards.
TTAACATAATACTCCATACTATTGTACTAGTTTTAAAATTTTCTTTAAATCTTTTTATAAACTCTCTTGTTATATATGTTTCTTGATCCTTTACCATCCTCATCGCAACAGAATATGATGCTGTAATTGATGTTCCTATAGTTATAATTGGCAAACATGAAATTATAAATAATAAATTGAGTATAACTACATCTGTTATTTTTCCTAGAATCTCAAAAAACTTGTTGTCATATTTGAATAAATTATCCATAAAAACCTTCCTCTTAATTAAAAAAATATCAAATAAAACTGCCATAGTTACAATTATAGCAGTTTATTTTATATTTTTATTAATTTGTTATTACTCCCCCAGTTTCATTATCGAATATATGAACCTTTTCCATATCAAATTTAAATTTTACTTTATCACCTACTCTTGCTGGAGTTGTAGATTTTACTCTTGCAGTCATAGGGAATTTGTCTATATTAAAGTATAAATATACTTCTGATCCTAGTAATTCATATACATTTATAGTAGTTTCTATTTCTTTCCCTGTAATTTCTTCATTTAATTCAGTTGAATCATGTACATTCTCTGGACGTATACCCATAGATACTACTTTATTTACATATCCACCATCAACTAACGCTTTCCCCTTAGCATCTGGTAATACTAATTCCTCATTTCCTATTTTTAATGTAACTTCTTTACCATTTTGACAAACAGTTGCATCTAAGAAGTTCATTTGTGGAGATCCTATAAATCCAGCTACAAACTTATTTTGTGGTGAATTGTATAAGTTTTGTGGAGTATCAACTTGTTGTACTATACCATCTTTCATTACTACAATCTTTGTACCAAGTGTCATAGCTTCTGTTTGGTCATGAGTAACATATATCATAGTTGCCCCTAATCTTTTATGTAGTTTAGATATTTCTGTACGCATTTGAACTCTTAATTTAGCATCTAGATTTGATAAAGGTTCGTCCATTAAGAATACCTTTGGTTCACGGACTATCGCTCTTCCCATAGCAACCCTCTGTCTTTGTCCACCTGATAGTGCTTTAGGCTTACGGTCTAATAGTTTTTCAAGGTCTAATATTTTAGCAGCGTATTTAACTTTTTCATCTATTATATCTTTTGGTACCTTTTTTAGTTTTAATCCAAAAGCCATATTATCATATACACTTAAATGCGGGTATAAGGCATAACTTTGAAATACCATTGCTATATCTCTATCTTTAGCTTCCACATCATTTACTACTTTATCATCTATTTTTAAAGTTCCTTTACTTATATCTTCTAGTCCTGCTATCATTCTTAATGTTGTAGATTTACCACACCCAGATGGACCTACGAATATTATAAAGTCTTTATCTTCTATTTCTAAATTAAAATCTTTTACAGCTTCAAAACCATTTGGATATATTTTACTTATATTCTTTAATGATAAGCTTGCCATTTTTTAATCCCCCTCAGATATACTTAATAATACTAAAATTATTTACTTAATTTTGAAGTTGACTGTCTCACAATTAACTCTCCTTGGAAAACTCGATGTTGATTTTTAGTCTTCTTATTAATTAAGTCAAATAGTATTTTAGTAGTTTCTCTTGCCATCTCCTCCACAGGCTGACGTATAGTAGTAATGGAAGGATTATAATAATAGGTCATATCTAATCCATCAAATCCTACAATAGAATAGTCCTGCGGAATTCTCTTTCCACTTTCTAATATAGCTTTACTTGCTCCAATTGCCATACTATCAGAAATTGCATAAACTGCTGTAAACTCTTCTCCTGATTTTAAGAGTTCTTCCATAAGTTTATATCCATTTTCTATGATTTGAATATTTTCATTATCATTAGTATGCCTGATTAGATTTTCATTTATAGGAATATTCCTTTTTATTAAAGCATTGCGATATCCTTGTATACGTAATTTACTAATACTCTGATCACTTTTACCAGCAGCTAAAATTGCAATTTTTGTATGACCCTGGTTACATAGAAAATTAACTACTTTTTCACTTTCATTTTTATCATCTACACATACTGATGAGTATAAGTTTTTGTCTACATTACCTGCTATAGCTATTGTACTTAAAACAAAAGGTACATTAATTTCTTTTAATTTTTCCTCTTGATGAGAGAAGTTTCCTCCTAGAAATACAATCCCTTTTAGTCTTTTTTCTTTTATTAGTTCTAAGGCTACTTCAACTTCATTTTGATTTGAATCAACTCTATGTAATATAAATGAGTATTTTCTATCTTGTATTTCTTCTTCAAATACTTTTATCATATTTTGAAAAAATGGGTTATCTATACCCTTTATTAATACTGCTATAGTTTTGGTATCTAAAAGTTTTAAATTTCGAGCACTTTTATTTGGAACAAAATTACTCTCTTTTATAACTTCCATTATCATAGTTCTAGTTTCTTCACTTATGTCAGGATGATTGTTAATGGCTCTTGAAACTGTACTTACTCCGACACCACATTTCTTAGCTATATCTTTAATGGTTATCGCCTTCATATTAACACTATCCTCTCATTATTGTATTTTGCTATATTAGTTTATCACATAATAGATGCTAAAGTTATATTCTTGCATATAATTTCGTTAACATCTTTATTTTCTTTATTATATTCTTAGAGAAACAATCTTTCCTCATTCTCCAATTCCAATTCTCACCCAGTGTTGAAGGTGTATTTATCCTTGCTTCTGATCCCAGACCTAAATAATCTTGAACTGGTATTATACAAGTATCTGCTACACTCCTCATTGCTAAACATATAAAATCCCAATGTATATCATTATCACTAGTATATTTGTTATTCATATAATTAATAGACATTCTTTTATCTTCTTCACTGATTTCTTTATACCATCCACAAATAGTATTATTGTCATGTGTTCCAGTATAAACTATACAATTTCTATTATAGTTATGAGGTAGGTAATCACTATCCTCTCTTGAGTCAAAGGCAAACTGTAGTATTTTCATACCTGGATACCCTGTATCTTTAAGAAGTTGTTGTACACTTCCTGTTAAAAATCCTAAATCTTCTGCTATAATATCTACATTTCCTAGCTCTTCTTTTAAATATGTAAATAGCTCTATACCAGGACCTTTTTCCCATGTTCCATTTACAGCTGTTAGATCTCCATATGGTATAGAATAGTATTCATCAAAACCTCTAAAATGATCTATTCTTACAATGTCATATAGTTCAAAAGAATGTTTTGTTCTTTTTATCCACCATTCATAATCAGTAAACCTATGGTACTCCCAATCATATAAAGGATTCCCCCATAACTGACCTGTCTCACAGAAACTATCTGGTGGACAACCTGCAACAGCTATTGGTATACAATCTTTATCCAACTGAAATAGTTCTGGATTAGCCCAGGTATCTGAACTATCAAATGATACATATATTGGAATATCTCCTATAATATAAATTCCTTTTTTATTTGCGTAAGCTTTTAATTTATTCCATTGTTTGAAAAATAAATACTGTAAATATTTATAAAATTCAATTTCCTCTTGTAATTCTTTTTCATATTTTAATATAGCTTCTTCTTTTCTTGACCTTATATCTTCATTCCATTCTATCCATGATTCCCCACCATAATAATCTTTTATTGCCATATATAGTGCATAATCATGTAGCCACCATTTATTTTTTTCACAATACGCATTAAATTTTTTACTTAAACCTATATTACTTCGTTTATAAGCTATTTTTAATATTTTAAATCTTGATAAATAAATTTTTTCATAGTCAACGTATTCTTCATTGTCTCCCCAATCATAGCTATTGCATTCATCTTCACACAATAAACCTTCTTTAACTAATTCATCCAAGTCTATAAAATATGGATTACCTGCAAAAGTAGAAAATGATTGATAGGGAGAGTCACCATATCCAGTAGGCCCAAGAGGCAGAATTTGCCATAAACTTTGACCTGCGTCGTGTAACAGATCTATAAAATCATAAGCTTCTTTTGAAAAAGTTCCTATACCATATTTTGATGGTAAACTTGCAACAGGTAATAACATCCCACTTCTTCTCATGATGTCCCTCCTATAATACTTTTTATTATCCTTTTACAGCCCCAGCAACAACACCTTCTATGATGTGTTTTTGGCAAGCTAAGTAGAAAATTATTATTGGTATAATCGCTAATACCAACATAGCCATCATAGCTCCCATATCTCTATTTCCATTTGATCCCACAAGCATTTGAATTACTACCGGAATCGTTTTATATTTTGTAGATAAACCTATAACTAGATATGGTAGTAAGTAGTCATTCCATATCCACATTGCATTTAGTATAGCAACTGTTATAGAGGTTGGCTTTAGTATTGGAAGTACTATGTAGAAGTAAGTTTGTAATGGATTACAACCATCTATCATAGCAGCTTCTTCGATTTCTAATGGTATTGATTTTACAAATCCACTAAACATAAATACAGATAATCCTGCTCCAAATCCCAGATATAAGGCTATCATCCCTACTGGATTTGCTAAGTTTAATGTATCTGCTAATTTTACCATTGGGAACATTACCATTTGGAACGGTACTATCATTGAAAATACAAATAAATAATAAAGAGCACTTGTTACTTTACTTTTTACCCTTGTTATATAGTAAGCAGTCATAGATGTGAAAAATATTATTACTACAACTGATCCTATTGTTATAAAAAATGACCATCCTATAGCACTTAAAAATCCCGTTCTTTCTAATCCATTAATATAATTTGTTAGTCCAACAAATGTTTCTGCTGTAGGAAATGAAAATGGATTATCACTTATGAAAAACTTCCCTTTAAATGAATTTATAACTATAAATAAAATAGGAGCTAAAAATACTACTACTAATGCACAAAGTATTAAAAATATAACACTATTTCCCATGCTTTTTTTTCTTGGAATTGCGTTTTGCATTATTGTTCTACCTCCTTCTTTCTAGTGTAATACAATTGAGTAAGAGCAATGAGAGCTACTATTACAAAGAACATAACCGCTTTTGATTGTCCAACACCCTCAAAATTACTTCTTCCATAGAATGAGTTTACTATGTTTAGTGCTAGCATTTCAGTCTTATGCATTGGTGCACCATTAGTTAAAGCTAAGTTTTGATCATATAGCTTAAAACTGTTTGATAGTGTTAGGAAGAGACAAATTGTTATAGATGGCATCACCATTGGTATTGTTACATGTCTTAAAGTTTGCCATTTTGTTGCTCCATCAATTTTTGACGCTTCTATTAATTCTGTGGGTACATTTTGAAGACCAGCTATGTATATAATCATCATGTATCCTATCATCTGCCAATTCATTAATAGTATTAATCCAATAAGTCCATACTTTTCATTCGCAACTAAAGTCGTTCCATAGTTTGCTAAAACAGCATTTATCATTGATTGCCAAGTATAACCTAATACTATACCACCTATTAAGTTAGGCATGAAAAATACTGTACGGAAAAAGTTTGTACCTCTTATCTTTCTTGTTAATAAGTAAGCAAGTGTAAATGCAATTATATTAACAGTTACTATTGATATAACCGTAAAGAAAGTTGTGAAACCGAATGATTCTACAAATCTTTGACTTGCTTCAAATGCAGTTATATAGTTTTGTATACCTACAAATTTTGCATTACTCACTGTAGTGAAATCACAAAATGATAAATATAATCCTGTTATAAACGGAATTATAAATGCAATAGCAAATGCAATCACTGTTGGTAATAAAAATACAGCAAAATATTTTTTCAATGTTTTTTGCATACTATACCTCCTATTATTAATAAAAAGTAAGTGCTATAAAATCAGTTTAGTTAAATAAAAAGCTTAGGCCATAAATATCATTACCTCATCACGCAACTAGGACTTAATCCTTAATTTAGTTTAACGATAATATACTGTTATTTATGGCCAAGCCTTTTCTATCTTGAATTAATTTAATATTTTTAAAATTAGGCTATATTATTTTATTAATAATAGTCTACTTAATTATAAAAAATACACTTACAAGTATTAATGTTCCTATTAGCTATATTTATTTAGCTGCTTCTTTTTCGCTAGCCCACTCATCAACTACTTTAGTTTTTACATCTTCCCACTTTATATTTCCATTAGCATACTCAAGTAAAGCTGCTCCAAAGTCATCTTTGAATGTTTGATTTGGGAATGATACGAAGTTCCAGTCTACATTGTATAAATCTTTGTCTCCTAGGTATCTTAAAACTTCTTGCGCTAAAGGATCTTGTGGAGTTTCAGAATCTTCAAATGTATCAAATGGAGTTATGAATCCTAATTCTTCAGTTACATGTTTTTTACCAGTATCAGAAGTAAATAACCACTCAATGAAATCTATAGATGCTTTTTGATCTGCTTCTGAAGCTTTATTATTTATAGAGAAGAAGTTTTCAGTTCCTATACAAATACCTTGTTTTTCTTCACCTTCAACACCAGTATATATTGGCATGAATTTAACATCTTCTTCTTTAACTGTATTTCCTTCAACTTCTGCTATTTGACTCCATCCCCAGTTACCATTTTGAACCATAGCTGCTTTTCCTAAAGCAAATTCAGCCATTGAATCAGACACTGTTTTACTTCCTAATAAAGTAGGAGCACAAGTAGAGTTGTTTATATATAAATCAAATATATTTTTGTATTGATCAGAATAAGTGAAGTCTATTTTATCTAAATCAGTTACATCTTTATCTTTGTATTCATAGTATATAGGTAAGTTAGCTAAATGAGTTTGCCATCTCCAGTCTTCACCAGGAGTTAAAGATGTAGAAGCGAATACACCATCTATTCCTAACTTATCTTTTTTAGCTTGCATATCTTCTGCAACTTCTTTTAATTTATCAAAGTTATTTATTTCATCCATAGATTTAGCTTTTGCACCATCTAAAGCAAAATATTTTTCCATTATTGCATTGTTGTATATTATTCCGTATCCCTCTTCAACATAAGGTATACCATATACTCCGTCCCCATCTTTAACTGCCATATCTTGATTTAATAAGTGCTTATATAATTCTGTATCTTTTAAATCAAGACAATAATCTTTCCATGATTGATACCCTACTGGTCCATTTATTTGGAATAATGTTGGAGCATCTTCCTTAGCTATTTCTGATTTTAAAGTTTGTTCATAAGTACCACTTGCAGCTGTAACGACTTTTACTTTTACACCAGTTTCTTTTTCATAATCTTCAGCTATCTTTTTCCATTGTTCTTCTTGTTCTGGTTTGAAGCTTAAGTAATACACTGAACCTTCACCATCATCTTTAACTGTATCATCAGAAGATGATGAACAACCTGTTAACGCTACAGTTGCCATAACTGCAGATAAAGCAATTGTTAAATACTTTTTAAGTTTTATCATGATATTTCCCCCTCATATATTTTGGCATACTTGATATCCCTCGGAAAGGTTTCCGATAACGTTTCCGACAACGTTTTCCTTCTCCGATAATAAAATAGTAGCACCCATACTTATAAAAATCAATAAGTTTTACCATATATTTTTAATTATATGAAAGTAGCTATGTAAACATATAAACTTATCTTCTATAGTAGACATAGCCACTAACTTTCTATTTTAACTTCCAAATATCATTATTATATTCTGCAATAGTTCTATCAGAAGAAAAATATCCAGCTTTACTAATATTAGTCAACATTTTCTTTGACCACATTTCTCTATCTTCATAAGCTTTAAATGCTTCCTCTTTTTTATCACAATACGATTGGAAGTCTAATAATCCCATAAACCAGTCTTTTCTCATTAATTCTTTATATAATCTTATAAGATTTTCTTCGCGACCAATATTCATAAGATCATCACTGATAATAAAGTCTACTATCTCTTTTATATTTTTATTTTTTATATATTGGTCAAGTGGATCATAATCTCCATTTACATAGTGTTTAATTACATTATCACTACTTTCTCCAAATATAAATATATTTTCATCTCCAACAAGTTCATGAATTTCAACATTTGCTCCATCTTCTGTTCCAAGGGTTAAGGCACCATTCAACATAAACTTCATATTACCTGTTCCACTCGCCTCTTTTGATGCTAATGATATTTGCTCTGATATATCACATGCTGGTATTAACTTTTCAGCTGCAGTAACATTATAATTTTCTACCATAACAACCTTTAAATGTTTACTTACTTCCTCATCATTATCTATAAGTTGTTGCAGACATAAAATTAAATGTATTATATCTTTTGCTATTGTATAAGCAGGCGCTGCTTTAGCTCCAAATATAACTGTAATAGGTGTTGTTGGAATGTTTCCTTTTTTAATTTGTAAATACTTATAGATTACATATAAAGCGTTCATCTGTTGTCTCTTGTATTCATGCAATCTTTTTATTTGAATATCAAATATAGAATTTTCATCAATATCTATATTTTGAACTTTTTTAAGGTAATTTTTAAGTTTCACCTTATTATCATGTTTAATATTTAATAATTGTTTAAGAACTTCCTCATCATCAATATATTTTATTAAATCTTGTAATTTTTCTGCATCAGATTTGAATCCATCTCCTATTAATCCTTCAATTAACTCAGTTAACTCTGGGTTACAATGCATTAACCATCTTCTAAATGTTATCCCATTTGTTTTATTATTAAATTTTTCAGGATATATTTTATAGAAATTATTTAATTCATTATGTTTTAATATATCAGTGTGAAGTGATGCAACTCCATTTATACTAAATGTATAGTGTATATCTATATGAGCCATATGAACATTTTTATTTTTATCTATTATGTATAGAGATTTATCTTCATATTTTGCTCTTACCTTTTCATCTAACGCTTTAATTATTGGCACAAGTTGAGGGACAGCCTTTTCCAAATATGCTATAGGCCATTTTTCAAGTGCCTCTGCTAATATTGTATGATTAGTATAAGCACAAGTTTTAGAAACTATTTCTATAGCCTCTTCCATTTTTATTCCTTTTTCAACTAAAAGGCGTATAAGTTCAGGTATAACCATAGTTGGATGAGTATCATTTATTTGTATTACAGCATAATCATATAAATCATGAAGATTAGATCCCTTTGCAATACATTCATCTAAAATAAATTGTGCTCCATTGCTTATCATGAAATATTGTTGATAAATACGAAGAAGATGACCTTTTTCATCACTATCATCTGGATATAAAAATAAAGTAAGATTCCTCTCAACATCTTCTTTATCAAAATTAATCCCATTCTTTACTATACTTTCATCAACTGTTTCAACATCAAATAAATGAAGTTTGTTAGTTACATTATTGTATCCTATAACATCTATATCATATAATCTAGATTTTAATGTAAATCCATCAAAATCTATATCATAAGTTATATCTGTTTTATTTAGCCAACTTTGTTTTTCAATCCATTCATTTATTTCTTCAGTTTGTAAATTATTTTTAAATACTTGTTTAAATAACCCAAAGTGATAATTTAAGCCTATTCCATCCCCTGGAAGTCCTAGAGTAGCTATAGAATCTAAAAAGCAAGCTGCTAATCTTCCAAGTCCTCCATTACCTAAAGATGGTTCTGGTTCTACCTCTTCTATCTCGGATATATTTTTACCATTATCATCTAGAATTTTTTTAACTTCATCATATATCCCTAGATTTATCAAATTATTAGATAATAATTTCCCAATTAAGAATTCTGCAGATATATAATATAGCTTCTTCTTGTCTTGCTTCTCATTTACATTATTTTCACTAAGCTCTTTCATAATTTCTAATAGTGCAAAATAAATTTCTTCATTTGAACAACACGAAATATCTTTATTACACTTGGCCTTTATTATTTCTGATAAATTCACAGATAATCCCCCTTCTGATTCACCATTTACATTCGGAAACGTTTTCGGTAACGTTCCCATAGAACTCAAAAACATCCCCATATTAGAAAGTGTTTGAGTTCTACGACTAACATTATTTATGCATTTTTAGAATCATTATTTTAAGGTTATTATAGTTTATAAATTTTTCTTTTACAACAATATTTATTCTATAAATTTATTTATTTATGATTTTTTATTTTAATGGCATTTTTATTTGTAAATCCTTTTTATCTATTGTATAATATAAGTTTTGTTTATTTTCTAACTTATTCTTTATAAATTAAATAATAAAAAAGACATACTTAATTAGTATGCCAAAAATAAAAAAGATTACGTGGCTACGTGCTACTCTCCCAGGGGGCTTCCCCCCAAGTACCATTGCCGCTCAAGAGCTTAACTTCTGTGTTCGGAATGGGAACAGGTGTATCCTCTTTGCTATAA
>NZ_JACRYU010000003.1 GCF_014333445.1 Terrisporobacter mayombei | reverse complement strand
AAGTGTGTCTAAAAATAAAATGGAAAAAATTTCAACCCTCATAATAATTGAGCGTTAGCTCTAAAATCATGAGGGTCATTTTGTAAAGTATTAAATTTTACATTAATGCAACACTAGAAGGGTTCCCCCCCTCTATTGTTAAAATTATTTTACTTCAAAAGCCATTTTTCCTTCTTTAACAGTCGCTTCAACTCTATCTCCTGACTTTATTGTTCCCTGTAAAATCAATTCTGATAATTCATTTTCTAATTCTTTTTGTATAGATCTTTTTAAAGGTCTAGCTCCATATTCTAAATCCAAACCTTCTTTAGCAATTAAATCTATTGCTTCTTCATCCATCTCTAATTTAATTGTCATTTCATCTAATCTATTTATTAATGTTTTACACATCAATTTTACTATTTGAGAAATATCCTGTTTATTAAGTGAATGGAATACTATTATATCATCTATTCTGTTCAAAAACTCAGGTCTAAATTGCTTTTTAAGTTCCATCATGATATTCTCTTTCATTTTTTCATATTCGTTTTTATCTACTTCAGCTTGATTATGGGAGCTAAATCCTAATGTTTTTTGTTTTTTAATTGTACTAGCTCCAACATTAGAAGTCATTATTAATATAGTATTTTTAAAATCAATAGTTCTCCCTTTAGAATCAGTCAGCCTACCATCATCCAATATCTGTAATAATATATTAAAAACATCTGGATGTGCTTTTTCTATCTCATCAAATAACACTACTGAGTATGGGTGTCTTCTTACCTTCTCAGTTAACTGTCCTCCTTCGTCATAACCTACATACCCAGGAGGAGAGCCTATCAATCTAGATACTGAATGTTTTTCCATATATTCAGACATATCTATACGTATAATTTGATTCTCATCACCAAATTCAGCCTCAGCTAAAGCCTTACTTAACTCCGTCTTACCCACACCTGTTGGTCCTAGAAATAAAAATGAACCAATGGGTCTATTAGGGTCCTTAAGTCCTGCTCTAGCTCTTCTAATAGCTGTACAAATAGACTTTATAGCTTGTTCCTGGCCAACGACTCTTTCATGTAATATATCTTCTAATTTTAATAATCGTTCTGCTTCTTCTTCCATCATAGTATTAACAGGTATTCCAGTCCAAAGACTTACAACCTCTGCAATTACTTCCGAATCAACGACATTTTCATGCTTTGATATACTACTCCAGTCTCTTCTAATTTTATCTAACTGATCTTGTGTTTTTCGTTGTTCATCTCTTAGTGTTGCAGCTTTCTCAAAGTTTTGACCTCTAATAGATTCCTCTTTCTCTTTTTTGATACTATTTATTCTCTCTTCTAAATCTTTAATCTCTTTTGGAGGTGTATTTTCCTTTAACCTAACTTTTGATGCTGATTCATCTATTAAATCTATGGCCTTATCTGGTAAAAATCTATCCGTTATATATCTTACTGATAGCTCAACTGATGCTTTTATAGACTCATCTGTTATCTTTACCTTGTGATGTGCTTCATACTTATCTCTTAAACCTTTTAAAATTTCAATTGTATCTTCTTTGGTTGGTTCCTCTATTAGAACAGATTGAAATCTTCTTTCTAAACCACTATCTTTTTCAACATGTTTTCTGTATTCATCTATAGTCGTAGCACCTATTATTTGTATTTCCCCTCTTGCTAAGCATGGTTTTAATATATTAGAAGCATCAATTGAACCTTCACCTGTAGCTCCTGCACCAATAATAGTATGCATTTCATCTATAAATAAAATTATATTACCTTTTTTTATTACCTCATCTATAACTTGCTTTATTCTTTCTTCAAATTCGCCTCTATATTTAGCTCCAGCTAAAAGGGATCCCATATCTAAAGTGTACAATATCTTATTTCTTAAATTATCTGGAACTCTTCCTTCTGCTATATTAATTGCTAGACCTTCTGCTATAGCTGTCTTTCCTACACCAGGATCTCCAATTAATACCGGATTATTCTTTGTTCTTCTACTTAGAATCTGAATAATTCTTTCTATTTCTTTTTTTCTCCCAATCACAGGGTCTATTTTATCTTGTCTAGCACTTTCAGTAAGGTTTCGTCCATACTTATCAAGTAATTTTGATGATGTACTTTCTGACGAAAAATTAGTACTACTACTTTTATTTGATTCACCATCGCCTGAAGAATAGCTATCTATTCCCATCATTTCTATAATACCTTCAGCTATATCTCTGGCATCTATATTTAATGATGCTAGAATTTTCATACCTAAGCCTTCTCCTTCTTGTGCAAGAGCTAACAAAATATGTTCCGTTCCTATGTAATTTGTCTTAAGTTTATTAGCGAAAGCTCCTGATAGTTCTAGTACTTGTTTTGATCTAGGACTTAATGTTACCTCAGATTTTATCTCGTCATTTTGGCCTTCTATTTCTATTATTTTAATTTCAAGGATATCTTCTGTTGTTCCTAATTTATTTAAAACATTAGCTGCTATTCCATCTTTTTCTTTTAGAAGACCTAGAAGTAAATGCTCTGTTCCGACGATTTTATGGCCAAGTTTTTTTGCAGACTCTACTCCTAAATCAATTGCAGTCTTAGCTCTTTGGGTAAATCTATTGAAGTACATTTTTATCCCTCCTATTTCTTATTTCTATTTGCTAAAATAAATTCATTTCTGATATAACTAGCCCTTTCTATATCGCTATTACTAGTTAGAGGAGACATTAACCTTAGTGCAGGTTGCATTCCTTTCATAAGGTTTGTTACTTTATCTAAATTTATGTCATTAATATAATCCATCTCTATCCCTAATTTAATATTAGATAAGTGCTTCATAGTCTCTTGAGCAGAAATAATCCTCGCATTTTCAAGTATTCCTAAAGACCTATAAACTTCATCTTCCACCTCTATATTTGCCTCTATCTTTAGCATTTCTCTTGAGTCTATTTCTTTTTCTATTATCTCTTTAACAATACTTTTTAAGCTTTCAAGTATATTTTTTTCTGACCTTCCTATGATATTTTGATTTGTTATTTCATACATATTCCCTAATGTATTTGACTTTTCATTGCAAATACCCTTTATATTTATACCTAATTTATGTCCTATATTATGATAATTTTCTATTTTCTTTTGTAATGATAATACAGGTAAATGAAGTGTTACAGAAGCTTTTAATCCAGTTCCAGCATTAGCTGGACAGCTAGTTAAATATCCCAAATGCTCATCGAAAGAATAGTCTAATTTTTCACCTAATATATCATCTATGTGATTAGCAGTATTAAGAGCCTCATCTAAATCTAAGTTATTCATATATATTTTAATCTCAATATGATTATCATCATTAATTAATATGAATTTACTTTTATTCTTATTAATTAATATTGACGAAATATCATTTTTAGAAAACTTATTACTTATAATATTTCTCTCTATAAGTGTTATTTTCTCTACATCAGTAATGTCTTTCATATTTTTCAAAATAAAATCCTCTTGTTGCAAATCTGGTGAATTTAATAATATTTTGCTCACCTTATTCACTATATACATGGCCTCTGATTCATTTAATTTATGAGGAAAAGGATAATTATTTATATTTCTAGATAATGATACTTGATTATTCATCACTATAGTATTTTCCATAAATAAATCACCTTCCTATTCATTACATTCTTCTAATTCTTTTATTTTATCTCTAATATCCGCTGCTTTTTCATATTCTTCTTTTTCAACAGCCCTATTTAAGTCTTCTTTTAAAATTCTTATTTCATTACGTACATATATATGAGTATTATCACTTTTAGGAATTTTACCTACATAATCTGAATATCCATAAATGTTTTTTAATATTGGTCTAAGCTGTTTTTCAAATGCTTCATAACAACAACTACATCCTAATTTTCCTGTTTCTCTGTATTCATCATACGTGCTACAGCATTCTGGACAAATTATATTCTTATACATATTATCTTTTTCTAACGATAATTGCTTATTCTCTTTTTTAGATGTGCCTTCTAATTTAAGTTTATCCATCAAATCTTTTATTGAAAATGATTCATCTAAATTCAAATTAAATAAAGGATAATCCTTTGCACAATCATTACATAAGTATAATCTAGTCTCTTGACCATTTATGATGGAGCTAATGAAAACTGCAGCTGTTTTTTTATGACATACTTGGCATAACATAATATCACTCCTCTATGTTAAATAATTCTTCTATTATATTTTTTAAAATTCTTGCTCTTATTTTTTCATTTAATCCATATATGGGCGTATTTAAAGATTTATCATCTATAGAACATAATATTATTTTTGCTTCTTTGTTGTTAATAATGTTTATGTCTAATAGCCAATTAATTATAACTTTTCCCTGGAAATATGTTATTTCCTTGTCGATTTTTTCATATATAGTGTGTAAAATATGTTCTGTGCTATTTGTTTTGATTTTATTAATTTCAACATATCCTCCACCCCCTTTTTTACTACGAATCTCGTACCCTTTTTCTCTAGAAAATCGAGTTGTTAACACATAATTTATCTGAGATGGGGCACAATTAAATAGATTGGCGAGTTCATTTCTTTGAATTTGTATTTGATTGCTATCTTTCATTAAGTCTCTAATAAATTTTTCAATTATATCACTGATTGAAGCCATATTATCACCACTTAACTAAATTGATTATTATTTGACTTTCTTTGACTACCATTAATATATATTATATACATCTTTTAGTTATATAATCTAATTATTATAAATAAAAACAGGTATATATTTTATTTATAATATAAAAAATAAACGACACAATATTATTCAATATCATGCCGTTTTTATTTATATGTTTTTTAATTATTTGCTTCTTCTATTATTTTTGAAGCAAGTTGTTGAGGAACTTCGTTATACTTTTCCAGTTCCATTTCAAAGTATCCTCTACCTTGAGTCATAGATCTTAAATCAATTGCATATTTAAATGTTTCGCTTTGAGGTGCCTCAGCATATATTATTTGTTTTCCTTTATTATCCGGTTCCATACCTAAGATTTTACCTCTTCTCTTATTTATATCACCCATTACATCTCCCATATATTCCTCTGGGATAGTTATAATAAGTTTCATAATAGGTTCTAATAATATTGGTTTAGCTTCTTCCATTCCTTTTTTAAATGCTAAAGAAGCTGCCATTTTAAATGCCATTTCAGATGAATCTACATCATGGTATGAACCATCATATAATACTGCTTTTATATTAGTAACAGGATATCCTGCAAGAATTCCTTTTTGCATAGAGTCTTTTAATCCTTTTTCTACTGCTGGTATATATGATTTTGGTACAGACCCACCAAATATTTCTTCTGCAAACTCAAAATCATCATTTGATCTGGTAAACTTAATTTTTACATCGCCGTATTGACCATGTCCTCCTGATTGCTTTTTATGCTTTCCTTGAACATCAGAAGTACCTTTTATAGTTTCTCTATAAGCAACTTTTATGTCTTCTAAGTCTACATCTACTCCAAATTTTTCTTTCATTTTATTTTTAATCGTATTTATGTGAAGTTCACCTTGACCCCCAACTAACGTTTGCTTAGTTTCTGGATTTCTATACCAATGTATAGTTGGATCTTCCTCAGATATCTTGTTTAGTACTGAACCTATTTTATCTTCCTCACCTTTATTTTTAGGTACTACAGCATAATATATTTGAGGTTTTGGTAAATTAATTTCATCTAATAATTCTTCTTTACTACTACTTGCCAAAGTATTTCCTGTTTTCAAAGAGTCAATCTTAGTAACTACTACGATATCTCCAGCATTAGCACAATCTACTTCCTCTAATTCTCCTCTTTTCATTGTATATAAATTAGATATTTTTTCTCTTACATCTTTGTTTAGGTTTATAACTTCAGAATCTTTTTTCAATTGACCTTGAACTACTTTTATATAAGATATTTTTCCTACAAATGGATCAACCATAGTTTTAAATACCAAGGCTTTTAAAGGTTCTTCATATTTAATATAGTTTGGTTCAATATATGATCCTATAGTTTTTAGTATTTCTTCTGAACCTATATTATTGATAGTAGATCCACATATAACAGGTATTATATCTCCGCTTTGTATACCTATTATTATTCCTTTTTGTATTTCTTCTGGAGTTAATTCTTCTCCATTAAAATATTTATCTAATACTTCATCATCAGTTTCAGCTATATGTTCCATCAATGCTTCTTTTACACTAGAAACTTGTTCTTTAAATTCTCCATCTAAATCGTCATCCAAGTTCTCAAGGATATTATGTAGTTTAACAAATTTTTTATCTTTATATATAGGGCTTATCATTGGTACTATCTTATTGTCATATTTTTTTCTTAACATCTCTATTGCATCTTTATATCTCGCCTTTTCATTGTCTATTTTATTAATAAACATTATTTTAGGCATGTTTTCAGTTAGTTCTAAAGATTTCTCTGTTCCAACTTGTATAGGAGAAGTTGCATCTATAACTATAATAGCTGCATCACTTGCTCTTAAAGAAGATATAACTTCACCACTAAAATCAAAATAACCTGGAGTATCTAATAAGTTGTATTTCACATTGTTATACTCTATTGGAGTTAATCCTATGCTATAAGTCATATTTACTTTATCAGATATTTTAGGCATTTTATTTGAGATATTTGTGGTATACGCTAGGGCATCAATTAGATTTGACTTTCCACATCCACTATGTCCTAGTATTGCAATATTTCTTAAGTTGTTACTATCATAGACTTTCATATTAGCACCTACCTTTTTTAATTATATAAAATTTCAGCTATTCTTGATGATTCTATATTATTTGTATGTATAATATTCCTAATTAATTCAGATAAGATAACTTTTTTAGAAAATCAATAATTCGTCTATCTGCCTTTTTGATTTAAGGTATAATTCTATAATCATTCAATCTTTTCCTCTTTTTAATAAAAAACTCTAAAGTAAGATTTGACCAATACTTTAGAGTTTTTATTTATTTTATTATTCTACTACTATTAGTAATTGTTTATCAGAAACCATTTCATTTTCTTTTACTTTAATTGATTTAATTTTTCCACTAGTTTTAGACACTATATTTGTTTCCATTTTCATAGCTTCTATAACTATTAATGGTTGATTTTCTTGTACTTCATTTCCTTCTTTTACTAGCACCTTTATTACTTTTCCTGGAATGCTAGCACCTACTTCTAAAGGATTATTCATATCAGCTATTTCAACTTCTTTAATACTTCCTGCAAAATTATTATCTTTTATTTCTATTTCTCTATGCATACCATTTAAGTCAAATACAATTGTTCTATATCCATTCTCTTTAACTTCACCTATATTTCTTAAGCTAATTGTTAGCATCTTTCCTTCTTCAATATCAACATCACATTCTTCATCTATTCCAAGTCCATAGAAATATACATGACTTTCTAGCTTAGATATATCATTATAGTCTTGTAAGTGTTTTAGGTATTCTTCATAAACTTTTGGATATAATTCATAGCTAAGTATGTTTCTTATATTAGCTCTCATGTTGAATTTTTCATTTAAATAATCTTTATCTTTATCAAAATCTGCTTCAGGCATTAATAAACCTGGTCTAACAGTTATAGCTTCTTCACCTTTTAATACAACTTCTTGTAAATCTTTTGGTATACCACCTTCTGGCTGACCTATCATACCTTTACAATAATCTACAACTGAATCTGGGAACGATAATTTTTTCCCTTCTTCGTATATATTATCTTTAGTTAAATTATTTTTTGTCATAAATATCGCTAAGTCCCCAGCAACTTTTGATGAAGGTGTAACCTTAATTATATCCCCTAATATTTGATTCGCTTCTTTATAATTAAATTTTACACTATCAAATGCATTTACTAGGCCAAAGCTATCAGCTTGTGCTTTTAAGTTTGAATACTGTCCTCCTGGCATTTCATATTCATATATTTCTGCAAAAGATGTATTCATACCACTTTCAAATTTTTTATATACTTTTCTTAAATCACCATAGTAGCTTGATAATTCTTGATATCCATATAAGTCAATATTAGTATCTCTTTCGGTATGTCTTAGTGCTTCTACTATTGCATTTAATGAAGGTTGACTTGTTAAACCTGACATAGTTTGTAGTGCAGAGTCTACTATATCTACTCCGGCCTCAGCGGCCATTAAACATGTTGCCACACCATTACCACTTGTGTCATGTGTGTGTAAATGTATAGGTGCTTTAACATTGTTCTTTAATTCTTTTATTAATTGATGAGCAGCATATGGCTTTAATAATCCTGCCATATCTTTTATACAAATTATATCTACTCCTAGTGACTCTAACTCTTTAGCCATTTTTACATAATACTCTAAATTATATTTAGATTTATTTGGATCTAGTATATCTCCTGTGTAACACATAGTTCCTTCTACTATTTTTCCTGTTTCAAGTCCAGCTTCTATTGATAGTTTCATATTTTCTACCCAGTTTAATGAGTCAAATATTCTTATAACATCTATCCCTTGATATGCAGCTTCCTTTAAGAAATTTTTTATTACATTATCCGGATAATTTGTATATCCTACACCATTTGATGCTCTAAATAACATTTGGAACAAAATATCTGGTATCTCTGCTCTTAATTTTTGTAGTCTTCTCCATGGAGACTCTTTTAAGAATCTATATGCTACATCATAAGTTGCTCCTCCCCACATTTCTAATGAGAATAAATCTTTCATATATTCATTTGTAGGTTTAGCTACTTGTAATAAGTCATAAGTTCTGAATCTTGTAGCTATAAGGGATTGATGAGCATCCCTCATAGTTGTATCTGTTAATAGTAGTTTCTTTTCATTTTTTATTTTCTCTATATACGCTTCTTTTCCTAATCTTTCAAATTGTCGTCTACTTCCTTCTATCTTAGGAGTATGCTCTGTTATTATACGTGGTTGGTAAGGTACTTCAAATTTTGGTTTAGGCACACATTTATTTTCATTTACTATGACATCCCCTATAAATTGAAGTAATTTTGTTCCTCTATCCTTACTTTCCTTTATCTCGAATAACCTTGGATGTTCATCTATAAATTTAGTACTACACTTACCAGCTCTAAACATTGGATCTTGTAATACATTAACTAAAAATCCTACGTTAGTCTTAACTCCTCTAACCCTTAACTCTTTTATAGATCTTATTGTCTTATTGATTGCTCTTTCAAAGGTTCTATCCCAAGAAATAGTTTTAACCAATAAACTATCGTAATAAGGACTTATACTAAATCCAGCACAACCATTTCCTCCATCAAGTCTTATACCAGCCCCAGAACCAGTTCTATAAACTTGTATCTTACCTGTATCAGGCATAAAATTATTTTTCGGATCTTCAGTTGTTATTCTACATTGTATAGCATATCCTGTTAAAGATATGCTTTCTTGAGATTTTATATCTATCTCTTTATCATCTAGTCTATGACCTTCTGCGATAAGTATTTGACCTTGAACTATATCTATTCCTGTTACTTCTTCAGTAACTGTATGTTCAACCTGTATTCTTGGGTTCATTTCTATAAAGTAATGATTTCCTTTAGCATCCACTAAAAATTCTAATGTTCCTGCACTAACATATCCAACTTCTTTAGCTATCTTAACTGCATCTTCACATATCTCTTCTCTTATTTTCCTATCTAAAGAAAATGCTGGTGCATATTCTATTATTTTTTGATGTCTTCTTTGAACCGAACAATCTCTTTCATATAAATGAACTAAATTACCATATTGATCCCCTAATACTTGAACCTCTATATGTTTTGGATCTTCTATATATTTTTCTATAAATATCAAATCTTCTCCAAAAGCTTTTCTAGATTCACTACATGCCATCTCATATTCAAGTGCTAGATTCTTTTCATCATAGACAACTCTCATACCTCTTCCGCCTCCACCATTAGAGGCTTTTATCATTACTGGATATCCTAAATAGTCAGCAACTTCTTTAGCTTTTTCTACACTTTTAATTACTTCTTCTACACCAGGTATAGTTCCTACACCTACCTTATGTGCAACTTTCTTAGAGTTTATTTTATCTCCCATTCTCTCCATTATAGAAGCAGATGGTCCTATAAACACTATTCCATTTTCTTCACATTTTCTCACAAACTCTGGATTTTCTGATAAGAATCCATAACCTGGATGTATTGCATCTACATTTTTTTCTTTAGCAAGCTCTATAATACCATCAATATCTAAATATGCATCAATCGGTCCCTTATCTTTTCCAATTAAGTAAGATTCATCAGCCTTAGTTCTAAATAAACTATATTTATCTTCTTTACTATATATCCCTACACTTCTTATACCTAATTCATTACAAGCTCTAAATATTCTTATAGCAATTTCTCCTCTATTAGCTACTAATACTTTCTTAAATTTTTTAAGCATATTATCCCCCTTCTCATAACTTAGTCGTAATATTAAAGATTATAATGCATATTACTTTATTTTTGAATAACCATAGATTAGTTTCTTAATAAATAATATAAATTAGCCCAAACAGGCAATTATATTTTGTTAATTATGAAAAATAACATATGTTAATTAAGCCATAAAAGAATATTTTTATAATAAAATTTAAAATCATACTTATTTATATGAACTTTAAATATTACTATATTATTAATTTTATGTTATTTCATAATATTAATAATATATATAAACTAACATCTATACATAAATATTAATTCGTATATTTATCCATTTAAAACTAATAATCTACCACATGTATTAATTTATTCAAATTATTCATAATTTCAACTAGCTTTATACTATCGAACTTTAATAAAGCAATTTTTCCTGAATATTAAATACTATTAAGATTAATAAAATAAATTCTAACATAAACATTAAAAGTAATTGTATTTCTTTTTCTAAATAAAAAAAGCTAGCTTCTACACGATAAAATCATGTATAAGCTAGCTCTCTTACTATAAATATCATTATGTATGATTTATTAATCTAATTCATTCAATAATCTTCTTGATACGTCATTTAACTTTAATTGTCCTAATCCTATATAAGCCATAGTAAATACTGTTTTAATAACATTTTCAGAATTATCCCATTTATAAGATATAGAATTAACTAGTGAGTGCTTCGGCATGAATTCTTGTAGCCCTACAGCCATTTCTTCTGATAAACTTATGTATTCTTTGAATAGTTCTTCTTCACTCATATTATCTAAATCATAATCTTGTTGTAATTCTCCATTCAAGATATCCACTTTTATACTTAATTGATATGCAACAACATCTTCTCTTTTTGTTCCCTTACACATATCTCTATCTACTCTAAAATCACTATTTTCTTCAATTGTTTTTCTTATCTCTTCGCTATCTACTATTTCTTCTCCAAATATAATATACATAATCGCACCTTCCTTGAATTTTTATATTTATTTATATTACACTCTATTTCATTATTTTAATAAAAATAGTCTTATTTATAAGTTATTTTTTATATTAAAAAACCTCTAGTTAATTAAAACTAGAGGATAATGGTGGGACCAACAGGGCTCGAACCTGTGACCCCCTGCTTGTAAGGCAGGTGCTCTCCCAGCTGAGCTATGGTCCCGAGATAATAAATTATGGTGCGCCCAGAGGGACTCGAACCCCCAACCTTCTGATTCGTAGTCAGACACTCTATCCAGTTGAGCTATAGGCGCATATTTAAAATGGAGGCGACACCCAGATTCGAACTGGGGATGAAGGAGTTGCAGTCCTCTACCTTAGCCACTTGGTCATGTCGCCATATGTATTGGTGACCCATCGGAGATTCGAACTCCGGACACCTTGATTAAAAGTCAAGTGCTCTACCGACTGAGCTAATGAGTCATATTTTTTTGGGGTGGATAATGAGATTCGAACTCACGGCCTCCAGAGCCACAATCTGGCGCTCTAACCAACTGAGCTATACCCACCATATTATTGAAAATGGTCGAGGTGAAGGGACTCGAACCCCCGGCCCCATGGTCCCAAACCAAGTGCGCTACCAAACTGCGCTACACCTCGACTTAAAGTGGTGGACCATCAGGGACTCGAACCCCAGACCTACCGGTTATGAGCCGGGCGCTCTAACCAACTGAGCTAATGGTCCACGTAAATTATTATTAAATTAAATGGTAGCGGTAACAGGAGTCGAACCTGTGACCTTTCGGGTATGAACCGAACGCTCTAGCCAACTAAGCTATACCGCCACAATATTAATCCTGGTGCCTAGAGGCGGAATCGAACCACCGACACGGGGATTTTCAGTCCCCTGCTCTACCGACTGAGCTATCTAGGCATCTAATGGCGGAGAGGGTGGGATTCGAACCCACGGTGCCGTTAAGCATCACTGGTTTTCAAGACCAGCTCCTTAAACCACTCGGACACCTCTCCACTTATTTTGCAATCTTCAGAAGCCTTTTGCCAATCTATAGATTACAGAGTTTATTTGGCTGGGGATGCAGGACTCGAACCTACGCATGCATGAGTCAAAGTCATGTGCCTTACCGACTTGGCTAATCCCCAATATTTAAATGGTGAGCGCACAGGGATTCGAACCCCGGACACACGCCTTAGAAGGGCGTTGCTCTATCCAGCTGAGCTATGCACCCACATGATTTACAAAAGTGGTGCGGATGAAGGGAGTCGAACCCCCACGCCAAAGGCGCTAGATCCTAAGTCTAGTGCGTCTGCCAATTCCGCCACATCCGCATACTTTATTTGTTGGTGGAGGATGGTGGATTCGAACCACCGAAAGCGTTGCTAACAGATTTACAGTCTGCCCCCTTTGGCCACTCGGGAAATCCTCCGCATATAAAAAATGGAGCTGGTAATAGGACTCGAACCTACAACCTGCTGATTACAAGTCAGCTGCTCTACCAATTGAGCCATACCAGCTTATTTAAAATGGCGACCTGGAAGGGGCTCGAACCCTCGACCTCCAGCGTGACAGGCTGGCATTCTAACCAACTGAACTACCAGGCCGCGTTTATTTTGGTGGGACCAACAGGGCTCGAACCTGTGACCCCCTGCTTGTAAGGCAGGTGCTCTCCCAGCTGAGCTATGGTCCCAAAATAATTATTTAAATGGAGCGGGTGAAGGGGATCGAACCCT
>NZ_JACRYU010000010.1 GCF_014333445.1 Terrisporobacter mayombei | reverse complement strand
AGTATACATATAGGTTTTATATAAAATCAGTAATTTATCTATTAAACATATTGATATTACTAGTTTACAAATTTCTATAACTTATAATATTATTATAGTAAATACATTTAAATAATCACTTATAAAGTTTACCATGTTTAATAAATTTATGTACATTTATTTTATATAAATAACAATGAAAAAATATAGTAAGGAGGGATTAGGCTTAATGAAAGTTTACGGTGTAAAAAGAACGCCTATTTCAAAAATACATGATTATGGCAAAACAACAGAAGATGGAATTATTATAGTAGTAAAAGATGACAAGGATTCTTCAGTTTGGCTTCCAAGTGCATTTACTCATTTAATTAGACACCTACATAATGATGCATCTATAAATACAAAAAGAAAAACAGCCTATAGTTTATGTAATTTTTTAAATCATATAAACTACCACGCTAACTTAGAAACTGATCCTTTATTTAAGGATTTAAAGATGGGAGGATTAGAAAAACTAAACTTTCATCACTTAGAGCACTATTTAAATCACATTTCTACAAAACAACGCGTAGTAAAAAATAAATTTACATTAAAAGAAGATGTTAAACTTTTAGATTTTCAAACAGTAAAAAAGACAGAAAATACTCTATTATTATTTTATGAGTTTTTATATAAGTTAAATATAACTGGCCCAGACACTGAAATACAAAGGGTAACTAAGGAAACTAAGAATGGCACTATTAGCACTTTAATTTCTCCTTTTGATCACGACCCTAACTATTTCATAGATTATCCACCTACTGACAAAAATAATTCTAATGTCTTAAAAGATATGGATGAGGACGTTTGGAACTTATTTTTAGATTATGCATTTAAGTATCATAAAAATATAGCTCTAGGTGTAGCATTTCAAATGATGGGTGGACTTAGACTTGGGGAGGTTGTTAATTTAACTCATGACGCTGTTGAGGTTTTTGAAGATGAAAATTACATGTCACTAAGTATTGATGATAGACAAAAACAATTATTTTTGTATAGAGGAATTAATACAGAGTACTCTCAAATAAAAAAAACTAGAGAGAACCAACCAGTATTTAATTTTAATGGTAAGTTATTTGAGTACTGGAAAAGTCATATGGAATTTCTAAAGAAAAGAAAATCTTCCGATAATCACAATGCTTTATTTATCAATTCTTACGGAGATCCTATGACAGGTGAAGTGTATCAGAAAGAGTTTGCTAAGTTAAAATTTAATTTCTTAAAGGAGTTTTTAGAAAAAGAATATCCTTCACTTTTTACTGAATTGGCAAGTAAAACTTGGGGAACCCATATAGGCAGACACGTCTTTACCAATCATCTTATAAAAAAAGGTTATGTTAATAACCCTCATACTGGTGAGGTTGACACCAAACTTTTAATGATATTAAGAGGTGATTCCAGTGAGAAATCATCTGCTACATATATAGATGTACAAACTGTTACACAAACAGTAGCTAGTGCAATTGATATAGTAAGTGTTATTGCTTCTCAGACAAAAAGTAGATACAAACTAAAGGAGGCTTCTTAATGAATTCTCTGACTTATGATGAAGAATCAATTTATATTGGACCAGATAAAAAAAGATATATTAGAAAGAATATCGTTGAAGAATTATTAGAGATCCGTTCTCACAATATTAAACTTTTAAAAATACCATCAATCAAACTAAAAGATAATAGTAACGCTTATGACTTAGATTATATAGAAAAACTTATTGAAGAGTGTCGAAACTTTTTCAGCCTTCATTATACAAAAACAGAATTAATATCATTAACTTCACCAAGCAGTGTTCGTAATGGAACTTTTGATGAATATAAGGTTAAAGTACCAATTGACTTACAAAGAATATTAAATAAATCTGTTCATAAAAGTGAAAAAGGATCAAGAATTGCTTTCAGGAAAGCAGATGTTGATACGCTGTGGAAAGAAATATCACCGCCCAAGGCTAAGTGTGCTCTTTTATATGAAAGTGACACTTATATAATAGATGAAAATAATAAAAAATACGTTGACAAAAATACAGCTATAAGCACTTTAGATTCAACTGCATGGTGTTTTAATCAGATGGATATTCCTTATCTTATATCAAAGAATAAGAAATTTTATGAACTACAATATATAGAATCCTTAATTGAAGAGTATAATATATTCTTTGATAAGCATTATACAAGAAAGGAAGCAGAGAAATTAACATCTCAACACTTTACAAACATTACTCCTAGTGTTAAAATTCCAACTGACCTTCAACGTATATTAAGTCGCAAAAAAGATTCAGTTGGACAAGTAGCTTACTTAAAAACAGATGTTGAAATATATTTATCCCAAAATAATATAAAGCCACGTTCAAAATATAGAGCATGTGGAGATTATTTTTTAGATGAAAATGAAAGAAAATATATATCTTATGAAACAGCTATGGATTTATTAGAAGTTTCAAGGCGGTATCTTAAAACGGCAGATATCCCTTTTATTTACGGTGATAATAATGTTAAATTATTTGACTTTGAGTATATCCAAAATTTAATAAATGATTGTAAACAATTTTTTAAAGATCATTACCCAAGAAGAGAAGCACTTAATCTAACTACCAGACAAATGGTTGAATATGTTTTACCAAAAGTTAATATACCTCCTACATATCAAGCCATACTAAACAAATCTCTTCACAATGGCAATAAAGTTGGACGTATTGCATACTTAAAATCAGATGTACATAACGCCCAAAAAGAAACTACTCCTTCTCTGCTGTCTAAAGATAGTATGGAAGATTTAGTTAATGAAGGGTTATATATTTCACTAGATAGTTGTTTAAATAGTCTTAATATACCTATTCGTACATTAAGAACTTTTTTCACAAAGTCTTCTGAGTATCATTTAGATACATTTATGTTTGGAGGAATTAAATATGTCAAAACAGAGGATGTCAATAGAATAAAAAATCTTCAACAGACATTTTTTAATAACTATATAAGTACAACACAGGCCAAAGAAATATATTTTAAAGATATTGATATTTCAAAAGTCAATAAAGTTTTAAAGAGATATTCTCCTCCAATATATATCCCTACAACAGATGATATTATAGGAAGAAAAAGTGTCTTTTATAAACTTTCAGAAGTAGAAGATTTTATTAACGAGGAATCCAATGACAACATCTTTCATCTTGCCTCTAAAGCAAATAGCGGGCTCTATTTAAACCTTTCTGATTGCGCAGAATTATTGGGTGGTTTACATGAGAGATCCCTAGCTAAATCACTAGAGGACATATCTGCATTTGAAGATAGCTTTATGTACAAAACAAGCAGGTATATAAAAAAAGAATATATTGATATTTTAAAATCTAAACAAGAAGAATTTTATAAAAATTATATTAGAACGAATGATGAGTATATGATAAGTATATTTAAAAAATATAATACAACTTATCTAAAAGATATTCTTAATTTATATGATATTCCTCCATATATTCCTTGTGTAGGTGATTTTTTTGCGGCGCTAAAAGTTTATAAACGCTCTGAGGTGAATAACCTTTTATCAAAATGTGAATCTATTGAAAAAGCCTTTTTCAATGAATATATATTTGTTCAAGAAGCAGAAAATACATTATTATGTGATTATGAATGTACTAGAGCTGCAGATATATTAGAACGTTTTGACATTCCCGATTGTCTAAAAGTCTATAACGGACAAACAAATAATAAATGCTATAGGTTGTCTGATGTACACAACTTTACTTCTTCTAATGAACGTAAAATTATCATTGACCATAATCTATTTGGAACAAGCAATTACGACACATTTTTGCTTCGACTTGAAAGTACTAATCTCTGGGATAAATTTAATGATAATACAGAATATACAAAAAATATATGGTTTAAATATTGTAAAAGATATCTGAATAAAACCCAAAGCAAGGGAGGAGTCTTACAAGGCATAATTTCAACTCTAATTAGAGTAACAGTGGAATTAAAAAAACTACTAGATATACATGAAGTAAATGAAATTTATTTATTAAGCAGCAACAAAATAAACTTTTTCCAAAATACATTATCCATATCTTATCAAATGGAGTTTTATAGATTTCTTAGATATGTTTATGCTGATTTATCACATGGTAAAAATAGAGATATTAACTGTAAGTTCAATCTAAAGAATATAAATAATCCTAATTATATAACTGAAGAAGAACTAGATAAAAAGAAACAAGATAAAAGTATATATGAATTTGAGATTTACTCTGAGATATTTAATTATTGTACTGATTTAGATAAGCATATTAAGTTATCACTTGAAGAAATTAGAACTTATAATACTTGTACTTATGCATCTTCTTGGCTATATGTAATGCTACATCTTAATAACGCTTGGAGACATGGTGATGTTCGAGATTTTCCTCAAATGGTTAATATCTTCGATCTTGTTGACCAGTTAGAAATTAATGACTTTAGTTGGTTTGATAATAATAAACTAGAAATTAAAGTTGCTAGAGCTGTTATAGAAAGAATTAGACAATGGGAGATAATTATTTCAAAAACACAAATGAAAGGAGTTTTCTTCTGTTCAGATGAACTTGCTCCTTCACTATCTAGTGCAATACTTTTATTAACTTTATTTCATAAAAAGTATAATATTATTGGATTCGATACCTTAATGATTTTCAATACAAGTAATAATAATATAACTAAGACTCAATTAGAAACGTTTTTTACTGATATAAATATCGAAAATTTTACATTTTATTCAAGAAAATTCAATAGAACCATAATGTCTTATGTTTATTATATTGCAAATTTATCTGGAGATTCAAAAGCAGCATTATACTCTAAAATAATGAGAGCACACGTTGATTTAAACTCAACAACTCATTATCTAGATTTTAGAGGTATAAATAGCCTTAGTAAGCAACTATTTCAACGTGGCGAATTTGGATTTGTTGCTACACTATTAGCATACAAGTTAAATAATAATGAAATAGGTACATTTGAAGAGGTCACAGAGCATGCCTGCAAGCTAAATAATGCCTTTGGAAGTATTCAGTCAATAAATGCTAATGTTGGGTTCTTAAATACTGTTTACGGAGACTATAAACATGTTATTGAGTACTTGGAAACAAAAACATTTGAAGAAACTCAACTTCTACTGTCTGACTTATATGCAAGAAAACTGTCTTCGATGGAGGGTTGTGATACTCCTTGCTTGTTAGGCAACAATAATTGTAAATACCCTGGAAAATACCAAACTTGCTTTGAATGTACATTCCATATCCCTACTATATATGCACTATCAACGCTATGTGAGTATCTACGCAAAGATATGGAGTTATTTTATAGTACTGATAACTTAGCTAAGAAATTTCAGATTTCAAGAAGATTTGCGGCTAAAAGAAGGGCTTTTGTTCAAGCAATCAATATCCTTGGTGAAGATTATGTATATGGATGCTTGGGAATGCCAAAGAATGATTTTATAGAAGAAGTTATAACTTTTAATATAACTTCTAAAAGATTATTGCAACAAGCCTAATAAAAAAGGTAAGAGCTATGCTCCTACCTTCTACTTATCAATATATTAAAATATTGAAAAATGTATTTTTAGTGATTCTAATACTATATATATATTAATTAAAGGCTCTGTTAGCTAACCTCGTGATAATTATAATAAAAAAACAACCATATCTTAGTGATTTCAATAAATACTAAGGTATGGTTGTTTAATTTGTTGTAAGTAGTTCGTATTATATTAATGAAACGTAGTTTTGATACCTATGTATCACTTCAATTTACTAAATACTTTTACCTTTATCATAAACTTAAAGTTATGACACCTCAAAATTGTCTACAAAACATCTATTTATTTTAATATACAACTTTTGATTATATTAACTTGAAATATGAAAATTTAGTTTAAGATTGTATATATTCACAATAAGAAATGTTTCATTAAACGTAAAAATGTAAAAAAGCCAGACGAAATGGAACTTTTCGTCTGACTTTTAATTTTTATTTTTCTAATATAATACGTCTCTTTAGTTTATATTCATCTTCATTTATTTCGCCTTTTATAAACATTTGATCTAGCGTATTTAAAGTATCTCTATTATCTTTATTATTTTTATAACCTTTAACCATTTTAATTACTAATTTAATTACCAGTACAAATAGTATAAATCTCAATGCAACTGTAAGAATACTTACCCATGGATTACCATAAAATCCATTATATCCATAAAATCCACACCTCATATTTAATTCTCCTCTATTTAATTTTATAATTTTTCTATATTCATAGCTCTCATTGCATTTAATACTGCAATTACAGAAACCCCAACATCTGCAAACACTGCTTGCCACATATCAGCATATCCTAATGCTCCTAAAACTAATACAATAAATTTAACACCTAGTGCAAATACAATATTTTGCTTTACAATCTTAAGAGTTCTTTTTGATACTTTTATAGCAGTAGCTATTTTTGATGGTTCATCAGTCATAATAACTACATCTGCTGCTTCAATTGCAGCATCTGATCCAACACCACCCATTGCTATACCAATATCAGCTCTTGCAAGAACTGGAGCATCATTAATTCCATCTCCTACAAATACTAATTTTCCTTTTTCAGACTTTTTATCTAATAACATTTCAACTTTTTCAACCTTATCTGCTGGCAATAGCTCTGTATAAGCCATATCTAAACCTAGCTCGTTAGCAACTTTTTCACCAACGCTCTTTGCATCACCTGTAAGCATAACTGTTTTTCTTATATTTAAAGACTTCAAGTCTTTTATTGCTTGCTTAGAGTCTTCTTTTACTTCATCTGAAATAATAATATATCCTACATATTCATTATTTACTGCAACGTGTACAATAGTTCCTACTAATTCACCTTCAAAGTATTCTATATTTTCTTTTTTCATTAACTTTGCATTACCTGCAAAAACAACTTTTCCATCAACAATAGTACGAACACCATGTCCTGCTATTTCTTCTTGATCTGTTATTCTTGAGTTAACTATTTCTCTGTTATATGCCTTTTTTAATGATACTGAAATTGGATGATTAGAATAACTTTCTGCATAAGCAGCAATTTCTAATAACTCATCTTTACTTATACCTTGAGGTTTAATTTCGGTTACATTAAATACTCCTTTAGTAAGAGTTCCAGTTTTATCAAATACAACAACTTCTGTTTCTGCTAGTGCTTCAAGATAATTACTTCCTTTAACTAGAACACCAGATTTTGATGCTCCTCCAATACCTCCAAAGAAACTAAGTGGTACAGATATAACCAAAGCACATGGACAAGATATAACAAGGAATGTTAATGCTCTATATATCCAATCAGCAAATGTTGCTCCTTCAATAAATATTGGCGGTATAATAGCAAGAACTGCTGCTATGATTACTACTACAGGAGTGTAATAACGTGCAAATTTAGTTATAAAGTTTTCTGTATTTGCTTTTTTACTACTTGCATTTTCAACTAAATCAAGAATTTTTGTAACTGTAGATTCCCCAAATTCTTTCGTTACTTCAACTGTAATCATTCCATTAATATTAATACATCCACTTAATACTTCACTATCTTTCATAATCTCACGAGGAACAGATTCTCCCGTAAGTGCAGTAGTATCAAGTAATGAATTCCCTTCAATTACAACACCATCTAAAGGAACTTTTTCACCTGGTTTTACTACTATAATATCACCAGTAGATACTTCTTCAGGAGATACCTTAACAATATCATTACCACGTTTTATATTCGCATAGTCAGGTCTAATATCCATTAAGTTTGCTATAGATTTTCTAGATTTCCCTACTGCATATTCTTGGAAAAGTTCACCTACTTGGTAAAATAACATTACTGCAACAGCTTCTGGATGTTCCCCAATGATAAATGCTCCTATTGTAGCAAGAGATACTAAAAATTTCTCATCAAATACTTTACCTTTAGTTATATTTTTAGCAGCAGCTAAAACTGTACTATATCCAGCTATTAAATAACTAGTTATAAATAAAATTGAAACAAGTAAACCTGAAACTTTAAATGATTCGCATAAAAATGCAACTAAAAGAACTATACCTGATATACCTAGTTGAATAAACTTATTTTTTAATTTTTTATTATCATCATCAATATTTTCACTTGTTTTTTTATTGTTTTCTACTGTATATTCAATAACTTTAACATCTGGTTCAATTGAAACAACTATATTTTTAATGTTATTTATAATAGCACTCATCTTAGTAACATCATTAATTTCAAGTTTTAATAATTTATTCATAAAATTTATATTTACATTATCTACACCTTCAATTTTCGCTATAGAAGACTCCATCTTCGCAGCACAATTAGCACACTCCAGGTCTTTCAATGTAAATATTTTCTGAACCGATTTAGTACTACTTACTTCTTTTAGCTCTACATCTGATTCAACACTTTTAACTATTTTATTTATTTTATTAGTAACATCTTTAATATTTGAATTATCTTTATATTCTATTGCTAATTTTTTATTAAGAAAATTTATATTTACACTATTTATTTCATCAAGATTTTGTATATAAGATTCCATTTTAGCAGCACAATTAGCACATCCTAAATTTTCTAATATAAACTCTTTTTTCATAATTTCTCCTCCTATTTATTATTCTGTAACATATATTAGACACTTTTTAAAAACTAATTGTATATTATTATCTAAGAAATAATACAGGTTCTTACCTTCACGTCTAAATTTAATTAATCCTATTTGTCTTAATGATTTTAAATGATGAGATACTGCTGGCTGCGTCATATTTAATAAAGCCGTAATATCACATACACACATTTCTGAAATCATAAGCGCATTTATTATCTTAAGTCTTGTAGGATCACTCAATGCTTTAAAAACGACTGCCATATCGAATAAAACGTCATCATTAGTTATATTTTTTTTTACTTCTTCCAATATATCTTCGTGTATCACATTGGTATTGCAAGTATCATAGATTTCTTTATTAATCATTACCAATTCACCTCCAAACATATAAACATATAAACAACTATTTATATGTTTATATTAGATAATTTTTTCAAGAATGTCAATAAAAATATATAGCCTATTTATTTTAATAGTTGTATTTTTACTCGTAATAATGATTTATATTTTGACAATTTTTAAATAATTTATAAATATATATATATATAAAGAACTATATTTAAGATCAATTTATTTACTTTTATCTACAATTCATAAACAATTTGTCTTGATTTTCCATATGTTATTTAAGTGTCACACTTATTATGTATAATTTAAAATACAGTTGACTATCAAAATTTTTTTGACAGTATCTATAAATAAATTCATTTATTACAGTTCCTTTAGTTGTTGGTTTTAAATGCACTGATGGTTATGAATTAGAATATAAATTACTAAAATAAACAATAAAAAAAGCATGAATTCGATTATCAATCGAATTCATGCTTTTTTTTACAATATATATAGATTTAATTTGATATATTAAAAATCAAATTTTTCGGAAAAGGCACATCATGTCCTTTTGAAGGATCACTTCCAATAGTCGTAGTATAAATAAAAACATAAAAAAGGTATCAGCACTGTTAACTTATGGCACCTTTATAAAATTATTAACTAGTATAAATTATTCTAACTTTGTTTCATAATATATAACAATTACGAACTTAATTATATTATATATAATAAATCACGAAGTTAGCTAACAGAGCCTAATTAAAAAACTGCACCTATGAATTAGGTACAGTTTTTTACAATCTATTTATTTAATAGTTCAATAAATTCATCATGGCTTTCTATTAATTCTATAGGTTTTCCTTGTGCTTTTAAATCCCTTGCTTTTGTTTCTTTTGAACCAGCATCCTCTCCTATAAGTACATAGTTTGTTTTTCCACTAACAGATCCTGAAACCTTCCCTCCATTAGCCTCTATTATATCTTTATAATAGTTTCTAGACTCTTGTAACGTTCCCGTAATAACAAAGATTTTATCTTTAAATTTATCTGAAATAGTCTTATTCTCACTTACAAAATTCAATCCAAATCCTTTTAATTTATTTATAATTTCTATATTTGATTGATTTTCAAAATATGACACTATATCTTTACTTAATTTAGACCCAATATCCTTAACCTTTTCTAGGTCATTCATAGATGCATCTATTAAATTGTCTATATTGCCAAATTCACTAGCCAAAGCTTTTGCTGTAGTCGTCCCTACTCCCGGTATTGATAATGCTGCTAATACTTTTTCAAATGGTTGATTCTTACTTTTTTCAATACCTTTTATTAAGTTATTATATTTTGTTTCTCCGAATTTATCCAATTTTAATATTTCATCTTTATACTGAGATAATTCATATATATCTGCAAAATTTGTTATAAATCCTTTATCTAAGAATACTTTTAAAGTACTTTCTCCTAAACCACTAATATCCATAGCATCTCTACTCACGAAGTGGCTTAACTTCCTTTCAATCCTACTGTCACATTCTGGATTAGAGCAATAGTGAAGTATACCACCTTCATCTAATTTCACTGTGCTTCCACAAGTTGGACATTGCTTTGGAACTTCAATATAGTTATCATTTTTCTTTTCAACAATTCCAACAACTCTAGGTATTACATCATTAGATTTTTCAACAATAATAGTATCCCCTATAGATAAATGGTCATGTCCTATAATTTCTAGATCATTATTCAAAACAGGAATATTACTTAAGAATGAATAATTATTTAATGTTGCATTCTTAACCTCTGCGCCTGCTAAATTTACAGCATCAAATACTGCTGTAGGTGTTATCTTTCCTGTCTTTCCTACTGCATGTAATACATCTCTTAAGGTCGTTTTTGCATGTATTGATTCAAACTTATATGCATATGCCCATTTAGGCCCTTTTGCTGTATTTCCTATGACTTGTCTTTCTTTTAGTGAATTATTTTTTATGACTAATCCATCACACAGTATATGTGGAAATTCACTATCATCTTTAGATGTAAATATATTGAATCCATCTATTACCTCTATTTGATTATCAAATTTAGACTGACATAATTTTAATAAATCTTCTAAGTTATTAACTACCTTATATGGAGTAGTCTTAAATCCTAATGATTTTAAAAATTCTATCTGCTCAACAGCTGTACTAAACTGTTTATCACATTGTCCTAACTCAAAGTAAACAACATCAACATTTCTTTTCTTAAATTCTTCTATATCCAATAAATTAAAACTTCCTGCAACTAAGTTTCTAGGTGAACTAGCACTTCCTTCATTTTCAGTATTAAACTTAGCAAATTTATCTTTGAAGTAATAGAAATCCATTATGGCTTCACCTCTAGTTTCCAATACTCCATCATAACCAATTGTCATAGGTGTTGATTTAACGGCTTTAATATGTTCAGTAACTACATTTCCTACATATCCATCTCCACGAGTGGCAGCATATTTAAAACTACCTTCATCATATGATGAATTTATTGTTATACCATCTTTTTTCAATTGTACTATTACTTCTGTACCATCTCCACCTATATCGCTATACCATTTTTTTAAGTCAGATATATTTTTTGATTTCATAGGTATTGAAAGTAAAGGAGTTGTATGTTTAATAGTATCTAGTTCCTTTAAAATCGGCATAGCTCCAACATTAACAGTAGGAGAATCTGAATCCTTTAAACTTGGAAATATTTTTTCAAGTTCTTCATATTCATCATATGCTCTATCATACATTTCATCTGAAACAGATGGTGTTCCTAATGTATAATACTCATACCTCCATCTATTAAGCATTTCTTTTAGTTCTTTTGCCCTTTGAAAACTCTTACTGTCTTTCATTAACTTGTCCTCCTTAACAAAGCCCTTGTTCTCTTAATAATTGTCTTTCTCTTTCTCGTTCCTCTAAATCTACAACAGTACGATCTGTTTTGTTATCATCTTTTTTAGATTCTCTTTCATTATCTTCAGTATTAGTGCATTTTTTAAAAAATTCAGCTATTCGACCTTCATCACTATTAAATGCATTTTTTACTTCATCATATACAATTCTATCCTGATGACAACTTAAACTTGCCACATCTTCTAAAGAATTATGTGCCGAATAACTATTATAAAATGTAGTTATCAAGGCTTGTTCAAGTCTTTTTATTTCTTCATCTTTCTGGTTTAATTTTTCTTCAGCCTTTTTAAATTCCTTTTTATAAAATTCTGCTTTCTTCTTATTATCTTCAAATAACTTTACCAGCCTTTTTATTAACTGTGTTTTATTTTTAAAATGTCTTTCTACTACCATTCGAACATCTGAAACATCTATAACAAATGCTTCTCCCACAGCAACAATATCTCTATTACCCTTAGCTTTGTCTATTAATTGCCTACCTACATCCTTAACAGCCCAAAAATTATACCCATATAAATTAAATAACTCTCCATTACTCCTTACAAATTCTTTATTCTTAGCGATTTTCTTATTAAATTTAGTCACATAATTATAAGTTAATTTATCTATTCTTCCGTCTAGTTCTTCTATTGCTAGATTTATTATTTCCTCTAGTTCTTCCTTATTATACTCCGTTTGTGGTCTTCCTACATTATTTTTCTTATTTTCATGCATTCTATAACCTCCATTATTTTAATACACTCCTATCTTTCATTTCTATTAAAGACTTTTTAAAGTATAGCAGTCTCTCTGCATTACTTCTAATTTTGAATGATAGCTCTCTTATTTTTTCACTATCGCTTTGCTCCATTTCAATTAATCCATTTACATTAACAACTTCTGCCTCAAGGATTAACTTTTGTAAGAACTGTTCCTGCTGATCTATTAACTTCATCAAAGGAGATATATTATTATCTTCTATATATTTTCTAATCTTAATAAAACTTTCATTCGTAGGTTCACACCACCATTTTGAACAGTATGGACATAAAAGCACATCATCACACTCATCTTTTTCAGTATCAGCAACACAATATCCCACACCATCCTCTGTCGGATTACAGTCACTTAAACTCTTAGGCGGTTCCCAGCTAGTTTCTTTTAATATTTTTATAGCTAATGAGTCTCTATAATTCTCTCTTGGAAGTTTTCGCCCTGTTACGAAGTCAATTATTTCACTATCTATGTAATATCTAGCATGTCCTACGTAATGATCTTGTGTTCCTAAACTAGTATGACCACCTAGCATAGCAATATCAATAGGATTTACACCTTGATAAACCAAAGATGAAAATGCTAGATGTCTCAGATCCCCTAAATTAATCCTCTTATCAGGATGTACATTATACCTATTCTCTACTATATTAGTATAAAAGCTCTCCAACAACGAACTCATTACCGTTCTTGTGAAACCTTCTTTTTTAAACTTTATATCGTGCGGGGAAAATGTTATAGACTCCTTTCCCCTATTTAATTTGATATACTCTCTCCTAAATTGTACCGCTGCATTATATGAAAATAAGTTTTCCCTGTCGTTATCAAACTCTGTTTCTTTTATATATTCATCTATCAAATTATATATATCTTCCGTTATCTCTATCTCTGTTAATAAAGGTATCGAAGGCCTACTAGACCTACTTACCATTCTATTTTCTACTTTAACTTTAACTCTGTTCACCTTTAAAAAATAACGACCATCTTCTTTATCTTTATAAATACACTCTCTTGGCATTTTTCTACACATTTCTGATACTCTAAGAGGTATTATATTTCCTAACTTCCACCAAATAAGTAATGGCTTATATATTTTTCTTTCTATACATTCTTCTTCTTTTTCTTTTGAATAATTGTAAAAGAAATCTTTAATTATAAAATCAAAATTAAATATCTCTTTATTAGACGGTAAAATGCGGGGCTTACTTTTTTCATATAAAAATTTTTTATTATATAAGTAACTATATACTTTTAACTGATCTTCTGTAATTAAATCATATTCCTCAAGAAAATCCAAATATGATAGTATATGACCTTTATTTTTTATTTTTCTTTTTGAACTATTTTTATTATCAAATAGTGTATCTATTAAATTACCTTTGTCACTATCAATAGTTTCCCAATCAAAGTTTTTCGTTGAAAATATGAACTCTTCTATATCTCTGAATCTAATACAAATAGTATGAGTAGATAATCCATCATCTAGTTGCTGAACCAGATAGCATTTTAAAATATCAATCTCTGTAGAGGATATATTTTTAAATTTTTCTAAATCTCTTAACTTTTTAAATTCTATATAACCATGCTGCTGACTATTATCATCATATAAAAGCCATAAATCCGAATCAAAAGTACCTTCGCTTTCAGCTTTTGCACTTTGCTTTGACAAGCATTCATTGTCATTAATAAATTTTTTATATTCATTTATAAAAACTTCATAGTCTATTTCTTTAGTGACCTGTGCCTGTTCAACAGACTCTTGTAAATTTGTCATATCTTCAATAGCCAATTATGTTTCCCCCTTAAAAATAGTATAAAAAAAAGGCTATCTTAGCCTACCTACCTTTTACTAGAATAGTAATTTTTTTACTTTCTCTAGTACATTATATCACTTTAAATTTTAATATTCTATAACTTTTCATATTGAACTTTATAGAAAATTAAGATATCATTATAATTATAATATGTTTATTAATATTCTATAACTAAAATATATAGATACCTATTAT
>NZ_JACRYU010000008.1 GCF_014333445.1 Terrisporobacter mayombei | reverse complement strand
ACTTTAAATTTTAATATTCTATAACTTTTCATATTGAACTTTATAGAAAATTAAGATATCATTATAATTATAATATGTTTATTAATATTCTATAACTAAAATATATAGATACCTATTATTTTTTATAACCATTTTATCTACTATTTTACCATATGTTTTTAAAGCTATAGCCTGACCACCTATGGGGTTTGCACTTCCCGGAGTGCTACAAACAGATGTTATACCAGATTTTACAGCCTCATTAAAAGTTATATCCATAGGATTTATAGCATCTATAGTATTTAATTGAGGAGTTATAGGATCTGTTTGCTCATTTCCGTCTATACCCTCAGTAGCCATACCATCTTCCCACAATCCTAAATGGGTATGTGCATCTATAAATCCTGGTAATACTAAACACCCTTTAGCATCTATCACAGTCGCATCTAAAGGTGCAACTATATCATTACCAATTTCTTTTATTTTCTTATTTTCAATAAGTAAATTTCCAATTATTATTCCTTCAGTAATTGTATTTATTGTTGCATTCTTTATAAATATCACTGTGTACCTCCATTCTATATTTTCATAGATAAGCTAACTCTTTGTTTATCTAAATCTATTCCTATTACTTTTACATCTACTATATCTCCCACAGAAGCTATTTCCATAGGATCTTTAACGAACTTATTGCTCATTTGTGATTTATGAACTAAACCATCATTTTTAATTCCTATATCAACAAATACACCGAAATCTACAACATTTCTAACTGTGCCTTTTAGTATCATTCCTTCTTTTATATCTTCTATTTTTAATACATCTGTTCTAAGTATTGGCTTAATACCTTCTTCTTCTCTTGGATCTCTACCTGGCTTTTTAATTTCTAAGATTATATCTTTTAGGGTTAATTCCCCTATTCCTAAATCTTCACTAATTTTCTTTATTCCTATTTTTTCTACCCTATCATCTATATCAGATATATTTTTATTCTTTACATCTTCTAATGAGAATCCTATCATATCAAGCATTTTTTTACATATATCATAACTTTCTGGATGAACTCCTGTATTATCCAATGGATTTTTACCATCGCTAATTCTCATAAATCCTGCACATTGTATAAAGGCTTGAGGCCCTAATCTTTTTACTTTTTTAAGTTCAGCTCTTGAAGTAAATGAACCATTTTCTTCTCTATAAGAAATTATATTTTTCGCTACAGATTTACTTATACCTGATATACGCTCTAAAAGAGAATAAGATGCTGTATTTAAATCTAATCCAACTCTGTTTACAGAATCTTCAACAACTCCATCTAATACTTCTTTTAATCTCTTTTTATTTAAGTCATGCTGATATTGACCAACTCCAATACTTTCTGGATCGATTTTTACTAATTCAGCTAAAGGATCTTGAAGTCTTCTACCTATAGATATAGCCCCTCTTATGGATACATTTATATCTGGATGTTCTTCTGCAGCTAGTTCTGATGCTGAATATATAGATGCACCAGCCTCATTTACTATGATATATTGCGTTTTCACACCCATTTCTTTGATTAATTCAGATATTAATTTTTCTGATTCCCTTGAAGCCGTACCATTTCCTATTGCTATTACATCTATATTATATTTTTCAATTAATTTTTTTAAACTTTTCTTAGCTTGTTCTTCTTTACTTTGAGGCTTGTGAGGATAAATAATAGCTTCATCTAAAAATTTTCCATTATCATCTACAACAGCAATTTTACATCCATTAACGTAACCTGGGTCGAATCCCATAACTACTTTTCCCTTTAATGGTGGTTGTAAAAGAAGATTTTTAATATTTTCCCCAAATACATTTATAGCTCTTTCTTGAGCCTGCTCTGTTAAATAACTTCTAACTTCTCTTTCTATAGAAGGGAATATCAATCTTTTATAAGAATCTTCTATTGATGACATTATAATTTCTTTATTTTTTAAATTATTTTTATTAACATATTGTCTTTCTATGTAACCTAAATTTCTATCATTATCTATTTCTAACTTAACCTTTAAAAAGTCTTCTTTTTCTCCTCTATTTATTGCAAGAACCCTATGAGAAGCCATACTTTTTACTGATTCACTAAAGTCATAGTACATATCATATACAGATTTTTCATCTTTGGTATTTTTAGTTACTATAACACCATACTTTAAAGCATTTTCTCTTATATGCTTTCTTATTTCTGCATTATCAGAAACTATCTCTGCAATAATATCCTTAGCGCCTTTTAGCGCATCCTCTATAGAATTAACTTCTTTCTCTTCATCTATATATTTTGATGCTTCTTCATCAACATTATTAATATTTTTCTCTAAAATTAATAATGCTAATTCTTCTAAACCTTTTTCTTTGGCTATTGTAGCTCTAGTTCTTTTCTTTTGTTTGAAAGGAGCATAAATATCTTCAACTTCTTGTAGGCTTTTAGCCTTTAATAAACTCTTTTCAATCTCTTCTGTAAGTTTTCCTTGTTCATCTATTATTCTTTTTACGTCTTCTCTTCTTGTTTCTAAGTTTCTTAAATAAGTCAATCTATCATTGAATTGTCTTAATAATACATCACTCATATCTCCAGTCATTTCTTTTCTGTACCTTGCTATAAAGGGTATAGTATTTCCTTCATCAATAAGTTTTAGAGTATTATTTACTTGTTCATCTTTTAAACTAAACTCTTGCTTTAATATTTCATTAATATTCAATTTAGACCTTCTTTCTAAAATAAGGCTTAAGAATATAATTATTCTCAAGCCTTATTTTTTTACTATTTACTAATTTTATTCATTTTTAAAAATTCATTTATAAATGAATCTATATTTCCATCTAATACACTATCTACATTTCCTACTTCACAGTTAGTTCTATGATCTTTTACTAATTTATAAGGCTGAAAAACATAAGATCTTATTTGGCTACCCCAAGTGATTTGAGAGTACTTACCTTGTATATCTTCAATTCTTTCTTTTTGCTCTAATTCCTTTAAATGAATTAACTTTCCTTTTAGCATCTTCATAGCTGTCTCTCTATTCATCAACTGAGATCTTTCATTCTGACATTGAACAATAACCCCTGTTGGTATATGAGTGATTCTAACCGCAGAATCTGTAGTATTAACATGCTGTCCGCCAGCACCTGATGCTCTATAAGTGTCAATCTTCAAGTCTGATTGATTTATATCAACATCAATATTATCATCTAACTCTGGTGTTATATCTACCGATACGAAAGAAGTATGTCTTTTTCCTGATGTGTCATATGGCGATATCCTTACTATCCTATGAACACCTTTTTCACTTTTTAAATATCCATATGCATTGACGCCTTCAATAAGTAAAGTGACACTTTTTATACCTGCTTCTGTATCTGGTAAAAAATCTAAAGTCTTAACTTTATATCCTTTATTATTTGCCCATCTAGTATACATTCTTAAAAGAATCTGAGCACAATCTTGAGCATCTAATCCACCAGTACCAGCATTTATAGATAATATAGCATTGTTTTTATCATACTCTCCATCAAGAAGAGTTTTTATCTTCATATCATCTAATTGTTTTAAAAGACTTGATATAGATGCTTCTATTTCTTTTTCTATAGATGCATCATCTTCTTCAAGACCCATTTCAATTAGTATTTCTATCTCTTCAAGTCCATTTTGCATACTTTCATATTCTTCAATGGTATCTTTTAAAGATTTATTCTTTTGTAATATTTTTTGAGCTCTTTCATTATCATTCCAGAACTCTTGTTTTGAAATTTCATTCTCTAATGACTCTATCTCTGTTTTTAATCCAGCTATGTCAAAGAGAAACACTCAAATCTTCTAAATTTACAGACATTGATTGAACTTGTTGTCTGTACTCTTGTTCATTAAGCATATGAATCCTCCAAACTATTTCCCACAACAATGTTTGAATTTTTTACCACTACCACAAGGACAAGGCTCATTTCTACCTATAGTTTTCTCTTTTACTGTAGGTGATTTATCTTCTTTGTCACTTGGTGATGATAATTTATCAACATCAATTATTTGTTTTCTTTCTTTTGGTTGTTGTTCAATAGTTATATTGAATAAATATTTTACTGTATCTTCTTGAATATGTTTAACCATATCATCAAACATATCAAATCCTTCCATTTTATATGCTATAACTGGATCTTGCTGTCCTAAAGCACGAAGTCCTATACCTTGACGTAATTGATCCATCGCATCTATATGATCTATCCAATGATTATCAACACATTGAAGAAGTATAATTCTTTCTACTTCTCTCATTCTATCAGATCCAATAACTACTTCTTTTTCTCTGTATAAATCATGAGCTATTTCATATATTTTATCACTTAATTCTTGTGTATTTAGGTTATCTAAACCTTCAACTTCTAGACTATCTTTTGGCATAAATGATGCATATAAGTATGATTTTAAGTTTTCTAATTCTACACCATTATCTCCAATATAAGCATTAACGGCAGAACCTATTATATCCTTAATCATTCCTTGTATTTGCTCATTTATATCTTCGCCTTCTAATACTCTAGCTCTTTCATCATATATAACTTGTCTTTGTTTATTCATGACATCGTCATATTGAAGAACGTGTTTTCTTATACCGAAGTTTCTTCCTTCAACTTTCTTTTGAGCATTTTCTATAGATTTAGTTAGCATTTTATGCTCAACTGGCATATCTTCTTCTAAACCTATTTTTTCTACTACACCTTGTATTCTATCACTACCAAATAATCTCATAAGTTCATCATCTAATCCTATATAGAATCTTGAACTACCTGGATCACCTTGACGACCAGAACGACCTCTTAACTGATTATCAATTCTCCTAGACTCATGTCTTTCTGTACCTATTATAGCTAGACCCCCAGCTTGTCTAACTTCTTCTTGTTCTTTTTTAGCTTGTTCTTTATATTTTTCATATAAATCATCAAATAAATGTTTAGCTTTTGCTAATTCTTCATCTTGTTCTAGTTCAGATTCTTCTATATGAGTATCTACCCTTTTAATTGCAGCTTCCGTAAATCCTTGTCTCTTTAATTCTTTCTTAGTTAAGAATAACGGGTTACCACCTAACATTATATCAGTACCACGACCAGCCATATTAGTTGCTATTGTAACAGCACCTAATCTACCAGCTTGTGCAACTATTTCTGCTTCTTTTTCATGATTTTTAGCATTTAAAACTTCATGTTTTATACCTTTTCTCTTAAGTATTTGAGAAAGTATTTCTGATTTCTCTATAGAAACTGTACCAACTAGTACTGGTTGTTTATTTTTATTTCTTTCTATTATATCTTCTGCTACTGCATTAAATTTACCTCTTTCATTTTTGTAAACACTATCAGGTAAATCAATTCTTTGAACTGGTTTATTCGTAGGAACTACAACAACATCCATTTTATATATAGACTTGAATTCTTCTTCTTCTGTTTTAGCTGTACCAGTCATACCAGAAAGTTTTTTATACATTCTAAAGTAATTTTGGAACGTTATAGTAGCAAGAGTTTTAGACTCTCTCTGTACATGTAGTCCTTCTTTAGCTTCTATTGCTTGATGTAATCCATCTGAATATCTTCTACCAAACATTAAACGTCCAGTAAATTCGTCAACTATAACTATTTCACCATCTTTAGCTACATAATCTACATCTTTTTTCATTACGGCATGTGCCTTTAATGCTTGATTTATATGATGATATAATTCAGTATGATCTATATCCGTTATATTATCAACATTAAAATAAACTTCTGCTTTCTTGATTCCTGATTCAGTTA
The DNA here is from genome assembly GCF_014333445.1 of Terrisporobacter mayombei. Lineage (GTDB taxonomy): Bacteria > Bacillota > Clostridia > Peptostreptococcales > Peptostreptococcaceae > Terrisporobacter > Terrisporobacter mayombei_A. The sequence goes on along the minus strand of NZ_JACRYU010000008.1, from coordinate 9,590 downwards.
ATGAAGCAGATTTTTGTTTTTCATCTATTTCATAATCACCATCTGTGAAATGTTCTTCTTTTTCTTGTTTAGTTTTTTGTTGCTCTGTTTTACTTGGAGCTTTTAATGTTAATACAAAAGTATTAGCATCTGTGTATAAATGCGTAGATTTATCTCCAGGTCCAGATATTATAAGAGGTGTTCTCGCTTCATCTATTAATATAGAGTCGACCTCATCCACTATAGCATAATTTAATCCTCTTTGAACTTTTTGTTCTTTGTGAATTACCATATTATCTTTTAAATAATCAAATCCGTACTCATTATTTGTTCCATATGTAATATCACAGTTATATTGGGCTCTTCTAACTTCTGGTGTTTGTCCATGGACTATAACACCTACAGTTAAACCTAAAAACTCATAAAGTTTACCCATTTCTTCTTTATCACGTTTTGCTAGGTAGTCATTTACTGTAACTACATGAACACCTTTACCTTCTAAGGCATTTAAATAAACTGGTGCTGCCGCAACTAATGTTTTACCTTCACCAGTTTTCATTTCTGCTATCCTACCTTGGTGAAGAACCATACCACCAATAAACTGAACATCATATTGTCTAAGTCCTAAAACTCTTTTAGATGCTTCCCTAACAACTGCAAAAGCTTCTGGTAATATATTATCTAAAGTTTCACCTTTAGTTAATCGCTCCTTAAATTCATTTGTCATATTTTTAAGTTCTTTATCTTTCATAGATTCGAACCTTGGTTCCATCGCATTGATTTTTTCAGCTAATTTAGTGAAATTCTTTAATTCTTTTTTATCAGCCATATTAAATAAACTATCTAAAAAACCCATTATATGCATCTCTCCTCATTGTATTATTATACTATTATACATTTTAACATAAAAATCTAATATTTAATATTAAATATTAACTTTATTGTACATAATCATACTTCCTTACTATAGTTTTAACTACTCTATAAAATTTATTTAATTTTCATCTTCATTTGAAGAAACTATATATTCATAAGACTGATTATCACTTAATTTTTCAACACTTTTTAGTTTTCTGTTGATTTGTCTAGTCCTTGTACCAACCAGTTTATCAATTTCTGAGCTAGCTTGATTTAATTTATTCTGTGCTGCATTTAATACAGACTCAAATTTTGAGAACTCTGTCTTAACTGCTCCAAGTACTTTCCATACTTCACTAGAATGTTTTTCAATAGCTAAAGTTTTAAATCCCATTTGTAAACTATTCAAAAGTGCTATTAGTGTTGTAGGTCCTGTTATATTAATTTTAAATTCTCTTTGTAAATCTTCCACCAACTGTTGTCTTTTTATTACTTCTGCATAAAGCCCTTCTGTTGGTAAAAATAAAATTCCAAAGTCCGTCGTATTAGGTGGATCAATATATTTATCTCTAATATCTTTTGCAGATTTTTTTATAAATCTTTCTAATTCTTTAGATGCACCATCTATATTATATTGATTACCGTCTTCATAAGCATCTACTAACTTATTATAAATATCCAAAGGAAACTTTGCATCTAAAGGCAAGTATATTGTTTCCTTATATTCATCTCTTCCTGGAAGTTTAATAGCAAACTCTACAGTTTCTCTAGAACCTTTTTTAGTAATCACATTTTTTTCATATTGCTCTACACTTAAAAACTGCTCTAATATTCTTTCTAATTGTATCTCTCCTAAAACTCCCCTCATTTTTACATTTGAAAGAACCTTTTTTAAATCTCCTACTCCTGTAGCTAAATTTTGCATTTCTCCTAAACCTTTATAAACTTGCTCGAGTCTATCATTTACCATTTTAAAAGATTCTCCTAATCTTTTTTCTAAAGTATTCTGAAGCTTCTCATCAACTGTCACTCTCATCTTTTCTAAATTTTCTTCTGTCGATTTAGTTAACTCCGTAAACTTTTCTCTTTGTAAACTTGTAAGTTCATTTATATTTTTAGTCAAATTGGCATCAAATGTTTGCAATGTCTTTTCTATATTTTTAGAATTTGTTTCAAATTGATTTTGCTGAAGTGTAGATATATTCATAATATGTCTCGATATTGAGGATGTCATACTATCTATAGTAACTTTTATCTCTTGTCTATTATCATACTCATTTCTTCTAGATTCTTCTCTGTTTGTACAGAATTCTTGTCTAAATGATTTCTCCATATTGTCAAACCTTTTATTAACATCTTCATTGAATTTATTAATGTTTATATCTTTAGGTTTTATAGATAAATAAATATTTATAATCAAAAGTACAATTATTATCCCTAATAAAATTTCTATCAAATTACCAACTCCTATTCCCTAAAAAAATGTACATAATTTTCTAATTTTTATTTCAGTTATATAATAACAAAATGTATTATTTTCCTCAATAATACTGATGTTTATATCATAATCTTTTAATATTATTATTAAACTTAAAAAGGTTATTGATAACTAATTATCAATAACCTTGTATATACTTACAATAATATAAACTTACTCATGTTCTATTAAGCCATATCCGCCATCTTCACGTTTATAAACAATAGATATTTCATCGCTATCTATATTTCTAAACATATAAAATCCATGTTCTATTAATTCCATTTGTAGTATGGCTTCTTCTGGACTCATTGGTTTCATATCAAATTTCTTACGTCTTTCTATAACTATATCTAAAGTATCATCTTCATCTTCTGTAACTTCGCTATCTTCCATAACTTCATCATTTTGGAATCTTATACTTTGATCTTTAGATTGATGTCTATCTTGCAATTTATTTTTATATTTTCTTATTTGCTTTTTAAGTTTATCATAAACCACATCTATCGCAGCATATAAATTCTCTTCACCATCTTCTGCTCTAATAATTGGTCCGCTTATAGGGATAATTGTTACTTCTATTTTTTGAGTTGCTTTTTTGGCACTTACAGTAACTCTGACTTCTGTCTCTGGATTAAGATAACGATCTAATTTACCTATCTTCTCTTCTATAGCAGCCTTAATTCCATCTGTAAGCTCTAGTTTTTTTCCTGATATTATTATTTTCATAAGAACATCTCCCTTCACTTATGTAAAGCATATTTATATATAATACTCTACTGTATGTATTATTATTTATGCTTTAATATTTATATTCTATATTAATTGTTATTCTCCTTTTTTATTTTTAGCTTTTTAAAATATTATATACTGTCATAAAATATAGTTTTTTGTTATTTTATTATATTTTTTATCAATGTGGATTAATAATCAACAATAGTTGTGGATAATGTTGATAACTTTGTTGATAACTATAATAATCCTGTATTTTATCATATTTTAATATTGTTTTATTATCCACATATAATAATTTTTTTCTGTTAGTTATTTGTTCCTAAATTATTATAGATAAAGTAATTATAAGTTTAAAATTAATAATTTATACTTAATATAGAAATATATTTCTAGGTTATGCAAATTTACTAATAAGTATAATATTTTTTATAAAATATTTATCATTTTTTGTAAAAATTTCATATTCTATGAACATATTATCGACAAAAAACTCATACTTTAAAAGTTTTAGTCTTTTACTTGTATATTTACTACATTAAACAATATATCTAATCTTTTGTAATTGTGATTATGATAGTTAATTCAGTCTAAGCTAGGAATAATAAACAGAATACTGAAAGGATTAATTGTGATTTTGATTTTGATAATTGATATGAATCTACGAAGTGATTATATAATCTTTCTAAATAAAAAAAGCACCTAAAAGGTACTTTATTGTTTCAGCTGACCTGGTCTTTGACCCCACACTCGCCTACTGTAGCTTTCGCTTGGGTTTGCCGCACTACTAACCATCTCGATTTTAATATCGGTAGGTCTTACATCTAAGACGCACCATGATCATTAGCCCCATTTTTAGAACTAACTTACGTGGATCCTTTCGCCTGCGTCTGGCTTGGACTTGCAACCACAGACCTAAAACATATATTAATTTTAACTGCTTAAAGTATATATGTCAATAGTATTTTATTCCTTTGCATATACATCTATACTCTTTGTCAGTAGTGTAACTATATATATACTACTAACACAATATAATTTCAATACTTTCGATATTTCATTAACTGTTGATCCTGTGGTAAATATATCATCTATTAATATTACTTTTTTATTTTTAATTAAATTAATATTATTTTTAACACCAAATCCATTTTTCAATTCTTTTTGTCTTTGTTTTTTACTAAGACTATATAGTTTCTTTGTATTTTTCACTCTGCTTATACAATCTACAACAGGTATCTTAGTAAGATTACTAAGCTCATTAGCTATTTTCTCCGATTGATTAAATCCTCTTTTTTTCAATCTTTTTTTATGTAAAGGTACAAATAATATATAATCTATATCTAAATTCTCTATTTCAAGTTTTTCTTTCATTATTTGCGCAATATACTTACATAGATATGTTTTATTTTTATATTTAAAATCTAAAATTAAACTCTTACTTACTACGTTATATTCAATACATGAAATAGCTCTATCAAAGTAAAAATTTTTATTATAGCAATAAGAACAATCACTTAAATTTTCTCTTTCTAAATTATGATTTATAATTGGTTTTCCACATTTTCCGCATCCATCTAATATAAAGTGTAATTCATTAAAGCAATCTTTGCATAAAGAATATGTATTAGTTACTTTTATAGGATTATCACAAATTATACAATTAATGTTTTTGGGATAAATATAATCTAAAATAACCTTTATTATATCATGTTGTTCTTTTGTAATAAACTTTGATAGAAATTTCATTTTTATTTTAACAGCCCTTCTACTATAAATTTATTTAATTTATATGATAAGTTAGAGTATCTGTCATTTATTCTATTATTTTTAATCATTTGTTCTAAATATCTTAGATCACCAACTAATACAACAAGCTTTTTAGCCCTAGTTACTGCTGTATAAAGAAGATTTCTACTTAAAAGCATAGGTGGAGCCCACACTATAGGTATAACAACTACAGGAAATTCACTTCCTTGGCTTTTGTGTATAGTTGTGCAAAAACTATGATCTAGCTCATCTAATTCATCATATTTATAAGAAGCAATTTTAACTTTATCAAATAAGACATAAACGGTCTTCTTATCTTTATCTATATGAAATATATATCCAATATCTCCATTGTATATACCTTCTCCACTATCACTCTTATCTTCTGTTTCCCATTTTTTAGTATAGTTGTTCCTAATTTGCATTACCTTATCCCCAACTCTAAAGGTTCTTTTAGCAAACTCTTCTTCTTGTTTATATTTATTAGGTGGATTAATATATTTTTGCAATTCTATATTTAAATTATTAACACCTAAATCACCTTTTCTCATAGATGTTAACACTTGTATATCTTTTAATTTATCAACATTGTAAAATTTAGGAAGTCTTTCATTGACCAATCCTATTATTTCATTTAAAATATCTTCATTAGTATTTTTTCTTAAAAAGAAAAAGTCTTTATTTTTTACATTTAAAAATAGTGGCTCACCATTATTAATTTTATGAGCATTAACTACTATCATACTTTCTCTAGCTTGTCTAAAAATTTCATTAAGTCTAACAGTTTTAATCACATTAGAATCAATTATGTCCTTTAAAACATTTCCGGCTCCTACTGATGGTAATTGATCACTATCTCCTACTAATAATAACCTACTTCCTAATTTAACTGCTTTCAAAAGATTATACATAAGTATAATGTCTACCATAGATGCTTCATCTAATATTATTACATCTGCATCAATTGGATCTTCTTCATCTTTAAAGAATACTAACTCTTCGCTATCTGTTGCAAATCCCATTTCTAGTAGCCTATGAATTGTTTTAGCTTCTTTATTAGAAGTTTCACTCATTCTTTTAGCTGCTCTTCCTGTAGGGGCACATAAAACAACCTTCTGGTCATTGTTTTCAAATATTTTTATAATGGTATTTATTGTAGTTGTTTTTCCCGTTCCTGGACCACCTGTAATTATTGTAACACCATTACTAACAGCTTCTTTAACTGCTAATATTTGATTATTTGCAAGTTGTATATTATCTTCATCTTCTACAATTTTTATTTCTTCATCTATATTTATATGTAAATCTTTAATTTCATGCTGAGATAATTTTATAATTTCTTTACATACTCCATTTTCACAAATATAGTACATCATCAAATAAACTAAAATTTCTCCATTCTTATTTTCTAAATGTACTTTTTGATTATATGCTAAATCTATAATTCCATTTTCTATAAATGCTGGTTCTACAGATAAAATCTTAACTGATTGTTCAATTAAAATCTTTTTAGGTAAATAAGTATGGCCGTTTGCTAAGCTTTGATTTAATGTAAATAGAATTCCTTGCATTATTCTATCTGGAGAATATTTGTCTATACCTATTTTACTTGCAATATCATCAGCAATTTTAAATCCTATACCTCTTATATCTTCTGCAAGCCTATATGGATTTTTATTAATAACTTCGATGGATTTTTCTTTGTATTTTTTATATATTCTTAAACAATAATTAGGAGTTATCCCATAAGGAGATAGTTTTATTATAATATTACGAAGTTCTCTATTTTCTTCATAACTTTCTTGTATTTGCTTAACTTTCTTTATACCAATGCCTTCTACTTCTGTTAGCCTTTCTGGAGTATTTTGAATAATATCTAAAGTGTCGACTCCAAATTTATCAATAATCCTCTTCGCCATCTTTTCTCCTATACCATGAATCATTCCTGAAGACAGATAAACATAAATCCCTTCTAAAGATGAAGGTGTCACTGGTATAAAACTTTGCACTTCAAATTGAGAACCATAAATTTTATGGTTAACCCATTTACCTTCTATTTCAATACTTTCCCCCACTGATAAAGTAGGCATACATCCTACAATAGTTATTTCATCATTTTCATTTGCTAAGTAGGCTATTGTGTATCCATTTTCTTCATTCTTAAAAACTATATCACTAACCATTCCTTGTAATTTATCCATATTATTTCTCCTAAAATCATTTATTTAGCTGTCTTGTTATAATTATTTCTATTGTAAATATATTTTATGTTAACATTTAATATAAAAAAAATAAAGAGTTGTAAAATACAACTCTTTATCATTATACAAAATATATAATTATTTTCCTAAAGCTTGTTCTTTTAATGATTCAGCTTTGTCTGTTCTTTCCCATGGTAGATCAATATCTGTTCTTCCAAAATGTCCGTAAGCAGCAGTTTGTTTATATATAGGTCTTCTTAATTCTAAGTCTCTTATTATTGCACCTGGTCTTAAATCGAAGTTTTTGTTTATTAATTCAACTAGTACTTCATCAGAAACTTTTCCAGTACCAAATGTATCTACAAATACAGATAGCGGTCTAGCAACACCTATTGCATAAGCTAATTCTATTTCACATTTATCTGCAAGTCCAGCAGCAACGATATTCTTAGCTACATATCTTGCAGCATAAGCAGCAGATCTATCAACCTTAGTTGGATCTTTTCCTGAGAATGCTCCACCACCATGTCTAGCATATCCTCCGTAAGTATCTATTATTATTTTTCTTCCTGTTAAACCAGTATCCCCTTGTGGACCACCTATAACGAATCTTCCAGTTGGGTTTATATATATTTTAGTTTCATCATCTAATAATTCAGCTGGTATAACTTCTTTTATTACTAATTCTATTAAGTCTTTTCTTATAGTTTCATTATCTACATGTTCACTATGTTGAGTAGATATTAATATAGTATGAACTCTTACAGGTTTATTCCCTTCATATTCAACTGTTACTTGAGTTTTTCCGTCTGGTCTCAAATAGTTTACAATATCTTTCTTTCTTATTTCAGTTAATCTTCTCGCTAGTTTATGAGATAAAGATATTGGTAGTGGCATTAGCTCTGGAGTCTCATTACAAGCAAATCCAAACATTATCCCTTGGTCTCCTGCCCCTATTGCTTCTATCTCTTCTTCTGTTTGCTCTCCACTTCTACTTTCTAAAGCTTCATCAACTCCCATAGCTATATCTGAAGATTGCTCATCTATAGCAGTTATAACAGCACAAGTTTGGCTATCGAATCCATACTTAGCTCTTGTATACCCTATTTCTTTTACTGTATCTCTAACCAATTTTTGTATATCCACATATGCTTTTGTAGATATTTCTCCTGCTACTAAAACTAATCCTGTAGTAGTTGTTGTTTCACAAGCTACTCTTGATAAAGGATCTTTTTCTAATAAAGCATCTAATATTGCATCTGAAATTTGATCACACATCTTATCTGGATGTCCTTCAGTTACTGACTCTGATGTAAATAAATGTCTTGACATTTTATTTCCTCCTTTTATTATATATTTTATGTATTTTTATCATATAAATAAAAATTCACTTTACCTGAGAGACGTATCGGCAAAACACTTCATATCGTTAACGTATATTCATCAAGTTCACATATCGTATCTCAAACTTAAGCGGTTGAATTTATAAATTATTTACAATTAATATAATTTATAATGATTTAGTATATAAAAAAACCTCTTCTTATCAAGAAGAGGTTAATTATCAGATTAAAACTTTAATTAACTAACCTCATCTCTCAAACGTTACCGTTTAGTAGGATTTAGCACCGTCCCCTATTGGGGTGGTTGCTGGGCTTCACAGGGCCTGTCCCTCTGCCTCTCTTGATAAGGTGTAATCATAATTACACATATTTCGTATTTCTTTTTAACAATATTATAATACCTTTTTTTATATATGGTGTCAAGAATTTATTTTTATGGAACACTATTTACACCTTTATCATATCATTTAATATAAGTGATTTTATGTGATTTAATGTTATGTATTTTTTCATTTCATTATTCATATATATTTGAAGGGAGGTAGGTTCCTATGTATTTAGCCAAAGTAAATTATAAAAAAGAAAATGTTATAGAAATATTAAGCTCAATACTTAAAGATATAATTAACGAAAATACAGTTGTTATTTGTATAGGAACAGATCGTGCTATAGGAGATGCCTTAGGTCCTTTAGTCGGTACTATGCTAAAAAATAGCGACTTTAAATACCCTGTTTACGGTACCCTAGATAATCCTATTCATGCCTTAAACATATATGAATCCCTAGACACAGTTAAAGAAAAACATCCTAACAGTGAATTCTTAGCTATTGATGCCTGTTTAGGCTCTGTAAATAACATTGGAAATATTCAAATTAGAAAAGGGCCTATTCTTCCAGGCAAAGGCGTAGGTAAGAAACTCCCACAAATTGGGTCTCATTCAATTGTAGGTATTGTAGATAAAGTAGATGAAAATAATAGATTTTCATTTAATAATGTCCGATTACATTTTATTTTAGAATTGGCTGAAACCATTGCCTTATCAATTTTACTCTCAACGTGAATACTTATCAACGTACTTAGTACTTAAATAAAAAAGGCTATATTATATAATGAACTGAACCCCTTAAAGTAGACACAAGTAAAAAAGACTTGTAAAATACTACTTTAAGGGGTGATTTTTATGCAAAGAAATAATAGAAAAAATATGAGTTATTCATTTGATACAAAAC
>NZ_JACRYU010000013.1 GCF_014333445.1 Terrisporobacter mayombei | reverse complement strand
TCACGGCGGTAACAGGGGTTCGATTCCCCTATGAGTCACCATGCGGGTGTAGCTCAATGGTAGAGTTCCGGCCTTCCAAGCCGGCTGTGAGGGTTCGATCCCCTTCACCCGCTCCATTTTTTATAATTGTGGGACCATAGCTCAGCTGGGAGAGCACCTGCCTTACAAGCAGGGGGTCACAGGTTCGAGCCCTGTTGGTCCCACCATTTTTATATAAATTGATATGCGGGAATAGTTCAGTGGTAGAGCGCAACCTTGCCAAGGTTGAAGTCGCGAGTTCGAATCTCGTTTCCCGCTCCAATAATATGGGTGCATAGCTCAGCTGGATAGAGCAACGCCCTTCTAAGGCGTGTGTCCGGGGTTCGAATCCCTGTGCGCTCACCAATCAAAAGTTTCACTTTAGTGAAGCTTTTTTTTTATAAAAATTTATAATCTAGGTAATTAAAAGAAATAAACTTATAATAAAAGAAGATAGTTTGTATATAGTCTTATTATTATAGTATAATACATAGTGTAAACAATTAAGAAACTATTGAACAGGAGGATAAAATATGTCCGATATAAATTCTTTATTAAATGGTTTTATTGATATAATATTAAGAATGAGCATATATGATATTGTAGATATATTAATAGTTGCTTATATATTTTATAAGATTTTTATGTTTATAAAGGATACAAGAGCGGAGCAAGTTTTTAAAGGAATAATAGTTTTATTATTAGCAACACAACTTAGCTCTATATTTAAATTACATACTTTATACTGGATATTAGTAAAAGCGCTTGATGTTGGTTTTATAGCACTTTGTATAATATTTCAACCAGAACTTAGAGCTGGATTTGAGCATTTAGGAAGAGCAAATTTCAATTTGATTGGAAAAAGCGGAGAAAATGCAGAAAGTAAAAAATTAGATAAGGCAATAGATGAGATTGTAGAGACACTATATTCATTATCAAGACAGCGAATAGGAGCACTTATTATATTAGAAAGGGAAACAAAAATTTCAGATATAATAGGTACAGGAACTATAATAGATGGTGATGTATCTAGACAATTATTAATAAATATATTCATACCAAATACTCCACTACATGACGGAGCAGTTGTTATAAGAGATAACAAAGTAAAAGCTGCAGCATGTTTTTTACCGTTAAGTCAAAGTAAAGATTTGACAAAGGATTTAGGAACTAGACACAGAGCTGGTGTTGGGATAAGTGAAGTTTCAGATTGTATAACTCTAATCGTTTCAGAAGAAACAGGAGAAGTTTCAATAGCTAAATCAGGAAAGTTATATAGAGATATATCTCAAGATAGAATCTCTAATATATTGAAGAAAAACTTAAGTAAAACAACATCAGAAGATAAAAGTTTCTTTAAAGGTGGGATTTTTAAATGAAGAATAGACTAAAGAAAAATACAAGGATAAAGCTAATATCTCTTCTTAGCGCTTTAACTCTATGGATGTATGTTATGGCAATTGTTGATCCAGAAGATACAAGATTATTTGAAAATGTCCCAGTAAGCGTTACAAATATAGAGGAATTAGCTAATGAAGACTTGGTGGTATATCCGGAAACTGATTTAGTAGCTGACATTTATATAAGAGGAAAATTATCATATCTTCAAAATTTATCAAAAGAAGATATACATGTATATGGATCTATAAATACTCCTATAGAGGGGAAGAACTATTTATATTTAAAGGTTAATGCAACAAAACAACTTTCTTATGAATTTAAATCAGATTTTATAGTAGTAAGATTAGAAAAAATAGTACATGAAGAAAAAGATATTAGATCCGACATAAGAGGCGATTATGCTGAAGATGTAGATACAGTTGTATTACAGCAAAGTACGGTAAATGTTTCAGGACCAAGGGTTTTAGTTGAAGAAGTAGACTATATTAAGGCAGACGTAGAAGTTAATAGTAACACAGATAATAAATTTACCCAGAGAGTTAAACTAGTGCCTGTTAATAAATCAGGCAAAGAAGTTAAAGGAGTAAGCCTGGACTCTAAAAATATAAGTGCAGAAATAACTCTACTTGAAGAGAAAGAAGTTTCTATAAATATTCAATCAGATGGAAATTTAGACGATAAGAAGGTCTATGAAATAAATCCTGAAACTATAATAATAAAAGGAAAAAAAGAAATTCTAGACAACATTAATTATATAAATACAGAAAAAATTGACTTATCAACTATTGGACAATCCAAAAAAGTTAATTTAATAATTCCTGAAGGAATAACATCAAATGATAAAACAGCTACAATTAAAGTTAAAGAAGCTGAAAACATAGTTCAAAGGTTAATTTATAACTCAGATGAAATTGAATTAAGAAATAACTATGATAAAATAGATATATCAGAACTAAATATACCAGATAGTATAAATGTAGAGATTCAGACAAATGATCCAAATACAAAAGTAACTAAATCTGATATAAAGTTATACATAGATTTATCAGATGGAGATAATGAATCTAAAAATTATGCTATAAAATATAGTTCAGATATAAACTTTAAAAGTTTAAAAATTATACCAGCTGTGGTAGGTAGTTAATTTATAAAATAATGAAAGTGTAATATATTTATATCGAACTAATGATTAAATATATTACACTTTTTATTTTATAATAAAAGAATATATATTAAAAAAAATTAGTGTAATCAAATTATACTTAAAAAAATACAGAATTAATTATCTGAATATTTTAAAAACATGTCAAAAAAAGTAAGTGCAAAAAAATATTATTATGAATTTGTTAAGCATAGAGTTATGAAAAAGCTTATTATCTAAGTAAAATTAGATTAATTACAAAAAACATTATAATTTCATTTTAAAATTGCACATAGATAGGTAATATTATGCTAGAATATAATTAACAGGAATAAAATGTAAGAAACTTAAAAAGTAAAGTCTGAATAGAGAAACAAAAATTAATAGACATTCACAATAAATACATAATAAAAGCATATTTTTTAATCACTATAAATATTTAAATGTAAAATTTAAATATTATATCTTAACAACATCAATAGTAAAATCAATTCAATTAAAAACTTATGACAACTAAATATAATAAATTTAGGAGGAGAGAATGAAAAGTATAGACGATATTATAAAATTCGCCAGAGAAAGAGGGCCAAAAACTGTTTCAGTAGCTTGTTGCCAGGATAAAGATGTTTTAATGGCGATAGAGAATGCGCGAAAGGAAAATATAGTTGATGCTATTTTAGTTGGGGATATGGAAAAAACCAAAGAAATAGCGAAAGATTTGAATATAAGCCTAGACAATTATAATTTAGTAGACATTAAAGATTTATCAGAAGCTTGTCTAAAAGCAGTTGAATTAGTTTCGACAGGAAAAGCTGATATGGTAATGAAAGGTTTAGTTGACACATCTATAATTTTAAAATCAGTATTAAATAAGGAAATAGGATTAAGAACTGGTAATGTATTAAGTCACGTTGCAGTATTTGATATAGAAGGATATGATAGATTATTTTTCGTGACAGATTCTGCTATGAATTTAGCACCAGATATAAATACTAAAAAGCAAATAATTGAAAATGCATGTTCAGTTGCCAGATCATTAGATATAAAAGAACCTAAAGTAGCATTGATTTGTGCTAAGGAAAAGGTTAACCCAAAGATGAAGGATACGGTGGAAGCAAAAGAACTAGAAGATATGTACTTAAGGGGAGAAATAACTGGTTGCATGGTAGGAGGACCTTTTGCTTTAGATAATGCAGTTAGTGAAGAAGCTGCAAAACATAAGGGAATGAATCATCCAATAGCAGGAAAAGCTGATGTACTAGTTGTGCCAGATATTGAAGCAGGTAATGTTTTATATAAATCAATAGCTTTCTTTGCTAAGTGTGAGAATGCAGGTTTAATTGTAGGAGCTAAAGCACCTATTATACTTACTTCTAGAGCTGATAGTGAAAAAACAAAATTAAATTCCATAGCATTAGGGGTTCTAGCAGCCGAAAAAAAATAATATAAAAAGAGAGGGGATTATTATGGAGAAGTATAAAATTCTAACAATAAATCCAGGTTCAACATCAACTAAGATAGCCGTATTTGAAAATGAAGAATTAATATATGAAAAAACACTAAGACATTCTTCTGAAGAAATAAGTAAATATGATAATATATCAGATCAATTTAAATTTCGTAAAGATGTTATAGAAGAAGCTTTAAAAGAAGCTAATTTAGAAGTTCAAGATTTGAGTGCTATAGTTGGAAGAGGTGGATTATTAAAACCTATAGTAGGTGGAACCTATAAAGTAAGTGACTTAATGGTTGAAGACTTAAAAATAGGGGTATTAGGGCAGCATGCTTCAAATTTAGGTGGAATTATTGCTAGACAAATGGCTGATGAAGTAGCTATCCCATCTTTTATAGTAGATCCTGTTGTAGTAGATGAAATGGAAGATATAGCAAGAATTTCTGGAGTACCGGAAATACCAAGGATTAGTATATTCCATGCATTAAATCAAAAGGCAATAGGAAGAAGAGCAGCTAAAGATATGGATAAAAAATATGAAGATTGTAACTTTCTTATAGTTCATATGGGTGGAGGCGTTACAGTAGGAGCACATAAGAAAGGTAAAGTTATAGACAATACAAATGGTCTTGATGGGGAAGGTCCATTCTCTCCTGAAAGAAGTGGTGGTCTTCCAGTCGGTGGATTAATGAGATTGTGCTATAGTGACGAACTAACTAAAGAAGAAATAGGTAAAAGAATCAAAGGTAATGGGGGAGTAGTTGCATATTTAGGAACTAATGACATTAGAGAAGTGGAAGAAATGATAAGTAATGGTGACAAAAAAGCAGAATTAATTTATAATGCTATGGTTTATCAAATATGTAAAGAAATTGGTGCTTATGCAACTGTTCTTAAAGGTGATGTAGATGCAATAATATTAACAGGAGGAATAGCTTATTCATCAAGAATAAGAGAAGAAATAGAGGATAGAGTTAAATTTATAGCTCCTGTAAAAGCTTATCCAGGAGAAGATGAAATGATTGCTCTTGCTCAAGGAGGGCTTAGAGTATTAAGAGGGGAAGAAGAAGCTTTAGATTATTAATACATACTGAAAATAGGTGAATATTATGATGAAGGATGACAAGAGAGTAAGACTATTTATAGGTCATTATGGAAGTGGAAAAAGTGAAGTATCAATTAACTATGTCACTAAATTAAGGGAGTTAGTTGATGGAGAAGTAGCAATAGCGGATTTAGATGTAGTAAATGTCTACTTTAGAAGTAGAGAAAAAAAGGATATGATGAAGCAATTAGGAATTACACCTATTGATAGTTCTATCCAGACTACTACCTTAGATGTTCCTGCTGTATCCGCAGAAGTAATGAGACCGTTGCATGATAATAAAGTTAATTATGTTGTAGATGTTGGTGGAGATAATGTTGGAGCAAGGGTAGTCGGACGTTTTTCAAAACACTTCAAAGAAAGTGATTATGATATGTTTTGTGTAGTTAATGCAAACAGAGAAAAAACTCAAACTGCTCAAGAGGTTCTTGGATATATAGATGCTATGGAAGCTGCTTCTAAGCTTAAAGTGACAGGATTGATTAATAATACACATTTATTAAGAGAAACAACTATAGAAGATGTACTAAAAGGGCAAGAAATAGTAAGGGAAGTAGCAAAAATAAAGAATTTACCTATTAAATATGTTTGTTGCTTAGAGAATCTTGTAGAACACTTACCAAGTGATATAGAGGGAGATATATTACCTATAAAACTATATTTAAGAGAAGAATGGATGTAGTTTTAGGTTTAATATAAGAAATAATTAAGGGAGGCTTAACAATGGCTAAAGGAAAAGTAACTTTTAATGTAGAACGCTGCAAAAGCTGTGGACTATGTGTAGAAGCATGTCCAAAAGGAATACTTGCAATTGATACAGACTTCATAAATGCAAAGGGGTATAACCCAGCAAAAATAGTAGATGAAGAAAGTTGTATAGGATGTGCAAGTTGTGCTTTAATGTGTCCAGATGTAGTTATTACAGTAGAAAGAGATTAATTATTTTTTTATAAGGGGGGATTAATTATGGCTAAAATTCTTATGAAAGGTAATGAAGCATTTGGTAAAGCAGCTATAGAAGCTGGTTGCCATTACTTCTTTGGTTACCCAATAACTCCACAAAGTGAGTTACCAGAGTATTTATCAAGAGAGTTACCTAAAGTTGGAGGAGCTTTTGTTCAAGCAGAATCTGAAGTTGCTGCTATAAACATGGTTTATGGTGCAGGAGGAACTGGTACAAGAGTAATGACATCATCATCTTCTCCAGGAGTAGCATTAAAACAAGAAGGGATAACTTATTGCGCAGGTGCAGAAGTACCTTGTGTAGTATTAAATATAATGAGAGGTGGTCCAGGACTTGGAACAATACAACCATCTCAATCAGATTACTATATGTCAACTAAAGGTGGAGGAAATGGAGATTATAGAACTCCAGTTTTCGCACCTGCATCTGTTCAAGAAGCTGTAGATATGATAATAGAAGCTTTTGATGTAGCTGATGTATATAGAACTCCAGTTATGGTAGTAGCAGATGGTATGATAGGCCAAATGATGGAGCCAGTTGACTTTGATAAAGAACGTAAGCAAAGAGAAATACCAGAAAAAACTTGGGCAGCATGTGGTACTAGAGGAGAAAGAAAACCAAATGTAATAAATTCTTTATACTTACAATCTGAAGAGTTAGAGCTACATAACTTAAAATTAGAAAAGAAATATAAAGCAATAGAAGAAAATGAAGTTCAGTATGAAATGTATCATGCAGAAGATGCAGAATTAGTATTTGTTGCATATGGAACAGTTTCTAGAATTGTTAAAACAGCTATAGATACATTAAGAGAAGAAGGTTACAAAGTAGGGTTAATAAGACCTAAGACATTATGGCCATTCCCAAATGAAGCATTTAAACAAATTCCAAATGCTAAAAATCTATTAGTAGTTGAAATGAGTTTAGGTCAAATGATAGATGATGTTAAATTAGCAATAGAATGTAAACTACCTGTACATTTCTATGGAAGATCAGGTGGTATGATACCAACTCCATCAGCTATAGCTGATAAAGCTAAAGAATTAATAGGGGGTGTTAAATAATGTCTGTAGTATTTAAAAGAACAGAAGGATTACAAGATGTTACAACTCACTACTGTCCAGGATGTACTCATGGTATTATCCATAGATTAGTAGCAGAAGTTTTAGATGAAATGGGAGTACTTGGAGAGGCTATAGGGGTAGTTCCTGTAGGATGTTCAGTTTTAGCATATAAATATTTTAATGTAGATACTCATGAAGCTGCCCATGGTAGAGCTCCAGCAGTTGCTACTGGTATAAAAAGAACCCACCCAGATAATGTTGTATTCACATATCAAGGGGATGGAGATTTATCTTCAATAGGTATGGCGGAAATAGTTCATGCCGCAGCTAGGGGAGAAAAAATAACTACTATATTTGTTAATAATGGTATATATGGTATGACAGGTGGTCAAATGGCACCTACAACATTAATAGGTCAAAAGGCTACAACTGCTCAATCAGGTAGAAATCCTGAAGTTAACGGATTCCCTATAAGAGTTAGTGAAATGTTATCAACTTTAACTGGAGCGGTATTTGTAGAAAGAGTTTCAGTTGATACACCTGCTAATGTTAGAAAAGCTAAAAAAGCAATTAGAAAAGCATTTGAAGTTCAACAAGCAGGATTAGGATTTGGTATTGTAGAGGTATTATCTACTTGTCCAACTAACTGGGGTCTTGCGCCAAAAGACGCATTACAATGGTTAAGAGATAACATGATGGCTTACTATGAAATAGGAAATAAAAAAGATATTGAAGTTGAGGAGGCGAAATAATATGGCAACATCAAGGGTAATATGTGCGGGATTTGGTGGTCAAGGTGTTATGTCTATGGGTCAATTATTAACATATGCAGGAATGTTAGAAGGTAAGGAAGTTTCATGGCTTCCATCTTATGGACCTGAAATGCGTGGAGGTACTGCAAATTGTGCAGTTACTGTATCTGATAGACCAGTTGGATCACCAGTTATAACAGATGATGCTACTTGTGCTGTAATAATGAATAAGCCTTCTATGAAGTTTGTCAATGACGTAGTTCCAGGAGGACATATACTAGTTAATAGCTCTTTAATAGATGAAAAAGTTGACAGAGAAGATGTTAATGTAACTTATATACCGGCTAATGAATTGGCTGCAGAAATAGGTATGCCTAAGGTTGCAAATATGATAATGTTAGGTGCTTGTTTAAACGTTACTGAAGCAGTAGGTATAGAGTCAGTATTAGAAGCATTCTTAAAAGTTTTTGGTGAAAGAAAATCTAAATTTATACCAATAAATAGAGAAGCTTTACAAAAAGGTATGGATTCAGTAGCTACAGCAGAAGCTTAAATTTGAGAAAAAATTATTATTTTAAACAAAAAAGACAATAAAATTATTTTTATTGTCTTTTTTTTATTTAAGTATTAAAATAATCCTATGGTAACATTAACATCAAATATTTCATATAGAAATGAATAAAATAAACATATATATATAGTCTCGTTATGAAGGGAGTTTTTAAATGAGAAAATATTTTGGAACAGATGGAGTTAGAGGTATCGCTAACGAGGAACTTACTTGTGATTTAGCATACAAGCTTGGAAGAGCAGGAGGATATGTTTTAGCTCAAGGAGATCATAGAGTAAAAGTTGTGGTAGGAAAAGATACAAGAATGTCTGGCGATATGTTAGAGGCAGCTTTAATAGCAGGATTAATGTCAGTTGGATGCGATATAATACCTGTAGGAGTTATACCAACACCAGCAGTTGCATATTTAACAAGAAAATATAATGCTGACTGTGGTGTTGTTATATCAGCATCTCACAACCCTATGGAAGATAATGGTATAAAATTCTTTAATAAAGATGGATATAAATTAGATGATGAGATAGAATTAGAAATAGAAAAATATATTGAAAATATAGAAAAGGTGGATTATAACCCAACTGGTGAAAATGTTGGTACTATAATACATTCAAATAATGCAATTAGAGATTATGTTGATTATTTAAAATCTATAATAAATATAGATTTAACTGGTCTTAACGTTGTTTTAGATTGTGCAAATGGAGCTTCTTATGAAGTGGCACCAATCGTATTTAAAGAGCTAGGTGCAAATGTTATTGATATAAATACGTCACCAAATGGAAAGAATATAAATGATAAGTGTGGATCTACTCATCCAGAAATGTTACAAAAAGCTGTTGTAGATAATAAGGCAGACTTAGGATTAGCTTATGATGGTGATGCAGATAGATTGATTGCTGTCGATGAAAATGGAAACATTGTTGATGGTGATCATATAATGATATTGAGTGCAGTATATCTTAAGAAGAAAAAACAATTATCAAATGATACATTGGTAATAACTGTAATGACTAATATAGGATTAAATGTAGCAGCAAGAGAACATGGAATAAATCTAGAAACTACTAATGTAGGAGATAGATATGTTATAGAGGCTATGAAAAAAGGAAACTTTAATTTAGGTGGTGAGCAATCGGGGCACATGATATTCCTAGATTATAATACTACTGGAGATGGAGTATTAAGCTCATTAATGTTATCTAAAATAATGATGGATGAAAATAAATCTTTATCAGAATTGGCTTCAATCATGAGTGTTTATCCACAAGTATTAGTTAATGTTGAAGTAAAAAATGAAGTGAAAAATAAATTCATGGAAGTAGAAGAAATAAGTAACGAAATAAAAAGAATTGAAGAATTGATGGAAGGTTCAGGAAGGGTATTGATTAGACCATCAGGAACTCAGCCATTAGTAAGAGTTATGCTAGAGGGTAAAGAGGAAGGTCAAATAAATGAGTTGGCTAATAACCTGGCTAAACTTATAAAAGAAAAATTATCATAAATATATAGTAAATACTAAGATTTTACTTAGTATTTACTTCTAAGCGCCAGAACTTAACGGTAGACATAGTTTTTAAAGTAATATTGGGGGTTAAGTTGACGAGGACAGAGTTAATCGAATTATCGGCGGATGCTCTGCGGTGTGCTTACCATCGTGAAGGTTTTCTTAAATCATAGAAGTGATTTTGTGGACAAAGGGGAACTTAAGTAAGCTTTTTCATGACCTAACTCTAAAAATATATATATAATAATATTTTTAGGAGGCACAATATATGTGTGGTATAGTTGGATATTTAGGCAAAAGACAGGCAACTGAGGTATTAATAGAAGGTCTGTCAAAATTAGAGTACAGAGGATATGACTCTGCAGGTGTTGCTGTAAACACTGGAAATGAATTAGAAATAAGAAAATTTAAAGGTAGATTATCTATATTAGCAGAAGATTTACAAAAAAATTCTATACACGGAGAATTAGGTATAGGACATACAAGATGGGCTACTCATGGAGAACCTTCAGATGTAAATGCTCATCCTCATTTTAATAAAGAAAAAACTATAGCTGTTGTTCACAATGGTATAATAGAAAATTACCTTGAATTAAGAGAAGAATTAGAAGCAGAAGGTTATGAATTTTTATCTCAAACAGATACAGAAATAGCTGCTCATATGGTAGATAAGTATTATGAAGGTAATTTATTAGAGGCTGTTTATAATGCAACTGAAAGATTTAGAGGTGCATATGCATTGGGTGTAGTATGTGCTGATAATGCAAATGAATTAGTTGCAGTAAGAAAAGATAGCCCATTGGTTGTAGGTTTGGGAGAAGATGAAAATATGATAGCATCTGATATACCTGCAATATTAAAATATACAAGAAATGTTTATTTCTTAGAAAATGGTGAATTTGTTCATATAGTAGGTAATAAAGTTACTGTTCTAAATGAAAATAAAGAGGTTGTAGAAAAAGAAATTAGCGAAATAACTTGGGATGTCGAAGCTGCATCAAAAGGTGGATTTGATAGTTTCATGGCTAAAGAAATATATGAACAACCAAAAGGTGTAGAAGAAACATTACTAAGAAGATTAGATAAAAACGGTAGAATAAAACTAGATGACATAAAAATAACGAAAGAAGACCTAGAGAAAATAAATAAAGTTTATATAGTAGCCTGTGGCACTGCATATCATGCAGGACTAGTTGGAAAATACGCTATAGAAAAATTTGCAAAAATACCTGTCATGGCTGATATAGCATCAGAATTCAGATATAGTGATCCATTTGTAGATGAAAATACATTATTGATAATTGTAAGTCAATCTGGTGAAACTGCAGATACTTTGGCTGCTCTTAGAGATGCTAAGAAAAAAGGTGCTAGAATATTATCAATAACAAATGTTGTTGGTTCATCAATAGCTAGGGAATCTGATGATATATTCTATACATGGGCAGGTCCAGAAATAGCTGTTGCATCTACAAAAGCCTATACTACTCAGCTAACAGCGTTTTATATGATAGCTTTAAACTTTGCTATAACAAAAGGAACGATAACAGAAGAAGAATATTTCACAATGATTAATGAGCTAAAAGAAATACCTGCTAAAGTTGAAAAAGTATTAGAATGTAATGAATTAGTTAAACAAATTGCTTCAGAAATAAAAGATAAAGCTGATATATTCTACTTAGGTAGAGGTATTGACTATGCATTAGCAATGGAAGGTTCATTAAAAATAAAAGAAATATCTTATATGCATGCTGAGGCATTTGCTGCTGGAGAATTAAAACATGGAACTATAGCATTAATAGAAGAAGGAACTCCGGTATTAGCTATAGCAACTCAAGAGCAATTATTTGAAAAAATGCTTTCTAATATGCAAGAAGTTAAAGCAAGAGGGGCTAAAGTTATAGCAATAGCTAAAGAGCATAATAAAGAAGTAGAAAAATCAGCTGATAGAGTAATCTATGTGCCAGAATGTAATGATATGTTTGCCAGTATAGTAAGTGTTATACCTATGCAATTACTTTCTTATCATGTTGCTAAAATGAGAGGCTGTGACATAGATAAACCAAGAAACTTAGCTAAATCAGTTACGGTTGAATAATATGTCTCTATAAAAAATAGTAAATAAAAAGGTTATATACTAAAAAGTATATAACCTTTTTATTTTACTGTCTATTATTTTAAGCGAATGGACAATTTGTTGGACATATGAATTATTTTGCCAACACGCCGCTCAGGCGAAGTTAATTTTTTATGTTTTAAATTGCAAAATAATAATTTTTGCATAGATTAAACTATAAGTATTATTAATTTTATTTTACTAGAAGATGTAGTATATGATTCCTAATAATGTCAATAATTTAGTAATAATAATTGATATTTTAGGGGGGAATTATATAATGAAATTTTTCAAATTTTTTACAAGTTTTATAGGACTTTTTATAATAGGATTATTTATATCTCATGCTGATATAGATAATGATTGGATTGAAAATTTTGTTAATACATTTGAACAAACAGATGCAGAATTCAAATTTTATGATATAAAAGCTAACTGTTTAATAGAGGGTGAATTATGTGAAAATGAAATGAAAAATATTTGTATGGATATAGTAAAGGCCTTAAATTTAAACAAAAAAGATATCAAGTGGAAAATTAAAAATAATAAAGAAGAATTAAAAATATATGCTGAATTAAAGGGGAATATTTACGATCTTTCATTTGCAACAGTTAAAAAAAATGGTGAAGAATCTTATATAATTGTTGACATATTAAGCAATAAAGTATATAAAAATATAGGAGATGTTTATAAACAATTATATAGTGTACTTAATGTACATTCGAATGATATACAAGTATTTACTTGTATAGCTGGACAATATACAAAAAAATTACAATTAGATAAATGTAATGATATTTTAAAAAATATATTGTATAATATGAATGCGAAGGAAATTGATAAGATAAGACAAAATGGTCTTATATCTGTGACTGCGTATAGTAATTTGTTAACAGAAAATGATTTAGAATATTTGGAAGATAAGATAAATTTAAATATAGGAATTAGGTATAGCGAAAATGAAGATAAAACTTTAATCTACATAGCTACACCAATAATAAAATTAGATTATTAGAGTTAGTGAGGAGAACAAAAAATGGCTAAAATAATAGTAAGAAAGAGTAATCCACTTAAAGGTAGTGTTAGAATAGATGGTGCAAAAAATGCTGTATTACCAATAATAGCAGCGACTTTATTAGCAAAAGGAAAATCAGTACTTAGAGAAGTACCAAATTTAAAAGATGTGCATGTTATATCTGATTTATTAAGACATTTAGGTGCTGAGGTTGAATATAAAAATAATACTTTAACAGTTGATGCAACAAATTTAACAACATATGAGGCTCCATATGAGTTAGTTAGAAAAATGAGAGCATCTTTCTTAGTAATGGGACCATTACTAGCTAGATTTAATAAAACTAAAATATCTATGCCAGGAGGATGTGCTATAGGTACTAGACCAATAGATTTACATTTAAAAGGATTCAAAGCTTTAGGTGCAGAAATAATTATGGACCATGGTTTTGTTGAGGCCAAAACTGATAATTTAGTTGGTAGTAAGCTATATTTAGACTTCCCATCAGTAGGAGCTACTGAAAATATAATGATGGCGGCTGTATTATCAGAAGGTACTACTATAATAGAAAATGCAGCTGAAGAACCAGAAATAGTTGATTTAGCTAATTTCTTAAATGAAATGGGAGCAGATGTTAGAGGAGCAGGAACTAACACAATAAGAATAAGAGGTGTTAAAGAGTTAAAAGGTACAGAGCATGATGTTATACCTGATAGAATAGAAGCGGCTACTTTCATGGTAGCAGCAGCTATGACAAAAGGAGATATAACAATAGAAAATGTATTATTAGAACATCTAAAACCTGTAACTGCAAAATTAATAGAAGCTGGTTGTGAGATTATCGAAATGGATAATGCTGTAAGAGTAATAGGACCAGAAAAACTTAAAGCTATAGATATAAAAACTTTACCACATCCTGGATTCCCTACTGATGTTCAAGCACAGTTTATGGCTATGCTTACAGTATCTAAAGGAACTGGGGTAGTTATAGAAACAGTATTCGAAAATAGATTTATGCATGTAGCTGAATTCAATAGAATGGGTGCAAACATAAAAATAGAAGGTAGAACAGCTGTAGTAGAAGGTGTAGATGAATTAAAAGGTGCAAAAGTTAATGCTACAGATTTAAGAGCGGGAGCAGCATTAATTTTATGTGGTCTTATAGCTGAAGGTGAGACTGAAATAGGTGAAATTTATCATATTCAAAGAGGATATGTAGATATTGATAAGAAAATAACTGCATTAGGTGGAAATATAGAGATAGTTGAATAGTAATAAAAAAAGAGGTTTTTTCATATATTTAAGAAGCTTGAATCTTAGGAGGAATATATATGAAAAGACCTTTTATTTTTGTTTTAGTTCTTTCCATTTTAATGGTTACAATATCTGTTTTTAATAGTTTAATATTTTATGACAGTAGTGGAGTTACATCCAGTAAAAAAAATGAATTAAAAACTAAAAACTATGAAAGTGTAGATGAAGATTCTCCTAAAATTAACGTATATAATGTTGATGAGAATAAGACTGAAGAAATGGATATGGAGGAATATCTATATGGTGTAGTATCAAGTGAAATGCCATCTACCTTTGATGAAGAAGCTTTAAAGGCACAAGCTATCTCTGCTAGAACTTATGTAGTATATAAAATTGAAAATAATCTTAATTCTGGTCATGAGGATGCAGCAGTTTGTACAAACTCAGCACATTGCCAAGCTTATACTTCATATGATAACTTAGTTAAAATTAAGGGAAAGTCATGGATTAAGAGTGACTATGAAAAAGTCAAAAAAGCAGTAGATGAAACTAGAGGGCAAATTTTAACGTATAATGATAAGGCAATTCTTCCTTTATATTTTTCTACATCATCAGGAAAGACTGAAAATAGTAAAGATGTTTTTTCTACTCAATATCCATATTTAGTATCAGTAGATAGTCCTTATGAAGAAGATTCACCAAAGTATGTAACTACATATTCAATAGACAAAAAAAAATTTATAAAATATTTGAAAAATAGTTATCCTAGCATTAAATTATCAATAGATAAGTTAGAAAATCAAGTGAAAATTATAAATAGAACTGAAGGTGGTTGTGTAAAAACTATTCAGATAGGAAACATCAAATTGAGTGGAATAGATATCAGAAAAATTTTTGAGTTAAATTCAGCTAATTTTACTATTAGAAATAATAATAATAATATTGAATTTACAGTTAAAGGATATGGTCATGGTGTTGGTATGAGTCAATGGGGAGCACAAGGTATGGCTAAAGAAGGATATAAATATGATGATATATTATTCCATTATTTCAAAGGAACAGATATAAAAGATATGTATTAAAACAAAAATGTTAAATTATTGTATAAATATAAAAAAGTGGTTAATACTCTGAATATGTATTAATATATTTGGAGGTACAAGATGAAAAAGAAATTATTAGAAAAAGATGTTTTTTACTTATCTTTGTTTATATGTATCTGTGTTATAGCAGTAGGAGGAATTTATTTAACAAATAAAAATGTAGACAAACTATTATCGAAAGGTAATACTATACAAAATGAGGATGAAATACATTTAACAAAAGAAGAAAAAGATGATACGATTCCAACTACTACAGATTCTGAACAAGATTTGGCCAAGGCTAAAGAATCTGAACATAATAAAATAAATTATTTAGGAAATCAAATATTAAGAAGTTATTCAGAGAAAGAGCCTAGTTATTCAGAAACTTTAGAAGTCTGGGAAATACATAAAGCAATAGATATAGAATCAAATAAAAATCAAGAAGTTAAGTCACTAACTGCAGGAAAAGTATTAGATGTATATGATGACGATGAATATGGAATGACAGTTAAGATTGAATCTAAAGATAACACTGTATTTGTATATTCAAGTCTAGAACAAAATATAAAAGTGAAAAAAGATGATACAATTCAAGAAGGTCAATGTATAGGATATGCAGGTAATACAAGTGATGTAGAGTGTTCAAGTGGTGTTCATGTACATTTAGAAGCATATAAAGATGGTGTAGCTATTAATCCAATGAGTTTATTAGAATAAAGTTTAACAGGTCCAATCAAATATGATTGGACCTGTTATATTTTTACCCTTTTTTTCATATATATCAATAAGGATATGATGTTAGGGGGGAAGGGAGTGAGATCCTATATAGAAGAAAGAGCAGTTGTCGTAGCAAAGTATATACTAGAAAAAAATACTACAGTTAGACAGACAGCTAAAACATTTGGTGTTAGTAAAAGTACTATTCATAAGGATGTAACCGAACGTTTAGAAGAAATCAATCCTTCTCTTGCCATTGAGGTTAAAAGGGTGTTAGAAAAAAACAAATCAGAAAGACATATTAGGGGTGGCATGGCAACAAAAATGAAATATGAAAATGAAAAAAAGATATAGGTTAATCCTATATCTTTTTTATTTTTAGATGAGGTTTATTTTTTATTTAGTATAGTAAGAATGATGATTATTTACTATTGTATAAATAGTATTCTATTGATAAATATAGATTATAATATAAAATGTTAATTAAAAAATAAGAAAAAAGTACGATAAAACCTACATTTTCCTTGACTTATATAATTTTTTTGTATATCTTGTAAAATAGGAGTATTTAAAAGAAAAAATGACAAATTTTAACATAAATTAATAATAAAAGGAGTGAATAGAATGGCTGGAGCTGATATAGGAATAGATTTAGGAACGGCGAATGTTTTAGTATATGTAGATGGGAAGGGGATTGTTTTAGAAGAACCATCTGTAGTAGCTATAGAAAAAAATACTAATACAGTATTAGCAGTAGGAAACGAAGCAAGAAGAATGATAGGTAGAACACCTTCAAATATAGTTGCAATAAGACCTTTGAAAGATGGTGTAATATCTGATTATGAAGCAACTGAGAAGATGTTAAAGTACTTTACTGAAAAGATAGTAGAGAAAAAAGGTTTTAGAAGACTTGTAATGCCTAGGATTATGGTATGTGTCCCAACTGGTGTTACAGAAGTTGAGAAAAGAGCTGTAGAGGAAGCTACCAGAGAAGCAGGAGCAAGGGAAGTATATATAATAGAAGAACCTATAGCAGCAGCTATTGGGGCAGGTATGGATATATCATTACCTAATGGTAATATGGTCATAGATATAGGGGGAGGAACTACTGATATAGCTGTTATATCTCTTGGTGGAGCTGTAGTTAGTGACTCAATAAAAATAGGTGGAGATAAATTTGACACTGCTATAGTATCTTATATTAAGAAAAAACATAATCTTTTAATTGGTGAAAGAAGTGCAGAAAAACTTAAAATAGAAATAGGAACTGCAATGAAAGATAATGAAGAGATGACTATGAGAATTAGCGGTAGAAATATAGTTAAAGGGCTTCCTGAAACTATAGAAGTAAGTTCTTTTGAAATAGCAGAAGCTTTAGAAGAATGTGTAAAGCAAATAGTTGCTACAGCTAAATCAGTACTAGAAAAAACACCACCAGAATTGTCTGCAGATATAAGTACATCTGGAATTGTCATGACAGGTGGAGGAGCTTTATTAAGAAATTTAGACAAGATTATAGAGCAGGCAACGGGCATAAATGTAATAGTTGCTGATAATCCATTATCTTGTGTAGCTAGAGGAACAGGCTCATCTTTAAGTTCATTAGATTTATTAGAAACAGGTGGAACATTTAAGAGAAAAAATATGAAATAAAAAAATAAATAAAAAAGGCTATATTATTTTATGAACTGATACCTAAAAAGTAGACAGTTTAATAAAAGACTCTCTAAGCAATCATATGGCACCTGTATTCAACAGGTGTCATATTTTTTAATTTAGCTTGAAATCTATAGTTGTTATAC
>NZ_JACRYU010000019.1 GCF_014333445.1 Terrisporobacter mayombei | reverse complement strand
GATAAGATTTCCCACCGCAAGGTTAAGATCCCAGGAAGACTACCTGGTTGATAGGTCAGAGGTGTAAGTGCAGTAATGTATTTAGCTTACTGATACTAATAGATCGAGGACTTGACCAATAAAATTAATGGAAACATTAAATGTTAGCAGTTTTGAAAGTACTAACAAAAGTTAATACTTTAAGTAAAGATTATGTGGTTATTATAGCAAAGAGGATACACCTGTTCCCATTCCGAACACAGAAGTTAAGCTCTTGAGCGGCAATGGTACTTGGGGGGAAGCCCCCTGGGAGAGTAGCACGTAGCCACGTAATCTTTTTTTATTGTATAAAAATAATCTATTTTCAAACCTAGGGTTAATTTAATAAAACATGGAAATAATATAAATAATATTTATATTTAGGAGTGATTATAGATGATTAAAAGAATATGTTTAATTTTAGCTGTAGTAGGTGCTTTAAACTGGGGAATCATAGGATTCTTAGGAGTAGATGCTATAGGTATGTTATTTGGTGGTACATATTCAGCAATAAGTAGAGTTATATATGCTTTAGTAGGATTAGCAGGAATCTACTTAATACCATCTTTATTTTCATCAGATGATGATAAATAAAAATAATGTAACAGAAAGGCCGATGATTGCTAAAACAGTCTTCGGTCTATTTTTATAAGGAGATATTATGGCAAATTATATTTTAAAAAAATTAGAAGATATTAAAAGTAGTAAATTAATATCATTTCACGTACCAGGTCATAAAATGGGAAAAATATTTGATAAGCTAGGATATGAAGATATATTAAATAAAATATATAAACTAGATACGACAGAAATTAATGGAACTGATAATTTACATAATGCACAAGAGATAATTAAGGAGTCTCAAGATAGAGCTGCTAAGATTTTTAATAGTGATAAAACTATTTATTTAGTTAATGGAAGTACTTGTGGCATACAAGCATCTATTATGTCAGTTTGTTCACCAAAG
The DNA here is from genome assembly GCF_014333445.1 of Terrisporobacter mayombei. Lineage (GTDB taxonomy): Bacteria > Bacillota > Clostridia > Peptostreptococcales > Peptostreptococcaceae > Terrisporobacter > Terrisporobacter mayombei_A. The sequence continues at coordinate 25,064 of NZ_JACRYU010000019.1, read as the reverse complement.
TCAAAATTAATAACTAATAGGGATTGCCATCAATCTGTTATTAACTCATGTATATTAGGAGATATTACACCTGTTTATATAGAGTCACAAGTTTGTACAAGTACTAATATAGTACAAGGTGTAAAAGTTAATGATGTGAAAAAAGTAATAGATGATAATTTAGATGCAGAAGCTATTATACTAACGTATCCTACTTATTATGGAATTACTTATGATTTAGAGGAAATTTGCACATACGCACACAGCAAAGATATTACAGTTATAATAGATGAGGCTCATGGTGCTCATTTAGGATTAAGTGATAATTTACCTAAACCAGCTATTACACAAGGAGCAGATATAGTTATTCAAAGTACCCACAAAACACTCCCTGCATTTACGCAATCATCTATGATTCATATAAAAGGGAACCGAGTAAATGAGAATAAAGTATTAAGCATGTTAAGAATTATAGAATCATCAAGTCCATCATATATGCTTTTATCATCTTTGGAGTTAGCCGTAGATATTTATGATAAATATGGAAAAGATTTAATGAATGAACTACTAAATCTAATTGAAGACTTCACGTTAAAATTTAAGAATAACAAAAATATATTAATAAAAAATGAGTATGATAAAACAAAAATATTCATTTCATTAAAAGAGTTAGGTATAACAGGTTATGAATTAGATAATATTTTAAGGTATAAATACAATATTCAAGTTGAATTATCAAACTACTATGGTGTTCTTTTAATTTGTACAATAGGAAATACTATTGATGATTTCATGAGTCTAGAGACTGCTTTACAAAGTGTTATATCTACACATGATGATAAAAAAATTAAACTACAAAAAATAGATTATCCAAATGAAATTCCAATAAAAATGATGAACCCAAGGGAAGCATTTTATAAAAATAAAAAATTAGTTAAGTTAGAAAATAGTATTGGAAAAATAAGTGGAGAGTATATAACACCATATCCTCCAGGAATAAATTTAGTATCCCCAGGAGAAATTATTACACAAGAAATTATTACTTATATCCAAGATGGGGTTAAAAATGGTATGATAATATGTGGTATTAAAGATAATACTTTAGAAAATATAGAAATAATTGAGGAATAAATTATAATTTGTTCTTTATAATATAAAGCAAACTACTTAGCAACTGAAAAATGGGAGGATATTATGGGTAAGATTTTTTGTTTAATTGGAAAAAGTAGTTCTGGAAAAGATACTATATTCAAAGAAATAAGAGATGATAAGGATTTAAATTTAAAACCGGTGGTATCTTATACAACAAGACCTAAAAGAATAAATGAAACTCAAGGAGTAGAATATTTATTTATTAATGAAGAACAACTAGATGAGTTTGAAAAAGCAGATAAAGTAATAGAAAAAAGAGTATATCATACTGTCCACGGAGATTGGTATTATTGCACTATAAATGATGGTCAAATAGATCTTAATATAAATAATTACTTATTAATAACTACTTTAGAGTCATATGAAAGTTTAAAAAAATATTATGGCGAAGATAAAGTTTATCCGCTGTATGTTGATATAGAAGATGGAATTAGATTAGAGAGGGCCTTAGAACGAGAAAAGAGACAGGCAAACCCTAATTATAATGAACTTTGTAGGAGATTTTTAGCAGATAATCAAGATTTCAGTCAAGAAAATTTATCTAAACTAAATATAAATAAGTTTTATATAAATGAAGATTTACAAGAATGTATAGATGAAATTAAAAATGATATTTTAAATTTAATATAGATTGAATGAAAAGGAGATAGTTATATCTCTTTTTTATTTATACAAATCTTTAAAAGTGTATAGAATAAATATAGAAATAAGTAAATAATTTGTTATAATATAAGATAATTACTATAATAATTAAAAAATTATCCTATGGAGAAAATAGATATGTATTTTGATAATATAAGAGGACAAGAGTTTGCTAAGAAATATATGATAAACTCTATAAAAAATGGTAAAATCAATCATGCATATATGTTTGAGGGAATTGAAGGTGTAGGAAAAGAAACTTTTGCAAATGAATTAGCTACATTACTTCTTGAGGCTAATCATCTTGAAAATACACCAGATTGTATAAGGATTAAACCTGATGGTAATAGTATAAAAATAGCTCAAATTAGAAATTTACAATCAGATATTGTCATTAAGCCACATAAGAAATATAAAATATATATAGTAGACAAAGCTGAAAAAATGACTGTGGAGGCTCAAAATGCTTTATTAAAAACCTTAGAAGAACCACCTGAGTATGCTATAATTATTTTGATTGCTAATAATAAAGAAAGTTTATTGCCAACAATAAAATCAAGATGTGAGATAATTAAATTTACTCCTATACCTTTTGTAGAGGTTAAAAATTATTTAATTGGACAAGGTATAGAATCGAATCGAGCCAGCCTCTTATCTTCATTCTCTAGGGGCAGTATGAAAAAAGCTTTAGAATTAGCAAGTTCTAATGATTTTTATGAAATGAAAGAAGATGTACAAAAATACATAGAAATAATTATAACTAAAAATATGGTCGAAATATTAGATATACCAAGTCAAATGGAAAAATATAAGAGCGATAGTATAACAGTTCTTGATATGATGATAAATTATTTTAGAGATATAATGATTTCTAAGGAAAATATAAGCAAGGATATGATAATAAATGCTGATAAAATATTATTTATACAAAATATAAGCAAGAAAATTACATATTCTCAGGTATCTAAAATTATTGATATAATAGAAGAAACTAAAATAAAAATAAAAGGTAATTGTAACTTTACTGTAAGTATACAAGTTATGTCTTTAAATATATATGAGGTGATTAAATGATAAATATTGTAGGGGTAAGATTTAAAAATGCAGGAAAAATATACTATTTTGATCCGGTTGATTTTGAAATTGAAAAAGACATGGATGTTGTAGTAGAAACTGCAAGAGGACTAGAGTACGGTACTATAGTTGTCGGAAAGAAAGAAATCGATGAAGAAAGTTTAGTTTCACCATTAAAACCCATAATAAGAATTGCTACAGAAGAAGATACTAAGATATATAGAGAAAATAAAGAAAAGGCTAAAGAAACCTTTGAATTATGCCAGCAAAAAATTAAAGAGCATGACTTAACTATGTATCTAATAGATTGTGAGTATACTTTTGATAGAAATAAACTAATTTTCTACTTTACTGCAGAAGGAAGAATAGACTTTAGAGAATTAGTAAAAGATTTAGCCGCTATATTTAAGACAAGAATAGAATTAAGACAAATCGGAGTTAGGGATGAGGCTAAATCTATAGGAGGACTAGGACCTTGTGGAAGAAGTCTTTGCTGTTCTTCTTGGTTAGGGGATTTCCAACCTGTATCAATAAAAATGGCAAAAGATCAAAGTTTATCATTAAATCCAACTAAAATATCAGGGATATGTGGAAGGCTATTTTGTTGTTTAAAATATGAACATGATGTTTATGTAGAAGCTATAGAAAAAGTACCACCAGTTGGAGCTATAGTTAAAGTTGATGGAAATAAAGGTAAGGTTATAGAAACAAATCCATTATTAGAACAAGCTAAAGTAGAGTTTAATGATAAAACTATAAGAATATGCATGAAGGACGAAATAAAAGTACTTCAAACACCTAAAAAATGTGATGGCTGTGGAAAAGGAAAAGACTTAGACATAGATATGGCTACATTAAGAGAACTTAAAAAATTAGAAGATTAGATAAACAGGGGGATTTTTAATTCCCCTACTATTATGTTAAAGGAGATATACATGGAGGTAAAATTAAAAGACACTGAAAGAATAGATGACCTACAATTAAAAGGACTGAAAGTTATACAAGATAAGAATGGATTTTGTTTTGGTATAGATGCAGTTCTTTTAGCCAATTTTGCTAAAGTGAAAAAAAGAGCAAAAGTAGTAGATTTAGGAACTGGAACAGGAATAATTCCAGTACTTATAGCTGGTAAAAGTGAAGCCGAAAAAATTGTTGGCGTAGAGATACAAGAAGAAGTTTGGGAAATGGCAAATAGAACTATCAAGTTAAATAATTTGCAAGATAGAGTTGAAATAGTTAAAGGTGATATAAAAACAATTGATAAAGATTTAGAAGTACATGGATATCATGTAGCGACATCTAATCCACCTTATATGCACATGAATGGAATACAAAATCCAAATGATAAAAAAGCCATTTCTAGACATGAGGTATTATGTGATTTAGAAGATGTTATAAGAGCTGCGTCTAGACTAGTAATGCCAAGAGGGAAGTTCTTTATGATACACAGACCAATAAGGTTAGTTGATATTGTAACTTTAGGAAGAAAATATAATTTAGAGCCAAAAGTAATCCAATTTGTTCATCCAAGAGCAAATAAAGCTCCTAATTTAGTATTAGTAGAGTTTACAAAGAATGGTAGACCAGAATTAAAAATATTAGATCCTTTATATGTTTACGATGAAAATGGTAATTATACTAAAGAGATAGAAGAAATATATGCAAATGAAGATATAGGAGAATAGTAAATGAGTGGAAAATTATATATATGTCCAACGCCTATAGGAAACTTAGAGGATATAACTTATAGAACATTAAAAGTTTTAAATGAAGTTGATTTGATAGCAGCTGAAGATACTAGACATAGTATAAAATTATTAAATCATTTTGATATATCTAAGCCTCTTACAAGTTATTTTGAACACAATAAAGATTCAAAAGGGATATATTTGATTAATAAGTTACTTGAAGGTGAAAACATAGCTTTAATAAGTGATGCAGGTATGCCTGGTATTTCAGATCCAGGAGAAGATCTAATTAAGTTAGCTATAGAAAATAATATAGATATAGAAGTTTTACCAGGAGCAACTGCTTTTGTAGTAGCACTTGTTGGTTCAGGATTAAATACTCATAAATTTGCTTTTGAAGGTTTTTTAGATAGGGATAAAAAGCTTAGAAGAAATAGACTAGAGGAAGTTAAAGAAGAAGAAAGAACTATGATTTTCTATGAATCTCCTCATAGATTAAAAGATACACTAAAAGATATGTTTAAAATCTTAGGAAACAGAGAAATATCTGTTAACAGAGAACTTACTAAAAAATATCAGGAAATATTAAGGGGAGATATAGAAACTGTAATTAATATATTTAATGAAAAAGATCCTAAGGGAGAATTTGTTTTAATTGTAGAAGGTTTTAAAGGTGAGAAAACTATATCTAATGACTACAGCACTTTAAGTGAAAGAGAATATGTAGAAGCTCTTTTAGAAGATGGTATGACAAAAAAAGATGCTATAAAGGTAGTTTGTAAAGAACGAAAGTTAAAAAAAGATATTGTTTATAAACAAGTTTTAGATTTATAAATAGCACATGGGAGTGATTTTATGGATATAGAATTTAAATTAGTTGAAGCTATAAAAAGTAATAATGCTTGTGAACAGATATGTGAACTTGATAATTCTATGATATTAGAAAAAATAATTCCTAAAGTAAAAGGTATGAAAGAAGTTGGTGAATGCAAATATCATGTTGTAAATTGTTTTAATCATACGATATATGCTTTGGAGGAATTTGAAAAACTAATTTTAAATGATAAATTTCCAAGTCATTTAAGGGAATATATATGGGAGTATCTCAATAAAGAAGTAGAAGAAAATATTAAAGTATTAAATATTTTAAAGTTAGGTGTATTTTTGCATGATATAGGAAAAGCTGATGCTAAAACTGTAGATGCTAATGGAAGAGCACATTTTAAAGGACATGAAAAATTTAGTGGGAATATTGCGATAGATGTAGGTAATAAGCTTAAATTATCTCCTAAATCTATAGAATTACTTTATAAATATACTAGATACCATATGTATCTTTTAACTATTTACAAAAAGAACGATGCAGGTCCTGATATGCTAAATGAAATGTTTGATAAATTACAAGACGATGTTATAGGAGTAATATTATTAGGATATGCAGATATTACTGCAACAAAAAGACTACTAGAACCAAGAGAAAACGAAGAAATTTTAAAAACATATATGGAATATGTTTTAACAAATTACTTATATAAATATAAAAAAAATGTATCCTTTTAGATTCTTATAAGGATACATTTTTTATGTTATAAAATAGATTTTGATTGAATTGGGGTAGATAATATTACTGATGTTTTTGTAGAACCAATAGTTTTTATACCATCAATAACATTTTCTAATTCATACATATCTTTGACAACGACTTTTAGTAAAGAACAGTCGTCGCCTGTAATATGATGACATTCAACAATTCTAGGATCTTTTCTAGCAGCTTCTAAAAAATCAGAGTATTTATCGCTAGGTAATGATATATGTATGAATGCTTTTATAACTCTACCTAAGGCATCCGGATTAACTATTGCTTTATATCCTTCTATAACCCCAGACTCCTCTAATCTTTTTACCCTTTCTGAAACAGCAGGAGAAGTTAATCCTACTATTTTTCCTAAATCTTTCATAGAAATTCTACCATCATCTTGAAGTATTTCTATTATTCTGTAATCTGTTATATCCATTGGTAGGCCCCCTTTATTAGTATAAACTATATTATAATGTTTTTTTAGAATCTAGCAAGTCAGTTTTTAATTTCCATAGATTATCTGATAAATCAACTTTATACGTTTTAGGGTTATTAAATCTTTTATAAGCATCCCAAAATGTACTTAATTGATCTGCAACATATTCTTTAACTTTACCAACACTTTTAGCCACATATTTACATTCACCATTTTTAAATAATGGCTTTTGAAGCTCTTTAACAGTATAGTTATTGAAAGTAGTTTTTTTCCAAGTATATGTAGGATCGAAGATAGTTAAAGGTTTACTTGTATCTATCTCTTCATCATTGAGCATAATTAAATCTGCCTCAGCTATGTTTTCATTGTTATATATTCTTATAACCTTTTTAAATCCAGGATTATTTATTTTTTCTGGTTCTTCAGAAACTTTAATTTTAGGGATTAATGTTTCTCCTGAATATGAACCAGCTAATTTATAAACTCCTCCTAAAGAAGGTGATTCTGCAGATGTTATTAATTTTGTACCAACCCCCCAAGAATTAATTGCTGCTCCACTAGATTTTAAACTTGAAATAGTATACTCATCTAAATCATTAGAAGCAGTGTAACTTAAATCATAATACCCGGCTTCTTCAAATAATTTTTTAGCTTCAACAGATAAATATTGTAAGTCACCAGAATCTATTCTGATTCCCTTTGGCTTATGACCTTTAGCTTTGAGATTATCAAATACCTTTATAGCGTTTGGAACCCCACTATTTAAAACATCATAAGTATCAACTAATAATAAGCAATTATCTGGGTATACATCAGCATAAGCTTGGAATGCTTCTAGTTCTGTATCGAATTTTTGTACCCAACTGTGAGCATGAGTTCCGACTACTGGTATATCAAACATTTTCCCAGCTAATACATTAGCAGTTCCAGTACATCCTCCTATCACAGCTGCTCTGGCTCCATAAGTTCCTGCATCGGGACCTTGAGCACGACGAAGACCAAATTCAAATACAGGGTCTCCCTGAGCTGCATAACATACCCTAGATGCTTTTGTAGCTATAAGAGACTGGAAGTTTACTATTGTCAATAAAGCTGTCTCTATTAATTGAGCTTGATATAATGGTGCTTTTACTGTAATTATAGGTTCTTTTGGGAACATAATAGTTCCTTCTTCAACAGCATATATATCCCCAGTGAACTTAAAATCTTTTAAAAAGTCTAAGAATTTATCAGAAAATAAACCTAGGCTTTTTAAATATTTTAAATCCTCACCTGAAAAATGAAGGTTATTTATGTATTCAACTAATTGCTCAATTCCACAGATGATAGTATAACCACCATTACAAGCATTTTTCCTGAAAAACATATCAAACACAACTACATCTTCATGAATATTTTTTTCAAAATATCCATTTAACATAGTAAGCTGATATAAATCAGTAAGAAGTGTTAAATTTCTCATGGTATTTCTCCTTAAATATTTAAATAAATTAAAAAACCTTATACTTATACTAAAACATAATATACCTTAACTTTCAAGCATAAAGTAGATTGTAGGGGGATAAAATGAGCTTAAACAAATCATTAATTTTAACTATAAATCATAGAATAGTCTAAAGGGAGGGGGAGGTAATATAAATAAATTATGGTTTTATATGATTACTTTAGGAATAATAGGAAGTGTCTGCTTTAATAACTTACATGAAACGAATCAAGCAATATTAAACGAGGGAACAAGAGCTATAGAATTTGCAATAACTTTAGCAAGTGTTATGGCTCTATGGATGGGAATTATGAATATTGCAAAAGATTCGGGCTTAATAGAAAAAATAGCAAATAAAATAAGTCCTTTGATGAAAAAATTATTTCCTTCAGTTCCACTAAATCATAAAGCAATGTCTTATATGGTAATGAATATGGTATTAAATATGCTAGGGGCTGGAAATGGTGCAACTGCATTTGGATTAAAAGCTATGCAAGAACTACAAACTTTGAATCCAAATAAAAGGAAAGCATCAAATGATATGATTATGTTTTTAGTAATTAATATTTCATCTATACAAATTATTCCTTTTACTATGTTGAAAATAAGAATGGATGCAGGTTCAACAGATCCAAATTCCATTATTATTACAACTTTGTTTGCCACAGCAATATCTACAATAGTAGGTATAGCAAGTTGTAAGATATTACAAAGGAGGTATAAGTAATGCTAGATTATTTTTCTAATATTGCCATACCTGCAATAATTTTGTGTATCGTTATTTATGGTAAGAAACAAAATGTGGATATATATGAAAGTTTTATAAATGGTGCTATTGATGGCTTAAAAACAGCTTGGAATATACTTCCTTATATAATAGGTATATTTTTAGCTATTGGAATATTTAAGTCAGGGAAAGGTATAGAGGTTTTAGAATACATATTTACACCATTTGCAAATTTTTTACATATACCAAAAGAATTAATAGGCCTGATAATTGTAAAACCACTTTCAGGAAGTGGTGCCCTTGGGGTATATTCGGAGCTTATACAGAGAGTAGGCATTGATTCACTTGTCGAGCAAATGGGTTCAACTATGGTAGGTGCATCAGAAACTATTTTTTATACTATGGCAATATACTATGGAAGTTTAAAAATTAAAGATACAGGACATACTTTATTTTGCTCTTTATTATGCCATATAGCCGGTGTGTTTGCATCAGTATTTATATGCAATCTTTTATTAACATAATGATTAATACATATTGACAATAAAAAATAAATTTACTAAAATTAAGAACATAGTAATAAAAAATCTAAACCTAGAATATAGGTATGAAATTTTATTATTTTGGGAATAATGTGTATTAAATTTATGAAATACTAATACAAATTAATATGATACAAGCTGAGAAAAGAAGAGTAAGTAAGGATTTTTTCTACAGAGAGCTAGGTTAGGTGAAAGCTAGTGCTAAAAGAATTACTGAAGATGGTCTTGGAGCTTTTTATCTGAATAATTAGGATAAAACATTTAGACATGTTATAGTCTACTAAGATATCTATTTTTATGATAGATAAATTAGGGTGGTAACGCGAATAATCTCGCCCCTATGGACTCCATAGGTGGCGAGTTTTTTTATTTATAAAAATAATACACAAGGAGGTAATAAAATGAGTAAAGAAACATTTTATATAACGACACCTATATATTATCCAAGTGGTAGATTGCATATAGGTCATACTTATACAACTGTAGCAACAGATGCTATGGCAAGATTTAAAAGATTCTGTGGTTATGATGTAAAATTCTTAACTGGTACAGATGAGCACGGTGAAAAAATCCAAAAGAAAGCTATTGAACAAGGTGTAAGTGAAATAGAATACTTAGATGGAATGATAGCTGGAATAAAAGATTTATGGAAGACTATGGACATATCTTATGATGATTTCATAAGAACTACAGAAGATAGACATAAGGTTATAATCCAAAAAATATTTACTAAATTATATGAACAAGGTGATATATACAAAGGTGAATATGAAGGAAGATACTGTACTCCATGTGAAAGTTTCTGGACTGAGTCTCAATTATTAGAAGGAGACAAATGCCCAGACTGCGGTAGAGAAACATATTTAGCTAAAGAAGAAGCTTACTTCTTTAAATTATCTAAATATGAAGATAGACTAAGAGAATTATTTCAAAATCCTAACTTCTGTTTCCCAGAATCAAGAAAAAATGAAATGGTTGCTAACTTCTTAGATAAAGGTTTAGAAGATTTATGTGTAACTAGAACTACATTTGACTGGGGTATCAAAGTACCTTTTGATGAAAAACACGTTATATATGTGTGGGTAGATGCTTTATGTAACTACATTACAGCATTAGGATATTTATCAGAAGATGATTCTGAAATGAAAAAATATTGGCCAGCAAATATCCAAGTTGTTGGTAAAGAAATCATGAGATTCCATACAATTATATGGCCAGCTTTATTAATGGCACTAGATTTACCAGTTCCACAACAAGTTTATGGTCATGGATGGATATTATTCGGAAATGATAAAATGAGTAAATCAAAAGGAAATATAGTTTATCCTGAACCAATGATAGAAAGATATGGAATAGATACACTTAAATATTTCTTATTAAGAGAATTTGCTTTCGGGCAAGACGGAAGTTACACTCATAGAAACTTTGTAACAAGAATAAATACAGACCTAGCTAATGATTTAGGTAACTTAGTAAGTAGAACTGTATCAATGGTGGAAAAATATAATGATGGTATAATACCAGAAGCAATAGAATCTACTGAGTTTGATACAAGCTTAAAAGAGCAAGCTAAATTATCTAGAGAAGTATTTGAAGTTCAAATGAATAAAATGCAATTCCATGAAGCATTAGAAGGTGCATGGAAATTAGTAAGAAGAACAAATAAATATATCGACGAAACTATGCCATGGGCTTTAGCTAAAGACGAAGCTAATAAAGGAAAATTAGATGCAGTATTATACAACTTATGTGAATCCATAAGAATAATAGCTACATTAATTAACCCTATAATGAACACTACTGCTAATAAAATCTATGACCAAATAGGAATAGCAGGACAAGAAGAATTAACAAATTGGGAAAGTACTAATGAATTTGGTTTAATTAAGCCAGGAACAAAAGTACACAAAGGAGAAGCTTTATTCCCAAGATTAGATATTGAGAAAGAGGTAGCAGAATTGGAAGAATTATTTGCAGAAAAAACAGAAACAGTAGAAGAAGTAGCTCCATTAGAGCATAAAGAATTCATAGGAATAGATGAATTAGATAAAGTAGAATTAAGGGTTGGTAAAATATTATCATGCGAAAAACATCCTAAAGCTGATAGACTTTTAGTTTCTCAAGTTAAATTAGGACCAGAAACAAGACAAATAGTATCTGGAATAGCTAAATGGTATAAGCCAGAAGATATGGTAGGAAAAGAAGTTATAGTAGTATGTAACTTAAAGCCTGTTAAGTTAAGAGGAGTAGAATCTCAAGGTATGATATTAGCTGCAGGAAATGATGGAGACGATTTAATAGTTCCAGTTGCTACTGGTGCTAAAGATGGTTGTGAAGTTAGATAAGGAGATGTAACTATGTTATTTGACTCACATGCTCATTTAAATGATGAGCGATTTGATGAAGATAGAGAAGAATTAATTTCTTCTCTACAAGAAAAAGGTGTGGATTTAGTAGTAAATCCAGGTGCATGTATAAAAACGTCTATAGAAAGCATAGAACTTGCTAATAAATATGATTTTATTTATGCAGCAGTTGGAGTTCATCCACATGATGTAGGACAACTAGATGATACTGCTATTGATATACTTAGAAAACTAGCAACGGAAAATGAAAAAGTTGTTGCTATAGGAGAAATAGGATTAGATTATTACTATGACAACTCTCCAAGAGATGTTCAAAAGGAATGGTTCAAAAAACAAATACATTTAGCTAATGAATTAAAACTTCCTATAATAATTCATGACAGAGATGCTCATGGAGATACTTTTGAAATAATTAAAAATTACAAAAGTCCTGAAATAGGTTGTGTATTACATTGCTATAGTGGAAATGTGGAATTAGCTAGAGAATATGTGAAGATGGGATGTTATATATCTTTATCTGGAACAGTTACTTTCAAAAATAATAAGAAGACTAAAGAAGTTGCAAGAGAGATTCCTTTAGACAGATTATTAATAGAAACTGATTCACCGTATATGGCGCCTACACCACATAGAGGAAAAAGGAATGATCCTTCATTAGTTCAATTTGTAGCTGATACAATAGCTATTGAAAAAGGTATTTCTTATGAGACAGTTTGTGAAGCAACTAAAGAAAATGCTAAAAGATTCTTTGGAATAAAATAAAATAGAATGAAAAGACTTATGTCAAATCTGACATAAGTCTTTTTTATGTATAAAATTATTTTTAATGTATACATAATTGTATTAACTGTATAATATATAGTTATACAGTTAATACAATTTATATAAAAGGAGAAGATTTATGTCAATTTCATTAGAATTTTTATTCCAAATAATTAATACACTTTTGGTAATGTTTGTTCCTACTATTTTAATATTAATTTTTGTTGGAATATATATAACTATAAGAAATAAATCTAAAAAGTGTAGATAAAAGGAGGACTTATGAAGGTTATTATTTCAAATAATTCAGATTCACCAATATATTTGCAAATAGTAAATCAAATAAAAGAGCAAATATTAAGTGGGAAAATACAAGAAAATCAAATGTTACCTTCTATGAGAGCTTTAGCAAAAGATTTAGGTATTAGTTTTATAACTACCAAAAGATCTTATGAAGAATTAGAAAAACAAGGCTTAATTAATACAGTTCCAGGCAAAGGTTGCTTTGTGTCTCATTTCAATAAGGAACTAGTATATGAGGCCAAGATGAGGGAAATAGAATTGAAATTGGAAGAAGCTATAAATTTATCAAATAGTTTAGGATTATCAAAGGAAGATTTGATTTCTACATTAGAAAGTCTTTATGAGGGGGAATAGTATGCTAAGATTAGAAAATGTCAGTAAAAAATTTGATAACTTTGAGTTGAGAAATATATCGTTTCATTTAGAGGAAGGATTTATTATGGGGCTTATAGGTCCAAATGGATGTGGTAAGACAACTTTGATTAAATTAATCATGAATTTACTACAAGTTGATAAAGGAAAAATTTATTTTCAAGGAAAAGATATATCACAAAATCCTAAGGAGTTTAAAGAAAATATAGGATTTGTTTATGATAATTTATACTTTTATGAGAATCTAAAAGTTAAAGATTTTAAAAATATTGTTTCATCTTTTTATTCAAAGTTTGATAGGGATAAGTTTGATAATTACTTGTTAAAATTCAAAATAGATAAAAATACAAAAATAAAAAATTTGTCAAAGGGTCAAAATATAAAGCTTATGTTAGCAAATGCACTTTCTCATAATGCCAAGTTATTGATACTAGATGAGCCAACATCAGGACTAGATCCTATTTTTAGAAAAGAAATGATAGAGATACTTCAGGAAGAATTGGAAGGTGGAGATAAGAGTGTTATTATTTCAACACATATTACGCAGGACCTAAGTAGGGCAGCAGATTATATAACTTTTATAAATAATGGAGAGTTAGTATTTAGCCAAGACAAGGATACTATAAATGAAAGCTACAAAATAATTAAAGGTAGTAAAGAAGAATTAGATATCCTAGATAGCATTCTTATAAATCGAAAAGATACACCTTATTACAGTGAAGGTTTAATTATAGGTAATAGTGTAGACATAGATAGTGATAATATTCAAAATGCAAGTCTAGAAGACATTATTTATTATTATGGGAAGGAGCTAGAAAATGATTAATTTACTAAAAAAAGATTTAATTGCTTGCTTTAAAGCCGATATAAAAACAATATCAAAACTGATAATAGGTCTAATAATATTTTCCTTTATTTTATTTCCTATAGCAGTAATAATGATACCACTTTTTATAAGTTACATATTTATTCTTAGAAGTTTCTATTTGGATGAACTTAATAAATGTGATTACTTTTTTAATAGTTTACCTATAGAAAAGGAAGATATAGTTTATAGCAAATACTTACTTGCTACTATAGTAATTATAATTTCTTTAATATTTACTTTTTTATACTCAAAAATTATGAATCATATGTGGGGATTTAATAATTTTAGTATAGAATCAACTTTATATATCTTAAGTATGATTCTTTTCTTAATATCAGTTTTATTTCCAGTAATGTTTAAGTATGGATATAGAAAGTCTTATGTATTAATAAATTTAATAATTGCAGTAATGATAATTATAAGTATGCTTAGTTCTATGGGCAGTAGTGTCGAGTCTACTACTACAGAAACAGTATCAATTTTAAAAGATAATAGTTTAATTATAAGAACTGGAATATCAATGTTTTTATACTTAATCTCAATGTATGTATCAAATAAAATATATACAAAAAAAGAAATAGCAAGTTAAGTGGGGGATATAAAAATGAATAAAAAATTTATAAAAGTTAGTTTAATAATATGTGTACCGCTGATAATATTAATTGGATTATTTACTATGGTATCAAGTAATGAGGATATTTTTGATGAATTATATGATAGTATTAAAATTACATATAAGGATTGCAAAGAAGAAGAGAACAATTATTCTGTAAGTGTTATAGTAAAAAACAATTCAAAAAATATAGCTAGTTTAAGTGATATGGAACTTAGCTTTGATTATAATGGTGAGGGTGAAAATATAGGCAATTTTTATATAAGAGGAGAAGAAAAGGATATATGGAACGATGATAAGATTATGGGTATAGATCCAGGTAAAGAAGAAGAAATTATTTTTAAAATACCAAAAGGAATTGAAATAAATAAAGATTATTATAACTTAAATAGAATAATAGTAAGTTATAATGCTAGTTTCTTCAAATTTAGAACAAGTAAAAAAAGTTTATTCTTAGGAACTGGGCAAATGGGAGGAAGCATAACTTTAGGTGAGCAATACTAATTTATAACTTTCTATTATTAATGAAAATTTGTATAACAAAGGCACTATTTTATAAAATGATAGTGCCTTTGTTATGTCTATTTTTAGTTTTTATGAGTATTGTAAAATGAAATGAAAAAATTTATAACTTTTTACAGAGTTTATCAGTCTAATATATGAGGGAGGCAGAGTATGAATGAAAAATTAATTAATAAGGCGATAAAAGGAAATTTTAATGCTTATAGTATTTTAGTAGATAACCTAAAAGATGAAGGCTATAAGTTAGCATATACAATACTTAGAAATGAACATGATAGTATAGATGCGTATTTGCAAGCTGTTGAAAAAGGATTAAAAAATATAAAAAATCTAAAAGAACCACAATACTTTAAAACTTGGTTTCTAAAAATAGTTATAAATGAAGCTAAAAATATTATTACTAAAAATAGTAAAGTGATTTTCTTTGATGAGATAGAAGAAAGAAAAGAAACTAGATATGAAGATAAAGAATCGAAATTAGATTTAGAAATATGTTTAGAAAAAATAGAGCCTCAAACTAGAGAAATGATAAAACTTAAGTACTATATGGGATATAAATTAGAAGAAATAGCAACTATATTAGAACTACCTGTAGGAACGGTTAAAGGTAAGATGTATAATGCTTTGAAAAGTATGAAAAAAGAGTTGGAGGTGAGATAATATGAAAATTGATGATAAAGAAATAGAAAGATTGTTAGAAGGGTTTGAATCAGAAGATATAAAAATACCAGAGGAACTAGGTGAAAAATTAGATTTGAAACTTAAAGAATTAAAACCTAAAAAGTATAAAAGATGGATATCAGTATCTGTAGCATCTATTTTAATTTTAGGAATTTCTTATGCTATAAGCCCATCATTTAGAACTTTTGGAGATACGGTATTTAAATATATATTTGGAGATATAGGGATAGAAAATGCAGTTAACTCAGGTTATAAAGGTTCACCTAGACAAGATATAAACATATCAGATTATAATATAAGCATTGAAAATATATATATGGATGATTTAAGAATAAGTTTTGACGCAATAATTGAAAACTATGCTGATAATGGGGAGAATCAATATAGTTTATATGCTGAAGGAGAACAGTTCGATAATATAGCTATAAATAACGGATTATTTTTTAAAGATGGTAAAGAATTTAAAGCTAATGTACAAATAATAGGTGATAATGTATCAAAATTAATCAATGGTAAAGATAAATTAGAGTTAAACTTAAAACTTGTTAGACACTATAATATAAAGGTCAATGGGGATTATGAACTGAAGGATGAAACTATAGGAACATCAAAATTAATACTAGATATACCTAAGGATATAGAAAAAACAAGGTATATAAATATTAATGAAACTATTAAAGATAAGGATTTAAATTTAACAGTAGAAAAATTAGAAATGGCTCCGACTATGATGTATATACATTCATATGGAAAACTGGATGGAGTAGGCGAAGTACAGGGTTTATATAATTTTAAGATAATATCTGATAAAGGTGATATTTATAAAGAAAATTTAGTTCTATCAGGAATTGGAAATGAAAATGGTTTTAGACAAAGTATAGTTCCATCTGCTTATTATAATAAAAATGATAAGTTGAAATTAAGGGCAGATGGAGTATTTATTGATGCTAATAAAAAGGTGGAAATTAATCTAAATGGTAGCTACCCAAAGGTAATAGATTATTTTGGGTATAAAGTAACTATAAATCAAGTTAAATATGAAAATAATCAACTAATAGTAGAAGTTTTAGATAATAATATTTTTGACCATATGGGTGTAAGTTATATAGATGAGGATAGTACAATAGAAGGTTATTTTGATGGAGAAATACATGGTCTTGTATTTGATATTAATAAAAGAGACAGTTATGATTTAAGCCTAGGTTTAATTTTAAAATATAAAATGCCTATTAATATAGAAATAAAGAATGATAATAAATAATATACAATAAAAGTAACTAGATGTAATTTTATGACTTGTCTCGTATTATTCTGAGACAAGTCATTTTTTAGAATTATTTTGAAAATATTTACTAAATGACTTTAACTTATTGATAATGATTATCAAATTCGTTATAATATTCATATGATAACTATTATCAATAAGGAGGTTAATATGAAACTTAACTATACAAAAAAATGTTGTAAAAATAAATCAAATTCATCATATATAAAAAGAATATTAAGAATGATTGGGCCTGTAATTTTAGGATCAAAACCAGTTGAAATTATAAATATACCAGGTGACATTAATGAAAAAGATATAAAGATTTATCAAATTAAATCTTTTTTCAATAACTGTTGTAAAATTACTTATAGGGTTATAAATACTTGCGATGGTGGAAAAAGAGTACTATTTATAAATGAAAAACAACTTGCTAAAGTATTATCTAATAAGAGATGTATAAACTTCTTAAAGTTTATGGGTTATCCATCTAGTTACAAGTTAAATACCTATATAGATGAGTTGATTAATAGGCTTGAATCTGAAAAATTTCCTCATGAAATAGGTATTTTCTTAGGATATCCACTTAAAGATGTTTTAGGATTTATGGGATATGGAAGAAAAGAATTAGTAGGGGTTTGTAATTGGAAAATTTATGGTGACAAAGAGGTTTCTTATAAAGTTTATAATAACTTTGCAAGAGATAAAGAAATAATGAAAGAAATGATAGATACACTTTCTATGAGTGAATTAAGAAAAGTTATATAAAGATAAATTAATAATTATATTTGAAAATAATAAAAAAGACCACTTTGGTGGTCTTTTTTGTAAATAATCATATTTTAGACTAATATAAGCTAATAATCTAGTTGTTTTAAACCTAAAAGAATTGAATCGCTAGATTTTTGTTTTACTTTATATATTTTTAATTTTTTCTCAATATCTTTATCTATTTTTTCCTTTTTCTCATTACTAAAAAGTTCTCTAATAGCATCGATAGCAGAAGCTACTATTGTTGCAGTACCTCCACTTCCTAATTCAAACCCCATCATTTCTGTTTCAGAAAGTTGACCTTTCATCATAGTATTGATTTGTTGGACTAAATCTCCTTTTATTATAATGTAATCCCATTTCTCACTTAGTCCAGTTAATAATTCACTTTTAGTAAATGCCTCGTAAGGAGGATTTTCTTTTTCTAATGCCGAAATTTCATTAAGCACCTCATTAGGAGATTTACTTAATGTATTAGCTATTGCTGCTAAAACCTCATCAGAGTATTTTTTTGCTTGTTTTTTAGTATGCTTTAAAAGTAAATCCTCATCAATTCCGGTTTTTAAATGTACCTTATCCCTACTACATTTATTTTTTTTTAAATACACATCTAAGTAATTCATAATTACCTCCCATTAAAATTATTCGTTCTGTTAACTTATTTATATTTGAATCTCGACTACGATAGGGTTTACAATTGTTTCACCATAAAACATATTAATACCTGAAATAAAAGTTTAACCTATAGGTTTATTAATCATATAGAGAATAATTCTCACCATATCTAATTAACGGAACTAAATTATTAATTTGATAATATATATTTCTCTATTTAAGTTGAATAAATTGATACAAAGATGATTAACTAAATCAGCATATTACTAAATTTAAATGCTAGTAATCTAATTGTTTTAAAGTTAAAAATACTACGTCATCAGACATACTACTCAATTTATAAAGTCTAAGTTTTTTCTCAATTTCTCTGTCCCTTTTATCAGGATTACTAAATAAATCTCTTACAGTTTCTATGGCAGAAGCAAGTATTGTTATGCCACCTCCACCTCCTAATTCAAATCCTAATTTTTCTGATTCAGAAAGGTGACCTTTTATTATATTATAAATTTCTTTACCATAAGCTCCTTTGATGACTATATAATCCCATTGTTCATTTAGACCTAATAATAATTCGTCAGGATTATAGGCCTCAAATGCTGGATTTTCTTTTTCTAATGATAAAAGTTCATTTAATACATCGCCAGGTGTTTTATTTAAAGTATTTGCAATTGCTATTAATACTTTACCAGAGTATTTCTCAACACTTCTTTTTGTATGATTAGAAAGTAATTGTTGGCTTACTCCTGTTTTTTTATGAACATCGTATCTTTTACAATTGTTCTTTCTTAAATATAAGTCTAAATAGTTCATTTAATTTCTCCTTAAAAAATTTACTACTAAAAAATATTTTACTAATAATATATATTATAGTACTGAAAATATTAAAAGTATACTAGAAAATAGGAAAAATATAGATAACATTTTTAATATGTAAAATTAGAAGTGTTAATTACTATAAAGAAAATAATCAATTTAAAATTAAATTAATAGATAAAGAATATATGTTGGATTGCAATGAAAAAAAATAAAATCAATTGAAAATAATAATATTCCAAGCGCAGAAACAGGGGTAATGATATTGAATTATTTATCATTTACAGATTATGATGTTGAGTGCACAAATAAGTTAGTAAGTCTAAAAGAAATACCTAATGGCGGAATGATGTTTTATCCAGCATTTTATAAATGTGCAATAATGAAGCTAATTAATAATTTTGGTTGTGATTTAAATAAATTCAAAATATGCTGTGAGAGATTAGGAGGAAAGAAAATTAAATTAGGGGATAAGGCTTATGTATTTGAAGTGTTTCCAAAGTTACGAATCTCTGTTGCTATTTGGGAAGGTGATGAGGAAATCAGGCCAAATGCTACTATATTGTTCGATTCATCTGTACAATTTTTAATGCATGTAGAGAGTATAATAGGTATAGGCTATTATTTAGTAGATGAACTATGTTATGTCTAATAGTTGAGAATTAATTTACCCCTTATTGTCAAATTGATGCCACATATATTTAATATATTTTAAAATCTTAATGGAGTATATATAATACAAATTGAAATACTTGTATTGCCTATATTAAACCTTGATTAAATCTATTAAAAAACGTAAAATATAAGGATATGAGATTAATAAAGATGAAATTTAAAATAAATTATAAATAAAATAGATTAAAAGGTGATTATATAAAATGATAAAAGAAATAATAGTAGTTGAAGGAAGAGATGATGTTACAGCCGTAAAAAGAGCTTTAGATTGTGAACTTATAACTACTGGCGGATTTGGTTTTCCAAAAGGTGTTATGGAAAGAATTAAGGCAGCTCAAAAAAGAAGAGGTGTCATAATTTTTACTGATCCAGACTTCGCAGGTGAAAAAATAAGGAAAAAAATAGCATCAGAAGTTCCAGGTTGTAAACATGCATTTTTACCTAGAGAAGAAGCTAAAAAAGATGGAGATATAGGAATAGAAAATGCATCTCCAGAGAATATTTTAAAAGCTTTAAATAAAGTAAGAAGCGAAAGTACAGAAAAAAGAAATGAATTTTCTCAAGTTGATTTAGTTATGAACGGATTAATAGGAAATGAAGATGCATCTTACAGAAGAGATACAGTAGGTCAAATTCTAGGTATTGGATATGGTAATGCAAAGCAGTTTTTAAATAGATTAAATAACTATGGAGTTACAAGAGAAGAATTTAATAAAGCTATAGAAAGTTTATAAGGAGAGAATAATGGATAGATTATCATCACATAAAGCCACGAAAGAAGTTGTTCAAAAGCATAATTTTAAGTTTTCAAAGTCACTGGGGCAAAACTTCTTAATAGATACAAATGTAATAGATAGAATTCTTGAAGGTGCAAGAGTTCAAGAAGGAGATTATGTAATAGAAGTCGGCCCAGGTATTGGTACACTTACTAAAGAAATGGGAAGAACTGCTGAAAAAGTAGTTGCTATAGAAATAGATAAAACTTTAATACCTATATTAGAAGAAACTTTATCTGATTTTCCTAATATAGAAGTAGTTAATCAAGATATATTAAAAGTTGATGTTCAAGAATTGGTAAAAGAAAAACTAAATGGAGGGCCAGTTAAATTAATAGCTAACCTTCCTTACTATATAACAACACCGATAGTAATGAAATTTTTAGAAGAAGATATACCTGTAACTGACATAGTCGTTATGGTACAAAAAGAAGTTGCTGATAGAATGAATGCACAGCCAAATTCTAAAGATTATGGTGCGTTATCAGTAGCTGTGCAATATTACTGTGATACAGAAATAGTAGCAAAAGCTCCTAGACATATGTTTATGCCACAACCAAATGTTGATTCAACTGTCATAGGACTTCACGTTAGAGAAGAAAAAAAATATAATGTTGATAATGAAGAAGTATTCTTTAAAACTGTTAAAGCATCATTTGGTCAAAGAAGAAAAACATTACTTAACTCATTAGGTGGTCTTGGTTTCTTAAATAAAGACGAAATAAGAACAGCTTTACAAGAAGCTAATATAGATGAAAAAAGAAGAGGAGAAACTTTATCAATTGAAGAGTTTGCTTCATTATCAAATGCAGTAAATAAAATTTATAATGAAAATAAATAATATAAATAGAGTTAATGAGTTATTGTAGATACAATAACTCATTTTTTATTTATGTTATATGGACTTTTTAATTAAGTAAAAACATATAATTTCTTGAGAGATTATGTTAAGGGGTGAGAATCTGATGGCTACCAAAAGAAAGTTTAAAAGAGACTACATCATGCTAGAAGCAAAAGACTTAAACTATCGATATAAAGATAAAGCATCACCAAAAGCTTTTGTAAAGATAGAAGTTACTGATGATAAATCAGTTGTGGCTTTATATGCTGAAAATCTAAAAAGTGTTAGTGAAGGATATTCAGTAGTAGCGATAAGAAGTGACTACGAAACCATAGATTTAGGTACATTTAATGTAAATAGTCAGGGAAAAGGTGAATTCAGCATTGATATGGGAGAAGAAGATATAGATATAAAAGGGGTAGCGGTTGTTCAAGACAAAGCAGTTCCGCTAATAGGATTTAAGGGAAATAAAATAGATAATTATGAAGATATATTATTTCCGCCTCAATATGAATTTGATGATGTAGATGATGAAGATTACGTAGATGATACTGAGGATTATGATTACTATGATGATAATAATATAGATATAGATGGTGAATATGAAGAGTATGAGGAAATAGAATATATCGAAGTTGAAGAAGATGATATAGATGATGAACGAGACAATATTGATAACTTTGAAGAATATGAAGAAATAGAATATTTAGAGCCGGATGAAATTAATGAATATGAAGAAATCATATATGAGGAAGTGTATGACGTAGGAAGAGAATATGAAAGTGAATATGAATACGAATATATAGAAGGTGATAATGAAGAAGAATATGAATATATAGAAGTAGAAGAAGATTATGAAAGTAGAGAACAGCCTAAAAAAGTAGAAGAAACTAAACAGAGTAGAATTAAAAATGAAGATGAATATATTGATAAAAAAATTAAAAAAGCAAAATCTGTTTTAGGAAAACAGTATACAAACAATGGTAATAAAAACAACAAAGAAACTATTAAAACAGCAAGTACACTTTTAATGCCTAGACAAATAAAGAAAGGACTAAAGTATTTTAGAGAAGTAAAACCTTTTGTAGGAGACTATATAGATAATACCAGATGGTGGAAAATCGAAATAAATCCTACTACTATGTGCGGATATACAATGCCTTACTTGGGCTATGTTAATACTTTAAACTACACTATGTATAGTGATGCTGTTATGCAGTCATATAAATATAGACACTACTTATTTGGAGTACAATATGATGACTATAATAAGAGACAGTACTATATTTATGCTGTTCCAGGTAGAAAAACAGAACAACCAGACAAAGGTCATACTGGATTTACAAGATATCAACCTTGTGATACAAGAAATAACTCTTTAGGATACTGGTTATGTTTTGTAGATTGCAAGGCTAGAAAAATAGTTAAATAGCGACTTATTAATTAAAGTATGAGTAATTAATAAATTTATAAAAATTTATTTTACAAATAATGAAATAAGGGTAATAATATAAGGTAAGAAATATAAAAATCACCTAGCAAGATGCTAGGTGATTTTTAATGTTTTAGGAAATGAGAATTAATATTGAAATTATAACTAAAATATATAAATCTATATGGGAGGAAAAATTATGGAAACAAGATATGATGAGGCTAACAAAGTTACATTTCAAGCTATTGCTTGGAATATATTATTAACATTAATTAAAATATTTGCAGGTATATTTGGAAAATCAAGTGTAATGATTGCCGACGGTCTTCATTCAGCATCTGACATTATAACATCGGTTGGTGTTTTAATAGGAAACTATATATCTTCTAAACCTTTCGATAAAGAGCATAATTATGGGCATGAAAAAGCAGAAACCTTAGTATCATTTTTATTATCAATGATACTAGTGATTGTATCTTTTACAATAGGGTTTGAAGCGATAAAATCAGTATTTAATTTAGATGAAATTCAAATACCAACTATGCTACCATTAATAGTATCAGTTATTTCAATACTAATAAAAGAGTATCAATTTAGAATAACTATAAAAGTTGCAAAAAAAATAAATTCACCTGCATTAAGGGCAGATGCATGGCATCATAGATCAGATGCATTATCATCAATAGCTGCATTTATAGGTATAGGTGGAGCTATGTTAGGATTCAAGGTTCTTGAACCAGTTACATCTGTAATAGTAGCATTGTTTGTTTCGAAGGTTGGATACGACATTTTTAAAAGTTCTGTTAATGAACTTATGGATGTTTCAATTGATGAGGAACATGAAAATGAAATTAAAAACATAGCTAGTCTAACAAAAGGTGTGAAAAATCTAGGTGTTTTAAGAACAAGAAAACATGGCGCATATGCATATGTTGATTTAGTAATATGTGTAGATGGTTATTTAACTGTAAAAGAAGGGCATGATATTGCTACTAACTTAGAAAAGAAAATTATAGATGATTTAAATATAGTAAAAGGTATAACTGTCCATGTTGAACCTTGTGAAGGGTGTAATAAGAAACATTGTTGTAAATAAATAATCCTTAAAATTAATTGAAAAAAGTTATATAATAGTTTATATAAATCAATTAGATGGGGGTAAGACATGGCTAAAAGAAGAAAAATTAAAAAGTCTGTTTTTTTAATAGCTGGAATTATTGCATTCTTCATTATATATTTTATTTCCTTTAACTTTTTCTCTAATATGGAACAAAAGCAAGGAAACACTGTAAAGGTGCAAGAAAAAGAAGATAGTAGATCGTTACTTAGACAATTAAATGATAAAGATAAGATTTATTTATCTGATGGTATTGTATCAGATATAAGGGTAGAACAAGAATTATTAGAGGAAATAAGATATTGTTTTGAAGATATTAGTAAAATAAGAAAGCCACAATCTTATAAATCAATTTATGAAGGATATTCAGATGATGGATTAAAATTTTCTACAGATTTAAATGTAATGAGAATTTATACTGTTAATGAAGAAGAATATTATAAAATACCTGTAACTTCTAAGGATGAGTTAAAAAATATTCTAAACAAAAGTATTTATACTTCATTTGATTTTGTAAAGCAGCATAAAACATGGAATAGTGTAACTATAAGCTATAATGGAAAAACAAAAAATTTGAGTAAATGGAAGTACGATGATTTAGCCAATAAAATGGCGGCGAAAAGAGTCGTTGGTAAAGTTCAACCAGAAAAGAGCAAAGAAAGAAGTGAATATAATTTTGTCATCAATATAAAGGCTGATAACTACGAAGCTAAAATTGAAACTATGGGTGATGACTACGTAAGAATACAAGCTAAAAACTTAAGTTCATATTATGAAGTTCATACAGGTTTATACGACTATATAAAAGATGAAGTATTCAAAATATCAAAACAAAAAAAGTAAGAATTTAGTGGTAATGTAAAATAATTTGTGCTTATGAAATTTAAATACTCCTTTATGGCAATGATAAAAATATAAAGTCAATGCCAGGAAGGGGTATTTTTAATGAGTAATTTAAGTAAAGATTTAAT
>NZ_JACRYU010000007.1 GCF_014333445.1 Terrisporobacter mayombei | reverse complement strand
TATAGATTATTATAACAAAGAAAGAATACAAGCAAAATTAGGCTATCTTTCTCCTGTAAAATACAAGAAAAAGGTAGCCTAGGTTGTTTTATATTGTTCCACACAAAGGGTGCAGTTCATTATTTACCGAGGTGTTTAAAAATAAATATATTATATAATTTCATACAAAATATAAAACTTAATTATTATTTAAACCATACCTCGTAGTCTACTAATTTAAGGTTAGTAGGTAGAAACTTACGGACCATATTACCGCTAAATATACGAGTCATTTAATTTTTATCTTATTGTACCATATTTATTTATTTTTAAATAGTTTTTTTTAATTATTACAAAAAGGTTGAACAAAATCTGTTCAACCTTTTTATTTATACTAAAATTAAATTGCTATACTATTTTTTATCAGTAGCTTTTATAAATCCTTCTTCAGCTATTATATTTTGTCCATCTTCACTCATTATAAAATCTACAAATGCTTTTGCAGCTTCACTTAAACCATCTTTTTTATTTACTACTAAGAATGGTCTTGATATTGGGTATTTATCAGCTAATACATTCTCATCATTTGCTTCTACTCCATCTATCTTAACAGCTTTTATACCATCTTTAACATAACCAAATGATATGTATGCTATAGCATTTTCATTTCCTTCTACTGTCGATTTAACATTTCCTGAACCATCACTTATTTGAGCATTTTTAGTTAAATCTCCTGATTCAAATCCTAATATTTCTTGGAATCCATCTCTAGTTCCAGAACCTTCTTCTCTAGATACAACAACTATTTCTGCGTCATTTCCGCCAACTTCTTTCCAGTTAGTTATTTTTCCTGTGAATATATCTTTAACCTGATCCATAGTTAAATCTGTAACTTTGTTAGCTGAATTTGTAACAACTGCTATACCATCTATAGCTATTTCAGTTCCTTCTACACTTTGAGCTTCTTCATCTTTTAAATCTCTAGATGCCATTCCTAAATTAGAAGTTCCTTCTATAGTATTTTTTATACCTGCTGATGATCCAACTTGTTGTACTTCTATCTTAACATCATTATTTTTTTGATAAGCTTCTGCTAGTACTTCTATTGTCGGTCCTACTGAAGTAGATCCTGATATAGTTATTTTAGATGCATCTCCTTCTGAAGATGATCCTGAACCACATCCTACTACTAATCCACTTACCATTACTGCCCCACATAATAATGCAACTATTTTTTTCTTAAACATCTTAATAATCTCCTCTCAAATACCAAATTTATTTTATTATTTCTTTTGATCTCGATTTTTGCTCTTTGTTTATCTTACAATTCAATAATACTGTTTGTATGTTAAGAGAATATTAAGCATGTATTAAGTATACGTAAATTTTGTTAAGAGAGTATTAATTCTTCATAAATCGTGTTTTTTCTAGTATCAATTAATTTATTTTATTTTCTATTTCATATTCCCCTCGTATCCTATATTTTAATATAACAATATAAAAGGAGTTATTCACAAACTCTATATCTTGAATAACTCCTTACAAAATTCTTCTTATAATTCTTTCTCTAGTTTATCTACTAAATCTTTAAACACATGCAGAGCTTTATCAACAGATTCTTTTTTTTCCATATCCACACCAGCTTTTCTTAATTGTTCTAGTGGAAATTCTGAACCTCCACTCTTTAAGAATTCTTTATATCTTTGTACTGCACTTTCTCCTTCTTCAAGTATTTGCTTACTTAAAGCACTTGCAGCTGAGAATCCAGTAGCATATTTATAAACATAGAAATTACTATAGAAATGAGGAATTCTAGCCCATTCTAGTCCTATATCTTCGTTAACTTCACAAGATTCTCCATAGTATAATTTGTTTAAATCATAGTAAATGTTTGTAAAGTCTTCTGCTGTTAATGGTTCTCCATTTTCCACTTTACTATGGCATATTTTTTCAAATTCTGCAAACATAGTTTGTCTGTATACTGTAGTTCTAAATTGCTCTAGATAATAATTTAATAAATAAACTCTTTCTTCTTTTGATTTAGCATTTTCTAATAAATAATTTATTAGTAGTAGCTCATTTAAAGTTGATGCAACTTCTGCTACAAATATTTTATAGCCTGAATATAAATAAGGTTGATTATTTTTTGAATAATAACTATGCATTGAATGACCCATTTCATGTATTAAAGTAAATAATGAATTTAAATCATCCTTATAACTCATTAATATATATGACTTAGAATCATAGCTACCCCATGAATAAGCTCCACCTTGTTTCCCTTCATTTCCATAGACATCTATCCACCCTTCAGAGAATGCCTTTTTGACGTTTTCTAAATACTCTTCTCCTAAAGGTTTTAATGCTTCTAAAATTATTTCTTGAGCTTTTTCATATGGTATTTCCATATCGAAATTATCAGTCAATGGTACATATAAGTCATACATATTTATTTTATCTAATCCTAAGAATTTCTTCTTAAGTTCACTATATTCATTTAATGTATGTAAGTTTTCATGAACTGCTGCAATTAAATTATTGTACACTTCAACACTTACATCATCTTGGAAAAGAGAAGCTTGTAATGCTGATTCATATTTTCTTGTTTTTGCATAGAATATTTCACCTTTTATTCCACCATAAAGTGTTGATGCAAAAGTATTTTTATATTGATTGTATATAGAATATAAAGCTTCAAAAGCATCTTTTCTTACTCTTTGATTCTTGCTTTTTAAGAGTAAACTAAAGTTTGAATGAGTTACTCTTACTTTTTTGCCTTCTTCATCTTCTATTTCTGGGAATTGTAAATCTGCAAATGATAACATGTCATAAACATTTTCTGGTACACCTGATAAATCAGAAACTGCTGCTAATAACTCTTCTTCTCTTTCATTTAAAGTATGTGGCTTTAATCTTAATATGTCATCTATGTGTTTTTTATAATGAGATAATTTATCATCTTTTAAATATTCTTCTAGTTTATTAATGTCCATAGCAATGATTTCTGGTACCATGTAAGATGTCGCCATAGAAAGTTCTGTAGATAGCATATCCGTTTTAGTAGCATCAGCCTGATTTTTATTTATTCTAGTATCCTCATGACTTTTCATATGAGTGTAAACATATAAATTTTGTAATATTCTAGAAGCTTGTTCTGATAGATTTAAGGCTTCGTATAAGTTCTCCTTGCTACCAGCTAAAATTCCTTTAAATTTCTTACACTCTTCAATTAATTCTTTTATCTTTTGTATATCTTTTTCAATAGCCTGTGAATCTGAATACATTTCATCAATAGACCATTTATACTTATTTTCAACTTGGTTTCTCTCCATATTCTTCACTCCTTGATCAATAAATTTATCTAATAAACTTTTTAGTTGTTGTATATTTTATTATTTCCAAAATTTAATAACAAATCACAATAAAAGATTATCTTAAACATTCCATATTTACAACATAATTTATTTTTTTCAACTCATTTATAAGTTCCTCTAAAATTATTCTTTTATCATATTCTATTAAAAAAACTAGTTCCCAAATATCATTGGATCTACTCACAATTTGAAAATTTTTTATTCCTATCTCTGATGCCTTTATAGTGTTAAAAACTGTAGAAGTTATATCTAAGTTTGTTATAGTAGCTTTTAAAATCGCTTGACTTCTTTTAGATATAACCTTATCAATATTTTTAAATATATAAAGTGTTGCCATTACTAATAACCATGCAGTAATCCCTAAAACATATTGACCATATCCAATTGCAATTCCTATACAGGCCGTTGCCCATATACCAGCTGCGGTAGTTAATCCTCTGATTCCATTAGAATTTTTAAGTATGGCACCAGCTCCTAAAAAACCAATCCCCGATAAAACTTGGGCGGGTAATCTTGCCGGGTCCATTGTAGATATACTACTATATTTATTGAATAATTCTAAAGCTATTACAGAAGTAATACACGCCCCAACAGAAACTAAGATATGAGTTCTAAAACCTGCAAATTGATTAGATTTCTCTCTTTCATACCCAGTAAATCCTCCTACTACAGCAGCTAATATAAGCTTCATAATGATGTCCTTATTTTGTAATAAAAAATCCATCAATCTTCCCCCTTAAAATCATATTAGCCTATAAAGATGGTATTAAATATATTTATTAATATAGTATATGTTTTTATTCACTATTATTTATTTCTAATCTTGTATATTATCTTCGTTGCCTATAATATTAATATTTGTAGGGTATCCAATTTTAATATTATTTTTCTTAAATACAATTAAAATCTGTAACTTAGCTTCTTTCAAGGCCTTAAAGTATACATTGGCTTTAACAACACCTGTAATAGTGTATTTAGCACCAATAGATATTTTTTCAATATCTGTTATTCCATATACTTTGAATCCTGATCTTTTAGCGAAATTATGGTTTAAATAATCTTCAAATTTTTCATTCATTATTTCACACACTTCTTCTAATGCATCCATCACCTTTAAAGGATCCTCTTCATAAGATACCCTCACATGCACAACTACCCTCATAATGTCTTTGCTATAGTTTTCTATACTATTTATCACACCATTAGGAACTGTAATCCTTTTTAAATCCCAGTCCCTTAAACTAGTACTTCTTATTCCTATTTCTTCAACTACACCTTTATATTTATTATTGATAATAATAAAGTCCCCAACTTGAATTTGTTTTTCGAATAGTATAAAAAATCCATTAAACACATCTTTTAGTATGCTCTGGGATGCAACACCCGCTACTATACCTACTATACTAGCTCCTGTTACTAATGAACCAAATTCTGTAGCATCTACAATATTGAATTCTTTTAATATCAATATTAAGCTTAGTCCAAATATAATATAATAAGACACTGAACATAGAACACTACAAAGTGTATCTTCATATCTTTCATCAAATTTAGTAATTTTAAATATATTTTTTAATATAAATTGTATTATCTTTAGCGATACACATGCTATTAGTATAATAATTATGCTATGTATTAATCTTGAAATAAACATATAATCACCTTAAATATAATCTTTGAATAAATATAATTTATATTTCTATTAAATTACTATTTTAGTATACTCACTATTCTAATTTAAAATGCTAAAATAAGTATAAAAAAAACCTACAATTTTGCAGGTTATTTCTTTAACTTTATATATTCATTTATTAAATCATCAATTTTATGACTTGACTCTTCTA
The DNA here is from genome assembly GCF_014333445.1 of Terrisporobacter mayombei. Taxonomy (GTDB): domain Bacteria; phylum Bacillota; class Clostridia; order Peptostreptococcales; family Peptostreptococcaceae; genus Terrisporobacter; species Terrisporobacter mayombei_A. The sequence goes on along the minus strand of NZ_JACRYU010000007.1, from coordinate 27,280 downwards.
ACTCATCTTTAAATATATCAGGATACTCAATATATGTATTTATAAGATCCCTTGTATCTTCAATTTCTTTTTTTAGTGCTTCTAATTCATATTCTTCCACAAAAATCACCACTATCAATCATTATTTTATTTAATTTTATCAAAAATTGTTATTCTTTGTCAATAAACCATTACAAAGATTTATCATTTTAGGATAACAATACATTGATATTAAGCCAACAAACATCCCTGTTAATAAAGATGATATAAGCATAAATGGCAAGTATCCTACCATATTTATATTTTTTACTATAATACTCGCCACTAATAATTGTCCTATATTATGACCTAAAGCGCCTAATATACTAACTCCTATAATAGAGAACCCCTTTACCCTATTACATATATACATAAATAGTAAGCTTAAATATGCACCACCTATACTAAATAATAAATATGACATAGGTCCAGCAAAAATCGAAGATAATATAATCCTTACAGTTAATATTATAAACGTATCCTTTACACCAAAGATAAGTAAAGAAATTAATGTAATGATATTGGATAATCCTAACTTAGCTCCTGGAAAAATAGCTATCAGCGGGTTAGGTATATATATCTCAATTATATATAATACTAAACTATATCCAACCATTAATCCTAAAAATGTTAACCTTTTAGTTTTCATTAATTTTCAACTCCATTTTTAAATCTAATATAATAGTATAATAAATCTTTAAAAACCTCTATATTTTAAATTTTTTTATATATTCATAAAAATTAGACATGCTTATACCTGGTTGCCTTAATTGACTTTTCGAGTTCAGATTGCTATAATTTGCTTGATAATGAAACTCATTAGGGGGTGTTAATAATGACTGTTTACGATTTAAAAGTTGGTGAAAAAGGCACTATTCATAATATAAACGGAAATGAAAAATTAGCAAAAAGATTACTTGCACTTGGATGCATAAATAATACAGAAATAGAAATAAAAAAGATTGCTCCTTTAGGAGATCCAATAGTAATAAATTTCAGAGGTTTAAATCTTGCGTTAAGAAAATCTGATGCAAAAAATATATATTTAAAAGACAACGAGGTGGTTTAATTGATTAATGTAGCTCTATTTGGTAATCCAAATGTCGGTAAGACTACTGTCTTTAACTTATTAACAGGCTCTAATCAATATGTGGGAAACTGGCCAGGTGTTACAATAGAAAAAAAAGAAGGCTATCTAAGTAATAATATAAAAATAGTAGACTTGCCTGGTATATATGCAATGGATACTTTTTCAAACGAAGAAAAAGTTTCTAAAAATTATTTAGAAAATGAAGATGTTGATGTAATAGTAAACGTTGTTGATGCTTCTAACTTAGTTAGAAATTTATACCTTACTACTCAACTTATGAAATATAATAAACCTATAATAGTTTTAGCTAATATGGTTGATTTGGCTGATTCAAAAGGTATCAAAACAAACTACGAAAAATTATCTAAAGAACTTAATATTACTATCATACCTGTTATAGCTAAGAAAAAAGTCGGCCTAGGAGATATATCATCGATTATAGAGAAATCTTCTAAAGACATGGTTCGCTATTCAATAGATTTTGGAAACGAAACTGAAACTTATGAAAAATTAGAATCTATTATTTCAAATTGTAGTGAGGCTCCTCTTGAAAATAGAAAATCAATTAGTGATTATATAGATGATATTGCCCTAAATCCAATTTTAGCTTATCCATTATTTATAGGTATATTACTACTTTTATTTAAATTTACTTTTGACTGGGTAGGTGGACCTCTTCAAGAGGAATTCGGTAAACTTATCGAGAACTATATTATGGTTCCAGTTGATGATATGCTTTCTAGTTCAAGTCCTTGGTTTAAATCATTAATTGTTGATGGTGTATTAGGTGGAATTGCTGGAACATTACCATTCTTCCCATTAATATTTACTTTATTCTTTGGTATATCTTTATTTGAAGATAGTGGATATATGTCAAGAGCAGCATTTTTAATGGATAAAATAATGTATAAAGTTGGACTATCTGGAAAAGCATTTATACCTATGGTCATGGGTCTTGGATGTTCATCTCCTGCAATAATGGCAACTAGAACTTTAGAAAGCGAAAAAGATAGAAGAATAACTGCATTAATTGCTCCTTTAATGACTTGTGGAGCTAAGCTTCCTATATATGCTTTATTTGTAAAGGTGTTCTTCCCTAAAAATGAAGCTTTAATTACTACTTCTTTATATTTATTAGGAATAGTTGTAGCCATATTAGTTGCTTTAGTATTAAATAAAACGGTTTATAAAACAGAAGCAGAACCTTTTGTTTTAGAGTTACCTCAATATAAAATTCCAGCATTAAGTTCATTATTAAAAAATACTTGGAATAAATCTAAAGGCTTTTTAATAAGAGTTGTAACTGTAATGTTTGCAATGTCAGTAGTTATTTGGTTCTTATCATCATTTAACTTCAACGGATTTACAGAAGATATGAACAATAGTTTCTTATCAATACTAGGAAAATTATTAGCGCCTATATTTGCTCCTATAGGATTTACCGATTGGAGAGTATCAGTATCATTACTTACAGGACTTGGAGCAAAAGAAATTGTTATAAATACAATGGCAGTGTTATTTGGTGATTTGCATCAAGCTTTACCTACAGTATTTACAGGAGTAACTGCTTATGCATTCTTAATATTCTCGGCATTATACACTCCATGTATAGCTGCCCTTGCTACAATGAGAAAAGAGTACGGAAATAAAATGATGATGATTTCACTTTCTTATCAATTTATACTTGCTTGGGTAACTGCATTCTTATTTAGTACTATTGCTAACTTAATAATAGGGAGTGGAGCTTCAATTGAATATCTAATTGGAGGTTCAATTATATTAGCAGCTGCTTTAATATTATTTAACAAGTTAAAAAATAAATCTAGTGGATGTAGTTCTTGTTCATCATGTAGTTCTTGTCCTTCACATAATACGTGTGGTCATGAATCTGAAAATACTAAAAATGCTACAAATCAATAAAAAGAGTTATCATGAGATAACTCTTTTTTATTATATATTAAAATTTAACTTTTAATTGTTTTTCTGATCCATCTCTATTTACTACTATAGTAGTTGAATCTCCTGATTTATACTCATACAAACATTTAGTTAAATCAGACATGCTTGTTACTTTAGTATCACCCAGTTTTACGATTATATCTCCTTGTTTAATTCCAGCTTTTTCAGCTGATGAATCTTCAACTGACTCGATTACAAATACACCTTCATCAGTTGCTATTTGTTGCCCTTGAGATTTAGCATAAGATGCATAAGTAGATGCATCATATCCTTTTATTCCAAGTGTAACTTTTTCATAGCTTCCATTTTTTATTACTGACTCTATTATAGACTTAGCTTGATTTATTGGGATAGCAAATCCTAAACTCTCACCTTCAGAAGTTTTAGCTGTATTTATACCTATAACTTCTCCACTTTCATTTAATAAAGGTCCTCCACTATTACCAGAGTTTATACTAGCATCAGTCTGAATAAGACCTGTCATAGTAGCTTGAGATGTTTTAATTGTTCTATCTAATCCACTTATTATCCCTTGAGTAACTGTTCTTTGTAAATCTAATCCAAGAGGGTTTCCTATAGCTATAGCCAAATCACCAGTAGTAACTTTATCGCTATCTCCTAATTCTGCTGGAGTAAGACCTGTTTTGTTGACTTTAACTATAGCTAAATCCAATTGTGAATCGTACCAATGTACTTCACCTTTTTCAGTTGAACCATCATTAAATAGTACATTAACAGTTTTTGCTTCACCATCTGAAACAACATGAGAATTAGTAAGTATATATCCATTAGAATCAACTACTATACCTGTTCCAACACCTTCTGATTCAGTGGGAATAGAAAACATATTATCTGTACTCATTACTGTAGTTGTAATACCTACAACAGATGGCATAGCCTTCTCAGTAACTGCTTTATATACATTTGTGCTTTTTCCATCATTATTTATCTTTATCTGCTGATTTTGTGTTGACCCAGATGATAAGTTTAAATTATTCTTTAATACAAGTACAGTTAAAAATGAACTCAATATTGAACATATAACTGCAACGATAACAATTAACCCTATACCTTTTTTTCTAGACATTATTTCTCCTCCTAACAAAATAAACCTGTAATTTTAAATTATCTCTATTTACATATTATTATTTTAATTTATTGTTTTAAAACTATAAAAAAAGAAATCACCATAAGTTTTATAGTTCTCTTATGATGATTTCATTATAATATTTTAATCTTAATTAAACCTTAACTTCTAAAGTCTTTTTTCTAGTTCTTCTTTTTCTTTTTCAAATCCTGGTTTTCCTAAAAGAGCAAACATATTTTTCTTATATGCTTCAACTCCTGGTTGATTGAAAGGATTAACTCCTAATAAATATCCACTTAATCCACAAGCTTTTTCAAAGAAGTATACTAAATATCCAAAGTTATACTCATCTAATGCTGGTACGTTGATAATTAAATTAGGAACTTGTCCATCTGTATGCGCTAATAATGTGCCTTGGCATGCTTTCTCATTAACAAAATTCATAGTTTTTCCACTTAAGTAGTTAAGTCCGTCTAAATCATTGTCTTCAGCTTTTAGCTCTATATCTTTTTTTGGAGATTCCACATTTAAAACTGTTTCAAATAATATTCTTTTCCCATCTTGAACATATTGTCCCATTGAATGTAAATCTGTTGAGAAATCTACTGAAGCAGGGAATATACCTTTTTGGTCTTTTCCTTCACTTTCTCCGAATAATTGTTTCCACCATTCACTTACATAATGTAAATTAGGTTCATAGTTTACTAATAATTCTATATCTTTACCTTTTCTATGTAATATATTTCTTACTACTGCATATTGATAACAGTCGTTTTCTTGTAAATTAGATGTAGAGAATTTTTCACGAGCATCATTTGCACCTTTCATCATTGCATCTATATCTAATCCAGCAGCAGCTATAGGTAATAAACCAACAGCAGTTAATACAGAGAACCTACCTCCAACATCATCTGGTATTATAAATGTCTCATATCCTTCTTCTGTAGCTAATTGTTTTAATGCCCCTCTTTTAGCATCAGTAGTTGCATATATTCTCTTTTTAGCTTCTTCTTTTCCATATTTATTTTCTAAGAACTCTTTAAGAACTCTAAATGCTATAGCTGGCTCTGTAGTAGTACCTGATTTTGATATAATATTTAAAGATACGTCTTTATCTTTTATTATGTCTATTAAATCCATTAAGTATGTTGGACTTATATTGTTTCCTGCAAAATAAATTTCTGGAGCTTTTCTATCTTCTTTAGTTAAACTGTTTCTAAATGAATGTCCTAAGCTTTCTATAGCAGCCCTTGCCCCTAAATAAGAACCACCTATACCTATTACAACTAATACATCTGAATCTGATTTGATTTTTTCTGCAGCTTTTTTTATTCTATCAAATTCTTCCTTATCATAATCATTAGGAAGATCAACCCATCCTAAAAAGTCATTTCCTAAGCCAGTTTTATTATGTAACATCTCATGTGCCACATTAACATAAGATTGAACTGCGCTTACTTCTTCTTCATTAAAAAATCCTAATGCTTTACTATAGTTAAAATTAACTTTACTCATTTCACTACTCCCTTTTTTTATATTGTCTATATTAAAAATTATAACATAAAGTATTTTTTTACGTTATAAAAATAACAATAAGTTATTGTTGTTTTTCATATTTATATATAAATTTCTCATAATACTTATAATATAAGACATTTATATATTGTTTTAGAATAAAAAACACCTTAAAACAATATATTTTAAGGTGTTAACATTATTTATTTACTTTGTATACTTTGTGATATAACTTGTTGAGCTATATTTACTGCATGATCAGATATTCTTTCTAAATTAGTTATTATTTCAAAATAAATAATACCACTATCTATACTACATAAATTATTATTTAATCTTCTCATGTGATTTAATCTACATGATTTTTCCATAATATCTACTTGCTCTTCCATTTTAATTACTTTACATGCTAAATCCACATCAGAATTTCTCATACATTCTAAAGCATAAGTATATGTAGATAAAACTTTATTATACATATCATTTAACTCACTTTTTGCTTGCTCTGAAAAATTAACATCATTAGCTATACTATTTTGTGCTAATTCTGCTAAATTTTCAGCATGATCGCCAACTCTTTCTATATCATTTACAGTATTAAATAATGAATCAATTACTTCTCTAGATTCATCATTTAATGGTGCTTTTGATAATTTAAGTAAATAATCTAAAATAGTCTTTTGTAATTCATTTATTACTTTTTCTTTTTTTAGACAATTAGATATATCTTTTTCAGACTTCTCCATTATACCTTTCATTGATAAATCTAAACTTTCTTTAGATTTTTCACCCATTCTAATAGTTTCTTTTTGAACATTTATTAAAGCTATTGATGGTGTTTCTATTATTCTATCATCTATATATTTAACAACTTTCATATCGTCATCTTCAGAGTGAGCTTCTGGCACTAACTTATTAGCTAATTTAATTATCAATTTATTAAATGGTAATAAAATTAATGTTGATGCTATATTAAAAATAGTATGAACATTAGCAAGCTGTCTAGCTACGTTATCTGGATTTGCAGTAGTCACAGCCATAACAACTATCTTATTCAAGAATAATAGGAATATTATAGTTCCAAGTATATTAAATATTAAGTGTATCATCGCCGCTCTCTTAGCATTTATACTAGCACCTATACTTGATAGTAAAGATGTGATACAAGTACCTATATTTTGTCCATATAAGATTGGTAATGCTGCTTGTAATGGTATTAATCCTTGAGATGCTAATACAACTAACATACCCATTGATGCACTTGAACTTTGAATTATAGCAGTTATCCCAAATCCTAATAATAATCCTAATATTGGATATTTACCAAAAGTAAGTAATGAATTTGTAAATCCTTGATATTCAACTAATGGTTTAACCGCTTCTTTCATAAAGTCCATACCAGTGAATAATATACCAAATCCTATTAAAACCTCAGCAATATGTTTTGTTTTATCTTTTCCTCCAAATAAATAAAGAATTATACCGATTCCTAATGCTACAGGTGCTAATCCATTTAAATCAAATGATACTAATTGAGCTGTTACTGTTGTCCCAATATTAGCCCCCATTATAACACCAACCGCTTGAGGTAAAGTCATTATACCAGCATTTACAAATCCTACTACCATTACTGTAGTTGCGCTTGAACTTTGGATAACAGCTGTTACGAGTGTACCTATAAGAACTCCCATAAATATATTACTAGTAAGTAATTCTATTATTTTTTTAAGCTTGTTTCCAGCTGCTTTTTCCAGAGCTTCTCCCATAAGGTTCATTCCAAATAAGAATAGACCTAATCCACCCATAATTCTTATGATGATTTCCAATTTTATTCCTCCTTAGTTACATTTTCTCATTGAGTCATTCTTTTTTAATCTTGTATTTAGATAAAAATTTTTATCTATTTATATGCATTTATAATTAAATGCATTATCATTATATCATAAATGATTGTTAAAAATTTTTTTCAATAATACTTAATTGTTAAATTTATTTAACAATAGGAGCATATCTTTCTATTATTTTTTCAGCACACTTAATGCCATCAACTGCAGCTGTTACTATTCCACCTGCGTATCCTGCACCTTCACCACAAGGATATAAGTTTTGTGTACTTACCGACTGTAGTGTATTCTCATCTCTTACTATTCTTACTGGAGCCGACGATCTAGTCTCAACACCTGTAAGTACTGCATCATACATAGAAAATCCATTTAACTTTCTATCTAGTGCTACCAATGCTTCTTTCATTGAACTTGTAACAAACTCTGGTAAACATTCTCTCAAATCACTGCCTGTAACACCAGGTTGATAAGATGGTTGTACTTTTCCTATGTCAGTTGTTCTTCTATCATTTAAGAAATCTCCCACTAATTGCATAGGAGCATTATAATTTTTACCACCTAACTCGTATGCTAATCTTTCATATTTTTCTTGGAATCTTATACCTGCTAAAGGATGATCGCTACCAAAATCTTCTGGTACAACATTAACTAAGAATCCACTATTTGCATTTACTTTATCTCTAGCATGCTCACTCATACCGTTAGTTACTACTTCAAATTCATTTGATGCAGATGCTATTACACTTCCACCTGGGCACATGCAGAAAGAGTATGCTGTTCTTCCATTTGATGTATGCTCTATTAATCTGTAATCTGCAGCTCCTAATCTTGGATGATTATAAAATTCTTTATATTGAGATTTATTAATCAATTCTTGAGGATGTTCAATTCTAGCCCCTATGGCAAATGGTTTTTGAATTATTTTTACACCATTACCATAAAGCATTTCATAAGAATCTCTCGCACTATGACCTACTGCAAATATTACACACTCTGCATCTATTTTCTCTTTATTATTCACTATAACTAATTTTATTTTTCCATCTTCAACCCTTATGTCTGTAACTTGTGAATTAAACCTTACTTCTCCACCAAGTCTTTTAATTTCTTCTCTTATATTTTTCACAACATCCTTAAGTATATCTGTTCCTACATGAGGCTTATGAGAATATAATATTTCATCTGGAGAACCAAAGTTTACAAGCTCTTCAAGAACCTTTCTACATCTTATATCTTTAATTCTCGTTGTAAGTTTTCCATCTGAGAAAGTTCCCGCTCCACCTTCTCCAAACTGTACATTTGAATTAACTTTAAAAACCCTATTTTGCCAGAAGTTATCAATATCTTTCGTTCTTTGATCAACATCTAACCCTCTTTCAAGTAAAAGTGGATTATATCCTCTTTGAGCTAATACTAATGCTGCAAATAACCCTGCCGGCCCACTTCCAACTATTATGGGTCTATGATTTATCTTAGAACCCCCAGATTGAACTCCAATGTAGTGAGGTTGTTTTACTTCTACAACATCTTTTAGTCCTTTTTTAGCTATTTTATATTCATTTTTTACCTCTACATCAACAGTATATACAAAATCAATTTTTCCTCTTTTTCTTGCATCTATTGATTCTTTATATATATAATATTTTATTAATTCACTTTCTTTTATTTTTAACTTATTTAATAACTGTTTTACTATTTTAGATTTATCATCATCAATATTAATTTTTATATTCGATACTCTTAACATAATTTTCTCCTTTGAATATAGTTATTTATATTTACGTTAATATATTTACCACTAAAAATAATCTCTAGACATAAAATTATTTTATCTGAAATAATATATATTTTGACAATTAAAAAATCAAAAGCTAGGAATCTTCCAAAGCCTTTGATTTCATAGTTAGATTATTATTTATTTTTAGCATTAAATACTTCTAGTCTCTTTTAGTAATAAGACCTCTTATAACTTTCATATTATTAAATACCTTCTCTAAGAAGTCTTCAGCTTCATCATTATCTAATAATGTTATTTCTAACTGATCCCCTTCTGGTATATTTTTTAATTCACAGTATTTTTTAGCCACGTCAAATAATTCATTTTTCTTATCTGAAGATAAATCAAAGTCTTTATAGTCAATTATTATGTATTGTTTTACTTTTTGCTCTTTACCTTCATTGTATCCTATTTCTATATGATAAATAACCGCATATAAGTTATTAGGATTTTCCTCTCCATTATATACTGGTACTGCTGGATTTGATTTTATAAAGTTAGTTGATACTGCAATTCCATTTCCTAAACTAAGACTCATATTTTTACCTCTTTCTCTATTGTATATGTATTATTTTATCATCTTTTTAATATATTAAAACCTTTTTTTACAACTTTTTAACTAAAAATAAAAAATACTATCAAATAATTAGTTTGATAGTATTTTTCTCTTCTTTATAATTTTATATTTAATCATGTTTCTCAATAACTTTCTAAGATGCTCTTAATTCTTTATATCTCTTGCCTAATGTACGAGGACTAATTTCATATTTCTTAGATATTTCAACTTGAGTTATGGTTTCACCAGCATCCTTTTTAATATAATATTCTATAGCTGCTGCCCAACCATTTTCGCTACCTTTTATAGATTTACGAACATCAATAAATGATTTCCATAAATCCATACTTTCTTGTAAATATTTCTCTTCTATATTATCTTTCAATATTCCACATATATCTATACTATCTTCTTTTTGTGAATCCTTTTCTTTTCTATCTTTCACTTCATTATTAATATTTAAAGGCCTAACTATATATGATGCATCATTTAATAATATTTGTTGTGTAAATTGATATATCAAATTACTATTATTTATTAAAAATTCTTTTATAGTTTTAAAACCTTTGCCCTGTTCTTTATAAATAGATTTAATATTATCAACTATTACATATAAGTTTTTATCAGATAATCCTATACAGTAATCTACTAATATAGTCATCCCTTGTATATTTACTACTCTAGCTATTATATTTTCACCAGATTTAAAGTTGTTAAATAAATCTATATCCTCGATGATGATGTCTTCATGAGTAAAACAATCTCTAATTATTGATTTTGTTATACCTACTTGTTCAATACTAAATAAACCAATATAAGATTTAACTATTCCTTGTAACACATTCTTTTGAATTTTATTTAATGTAAATTGATTTTCTTCAATAAATAAATTAATTAATCTATTATTATTTGATGTTATGAAGTCATGTATGAAATATGTATTAAATAATTTATCTATTTTAAAGTTTATATCATTTGAAATATAGAATTCATCTTTACATCTATTCATTTCCTTGGTAAATATCTCTTTTCTCGCATACTCATTTATTTTATGCTCTATATTTTCATACAGTCCTTTAGCATACAACTTTTTATTTTTTGTAACCTCAATTAATTTATTCTTTTGTAAACAACATTTTTTATACTTTTTACCACTACCGCAAGGACACAGTTCATTTCTACCTATCAAGTTATATTCACTCCTTTGAATTTTTTAAGCACGGATTTTCTACCTAATTCTCTACTATTATTTTTCTTTATACGCTATATTAATCTTTATTTCATTTTATTATTTCTTATACATATATTTTCTTCTTTATTCCATACTCTAAATAATATTTTTCTAGAAAATAGACTATTATCCTTTTAAATTTCTTAACTATCGTACTACGATTTCTTTTATTTTCTATCAAAAATCCCTAATTCATTAATATTTTATTGACATTGTGCCTTTATATGACTTTAAACGTCATCGTACAGTCAACATATTTTTCTTTATCTCCTTTTTCATTAGATGGATTTTTTATTTCCATATTCTCAATATTGTAATTCAAATTCATTTTATTTAAAATATTCTCTATATTTTTGATTTTATCTAAATTTCCTGACATACTTAATTCAATTCTATAGTAAGATTTATTGTCCTCAACTACATCAAACTTATTGACAAATTTAATGTCTATACTTGGATCAATTTTCTCTATTATTTTTATTACTATATCATCACTGTAATCCATATCATCGTCACTACAATCACCTTTATATTCTGAATTATCAACTTCTGTAAGTTTTATTTTTTCTTGTTCTAATGCGTCAATTTTAGTTCTCATAGGATATAAAATAATTACACTAACCAATATAAATAAACATACAGAAATAATTATCTTTTTAATTTCTTTGCTCTTATTCAAGACTATCGTGAACCTCCTATTTCATAAACAGCTTTAAAAGAATATCCTTTATCATGTTTCTCCAAGCTGCTTATCGATAAATTTTTTATACCTTCTATATCTTTTAAATCATCTAGCACATTCAATTCTTCACAGTTTCCTTCTATATAAACTTTTTCATTTTCAATGTATAACTTTTTAATATTTGAAAATCCTAATAGCTCATATATTTTATTTGTATCTTTAATTAAAGTACTTTTCTGATTAGTAACTTTATCTTTTTCAATAACTTCTTGCTGAATAGCTAATTTAGTTTCCTCAATATCATGTTGTAAATTGTTTATAGACTTTAATCCAATATACACTTCAAAAATGAATACGCATATTAGCATGGATAGTATGTATTTAAAAAGTTTTTCATCTGTTTTATCTTCTTCTAAAAAATTTATAGCATTTATATTTTTCATTTAAATAATCATCCCCAATGCGCCTATATAATTTATATTTTCCTCTAAATTATCTTTATCGTATAATTGTAATTTAGGTTTTATCTTCAACTTCTCAATATTAAAACTTTTAATATAATCATCTGTAATTCCATAATAATATGTTTGATAATTATCACTTATTAAGTCAGTCAATAAATCTTTGTTTCTATCATTTTTAGCTAATATATAAGATTCTAGAATCTGGTTATTAAAAATTAAATTTACAATCAAATCATCTAATCTATTTTCAATAACTATTGTATTTAAGTCATCTGAATTTTTACTTATGTCAATTAAATTGGAGATTATTAGTTTCTGCAAAATATCAAAATTAATGTTCAAATATTTCTTTTTTATTTTTGACTTTTCACTTAATTCATTACATATATCAACAAATTTCCTTGGAAATAATATGCTCTGTAATATTTCCTCATTATTTTTTTTAATTATTTTGTATCTTATTTTATATTCTTGTAAGTCTATAGGCATATACTTATTTATTTCAAACTTTATCAGATTAATTATCTCATTATGTTTTTTCGTTTTTATATTTTCTATATTTCTAATAATAATTTGATCATTTTGTATATTAAAATATATTCCTTTGACAAATCTATCAATTATAAATTCATCTTTTATACTATTTAATATTGTCTCAGTAAAATGCTCATTTATTTTCGAATTGAAGCTCATAAGTGATATTTCGCATATAACTTTATTTTCCATCTGAAATCTATGATTTCTTCTTGATAGTAATATTATTTCAGTGAATTCATTATTTATATTTACTACAATATACTTTTTAATTAAAATCACCTCTAAACTTTCATATTATAAATATCTTTCACTATATTATCTATAATTACTTAAATTATTTCATTACTTTGTATTAGGATAAAATGTTTGTCCACCAGCACTAACTGTAATAGATCCAGTTTTTGCATCTACACTTATATCGAAGCTTCCTGTTACAGATTTTGGATTAGGTATGAATTCTATATATCCATTAGATTTTAAACTACTGGTATCTACAGATGTTTTACCATCACTTATAGATATCATCGCTGCTGTAGCTAAATTGGAAGCAGTCGCATAATCAGCTTTTTCATTTGCTGTATTTTGTACTTTTGAATATTTAGTTACTGCTATCGTTGATAAAATACCAATTATGGTTATAACAATTACCATTTCAATCAGCGTAAACCCTCTCCTTTTTTTAGCCTTCAGGTTTAATAAAAACATATTCATTACCTCCTTTTATATTGATGTGACTGCATCAAACATAGGAACCATCATAGCAATCACGGTTACACCCACTACAACACCTATTAACAAAGTAATAAATGTTTCAAAATATTTAGTACCAAATTCCAGTCTTGAATCAAGTTCATTTTCATAATATTTACTAAGTGTGACTAATATAGAATCCAACTTCCCTCCTTCTTCACCTACAGATATCATAGATATAAATAATGGAGGTAATTCATCAATTCCTTTTAAAGAATAACCTATTTTATTTCCTTTCTTTATCAAATCATTGGCATTAGATATTTTTTTATAAATATATTTATTACTTATAACCTCTGATGATATCTCTATAGCTTCTACAATTTGAACCCCACTCCATATCAAAATTGATAATGCTTTTATAAATTTATTAACTATAAACAGAGTACTGTAAGTTTTAATAACAGGTATTCGAAATATAATTTTGTCAAATATATCATTTACCTTTTTGCTTCTTTTCTTTAAATAGAATAAACTTAATATGATAAAGGACATAGTTACTACTATTAGTAGAAAATGATTTCTAACTAAATAAGAAAAAAATATTAATATCCGAGTAATTAATGGTGTTGATATATTATTATCTGCATATATATTTTCAAAGTTTGGGATTAAAAATATTAATATAAATAGAAATGAAACTAACATTGTGATTAATAAAATAATAGGGTAAATCAAAATACTAATAATTTTACTCTTTAACTTACTCTCCTTATCATAATAAGATGATAACTTGTCCATGACATCATCCAAATTACCACTAATTTCACCTGCTCTTATCATACTTATATAAAATTGAGGAAAGGCCTTAGTTTGTTCAAATGATTCAGTAATTGAGTTACCTTTTTCAATATTATTAAGCAAACTTTTAAGCACTTTTCTTAGCTTATTATTGGACTGATCTATGAGTATTTTTAAAATTGTCGATATATCGCATCCTGATTTCAGTAAAATATTCATTTGTTTTGAAAATATCTTTAGATCTTGATCTTTTAGTTTTCCTTTTTTTAATAAACTTTGTTTTTCTTTTATATCTACTATTTGAATATTATTTTTATATGCATACGTAAAAATCTCATCTTCTGTATCCATATCTAAATGTAGAGTCTTCCTCTTATTTTCTTCATAAATAATACATTTGTACAATATAATCTTCTCCTAATAAAGTATTTCTTTATTTATGATACATTCTTCTAATGTAGTTATTTTTTCTTTTATAAGCCTTGTATAGCTATCATCAAATGTAATCATTCCATTCTTTATAGCAATATCTTTTATTTTATTTGACCCTTTATTACTTTGTACTGCTTGTCTTATTTCATCATCTATTTGCAATATTTCATATACAGCAGTTCTTCCACTGTATCCTATACCATTACATTGATCACAACCTATTGGTATTGCTGTATCTATAGATTTATTTTCATCCTGTGTAATAGTTATTTCATTACTACAGTCTGTGCATACCTTTCTAACTAACCGTTGAGATATTACTCCTATTAAAGATGCATTTAATAAATATACTGGTATTTCCATATCTATTAATCTAGCAATTGACGATATGGCATCATTAGTATGTAAAGTGCTAATAACTAAATGTCCTGTTATAGCTGCTCTTACAGCTGTTTTTGCTGTTTCTACATCTCTAATTTCTCCAACCATTATTATATCTGGGTCTTGTCTAAGTATTGCTTTCAACCCTTTTTCGAAAGTCAAGCCAACTTTATTATTAACTTGTATTTGATTGATTCCTTCAATTTTATATTCAATAGGATCTTCTATCGTCATGATATTTTTACTATCATCTTTAAGTTCTTTTAATATGGAATATACTGTTGTTGTTTTTCCACTTCCTGTGGGGCCTGTTACAAGTAATATTCCTGTTTTTTTATTTATAATTTCGTCAATTTTATTTATAGCAACTTCCGTAAATCCTAATTCTTTTTTTGTTTTCAAAAATGAATCTCTTCTTAAAAGTCTTAATACTATCTTTTCTCCATGTACAGTTGGAACAGTAGATATCCTTATATCTACTACTACATCTTTTATCTTCAAATCAATTCTTCCATCTTGAGGTAGCCTTTTTTCTGTAATATCCATATTAGCTTTGTATTTAATAACAGATGCAAGAGAAGCATATAAATCTAATATTAAACTAGAAACTTCTTTCATCTTTCCATCTACTCTGATTCTAATTTTAAATAAATCACTAAAGGGTTCTATGTGTATATCGCTAGCATTTTCATATATAGCTTTCTCTAAAATATCCTGAAATAAGTAATTCGAATAATCTTCATTTATATCAATGAAATTTCCATAGAATATTTCAATTTTTTCGTTTATTTCTTCTTTAGGTAATTCTCTAAAAATAATATTCTTCCCAGTAACTAATTTTAAATCTTGTAATGCATAAATATTATTCTTTTCTATTCCTACAACTAGAGAATTATCTGTTTCCTCAATAGGAAATAAATTATATTTCCTAGCTAATTTTTCTGGTACTAATAATGATAAATCTTTTTCTGATGATACCATTTTAATCACCCCCTAATACCTTTTCTAAACATCTATTATGATTATCAACACTTAAAATTTTTTTATACAAATATAATTACCTATTTTTACCACAAAATAAAAGCTATGAATTTTTAATGACAGTTCTTTTATTAAAAATTCATAGCTTTTATAAAATTATTTATTATTTATCTTAATATTTTAAAATACGTTCTATTAATTTATCTTTTAGTTCATTTATTTTCTCAAAATCCATATTAGGAATATAGTAATCTTCTATTACATCATGATTAGATTTTGCCTTTTTTAAGTTAGATATTGCATAATTTATTAACTCATCTAATACTTTTTCATCCATATCTAGCTCTTCTTTATTTTTACTTAATTTTTCATCATTTATAAACTGACCTAAATTTATTGTCTCTTCTTCCTTAAATAATGAACTTGTAGTTATAGCTATTCCTAAATCATTTAATATGATGCTTTCTATCTTGCTTGGTATTAAAGGATAATGAAATACTTCAACTTTTAGACCTTTTAAAACAGCTCTTTCATATACTCTCTTCAAGAATGTAGTTTTTCCATACCCTATCTTTCCATCTAAATAATAAATCTTTTTCATATCTTGTAGTAAGCTATCTGCATAATCAATATGACCTATTGGTGTAATAGCGGTTCCAAATAAATGTCTTGGTTTTGAAATCTTTTCACTGTTTTCAATACCTTCTAATAATTCTTCAATAAATTCTTCCGTAAATTTATTAACTTTCCCAAAATCCATAGCATCAGAGTTCTTAAATTCTATATCATAAAATATAGGTTCTGCTGACTTTAAGTACTTAAATGCCCTTTGAAAGCAAGCACTTATGTCTTTATTACATTGAGCTATTTCAATCTTATTACTTTGTAGATTTTCTACATTCCAAAAATCACCTAAATTAACTATTTCATCTATAGCCCCCGGTGTCTTAGGATCTATCATATGTGGTGATGTAGCATCTAGCAATACAACTTTTAAATTTTTTATTAAGACTGCATCCAATGATGCTGGGTCTGAAGAACAAGGAAATACCTCTACATCATATCCTTTTTCAACAAAATCACGTGCCACTTTTTTCATTAAAGATGATTTACCTACTCCAGGTCCTCCCTTTAAGCAAAAGATTCTATTAATTTCTTCAGGAAATATATAGTCAAAATATGAATAAAATCCATTACACGTATTTGCTCCTGGGAATAATTTTCTTACTTTACCTTCCATATACACATGCCCCCTAAAATATTCTACTTAATAAGATATTAAATATGTGCTTATTTGGTTACTATATTAGTAAATATTTCATTTTACTATTGGTAAATTTTTTTATTATATATGATAAAAATCAATTTATTTAAAATCATATAAGACATAATATAATTACAATAAAAAAGTTGCAATAAAATGATTTTAGTCATTTTATTGCAACTTATATAGATTTCTATTCGACTGTAATTTCATATCCATGATTAGCATATTGAGCAATTATTTCATTCCATACATCTTCTACACCTGTTTTCTTAGAAGAAGATAAAGGTATTACTTTCTCATCTTTAGCTAAGTTTAATTTTTTTCTTATTATGCTGATATGTTTTTGATATTGTCCTCTAGATATTTTGTCTGCTTTAGTTGCTATAACAACACAGTCATATCCGAAGTGCTTAATCCATTCATACATCATAACATCATCATTTGTAGGCTCATGTCTTATATCTACAAGTAAGAAAATAGCACATAATTCTTGTCTATCTTGTAAATATCTTTCCATGATAACTCCCCATTTATCTTTTTCTGATTTTGAAACCTTAGCATAACCATAACCAGGAAGATCTACAAAATAAAATTCATTATTTATTAAATAGAAATTTATTGTTCTAGTCTTACCAGGAGTTTGACTAGTTCTTGCAAAATTCCTTCTATTTAATAAAGCATTCGTAGCAGAAGATTTTCCAACATTTGATCTTCCAACTAAAGCTATTTCTGGTAATCCTTCTATAGGATATTGATTTTTATTTATTGCACTTACTACTATTTCTGAACTTCTAATTTTCATTTTTTTCACCATCTTTTACTAAAGCATGTTCTAAAACTTGATCCATATGATCAACTAAAACAATTTCTAGTTTTTCTTTTACATTTTCAGGTATTTCCTCTAACTGCGGTTCACATTCTCTTGGTATTAAAACCTTCTTAATACCTGCCCTATGAGCTGCAAGTACCTTTTCTTTTACTCCACCTACTATTAACACTCTACCTCTTAGTGTTATCTCTCCAGTCATGGCAACATCACATCTAACAGGAATCTTAGTCAAAGCAGAAATTACTGCTGTTGCCATAGTTATACCTGCTGATGGACCATCCTTCGGAGTAGCTCCTTCTGGGAAGTGTATATGAATATCTTCTGTTTTATAAAAATCTCCTGGTATATTAAATTTATCTGCTACAGATCTAATATAAGATATTCCTGCTTGAGCAGATTCTTTCATAACATCACCAAGTGAACCTGTTAATACAACTTGTCCCTTACCTTTTAATACATTTACTTCTACATTAAGAGTTACACCACCTACTGATGTCCAAGCAAGCCCTGTTACAAGACCTATCTCAGGTTTTGTTCCAGCTAAATCATATAGATATTTATCTTTTCCAAGATATTCATCTAAATCAGCTGGAGTAACTACAACACCTTCAATTGATGAATCTTCAACGTATTTTTTAGCAATCTTTCTACAAATCTTTCCTATGGTTCTTTCTAGTGTTCTAACACCAGATTCTCTTGTATAGTAATTTATTATATCTCTTATTGCTTGCTCTTCTATTTTTACAAATCCAGGTTTTAATCCATGTTCTTTTATTTGTTTTGGAAGTAAGTATTTCTCAGTTATATTTAACTTTTCTTCTTCTATATATCCTGATACTTCTATAATTTCCATTCTATCAAGTAATGGACCTGGTATAGTGCTTAAGCTATTCGCTGTAGTTATAAATAGTATTTTTGATAAATCAAATGGTACCTCTAAATAATGGTCAACAAATGTTTTATTTTGTTCTGGATCTAAAACTTCAAGCATTGCTGAAGATGGATCTCCTTTATAATCTGCTGCCATCTTATCTATTTCATCTAATAAGAATACTGGATTCTTAGTTTGAGCTTCTTTTATACCATTTATTATTCTACCTGGTATAGATCCTACATAAGTTCTTCTATGTCCTCTTATTTCAGCTTCGTCTCTAACTCCACCTAAAGATATTCTCACAAATTTTTTACCCATTGCAGTAGCAATAGATCTAGCTATAGAAGTCTTACCAACACCTGGAGGTCCTACTAAACAAATTATAGGTCCTTTAAGTGTCTTAGATAATTTTCTTATTGCTAAATACTCAAGTATTCTTTCTTTTACTTTTTCTAATCCATAATGTTCTTCATCTAATATTTCTTTGGCCTTTTTTAAATCTATCTTATCTCTAGTTTCTTTACTCCACGGTAGTGAGAATATTGTATCTAAATATGTTCTACTTACAGAAGAGTCTGGAGATGCTGAAGAGGTTCTAGCAAATTTATCTATTTCTTTAGAAATCTTTTCTTTAGTTTCTTTAGAAGCTTTTATTTTGCTAAGTTTTTGTCTATATTCTTCAACTTCGGAACTTAGATCTTCATATTCTCCTAATTCTTTTTGAATAGCTTTTAGCTGCTCTCTAAGATAATACTCTTTTTGAACTTTATTCATTTGTTTTTTGACTCTTAGAGTTATTTTCTTTTCTATCTTTAATATATCTATCTCTTCTAATAAAATAGAGTATAATAACTCTAGTCTCTTTAGAATATCGAACTCTTCTAAAATTTCTTGTTTTTGATTTGGCTTTAAGAAAATATTTGCTGCTATTGTATCAATAAATCTATCAACATTTTCTATATCAGCAAGTGAAACTAATATTTCAGGCGATACTCTATTGCCTATATTTATGTATTCCTCAAAAGCATCAAAAACATTTCTTACAAATGCTTCTACTTCTACATCTACTTCTGCATTTTCTTGATCATAAATAATTTCTTCTACTACTGCTTTGTAGTATTTTTCTTCTTGATCTATTTCTCTTATTTTACCTCTAGAAATACCTTCTACTAATACACGAACTGTTTCTCCAGGTAATTTTATTACCTGTTTTACCTTACAGATTGTCCCAACATGATAAAAATCTTCAGTAGTAGGATCATCTACTTCTGCTTCTTTTTGAGATGTTAAAAATACTAATTCATCTTCTAACATAGCTTGATCTAATGCCTTTAATGACATTTCTCTCCCTATATCAAAATTTAATATCATATATGGAAATATTGCCAACCCTCTCAAAGGTATCAATGGTAACTCATGTTCAATTTTAGTATAATTCTGTTCCATTATTATCACTCCTTAAAGTGCTATTTTCTTTTGCTTTTTATATTATATATTTATGTATGTCAATTTTCAACATAAATAATATAGCTAATATACATAAATTAAGTTAATTTTATTATGCTATATTAATAAAATAATAATTCATTTATAAATATTTATTTTCTTAGTATAAGTTAATATTTATCTAATTTATATTAATTTAGAATAATAAAACTAAAATTAAAAGGAGCTTATTAATATATAAGCTCCTTTTTTATATTAATTATGCACTTTCTTCTTGATCTTTAAGAATCATTATTGGTTGCGTTTCATCTTCAACTGATTCCTTAGTTACTATTACTTTTTTGATGTCTTCTCTTGATGGAATCTCATACATAGTCTCCATCATAACACCTTCTACTATACTTCTAAGTCCTCTAGCTCCAGTGTTTCTGTCTATAGCTTTCTTAGCTATAGCCCTTAGAGCATCATCTTCAAACTCTAAATCAACATTATCTAATTCAAATAATTTACTATATTGTTTTACTAAAGCATTCTTTGGTTCTTGTAATATTCTCATTAAAGCATCTTCATCTAATAACTCTAATGTAGCAACTACAGGTATTCTACCTATGAATTCAGGTATTATACCAAATTTAAGTAAATCTTCTGGAAGAACCTTAGCATAGATTTTTCCTAAATCTGAATCATTTTTACTTTCTATTTTAGCACCAAATCCTACTGTTTTCTCAGTACCACGTCTTTGAATTATTTTTTCTATACCATCAAAAGCACCACCTAAAATGAATAATACATTAGTTGTATCAATTTTTAAGAACTCTTGATGAGGATGTTTTCTTCCTCCTTGTGGTGGAACATTAGCAACTGTTCCTTCAAGGATTTTTAATAGAGCTTGTTGAACTCCTTCTCCACTTACATCTCTTGTGATAGATGGATTTTCAGATTTTCTAGCAATTTTATCTATTTCATCTATATAGATTATGCCTCTCTCTGCTTTTTCTATGTCAAAATCAGCTGCTTGGATTAGTTTTAAAAGTATGTTTTCAACATCTTCTCCAACGTATCCTGCTTCTGTTAAAGAAGTTGCATCAGCCATTGCAAATGGAACATTTAATGTTTTTGCTAAAGTTTGAGCAAGCAATGTTTTTCCAGAACCTGTTGGTCCTAGTAAAAGAATATTACTCTTTTGTATATCTACATCTTTAGTTGTAGATTTTTTACTATAAATTCTCTTATAGTGATTATACACTGCAACTGATAATATTTTTTTAGCTCTTTCTTGCCCTATAACATAATCATTTAATATTTCCATCATCTCTTTTGGTTTAGGCAGAGATATAGTATCCTCTTCCATAGTTTCTTCTATTTCTTCTTGGATGATTTCGTCACAAAGTTCTACACATTCATCACAGATATAAACGTTAGGTCCTGCAATTAATCTTTTTACTTGATCTTGAGTTTTACCGCAGAATGAACATTTCAGTTGTCTTTTTTCTTCGTATTTTGACATAACAAGCACCTCTTTCCTAACTATGCTCTTTGATTACTTCATCAATAAGACCATATTCTTTGGCTTCCATAGCACTCATAAAGTTGTCACGTTCTGTGTCAGCTTTTACTTTTTCTAATGGTTGACCTGTTCTTTCAGAAAGAATAGTATTTAATCTTTCTTTAATTTGCAATATCCATTTAGCATGTATTTCTATATCTGTTGCTTGACCTTTCGCTCCACCTAAAGGTTGGTGTATCATTACTGTACTATTTGGTAGAGCATATCTTTTTCCTTTTGCTCCAGCATTTAATAAAAATGCACCCATAGACGCAGCCATACCTATACATATAGTACTTACATCTGGCTTAACGTATTGCATAGTATCATATATAGCCATACCTGCTGTTACACTTCCTCCCGGTGAATTTATATATAAATGTATGTCTTTATCTGGATCTTCAGCTTCTAGAAAAAGTAATTGAGCTACAACAAGTCCGGCAGTTACATCATTTACTTCATCGGCTAAGAATATTATTCTATCTTTTAGTAATCTAGAATATATATCATAGGCTCTTTCGCCTCTTCCCGTTTGTTCTACTACTGTAGGTACTAATGCCATAAATCATACCCCCTCTAAATGTTTTATATATAATTTACAGTAGCCCTTTTGGACTACTGTAAAAAATTAAGCTATTGTAGCACTATCAACTAATAAATCTATAGTTTTTCTTATTTTTAATTGACCTTCCATGTCTTTTAAGTCAGTAGCTTTTAAAGCTTCTCTAACTTGCTCAACAGTCATATTGTAAGCATCAGCCATTTTTTGTATTTCAGCGTTAACTTCTTCTTCGCTAACTTGAACATCTTCAGCCTTAGCTATTGCTTCTATAACTAATGAAGTTTTTACATTTCTTACAGCTTCTTCTCTTCTGTTAGCAACGAATTCAGCTTTGAATTCTTCCATAGTTTTACCAGTCATTTGTAAGAATTGCTCCATTCCAAATCCTTGGTATTGTAATTGATAGTTTAATTCCATTAATTGATTTTCTACTTCATGGTTAACCATAACTTCTGGAACTTCAACTTCTGTGTTAGCAACAACTTTTTCTATAACGCTGTTTCTTAATTCGTTGTTAGCAGCTGTTTTAGCTTCTTCTTGAGCTTTAGCAGTAACATCAGCTCTTAATTCTTCTAATGAATTAAATTCAGTAGTATCTTGAGCAAATTCATCGTTTAATTCTGGTAATTCTTTAACTTTAACATCATTTACTTTAACTTTGAATACAACTGGTTTTCCTGCTAAGTTTGCAGCATGATATTCTTCTGGGAAAGTAACATTTACTTCTACTTCTTCTCCAGCTTTTTTACCAACTAATTGCTCTTCAAATCCTGGTATGAAAGATGCTGATCCTATAACTAAGTTATAGTTTTCACCTTTACCACCTTCAAAAGCAACTTCTCCATCAAATCCTTCGAAGTCTATGTTAGCAGTATCTCCGTTTTCTATTGCTCTTTCAACAGATACTAATCTAGAATTTTTTTCTCTCATTTCTTCTAATTTAGCATTAATAACTTCTTCACTTACAGTATCGTCAACTTTAGCAACTTCTACACCTTTATATTGACCTAATTCAAATTCAGGTTTTACTTCTACGTCAACTAATATAACTAAACCGTTATCTTTACTTATTTCTTCAACATCTATTGATGGCATATCGATTGGATCTATATTTAATTCATCTATTGCTGCTGGGTAAACTTCTGGGAATACTATATCTATAGCATCAGAATAGAATACACCTTTTCCATAATGAGTTTCTATTACTTTTCTTGGTGCTTTACCTTTTCTGAATCCAGGTATATTATATTTTCCTTTATTTTTATTATAAGCTTTAGTTATTGCAGCTTCAAACTTATCGTTTTCTACAGTTAATTTAAAGCTTACTTTATTGCCTTCTTGTTTAATTAGTTCTACTTTCATTAACTTTATCCTCCTAAATATCTTATGTAATGATTTTTATAAATTATTATACTAATTTATAGGTAACTCTTTAATTATATCATATAAGGTTTTTTATTTACAAGTGTTGCCTTTATTTCAACACTTTTCGTTTATATGTTTATATTTTTATATGAAATATTTTCTTCTATAGTTAGTATGCCAAATGACTTTTCACTTCCACCCCTAGGATAAGTTGTACTACCTGGATTTATAAATATTATATTATCTATAACCTCATATAAAGGAATATGGGTATGACCAAAAACTACAATATCAATATTATTCCTCTTTGCCATATTAAGTAAAGAATTTAAGCCATATTTCACATCATAATAATGTCCATGGCATAAAAATATTTTTTTACCATTAGCATTAAAGGTTAGCTCATAACTTTCATTTCTTGTATACAAATCACAATTTCCTTTAACTGATTTAACTTCAACGTCTGTCGCATAATGTAAATATTCTGCATCATCCACACAGTCACCAGCATGAATTATTAAATCACTTTTTTTTAAGTATGGAACTACTTTTTCAATACTGCTCATATTTCCATGAGTATCACTTATTATCCCTATTTTCATATAATATTACTCTTCCCTCTATTATCTAATAACTCTTCTTGAAAGTTCTTCCTTCATAAGCTGTAAAGCTTTAGCTCTATGGCTCATTGCATTTTTCACAGTCACTGGAAGCTCTGCAAAAGTTTTATTATAATTTTCTACTATAAACAAACTATCATATCCAAATCCATTTTTACCTTTTTCTTCAAAAGCTATAGTTCCTTCACAAGTTCCTCTAACTACAAATTCTTTACCATCAGGGAATACAACAGCTATACAGCATACATATCTACCAGTTCTATTGCTTACTGGAACATTCTTCATTGCTTTTAATAATTTATCCCTATTTTCTTTATCTGTAGCATTTTCACCAGCATATCTGGCAGAATATATCCCTGGTTTTTTTCCTAATGCGTCCACTTCTATACCTGAATCATCAGCTATAGTTATCATATTAGTAAGTTTAGCAACTTCCCTTGCTTTTATTAATGCATTATGTTCAAATGTTTTACCATTTTCCTCTATTTCTAATCCATCTAGATTTACATCTTTTAAAGAATGTATATTATAATCTAAATCTTTTAATATGCTTCCTATTTCCTCTAACTTATGAGCATTACCTGTAGATATTACTATATCATTACCGTAATCCATACCTAATATCTCATCAGCAATTTCTCCTAAAGCTGCCCTTTGTATTCTTATAAGTTCTTTATTCCCTTTTTCACCTAATTCTAATAATTTATTTAAATCTTTTCTAGAAAACGGTCTTTCTTCTCCAGTCCCTTGAACTTCTACAAACTCACATCTATCAGTCATTATTATATTCATATCAACTTGAGCATTAGAATCCTCTTCATAGCAAATATCAAGTAAGCATTCATTATCAACTATACCTACACTTATAGCTGAAACAAAATTTTGTATAGGCATCTTTTTTATTAAACCATCTTTATGTAATTTATAAATAGCTTCTGCTACAGCTACAAAAGCACCTGTTATTGATGCTGTTCTAGTACCGCCATCAGCTTGAATAACATCACAATCTACCCAAATAGTTCTTTCTCCAAGTTTGTTTAAATCTACAACAGATCTTATAGCTCTTCCTATTAACCTTTGTATCTCTTGACTTCTACCGTCGATTTTTCCTTTTGCTGAATCTCTGACTTTTCTTTGTTGAGTAGATCTAGGTAACATTGAGTATTCTGCGTTTATCCATCCTGTTCCCGTATTTCTTAGAAACGGAGGTACTTTTTCTTCTATTGAAGCCGTGCAGACAACTTTAGTTTCTCCCATTTCTATTAAAACAGAACCTTCTGCATACTTAGTAAAGTTTCTTGTTATTTTAACGTCTCTTATTTGATCAAATTTTCTCCCATCAATTCTAATCATTATTTTTCCTTTCTTGCAAATTACAAACTTGCCTTCTTCTCTTCATTAGAATCTTATAGTAATATTTTTAAACTCTAATTTCTAAAATACTTATTCTAACTTATTCACTGTTATAATTTTAGCACTATTCATTTTAATTTACTACAAAATAATAACTCATTTATATAAACATCATTACTTCTATTTATTGCATATTATAAACTATCTAAAACTTCCTCTTTAGATGACAATTTAATTATTTCCATAAACTTCTCTTCATCTATAACTTTGACACCTAATTCATTTGCTTTCGTTAACTTAGAACCAGCTTCTTCACCAGCTAAAACAAATGATGTAGACTTACTTACACTTGAAGTTGATTTTCCACCTAATTTTTCAATTATATCCTTAGCATCATTTCTCTTCATAGTTGGAAGTGTTCCAGTTAAAACTATTTTCATTTTATCAAATATTTTTATAGTTTCTTCATTATCATTGTCAATTATCTTAGTATTTACACCTGCATTTTTTAATTTCTCTATTACTGCTATATTTTTTTCTTCTCTAAAGAACTCAACAACACTATCTGCCATAGTTTCACCAAATTCCTCTAAATTAACTAACTCATTAGAGTTTAAGTTCATTATTACATCTAAATCCTTAAATTCATTAGCTATAATCTTAGCTCCTTTAACACCTATATGTTTTATTCCAAGTCCATTTATAAGCCTATATAAATCATTTGACTTAGACTTTTCTATAGCATTTATAAGATTAGTTGCTGATTTTTCACCCATTCTTTCTAATCCTACTAGATCTTCTTTTTTGATGTAGTATAAATCAGAGATATCTTTTATTAATTTCTTATCTAGTAATAAAGTTATTATAGATTCTCCAAGACCATCTATATTCATAGCATCCCTTGAAACAAAGTGTATTATTCCTCTTCTAATTTGTGCTGGACAAGATATATTGATACACTTCACTGCTGCTTCTCCCTCTAATCTAACTGTTGGTTCACCACAAACTGGACATATTTCAGGCATTTTGAAATCAACTTCATTACCAGTTCTAGCTTCCTTATCAACTTCCACTACTTGAGGTATGATATCACCAGCTTTTTGTACTACAACCATGTCATTTATTTTTATATCTTTTTCTTTTATATAGTCTTGATTATGAAGAGTTGCTCTACTTACAGTTGTTCCTGCTAATCTTACAGGTTCTAAAACAGCAGTTGGAGTTATATTTCCTGTTCTTCCTACTTCAACTATTAGTATACATATAGGTTTTATATAAAATCAGTAATTTATCTATTAAACATATTGATATTACTAGTTTACAAATTTCTATAACTTATAATATTATTATAGTAAATACATTTAAATAATCAC
>NZ_JACRYU010000006.1 GCF_014333445.1 Terrisporobacter mayombei | reverse complement strand
CATTTAACCGTAGGTTTCAATTTTCTCGACTCCTTTCTATAGGGGGAATATGTTTTTTTGTGAAACTATTGTAAACCCTATCGGGGTCGAGATTCAAATATAAATAAGTTAACAAAACGATAATTATTTAGAGGAGGAAATATGAAAAGAACAGATTATATTTCATGGGATGATTATTTTATGGGAATATCTTTATTATCAGGAATGAGAAGTAAAGATCCATCTACTCAAGTGGGTGCTTGTATAGTAGATAAAAATAATAGGATCGTATCTATAGGATATAATGGATTTATTAATGGTTGTAGTGATGAAGATTTTCCTTGGGAAAGAGAAGGCGAGTTTTTAGAAACTAAATATCCATATGTAGTTCATGCAGAACAAAATGCCATATTAAATGCGAGAGGGAAGTGTTTAGAAGGTTGTAGTATTTATGTGAATTTATTCCCCTGTCATGACTGTGCAAGAAATATTATCCAATCAGGCATAAAAAAAGTATATTATATAGATGATAAATATGCTGATAGTGATTCTACAAAAGCATCAAAATATATGTTTGAGAAGGCAAAAGTTCAATGTATAAAATTAGAACCTAAAATAGACAAAATAGAAATCGTATTAAAAAAATAAAATTTATTTAATAGAAATATGAAAAAAATCATAATTAAAAATTTTCATATTTCTTTTTTTGTTTCCACTTATATTTTTATTTTTCTCACATAAACTTGTAAATTTATGTAAAAAAAAATCAATGTATTAGTATACCTATGTTGTAGCTATTCATAAATTTACCATCAACTATTGACAAAAATAAAGTTTTTTGAAATTCAAAAAATCACTTGATTAAGCACTATATGTGGTATAGAATATACAGGTGTTCACTATATATAGTGTTTTGTACGTGAAAAAGAAGATATGAAAACTTCTACAAAGTCAATAGATTTAATCAAAAATATTTGAAAAAAATTAATCTTTTAGGCTTTGATAAAATAGTGTTTTATAAAAGGAGATACTTATGAATAAGAAGCTAAATATAATAAAAAGAGATGGGAATATAGTAGAATTTAATAAAGAAAAGATAGAAAATGCTATAATAAAAGCTATGAAATACGGAAGTGGAGTTTATATACCAGAAATAGCTAAAGAGATAGCTATAGAAATAGAGGATACATATACAAATGATACTACAACTCCAACTGTATATAAAGTTGAAGAAATGGTATATACAAAATTAATTGATTACAAACAAAAGTTAACAGCTAAGGCCTATGAAGGATATAGAGCGGTACAATCTTTTAAAAGAGAAATTAATACTACGGATGACAGTATATTAGGATTGTTAGATAAAAGTAATGAAGATGTGTTAAATGAAAATTCTAATAAAAATGGAATGTTAGCATCAACTCAAAGAGATTTAGTTGCAGGAGAGGTATCTAAGGATATGTCTAGGAGAAAATTAATACCTGCTCATATAGTTCATGCTCATGATGAAGGTGTACTTCATTATCATGATATGGATTATGCTATGCAACCAATACATAACTGTATGTTGATAAATTTAGAAGATATGTTAACTAATGGTACAGTAATTAATAATAAATTGGTTGAATCACCGAAATCTTTTGGAACAGTTTGTACTATAATAACTCAAATTATAGCTCAAATAGCAAGTGGGCAATATGGGGGAAATACGATTACTATAAGACATATAGCTCCATTTTTAAGAGTATCTTATGATAAGTATTTAAATAGATATAAACAAAAATATTCTTTAGAAATGGCTAAAGAATTAGCAGAAGAAAGAATGATGGAAGAGTTAAAATCAGGGATACAAACAATAAGATATCAATTATCAACTCTTCACACAAGTAATGGACAATCACCATTCTCAACAATATATCTTGAAATAGAAGAAGGTCATGAGTATGAGAGAGAGATGGCCTTAATATGTGAAGAAATGATACTACAAAGACTAGAGGGGATGAAAAACTATAAAGGACAGACTATAGGAGAAGAATTCCCTAAGTTAGTTTATTTATTAGATGAGCATAATTGCCTAGAAGGTGGAAAATATGATTATATTACTAAATTAGCGGCAAAATGTAATACTAAAAGATTAGTTCCAGATTATCAAAGTGCTAAGATGATGAGAAAAAACTATGATGGAGAAACATTCCCACCAATGGGATGTAGATCTCATTTAAGTAACTGGAAAGATGAAAATGGAAATTATAAATGGTATGGTAGATTCAATCAAGGTGTAATTTCTTTAAATTTAGTACAAGTTGCTTTGACAGCAGATAAAGATATGGACAAATTCTGGAAAATACTAGACGAAAGGTTAGAACTTTGTAGAGAAGCATTAATGGTTAGACATAATTTATTAAAAGGAACTACTTCTGATATTTCTCCAATACACTGGCAACATGGAGGGATATCTAGACTTAAAAAAGGTGAAAAGATTGACTCATTACTTGAAAATGGATATTCAACTCTTTCTCTAGGTTATGTAGGAATTTATGAAATGACTCAAGCTATGTTAGGAGTATCTCATACTACTAAAGAAGGTGAGGAATTTGCACTTAAGGTAATGAATTACTTAAATGACAAGTGTAGTCAATGGAAAAAAGAAACAGGTCTTGGATTTGGACTATATGGTACTCCAGGTGAAAGTTTAACTTCTAGATTCTGTAGGATAGATAAACAAAAGTTTGGAGAAATACCAAATGTAACAGATAGAATGTATTATACAAATTCATACCATGTTCATGTATCGGAAGAAATAGATGCTTTTTCTAAGTTAAAGTTTGAAAGCCAGTTCCATGATATAAGTTTAGGTGGATGTATAAGTTATGTTGAAGTTCCTGATATGAGTAAAAACTTAGAGGCAGTTGAGCAGATAATTAACTATATTTATCATAATATTCAATACGCTGAAATAAACACAAAGCCAGATGTTTGTTTTAAGTGTGACTATACAGGAGAAATAAAACTTGACGATAATTTAGAATGGTACTGTCCAAACTGTGGAAATAAAGATAAAGATGAAATGCAAGTAATGAGAAGAACTTGTGGATATATAGGTTCGAATATGTGGGGTAAAGGACGTACTCAAGAAATTGGACAAAGAGTATTACACTTATAAAAGAAAGGTGCATATGCACCTTTTCTAG
Source organism: Terrisporobacter mayombei (assembly GCF_014333445.1). Lineage (GTDB taxonomy): Bacteria > Bacillota > Clostridia > Peptostreptococcales > Peptostreptococcaceae > Terrisporobacter > Terrisporobacter mayombei_A. The sequence goes on along the minus strand of NZ_JACRYU010000006.1, from coordinate 30,656 downwards.
TATACATATAAAATAAATTTAGAAAGAAGGATAAGAATGATATTACTAGATGCAAGACAATTGGTAGCAAAAAAAATAGATGAATTAAGAGTAAGAGTAAACAAATTAAGAATGAAACCTTCTTTAGTAATAATAAGGGTTGGAGAAGACTACGCAAGTGAGAAATATGTTTCAAACAAAATAAGAAAATGTGAAGAAGTAGGAATACAATCTAAAATAATTCACTTACAAGAAGATGTTGAACAAGAGTCAGTAGAAAAAATAATTCTTGATTTAAATAAGGATGAAAATGTAACAGGTGTACTATTACAACTTCCTATACCAAAGCATTTAGACGAAGATTACTTAACAAATCTTATTAAGGATGAAAAAGACGTAGATGGATTTACTATAGGAAATATGGGGAAATTATCTCTTGGATTAGAAGGTAATGTAGCATGTACTCCAAGGGGAATAATTACCTTATTAAAAGAATTTAGCATAGATATTGAAGGTAAAGATGTATTAATAATAAATCGTTCTAACATAGTAGGAAAGCCATTAGCTCAATTATTTTTAAAAGAAGATGCAACTGTAACAATAGCTCATAGTAAAACGAAAAAACTAAAGGAAAAAATACTAATGTCAGATATAGTTATTAGTGCAGTTGGAAGAGCTAACTTCTTGAATGCAGAAGACTTTTCTCCTAACACTACCATAGTTGATGTATCTATTAACTTTAATGAAGAAGGGAAAATGTGTGGGGATGTGGCAAAAAGTGATTATGAAATTTTAATAAATGAAAAACAGTGTAATTTAACTCCTGTTCCAAATGGAGTAGGTCAAATGACAGTCCTTGAATTAATTGAACAAACTATAGAGATTGCGGAAAAAAAGGAGAGTAGATAAAAATGGAGACTACATTAAAAGTAAAACTTATATCACATACTATGAACCCAGAGTTAGTTATAGCTACAGCTGGTAAACTATGTTATTCACCATCTAATATAGATGATTTAATGGAAAAACAAACAGAGGAAGGTATAGAAAAATTTGTAAATATGATAACTTCTATTGGACATGGAAGTGTATTAGAACATACAAGCTTTACTTTCGGAATAGAAGGTGTGTCAAGAAGTTTAACTCATCAGCTAGTAAGACATAGAATAGCTTCTTATAGCCAACAATCTCAAAGATATGTAAAAGAAGTACAGTTTGAATATGTTATACCTCAAGATATAAAAAATAATCCAATATTAATTGAAAGTTATAAAAATCATATGGAAGATACTCAAAGATTATATGATGAAATAGTTGATAAACTAATGTATGATTATATATATGATGAAGATAAATATGGAAAGCTTGTAGATATTCAATTAAAAAAATGTAATATAGATAAAAATGAATTTGAATATTGGAAAAAAGAGAACAAAGACAGTGATAAATTCGTTGAAGTATTAAGAGAATCATACAAGAAATTATGTTCAACTTTAGAAAAGAAAGCTATAGAAAATGCTAGATATATATTCCCTAATGCATGCGAGACAAAAATAATATGTACAATGAACTTGAGATCTTTAATCAATTTCTGTCATCACAGATGCTGTAGAAGGGCGCAAGAAGAGATATTTAATTTAGCATGGACTATGCTAAAAGAAGTAGAAAAAGTAAGCCCTTTATTAGCAAAATCTTTAGGAGCTAGCTGTCAATTTGGACCATGCCCAGAAGGAGCTATGTGTTGTATGATGCCATTTGAGAAAAAAAGGTAAAACAATTTTGTTTACAACTTTCAGTATACTAAAAGGAGTATTAATATGAAAATTAATAGAATTAAAGATAATGATATAGCTAATGGATTCGGAATAACAATGTCTATTTGGACCCAAGGATGTCCTCATCGCTGTAAGGGATGCTTTAATGGTGAAACATGGAGTTTTGAAGAGGGAAGAGAATTTACTGAAGATGATTTATCTTATATCTTAGATAATATTAATAAGCATAATATTAAAAGAGATTTGTCTATTCTAGGAGGAGAACCTCTTTGTCCTGAAAATATTCAAGGGGTTATTAATCTTAGTAAAATATTTAAAGAAAAGTATTCAGATAGAAAAATATATTTATGGACAGGATATGTAGTTGAAGAATTTAATGAAATCCAAAAAGAAATTTTTAAGTATGTGGATATTTTAGTAGATGGAAAGTTTGAACAGGATAAAAAAAACCTATCTCTTACGCTGAGGGGATCATCAAACCAAAGAGTAATAGATGTTAAAAAGAGTATTGAGGAAAATAAGTTAATTTTATTATATATTGATAATAAATAATAAAAAAGAAACTATTTATGATTTAAATAGTTTCTTTTTTTATTGAAAAATACTCTGAAATCTAATAAAGTAATATAATATAAATTAAGATATGACTTATTACTTATAAAATAATTTAACTAATAAGGGGAGATAATTATGTTAGGTGTAGCTTTAGAAGGTGGAGGAGCTAAGGGAGCATTTCATGTTGGAGCAATAAAAGCTCTATTAGAAGAAGGTTATGAAATAGATGGAATGGTAGGGACATCTATAGGTGCTTTTAATTCAGCAATGTTTGTTCAAGGCGATTTTGAGAAATGTTTTGATTTATGGATTAATATAAGTCCAGAGCAACTATTTGATATTGAAAATAGACATATGGAAAATATATTAAATAAAAATTTAGATAGAAAAACCATATCTTATTTTTCCAGCGAAGCAAAAAAAATAATTTTAAATAGAGGGATCGATACAGATAATTTAAGAAAAATAGTAGATGATTTAATAGATGAAGAGAAATTAAGAAATAGTAACATTGATTTTGGACTTGTGACTATAGAATTGGGGCCTATAAATCCTATAGAGATATTTAAGGAAGATATTCCATGTGGAAAATTAAAAGAATATATAATGGCCAGTGCTAGATATCCAGGTCTTAAAATGAAGCAGTTAGATGGAAAAACATACTTAGATGGTGGTATGTATGATAACTGTCCTGTGGGACTTTTAGCTAGTAAGGGGTATGATGAAATAATAGCTATAAGACTTATGACGAATAAAAAATTGAAACACATCAATGATGAATTTAATTTAATTGAGATTCAGCCATCAATGGATCTTGGTGGAACTTTTATTTTTACAAAAGAGTTGGCACATAGAAACATAAAACTAGGATATTATGATACTTTGAAAGTTTTAAGGAATTTAAGAGGAAGAGAGTATTATATAGAGCCTATTGATGATGATATAATTTTTTCTAAATTATTAGAAATACCAGATGATATGATTTTTGATATAGGGAGAACCATGGGATTTGAGAATATACCTGCCAAAAGAATGTTACTTGAGTACATAATACCTAATATAGCTAGATACTTAAATATTAATAAAGAAGATAATTATCAAGATATATTAATACTACTACTAGAGCATATGGCAAAAGATAGGGGAATTGAAAAATTTAAAATTTATAAATTAGAAGAATTTTTAAGATTGATAAGGGATAATGATAAAGAGATAGCTATTCAAAAGAAAATGGAAATAAACTTAAGAGGATTAAGACGAAAGGCATTAGAGAATATAACTCAAGTGAATATTGAGATGATAGATGAAAATTTAATGAAATTATTGATTGAAAATAAAATAAGCCTGTAACTTATACAGGTTTATTTTATTTTAATAGCATTCAAAAAGTCTCCTCCATATTCTATACCTGCACTTGAACCAATATCTTCAAATATTTTTTTATTATTTTGAGTATCTTCTAAAAGCATATAAACTTGACCGCTTAAAGTTTCTTTAACAAAGGGAGACATAAGTCCTTTTTTAGGTCCGTTACATAATAAAAAAGTATCTTTTTTGCTAAATGTTTTTAATGTTAATTTTAGATTTTTCTTTTTTACAGTTAAAACAATATCATCACCTAAGGATTGTATTTTGATTTTACTTCTATTCATAGTAGTAAAGCTATAAAATTGATTTTCTATAGTCACTCCTATAAGAAATCCTTGAAAACTAGAAAATAAGAAAGGTACATTTCCTAGAGAACATGTAACAGAAGCTTTTCTATCTTTAAAAGAGTTACTTTGAATCCATAACCATGATTTTGGGAAACTTTTACCCCAGTTTTTTTCTATGTAAACTTTTCCGCCAGTAAAATCAATGTCCTTTCCATTTATATCTAAATTTCCTACTATAGATCCATTTAATACACAAACCTGGGAGTAACACTCCATAAATTTTAAATAATTATAAAAGCCCATACTTCCTGGATTTAAAATTGTTCCTGGCCATTTAACATTATTTTTAAAAACTATGTGTCCTTTAATTTTTATATCATTATCATCTATAGATAAATCTAGGTTATCCATAGAAAATATATTAGAATTTACGCATATCCTAAATTTGTTATTACTATACTTAAAATCTTCGTGAGGATAAGAAATATAATAGTATTTATTTTCATATCCATTTAATATTTGTATAAATGAATGATGTTGATCTTCGCTGTCACCGTAAGATATACCAGGAATAATAGCCAATTTATGAGAATCATTTTTATCTACAATTTTATAATACCAGCCCTCAAAAAAATTTTTTTTCTTATGTTTACCATGATATAAATCAGGATTAAATATCTCTTTCATAAAATACCTCCTATTCATATCCTTATTAGTATCAAAAATTAAAAAAAATATAACACAAAATAAAATTTTGAATTTTTCAAGTATATAAAAAATTTATTAAATGATAATACTTAATGGTATAATAAATAATGCAATTGAGAAAATAATTATAATTTAAGTAATGATGGGTGATATAAATGGAAGAAATAATAAAAGTAATTAATGAAGTATGTGAAGATGATATTTTAAAGATAGTTATAAGTAATAAAAAAAACAAAGAATTAAAATATAACAAAGTAGTTTTTTTATTAAAAGAAAATAGAAGAAAAGAGTATTATCAAGTTGAAAAGTATACAGATAAGCAAGTATTTCATGAAAATATAGATATAGAAAATTTAAATGAAAAAATACTTGAGTTTATGAAAGAAGACTTTAAACAATTATCTGCATGGTCTACTAATATTACATATGATATGAAGATATCTAAAAAAGGAAAAGTATTTTTAGGAAAGAAAAAAAGTGACAATGCAAAAGTAGCAAATAAAGGTCATAATAAAGAAAAAAACTATATTCTTAAAGAAGGCATGTTAATACAGCCTTTAATAGATTTAGGTGTATTTACTAAAGATGGAAAAGTAGTTAATTCAAAATATGATAAATATAAGCAAATAAATAGATTTATAGAAATTATAGATGATGAAATAAAAAAGAATAATTATGAAGAACTTACAATATTAGATTTTGGATGTGGAAAATCATATTTAACTTTTGTTTTATATTACTATTTTGTAGAAATTAAAAAAATAAATGTTAAAATGATAGGATTAGATTTAAAAGAAGATGTAATAAAAAAATGTAATGAAATAGCTAAAAAATATAAATTTGATAATTTACATTTTGAGCTAGGTGATATAAATGGATTTAAATACAACAATAAGGTAGATATGGTTATAACACTACATGCTTGTGATATAGCAACAGATTATGCTTTATATAATGCTATAAAATGGAATGCTAAGATGATATTCTCAGTACCTTGCTGTCAACATGAGTTTAATCATCAGATGAAAGCTAACAATCTTGAAATATTAACTAAATACGGAATAATACAAGAAAGAGTAGCTGCTCTTATGACTGATTCGGTAAGAGGTAATCTATTAGAAAGTGTAGGATATAAGACTCAACTATTAGAATTTATAGATATATCTCATTCGCCAAAAAATATTTTAATTAGAGCGTCAAAATCTAACATATCAAAAGAAAAAAGAGAAAAATCTCTGTTAGAAGTTAGAAAATTAATGGATGAATTTAATTTTAATCCTACTTTATATAAGCTACTAGAAAATGATAAATTAATATAATATATTTTATATTTTTATATAAAATATAATTAACAAATGAAAGGTATTTCACATTAATTGATGAAATACTTTTTTTACTTTTTAGGAAATTTATACTACTATCAAACATGTAGGGAATCTATAAAATTAAGAAGTACCAAGGAGTGTAAAATTTAAAAAAATATATTTTGAGGAAAGCGAATTTTTTATTTTAAATATAATTACATATTTATAAGATTAATTAATGTAAATAATGTATTAATATTAATAATAAATATGATTAAAAATAAACAAAAAATGATAATAAATGTTATAATATCTTAAATATAAATAAAGCACTTATTAATTGCATAGATAAAGTGAGGAAAGGGAGATTACTAATGAAACATCTAAAATTAATATTTAATAGAATGTTTATATTTGGTTTAATGATTTTTATACAGGTATTATGGTTTGTAATAATTTTAGCTAAATATAGTCATTATTCTACGGCGATATCTATTATAGGTTCGATAATTAGTGGACTAGTTGTTTTATGGATTGTAAATAAAAATGACAATCCAGCTTATAAATTGGCATGGATTATTCCTATATTACTTTTTCCTGTTTCTGGTGGGTTGCTTTATGTGATTTTAGGAAATAAAAAACCTGCAAAGAGATTAAGGCATACATTAGAAAAAGAAAGTAACAGAACTATTGATGAGTTAAGTCAAGACGAAAGAGTAATCGATGAGATAAGAAATCAAGATGAACGTGTAGCAGGTCAAAATTTATATTTATCTAAAGTAGTTGGATATCCAATATATAAAAATACGGAAACTAAGTACTATAATATAGGTGAATCAAACTATGAAGATTTAATAAAAGAATTAAATAATGCTAAAAAATTCATATTTATGGAATATTTCATAATTGAAGAAGGTCAAATGTGGAATGGAATATTAGAAATTTTAGAGCGTAAAGTTAAAGAAGGTGTTGATGTACGTCTAATATATGATGATGTAGGATGTATTAATCTATTACCTTATGGATATAACTTATATCTAGAACGTAAGGGGATAAAATGTATAGCATTTAATCCATTTGTACCGTTTATTTCTTTAGCTATGAATAATAGAGATCATAGAAAAATAACTATAATAGATGGTCATACTGGATTTACTGGAGGAATAAATTTAGCAGATGAATATATAAATGTAAAAGAAAGATTTGGTCACTGGAAAGATACAGGAATTATGCTAAAAGGTGAAGGTGTGTGGAACCTTACTGTAATGTTCTTAAGAATGTGGAATGCATTTAGACCTACAGATGAAGATTATTCTAGCTATAGGCCAGAAGTAAATCAAACAGAGTTAGTACGTAGTGATGGATATGTTCAACCATATGGAGATTCTCCTCTTGATGAAGAAATAGTTGGAGAGAATGCATATATGAATATAATAAATAGTGCTAAAAATTACGTTCATATATTTACTCCTTATTTAATAATAGATAATGAGATGATGACATCTCTTTGTTTAGCAGCCAAAAAAGGTGTTGATGTTAGAATAGTAACGCCAGGAATACCTGATAAAAAGACAGTGTTTAAATTAACTAGATCTTATTATACTCAGCTATTAGAAGCTGGAGTAAGAATCTATGAGTATACACCTGGATTTATTCATGCCAAGGTATTTATATGCGATGATGAAATTGCAACAGTTGGAACAATAAATATGGATTATAGAAGTTTGTATTTACACTTTGAATGTGGAGTTTATTTATACAAATGTAAGTGTATATCTGACATTAAAAAAGATACTATAGATACGATGGCTAAGAGTAGAGAATTTACTGATGATGATGTAAAGAAGGGGAAAACTAGCTCGCTATTGCAAGTTATACTTAGACTATTTGCACCTTTGATGTAGAAATATATAGTTATTATTTGGGAGAAATTTTTGCAATATGAGAAGAGTACTAATCTAATTTATTTAAAAAGTTGTAATAGACGTCAGGTTTATTATATGGAGGATTGGGGATATTGGAAGGATGATTTTTCTCAGTATTAAATTAGATAAACAACAAAAGGCTATTTAAAATAAGTATACCTTATTTTAAATAGTCTTTATTTTTATGTAAGTGTAGATATATTTAATTTTCATTTTTTAAGCAAATAGTAATAAAATATTACATTTAATGAAAAATATTCTAATTTTTATGCTATAATTTTATTATTAATATTAAAACATTAAGGAGAGATATATGTTACATACATCAATAGGGTATATCTTGGTGAGAAGTTTTCCTGAATGTGCAATTATGCTATTAACAGGATGCTATTTCCTAAGACTTAATATATCAAAGAAAGTTATATTAAAAAAGTCATTTATATTAGGTATTATTGTTTCCTTAATTAGATTACTTCCTATTAGTTTTGGAATACATACGATATTGTCTATGGCTTGCACTTTATTTATGCTTTTATATTTGTCTAAAGATAGTTTTATAAATTGTATTATGACAACTTGTAAACTTTTTATTTCTTTGATATTAAGTGAATTTGTTTATCTTTATATATCAAATTATATACTTAAAATACCAGATAGTTACTTAATAGGTAATTATACACTAGAGGGTGCAATTATCACTCTACCTTCACTTGGAATACTTGTTTTGTTCGCAATGCTTATTCAGTTCTTAACGAATAGATTAAATGATAAACTATTAATAGATGACAATGAATAATTTTACAGAGACAGTTTCTAATAAATTAGCATTATATTTAACTAATGATACAAACAAGTCAAGTGAAGAGTTTGAAGTTTTAAAATATGGAATTTTTGTTTTTGTACATATGTGTATGGCAATTATATTAACTTCTATTTTCGGGTTAATAACTAATACTTTTTTTGAAATAATGACTATTTCTTTAATAGCAGCTTTAATGAAGAGATACTCAGGTGGAGTGCATTGTTCTAGTCCGAATAGATGCATAGCTACAGGAACTATAGTAGCGTACATTTTTTCATTAATAGCAAAATATATTATTAGTGTTGATGACAACATATTTTATATTTTAGGGGTATTGATGTTAATTCAATCATTTATTATAATTTACACAAAATGCCCTGTGCCTTCAAAAAATAAACCATTAAAAAAAGAAGAAACAAGAAAGCGATTAAAGAGAAAAGCATTTAAAATTTACTTAGCATGTATGATATTATTTATTTTAAATATTATATTAAATAAATTTAATTTATCATATAAAGATATGTCTTTTAATTCAGTTACAGTATGTATGATATTAGGTTTATATATGCAAAATATATCATTAACTTCCATGGGAAGTAGGGTTATATTATTTATGGATAAGGTATTAATGATGATAAAAGTTTAATTAATTAAACAATATCATTAGTATAAAAAAACAAAGGAGATAAGGTAATGGGATTTTTAGTTGATTTTTTTAATAAGCTTGCTTATGGTACAAGTTCTTGTTGTATGGCATTTTTCTTTGAGCCAGAAGTACCAAAATCTTTAAGAGAAGAGTAGAGATAAAAAACCATAAGAAGTTTTTCTTATGGTTTTTTATATGACATTTAAATAGATTTAGCTGATGGAATAGGTGAATAAAAATGAATAAGTTTGATCACGAAAGAAACATAAAGATATTAGAGATTATAGTAGGATTAAAATTTTTATATATTATTTTAGCAAGCTTAAACATAATAAGTTATTATAGTGTAAGTTTAAATGGAGCTATAAATTTAACTGGAAGTGGTTATTTATTAATGATATTACTTTTTGTTTGTTTTATAGTGCCATTTATAGTTGTATGTTCGAAGATGATTTATGGCTATACTGAGAAGACTTTTTTAAATATGCCAAGAGTATATAATGTCATAGAAATAATCGTTATATTAGGGTTATTTACAGTTTTGATGTCCAAAACAGGTGGAGAAAATAGCTCATTTAAGTATATAAGTATGATTATAATATTGATATCATCAATACAATATAGTAAAATTATAAGTTTTATAATAGCTATAGCAGTATCATTGATAATATTGTCATTTAATTTTATTAATTTGATATTCTCAAAGAATATATATAGTATAGAATTTATAACTTCTTTTGAGGCAGATATAATACTAGTAAGCTCTTTATTAATAACTTCTTTCATTTTATCTTTATATATAGAAATAGAAAAGGAGCATAATTTAAAATTAAAGGAACTTGCTATAAAAGATGGTCTAACAGGATTGTATAATCATAGAAGTTTTCAAGATATGTTGGATGCATATCTGAACAATGCTAAGAAATCAAATAAAGAAGTATCACTTCTATTTATGGATATAGATAATTTTAAGCATTTTAATGATATTAACGGTCATCAAAAAGGAGATTGGTTGCTCACTAAATTAGGCCGAATTTTGAAAGAGACAGTTGGAGATTTAGGTATTGTAGCACGTTATGGAGGAGAAGAGTTTGCTGTTATACTATATGATACAGGAAAAACAAAGGCTTTAAATTTAGGGGAGTTAATTAGGCAAAACATAAGGAGTACGGATTTTCAAGGACAAGAACATCAGCCTAATGGTAATTTAACTGTATCAATAGGTGTATCGTCTTACCCTAGTATAGCTAAAAATAAGAAAGAATTAATTGAGCTTGCAGATAATGCATTATACAGAGCAAAATCTTTTGATAAAAATAGAGTAGAGATATACTCTAATATTTTAGACGAAATAGATAGCGATATAGATAAAAAATCTCTAAATTATATAGCGGGAATTCTTAATAGAATTAATAAAAAAGATAAGTACACCTATGGACACTCTGAAAGAGTTGTAATTTATGCTAAGAAATTTGCTGTATATTTAAATTTAGATGAGGATAGTAAAAAAGATTTGATTTTAGCAGCTTATCTTCATGATATAGGAAAATTAGAAATATCTAAAGAATTATTAAATAAAAGAGATAAGTTATCTGAACATGAATTTAATTTATTGAGACAACATCCGACACTAGGTGCGAATCTAATTAGTGGAATGGATGAATTTAATGATGTTGCTCCTATTATTAAGTATCATCATGAAAAGTTTGATGGGACAGGATATCCTTCAAATTTAAAAGGAGAAGAGATTCCATATCTTGCACGTATACTTACAATAATAGACAGTTTTGATGCGATGACATCTAAAAGACCTTACAATAGAAGACAAAGTTATTATCAAGCAATAGATGAACTTAAAAGATGTAGAGGGAAGCATTTTGATGAGATATTAGTTAATGAATTCATTGATATGCTTGAAAATGAAATGAAAGAAAAGGATAATTATAAATACCTAGAAGACGTTTTATGATAACTGAAATAAATCAATATATTACAAATAAGAGCTTTCTATATATTTTATCTTTAAATAAAGTATTGTAGAAAGCTTTTTCTATTTATTTTGAAAATAATGATTATACTTATAAAGTTACGGGGTATAAATTTAACATTACTAGTAAAAATATAAAATTTCCGAGATGAAAAGATGAAAAAATGAAAAAAATACGTTTATATACGCAATTTAATTGCATAAAGAAAAAAAAAGTTCGGATTTTTGTTCTGGGATTGTATACTAATTTATAAAATTACATTATAATGAATTTAGACATTAAAATATTGGAGGATATGTAATATGAAAATTAAATCAGATATAGAAATAGCTCAAGAAGCAAAACCTCTACATATTAGAGAAATCGGGAAAAAAATAGGATTATCAGAAGATGATTTAGAGTTTTATGGAAAGTATAAAGCAAAGGTTGATTATAACTTATTAAAAACTCATAAAACTAATAAAAAATCAAAATTAATCTTAACAACAGCTATTAATCCTACTCCAGCAGGAGAAGGTAAAACTACTACAACTATAGGTGTGGCTGATGGTTTACAAAAAATAGGTAAGAATACAATAGTAGCACTGAGAGAACCATCACTAGGGCCAGTATTTGGTATAAAGGGCGGAGCAGCAGGTGGTGGATATGCTCAAGTTATACCAATGGAAGATATAAACTTACATTTTACAGGAGATTTCCATGCTATAGGTGCTGCAAATAACTTACTAGCAGCTATGATAGATAATCATATTCACCAAGGAAATAGTTTAAATATAAACCCTAAAACTATTACTTGGAGAAGATGTGTAGATATGAATGATAGACAGCTTAGAAATATAGTTTGTGGATTAGGAAAAAGAGTAGATGGAGTTACTAGAGAAGATGGCTTTGATATAACTGTTGCATCTGAAGTAATGGCAGCATTTTGTTTAGCAAATAACATAGCTGATTTAAAAGAGAAACTTGGTAATATAATTATAGGATACTCTTATTCGGGAGAAACTGTAACTGCGAAACAATTAAATGCAAATGGTGCTATGGCTGCTTTATTAAAAGATGCATTAAAACCAAATTTAGTTCAAACATTAGAAGGAACGCCAGCATTTGTTCATGGAGGACCATTTGCTAATATAGCTCATGGATGTAACTCTGTTATAGCAACAAAAATGGCAATGAATTTTGCTGATTATGTTGTAACAGAAGGTGGATTTGGAGCAGATTTAGGAGCAGAAAAATTCTTAGATATTAAATGTAGATTAGCTGATTTAAAGCCAGATGCTGTTATAATAGTTGTTACTGTTAGGGCACTAAAATATAATGGTGGTATAGATAAAACTAACTTAAATGAAACTAATTTAGAAGCTTTAGAAGCTGGGCTTCCAAACTTATTAAAACATGTTGAGAATATTACAAATATATTTAAATTACCAGCAGTAGTTGCAATAAATGAATTTCCAACAGATTCTCCAGAAGAAATCGAATTAATAAAATCAAGATGCAAGGAACTTGGTGTAAATGTTGTCATATCACAAGTATGGGCAAAAGGTGGAGAAGGTGGAGTTGAACTTGCAAAAGAGGTTGTAAGACTTTGCGAAGAAGAAAGTAACCTTGAGTACGCTTACTCATTGGATTGTAGTATAAAAGAAAAAATAAATGCAATAGCAACAAAAATATATGGTGCTGATGGAGTTGATTATACTAAAGAGGCTGAGAAAGAAATAGCTAATTTAGAAAAATTAGGATTTACTAATTTCCCTATTTGTATGGCAAAAACTCAGTATTCATTAACCGATGATGCGACTAAACTTGGCAGACCAACTGGATTCAGAATAACAGTTAGACAAATAAATATAAGTGCAGGAGCAGGATTTATAGTAGCACTTACTGGTGAGATAATGAAAATGCCAGGTTTACCTAAACTACCAGCAGCAGAAAGAATAGATGTGGATGAAAATGGAGTAATATCAGGATTATTTTAATGATATTCATTTAACTATATAATAATAAAAGATAGGATTAACTAATCCTATCTTTTATTATTATATAGCTTATTTTTGTATATAATTTGAAAATAGAAGTGCATACTTTTTTATACACTAAACTATATTTTAACTTATTTATATTATATTAAATTATGATATACTCTTTATAATAATATTATTTTCACTACAAAGAAAATTATATAAAAATATTAAATATAAATTTAAACAGAAAGTAGGAGGTTTCATTATGGCAGGAATAATTTCGAGATTTAAGGATATTATGTCTTCAAATATTAATGCATTACTAGATAAAGCTGAAGACCCAGCAAAAATGATTGACCAATACTTAAGAAACTTAGAAGGTGATTTAGGTAAGGTAAAAGCTGAAACAGCATCTGTAATGGCTGAAGAAAGTAGATCAAAACGTGAACTAAATGAATGTATAGAAGAAGTAGCAAAAATGCAAAGATATGCTGAAAAAGCTATTTTATCAGGCAATGATGGAGATGCAAAATTATTTTTAGAAAAGAAAAAGGAATTGACTTCAAAAAAAGAAACTTTGCAACAATCGTATGAAATATCAGCAGATAATGCAGCAAAAATGAGAAGTATGCATGATAAGCTGGTAAAAGATATATCTGAATTAAATGCAAGAAGAGATCAATTAAAAGCAAAGCTTGCAGTAGCAAAAACACAAGAAAGATTAAATAAAATAGGTTCTAGCGTTAATGGGGCTATGGGAAACATATCTGCTTTTGGCAAAATGGAAGAAAAAATAAATAGACAACTAGATGAAGCAAATGCAATGGCTGAATTAAATTCATCTAAAAAAGAAAATAGTATAGAAGATTTAATGAGCAAATATGATAATGATGAGCCTTCTAATTCAGAAATAGATGATGAATTACAAGCATTAAAAAATAAATTAGGACGATAGATATAATCTTTACGGGGGTGATCTTATAAGTAAATCTTATTATTGTGAGGGCTGCGGTGGAATCATGGAGTTCGATGCAAATGTACAAGCTCTAAAATGTCCTAACTGTGGAACAGAAGTAGATATAGAAAATGATCCTACAAGTATAGTGGAACATAACCTTGATATTCATGCCATGAGAAAGATAAAAGTTGAAGAAAAAACATCAACAAGTATGGAATGCGAAGGTTGTGGAGCTCATGTAGAAGTAGATAAAACAAGTACAGCAACAACATGCCCTTATTGCGGATCACATTATGTTTTATCACGAAAGCAATTAGATTCGATTGTTCCAGATGGAGTTATTCCTTTTAAAATAGATAAAAATAAAGTAGAGTCTATATTCACAAATTGGATAAAAGGAAGATGGCTTGCTCCAAATGTATTAAAAACCTTATATCAAAAAGACAAAATACAAGGAATATATATGCCATATTGGACATTTGATGCTAATACAAGAACACATTATACAGCTATGGGTGGAATTAATCATAGAGTAGAATATGAAGATGAAAATGGAGAGAAAAAAGTCAGAATAGAGACTAGGTGGTATCCTACAAGTGGTAATATAAATCATTTCTTTGATGATATACTAGTAAGTGCATCAAATAAGCTAGATGAAATACTATTAATAGGAGTACAACCAAGTAGCACAAGAAATATAGTATCATACTCACCTGATTATATGTCTGGTTATTGCGCAGAAATCTATACAGTAGATTTAAAGGATGCTCATAATGAGGCCATTGCTAAGATGAATAGACGACTTCGATCTAAGGCAGAAAGTGATGTATTGAGGAGATATGATTGTGTGAGAGCTCTTAGACTTAACACATCTTATTCAGATGAAACATATAAGCATATATTTGTACCAGTCTACTCAACTGCATATACGTATAAAGATAAACGATATAATGTTTTAATAAATGGTGAAACAGGAGAAATTAGAGGAGAATATCCTAAGAGTATAGCTAAAATTACTGCTATAATAGTTCTTATACTAGGTATATTATTTGGTATATATATGTCTGCATCTGAAGATGAGGTAGCTTATAATTATAAATCACCAGAAAATCAATATATGACATCAGTAGGTGAATATGACATCAGTAGGTGAATATGAAATCGTTGAAGAAATGAAGGAAAGTTATAATACATTTACTTCCTTTAGCGATAAACAATTGTTTTAGGAGGTTAAAATTATGTTTTTTTTCGGTAGTCAATTTTCCAATGTAGTGGAATGGGAAGAATTTAGAGATGATATGCTATTTTGGAAATGGGATAATAAAGAAATAAAAAAAGGTAGTAAATTGATTGTGAGAATTGGTCAAGATGCTATTTTTATGTATAATGGAAAAATAGAAGGTATATTTAAAGATGAAGGTAGTTTTGATATTGAATCAGAAATAATACCTTTTTTATCAACATTAAAAGGATTTAAATTTGGATTTAATAGTGGAATTAGAGCAGAAGTTTTATTTGTTAATACAAAAGAGTTAACAGTAAAATGGGGAACTAAAAATGCTATTAATATACCAGCACAAGGTCTTCCAGGGGGAATGCCTATAAAATCTTTTGGGACTTTTTGTTGTAAAGTATCTGACTATCAAACACTAATTGATAAGATAGCAGGTGTAAAAAAACAGTTTACAATAGAAGATGTAAAATCTCGTATAATGTCTATGTTAGACCAAGTTATTATGAAGTGGATTGTAAAAGAAGGAAAAGATATATTTAATATTCAAGCTAATGCATTTGAAATATCAAAAGGTATTCAAGAAGATTTAGATTTTGAGATGAGAAAAATTGGTATTAGTATAACTAATTTTGCTATATCAAGTGTATCTTATCCAAAAGAAGTTCAAGAAATGGCTAATAAGGCAGCCTCTCATAGTATGATAGGAGATATGAATAAGTATACTCAAGTAGCTATGGCAGATTCTCTATCAAAAGAAGGTAATGGATCAGTAGCAGCTGATATGGCTAGTGTACAAATAGGTATGATGATGGGGCAACAGGTTGCTAATAATATGGCTAACAATCCTCAAAATAATAATAATCAACAAGTAAATAAACCTAATTTCTGTCCAAATTGCGGTACAAGAAATGAAGGCTCTAATTTCTGTCCAAACTGTGGTACAAAATTAGGATAAATAATAAAAAAGATATAAGTTAGTTAAACTAACTTATATCTTTTTTATTATATTATCATATAAAATGTTTTGATTTTTAAACAAAAAATAAAAATTTTATTTAATTTTTAATAATTATAAATGTAATATATAGGAAAAAATATTATAATATAAGTATGTTATTTTAAGGAGGCATTAATTATGCGTCCTAAACATCAGGGGAGGGGAGTATATATGAGGTATAAAGTAAAAAATATGGAACTGATTTCGCCAATCGGAAAATTATGCACATCAGTTGATTTAAAAAATCCAAGTAAAAGATATTATGAAAAAAAATTATCGCCATTTGCATCTTATAAAGGTGACAATCACAGAATTAACAGGCCTAAAAAAACTACATCAAAATCTGAAGTAGATTTCTTATTAGAAAAGGGTCATGTGGGGGAAGTAGAAAAAATGATTCTATTTGCCATTAATAATTTAGTTTTTGCAACTTCATTGCAAATTACTACATACTTAAATAAAACAGGTATAAACATAGAATCAAAATCTATTGCAAGAAAGCTAACAAGACTAAAAGAAAAGAGTTTTATTAAACAAATTGAATTTGTATCAGAAAGTAGTACAAGTTCATATAAAGCGTATTATCTTGGGTATCATGGCATTGGTCTATTAAGAGCATTAGATAAGAAAACATATTCACAGGGGTATGTTAGTGAGATTAAGACGGCTAAAATAAAATGTTTATTAGCATCTAATCAATTAATAACGCAGGTTATGAGGCAAGGAATGAATTTTAAGGTCTCTAAAATAATATTAAATGAAAATATAAGAAATTGTATAGTAAGACCACAATCTATTTTAGAATGTGACGATAAATCATACCTTATAGAAGTAATTAGAAAGATAGATAATTGGGAAGATGAATTTTTAAATAAATTAGCTAGATATGAAAATGTTATAGAACATTATGATAACTTAAATATTAATTTTAAAGAAAAACCTACCTTAATAGTCCAAGGTGAATCTTATGATCATATGATTGAAATTATGAATATTTTAAAAAGTAGAGCAGAAGAATCTAAGATAAATATTATTTATACTTATGATAGAATACTTTTATATAATTTAGAAGAAGCTTTCTTTACAATAGAAGAGAAGCAAGTTAAAAAAAATATATTCTCGTTATTATTTAGTAAATCTTAAAAAAAATAACACTATGATAAAGTATACTTTATTCATAGTGTTATTTTTTATTTTGTAAAAATTCTATATCTGTTCATGAGAAATTTACATTAAATTCATATTGGTATTGTATTATTAAAGCATAGAAAGACTAGCTTAATAATTTACTTAAATACCCGTATAATGATAGATTCCCTCACACTCTTTTATCTATCATTATGAAGTTTAGAGCCCTGTACCCTCGTAGCAGGGCTTTATTTTTTATATTAGCTTATATTTTGGTTTTACACCATTAAAAAACTTATACCTTATTAAATCATCTACATATATAGCAAATAAAGATAAGAAAAACCAAGCTATAGAACTTCTTAAAGATATTTGTCCTAAAAAATTATATTTCATATATGAATAATCCCATACATTTAGTCCTAAAACTTTATTTATAATAATTCCAGAAATTAATTCTATAGCATCTATTATAAGAACTGATAAAATCATTTGTAATAATAAAGGAATTTCCCTTTTTGAAAATTCATTTATAGATCCGATAGAAATAAAACATATCCCACCAACTATAATCATGGAAAAGTGAGAAAAGCCTCTGTATAAAATTTCAATAAAGTAATATGTTATTCCTCCTATTAAAAAAAGTATAGAGTATTCTAGTAAAGTACTATGTTTTTTCAATTTATCACCATCTTATAAAATTTATTCAACTAGAAATATTTTCTGTATGAAATTCATTTACATACGTGGCAAAAAAAGTAATAAAAAATGTTTATAGATATTAATAACTGGGTAAATATATATTATCAAACATAATCAGGAGGAATTAAAAATGTCAGATAGAATAATATGTGATTGCATGGGAACTTCTTTCGAAGATATAAAAAAAGCTGTAGAAGCTGGAGCTAAAACTGTAGATGATATAAAAGAAGCTACAGAAGCTGGAACAATCTGCTGTGGATGCGATGCTGAAATAGAAGAAGCTTTAAACGAGATATTATAATTATTGAATATTTTGCATAAGATAAAACGGTATTTTACCGTTTTATTTTTTTGAAAAAATTAGATTTTTTTATTGACATTTACGTTACGTAAAACTTTATACTTTAGTTAAACATAATGATTAGCAATTTTAATTGGAAGGTGATATATATGGAATATTCTATTAATGAATTAAGTAAGCTGGCAAAGGTTAGCAAGAGGACTTTAAGATATTATGACGAAATAAATTTACTAAATCCAAAGA
Organism: Terrisporobacter mayombei; assembly: GCF_014333445.1. Classification (GTDB taxonomy): domain Bacteria; phylum Bacillota; class Clostridia; order Peptostreptococcales; family Peptostreptococcaceae; genus Terrisporobacter; species Terrisporobacter mayombei_A. The sequence continues at coordinate 11,792 of NZ_JACRYU010000006.1, read as the reverse complement.
GAATAAATTCTTCTGGATATAGAATTTATGGACAAAATGAAATAGATAAATTACAACAAATACTGTTTTATAAAGAAATGGGATTTAAGTTGGAAGAAATAAGAAAAATAATGATATCACCATCTTTTGATATTTTAAATTCTTTAGCTAATCATAAAAAAGAGCTTATAGAAAAGAGAAATCAAATAAATTTGCTAATTGAAAATGTTGAAAAAACTATTGCTCATAAAAAAGGAGAAATTTATATGTCAAATAAAGAAAAATTTGAAGGCTTTAAGAAAGAATTAATAGATAAAAATGAAGAAAAATACGGTAAGGAAATTCGTAAAAATTATGGGGATTATCAAGTAGATGCTTCAAATAAAAAAATACTTGGTTTAAGTGAGGAAGAGTATAAAGAATTTGAAAGTTTATCACAAGAGATAATAGCTAAGTTAAAAGAAGCTATGGAAGATGGTAGCCCACATGGACAAAAAGCTCAAGAAGCATGTGAACTTCATAAAAAATGGTTAGGATATACATGGAGTTTTTATACAAAAGAAGCTCATATGGGACTAGGTGAAATGTATGTTGCAGATGATAGATTCAAAAAATACTATGATGACAATAAAGAAGGTATGGCACTATTCTTTAGAGATGCTTTAAAAATATATACAAAATAATTTTAAAATATAAAAATTAGAATAATATACTGGTAATTTAAGGATATTATTCTAATTTTTTTTATTAATAAAAAATTAAATGTGTAAAAATAAATATATGTAAATTAGTAATTTACTTATTCTTAAAAAGTTAAAGTATTATGATTCGATATATTAATAAAATAATATACATGAAAAAATTTAATGATATGTTTTAAAGTTGTTTGATATTTTGAGAATATTATTGTATAATTAGAAACGAGGAAAAATATAGTTTGGGAAAATGTTTTTACAATGTGGGAAAATGATTTTTTATAAATGAAAACATTTTTAAATAGAGATATATGAAAAAGAGAGGGAATGATTGATATGTTAAAAGTTACTTTAAATGATGTTAAAAAGGCTCAAGAGACAATAAAGGGTATAGTTAAAGAAACTCCTGTTTTAGAAAGTAAAACATTAAGTGAAATGACGGGAGCAAACGTTTTTTATAAATGCGAAAACTTACAAAAAACAGGTTCATTTAAAGTTAGAGGTGCTGTTAATACAATAGCTAACTTGACTGATGAGGAAAAAGCTAAAGGAGTAATAGCTTCAAGTGCTGGCAATCATGCCCAAGGTGTTGCATTAGGTGCTCAAATGACAGGTATAAAAGCTACAATAGTAATGCCAGCAACGGCACCACTTGCAAAGGTTTCTGCAACTAGAGGATACGGAGCTGAGGTTGTATTAAACGGAGAAGTTTATGATGATGCTTATGCAAAAGCAGTAGAGATACAAAAAGAAACTGGAGCTACTTTTATACATCCATTTAATAATGAGTATGTAATGGCAGGACAAGGAACAATATCATTAGAAATATTTGAACAATTAAATAATGATGTGGATACTATACTTTGTCCAATTGGAGGAGGGGGAATAATAGCTGGTGTTGCAGTAGCAGCTAAAGCTTTAAATCCTAATGTTAAAGTTATAGGTGTTCAAACTTCAAATATACCATCAATGAAAGAATCTATTAATAATGGAAAAGTTACAACTACATTTAAAGCTGCCACAATAGCAGATGGTATAGCTGTAAAAACTCCTGGAGATGCTACTTTTGAAATAATAAAAGAATTAGTTGATGATATAATTACTGTTACGGAAGAAGAAATAGCAGAAGGTATGCTATTCTTATTAGAACATCAAAAGATAGTTTCTGAAGGTGCTGGTGCAGTTTCGACAGCGGCTTTATTATCTAAGAAATATCAACCAGCAGAAGGAGAAAAAGTTGTTTGTATAGTTTCTGGAGGTAATGTTGATGTTAATACATTATATAGAGTAATAGGTGTTGGTTTAGCAAAACAAGGAAGAAGATATTCATTCAGTACAACTATGACTGATAAGCCAGGTGGATTCTTAGAATTAATAAGCATAATAAGTAATAATAATGCAAACATATTAAATGCTAATCAAACAAGATTATCTTCAGGTGGAGCTATAGGAAAACAAGCTGCAGAATTTATACTTGAAACATTCGATCATGACCATATAGAAAAAATTAGAAAAGATATAAAAGAAGCTGGATTTAAAATAGTAGAATTATAATATATAAAAAATATATATTAATTTGTATAATAAAAAGAACTGTTACTTGAATAATTGTTTATTATTTTAGAACAGTTCTTTTTATTATATATAATATATGTTTTTATTAATTATTCTGCTTCTTTTACTATATTCCAAATTTCATAGGCAGAATCTATTAAGTATTTTCCTTTGTAATAATCTAACTTTATATCATCGAAGCTTGAAGCATTTTTTACGATTTGTGGTCTTTCTTGGAAACTACCAAGAATATTAAAATCTTTATCTAAAACCACAATTAAAGGGAACTTAGCATCTTTAATATCTAAAATTGGTTGGATATATTTTTTACCTCTAGCCATAGTTATAACTGACATATCAAAGTTTGGATTAAGATCTATAAATTTTTTTAATATAGATCCATTTAACTGATAGTCAGGACACCATATTTCACCTGCAACTAAAAACTTAATTTCTTTATCAAAATTCACTATATTGTTAGTTAATTCTTCACCTAAATTAATTCTAGATGTATTTTTAGGTATTCTAGCTCTTTCATCTTTTGTTCCTGTTCCAACAGAAGCTTCAAAAGAACAGCCTACTTTATATAATTCTTCTAATGACATCTGGTTCATAAATCTTCCTCATAGATTATTTGCTTACGTTTCCTGCAATATTTAAAATATCCCATGTAGTAGCAAATGGAGGTGCATAACATAAATCTAACATACCTAATTGATCTGTTGTCATTTTTGTGGTTATTGCTGTAGCAATTACATTAGCCCTTTGGACTGCATCCTTATACCCTGCAACTTGACCACCAAGAATAACCTTAGTATTTGCATCATAAATTAATTTTATTGATAATTTTTCTCTTCCTGGATAATAGTGAGTTTGATTAAATCCACTTACAAACTTAGCCTTATAATTAAGATTCAGAGATTTAGCTTTTTCTTCTGTAATACCAGTAGCAGCAGCTTCCATATCTAAAACCTTAATACAACTTGAAGCTAAAGAACCTGGGAAAGATGAGTTGATTCCACCTAAATTTTCTCCAACGATTCTACCTAATTTATTAGCACCGGTAGCTAAAGGAACATACATATCTTCATTAGTAAGTATGTTTTTTATAGTTGCACAGTCACCAGCCGAATATACATCTTCAACAGACGTTCTACCATATTCATCAACTATTATGGCACCATTAGGTAACATTTCTATATCAGTATTTTTTAAGAATGAAGTGTTTGGTCTAACACCAATTGCAACAACTACTAAATCAGGCTCTATTTCATCTTTATCAGTTATTATTTTTTCAATTTTATCTTCGCCGATATATTCTTGGATATTTTCACCAAGATGTAGATTAATATTATTATTTCTTAGTTCATCTTCTAATAACGTAGTGATTTCTTCATCGAAGACTTTACTTAAAATTCTATTGTTTCTATCTATAAGATGAATATTTTTATTTAATTTTTTAGCTGCTTCTATAGTTTCTATTCCTATAAATCCAGCACCAATAATAACTATATTTTTATTTTCTTCTTTACTAATTAATTCTCTTAATTTGATGCCATCACTCATATCTTTTAAAGTAGTGACATTTTGAAATTTTTTATCAAAAGAAGGCGTTATACTACTAGCACCAGTAGCAATCATTAGTTTATCATAATTGTCTTCAAAGACACTTCCACTTTGAATATCTTTGATTTTTAACTTTTTGTTATTAGTATCAACATCAATAACTTCCATAAGAGTTTTTAAATCTATTCCAGATTCTATAAATTTTGATTTTTCTCTTGCTATCATCATATTTGAATCATTGAAAAATCCTCCTACATAATAAGGAAGCCCACATGCTCCAAAAGATACTATATCTGTTTTTTCATAGACTACAACTTCGTAGTCAGGTTTCATTCTTTTTAATTTTGCAGCAGCAGACATACCAGCAGCTACAGCACCTATTATAACAACTCTCATTTTATTCTCCTTTAAATGATTATACTTTTTATCATTATGATAATACCCTAAAATAAATTAGGATAATCTCTATTATAAGATATGTATAAAAATAAAAAAACCAGTTAAATTGGTTTAACTGGGTTTTTATTAAAAATTTACTTATAACTGTTTATAGTACTTATAAGATGTTCCAATTTAAATTTTGGATAAATAAGTCGACGATTATATATTAGAACATTTTTTTTGTATTCATTGTATTGCTCTGTATTTTCTTCAAAATATTTATTTATACCAATTTCAAACATGTCTTCTTCATCATTAAAATTCATATATTCTAAATATGAATTTATTAAATCAGGATTTGAGTCACATAATTCAATAAATTTTTTCTGAATTATTTTTAAATCATCTAATAAATGCTTAGTTGCATTATGAATTTCTTCATTTAGATATTCAACATTTCTTGCAGAGTTAGTTAAATAATTCATTACTTTATACTGAGCATCTCTTATTCTTCTAGTATAGACTTCATATAAAAAGAATAGAGATCCAAGTTTTTTTTCTTCTTCGTAGTATCCAGATAGTAAGAGTCTTATAGAAGATAATTCTGATTTTTTTCTAACCATTAATTGGGTTCCTTGATTAAAAACAATTTCTAATGGAAATTTTAAGTCATCCATATTAGCTTCATTTTTTAGAATTCCATCTTCTACAATAAATAATTTGCTATTTTGAAATATAACAAAGCTTGAATTGTAATTATAATATAATGTCTTTGTAGGAACCTTATCACCAAAGTTAAAGTCTTTGATATAGCTATTAGATTTTACAACATCGCCCTTATCATTTAAAACAGGATAATAAAAACAATCAAATTTCATAATTCATCAACCCACCCTTATATATATATATCTATCTAATATTATTATATCATTGTAAGTTTGAATATGTTAAAAAATTACCAAATTATGTAATTCTAATATCGGATATAAATTAAGGAATAATTATATTTTAAATATTAATATTTCTATAACTTAGAACTAATAAGTGCAGTATTGTAGTACTGATTATAAAATATGAAAAAAATACAAAATATGACACAGATATAAAATATAAACCATATAATAAATAGACATTATGTAATGTCACATATAAGAAAATAGGAGGAATTTTATGGCGAGTTATAGAGGAATAGATGTTAGTAATTGGTCTGGAAGAATAAATTGGAGAGCTGTAGCTGATAGTGGTGTTGAGGTTGTAATAATACAGGCTTCAGAAGGAACATTTTACAGAGATCCATATTTGCAAGAATTTTATGATGGTGCAACAGAAAATGGATTAAAAGTAGGGTTTTATCACTTTTTTAATCCTAATTCTTCAGGAACTCCAGCTCAACAAGCTAGATATTTTGTAGATACTATAAGAGGACTTCATTCAGACTGCAAATTAGTTCTAGACTTGGAGCAAACAGGTGGACTAAGTAATTATGAATTAACTAGACGAGCTGTTGAGTTTTTAGAAGAAGTAAAGTCATATAGTGGTCTTGACACAGCTGTTTATACTTACGCATATTTTGCCGAACATAATCTATACAATGGCTTAGGTATTTCTGATTATCCATTATGGATAGCTCAACTTAGAGAAGGAGGACCATTACCAAATCAAATTTGGGGTAATAGTTATGCAGGTTGGCAATATTCAGATACAGGAAGAGTATCAGGTATCAGTGCTAATGTGGACTTAGACATATTCTATGATGAAATGTTTTTAAATGATAGAGCTGATATACCAGGAGAAAGAAGACAAGAGTCAGATAATAATAAAGTTATATATTATACAGTACAATCTGGAGATACATTGAGTTCAATAGCTACAAGATATGGAGTTACAGTTGAAAATTTAGCAAGCATCAATGGATTATCAAATCCAAACTTAATATATCCCGGTGAAGTTCTTAAGATATATCCTGAAAATAATAGGAATATAGTGAATAGAGATAAGATGGAATTCTCAAGCACTTATATTGTTAGATTAGGAGATACATTATCATTTATAGCAAGAAGATTTGATACAACAGTAAATGATTTAGTTGAATTAAATGATATTGCTAATCCAAATTTAATATATCCTGGTGAGATTCTAAAAATTCCTACAGTAGGAAATGAAGATTCAAAATCCTCATCAGCAAGACAATATACAAAAACTTATATTGTACAAAGAGGAGATACGCTAACAAGTATATCAAGAAAGTTTGATATTTCAGTAGATAGATTAGCTGAAATTAATAATATACAAGATATTAACTTAATATATCCGGGTCAAGTTCTAAAGATAGAAAGTTCAAGAATATATAGAGATGATGATAAAAAGTTTAAAGGGCTTTATGTAGTTCAGAATGGAGATACATTGACATCTGTGGCCAATAAATTTGATAAAAAATTAGGAGAATTGATGAAAGATAATGATGTTATAAGTTCTGATTTAATTCATAATAATCAAGTTTTGAAAATATAGTAAGTATTGACCTATAATATTTTTAATACTTTATTAAGTGGGGTTATCTTTTTAGATAACCCCATTTTTTATATTATTGGATTCATAAATTATATGCTTTGTAAAAAATATAAATAATTATAAATATTATCATAAAATATTAAATTAACAACATATAATACTTATTTTAAAGAAAAAATATTAAAAATTAAAAAACTTGACTTAATACAAAAAGTTAACTAAAATAATAGTTGCAAGATGAAACTATTATCTTGGTAAATTAAATTGTTTGGTTGAAAGGGATGAAATAATGAGTGAGTTACAGGAAAAATCAAAAGCGTTCTTAAATTCAATAGGGAAAATTAAAAAATTGGCTCATAAAAGTAAAAAATCTCAAGAATTCCATATAGGAATGATAATGACAATTAAAACTATAATGGATAATTGCCAACAAAATTCAAACGATGAAAACTATTGTGGGATGAAAACTTCTGATTTAACAAAAATATTATGTATAACTAAACCAGCAACATCTAAAATGCTGAATGCTCTAGAAGAAAATGGATACATTGAAAGATGTTCAAATAAAAATGATAGAAGAGTTGTATATGTAAGAGTTACTGATGAAGGGAAAGAGTATCTAGAAGAAGAAATTAAAAAATTCAATAACTTCATATGTAAAGTTATTGAAAAGATGGGGGAAGAGGATACAGATAATTTAATTCGCTTACTTGGCAAATTATATGATGTAATCGAAGAAATGCAGTCAGAAAAGTAAAATAATTATATCAAAGGAAAGGGAGAGAAGATGTTCAAAATATTTAAACACTTAAAAAATTCAAGTTTTATGATTATTTTAATTATATTACTTTTAGCAGGGCAAGCAAGTTGCGAACTTTCTTTACCTACTTATACATCTAATATTATAAATATAGGTATACAGCAAGGCGGTATTGAAAATGCAGCTCCAAATGTTATAAGAGCCGAGCAAATGGAAAAATTATTTATTTTTATGAATAATGAAAATAAAGACACTGTATTAAATAATTATAAATTATTAAGTAAAAAATCTTTAAGTAGTGAGGAATATAATAAATATAAAGAAGACTATCCAGCTATTGAAAATGAAGATTTATATGTATTGAATACAGAAGATAAAGAAACTATTGAAAAATTAGATAATATACTTGGGAAACCAGAATTAATAGTATATGGCTTAGAAAGCGATAATGAATCAAGTGAAATGATTAAAAATCAAATGGCTAAAAATATGTCGCAACAAAATATGACAGCTAACATAAATAATTCAGAAAATACATTACCAAGTGGTATACAGAATTCTTCAATGAATATGGATCTTAAAAATGAAGACATATTGACTATATTAACATCTATGCCTAAAGAACAAAAAGATACTATGATAAAAGAAATAGATAAGCAATTTGTAAATTTACCTGAAATGATGATAAGTCAAGGTGCAATTTCATTTGTAAAAAGTGAATACAATGAAATAGGTATAGATACAGATTCATTGCAAACTAAATATATAATAAATACAGGTGCTATAATGATTGGTATAACAATCTTAAGTATGATTGCTGCCATATTTGTAGGATTCTTAGCTTCTAGGGTAGGGGCATCATTAGGTCGTGAATTAAGATCAAAAACATTTGAAAAAGTAATGAGATTTTCAAATAAAGAAATGACTGAATTTTCAACAGCATCATTAATAACTCGTAGTACAAATGATATCCAACAAATTCAGATGATGACAGTAATGATTTTAAGAATGGTATTCTTTGCACCATTTATGGCACTTGGAGGACTTTATAAGGTTTTAAGTACAAATAATTCAATGACATGGATTATAGGTGTGGCAATATTAGGCGTACTTACAATTGTAATTATATTATTTGCAACAGTAATGCCTAGATTTAAGATTATACAAAACTTAGTAGATAAGTTAAATCTAGTTACAAGGGAGATACTAACAGGGCTTCCGGTTATTCGTGCTTTTAGTACAGAAAGATTTGAAGAACAAAGATTTGATAATGTAAATAAAGATTTAACTAAGGTAAATATGTTCGTAAATAGAATGATGGCTTGTATGATGCCAGGTATGATGCTTGTTATGAACTTGATATCAGTTTTAATTGTCTGGGTAGGCGCAAAAAATATTGATACAGGCGCTATGCAAGTTGGTGATATGATGGCATTTATCCAATATACTATGCAAATAGTAATGTCATTCTTAATGATATCTATGATTTCAGTAATATTACCAAGAGCAGCAGTATCTGCTAAACGTATAAATGAAGTATTAGAAAAAGATATCGTAATAAAAGAAGATAAAACACCTAAAACTTTTGATGAAAATAAGAAAGGTTTAGTTGAATTTAAAAATGTTTCATTCAAATATCCTGATGCAGATGAAGATGTATTATCTAATATTAACTTTACTGCAAAAGCAGGAGAAACAACAGCATTTATTGGAAGTACAGGAAGTGGTAAGTCAACAGTGATTAACTTAATACCAAGATTCCATGATGTTACTGAGGGTGAAATTTTAGTTGATGGAGTTAATATAAAAAATGCATCGTTACATGATTTAAGAGAAAAAATAGGATACGTTCCTCAAAAAGGAGTATTATTCTCTGGAACAATAGATTCAAACTTAAGATATGGTAAAAAAGATGCAACATCAGAAGAAATACGTAAAGCGGCTGAAATTGCTCAGTCATTAGACTTTATAATGGAAAAAGAGAATAATTTTGAATCAGAAATATCACAAGGCGGTTCAAATGTATCTGGAGGTCAAAAACAAAGATTATCTATTGCTAGGGCAATAGCAAAAAATCCAGAAATATTTATATTTGATGATAGTTTCTCTGCTCTAGATTTTAAAACAGATGCTAAACTTAGAAAAACATTAAAATCAGAAACTAAAGATGCAACAGTATTAATAGTTGCTCAAAGAATAAGTACTATTATAAATGCAGATCAAATAATAGTGTTAGATGAAGGTAGAGTAGTTGGCAAAGGAACACATAAAGAACTTCTAAAAAATTGTGAAATCTATAAGGAAATAGCATTATCACAACTTTCAAAGGAGGAGTTAGAAAATGAGTAGACCTAAAGGAATGAAAGGACCTATGGGGCATGGAATGAAAGGTCCAGGAGAAAAGGCAAAAGATTTTAAAGGAACTATGAAAACTTTAATTTCTTATTTAGCTAAATATAAATTATCAATAATACTTGTTTTAATATTTGCAATAGGTAGTGTTGCATTTTCAGTAATAGGACCTAAAATACTAGGAAAAGCTACTACAGAAATATTTAATGGGTTAATAAGTAAAGTTTCAGGTGAGGGTAATGGAATAGATTTTGATGCAATAAAGAATATATTACTTTCTCTAGTTGCATTATATGCTTTAAGTACTGTATTCTCATTTATACAAGGCTTTGTTATGAGTGGAATAGCACAAAAAGTAGCTTACAAATTAAGAGATGAACTTTCTAAAAAAATAAATAGATTACCAATGAAGTATTTTGATACTAGAACACATGGTGAAGTATTATCAAGATTTACTAATGATATAGATACTTTAGCACAAGGTTTAAATCAAAGTTTAACTCAAATAATAACATCTTTTACTACAATAATAGGTGTATTAATAATGATGTTATCTATAAGTGTGGTTATGACTTTAAGTGCTTTAATAGTAATACCAATATCCTTATTATTAATATCGTTAGTAGTAAAAAAATCTCAAAAATATTTTAAAGCACAACAAGAATATTTAGGAGAAGTAAATGGCCAAGTTGAAGAATTATATGGAGGACATAACATAGTTCAAGCATTTAATGGGGAAGAAGATTCAATAAAAGAATTTAATAAAGTTAATAATAAACTTTATGATTCAGCATGGAAATCTCAATTTTTATCAGGGATAATGCAACCTCTAATGATGTTTGTAGGAAACTTAAGTTATGTAGTTGTTTCAATTCTTGGCGGATATTTAGTTATAAAAAATAAAATAGAAGTTGGAGATATACAATCATTTATTCAATATGTAAGAAGCTTCAACCAGCCTATTTCTCAAATGGCTCAAATATCAAATCAATTACAATCTACAGCAGCAGCGGCTGAAAGAGTATTTGAATTCTTAAATGAAGAGGAAGAAGATGTAACTATTGAAAATCCAGTTAGCATAGAAGGATTAGAAGGAAGAATTGATTTTGAGCATGTTAAATTTGGATATAATGAAGATAGAACTATAATAAAAGATTTTACTGCTCATGTTAAACCAGGACAAAAAGTTGCAATAGTTGGACCAACAGGTGCTGGAAAATCAACTATGATAAAATTATTAATGAGATTCTATGATGTAAATTCTGGAAGAATCCTTGTTGATGGGCATAATGTAAAAGATTTTAATAGAAGTGAATTAAGAGAATTATTTGGTATGGTTCTTCAAGATACATGGTTATTTAGTGGTTCAATAAAAGAAAATATTAGATATGGTAGATTAGATGCAAGTGATGAAGAGGTAATAGAGGCTGCAAAAGCCGCTCATGTTCATCATTTCATAAAAACACTACCAGATGGATATAATATGTTACTAAATGAAGAGTCTAGTAATATATCACAAGGGCAAAAACAGTTATTAACAATAGCTCGTGCTATATTGGCTGATCCTAAAATATTAATATTAGATGAAGCTACAAGTTCTGTAGATACAAGAACAGAATTATTAATTCAAAAAGCTATGGATAATCTTATGGAAGGAAGAACAAGCTTTATAATTGCACATAGGTTATCGACAATAAAAAATGCAGATTTAATATTAGTAATGAGTGATGGAGATATAATAGAACAAGGAAATCATGAAGAGTTATTATCTAAAGGTGGTTTCTATGCAAATCTATACAATTCTCAATTTGCGGATAAAGAAGCTATTTAGAAATAAATATAAAGAATAAAATAAAACACCTTGACTATATTATGTGAAGTGAACCCTTTACACGGGAATAAATAAAACAACCTCTTTTGAAACATACTATATGTATGATTTTAAAGGAGGTTATTTTATTATGAGTACAAGAGTACACTATTCACCAGAAATA
>NZ_JACRYU010000009.1 GCF_014333445.1 Terrisporobacter mayombei | reverse complement strand
CATTTTACAAATAAATATCCAAATAATGAATATTTAATAAAGTATTACAAATATTATAAGTAAATATTATTGCTATAGAGGATCGAATCATTCTAAAGCACAAATCAATTTACACTCTCTTATAGAAAGTAAGAATTTATTAGTATTTAATTTATGAGTTTAGTAAAAGCTATGAAATTTAGAATTAATATTCTATCTTCATAGCTTTTATAGTTAGAAATAATAGTTTAAATACAATAGAAAGAATAATTTGAAATTTTATAAGTAACCATTTAGAGTTTTATGTTGTCTAATTAAAGTAGAGAAAATTGAAAAGTTAATTATATTTATTACAACTTTATAACGAAAATAATTGTTTACTAAGATTTTATAACAAATAGAGAACGATAATTCTAAATATGAATTTTTAATTAAATTTTAGTGTATATTTGATGATGAAATCATTAACAAAAGTGGAGGGAGGAAAATCAATTTAAAATTGATTAATTTATATGGTTTTTAGTAGTTTAGTATTTATATTTTTATTTTTACCAGTAGTACTTATATTTTACTACTTATTAGATGATGGACTAAAAAATTTAGTATTGTTAATTGCAAGTTTGTTTTTTATGCATGGGGAGAGCCTAAATATGTATTTTTGATGATTTTTTCTATAATTTTAAACTATATTTTTGGATTGAAGGTAGCATCAAATAATAGAAGAAAGAAGTTTTGGCTTATTTCATCAGTTGTTTTTAATATTTCACTATTGATAGTTTTTAAATATAGTAATTTCTTTGTAGATAGCATGAATAGCTTACTTGATACAAATTTAAATATACCTGAAATAGCCCTACCTCTTGGAATATCATTTTTCACATTCCAAACTATGAGTTATGTAATTGATGTATATAGAAATGATGCAAGAGCTCAATAAGATGTTTTTTATACAAGCAAGTTTGAAAGTTATTTTTCTGATCAATTTCCTTTTAGGGAAGAGCTATCAGAATTATATTCCAAGATACAGTTAGCTTTTGGAAAAAATAAAGTGAAAAATTATTATGTATTAGAAAATAACTGGATTATGCCAACACCAATTAAATCAATCTCAGATGAGGAATTAAAAGATACTGCAAAAGAAATTAATGAATTATCAGAAGTAGCTGTAAAATCAAATAAGAAAGTGTATTATGCTTCTACACCTCATAAAGAGAGTATGCTTGCACACTTATATCCCAAATATACAGGTGGACTTGAAAATGCTACTGATAATAAAAATAAATTTAAAAATTATTTAGATTTAGATAATATTAATTTTATAGATATAGATGAAGATTTTCTAAATAAATTTAATGAATCCGAAAGAGAAAAATTATATTTTAAAACAGACCATCATTGGAATGGAATAGGAGCTTATGAAGGGTTTAAATCTATTATAGAAACTATGGATGAAATAAATAATGTTTCTTGGGATAAATATACAAAGACAAATTTTGATAGGGGATATTTCTTAGGTAGCTACAATATGAACTTGAATAATTTAGTAAAAGAAGATGAAAGTATTCCATATGTTCATTTAAAAGATAAGCCTGATTATGAGTATTATAAATATGATGGTAAAAAAGAAACTAAAATCAAAGAAGAAGATGTTGTAGCTACACGTAAAAATGAGAAAGAAATTTTATACGGTGGAGCATATATGTTTGGAAATGCTTGTAATATTTTAAAAATAAGAAATGAAGATGCTTTATCAGATAAGAAAATACTTATTCTGAGAGACTCTTATCAAGCACCTACATCTTGGTTATTTGCAGATATTTTCTCTGAAGTTCAATTAGTTGATCCAAGATATACTAAAGAACTTAATTTATCTATAGATGAGATAATAAGAAATAGTGATGCAGATATAGTCATGTTTATGTATAATTCAACCGACTTTAAATCTATGATAGATGTAATAAAAGAACAAAGAGAGAAGAATTAATTTTCTCTCTATTTTAATTGTAAGGAAATTATATGTTATCTGTTCTATGGATAATATTTTAAACTATTTTGATAATTATTTATTAAAAAAGTAAGACTGAGATAAAATAAAATATTTAAACCTCAGTCTACTTAATGAAATTATAGTATTATTATTCCTTTGTAAATGCAATAAATCCACAGTCAGTAGGATAGTCTATTAAAATAGAATTTCTATATTTTAATAAAAGTAAGACAATAGTAGTATCCCCACTTGCCCTTAAAATATTAAATAAACTTAGAATCATTAATAAAGAATTTCCTATGAAATAAGAAACAATGAATACTAAGATACCTGTTATTAAAAGAGTATAGTAATTATATCATATATTTTCCAAGTAATATTTGAATTTTAATATTGAAAAAAGGAAAAATACATATAAAAAGGAGGAGAAATTCATGTTTGTACCTCAAAGGATAATTTTTGAAAAAGGTTCTTTAGACTATAATATAGGTAAAAATATATATGATAAATTTAAATATAATGAAAGATGTGAAATTATTAATTTAACAAATAATAAAGTAAAACAACATATACCAGGAGATAACTTATATGATTTTTATAGAGAAGGAAAAAATACTTTAGTTGTGGGAGTGAAGAAGGGTTATAAATTTCAAGGGTGTAAACCATCGGCTCACTATCAATTACCATTACTAAGTGGATGTGTTGGTAACTGTCAATATTGTTACTTAAATACAAATTTAGGAGATAAACCATTTATAAAAGTAAATGTTAATGTGGATAATATATTAGAACATGCACAAAAATACATTGATGAAAGATCACCTCAAGTGACTATATTTGAAGGTTCTGCTACTTCTGATCCAATTCCAGTGGAGCCTTATACTCATTCTTTGAAATCTGCTATAGAGTTTTTCGCCAAAAGTGAATTAGGGCGTTTTAGATTTGTAACCAAGTTTAATGATGTGGATAGTTTACTTGATATAGATCATAGGGGGAAAACTGAAGCAAGATTTACTATTAATACATCATATGTAATAGATAGTTATGAAAAGAGAACTGCTAGTAGAGAAAAAAGAATAGAGGCCAGTATAAAAATGATGGAGGCGGGATATCCTGTAGGATATATCATTGCACCAGTATTTATTTATGATGGATGGGAAGAAGATTATAAAAAATTATTACAGTATTTAAGTGAAAGAATACCAAGTAATTTACCTTATCCGATTACTTTTGAAGTTATTTCTCATAGATATACTACAAGGGCAAAAAATATAATAAGTGAAGTTTTTCCTGATAATACATTACCTATGAATGATGATGAAAGGACTTATAAGTATGGTCAATTTGGATATGGAAAGTTTGTTTATCCAAAAGAAGATATATCATATATGAAAGATTTTTTTAAAAAGAACTTAGAAGAAATATTCCCAGATGCAGATGTTAAATATATTATATAAAATTTATTGATTATTCTAAAATAAAAAGGAGAGCTATAAAATTTAACTCTCCTTAATAGTTATATTCTGTTTTCAATCCATTTTGTAATTTCGTCGATTATATCATCTTTTATAAGCTCATCCAAAAGCTTATGATAAAGACCATTTAAAATCTTAATTTCTTTGTCAGTAGATATTATATTATTAAATAAATATCTACTATCTTCACAGTCTGTAATAGAATCCATAGAACCATGGAAAATTAAACAAGGATATGCGAATTTATATAGACATTGAATAATATTAGAAGAACTTTTGTTTAGGGCATTATAAATACCAACAGTAACCTCTTTTAGATTTAATTCGTCATCTTCGTAAGATTGTATAAAATCATAGTCATGACTTAAACTATGAACATTTGACACGGAAACTAAATCAAACTCACTATCATAGCTTTCCATATTACATTTAGTGTAATTACCATAATCGCAAACTAAAGGGCTAGAGAAAATCATTCCATCTACTAAGTTTGGTAATTTGGATCCAAGTCGGATCATTATATGTCCTCCCATACCCTGTCCTAAAAGAAATATAGGAATTTTGGGATTTTCTTTTTTAGCTAATTCAATGACAGATGTTAAGTCTTTAGTAAATGTATCTATGTCATCAACATAACCCCTTTTACCATCAGAGTCACCATGACCTCTATGGTCATATCTATATACATTAAATTTTTTTGAAGTCAACTTATTTGTTACATAATCGTATCTTTTATGGTGTTCTGCCAAGCCATGTACTATTAATATGGTAGCCTTAGGGTGACTTACTAAGTCTTTTGTACATTTTAAATTAATATTATCAAAGGATTTAATCCAAAAATCTATCTTTGCAATACACATAATTTTCACTCTCCAATTTTAAAATAAATCCTAAAGATGTATAGTACATCAATATAATACTATTCGATAAGAACAAATAAATCTCCTTCAATTTAATTAGTGGTAAATTTAGGATTTGTACATATAAATTTATAAATACTCTAAAATTATTATTTTAATTATTGTTTATATCTAAAAATAGTGATACAGTAAAGATATAAACACGAATAATTATGAAGTGAATGGGGAGGTATGTTCGTTTGAAGGAAATTAATTCAGAGTTAATAACTAAGGAAGTTAAGAAGCTTTGTATAGAAGGAAATATATTTCTTGGGGACGATGTAATAAAATCATTTGAAGACAATTTACAAAAGGAAGAAAGTGAACTAGGTAAAGATATATTAAATATTTTAATAGAAAATGCAACTATAGCTAAAGACACTCATATTCCTCTTTGCCAAGATACAGGGATGGCAGTATTCTTCGTAGAAATAGGTCAAGATGTGATTATAAAAGGAGATACTTTAACTGAAGCTATAAATAAAGGCGTAAGTGAGGGGTATACTGAGGGGTATCTAAGAAAATCAGTAGTAAATCCAATAACTAGGGTAAATACTAAGGACAATACTCCTGCTATTATTCATTATGAAATGGTAAAGGGAGATCATTTAAAAATAGAGTATGCTCCAAAGGGCTTTGGTAGTGAAAATATGAGTAAACTTAAGATGTTAAAACCTTCTGATGGAATAGAAGGAGTAAAAAAATTTATAATAGATACAGTAAGTGAAGCAGGTCCTAATCCTTGTCCACCAATAGTAGTAGGTGTGGGAATTGGAGGGACTGTAGATAAGTGTGCTCAAATTGCTAAGAAGGCTTTATTTAGAAATGTCGGTCAACATAGTAAAGATGAAATGATAGCAGATTTAGAAAAAGAATTAATAAAGAAAATAAATGCTTTAGGTATTGGTCCTCAAGGTCTTGGAGGGAACACTACAGCTCTTGCAGTAAATATTGAAACATTTCCAACTCATATAGCAGGACTTCCTGTTGTAGTAAATATAAATTGTCATGCTTCAAGACATAAGCAAGTGATTTTATAGGAGGGAAATATGATTGAGTTAAAAGCACCTTTTAAAAGTGAAGATATAGAAAAATTAGTTTGTGGTGATGTAGTAAAGCTAAGTGGTGTAATTTATACTGCTAGAGATGCTGCACATAAAAGAATGATATATGCTATTAATAACAATAAAGAATTACCATTTGACGTTAATGGAGCAGGTATATACTATGTAGGACCAACTCCTAGTAAAGAAGGTCAAGTTATTGGTTCTGCTGGACCTACAACAAGTTATAGAATGGATGATTTGACTGTACCTTTATTAGAGCGTGGATTAAAAGTCATGATTGGTAAGGGTAAAAGAAGTGATAAAGTAATAGATGGTATGAAAGAATATAAGGCTGTTTATCTTGCTGCAATTGGTGGCGCAGGAGCTTATATTTCACACTCAATAAAAAAATGTGATGTAATTGCTTATGATGATTTAGGAGCAGAAGCAGTTAGAAGATTAGAAGCAGAAGATTTGCAATTAATTGTAGCGATTGATTGCCATGGAAATAACATATATGAACAAGGTAGAGCAAAATTTGCTAAGTCTTGTGATTAAACAATTTAATTAATAGATATCTAAAAGGAGAATTACAATGGGGAATAAGAATTTTGCACAATTAGCATTAGAGATGCACGAGAATCATGGAGGAAAAGTAAGTATACAAAGCAAAGTAGAAGTTAAATGTAAAGATGACCTATCTACTGCTTATACTCCAGGTGTTGCAGAACCTTGTTTAAAAATAAAAGAAAATAGAGAAGATGTTTACAAATATACTTGTAAAAGTAATATGGTAGCAGTGGTTAGTGATGGAACTGCAGTTTTAGGTCTTGGAAATATAGGAGCTGCTGCATCAATTCCTGTTATGGAAGGTAAATCAATATTATTTAAAGAATTTGGGAACGTAGATGCTTTTCCTATATGTATAGATACAATGGATATAGATGACATAGTAAAAACAGTAAAATTATTAGAACCAGTATTTGGAGGAATAAATTTAGAAGATATAAATTCTCCTAGATGTATAGAAATAGAAAATAGATTGAAAGAAGAATTAGATATACCAGTATTTCATGATGATCAACATGGTACAGCAATAATAGTTTCTGCTGGTATATTAAATGCTGCTAAATTAGCTGGCAAGAAAATTGAAGACTTAGAAATAGTTATAAATGGAGCTGGTTCTGCAGGGATGGCTATAGCTAAGATGTTACTTAATTTAAATGTAAAAAATATTGTATTATGCGATATAAATGGTGCTATACATAAAGACTCTAAAGATATAAACTGGGCACAAAAAGAAATGCTAGAAGTGACTAATAAATATGATGAAAAAGGTACTTTAGTAGATGTTATAAAAAATAAAGATGTATTTATAGGAGTATCTGCACCAAAAATGGTAACTAAAGAAATGGTAGGCACTATGGCAGATAAACCTATAGTATTTGCTATGGCTAATCCAACTCCAGAAATCTTCCCTGATGAAGCAAAAGAGGGTGGAGCATTTATAGTAGGAACTGGTCGTTCAGATTTCCCTAACCAAGTCAATAATGTGCTTGCTTTCCCTGGAATATTCAGAGGTGCATTAGATGTTAGAGCAAAAGAAATAAATGAAGAAATGAAAGTAGCAGCAGCTTATGCTATAGCTAATGTTGTTAAGGATGAAGAGTTGAAAGTAGATTATGTACTTCCAGATGCTTTTAATAAAAATGTAGTAGAAAATGTTGCAAAAGCAGTAAGAGAAGCGGCTATAAAAACTGGTGTTGCTAGAATATAAGATGAAATTTTATATTAATATAAAAATTATATAGAAAAATAATTAGATTTGTAAAAGAAAAATTTAAGGACTACAATTTAATTGAATTTAAAATAAATTACCTAGGGGTGCCCCTAAAAAGGCTGAGAGATGGAAACATTAACCCTTATACCTGAACTGGATAATGCCAGCGTAGGAAAGAGTAGTATATAAATATGTGAACTTTAGTTTATATAAATTTGACTACAAGCTTTACCTTCGGGTAAGGCTTTTTTAATTGAAAAAATTGGAGGTGAGACGATGAAAGTAAATGGCAAAGAAGTTGAATTTGTTGAAAATAAAAGTGTTATAGACTTATTAAATGATTATAACTTAGATAGTAATAAGGTTGTAGTTGAGATAAATTTAGAGATACTTGAAAATGAACAATATGAAACTTACATATTAAAAGAACATGATGTAATTGAAGTTATTAGCTTTGTTGGTGGTGGTTGATTTGAAAATTTTTGTAAATGAAGTAGAAAAAGAAGTTGAAGATGATATTACTGCATATGACCTTAAAAATAAGATAAATGAAAAATGTGATGTAATAGTTTTGAATGGATTTCCAATAAAAGAAGACAGTAATTTAAAAGAAGAAGATAGAATCACTTTAATCGAAAAAGGAAAGAAACCTTCTTTTGAAGAATTGGAAAGTTTGATGATTGCTAGACATACGCCAAAAGTTCATGAAAAGTTGAAAAAAGGTAAGATTGCTATCTTAGGTCTTGGAGGGCTAGGTTCTAATATAGCTATTTCTTTGGCCAGAATTGGTGTAGGAGAACTTATTTTAGTAGATTATGATGTGGTAGAGCCTTCTAACTTGAATAGACAACAATATTTTATTGAGGATATTGGAAAGTTTAAGACAGAAGCTATGAAAGATTATCTTGAAAAAATTAATCCTTTTATAGAAACTAAAGCTTACAATATTTTTGTAAATAAAGAAAATATGAAGTTTTTAGATGGAGTAGATATAATAATAGAAGCTTTCGATGATCCAGTTTGTAAGGCTCAAATAAGTAACTATGTACTACTTCATATGAAAGAGAAATATTTAATTGCATCTTCTGGAATGGCAGGATATTATGATTCAAATATTATAGTAACAAAGAAAATTAGAGATAAATTTTATATATGCGGTGATTTTACACATGAAGCTAAAGAAGGAGAAGGTTTAATGGCTCCTCGGGTAGCGATTTGTGCAAATCATATGGCGAATTTAGCATGTGAAATTTTAATAGATCATATCTAGGAGGAAAAATAATGGATAAATTAATATTAAATGGCCATGAATTTGAAAGTAGATTACTAATTGGAACAGGAAAGTATGGTTCAAATGACATACTACCTCAAGTTATAAAAGAAAGTGGTAGTGAAATAATCACTATGGCCCTAAGAAGGGTTGATTTAGACAATACTAATGAAAATATTCTTACATATATTCCAAAAGATATGACAATTCTACCAAACACATCAGGAGCTACAAGTGCAGAGGAAGCTGTGAGAATAGCTAGAATATCTCGTAAAATGGGATGTGGAGATTTTATAAAAATAGAAGTAATTTCAGACACAAGATATTTATTACCAGATAATGAAGAAACAATAAAAGCTACAAAAATTCTTGCAGATGAAGGATTTGTAGTGCTTCCATATATGAGCCCAGATTTATATGCAGGAAGAAGACTAATAGAAGCAGGAGCTGCTGCTGTTATGCCACTTGGTGCTCCAATTGGTTCAAATAGAGGTCTTCAGATGAAAGAAATGATAAGAATCATGATAGAAGAATTAGATATACCTATAATAGTAGATGCTGGAATAGGGAAACCATCTCAAGCAATGGAAGCTATGGAAATGGGTGCAGCAGCAGTTTTAGTTAACACTGCAATAGCTTCATCAGGAGATCCTATTGCAATGGGTAGAGCATTTAAACTAGCCGTTGAAGGTGGTAGAGCAGCTTTCCTTGCTAAAACAGGTGCAGTTTCTGAGTATGCCAATGCATCTTCTCCTCTTACTGGTTTTTTAGGAAATTTATAGGGGGGAATATAATGAGTTTTTATGAAGTAATAGAAAAATACAGAGATTTTGATTTTGATAGTTATTTTGAAAATGTAACTGACAATGATGTCCTTAGAAGTATCGCAAAAGATAAATTAAATCATGAAGATGTATTAAATTTACTTTCACCAAGAGCAAGAAAACATTTAGAATCTATGGCTCAAAAAGCAAGTAAACTTGCACTGCAATATTGTGGTAAAACAACTTGTTTATATACTCCAATTTATATTGCAAACTACTGTGAAAATCACTGTGTTTACTGTGGGTATAATTGTCATAGTGGTATAAAAAGAAAAAAATTAAATTTAGAAGAAGTAAGAAAAGAGAGAGACTGTGTTGCTGATAAAGGATTTAAACATATTATTGTTTTAACTGGAGAAAGTGAAATAAAATCAAGTATTGAATATATTGGGGATGCAGTAGAGATTTTATCAGAAAAATTCCCATCAATAGGGATAGAAGTTTATCCAATGGAAGTAGAAGGATATAAGCATTTAGTAAGTAAGGGAGCAGACTCTCTAACTGTTTATCAAGAAACATATGATGAAGAAGTCTATAAAAAAGTACATATAAAAGGACCTAAAGCAAATTATAGATTTAGATTAGACGCACCAGAAAGAGGAGCAAAGGCCGGAATGAGAAGTTTATCTATAGGTGCTCTTCTTGGACTTAGTGATTTTAGACGCGATTCATTTTTCTCTATTTTACATGGAGAATATTTAAAAACAAAATATCCTCATATAGAATTAGCTTATTCAGCCCCTAGAATGAGACCATTTAAAGGAAGCTTCCATGATATAGTTGATGTGGATGATGCAACAGAGTTTCAAATATTAACTGTAATGAGATTGTTTGATCCTCATGCAGCTTTGAATGTTTCAAGTAGAGAAACTCTAGATATGAGAAAACATTTAATGCCTTTAGGTATTACTAAGTTAAGTGCAGGAGTATCAACAGATGTGGGAGGTCACTCTCAAGGTGAACATGATACGGCTCAATTTAAAACTAACGATGATAATAGTATAGAAGAAGTAACTGATATGTTAAAATCTATTGGATATCAACATGTATTTAAAGATTGGGAAAGATTTTAATGTATCTGATAACTAATAGACATTTTTGTGATGAAAATAACTATTTACAAGTAATTAAAGAAGCTGTAAATAATGGTGTTAAAAATATAATTTTAAGAGAAAAAGATTTAAGTGACGAAGAGTTAACTTTTTTATATGAAAAAATAATTAAGAAAACTGATTGGGATGAAGAGAAATTCAACTTGATTATAAATAGTAATCTAAATTTATATGAGAAGTTAAATTTTAGTGGAATACACCTTCCTTATAAAATGTTTTTAGATTTAATTGATAAAGGGTATAAGTTTGAAAAAAATAAAATACTTGGACTTTCTCTTCATGATGTAAAAGAGGTAGAGTATTTAAATAAAATTGTTGAAGAAAAGCATATTAAAGTAGATTATATTACTTTATCTCATATATATGAAACAAAATGTAAGGAAAATCTAAAACCTAAGGGAGTTGAACTTTTAAAAGAAAGTAAAAAAATTACTGATATAAAAATTGTGGCCCTTGGAGGTATATCTCCATCTAATGTTAAATATGTATTACCCTATTCAGATGACTTTGCAATAATGAGTACTTTATTTAAATGTGAAAATGTAAAAGAAAAAATACAAGAGTATAACAATTAAGTATTTTTACTTATAAATAAAATCTATAAATTATATATTAATATAGAATGTTTTTATATAATTTCACTTAAAAATAAATATTTGTTATAATCAAAATAGACGCGATTTATAGCGAAAATAATATTAATTTGGGGTAATAAGTAAATATTAGGAGGAGTAAATATGAAATTAAGCAAAAAGTTCAAAGTATTATCAGTAGGGATGTTATTAGTAGTAACACTTACAAGTTCTATAGGATGTTCTTCTAATAGTGGAGATAAAGCTTACAATGAAATAGATGCTGCTAAAACAGAAGAGTTAGTTGGAGAAACTAAAAAAACTTTAGTTATAGATGTTAGAGATGCTGATGCATATGCTAAAGGACATTTAACTAATGCAATAAACATACCATTTGATGAATTTGAAGGAAAGATAAGTGAGCTAGAATCTTATAAAGATCAAACAATAGTATTAATATGCAATACGGGGAATAAAAGTGGTAAAGCAGCTCAAATGTTAGTTGATAATGGATTTAAAAAAGTTTACAATGCAGCAGATGGAATGGAAGAGCATGAGTATGCAACTGCTACATATACTAATATAACAGGAAGTCAGTTTGAAGAATTAGCTACTAAAAATAAAGATGCTATTATACTAGACCTTAGAGATTCTAAAGATTTTGAAAAAAAACATGCAGAAAATGCTATAAATATACCTATGGATGAATTTGAATCAAAAATGTCTGAATTAAAAGATAAAAATCAAGAAATATATTTATATTGCAATACAGGAACGAGAACTTCTGAAGCGTCACAAATATTAGAAAAAAACGGATATAAAAAAGTTTATAATTCAATAGATGGAACAAAAGAATACGAATTTAGTTTTACTAAGTAGTTTATAGATAAAATAATAAGATGCTCTCTTAGGATGATATTAATCATTATAAGAGAGCATCTTTTTTGTAAAATTATTTTAACAAAAATAAAAATTATTTTCATAAGAAATAAAAGGATATTCATTTTATATGTACAAATATATTTAAGATAAGATATAAGTTGAAATGTATACTGTGTATATTAAAAAATAAAGGAGTTAAATAAATGAAAAAAAGTGGAATATTTATGATATTAATATCTATTTTATTTATATTTTTTGTAAATGAATATTATAGATACGATGGATATAAGGATGTTGAAATACCAGGTATTGGAATAGCTAAGGTGCCGACTGATTGGTACTACTCTACTAATGAAGATGGATTACTTTATTTTGCTAATATGCCTATACAAAATAAAGGATGTAAGGTCTATTTTATTCAACATTCTATAAGTGATGACTCATCACAAAATGAGGACATAAATGAAAAGTCTGGATACTATTTAGATGATTATAGGTTGGGTGATGTACTATCTATTGAAAAAATCTTTGTGTCTCCTTATGGTGATTCAAATGAATTTTCTAATGGCTCTAGCTATAGAGCATGTAATTTTTATTTAAATGGAACAAAGGTGGATAGTTATTATATTAATTTTACAAATAATAAAACAAGCAGTATCTTTTTTATAGTTGATGATTCAATTGATATTAAAACTATGGAAGATATGACAAAGTGGTTTGAAAAGAATTAGTAAAGGTAAAGGCTAGATATATGAAATAATCTAGTCTTTTTTGCTATTTATTAAATAACAACTTATATATATATTGAAGTTTTTGATGGAACGTGATACTATATATGTTATTATACATTTTACTTGTTAAGAGAACTTAACGTGTTAATTTTTTAAATATGAGTTATTAAATAATAACCTTTTAGCAAATGGGGTAAATTATAATAGTAACATTATTTAGGAGGTATTAGAATGAAAGTAGAAAGAGTAGCCATACTAGGCGGTGGTAATGGTGGTATTACAGCTGCTGCTGATCTTTCAAACAAAGGATTTGAAGTAAGTTTATTTCAATCAGATAAGTTCTGTAGAAACTTGGATGTTATAAAAGAAAAAGGAGAAATTTTACTTCAAACATTGGAAAGTGAAAGTACTGAAAAGGTACATTTAGTAACGGATGATATAAAAGAAGCTATATTAGGAGCTCAAATTATAATGTTGGCTATACCTGGAATGGCAGTAGAGTATTTTGCGGAAATACTTGCTCCAGTTGTAAGGGAAGATCAAATAATTTACATAAATAGTGCGGCAGCAATGGGTTGTATAAGATTTGTTAATAAAGCTAAAGAAATGGGAATAGAAAAGAAATTTAAAATATGTGAATCTAATTCATTAACATATGGAACTAGAGCTTTTGCTGATGAAGCAAGGGTAGAATTATCATTAAGGGTTAAAAAACTATTTTTAGGTTCATACCCAGCATCTGATATAGATGAAATTATGGAATCTTTATCACAGTTATATGATTGTTTTGTACCAGCAAAAAATATATGGCATGTTAACTTAGAAAATGGTAATCCAGAAGTACATCCAGGACCAGCACTACTTAATGCAGGAAGAATAGATTATTCTAATGGAGAATTTTGGTTATATAAAGAAGGAATAACAGAACATACTATAAACGTATTACAAGCAGTTGAAAAAGAAAGAGTTGCTCTTGGTAGAGCTTTAGGATTTGAAGTTGAAGGAGCAAGAGAGAGTCGTATAAATAGAGGGTATTTAGAAGAGGATAAGAATAAAACTCTTCAAGAACTATTTAATACGAGTGAAGTATTTGGTCAAATAAAAGGACCTACAAGTGTAACAAATCGTTATATAACAGAAGATATATCAACAGGTCTTGTGCTTTGGTCAAGCCTTGGAAAAATATTGAAAGTACCAACTCCAAACATAGATGCGATCATAGTACTTGGTGGAACTTTATTGCAAACAGATTTCTATAAAATAGGACTTACAGTAGAAAAACTAGGTATAAAAGGTGTTCATGACAAACAAGGTTTAATTGATGCAGTTTAATAAAAAAGTGCTGATGGAATATTTATTTCATAGCACTTTTTTAAATAATATAAATTAAAGAATAAATAGGAAATGTATTACTTAATTCAAAACTATTTTTATGATATTTATGTATGCTCATCAAATATTATAGGAAATTATTAAAAAAATATGCAAAGTTTCTTACATAAAAAATAATAACTGTATTAGGGGGAATGTATTTATGAAGGTAAAAAAGGTTGCAATAATCGGAGCAGGTAATGGTGGAATTACGGCGGCTGCGGATCTAACACAAAAGGGATTTAAAGTTAATATTTTTGAATCAAAGAAGTTTTGTAAAAATTTAGATATTATAAAATTAAATAATGAAATTACTATTGAATATGAAGGAAATAGTAGTGTTGAAAAAATAAATTTAATAACATCAGATATTGAACAAGCGATTAAAGATTGCGAAATAATCATGATTACTGTACCAGGAATGGGAATAGAGTATTTTGCAGAAATTCTTGCACCATTAGTAAAAGAAGAGCAAATAATACTAATAAATGGTGCACCTGCTATGTCAGCTATAAGATTTATAAATAAAGCTAAAGAAATTGGAATTGATAAAAATTTAAAAGTTGGGGAAACGAATTCCTTAACTTATGCCACTAGAGCTTATGCAGATGAAGCTAGGGTAGATGTCTCTTTAAAAGCAGGAAAGGTATACTTATCAGCATATCCTTCTTATAATACAAAAGAAGTTTTTGATGCTTGTGTTCAAATCTATGATTGCTTTGTTATGGCAGATAATGTTATACAAGTTAATTTAGAAAACCCAAATCCTTTAGTTCATCCAGGACCGACTTTGCTAAATGCAGGAAGAATAGATTATACTAAGGGTGAGTTTTGGTTATATAAAGAGGGAATAACAGAACATACTGTAAATATTGTAAAAGCAGTAGAAGAAGAAAGAGAATCGGTAGCTAATGCATTAGGTATAAAGTTGGAAGATACAAGACAAGGTCGTATAAATAGAGGATATTTTGTTGATGAGGACAAACCATTGCATGAACTATTTAATACAAGTCCAGTTTTCAAATACATAAAGGGCCCAGCAAGTGTGGATGGGCGCTATATGGTTGAAGATATATCAACAGGTCTTGTACTTTGGTCAGATTTAGGCAAAGTTGTAAATGTTCCAACTCCTAATATAGATTCTATAATAATTCTTGGAGGAACACTTTTACAACGAGATTTTTATAAAGAAGGTCTAACTTTAGATAGTATAGGACTTGGTAATTTAAAAGGAAAAGATGAAATATTAGCAAATATATAATTGAATTTAATAAAAATTTAAGCACCCAATTCTAATAATAGAAGTTAGGTGCTTTTTTGTGAAAGGAAGTTTATAATATTGATTAAATATTTTATTTTAAGAAAGTACCTTCTTCATTTTGAGTAATTAACCCTTTTTTCATAAGAAGACCTAGAGCTCTTTTAAAGTTTTTCTTACTAGAATTAAATACTGTAGCTATTTCTTCGGGAGAAGATTTATCATTAAATCTCATGAATCCATCGTTTCCTTCTATATAGCTCATGATTGATTTTTCTAATGAATCTAATTCTTCTTTTCTTTCTCCTCTTGGAGTAAGTCCAAGTCTTCCGTCTTCATAGATTTTTATAACTTTAAGATTTTCTAATTTATCTCCTATATTCAATTCTGTGAAATATTCATTGTTTAAGATAACAGCATCGTACTTATTATCTACGCAAACCGTAGCACTTTTGTTAGTTTGGAATCCATAAACTATTCCATCTACTATATCACCAATCTTGTATGAATGTTCAACAGATAAATAAGGGAATATATCAGTAGTAGCAGCTAGTCTACCTGATTTATCAACATATATGTAGAATAAATATCTATTTCCTTTAGTCATTTCATATTTTTGAGCTTTAAAAGGAACTAATATGTCTTTTGGAAGACCTACATCTATGAAGCTTCCTATCTTAGTGTGAGCAACTACTTTTAAATAAGCAATGTCTCCAACTTTAGCTTTTGGATAATTCATTGTAGCAGCAAGTCTTCCTTCTGAATCTTTGTATATAAATACTTCTATTTCGTCTCCAACTTCTATCTTGTTTTTTCCAACAAGTCTGTTGTGAAGAAGAACATCATCTTTAGAATTATTAGTTCCAGCATCTAAGAAATATCCGAACTCAGCTTTTCTTTTTACTTTAAGCTTGTTATATTCTCCTAATTTTATCAAGTCTTCATCTCCTTATATTTTTTAAATAATTGTGTATCATAATTAAATATAATAACATATTTATACCTATTTATACTCAAAACTTATTATAATTTAAAAAAATTATTTTATCGTACAAAAAAAATAAAATTATTATTGCATTATAGATTAAATCTATTATAAAATTAGCTGTAACCTATAAATTCAATAGGTAATTATACAAACAGGAGGACGAGAGTGAACAAGAGATTAAGATTAGCTACAGTAGATGATCTACAAAGAATTCAAGAGATATACAGACCATACGTTGAAAAAAACGATATAATTGTTAACTCGGAACATAGGGTGCCTACATTAGAAGAATTAAGAGAAAGATATGATTTAGTAACAAAGGAATTTCCTTGGATAGTTTGTGAAATTGACGGGGAAGTTGTAGCCTACGCTTATGCAGGAAAGCCATTCAAAAGAGAGGGATATAAATGGAACACGGAAGTATCTGTATATACTGATGATAAATACCACGGTAGAAGGATTGCCTCTGCTTTATATGGATGTCTTTTAGAATTACTAAAATTACAAGGGATATATAATGTCTATGCTTGCATATTATCTATAAATGAACAAAGTAAGAAGTTCCACGAAAAATATGGATTTAAAGTTATGAGTGTATTCCCAAATGCAGTTAATAAATATGGAAGATGGATAGATGTAATTTGGATGTGTAAAACTCTAAAAAGTTTTGATATGGAAGTTAAGTCACCAGTTACAATTTGGGATTTAGATAAAGAAATAGTAAAAAATATATTTACAAGAAATGAAAATATAATAAAAGGGTAAATAAAATGGACACCAGACGGTTTATAAAAGGAAATATACAAAAGAGGCTATCTTGATGTAGATGATATTTAATCATGACATAAAGATAGCCTTTTTTGTTTTAATCTTTAATATTATCTATGATTTAATACACTGTTCAAGTTAAATAGGTTGTATTTTTGATTTTTAATTATATGATGATATTAAAGAGTTGTTCAAATAGTTAAGTTTAACTATTTTTATCAACTCTTTAGGGAAATTTAAAAAGATATATTGTATTATCACAGCATTATGGGGGAACTGTGATTTTGAATATATATATATTTTTCTATTATATTAATAAAAAATCCTTTTAAATTATGGCTAAATCGCTTTTCAAAAATCGTCAATAAAAGTTTATGATATTATATATAAAATTTTAAAAATAATAGAAAATATATCATATATTGATTTGTTTTTGGAATGACTTCTTTTTTTAACTGTAATAAAAATAAGTTCTTGTGGAAATCTAATATAAAAAGTAAATAATATTTTAAATTTTATCTAGGAGGAACTTATGAGAAAAGTTAATCAGAGTAAAAGAGAGTTACATGAAAGTGAATTAACAAATTTCGTTAATCATGCAGATACTTTAGAAGATATGACTGAATTAATAGAAGAAGAAAATGAAAAAGTATTTAAAAAAGTAAAAAAAGAAGGGAATTTAAAACCCCCATCTTATGAAAGCATTCATAATAGCAACGATAATTTTTAATTATATAAATAGGCTACTTTATTATAAAGTAGCTTATTTTAATAAAAATAAGCATTTATATTGTCAATTAAAGGAATTATTGTGATATAATGTCTTAGATAAGGATCTAGGGTAAGCAATATAATTTTAAACGCTAGATTAATCATGGAATTATTTAATATATATTCTTAAAAATTATTTTAAATAAAAATTATTAAGATACATAATATATAATAAAATTATTTGTATAAAATTATTTGTATAAAAATATTGTATGGTTATTTTTCCCATGTGAATTATTTAAAAAAATATGATAAAATATTGCAGATATAGATAATTAACGGACTTTTAAATTGAGTTAAAAGTATGTATATTTTGAAATAACAGAAAAATAAAATCACGAATGAAATATATAAGTAGGTGGAAGTTAATATGAATAAAGTGAGCATTGTTGGTATAGCAGGTGGTACTGCATCAGGAAAATCGACTATAGTAAGTTATATTAAAGAATTTTTTAAAGATGATATAGAGCTAATTTGCCATGATAGCTATTATAAAGCTAATGATGATAAAACTCTAGAAGAAAGAAAAAACTTAAATTACGATCACCCATCATCTTTTGAAACTGAAAGAATGATAAGAGATATCAAATCTCTAAAAGCTGGAAATGAAGTAGAAGTTCCAGTATATGATTATACAAAGCATACAAGATCAAGTGAGACAGTTCTTGCTCACCCTAAAAAAGTTATAATAGTAGAAGGTATATTAATATTTGAAGATCCTCAACTTAGAGATCTAATGGATATAAAAGTATTTGTAGATACAGATGCAGACGAACGTTTAATGCGTCGTATATTAAGAGATACAAAAGAAAGAGGAAGAAGTGTTGAATCGGTATTATCACAATATGTTACTACTGTAAAACCAATGCACGAGCAATTTGTTGAGCCTTCTAAGAAATATGCAGATATAATAATACCAAGAGGTGGAGAAAATACTACTGGTATACACATATTACAAGAGCATTTAAAATTAATATTAAAATAAAACAAAAACAGATTATTATTTAGTATTTCTAATAATAATCTGTTTTTCATTGTAAGGAAATTATATATCAATAAACCATAATTAAATTTTATTTAACAATATATGATAAGAATATTTGTTAATTTTAATACTAGCAATTGAGTAAATGTGGTTATTATTCAATCTGTATTGATACTTTCAATACATATTCATCTTTATTTTTCACGGTAACTTCATCTATTAATACATCTTCATATGAAGAACCCATAATAATTAAATTATTTTCTTTTATATATTTTAATAATCTTTCGTAAAGTATAGGTGCTTTATCATAATATCCTTTTAAATATCCCACCAAATAAGTTCCTTTTGGTTTTATAATTATATTATTGGAGCCACAATTTTTATTTACCCTTGTGTAATAGTGACTATAGTCATAATAGTTTTTATTTTCTAAATCATATTTACTTTTAATTGATCCAACAGGATAACCTATATTTAAATCATTGCTGTAACAATAATCTAAATGGGACATATAAGTTTTCATGTCATAAGGATATTTACTATTATCTATGGACTTGCTAATAACAAGATATTCTTCATTCTGTTCTTCTATAAAAATATCGTCTTTTTTATTTTTAGCTTCATTGATAATTTTTATTTTATTATAAATAATCTCTTGTTTTCTCTTAAGTTTATTTATTTCTTTTTCAATTTCTTTGGTTTCATATTGGAAAAGCTCTACGATATTTTGAGGATTTCTTTTATCCATAAACTCTTTTATTTCTTTGAGAGGAACACCAATATCTTTCAGAGTAGAAATTACATTAAAAGCTTCTAATTGATATATAGAATAATATCTATATCCGTTATCCATTACTTTTTCTGGTTTAAATAATCCTATTTCATCATAATGAAAAAGAGTTTTTTTATGTACTTTACATAGTTTAGCGAATTCTCCAGTAGAGAAATATTTTGTATTATTTTCTTTCATTTTTTGTAATCCTCCTTATTGACTATCCTGTTACAGGATAGTTTATTATATATTAGGTTAATATTAAATTCAAGGAGGTCTTCATGGAAAATTCATTGGAGAAGAAAGTCACAATGACTTCGTTAATTAGATATACGATGCCGACAGTAGTAATGATGGTATTTTTCTCGTTATATACGATTATAGATGGAGTATTTATATCTAAATTTGTTGGGGCCAATGCACTTTCAGCTACAAATATAGTTTATCCTGTAATAAATATATTAATAGGTATCGGAGTAATGTTTGCAACAGGGGGAAGTGCCATTGTTGCTAAGTGTATGGGCGAAGGGAAGAACCAAGAGGCAAAAGAAAATTTTACGATAATAACAATAAGTACTATTATTGTAGGTCTTGTCGTTGAAATACTAAGTATTATCTTTATAAAAGATATTATATATGCTTTAGGATCAACAGATTCTTTATTTTATTATTGTAAAGAGTATTTATTTTATATGGTGATATTTACACCTTTTATAATATTAAAACTTTATTTTGACTATTTCTTAGTAACAGCAGGAGTTCCAAAGTTAGGTCTGATAAGTTCTATCGCTGGTGGAATTGTAAATATAGTTTTAGATTATGTCTTTATAGCACAGTTAAATCTGGGTGTGAAAGGAGCAGCTCTTGCTACTTGTATAGGATATATATTACCTTCTTTTGTTGGGATTGTTTACTTTTTCAATAAAAAGAATGTATTGCATTTTGTTAAGCCCAAATTAAAATTAAAAATAGTTTTAAGAAGCTGTTCAAATGGAATATCAGAAATGGTTACACAATTATCTTCTGCCGTAACGACATTTTTATTTAATATTGCAATGATTAAATTATTAGGAGAAGATGGTGTTGCTTCTATAACAATTATGCTTTATATGCAGTTTTTATTAAACGCAGCATATTTAGGATTTACTTCTGGTGTATCTCCTAGAATAAGTTATAATTACGGAAGTCAGGATGAAGAACAATTACAAAAATTAGTTAAGTTTAGTTTAATTATTATAGCTGTATTTGGAATGTTTATTTTTATTACATCGAGAGTATTTTCTGAAGTATTGATATCTTTATTTGCTGATAAGGGAACAAATATATTTGATATAACTCTTAATGGATTTATGATTTTCTCCATAGCTTTTTTAGTAGCAGGAATTAATATATTTGGTTCTGGTATGTTTACAGCTTTCTCAAATGGTAAGGTGTCAGCAATACTTTCATTGCTTAGAACTTTTGTATTCTTTATTTTAGGGATTACACTTTTGCCAAGAGTTATGGGCGTAAATGGAGTATGGTTTGTTGTTCCTTTTGCAGAAGTGGCTACCATGATAGCTTCACTTAGTTTTATGTATAAATATAGACGTGAATATTTATATGAAGGTATATTTTTATCAAAAGAAATGCATAAATAAAATAATATATTGAATTCTCAGAGTTGATTACTATACTTTAATAGGAATCAGCTCTTTTTAATTGTAAGGAAATTATATTTTACTTATTTCATTTATTTAGCATATAAAATTTTTGACTACTTAAAGTGAAAATAAATGATTTTTATTATTGTTTATTAAATTAAAAAGGTTAAATTTTTATTAAAGTTATAGCTAATTGTTGTTAAAAAAATAATAAAGTAAAATAATAAATTAACTAAAAATAGTAAAGTAAAATAGGAGATTGTTAAAAAAAATATATACAAAAATTAGTTTTATTTTACTCATAAGTTGTGCTATGATTTTAATATCAAGATGGAATCAATCAGCTAAGTCCAAAAAATAAAAGGAGATAGTTGAATATATGATGGTAAATAATGTTGAAACATTAAAACAAGAAATGGAGAAAGTAAGAAAAGCACAAGCTGAATTTGCTAAATTTACACAGGAACAAGTAGATAAGATATTTTTTGAGGCAGCGATGGAGGCTAATAAACGTAGAATATATCTTGCCAAAATGGCAGTTGAAGAAACTGGAATAGGTGTTGCAGAAGATAAGGTTATAAAAAATCATTATGCATCTGAGTACATATACAACACTTATAAAGATACTAAAACTTGTGGAGTAATAGAAAAAGATGAAGGTTTTGGAATTACAAAGATATATGAACCAATAGGTGTATTGGCAGGTATAGTTCCAACTACAAATCCTACATCAACAGCAATATTTAAAAGCTTAATAGCTTTAAAAACTAGAAATGGTATAGTATTTTCTCCACATCCAAGAGCAAAAAAATGTACAATTGAAGCAGCTAAAGTAGTTTTAGATGCAGCAGTAAAAGCAGGAGCACCAAAAAATATAATAGGATGGATAGATGAACCATCAGTAGAACTATCAGGGGAAATTATGAAAGAAGCTGATATGATATTAGCTACAGGTGGACCAGGAATGGTTAAAGCTGCTTACTCATCAGGAAAGCCTGCTATAGGGGTTGGCTCAGGGAATACACCAATAATACTTGATTCTTCATGTGATATAAAAATGGCTGTATCTTCTATAATACATTCAAAAACATTCGACAATGGAACAATATGTGCATCAGAACAATCAGTAATAGTTGACTCTTCTATATATGACGAAGTTAAAAAAGAGTTTATATCTAGAAAATCTTATATACCACAGGGAGAAGAATTAAATAAATTAAAGAAAATAGTATTAGGACCTAATGGAACTATGAATGCTAAATTAGTAGGTAGACCAGCTATAGAAATAGCTGAAGAAGCTGGATTTGAAGTTCCTCAAGATACAAAATTAATAATAGGAGAAGCCACATCAACAGACATATCAGAACCGTTAGCACACGAAAAATTATTCCCATTGTTATCAATGTATAAATCAAAAGATTTTGATGATGCTATAAAAAAAGCAGATCAACTTGTTAAGGATGGGGGAATTGGACATACAGCGGGAATTTACTTAGATGTAGTAAATAACAGAGAAAAACTTGAAAAATTCCAAAATGAAATGAAAACTTGTCGTATACTAGTTAATACGCCATCAGCTCAAGGTGGTATAGGAGATTTATATAACTTTAAATTAGCACCATCGTTAACATTAGGTTGTGGTTCTTGGGGAAATAACTCTTTCTCTGGTCAAGTTGGGCCACTTCAGTTATTGAATACAAAAACAGTGGCTGAAAGGAGAGAGAATATGCTTTGGTTTAGATCACCAGCTAAAACTTATATTAAAAAAGGGTGCTTAGGTGTAGCTATAAAAGAATTAGGAAAACAATACTATGATTGCAAAAAAGTATTCATAGTAACTGATGAATTCTTATATGCTAATGGGTATACAAAGCCTGTAACAGATGCATTAGATGAAATGGTCATAAAACATACTACATTCTATGAAGTCAAACCAGACCCAACATTAAGTACTGCTAAAAAAGGTGCAGAACAATTAACATCATTCCAACCTGACTGCATAATAGCAATCGGTGGTGGATCTGCAATGGATGCAGCAAAAATAATGTGGGTTATGTACGAATATCCAGAAGTAGATTTCATGGATTTAGCTATGAGATTCATGGATATAAGAAAGAGAGTATATACATTCCCTAAAATGGGGCAAAAAGCTATGATGGTTGCAATACCAACTTCTTCAGGAACTGGTTCAGAAGTCACTCCATTTGCAGTTATAACAGATGATGAAACTGGTCATAAATATCCACTTGCAGATTATGAATTAATGCCAACTATGGCTATAGTAGATGCAGATATGATGATGAATCAACCAAAAGGATTAACTGCTGCTTCTGGTATAGATGCATTGACACATGCTTTAGAAGCTTATGCAGCTATGCTTCAAACTGAATTTACAGATGGGTTAGCTTTGCAAGCTACTAAATCTATATTTGAATATTTACCAAGAGCTTATGAAAAAGGTGCTAATGATCCTAAGGCAAGAGAAAAAATGGCTCATGCTTCAACAATGGCAGGTATGGCCTTTGCAAATGCATTCTTAGGTGTTTGTCACTCCCTTGCTCATAAACTGGGTGCATTCCACCATATACCACATGGTGTAGCAAATGCATTATTAATAAACTTAGTATTAGATTTCAACGTAAGTTCGGCTCCAAGAAAAATGGGTACATTCCCACAATATGAATATCCAAACATGTTACAAAGATATGCAGAAATTGCTACTTTCATAGGAATAGAAGGAAAAGATGATCAAGAAAAATTTGATAAGTTACAATTAAAAATAAAAGAGTTAAAAGCTAAAGTAAATATACCAGAAACTATAAAAGAGTGGGGTATAGATGAAAAAGTATTCTTAGAGCATTTAGATGAAATGGTAGAGCAAGCATTTGATGATCAGTGCACAGGCGCTAATCCAAGATATCCATTATTCTCAGAAATAAAAGAAATGTACTTAAAAGCTTACTACGGAGAAGAAGAATTCTATAAATTAAAATTTGATGAAGATTCAAAAGAGAAAAAAGAACAAGTAGAATCAACATCTAAAAAATAATTTATTAAAAGTTAATATATAAGATAAAGAGGCTACCTAGAAATGATTTTAAATCATTTGAAGAGGTAGTTTCTTTTTTTATCTCAAAATACAAATAAAAAAGTGGCTTCGCTTAAGCCACTGCATGGGCGATCCACTTCATATAAAATAGTAACATTTTGTCACTTTGTCTGTTACTGTTTTGTAATCGCAGGTAACAGACGTGTAACTGTAATTATTAAATATTAGATGTTATTATAATAATATAAACAAAGCAAATAAATACAAAATAAAACAAATAAAAATAAATTAAAGCAATTATAAATAAAAAATATACTTATAGAGGAAGTGTTGAAAATGAAAAAAGGAATTATAGCAATAACATTATTAATATCAGGAGCATTATTATTAAGACCAGTTACAACTACAAGTTTTGCAAAGGATACAAAAGAAGAATCTACACCAGTAAAAGTTGAAACAACTAACAAAGTAGAATCATTAAATGAAAATATAGATCAAATAGAAGAAAAAGAAGAAGTTAAAGTACCTGTTCAAGAAGAACAAGTTGTACATAAAGAAGAATCTGTATCTAAAGAAGAAGTTAAAGTTGAAGAAACTATTAAGCCATCTGATGAAGCTAAACCATCTGATGAAGCGATAACTGATGAAAATAAAGAAGATCAAGAAGATAAAGGAATGACTAAATCAGAAGCTGAAGCATTTTTATCTCAATATACAAGCCAAGTGCAAGGTGCTGATTTTACATTTACATACCAAGGTGATGAAAATACTTATGATTTAATAAAAGCAAATGGAATAAGAGGATATGTATTCTTACCAAATGTAGAAACAGATATGGCTTACTTAGTAGATAAAGATAATGGATCAATATATTCATTCCATCCATCTGGATACTTAGAATTATTAAAATAATATAAATAGATACTATGATAGGAAAGGCACTTCAATATGAAGTGCCTTTTATATTATTTAGATAAGTTGTAATTATTTTACAATAATTACATTATAGTTACATTTTTTTATGTAAGGCAAATGTTTAATTTTTTTATGATAGTATATGATAAATAAACTAATTTTTATTTATGAGTTAAATATTAATATGATTTTAGGAGGAGAGTATCGTGGAGTATGAGAAGTTAAGCAAGGGAGCTATAGGATGTATGTTTATTGCTACCTTAGTTCAAGTTTTAATTTTGAGCGGAATTTTATTAGGAGTGTGGTTTATATTTGGGGAAAGATTGCCTAGAATAGTAAAAATTATTATGTTAGTTTTAGAATTATTAAATATAATTTATTTACTTATTTCTCCTAAAATTAGATATGAAAGATATAGATATTCTATTACAGATGATTGCATAGATATTAAGGAAGGATTTTTGTTCATAGAAAGAAATATAGTTCCTATTGAGAGACTTCATAAAATATCCATTAAAAAAGGTCCTATAGATAGGATGTTTAACTTGTCTAAGGTAATAGTAACTACTGCTGGAGGAGATGTTACTATAAGATTTTTAGAAGATAAAAAATCTCATCTTATTTCAAATTCGCTTAAAGATAAAATCAATAAAATTGCAATAGAATCAAAAATACAAAATAGAGATGATTTGTAAGAATAGGGGGCATATATGAAAGAAGATAGATTTAGATGTCATCCTAGTATCATTGTAGAAAAAACATGGTGGATAATTTCATTTTTGTTTTTTATTATGATTACAGATATAGATAATGTAAAAGATATGGTATTACACAATGATTTTATAAGTATTATATTAATATTTTTTGGAGTAGTAGTATTTCTGTTATTTATTTTAATTTATAATACTTTTATTTGGTCTAAAACTTTTATAAATATTGAAGAAAATACAATAATAGTACAAAGAAATACTATAAATTCAAAGATTAATACTTATGGAATTAAAAATATTGCCAATATAAATTTGGAACAAAATATTTTTGAAAGAATTATAGGAACATATAAAATAAAAATTGATACAGATAGTTTGTCTACAGCAGATACTACAGATATAGAAATAGTTCTTTCTAGAAAAGATGCTTATGAATTTAAATATAATATTGAAAAGCTTATGAAGCTTGAAACTATAGAATGTATTGAAAAACAAAGGAACAAATTGAATTACAATGAGGATAGTGAAAATAGACAATATAATTATTTACATGATGAAGAAATAGATTATGATATAGTTTTTTCTAGTAATGATATATTAAAACATTGTTTTTATAATTTTTCTATTTTTGGATTTATATTTGGTTTAGGTGTTTTTATATTTACTTTATTTATAGCAACTAAAGCTGATGAGTCTGGGGAGATAATATCACTACTACTAATAATTACATCTTTATGGAGTATAATAAAGTTTTTTATAGGAGATTTAATAAAATATTATAAATTTTCAATAAAAAGATTAGAAGATAAGTTATATATTAGTTATGGATTATTAAAGAAGAGGAAATTTACTATTCCTATAAATAGAATTAATGCTATAAATATTAAACAACCTATTTTCTGTAGAATTTTTGAAAGATATCAAGTTGATATATCTACCATAGGTGTAGGAGATGATGAGTCAGAAGGGTCACAAATTTTACTATGTAGCACAAAAGAAAATTTTCTAAAGTATATAAATACATTACTTCCAGAGTTCAGAGTAGGTGAAGAATTAATATTAGCAAGACAGGATAAAAATTATTATAAAATAAAAATTGCTGAGACTATTATAGTAACTATGATTATTTCTTTAATAATGTACATTATTTATAAATTAAACTTTGGAATAGATACTTCACTATTAGTAGGCATAAATATAGTAGTGTTTTTATTACTAATTTTAATCGCTTATATGTCATATATTACTTATGGATTTTATATGGGAAAAGAAAATGTGGCCATTTCACAGGGGATTTTCTCTAAGAATATTAGTATTATAAAATATAAAAAGGTTCAGTATATAAATATAAAAAAAGGTCCTATAAGTTCTAGATTTAATTTATGCCATGGTAAAATTTATATTTTAGCCAGTTTCGGTAATGCAATTAAAACTATAGGTTATTATGATGAGGTTTTATTTGAAGAATTAAAGAATAAGATACTAAGTATAGTATAGTAATTAAGATTAGAAAGTTGCCCTTAATATAGGCAACTTTTTTAGTGTCCTAGTTTATATGAGGAGAAGTACTCATCACTTTCTTATTGGAAGAAAAATTTTCAATTCTGTCAGAAGTTTGTCACAAGTTTTGTTTATTATATAAATATAAAATTAAAACTGAGGTGGAATGATGAGTATATTAAAAGCTGAAAATTTAATAAAAATATATGGTCAAGAGCCAAATATAGTTAAAGCACTAGATGATGTAAGCATAGAAATAAAAGAAGGACAATTTGTTGCTATAGTTGGAACATCTGGAAGTGGTAAATCCACACTTTTAAATATGCTAGGTGGTCTAGATAAATTAACTAGTGGAGAAGTTTATATAAATGATAAAAAATTAAGTAATATGAATGATGAAGAAATAACTATTTTTAGAAGAAGAAACATAGGATTTATCTTTCAAAATTATAACTTAGTTCAAATATTAAATGTTTATGAAAATATAGTTCTTCCAATAGAACTAGATGGAATGAAAATCGATGAAGAATATGTTAATTCAATAATAAATACTTTAGGACTTAAAGATAAATTAGCAAATATGCCAAATAATTTATCTGGAGGTCAACAGCAAAGAGTGGCAATAGCTAGAGCTTTAGCTACAAAGCCAGCTATAATCTTAGCTGATGAGCCCACTGGAAATCTTGACAGTAAGACAAGTATGGATGTAATAGGGCTATTAAAAATGACTTCTCAAAAATTTAATCAAACCATGGTTATGATTACACATAATGAAGAAATCGCACAACTTGCTGATAGGATAATAAGAATAGAAGATGGAAGAGTGGTAAAGGGGGAGTAGAAGTTGAAATTTGGAAATAATAATAAAGATATAATAAAAAGGATGACGAACTCTTCTATAAGGTCTAATAAAACTAGAAACATGTTTGTAGTTTTAGCTATAGTACTTACTACTTTTATGATATCTTCTGTATTTAGTATAGGAGCCAGTTTTGTAAAAAATTATCAAGTAATGAATACAAGACTTGCAGAAACTACAGCAACTACTATTTTAAATTATCCAAAGGAAAGTCAAATAAAAGAAATAGAGAATTTAGGAATAACTACTTCCATTGGTAAAGAAATTACAGTTGGAAAAGTAATTGATAAACAATTAGATAAAGATAAATTAAAAATAGTTTTAAAATATTATGATGAAGAAAATTGGGAAAAACAAATTACACCAGCTATAAGTAACATAGAAGGTACTTATCCAACGAAACCTAATGAAATAATGGCATCGCAAAAAGCTTTAGAGTTTTTAGGAAAAAAGAATACAAAAATAGGAGACAATATAAAACTAAAATATAAAGATGCAAATGGTAATACTTTAGAAAAACAATTTACATTAAGTGGAACTTATAAGACTTATTCATTCTTTGAAGATACTGGCTTTTTAGTGGTATCAGATAAATATATAAAAAATAATAATTTAAATGTAGGTGACAATGGATTTTTAACTTTTACCTTGAAAAATAAGTACAAGTCTGAAGCAATAGATATATTAAAATCAAAAGTACACTTAAATAAGAATCAAGAGTTTACTTTTAATTATGATGCCAATAATGATTCTAGTGAAGTAGCTATGATCACCGTTGGAACTATAGGAATGATAGGCTTATTTATAGTATTTAGTGGATACTTACTAATTTACAATATAATGTATATAGCAGTAACTAAGGATATAAACTTCTACGGTCTAATAAAAACTATAGGAACTTCACCTAAACAAATTAAAAAGATAGTAAAGGGACAAGCATTAAGATTATCTTTAATAGGAATACCTATAGGTTTAGCTCTTGGAGCGATAGTATCTTTTGGAATAGTACCAATGGCCATGAGTACTTTTTCTGGCGGGGTTTATATGAGTGCCATGCCGAGAGATGTATCCTTTAATCCTGTAATATTTATAGGAGCAGCATTATTTTCATTACTTACAGTTAATTTAAGTTGTAGGAAGCCAGCTAAAATAGCAAGTAATATATCACCAACAGAAGCTTTAAGATACAGTGGAACTAAGCAAAGTAAAAAAAATAAAAAAAGAAAATCTACTAATGGTGGAAAGCTTTACAAAATGGCATGGTACAATGTTTTTAGAGATAAAAAACGTGCTACTTTAGTTTTTTTATCATTATTTATGGGATGTATCACTTTCTTAAGTGTAAATACTTTTATAAAAAGCTTGAGTGTAGAAAATTATATAGATAGATATGTAAATAATGATTTTGAAATTCAAAATATTCAAGTAGCACAAGATAAAATAGATAATGATTTAATAAGTCAAATAAA
This sequence comes from Terrisporobacter mayombei, assembly GCF_014333445.1. GTDB lineage: Bacteria > Bacillota > Clostridia > Peptostreptococcales > Peptostreptococcaceae > Terrisporobacter > Terrisporobacter mayombei_A. Next base: position 16,908 of record NZ_JACRYU010000009.1, on the reverse strand, counting down.
AAAAATGGACGGAGTAGAAAGTGTAAGTAAGATAAATCTAGGAAAACTACAACTGGATTACAATGAAAAATTATTGCTACCTGCATTAAAAGGTGGATATGAGAGATTTGCTCCTGGAGACGAAGAAGGGCTGAATAAGTTGCTAGAAGATATTGAGAAAGATCCATCAAGATTATCGCCAAATATTATAGGAATAGATGATGAGATAATAGAAAGATACAATGAAAAAACTAAAGATAAAATAGATGTAGATGCTTTTAAAGAAGGTAAACTAGCTCTAGTTAATAATTTCTACTACAATGAGGAAGATAGAAATATATCAGGAGAAAAAATAACTCTTAGAAATAAAGATAATGATTCAATGACTTTTAATACAAAATTGTTTAGCGATGAAGTTCATTTATTAGCAGATGTACCAGATAATGAGTTGGGAATACCAAGTATGTTTATAAGTCAGTATGCTTTAGAAAAATTAGATAAGAACTATATAGGATACTTATTATACATAAATATTGATGAGAAATATGATGAAGCTGTTAAATCTAAATTAATGAAAATATCGGATACTAGAGGATTATACATGGATTCAAAGACTACTCAAACTAAAGAATTCAATAATACTTCTATGGTAATGAATATTTTAGGCGGAGGAATGGCAATTATCTTGATTTTTATAGGACTTCTAAACTTTATAAATGTGATGATAACAGGAGTAAACGTAAGATTAAAAGAGCTAGCAGTCATGGAAAGTATAGGGATGACTAAGAAGCAAATCAAAAAGATGTTAACTTTAGAAGGTTTATATTATGGAGGTATTACTACTTTATTGATAAGTACTTTAGGAGTGGGTATTATATACGTGATATCAGAGCTAACTAAAAAAATTGCAGACTACGCAGTATTTGTATTCCCTACAGTACCACTTTTAAGTATGATAACATTAATATTTGTAGTATGTTTAATTACACCTAGTTTAGTTTATAAATTTAGTAGCAAAAGAAGTGTGACAGAAAGATTAAGGGAAATAGAAAAATAGATATATAAGTTATAGTGGTAGGTGTCAAAAATCTACCACTATTGTTATAATTAGAAATATGATAGAAGTTAAATCATAATGTGGGAGGGATTTAATGTTAACAATTTTAATAATAGAAGATGATATAAGTTTGAATAGAGGGGTAACATTTGCCTTAAAAAAAGAAGGATATGAAGTCATTAGTGCATATACAAAGGAAGAAGGAAAGATTGCTATTTTACAAAACCAAATAGATTTTTTGCTTTTAGATATAAATTTACCTGATGGATCAGGGTTAGACTTTTGTAAAGAAATAAATGATAAGACGGATTTTCCTATAGTATTTTTTACAGCTAATGATACAGAAGAAGATATGATAAAAGGATTTGAAAGTGGGTGTGATGACTATATTTCAAAGCCCTTTTCTATTGGTATTTTAAAGTTTAAAATAAATGCAATCTTAAAAAGGAATTGTGGAGAAGCTAAAAATATTTTTAAATATAAAGACTTGAAGATAGATTTTGATAGTAGAAAAGTTCATAAAAGAGATGAGGAAATATATCTAACTGCAACAGAGTATAAGCTTTTAGAATTGTTAAGCAAAAATAAGGGAAGGGCCATGACTAAAGAAATATTACTAGATAAGTTATGGGATAATAATGGTAACTATGTAGATGAAAATACATTGTCTGTTAATATAAGAAGAATTCGTAAAAAAATAGAAGATGATTCAAAAAATCCAGAATATATAATTACTTTGTTTGGGATCGGATATATTATGGGAGAATAAATTATGGCTAAGAGTTTTAATAATTTAAATAAAACAAATAGATTGATTAGATGGTTTATTATAATAATTTGTATTACTTTTAATATTATAATTTTATTCACAACAAAGAATTATAAAATAAGCTCTATAGTTTTAGTTTTTTCTGTAATTATGATTATTACATTTTATTTGTATGAAAAAATATTTGAAAACTATATGAATGATATACTCATAAAATTATCTGATATGTTAGCAACTATTTCTGATATGAAAGAAAGAGAAATTTTTTCTATGATAGATGATTCTATGTTTTCAAAACTACAATACCAAACCATAAAACTTACAAAAATTTTAAAATCACAAAATAATAAAATTGAAAATGATAAAAATGAAATAAAGTCTTTAGTATCTGATATTGCACATCAGTTAAAAACACCTTTAACTAATATGAAGATGTATAGTGAATTTTTACAAGATGAAAATTTATCAAAAGAAGAAATAAGAGAATTCAATGAAATAATTTCTGTATCTTTAGATAAACTTTGTTTTTTAGTAGAGAGTATGATAAAAATGTCTAGATTAGAAAGTTCTGTTATAAATCTAAAATTAAAACAAAGTGATTTAAATGATACAGTACTAATAGCCATAACAGATTTATATAAAAAGGCTCAATTAAAAAATATAAATATAAATTTTGAACAAAAAAATAAAGTATCCATATCACATGATAAAAAGTGGACAGCTGAAGCTATATTTAATATTATTGAAAATGCGATCAAGTATTCAAAAGAAAATAGTCAAGTCGATATAAGTATTGAAGAGTATGAAATATTCACAAGAATAGACGTATCTGATGAAGGAATTGGCATAAGAGAAGATGAAATACCTAAAATATTTACTAGATTTTATAGAGGGAAAAATGCACAAAATGAAGATGGTATAGGAATAGGTTTATATTTAAGCAGAGAAATCATTTCAAAACAAGGTGGATATATAAAAGTTAAATCAAATAGTAAAGGAAGTATATTTTCTATATTTTTACCAAATTAAAAATCAGATGATTAAAACTAGTAATCATCTGATTTTCTTAGTTTTAAAAATTTTATTAAAGTAGGTATATTTACTATAAGTGTCATAATAGAAATTGAAAGTACGATTACTGCTAAAGTAATATCTGTAGAAGTTGGTATAGAATAAACAAGATCCATAATAGAACAAACTATTAATAAAGAAATTAAGATGAGCCTATGAGTTACAACTCTTTTGAAGTAGGAAACTTTAGTGTGAATATTAGAAAATAAGCTGAATTTGCCTAAGTATTTTTTTCTTCTAAATAATGCCCAATTATAATGAGAATGAACATATTCAACATTCCATTCATCATCTAGATAATCAATGAAATCTTGATGTTCTAGGGTACATGGAAGACTTTCAAATAATTCAAGGCTATAATAATATTCACCAGGATTGCAAGGCTCAAATTCATACTTAAAAAAACTAAATTTTTTCAAAGCATATCCTTTAGAGCACATATCATTAATCCATTTTTCTTTTTTTTCATAATTAGCTAATGTAAAAAACTTATAAATAACCATGCTGAAATCCTCCGCAACAATTCTAATAATAATTTATATGATGATTAGAATATTTATATAATAATTATAAGCTTTTTTAGGAAAAATTAACATTAAATATAAATATATATTCAATGAATTTGTTTTATTCAAAAATAATGAAGACTTCAGTTACTTAATCATATAAAATTACATTAAAGGGTTGATATCAAGGATATTTAATAATATAGGGGGTAAATATGATTTGTAAAAATTGTGGTGCAATTATAAAAAATAATGAAGAGTACTGTAGAAGATGTGGTAGCTTAGTTATTACTTTTAATGATAAAAAAAATAAAGAATTAGAAAATATATGTGTTGAAAATAATTTAAAAGGAAAATTTAAAAGTTTGCTTAATTTATTCTCAAGAAATGAAAAAAGTAATCATGATACAAATAAGATTAATAAAAATAATAAATTAAGCTATAAAAATATACAAAATATAGATAAGCAGTTTTCAAAAAAGATTAATGAGCACAAAAAGAATTACTTAAAATAAAAAGACTTCATAAAAGTATGAAGATTATAATGATTTAATTTAAAAAAATAGAGAATAATAAATTAAAAGTATTGATACACTAATCAATACTTTTTTTATATTTTAAGAGATTATAAATTATCTGAATTGTGGATAATTTATAATCCCAAGTGATTTATATAATTTATAAAATGAATCTAATTTAAAAAGAGGACAAAATTTTACAAGGATTTAAACAATGATGAGGCTATCTGTGAAGTTGGCTTATATAAATTTATATTAAATGAATTATTTCTTAATATTAGTATATTTCATTAGAAAAAATCATAGGAAATAAAATAAGAGTTAGGGATACTAAACTTTAAAACAATTAATATAAACTATTATGGAGTAAAAGTTTAAAAAATATTAGTAAAATACAGTATTTCAATGAATTACTAACTTATTTAAAAAAAATAAAAAAACTATTGAATTATTTTGGGTATTTTTATATAATAGCTATTGTTGTTTACAAATTTTAAACTTAATGTTTACATATAATAACGTGAAACTTAAAAAAATAAAAAACTAAGTAAACATAAAATTTACTTATAATAAAAACAATGTTCGACAACATTTAAATAAAATTATGAAAATAAAGGAGGTGTGGTCAATGGATATAGGTGGAAAGATAAAAAGAATGAGAATTGAAAAACAACTGACCCAGGAGGAACTGGCCAATAGGTGCGAGTTATCAAAAGGATTTATATCTCAACTTGAAAATAACTTAACATCACCGTCTATTGCGACCTTAACTGATATATTAGATATACTTGGAACGAATTTAAGAGAGTTCTTTAATGAAATAAGTGATGAGAAAATTACATTCACAAAAGATGATATGTTTGAAACTGAGGATGAAGATTTAAAATATACATTAAAATGGTTAGTTCCAAATTCACAAAAAAATGAGATGGAACCTATTATAATAACTTTACAACCAGGTGGACAATATAAAGAAGATAAGCCTCATGAAGGAGAAGAGTTCGGATATGTCCTTGCAGGTTCTATAATATTACATTTAGGAGATAAGAAAAGCAAGGTTAAAAAGGGAGAAAGTTTTTACTTTAAACCTAGAGCAAATCATTATATTTCCAACCCAGGTAAAAAAGAAGCTAGGGTGGTTTGGGTAAGTACGCCACCAACATTTTAAGCAACGGATATATCTGAAATGGTAATGAAGATATATCGTTGGCGCCATGAGCGAAGTGAATTTTAAGCAACGGATATATGCGAAATGGTAATGAGGATATATCGTTGGCGACATGAGCAAAGTGAATTTTAAGCAACGGATATATCCGAAGTGGAGCGAATTTTTAGAATAGAAGAGGTGTTTACATTGAAACAGGAAAATATAATCGAATTAAAAAATATATCGAAAACATATGAAGATAATACAGTTTTAAGTGACTTAAACTTAGATATAAAAAAGAATGAATTTTTAACTCTACTTGGTCCCAGTGGATGTGGAAAAACAACTACTTTAAAAATAATAGCAGGTTTTGAATTTGCTGATAATGGGAAAGTTTTATTCCAAGGGAAAGATGTAAATGAAATTCCTCCATATGAAAGACCGGTAAATACAGTATTCCAAAAATATGCATTATTCCCACATATGAATGTATATGAGAATATAGCATTTGGACTGAAAATAAAGAAAATGGATAAAAAGACAATTGATGAAAAAGTTAAGAAAATGCTTAAGTTAGTTGCTCTTCCAGGATTTGAAAAAAGAAGTATAGACTCATTAAGTGGTGGTCAACAGCAACGTATTGCAATAGCTAGAGCTTTAGTTAATGAACCAAAAGTTCTTTTACTAGATGAGCCACTTGGAGCATTAGATTTAAAATTAAGACAAGAGATGCAAAGAGAGCTTAAAAATATACAACAACAATTAGGAATTACTTTTATATTCGTAACTCATGACCAAGAAGAAGCACTTTCTATGTCAGACACAATAGTTGTAATGAACAAAGGTAAAATACAACAAATGGGAACTCCTGAAGATATATATAATGAACCTGAAAATGCTTTTGTTGCTAGATTTATAGGTGAAAGTAACATAGTAGATGGTATTATGCATGAAGATTTCTTAGTTGAATTCTGTGGCAAAAATTTTGATTGTGTTGATAAAGGCTTTGAGAAAGATGAAGAGATTCAAATTGTAATAAGACCAGAAGATATAAAAATGGTTAAACCTGAAGAAGGTATGTTAAGTGGTGAAGTTACATCTTGTGTATTTAAAGGGGTTCATTATGAAATGACAGTAGAGTCTTGTGGTATAACTTGGTTACTTCACAATACAAAATCAGCAGAAGTTGGATCTGAGCTTGGTATGGATATCTATCCAGAAGACATACATATTATGAAGAAAACAGGGGATGATGAGTCAAATGAATAATAGAGAGAATAAATTAGGCTTAAAAATAACTTCTCCATATATACTATGGAGTGGATTATTTATAGTAATTCCTTTATTTCTAATAGTATTTTTTGCTTTTACAAATAGTGAAAATGGCCAATATACATTCACATTACAAAATTTTAAAGAATTAATGCAACCAATGTATTTTAGAATATTTTATAGATCAATTAAGCTGGCAGTAATATCAACGGTATTATGTTTAATTATAGGTTATCCTACAGCTTATATAATTACTAAAACAAAAGCATCAAGACAAAATACTTTACTTATGCTTGTAATAGTGCCAATGTGGATGAACTTCTTACTTAGAACTTATGCATGGTCAGCGATTTTAGGAAGAAATGGAATAATAAATACGATAATAACTACAATAGGTTTTCAACCAATAAATATTTTATATACAGACACAGCGGTGATGTTAGGGATGGTATATAATTTCTTACCATTTATGATATTACCGATATATACAATATTATCAAAATTGGATAAAGATTTAATAAATGCGGCTAAAGACTTGGGGGCAAATGGACTTCAAGTATTTTATAAGATAATATTACCACTTAGTATGCCGGGTGTAGCATCAGGTATAACAATGGTATTTATGCCAGCAGTATCTACTTTCGTAATTTCAAAATTACTAGGTGGAGGTCAATTCATGTTAATTGGTAACTTAATTGAACAACAATTCATGTCAGTTGGTAACTGGCACTTTGGTTCTGCAATATCAATCTTCATGATGATAGTCATTTTAATTTCAATGGCGATACTTAATAAATTTAGTGACGAGTCAGATAAGGAAGGCGGTGGATTACTATTATAAAGAAATTCACATCAAATATATATTTAACTCTTGTATATTTATTTTTATATGCACCAATAATATCACTTGCAGTATTTTCATTCAATGATTCTAAATCAATGGCAAAATGGAATGGATTTTCTTTAAGATGGTATGAAGAGTTATTCCAAAATGAAAGAATATTAGATGCGCTTTATTATACAGTGTTTATAGCTATAGTAGCATCTTTAATAGCTGCAGTAATAGGAACTATTACAGCAATAGGAATTCATAAAATGAGACATGGTAAGCTTAGAGGTTTATTATTAAATGTAAACTATTTACCAGTATTGAATCCAGATATAGTAACTGGGGTGGCATTAATGTCACTATATGTATTTGTTAACATGGAATTTGGTTTCACTACAATGTTAATATCACATATTGTATTTGATATACCATATGTAATACTTTCAGTTTTACCAAAATTAAAACAATTACCTGCAAATATTGAAGATGCAGCAATGGACTTGGGAGCAACACCTTGGTATGCACTTAGAAAAGTTGTTTTACCTCAAATAAAGCCAGGTATAATATCAGGGATACTTATAGCATTTACTATGTCCATAGATGACTTCGTTATAAGTTTCTTTACAACAGGAAATGGTGTAACTAACTTAGCTATAGAAGTTTACTCAATGACAAGAAGAGGATTAACACCAGAGATAAATGCCTTATCTACATTAATGTTTGGAGCTGTTTTAATATTATTACTTTTATCTAATATAACAGCAAATAAAAAGGCAACTCATAAAGGATAATAAAAAAGGAGGAGACATGATGAAACTTAAAAAAATAATTTCATTAGCATTAACAGTTGTGATGTCATCCACTTTATTAGTAGGTTGCGGTCAATCTAAAAAGTCTGCTCAAGTTCTTAACATATATAATGTTGGAGATTATATGGATGAAGAATTAATAAGCAAATTTGAAGAAGAAACAGGAATAACTGTTGTATATGAAACTTATGATACTAACGAATCAATGTATCAAAAGTTAAAAAGTGGAAGTACAAAGTATGATTTAATATTTCCATCAGATTATATGGTAGAAAAACTAATAGTTGAAGATTTAGTATCACCAATAGATTATTCAAATATTCCTAATTATAAATATATAATGGAGAAATTTAGAGATTCTGATTACGATCCAGGAAATAAATATAGTGTTCCTTATATGTGGGGTACTTTTGGAATATTATATAATACTAAAATGGTAGATGCAGAAGATGTAAAAAGCTGGGATGTACTTTGGAATCCTAAGTACAAAGGTGAAATACAAATGTTAGACTCTGTTAGAGATACTATGGGAATTTCATTAATAAGATTAGGTCATTCAATAAATACTCAAGATTTATCAGAAATAGAAGCAGCTAAAAAAGAGTTAATAAAACAATTACCTCTTGTGCAAGCTTATGTAAATGATGATGGAAAAGATAGACTTGTAGTTGGAGATGCAGCTATGGGGATAGTTTATAATGGTGATGCTTTAGTTTTAATGGAGGAAAATCCAGACTTAGCTTATTCTATTCCAGAAGAAGGAACTAATGAGTGGGTAGATGCAATGTGTATTCCTAAAATAGCTGAAAACAAAAAAGAAGCTGAAATGTTTATAAACTTTATGTTAGACCCAGACAATGCTCTTCAAAATGTTGAGTATATAGAATATTCAACACCACATGAAAAAGCATATGAGATGCTAGATGATGAAATGAAAAATAATCCAGCTGCTTATCCAGATAAAAAAATCTTAGATAAGTCGGAAGTATTTTTAAATCTACCATCTAATATACTTAAAGTATATGAAGATGCTTGGACAGAAATTAAATCTCAATAAGATTTTAAATAGGAAGATATGGTTGTTTAAATATGACCATATCTTTTTTGTATATAAAAATTGAAAAATATAAAAAACTTGATATAATGATTTTAGATAAAATTGAAAATATTTTCATAATCATAAGGGGGGAGAGTTTTGTGTTAATAGAAGTAAATAAAGATATAATGCAAAGTCTTACAAAAACAGAAGGTGAAATAATAAGGTTTATAAATAATAATGAAGATAGATTATCTGAATTATCTATAGTTGATATTGCCTTTGATACTTATTCTTCTCCAGCAACAGTATCCAGGGCTATAAGAAAATGTGGAGTAAATGGATTTAATGAATTAAGATATAGACTTACATCTAAAACTAATGATGATGAAATCTATAATATGGGGGAAATAATAAATAAATCTTTTATAGAAGCTAGGCAAGTTGTTGATAGAATTTCTGTTACAAATGTATTAAACATAGTAAATTGCCTTACTGAATCAAAAAAAATTTATGTGCTTGCGAGAGGGCTTACTTGCTATGTAGGACAAGAATTTACCCTAAAACTTCAATTATTAGGATTTAATGTGATATTTCTTGATGATCCTAATATTATGGAAATAAAAACAAGAAGTTTGAATAGTGATGAAGTAGTTTTCATATTTTCATTGAATGGAGAAACACCAGAGTTAATTGAGTCGGCTAAAAATGCCAATAGCTGTGGTTCTAAAGTTATAACTTGTTGTTGTAGCGAGAACTCATCTCTTATAGAATGTTCTCATTATAATTTAATAGGATTCAAACATAATCATGTTTCTATAAAAGAATATGAAGTGTCTTCTAGAGTTTCTTTATTTATGATGTCTAGAATAATTATAGACTATATGTCAGCACATTTAGAGCTATAAATTAGTTTCTTAATTAAAAATGAGATAAAATCGTTTTCATATTATGAAAAGATTTTCATCTCATTTTTTTTTATAATTTAAATATAAGATAAAGGGAGGAATAAAGCATGATTTATACATTAACTACAAATCCTGCCATAGACATGAATATATGTACTAATTCAATAGAAAGAAAACTTGTAAATAGAACTCATGATGTTGTTTATTCAGCAAATGGAAAAGGTTTAAATGTAAGTTTTGTATTGAAACATTTTGGAATAGATTCAAAGGTGCTAGGTTTTTTCGGAGGATTTTCAGGAAAATACATTATTGAAGAAACTGAGAAAAAGGGAATAGAAATTTTTCCAGTGGAAGTTGAAGATACAACAAGGATTAATATATTTTTAAATGATGGTGAAGGAGAGTTTAAATTCGTTAATGCGGGTTCTTTCGTTGCTAAGAAGCAACAAAAAGAAATGCTTGATAAAATGAAAGATTTTGATGATTTAGATTACTTATCAATAAGTGGGAGTTTACCACCAGGCATAGATACATCTTATTATGAAGAAATACTTAAAATTTGTGAAGAAAAGAAAACAAGGGTTATTCTAGACATTAGTTCACCAAAACTAAAATGTCTATTAAAATATAAGCCATTTTTAATTAAACCAAATGATGAAGAAATAGCAGATATTTTTGGAATAGTTCTTAGAGATGAAGAGGATATAAAGGATGTTCTGAAATACTTATATGAACAAGGAGCTCAAAATATCTTACTAACTCTAGGGGAAAAAGGGTCTTATTTTTATAATGGTAAAAATATCTACTACACAAGTGCATACCAAGTGAAACTTTTAAGCTCAGCCTGTGCTGGGGACTCTGCTTTAGCTGGATTTTTAAGTATATGGCTTGAAGATATCGATAGTGAGGAAAATATCAAAAATGGGCTTAAAAGAGCCTCAGCAACAGGAGCTAATGTGGCAGAGAGCAATGCAATAGGTGACTTAAAAAAGGTTGAACAATATATGAAAGAAATAAAAGTGAGAAGGGTGGAATAATTGATGAGTAAAAAGATTTTAGCAGTTACAGGTTGCCCAACAGGAATAGCTCATACTTTCATGGCGGAAAAAGCTTTAAAGTTAGCAGCTAAAGAATTGGGGTGTGAAATAAAAGTAGAAACAAATGGAGCAATAGGTGTTGAAAATGCATTAACAGCTGAAGAAATAAGAAAGGCAGATGCGATAATAGTTGCTTGTGATAAAAATGTTGATATGGAAAGATTCAACGGAAAGCCAGTAATAGAAGTTCCTGTAACAGACGGAATGAATAAGGCTCATGAACTTATACAAAGATGTATAGATAATAAAGTTCCAGTAAGACAAGGTAGTGTAAGAATAAATAATGATAATGAAGAAAAAGTTTCTTTAGGTCATCAAATATATAAACATTTAATGAACGGTGTATCTCACATGCTTCCTCTTGTAGTGGCAGGTGGTGTACTTACTGCAATATCATTCTTATGGGGAATATTCTCATTTGACCCAACATCAGATCAATATAATGTAATAGCAGCTACTATAAAATCTATTGGTGGATTCTCAATGGGGCTTATGGTTCCAGTACTTACAGCTTTCATAGCTCAATCAATAGCAGGAAGACCAGGTATGCTTGCAGGTTTTGTAGCAGGTATGATGGCAAATGATAATGGATCAGGATTTATTGGTGGTATAATCGGTGGCTTCTTTGCAGGTTATTTTACATTATTAATTGTTAATAGTTTAAGAAAACTTCCAAGACAATTAGAAGGTTTAAAATCTATATTCATAGTTCCAATAATAACAGTCTTTGCATCAGGATTATTAATGGTTGCTTTAGGAGGACCTTGTTCAGCTCTTAATGAATCAATGATGAATTTCTTATCAGGAATGCAAGAGTCAAATCCTATAGCTTTAGGTTTAGTTATTGGAGCTATGTCAGCATTTGATATGGGTGGACCAGTTAACAAAGCAGCATATGTAACAGGAACAATGTTATTAGCTCAAGGTAACTATTTATTTATGGCTGGGGTATCTGCAGCTTGTATAACGCCACCACTTGTAATAGCACTTGCAGCAACATTCAAAAAAGACAGATTTACAGAAGATGATCGTACAGCAGGTTTATTAAACTATGTACTTGGATGTACTCATATAACTGAAGGTGCAATACCTTTTGCAGCTAAAAACCCATTAAAAGTTATACCAGTATTAATGGTAGGTTCATCAATATCAGCAATATTAACTTATATGATGAAAATTGAAGTTCCAGCTCCACATGGAGGATTCTTAATACTAGGATTAGTAAATAAACCATTATTATGGGTAGCTTGTATATTAGCAGGATCAGCAGTTGGTGCAATATTATATATATTAGTAACACCAAAAGTAAAAGTAGAAAAAGATAATTCACAATCAGTATCAGTTAATATAGAAGCTAAATCAGACGCAAAATCTTTATATAATGAAAATACTGTAGTATTAGAATTAAAAGCTACTACTAAAGAAGAAGTTTTAAAAGAAATGACAGACTTATTATATCAAGATGGTGTACTAGAAAATAAAGAAGAATTTTTAAATGAAATAAAGAAAAGAGAAGAAGTATCTTCAACAGGGTTTGGAAATGGAGTAGCAATACCTCATGCAAAAACTAAATCTGTTGTAAAACCGAGAGTGGCAGTTGGTATATCTAAAAAAGGATTTGAATTTGATTCAGCAGATGGGCTTCCAGTTCACTTGATATTTATGATAGCGGCAGGAGAGGGAGATAACGACCTTCACTTAAGAACACTATCATCATTAGCACAGAATTTAATGGAAGATGATTATGTTAATGCTATATTACAAAGTAAAAATGAAAAAGAAGTAGTAAGATTACTGAATGGAGAGGTAGAGATATGTCATTAGTTACAACTAAGCAAATGTTATTAGATGCACAAGCAAATGGATACGCAGTAGGTGCGTTTAATGTTGAAAATATGGAAATGGTTATGGCCGTTGTAGGTGCAGCAGAGGAGCAAAAATCTCCAGTTATCATGCAAACTACACCTTCAACTGTAAAATATGCTGACTTTGATTACTTTTATGCTAATGTTAAAGTAGCAGCAGAAAAAGCAAGCGTTCCAGTAGCGATACATTTAGATCATGGAGATAGTTTTGATTTAGCAATGAAAGCTTACAGAACTGGTTATACATCAATAATGATAGATGGTTCGCATGGTAGTTTTGAGGATAATATAGCTTTAACTAAATCAGTAGTGGAAGTTTGTAAGAATGGAAATGTACCTGTGGAAGCTGAGCTTGGAAAAGTTGGTGGAAAAGAAGATGATTTAGATGGAGGAGATGGTGGATACACTGACCCTAATGAAGCTAAAGAATTTGTTGAAAAAACAGGTGTTGATTCATTGGCAGTTGCTATAGGTACTGCTCATGGAGTATACAAAGGAGAGCCTAAATTAGATTTAAATAGATTATCTGAAATAAGGGAATTAGTTGATATACCATTAGTATTACATGGTACATCAGGAGTTCCAGATGAAGTAGTTACAGAATGTGTTAATAGGGGGATTTGTAAGGTTAACTATGCTACAGATTTAAGAATAGCATTTACAAATGGGGTTAAAAAAGTTTTAGATGCAAAACCTGATACAATAGACCCTAAGAAATACAATGCCCAAGGTAGAGAAGAAGTAAAAGAATATGTAAAAGCTAGAATGGTTGCATGTAAGAGTGTAGGCCAAGTTAAATAGTAATAGTAGTTAATATAGCCTGTATGTACAAGATGATTATTTTGTATATACAGGTTTTAATTTTATAAATATTTACCGTGATTTTTCTATTAATCTTATTTTTAATAATATATATTTTATTTTTGATTGCTGTTGATAAAAGTTGGATTTATAATTAATTAAAATTAGGTTTATAAAAGGGGGACTTTAATGAACAAAATGTTAGTGAATAAAAAAGAAGCTATAGTAATAGTATCTAGAACTAATGATTAAAGATTAAAAATAGCTAAAGAACTAGGTGCTAAATATTGAATTAATCATAATTTGGTACATGGGAAATCTATTAATATATTAGGGACAGCAAATTCTATTGCAAATGTAAGAACAGATAATAAACTAGATGTTATATCTGAATATTTTTAGACTTATGTATACATTTTATCTGTAAAAGTTGTAAAAAATACTAAAAGTATATATTAGTCAAAGTAGCATAATTTAAGTATAGAGACGAAAAGGAGTTGTTATCATGACAAATGAAAAACCATCTATATTACATAGTGATAGAGGATCAGTGTTTTCCTCTTTTAGCGAAGAATTATTAAAAGAGGTATCAAAAAAAGGTACAAGAAAAGTAGCCATATGTGGGAGAGTAGACAATAGTGGAATATTTGACATACCTAAGGATGCTACTCTGAGAGATATAATTGATTTTACAGGAGGAATACTAGATAAAAGAGAATTTAAAGCTGCTCATATAGGGATGCCTCCTTATGGAAGACTTTTAACACAGAAAGACTTAGACAAGGTACTAGATTTTGATTTATTTGAAAATTATATTAGAAGTATTGTTGTACTTTCAGAAGAAGACTGTATAGTACAATACTCTAAATACTATATAGATTATGTATATGGCCAACTTCAAAGTGGAAAATCATTAGAGGAGTATCTAAAAGTAAAAGAGCCAATAAAAAAAATTAGCAAAATATTAGATAGGATTAGTAAAGGTAAATCTAATATGCGCGATATTTATATTTTAAGAACTTTAGTAGAAGAAATTAAAGATTTACTAGAACAAGAAAATAATATTATAGAAGATATATTAGATAATTTTTATGGAGAAATAAGTGAACATATAGAAGATGACAAATGTTATACAATGCAGTGTAATAATCTAATTAAACTTACCATAACACCTAAATGTATAGGATGTGGAGCTTGTGCTAGGGTTTGTCCTGTAAGTTGTATATCTGGAGAGCGTAAAAAACAACATTACATTGATTATACTAGATGTACACATTGTGGGAGATGTATATCTGCGTGTCCAGTAGATGCCATAACTGCTGGAGATAATACTTTAAAATTTATAAGAGATTTAAGTACACCAAATAAACTTGTTATTACTCAAATGGCACCTGCTGTTAGAGTTACAATAGGAGAAGCTTTTGGATTTGGACCTGGAGAGAATGTGGAGAAAAAACTTGCAGCAGGACTTAGAAAATTAGGGGTAGATTATGTATTTGATACAACTTGGGCAGCTGATTTAACAATAATGGAAGAAGCAGCTGAGCTACAAGAAAGATTAGAAAGATATTTTGCAGGTGATAAGGATGTTAAACTTCCTATACTTACATCATGTTGTCCTGCTTGGGTAAAATTTATAGAACAAAACTATGGAGATATGCTAGATGTTCCATCTACTGCTAAATCACCTATGCAGATGTTCGCCACAGTAGCAAAAGATATTTGGGCAAAAGAAAAAGGTCTAAAGAGAGATGAAGTAACTTCTGTTGCTATAATGCCTTGTGTTGCAAAAAAATATGAAGCTTCAAGACCAGAGTTTTCTCGTGGGCTTAACTACGATGTAGATTATGTTATAACGACTAGGGAATTAATAAAAATTTTCCAAGATTCGGGAATTGACTTAAAAGAACTTGAAGATGAAGAAATTGATCAAATATTAGGAGAATATACAGGAGCAGGAATTATATTTGGTAGAACTGGTGGTGTTATAGAATCGGCATTAAGAACTGCTTTAGAAAACATGACAGGTAATAGACTTGACAAAATAGAGTTTGAATCTCTTAGAGGATGGGATGGATTTAGATCTTGTGAAGTGAATGTTGGGGATATAAAACTTAAAATAGGTGTTACTCATGGTTTAGAAGAAGCAGGTAAAATGCTTGATAAGATAAGAAGTGGAGAAGAATTTTATCATGCTATAGAAATTATGGCATGTCCAGGTGGATGTATAGGTGGTGGTGGTCAACCTAAGGTCAGAAGAAATAAAGATGAAGTTATAAAAAATAGAGGAGAAGGATTAAATGATATAGATAGAAGTAAAGAGATGAGAGTTTCAAAAGAAAATCCTGCGGTTCGTGCTATATATGATAACTATTTAGATTATCCTTTAAGTCATAAAGCACATGAATTACTTCATACCAGATATTTTGCAAGACCAAAGGGTGATTTCAATATAAATAAGAATAATGAGATGTAAACTTTTTAAATTTGATGTTAAATATTATTTAGGCCTATAATAGAGATATTATAGGTCTTTTATATAGTAAGGTACTATAAATTATCTGAATGGGGGATAATTTATAATCCTAACATTAGTTCTTGAGTAATAAATGAAGTCATTGGTGATATGAGTAAAGGGAATTTTTTATATTTTTGTAAGACTTATAAAGTTTGCAAGATTTATAAAGTGTGAACTAAAAATATAATGATATATATAATATACGATAATAATCGAACTATTTCTGGTAGTAAAATGATAAGGTTTTGAATTAAAAAATTAAATAAAAAATAATAAAAAAAGTTAAAAAAATGTGTTGACCAATATTTTTTTTAGTGGTATAGTAATACATGTCCTCAAGAAAAGGGCAAACATCTAAGAAATTAAAAAAGAAAAAAGATGTTGACAGAGAAAAACGACTTTGATAGAATAAATGAAGTCGAAAGAAATAAGAACTTTGAAAATTAAACAGTAGGTTAACAATAAATTAATTCTTTAAGAATTAAACACAAACAAACCAAGCCAGATATTCAGATAATGATTAGTCTGAGCAGGTTGAAAACTTGAGCAACGGGAATTAGTGAGCGAAGCGAAGTAATTACGTTGGCGAAATGAGCGAAAGCGAATTTTTATTTTGAGAGTTTGATCCTGGCTCAGGATGAACGCTGGCGGCGTGCCTAACACATGCAAGTCGAGCGATTCTCTTCGGAGAAGAGCGGCGGACGGGTGAGTAACGCGTGGGTAACC
>NZ_JACRYU010000015.1 GCF_014333445.1 Terrisporobacter mayombei | reverse complement strand
TATTTCTGGTGAATAGTGTACTCTTGTACTCATAATAAAATAACCTCCTTTAAAATCATACATATAGTATGTTTCAAAAGAGGTTGTTTTATTTATTCCCGTGTAAAGGGTTCACTTCAAATAATCTATGTGTTTTTTATTTATTTTTGTTGAATATGATGAAACTTAGTATATATTATCGAATATTTGGAATTTAAAAAACTAAAATTTAAAGTATTAAAAAATTAAATAATAAAAAAAAATAATTATAAAGCTAATATCAGTTGTTTGTGATATTATTAACTTGACAAGTTTTCATAATTATCACTAATATACAAATCATTTCTACTTAAATATCTAAATATATTAAGACAGAAAATAAATGGACCAGTTAAGAAATTCACTTCTTTTGAAATTAATAATCATGTCCTTTATATACTTATATATAATATATTGTGATAATTGTAAGACTTTTAGTAAATATAACATATTTATATTTACGAATTGAATAGATAGACAATATTAAATTTATGGTAATTATCATTATAAAAAATAGTACAAAGTTATTATCATTTTTTAATGCCTCCACACACGGATCATTTATTTGTGTGCTAGCTAGAATAGGAGGAAATTTATGAATAAAAAATTTGATGTAAGAAAATTAGTACAAATAAGTTTATTGATAACATTACAAATTATATTGACTAGATATTGCTCTATACAAACACCAATAGTCAGAATAAGTTTTGGATTTGTTCCAGTAGTTATAATTGCTATGTTATATGGACCAGTTAGCTGTGGTATAGCAAACGGAATTGCAGATATAATAGGTGTTATGCTATTTCCAACAGGAGCATTTTTTCCAGGATTCACTTTAAATGCTATCTTAGCAGGTGTAATTTATGGAATATTTTTATATAATAAACCAGCTACATGGTCTAGAGTATTATGTGCATTAGCAGTTATTTCAATAGTTGTAAACTTAGGCCTTGGTACTTATTGGTTGTCTATTATGATGGGAAAAGGTTTTATTGCATTATTACCAGCCCGTATTTTTAAAGAGATAGTTATTATACCAGTAAGAGCTATAGTTATAGGTATCATATGGAAAAAGATTGTAGTGAAATTTCCAAAAGTATCACAGGCATAGATAAAGAATAAGAATTAATGAATAATTAATTACCAGTGTTAATTGGATAAAATTTTTAATAAATAGTTCATACCAAAACCAGAACGGCTAGGATTGGAGAAGGATGTCTATCGTTTTTAATTAAGCTGATTTAATGTATATATCAAGTGCTTATGAATTTTTTCTAGGCACTTTTTTTATGCGATTTTATAATTTGAAAATAGTTAAAAAAACAATATGTTTTATTATTAACAATAGTTGATTATTTAAACAAATGTAAATATAATCTAATTAGAATTAAATAAAATCCAAATGAGATTTACGAGAGAATTTTTACATTGATAAAAATGCCGAAGGAGCAATCTAAAAATAGCCATTAAATTTTTATGAGAAACTTTCAGGCACAGGTATCGTAAATTGATGGGACTCTGGAAAGACTTCGCTCACAAATGAGTGGTAAGTCACCGAAGAAGAAAAGGAGTATTTTTATCCCTAAAACTTTCAGGTAAAAGAACAGAGGATATGTGGCTGCTATTTATAGTGTCTACATATCCTTTTTTTAATTGTAAGGAAATTATATGTTATCTGTTCTATGGATAACATGTAATTTGCAACTTTGTTACTTGAGCAACGGACGTAGTCGTTGGCGATATGAACGAAGTGAATTTTTTTATTGATTAAATTTATTTTTATACTAATTAAATTACAAAACTATTTCATTATTATTAAAAATTGGGGGGCTAATTTATTATGGAATTAAAAAGAACACGTTTATTTCCGGCACATGAAAAATTAAATGCAAAGATGTTTGAATTTGCAGGATGGGAAATGCCTTTAGAGTATAGTAGCGCTACTAAAGAGCATGATTATGTAAGAAGAAGTGTAGGATTATTTGATGTATCTCATATGGGGGAATTAGAAGTCAAAGGGGTAGATGCTTTTAATTTTATACAATATTTAATTACAAATGATATTTCTAATTTAAAAGAAAATGAAATTATATATTCACCAATGTGCTATGAAAATGGAATGACAGTAGATGATTTATTAGTTTATATGATAGAAGACAATAATTATTTATTAGTAATAAATGCAGGCAATATTGATAAAGACTATGATTGGGTAAAAAAACAATCAGAGAAATTTGAGGTTGTTGTGAATAATATATCAGACAAGATAGGTCAATTAGCAATACAAGGACCTAAGGCAGAAGAAATACTTTCTAAAATAGTAGACATAGATTTATCTGATATAGAATTTTATAAGTTTAAAAAGGATGTTAAAATTTGTGGAGAAAACTGTATAGTTTCAAGAACTGGTTATACAGGAGAAGATGGATTTGAGATATATTGCTCTAGTGATGTTAGTGAGAACATATGGAACTCTATATTAGAAATTGGTAAAGATGATATTTCACCTGCAGGGTTAGGAGCTAGAGATACCTTAAGATCAGAGGTAAATCTACCTTTATATGGACATGAAATAAGCGAAGAAATATCACCAATAGAAGGTGGTCTAGGAATATTTGTTAAATTAAATAAAGAAAATTTCTTAGGAAAAGATGCCTTAGTAAAGATTAAAAATAGTGAGAATCCAAGGAAGTTAGTTGCCTTTGAGGTACAAGGAAAAGGTATGATAAGAGCAGGATATGAAATAGAAGTTGATGATAAAGTTATAGGATTTGTAACTACTGGACTTAAATCTCCTACTTTAGATAAATTTATAGGAATGGCAATTATAGATAGCAATTATGCAAAAATAGGAGCAGAAATAGGAATTAGAGTTAGAAAAAAATTAGTAAGTGCTGTAATAGTTAAAAGACCTTTTTATAAAAAACAATATAAGAAGGCCGAAATAGAGAAAGTAGAATATAAGCAATATCCATATATACCAGCAACTCATGAAGATGAAGTAAAAATGCTAGAAGCTTGCAAAGCTAAAACTATAGATGATTTATTTACCGATATACCGGAGAATTTAAAGTTAAATAGGGATTTAAAATTAGAAGAAGCTAAGTCAGAGTTAGAAGTAAGTGATATAGTAAAAGAAATAGCAAGTAAAAATACAAGTACAGATGAATTAACTTGTTTTTTAGGTGCAGGTGCTTACGATCATTATATACCTTCAATCATAAAACATATAACATCTAGAAGTGAATTTTATACAGCATACACACCTTATCAAGCAGAAATAAGTCAAGGAACACTACAAAGTATATTTGAATTCCAATCAATGATAGCAGAAATAACAAAGATGGATATAGCAAATGCATCCATGTATGATGGTGCAACTGCTGCAGTGGAAGGATGTTTATTATCAGTTTCAAAAACTAGACGTAAAAAAGTAGTTGTTGGAAGAACTGTTCATCCTGAAACAAGAAAAATACTGAAAACATATTTGCAATTTAAAGATTGTGAGGTTGTTGAGGTAGATTATGATAAAGAATTAGGAACTACTGATTTAAATAAATTAAAAGAAGTTGTAGATGAGGATACAGCTTGTATACTTGTTCAAAATCCAAACTTTTTTGGTATGATAGAGGACATAGATGAAATTGGCCAAATAGCTCATGACAAAAAAGCTATGTATGTATTAAGTGTAAATCCAATTACTTTAAGTATTTTAAAATCTCCAGGAGAAGTAGGGGCAGATGTGGCAGTTGGAGATGCACAACCTTTAGGAAATGCATTGAATTATGGAGGACCTTATGTAGGATTTTTGGCTATTAAATCTGGACTAATAAGAAAAATGCCAGGTAGGGTAGTTGGTCAAACAGTTGATAGAGACGGAAATAGATGTTATTGCCTTACTTTACAAACTAGAGAACAACATGTAAGACGTGAGAAAGCTACTTCAAATATTTGTTCAAATCAAGGCTTAAATGCTTTAAGTGCAGCAATCTATCTTGCGACTATGGGTAAAAAGGGATTCCAAGAAGTTGCAATGCAAAATATGCAAAAATCTCATTACACAGCAAATAAAATAACTGAAAGTGGAAAATTTATACCACTATTTAAGGGTAAATTCTTTAATGAATTCGTAGTAAAATCACCTATTAATATAGAGGAACTTAATAAAAAATTATTAGATAATAAGATTATTGGAGGATATGATTTAAGTAAAGATTACCCTGAATTAGATGGATGTACATTAATTTGCGTAACAGAAAAGAGAAGTGTGGAAGAAATAGATAGATTAATAGGAATTATGGAGGGGATGTAAATGAACGATTATAATAGCTTATTAATTGAAATTTCAAAGGAAGGAAGAAAATCTTATTCCCTTCCTAAACTAGATGTAGACACATTAAAACTAGATGAAATGTTAGATCATAATATGATAAAGAAAACAGATTTGGAATTACCAGAGTTAAGTGAACTTGATGTAGTAAGACATTACACTTTATTATCTAATAAAAATTTTGGTGTAGATACAGGATTTTATCCATTAGGGTCTTGTACTATGAAATACAATCCTAAAATAGATGAAGATATGGCATCACTTTGTAAATTTACTCAAGTTCATCCTTATCAATCAACTGATACAGTTCAAGGTTCATTAGAACTAATGTACAACTTATCAAAAATGTTATGTGAAATAACAGGAATGGATGAAGTAACTCTACAACCATCAGCAGGGGCACATGGAGAATTAACAGGACTAATGATTATAAGAAAATATCATGAGACTAGAGGAGATTTTAAAAGAACGAAGGTAATAGTTCCAGACTCTGCTCATGGTACAAATCCTGCCAGCGCTAATATGTGTGGATTTGATATTGTTGAAGTTGAATCAACTAAGAATGGTTCAGTTAATATGGATAAATTAAAAGAAGTATTAAATGATGAAGTAGCTGCATTAATGTTAACAAATCCAAGTACACTTGGTTTATTTGAAAGAAATATAGAAGAAATAGCTAAGTTAGTCCATGAAGCTGGGGGATTATTATACTATGATGGAGCGAATACAAATGCTATCATGGGAATATGTAGAGCAGGAGATATGGGATTTGATGTTGTTCATCTAAATTTACACAAAACATTTGCAGCACCTCATGGTGGAGGTGGTCCTGGAAGTGGACCGGTTGGTGTAAAGAAAGATTTAATTCCTTATTTACCAGTACCAGTCATTGAAAAACAAGATGATAAGTATGCTTTAAATTATGATAAGAAAGATTCAATAGGAAAAATTAAAAACTTTTATGGAAACTTTGGAGTTATGATAAAATCTTTCACTTATATATTAACTATGGGAAGAGATGGTCTTAAAAAAGCTAGTCAAATGGCTGTGCTAAATGCTAATTATTTAAAAGAAAATTTAAAAGAATATTATGATTTACCTATAAATGAAATTTGTAAACATGAATTTGTATTAAGAGGACCTCATGGAGAATATAACACAATGGATATAGCAAAAAGAATGTTGGACTACGGATATCATCCACCAACAGTATATTTTCCATTAATAATTCGTGAAGCTATGATGATAGAACCTACTGAAACAGAAAGCTTAGAAACATTAGATAAATTCATAGGAGCTATGAAAAAAATAGCTGAAGAAGCAAATGAAAATCCAGAGCTTTTAACATCAGCACCACATGATGCTATTGTCAAAAGAGTAGACGATGCTAGAGCAGTAAAAAAACCTATCTTAACTTGGAAAAATAGATAGTAAATTAATATGATAAAAGAAGTTATAAATTTTTAAATTTATAACTTCTTTTATCATTATCTCATTATTGTATAAGCCATATAAGCTATATAAATTATAATAAATAAATATCCTTGTGTTTTATTAAGTGAATTATTTTTCTTCATAAATAAATATAAAAGAACTGTAATTACTATCATAAATATTATATCTATCAATGCAAACATACTAATAGTTATAGGACTTATTATTGTTGCCAAACCTAAAACAAATAATATGTTAAATATGTTTGAACCAATAACATTACCGATAGCAATTTCAGTTTCACCTTTTTTCACAGCAACTACAGATGTAACAAATTCAGGCAAAGATGTACCAACTGCAACTATAGTTAAGCCAACTAGATTTTCGCTCATACCAAAAGACGTAGCAATATTAGTGGCAGAGTCTACAACCATATCACCACCTAAAATTATTCCAATTATACCGATTACACTTAATAATATAGTTTTTATTATAGGTGATTCATTGACAAGCTCTAATTCTGCAGTAGTTGCAGTTTCAGCTAATGTATTATTATCAATATTTTTAGCACTTTTAATTGTTGCTATTAAGAAGTAAGCAAAGAAAATTAAAAATATAATACCTTCTATTCTGTTTATATTGAAATTTAACCCAAATAATAATAATAATCCACTTATTAAAAGTAAGAAAGGGGTGTCTTTTTTAATAGTATTATCTTGAACTGGTAATCTATTTAAAATAGAAGAAAATCCAAGAACTATAAGAATATTAAAAAAATTAGAACCAACAACATTGGCCACACTCATATCATTTTGTCCAACTAAAGATGATGTAATACTAACAGCAGCTTCTGGTGCAGATGTACCCATAGCAACAATTGTAAGACCGATAACCATTGCGGGAACATTAAATCTCCTAGCGATAGATGCAGATCCTTCAACGAATAAATCAGCTCCTTTTATAAGAAAAAAGAAACCTATAAGTAATACTATAAACGACATTAAAAACCCCTCCTAAATATATGTAAAATAATTTATATTTTCAGTATTTGTTTTATCTCATAATAGTATATGCCATATAAGCTATGTAAATAGCAACTAGTATAATTCCTTGGCTTTTAACAAGAGAGCTGTTCTTTTTCATGAATAAGAATAAAAGAACTGTTATAGCAACCATAAAGATTATGTCAGTCAAAGCTAAGAAGCTTATAGTAATAGGACTTATTGCTGTAGCTAATCCTAAAACTAATAATATGTTAAATATATTAGAACCTATAACATTACCTATGGCAATCTCAGTTTCACCCTTTTTTATAGCAACTATAGATGTAACAAATTCAGGTAAAGATGTACCAACAGCAACTATAGTTAACCCAACTAAGTTTGCACTCATACCAAAAGAAGTAGCTATGTCTGTTGCAGAATTTACAACCATATCTCCACCAATTACTATGCCAACTATACCAAGTATACTTAATAATATAGTTTTAATCATAGAATCATTTTCATTTATTTCTACATCCATTGTTGTAGCAGATTCTTCAGAACTACCTTTTTTAGCTGTCCTTACAGTATCTATTAAGAAGTAAGCAAATACAGCTAGTAATATTAAACCTTCTGTTCTTCCAATTTTTAAATCTAAACCAAATAAAAGTAATAATCCACTTACTAATAATAAGAAAGGAGCATCTTTTTTAATAGTACTTTGTTGTACTGGTAATGTAGCAATTATTGATGATACACCAAGAACCATAAGTATATTAAAGAAGTTAGAACCAACAACATTAGCAACACTCATATCATTTTGCCCTGCTAATGAAGATGTAATACTAACAGCAGCCTCTGGTGCAGATGTACCCATTGCAACAATTGTAAGACCAATAACCATTGCAGGAACATTAAATCTTCTTGCTATAGAAGCAGCACCTTCCACGAATATATCAGCTCCTTTTATAAGTAAAAAGAAGCCTATAATTAAAATTAAAAATGACATATTTATTCCTCCGTATATATGTATAAATTTTTTCTGATATTATAGGATACCACAAATGAGTAATATTTACAAAGAATTTAATGGAAATTAATATTAAATTGATAACTAGATAATTCACTACTTATGTTTTATTATGACATAAATTTTTTCTTAAATAACCTATATACAGTTATTAAAAAAGCTATAAAGCAAATTACAAAGGAAACACTAAAAGCTACATGTAATCCATATAAAAATAAGTCATCTCGTCCTTTGATATAGCTAGTTACTTTATATTCAGCTATATAACTCATTGAGCTATATAGTATAGTAGTAGATAAAGAAAGTCCAATAACCATACCTAAATTTCTAGCTAAAGAGTTTATACTACCAGCAATACCTAAATGATTTGGTTCAACTGAGGACATTATTATTGAATTATTTGGCGATTGAAAAAGTGCAACTCCTGTACCTGTTAAAAGAGCAAGTATTACTAAATATGGAATTGAAGTATTTATACTTATAAATATAAATAAAAATTGAGAAATACATACAATTAAAAGACCTATAAAAGTTAAACCTTCAGAACCAAATTTATCAGATAAAGTACCACTAATAGGTGCAACAAAAACCATTGCAATAGGAACACACATAAGTATAAATCCAGATAATAAAGAAGATAATTTTAAAGTATCTTGTAGATAAAAAGGTATCAACGTATTCATAAATAAGTTTGATGAAAATATAAGTAATGCACAAAGTAAACCTAAAGAAAATGATTTACTATTAAATATAGTCATATCTATCAAAGGATCTTTTGCTTTTTTTTCTCTAAATATAAATCCAATAAGAGTTAAAACAAATAAAATAAATAACCCAATTACAAGAGGAGCTCTAAAACCTGTAACTTGCCCAATGAATATTCCCATAAATAATGAGATTATACTTATATCAAACAATATAAATCCTAAAAAATCTAAATTTAAAGGAATATCTTTCTTTTTTGATTTTGGAAAAACAAGGTACCCAAGTATAATGGCAAATAAACCAATAGGTATGTTAATCAAAAATATATAATGCCAAGACAATCTTTGAATGATAATCCCTCCTATCCCAGGACCTGCAATACTTCCAAGGGAAACAAAGCTTCCTAATATACCTAAACTTTTACCTCTCATTTCTTTAGGGAAATTTTCTGTTATTATTCCATAATTTGTAGCCATAGTCATACTAGCACCAAGTGCTTGAATTATCCTTGATATTAAAAGTATTTCAAGGGAAGGACTTATTCCACAAAATAATGATCCTATTACAAATATAACTGTACCAATTTTAAATACTCTCACTTTTCCTATGGAATCACTAATTTTACCCCAAAAAATTAATAAACAACATATAGTAATCATATATACAGATACTATCCATTCAGCATCACTCATATCAATTGATAAACTTTTAGACATGGTTGGCATTGCTATATTTACAATACTAGCATCTAAAGTAGACATAAATGTAAATAAACATGTGGCAATTAAAATAAGCCATATATTTTTATGATTGTTTGTATTTTCATTAGTTTGTGACATTTTATCTCTCCTTTAATTAGTTTTTATATTATAAAATTTCATAATTATTATCTCCCAAATTATGAAAAACATAGTAAAATGAGAGAATTGAATTTTTTATTTACATAAATGATTTGTAAAACCTAGATTAATGAGCTTATTATAAGCACTCCATACTTTTTCGGGAATTTCTTGTTTAATTTGAAATCCATTCTTACCATATAAATCAATTCGCTGTAAATCACCAACCATAATACTTATAAATTCATCTTTAGAAATTTCTCCATTAGAATAAAAATAACAATATTCTTCATAAGTATGTTGTGGAGAAGTAATAACAAAATCAATTTCAGACCATTGCTTTTTTAGAGTGGCAAAAGTTCTTCTTTCTCTATAAGGTTTATCAACTACTATAAAAGAAGAGGGGGTAATATTTAATTTATTTAAAATATTTTTAGTTTTACTTATATTTTCTCCTGTATTTGTAGCCTTGTTTTCTATGATGATTTTATTTTTAGGAACTCCCATATATATTGCAATTTCAGCAAATTTATCAGCTTCAGTCATGTTCCATAAATCTTTAGTAATTCTACCAAATCCACCTGTAAAAATAATTTTATCACCGTATCCATTTAAGAATAGTTCTGCACATCTTGATGCTACATGTAAATCATGACTACCAAATCCTAAGATAACATCACATTTTTTAAGTTTTTCATCTAGTTTATGGTAATCCCATAAAATTTTAGCATAATAATCTATATCCATAATAACCTCCAAATACACTAAAATAATAAATTATACTTAAAAAGTAAATTTATACTTATTATAACTAAAAAATATATTAAACTAAATTTTATTATAATAAAAAAGTAGGTACTAAATAAAACTACTTAGTACCTACTTTTAACTATATGTTTTTTAAATTTTTCATACTAAGGTCAAGTATCTTAGCAGAGTGAGTAAGTGCTCCTACAGAAATAAAATCCACCCCAATTTCAGCAATAGATTTTATATTCTCAAGACATACATTTCCAGAAAACTCAATAATAGCATTATCACCAATCATTTCAACTGCTTGTTTTGCAATATCTAAGTTCATATTATCTAACATGATAATATCAGCTTTAGCATGAAGAGCTTCTTTCACCATATCTAAATTTTCCGTTTCCACTTCAATTTTTCTGACAAAAGAAGAGTTTTCTCTGCAAAGTTTAACTGCATTAGTTATACCACCAGCGGCAGCGATATGATTATCTTTAAGCATTATACCATCAGATAAATTAAATCTATGATTATGTCCACCACCAATTTTAACAGAGTACTTTTCTAAAATTTTCAAATTTGGAGTAGTCTTTCTAGTATCAAGGAGCTTTGCATTGGTATGTTCTATTTCCTTCACATATTTATTAGTCAAAGTGGCAACACCACTCATTCTTTGTAATAAATTTAGAGCAACCCTTTCTCCTTGAAGGATATTTCTTGTATTACCTTTTATTATAGCTATTTTATCTTTGGGATAAATTTTATCTCCATCTTGTTTAAAAAAAGTGACTTCAACATTTCCTAATATATGAAATACTCTCTCGAAAACTTGTAATCCAGAAATAATACCTTCTTCCTTACAAATTAAATCAACAGTAGAAATACTATTTTCACTTATAACATAGTTTGTACTTATATCTTCTCCAGGAATGTCTTCAATAAGAGCATCCTTTATTATTTTATCTACTACTAAAAAATTAATCATCAATTACTCCACCCTTTTCTCTAATAGCTTGTATAACTAAGCATCTGTTATTTTCTTCAATTTCTTCTCTAGATTTGTAAATTTCATCTATATCAATTTTACTAAGATTTAAATTATCAATCTTATTGTTAATTACATTAGCGGCTCTCTTAGAAAATACAAGACCTTCAAGTAAAGAGTTACTAGCAAGTCTATTGGCACCATGAATTCCAGTACAAGCAGTTTCTCCTACAGCATATAAATTTTCCATAGAAGTCTCACTATCTAAGTTAACTTTTATTCCACCCATAAAATAGTGCTGAGCAGGAGAGACTTTTATAGGTTTTTTAGTAATATCAGTGCCTTTTTCCAAACACTTATTATATATAGTAGAGAATCTATTTTTTAAATAATCACTATCTAAAAAGCTTACATCTAGATAAACATAATTAGAATTTGTTTTTTTCATTTCTTTAAAAATAGCCTTAGAAACAACATCTCTAGGCAAAAGTTCATCTATAAATCTTTCCCCATTAATATTATAAAGTTTTCCGCCTTCACCCCTTACAGATTCAGAAATTAAAAATCTTCTTTCATCATCAGATTCATCATAAAAAGCTGTTGGGTGAATCTGAATATAGTTTATATCTTTAAGTTCTACATCATGTCTAAGGGCTACAGCAAGACCATCACCTCTTAAAATTCTTTGGCTAGTAGAGTTTTTATATAAACCACCAATACCACCACATGCGAGAATTACGCATTTAGCGAAAACATTAATTTGTTCATCATCCTTTAATAAAATTCCACCTATACATTTATTATTTTTTTCTATTATATCAACAAGAAAGGTATCTTCAGATATTCTAATGTTATTTCGAGATAAAGCATTTTTTATAAGTGTTTTAGCTACGTTCTCACCAGTATTATCTTGAGTATGAACTATTCTATTTACACAATGAGCTCCTTCTTTTGTATAATCCCAATTTCCATCTTCATCTTTATCAACATCAAGTCCTAAGCTAACTAAATAATCAACATTCTCAATAGATTCTCTAGTTAAGACTTTTACTGCTTGCAAGTCATTTTTATATTGACCAGCTTTTAATGTATCTTCTACGAAAAAAGGAACATCGTCTTTATTTCTAGCAACAGAAATACCACCTTGTGCTAAATATGTATTTGTACAATCTAACTTGTCCTTTGAAACCACCATAATGTCCAAGTCATTACGAAGATTTAAAGCACAATATAATCCTGCAACTCCAGATCCAACAATTAAAACATCAACATAATTATTTTTCACAAAGAACCATCTCCCCTAATTTGTGCATATTTTCTAGAGATGTCAAAGCTTTTTTTGATATTTCCTCATCTAGAATAACCTCATCAATTTTTCCACATAAAGCATCATAGACATTTTCTAAAGTAGTTTTTTTCATATTAGGACAAAGTATTTTTTCTGGGAAGTAGAATTTTTTATTAGGATTTCTTTTTTCTAATTCATATAAAATACCTTCTTCAGTACAGATTATAAACTCATCATCTTCACATTTAGTAGCATAATTAATAATTCCGCTTGTACTTCCTATGTAATCACTTAAATCTCTTACTTCTTTGTTGCATTCAGGATGAGTTAAAACTTTTACAGTAGGATGTTTTTCTTTAGCTTTAAGTATATCATCTGTTGTTATTCTTTCGTGGGTAGGGCAGAAGCCTTGCCAGAAGATAAATTCTTTGTCTGGAAAGAATTCAGCTATATAGCTACCTAAGTTTCTATCTGGTAAAAATAATATTTGTTTATTAGGTACATTTTTTAAAATGTCTAATGCACTAGATGATGTAACAGAAACATCACAAAGAGCTTTAACTTCGTAAGATGAATTTATATAACATACTTTAAAAGCATCTGGATATTCTTTTATCACTTCCTCTAAATCAGGAGCTGTTGCCATATCAGCCATTGGACACCCCGCACTAGTAGAAGGTAAGATAACTGTTTTTTCAGGTGATAAAATTTTAGCACTTTCCCCCATAAATTTTACTCCGCAGAATATAATTAATTCTTCTTCACAATCACGAGCTATTTTACTTAAATAATAAGAGTCACCGATATAATCTGCTATTGCTTGAATTTCAGCAGGCTGATATAAGTGAGCTAAGATAATAGCATTTTTTTCTTTCTTCAATTTTAATATATCTTCAGATAAATTTTTCCTCATAAATTACACCCTTTTCTAACTAATGAATTTACAAGTGTATATACACTTGTAAATTCATTATATCACCATGATAATTGGTGTACAACTAAAAAACTACTTAGTTAAAAACTTAATTAAGTTACAAACTTTAGTGAATTATTGAAAAATTGAGTAAAAAATAACGTATTGATTTATGAATAATTTATATATAGAATAATAAAAAGATGGGATAATAATTACTTGTAAAGAAGGTGTATTATGAACAGCAATGAAAGAAGAGAGAAATTATTACATATTTTAAAAACATCTAATAAGCCAGTAAAGGGTGAGGCCTTAGCAAAAGAACTTAATGTAAGTAGACAAATAGTTGTAAAAGATATTGCATTATTAAGAGCTTCTGGAATTGATATATTAGCTACATCTACTGGATATATAATATATAGTTTTGAAAAAAGAGAATTTGAAATAAAAAGTAAAAATCATGAGACAACAGAAGAACTTTTAGAAGAACTACAAATAATAGTAGATTTAGGTGGAAAAATAAAAGATGTAATTGTGGACCATCCAACTTATGGAACAATAAGAGCAGACTTAAATGTATCATCAAATAGAGATATTAAAAAATTCATGGACAAAACAAATAGAGATGGATTTAAACAACTGTCTAGTTTATCTCAACAGTATCATATTCATACCATTGAAGTTCCAGATGATGAAACGTTAGAAGAAATCAAAAAAGAATTAAAAGAAAAAAATATATTATTTTAATATTTGTATAAGAATAACTAAATTTTAAAATTTGGTTATTTTTTTATTAGATATTACATTAGCTCTATTATTTTTAGTGATATATAGAACATATAATTTTTTTATCAAGATATATGACTTTATAGATTATATAGATTAATATTTTTATAAAAAACAATGTTAATTTATCGTTAAGTAATTTTTTATGCTAATTTATAATATCATTAAATAAATTAAAAAAATGGAGTATTGCTCTATTTAAAAAAGGAGTAACTATGTTTTCTTGGATGAATAAATATAGACTTTATTATGAATCATTTTCACCTGCACAAAGGCTTGTTGCAGATTATTTTATTAAGAATCCTAATAAAATTGGAATAATGACTCTTAGACAATTATCATACGAAATAAAAGTAGGACAACATACTATTGTGAGGACAATAAAGGATGCAGGATATAGTAGTTGGAAGGAGTTTCAAAGAGTGGTGTTAAAAGAAGAAGTCACCTCTGAGAAAAATATGAAGGTAAATCAATCTAATAAAAAATCAAAGAAGGGGCAAATACCACTAGAAGTATTGCAAAATGATATTGAAATCATTGTTAAAATGGCTAATGAGCTAAATATACAGAAGTTATATGAATTTGTAAATATATTGAAAAAATCAAATATAATAGATGTATATGGAATGGAAAATTCATCAAATGCAGCAGCTGAATTAACTGGGAAACTATTACATTTAGGATTTTCATGTAGAAACTATTCAGATCTTTTTCTTCAAAAAATTAGTGCTGGTCACTTAGAAAATAAAGATGTAGCCATAGCATTTTCTATATCAGGAGAGACAAAAGCAGTTATCGAAGCCCTAGAATCAGCTAAAAAAAGTGGTGCTAAGACGGTAGCTATTACAAGTGATAATA
This sequence comes from Terrisporobacter mayombei, assembly GCF_014333445.1. Taxonomy (GTDB): domain Bacteria; phylum Bacillota; class Clostridia; order Peptostreptococcales; family Peptostreptococcaceae; genus Terrisporobacter; species Terrisporobacter mayombei_A. Next base: position 36,764 of record NZ_JACRYU010000015.1, on the reverse strand, counting down.
AATCTAGCTTAGCTAAAATAGCAGATTATATTTTTATTACACCTACAATGTATTCAAATGAGGTTAGTAGATGGATATCATCAAGGATAGGTCAAATAGCTTTTGTAGATGCATTATGTGCAGCAATATTGAATAGTGATACTAATAGATTTAGTAAAGAGTTAAAGTTATCAAAGATAAATTTTGAAAATGATATGACACCTATATGCAAAGTATAAAAGACTTTATGGAGTTTTGCTCCATAAGGTCTTTTTTTGATTTTATCATATAATAATCTTTTAACATGATTTTAATTATTAATTAACAATCTCTATGGTACTATCTAGTTGTAAAAAGTGAAGTAAAAGAAATTTTAGCATGATAGAAATGAGGAAAAAAGTTGTTAAGGAAAATTATGAAAAATTGTATTCCTACAGTTTTTTATAGTGTATTACTAGTAGTGTATTCAATACTAGATGGTTTATTTGTAGGCAGACTAACAGATGATATTGGATTAGCTGCTATTAACACTGCGTAGCCAATAACTACTCTGATAACATCTGTGGGAGCAAGGATAGGAACAGGAGGGAGTATTTTATTATCTAATTATCTGGGTAGATGTGAAAAAGAAAAAGTAGAGAAAATCTATTCTACTGTTTTATCACTGATGATTGTTATAGGATGTATTTTTACTTTTATACTTCTATTACATATATATTAAAAATACTAGGGGCTGCTATATGAACAGTATTATCTCAAAGTGTTGTAGTAATTACAAGTTTCTTATCGCTATATATTTATAAAAATGAAAAATCAAATTTTGTTTGGGATAAAGAAATGATAAAAGAGATATTATCTATTGGTGTATCTGTATAAGGACTATCTATAGCGACATTAATTGTGCTAATATTCATAAATTTGTAATGCTTAAAGTATGGTGGAGAATCGATAGTTTACTGCTATGCAGTAATCTCATATACGTATTTCAAATACATTCTATGCTTACTGGTATAAGAGAAGGATTACAGCTATTAATCATTTTTTATAATGGATTAGAAAGAGCTGACAATCTTGAATATATAACCAAGATAGGTAAAATCATGCTATGTATAATTGGATTATTATCTTTTGGAGTTATAACATTTATAACGTATCTAATACCTAAATATTTTAGACTATCAACAGATGAAAAAGTATATTTTGAAAGTGGATTGATTATTAGTGTAATATCATTTTTATTTGTAGGATTTTGTAAATTTAATTATATATATGAATGTAACATTACAAACATCTGTAGCTAGAAAATTAATTTATTTTGAATCATTAATTGTATCATCATTAATTTTATGGATATTACCAATTTTTATAGATGTCAAAGGTATATAGCCATCTTTATGTATAACATCTATTGTTATGATATTCATATCAAAGATATATGGCAATAGAAATAAAGTATGTGTATAAAAATCAAGAATGACTAGAAAGGAATTTACTATGAATTTACAGCAAAAGGTTAAATTGAAAAATATGGGTAATGTAATATTATTTGTTTTTCCAGCATTACTACCACTTATTGTATTTTGGATATATCCAATTCTAAAATCTTTATTTGTTAGCTTTACAGACTGGGATTATATGAGTTCAGAGTACAATTTTGTACTATTTGATAACTTCATAGATTTATTTTCAGATTATAGATTTTATGAAGCATTGAAAAATACAGTTGTATTTAGTATAGGAACATTGATTCCAACTATTGTGGGAGGTTTGTTATTAGCTCTATTATTACAAAAGTCGTTTAAAGGAAGTTCTATATTTAAGTTTATTTTATTTTCTCCATGGATTACACCTACAGTTGCTATTTCTATTGTATGGACATGGATATATGAACCTAATATAGGAATTGCAAATAATATTTTAGAGTTTTTTAGACTGCCATCATTACAATGGATACAAAGCTCTGATACAGCAATGTTATCAGTTATTATAGTTACCATTTGGAAGAGTATAGGATATGCAATGATTTTTTACTTATCTGCTTTAGAGAATGTACCAAAGGAATTGTATGAAGCAAGTAGTTTAGATGGAGCTAGCTTATTGCAACGATTTAGAGATATAACAATACCTTGTATTTCTCCAACTACATTTTTCTTAACTATTATTACTATGGTTAATTCCCTACAGGCTTATGATCAAATACAGGTTTTAACTCAAGGAGGACCATCTGGAAGTACAAGAACACTTTTATATATGTATTATCAATTAGGTTTTGAAGAGTTCAATGTAGGGCAAGCAACATCAGTAGCAATAGTACTTATATTTATAACAGTTTTATTATCAGGTGTACAATTTATTGCATCTAAGAAATGGGTTCATTATTAAGATTAAAAGGAGAGTGTAGACGTGAAAATGAGAAGATTGATTAGTAAGATATTAAAAATAATGTTACTGACAGTGGCAAGTATATTCACGGTTTTTCCATTCATATGGATGATACTGAGTGCCATTAAGAGTAAGTCAGAAATTATGAACCCATCAATAATATTTCCAGCAGATCCGCAATGGTCAAATTTTTATGAAGTAATTTTTAATTCTCCACTATTGTCATATGTAGGTAACAGTTTATTTGTATCAATAGTGATTATTATTATTCAGATTATTTCAGGGGCTATGATTGCTTATGCCATAGTATTCATGAAATTTAAAGGAAGAAAGTTATTATTCACAATAATAATGACAACATACATGTTACCATCAGCAGCAACTTATATTCCTAGTTATATTATTTTAGGTAATATGGATTTACTTGATACATATACAGGTCTTATAATTTCAAACTCTGTAAGTATATTTGGAATATTCTTGCTTAGGCAAGCATTTATGCAAGTTCCTCTTGGTCTTGTAGAGGCAGCTAGGATGGATGGCGCAAATAATTGGCAAATACTATGGAACATAATTTGTCCAATAACAAAGTCTTCTTTTATAACCTTTGGACTTATGAACTTTATTGCATCTTATAACAGTTACATGTGGCCATCGCTTATAATTGATTCACCAGAAAAAAGTTTAGTATCACAAGGTTTAAGAAGATTTTTTATAGAAGGTGGTGCTTATGGAACAGAATGGCCTTTAGTTATGGCTGGAAGTACTATCATAGTAATACCTTTATTAATACTATTTGCATTTACACAAAAGTGGTTTATTAATGGAATTGGTGGAGATACAGGAATGAAAGGCTAAGACCTTTTATATAATAAATATCTTAATAGGAGGAGTAAAAAATGAATAAAAAGAAATTATTATCTCTAGGATTAGCAGGAATCATGTCATTATCTGCATTGACAGGATGTTCACAAGGAAATAAAGAAATAACATCAAGTACTGATAATGGAAAAGCTGTAGAAATTGATTTTTGGTATTCAGGAGGTAAAACAGCAGTTAATGTTTTAGGAGACATAGTAGAAGATTTTAATAGTTCTCAAGAAAAATTTCATATTAATACGTTAACTCAAGCGGATTATGATGAAACATATGAAAAACTACAAGCAGGTATAGCTGGTAAAAAAGCGCCAGATATGGCTCTTTTAGATCCAGACAAGTCAAGAAATTTATATGGTAAAAATCTACTTGCTGATATAAATAAGTTAATTGAGAAGGATTCAGATTTTGATAAAGATGATTATGTAGAGGTATTTTATAAACAAGGTCTTAGTGAAGATGGAAAAGAGTTGTTTGCTATGCCAGCATATGGAACAACACAGATTATGTACTATAATAAATCAGCTTTTGAAGAAGCTGGAATAAAAGCAGAAGATATTAAAACATGGAAAGATTTAGAGTCAGCTGCTAAAAAAATGACTAAAAAAGATGGATCTTTTATTGGGTGGGAACCAATGTGGGGATCAGGGAACATGATAGATGCTGCATTTAGTAATGGTGCAAAGATGTTTAGTGAAGATGGAAAAACTGTAACTATAAACTCAAAAGAGTGGGTTGAAGTTTGGGATAGTATAGGCAACTGGATACATAAAGATAAGATAATGAAAATAAATTCAGGAGGACAAGGTTGGGAATACTGGTATAAGACTATAGATGATGTTCTTCAAGGTAAGGCTGGTGGGTATACAGGTTCTTCAGGAGATCAAGCTGATTTAGATTTCTCAATTGTTGGAGCTATGGAACAACCAGGATGGGGAAATAATCCTTCAGCACCTACAGCTGGAGCACTTCAGTTAGTTATGTTAGAGGGATCTACAGATGAGGAAAAACAAGGCGTATATGAGTTTATGAAATTCTTTAGTAATCCAGAAAATCAAGGTAAGTGGTCAATGTCAACTGGATATGTACCTGTACGTAAATCAACACAAGATACTGACGATTACAAAGCTTATACAGATAAAAATCCTCATGCTCTAGTACCATTACAACAGTCTATGCACGCATCTATATTACCAATTGATCCAACAGGCGGAAAAATATTTGATGCTTTAACAATAGCTGCAGACAAAGTAGAAATAGAAGGGATATCTGCAAAAGAAGCTTTAGATGAAGCACAGCAAGTGGCTCAAAAAGCTTTAGATAGTGTTAAATAATATGAAAAATATAATTACATTTCAAATAAACAAAGACTGCCAGAGTATAATTTCTAAGGAATTTTATATTTTAGATGAATTAGAACAGCTATATATAAAAGTAAATATACCTGAGAAGCTTGCTTGTATGGGATACATTCTTATAAAAGATGAAAGTGATAGCATAAGGCTTCATAAACTTTTAGGACATGGGTCACAAAATTTAGGAATAGGAAAAACTTCAATGCTAACTAGCATTGGAGGAGTTCCTGGAAAAATAAATGTAGGAAAATGGACATTAAACATATATTTGTTTACAGAATATATAGATCAATTTTTAGGAGATAAGACATTTGATTTAAATATAATAGTTACAGATAAAAAGGAAAATATCAGTGAGCCTATTGGAGGTCAATGTTGGGTGAATGAAAATACTGGAATTGATATAGGCATTCAGTCATATGATTTTGAAAAAATATATAATAATAAATCTAGATGGTATAAAGGTGATTTTCATACGCATACAACATTATCTGATGGAAAAGAAACTGTAAAAAATGCAATGAAAAAAGCTCAAGATACTAATATGGATTTCTATATTCCTACAGAACATAATGTTTTACATACAGGATGGTGTGATACAGATATTATGATTGTGCCGGGAATAGAGATAACTACAGACTTAGGTCACTGTAATTTGTTTAATGTAAGAAAATTACCATCAAATGTTCTGAATATATTAGAATATAGTATTGATAAAAAAATGATTAAAAACTATTTAGAGAAAATAATTAGAGAATCAAAGAAAGAAAATTGTATTGTAAGTATAAACCATCCATTTTTACATATATGGAAATGGTCATATGGAGATTTAAGATTCGAAGATTTTCACTGTATAGAGATTGTAAATGATCCTACATATATTTTTGCAAAAGAAGCAAATGACAAGGCAATAAGATTTTTAGATCTAATATGGAATGATGGTCATATTATATATGGAATAGGTGGAAGTGATTCTCATAATTTGATTGAAGAATTATATGACGGAGCTCATGAGCCTTCAATTCCTGGTGATCCTGGAACATTTGTATTTTGTGACTCTCTTACTCCAAATAATCTTTTAGAAGGTGTAAGAAATGGACATATTTATGTTGCTAGATATTGTAATATTGACATTGAAATTACAGCAAATAATAAAAGATACCTTCCAGGAGATGAAATTATTATTCAAAATAATACTAATATAAACTATAAGGTGAGCATTAACGGCTTAAAAGAGAAGCCTATAGTTTACAGTGTTATAGATAATGTAAAAAAACAGATTGAAGTTCATCAAAATTTACAAAATAGTACTTATGAAATAGATATAGATTTTGAATTTGATAATATAAATCATGTTTTCCAATGGATGAGATTAGATATACGTACAATTGATGGTGATTTCTTAGGATATATAAATCCAATTTATCATGGAAAAAAGGAACATAAGTATTTAACTTTCAAAGAATTATTATTAGCAATGGAGGAGAAACTTGAAGATTAAAGGAATTTTATTTGATAAAGATGGCACGTTAATTGATTTTTATTCAGTGTGGTTAAAGGCAGCAAAAGAAGTAATACTAAGGTTTATTGACATAAATTTAATAGAAGATGTTTATGGAAATTTAGATAAATATATTCTTGATAAGATTGGTGTAAAAGATGATAAAGTAGATGCTCAAGGGGCACTAGCTTATAAGTCATATTATGAAATAGCTGAATGTATACATAGTGCATTAAAAGAGATAAATATAATAATTGAAACGGAAACAGTATATCGTCAGATAGTTGAATTATTTGAAATAAGTACAGAAATTGAGAATACAGATATAAAGCCTCTTTGTGATATAAAAGAGTTGATAAAAGAGTTAAAAAGAGAAAATATATATGTGGGATTAGCTACTGCTGATACAATTATATCAGCAGAAAAATGCTTAGAAAAATTAGATATTTTAGATGAATTTGACTTTATTGGTGGGGACAATGGAGTATTAAAACCTAAACCTGAATCGGATATGTTTAATTTATTTGCAGAAATGTTTAACTTAGAACCAGAAGAAATTGCAGTTGTAGGTGATACATACTGTGACATTACCTTCGCTAAAAATTCAGGAGGTATTGCCATAGGTGTACTAAGCGGAGTTAGTAAAGAAGAAGACTTTAGAGGTAATGCAGATTATATAATTCAGTCAGTTAAAGAACTAGGTGTATTATTAAAAAGTATACATTAAGGAGAACAGATTATTATGGCAAAAATATTATTAGAAAATGTATCTAAAATATATGATGATGGAGTAAATGCAGTTAAAAATTTTAATCTTAATATTGAAGATAAAGAATTTGTAATATTTGTTGGTCCTTCAGGATGTGGAAAATCTACAACATTAAGAATGATAGCAGGTTTAGAATCTATATCCAAAGGTCAATTACTTATTGATGGAGTAAGAATGAATGAAGTTGAGCCTAGTAAACGTGATATTGCTATGGTATTTCAAAATTATGCCTTATATCCACATATGACAGTATTTGATAATATTGCCTATAGTTTAAAATTAAAAAAACAATCTAAAGATGAAATTCAAAGAAGAGTAAAAGAAGTATCTGATATTTTAGGTCTTAAGGAGCTTTTAAAAAGGAAACCTAGGCAATTATCAGGCGGACAAAGACAACGTGTGGCAATGGGACGTGCAATTGTTCGTAATCCAAAAGTTTTTTTAATGGATGAACCTTTATCTAATTTAGATGCTAAGTTAAGAAACCAAATGCGTGTAGAAATTTTAAAATTATATAACGAACTGGAGACAACATTTATATATGTAACTCATGATCAAACAGAGGCAATGACTTTAGGAACTAAAATTGTTGTCATGAAAGATGGGATTATTCAGCAAGTTGACTCACCTCAAAATCTGTATAATAATCCAGTTAATATGTTTGTTGCAGGATTTATAGGTAGTCCTCAAATGAATTTTATTGAGGTAACATGTGTTTGTGAAAATAATAAAATTTATTTAGATGCTAAAGAGGATAAGATAGAATTATCCTTAGAAGAATCTGAAAAATTAGTAAGTAAGGGGTATATAAATAAAAAGGTAATACTTGGAGTAAGGCCTGAAGATGTAAGAGTATCTAAAAACTCAAAGTATAGTTCTACAATACGTGTATGTGAGAGATTAGGATCTGAAAGTAATTTATATTTTGATTTTAATGGAAATGAAATTTCTGCTAGGATAAGCGGAGAATTAATTGTTACCCAAGGAGATAATATTAATTTTGAATTTAATACAAATAAGATATATCTATTTGATTTAGAAACAGAGAAAGTAATATAGTAAATTATAAACTACATATATTGATTTAGTAGCACCATATTTAGTAGAATAGTAAATGACTGTAAAATTCTACCGAATAGGGTGTTTTTTATTATTAATTATACTTAGTTTTAGAGGGAAAAAGAAGGTGGAGTTTTGAGAACACAATATTTAATATTTTTAATAGAAAAAGCTAGTTTATTAGTTGTATTTTTTTTAATAATAAGTAAGTTAAAAATATTTAAGAGTATATTTGAAAAAGATATATATTCCAAGAAAGATTTAGCCTTTATTTCAGTTTTATTTACACTTTTGGCCATAATGGCAACTTATAATGGAATTAATTATAAAGGTTCTATATTGAATTCGAGAATAATATCTATAGTATCTGGAGGAGTATTATTTGGCCCTTTTGTAAGCGTACCTGCTGGATTAATATCAGGATTTCATAGATATTTAATAGATCCTAATGGGATGACGTCACTTCCATGTTTTATATCTAGTGCAATTGCTGGCATATTATCTGGTTTTGCTCATGATAAAATAAAGTGCAAATCAAGAGTTTTTTTAGGGATTCTAGTAGGTACTATATCTGAAAATATAACAATGATTTTAATTTACTTATTATCCAAACCAATCGATTTGGCCATAGACATTATACAAACTATATATTTACCGCTAATATCTGGACAATTAGGTATAGGTCTTATGATATCTATAGTCGAAACTATAGAAAGAGATAAGGAGGAAATTGAAGAAAGAAAAAAAGCAGAGATTACATCTCTTCAGAGACAAATAAATCCTCATTTTATATTTAATGCATTAAATACTATTGCATCTTTCATAAGATTTGATCCTCAAAAAGCACGTGAATTAATAATTAGTTTGTCCACATACCTTAGGCATAATTTAGAATTTAATGATAGACCTATTGATATTTATAAGGAAATAGATCAAGTGAAGTCTTTCGTAGATATAGAAAAAGCAAGATTTGGTGATAGACTTAGTGTGATATATGATATAGATGATGTTAATGTTAAAATACCAAGCCTTATAATCCAACCATTAGTTGAAAATGCTATCATTCATGGAATACTTCCTAAAGAAAAAAATAGAAGTGGACAGGTTAAAGTATCTGTGAAAAATATAGGTAAAAATGTACGAATTTCTGTGGAAGATGATGGTGTAGGAATTTCTCAAGAGGTAATAGATAATTTATATAATGGTAATATGCCTGAAAATAAGATAGGACTTTATAATGTTCATCTAAGATTAAAACTTTATTACCATAGAGGACTTCATATAGAAAAATTGGCTAAAGGTACTTTGATTGAATTTTATGTGGGGAGGTAATATATGAAAGTTATAATAGTTGATGATGAATTTCCAGCAAGACAAGAATTAAGATATTTTATAGAAAAAAATACTTCTATGGAAATCCTAGGTGAATTTGATAATGGATTAGATGTACTTGGATTTATTCAAGAAAATAATTTAGATGCAATATTTTTAGATATAAATATTCCTCGATTAGATGGTATGCTTTTAGCTAAGACCATAAATAAATTTAAAAAAAGGCCTAAAATAGTATTTATAACAGCTTATGCAGATTATGCTATTGAGGCATTTAATCTAAAAATATTTGATTATATATTAAAACCTTATTCAGATGAAAGAATTATCTCTATGTTAAATAAGTTAGAAAATGATTTAGATAAAGAATCAGTTAAAGGTGATGCTATTGAAAAATCTAAAATCACAAATAAGTTAAGCTTATGGAAAGATGAGAAAATACATATGGTTGATGTGAGTGAAATTTATTATTGTGAAGCAAGAGAGAGATATACTTATATTTATTCTAAAGATGATGTATACAGAATAAGAGAATCCATATCAGAGGTCGAAAAAATGATAAACAAAGATAACTTTTTTAGAAGTCACAGATCTTATTTAGTGAATTTAGAAAAAATAGAGGAAATAATACCTTGGTTTAATAATACTTATATCCTTAAATTAAATAAAGGCAAGTATGAAATTACTGTAAGTAGAAGTAAAATAAAATTATTTAGGCAACTGATGAACATATAAATGCAACTCATGTACAGATAATGTCATTCTATGATTTTGAAAATATTTTCCTGGAGTTATATAATATTATTTTATTGTAGGGGTAAATAAAGGGCATATATTTATAGACTTCTACAAAATATTTTATAAAGGAGTAGGACTTATGATTACTTTTTTTAGTGCAATAATTATTTTAATTGTAGGATACTTTTTATATGGCAGATTCGTTGAAAGAGTATTTGGTATTGATGATTCATTAAAAACTCCAGCATTAGAATTACAAGACGGAGTTGACTATGTTCCTATGAACTGGAAAAAGATATTTTTAATTCAGTTTTTAAACATAGCAGGATTAGGGCCAATATTTGGTGCAATACAAGGTGCATTATTTGGACCAGCAGCATTTTTATGGATAGTACTTGGAACAATATTTGCAGGTGGTGTTCATGACTTTCTATCAGGACACTTATCACTTAAAAATAAAGGTGTATCAGCATCAGAGTTAGTTGGTATATATTTAGGTGAAGGTGCAAGAAAAGTTATGGTAGTATTCTCTGTAATATTATTAGTACTTGTTGGGGTAGTATTTGTAACAGGTCCAGCAGGATTATTAAATACTTTAACTAATGTAAATACTCAAATTTGGGTAGTAGTTATATTTGCTTACTATATAATGGCAACAATACTTCCAATAGACAAAGTTATAGGTAAGATTTATCCAGTATTTGGGGCGGTTCTTATAATAATGGCTGTTGGTATAGCTGGTGGGTTATTTGTTAAAGGATACACTATACCAGAATTAACTTTAACTAATTTACACCCAGATGGAAAACCAATATTCCCATATTTATTTATAACAATAGCATGTGGTGCAATATCAGGATTCCATGCTACACAATCACCACTTATGGCAAGATGTGTTGAGCATGAAAGAGAGATAAGACCAGTATTCTATGGTTCAATGGTTGCAGAAGGTATAATAGCATTAATTTGGGCAGCAGCAGCTATGGCATTTTTCAAAGGAGAACCTCAACTAGCAGCTATATATGGAGGTACTCCATCGATTGGTGTTAATGAAATGTCAGTAACATTACTTGGACCAGTTGGAGCAGCACTTGCAATATTAGGAGTTGTAGCATGTCCAATAACAAGTGGAGATACAGCATTTAGAAGTGCAAGACTTACTATAGCGGATTCATTTAATGTAAAACAAGAACCAATAAAAAATAGATTTTTAATAGCAATACCTTTATTTGCTGTAGGCATAGCACTTACATTTATAGATTTCAATATAATTTGGAGATACTTTGCTTGGTCAAATCAAACACTAGCAATGATAATGCTATGGACAGGATCAATGTTCCTATTAAAGAATAATAAAAATTATTTAATAACAGCAATACCGGCAATATTTATGACAGTAGTAACATTTAGTTATATAATGCAAGCGCCAGAAGGATTTAAATTACCTGCACAAATTGGTAATGGAATTGGAGGAGTAATAGGAATACTATTTACAGTTTTATTCTTTGCCAAAGTTAGTAAGGTTAAAAAATCAAATAGCAAACAACATATTGTTTAATATAAAATTAATATGTAAATAAAAGATCATTTATAGTTTAAATTCTTAAAATCGATTAAGTATTAAAGTAAATTAAATATGATATGTAAAATAAAAAATAAACTACTTGATTTAATAGTCAGGTAGTTTATTTTTTTGATATAAAGAGTAATATATACTAGTATAAATTTATATTAATAATTGAATTATAAATTTTGTTTACGTATCATAATAGGTAATAGCAATAGTTTTATCATAAATAAAGTAAAGGGATGGGATATATGTGAAAGATAAATATTTAATAGGAGAAGTATGTAAATTATTTAATGTTACTAGAGATACATTAGTACATTACGATAAGATAGGCCTACTAAGTCCTAAAAAAGATAAAAATAATGGATATAGGTATTATAAAATTGAAGATTTAAATTGTTTAACAGATATAATTTTTTATAAAAGTTTAAATTTATCTTTAAATGATATAGATAGAGTAATTAAGGATTGTTCACCAGAACAAATTTTAAATCTAGTCAAAGAAAAAGAAATTTATATTAAGAAAGAAATGGATAAAATAAAAAAAATTCAAAAAAGACTAGAGTCAATGAAAGTATCATTGGAAGAATGTATCTATGATTCGAATAAGGTAGAACTTATAAAAGATGAAAAAGAAAGTTACTTTTTTTTAGAGATTACAAAAGAGAATAATTTTAATGATTTTATTGAGCTAGTAGAAAAAATTCAAAATATAGACCAATATATATTTGATTATATAAATTTTTCTTTTTTAATTGATGATGGAGTACTTTTTGATGATGAAGCTGAAGATAAAATTAAGTGGGGGATTACTATAACTGAAAATATTGAGAAAATAAAAAATAACATTGAAAGTAAAAGTATTGAATTTATCTCAGAGGAAAAATATATGTACACTGTGATATCTCTTGCTGACAATGATTACGATGACTGGATAAAATATGTTAGAAATATTGTAAAACAAAATAATATCCAGGTATCAGGCCCTATACTTGGTCAAATGTTAATCACAGTATATAAAGATGAATCACCCATAGATTATTTTGGGCTATATATACCTGTTAAATAATTTTAAATTTTATTGTTGACCTATGTGTAAGACATTAGTTTATCATTTAATTAAGGAGATGATAAATATGGATTTACAATTAAGGAATACTAAAAATAATAAAAAAGAAAAGGTAAATCTAAAAACTAATAAACTACATGGTGAGTTTATTCAAAAAAGAGAGGAACGTATAACAAGTACAAAAGATGACGATGAGTCGCGGACGTCGGCCACCACCCAGTGTGGCGAAATCAAAAGAGAAAATAGAAGTAATATTTTTGAGAATAAGTCTATTAATCAATTAATATTATATTTCTCTATACCAGCTATTATTTCACTAGTCTTAGAATCTGTAGCATCTATGATAGATACAGCTTTTGCTGGGCATTTAAGAGATATGAGTAGCTATGCATTATCAGCAATGGGAATTTTGGGACCTATATTATCACTATTTGTAGCAGCTCAACTAATATTTGGGGTATCTACAGGAATAATATTAGCTAAAAGGCTAGGAGAAGGTAATGAAGAAAAAGTTAGTAGTACTTTTAAGGTAGGTTTATATTCAAGCTTAATATTTAGTACTTTAATATCGGTGGCTATATTCATTGGTCAAGACAAGTTACTAGATATAATTGGAGCAGCTGGTCAAGTAAAAGTTTTAGCAAAACAATTTTTAAATATTGCAGTGGTATTTAATGTGTTCAGTTCAGTTGGATATACGTTAGTAAATAATATAAGATCATTTGGACATCCTAAAATAGAAATTATAATTGTTACATCTTCAACAATTATAAATATAATATTTAATATTTTATTTACATTTGTATTTGAAATGGGTATTATAGGAATAGGTTTAGCCACACTGATTAGTGAAATATCATATGTATTATTTGCTATTTTGTTTTTAGTAAAAAAAGGTTTATGGATGAAAAAAACAAACTTATGTAGCAAAGAAATCAAATCAATATTACTATTATTAATCAAGATAGGATTTGTTCAATTCTTAATGCAAGCCTTAAATAGTTTAAATGGGTTTACAGTTAATAAGGTTTTAATGAATTATGGAGATGTATCATATATAGGGGCATGGGCTGTTTGTAACTCTTTATATATGATGATGTTACTTCCTTTAATAGGACTTACAGAAGGCGTTCAATCAGTTATAGCATATTATCAAGGTAGTCATAATGAGGAAAAGAAAAATATAATAAAATCAAAAACTTTAAAATATAGTTTATTATATTCTTTAATCACAATAACACTGGTATTTATATACTCTAAAGGAATAGTCCAAATATTCACATTAGATAGAAGTATTATAGATACCTCCATATCTATAATGAAAATTCTTCTTATAGGGTTTCCTTTTATGGGAATTATATATACTATGGTTGCGTTTATGCAAGTATCAGGTCAAGAAGAAAGAGCTAGTAAGCTAGAGTTTATAAGGCAGGTATTTTTATTTATACCATTATCTATAATTTTACCTCTATTAGTTAGTAAGTCTAGTATTATGGATATTGAGCCTAGTTTAAGTGTATTTTTTGCAATGCCAATATCAAATATTATTTCTTTATTTTTCTATCCTGGTTCTAGATCCAGATAAGGTTTATAATAACAATTTATTATTAGTGACATAAGTCATGTGTATTATAAGTAGTATTATGATAAATTATAATTATAGACTTTCATAGGAGAATAGCTTATGAAAAAATTGATGGGGTAATAGAATTTATTAAAGAAATAGAAGGCTTAAAATCTGTAACTAGAACAGCTTGGACAAAGACTGGTCGTAGAGAAAGTACAGCAGAACATTCTTGGAGACTGGCAATGTTGTTAATGCTCTTAGAATAAGAGTTTGATGATATTGATATTAATAAAGCCATAAAGATGAATTTGGTACACGACTTGGGAGAACTTTATGATGGAGATATATCAGCTGTATTGCAAACTGACGATAATATAAAATTATATATTGAAGAAAGAGCAATAAAGAGAATGTTAACAACACTACCAGAAAGCATAAGTAAAAATATATATGATTTGTGGTGTGAATATAATAGTTGTTCTACAAAAGAAGCTAAGCTTGTTAAGGCAATTGATAAATTAGAAACTATAGTTCAGCATAATCAAGGTAATAATCCTGAAGATTTTGATTATGAATTCAATTTACAGTATGGGAAAAAGTATTTTGAATATGATGATACTTTAAAATATATGAGAAATATAATCGATGAAGATACGAAAACTAGAATGTATTCAAAAAAATTAAGATAAATAAATAATATAAGTTAAAGTTGCTAGGCTTAATTGATAAATCTAGCAATTTTTTTAATATTATAAACTTAAAACTTAAGATAACGAATTGGAATTAAAGGGAGCTAGAAGAATATGATATAATTATGTCGGCAATAAAATTTAATATTAATAATATTTTAGGTTCTAATCATAGATTAATAGGGAAAGAGGTGGGATTCCTCTACAGCCCCCGTTACTGTAATGTGGACGAAACTCAATAAACCACTGTTTGATGAGCAAAGCAAATTTTGAGCAACGTAGATATTTGAAGTGATAACGAAAGTATATCGTTGGCGATATTTTGAAGCGAATTTTATGGGAAGGTGAGAAGTAGGATGAAGCTAAGTCAGGAGACCTGCCTAAAGTATGGAAAGTAATTTCTTCGGGGTGAAGGAAATATCTTATTAGAAAACACTTAATGTTGGAAATTTAGATATATTTACCTAACCTCATGGTTGGGATTTTTTATTATCAACATTGGCTATATTAATAGTACATAATAGGTAAGATAGACAGTTATTATATTAAAAGAAATAATAATAAGATATACACCCTACAATTAAATTAAAAAAGGGAGATGTACTTAGTATGAAAAAAAGCAATTTTAAATGGTCATTGATATCTGCATTTATGTTAATGATCACACCTGTTGTCTCAAATGCAATGCACATTATGGAAGGATTTTTGCCAGTTAACTGGGCAATTACTTGGTGGGTAATATTTATACCATTCTTTGTAGTTGGGTTGAAAAAGATTACAAAAATAGTTAAGGAACATCCTAAAAAGAAGCTTTTATTAGCACTATGTGGAGCTTTTGTATTTGTATTATCAGCACTTAAAATACCATCTGTCACAGGTAGTTGTTCGCATCCAACTGGTGTAGGTCTTGCAGCTATATTATTTGGACCAAGTGTAACAGTAGTTTTAGGAACTATAGTTTTATTATTCCAAGCATTGTTATTAGCTCATGGAGGAATAACAACTTTAGGTGCAAATGCATTTTCAATGGCAGTAATAGGACCTTTAGTTTCTTTCGGAATATGGAAATTATGTAAAGACAAAATAGATAAAAAATGGGCTGTATTTTTAGCAGCAGCTTTAGGTGATTTATTAACATATACAATAACATCTATACAATTAGGATTAGCTTTCCCAGATCCATCAGGAGGAGTAATAGCGTCAGTAGGTAAATTCTTAGGAATATTCTTTGTGACTCAAGTACCTATAGCAATAGCTGAAGGTTTATTAACAGTTATAGTTTACAACTTTATAACTGAAAATGAGGAAAGAGAGGTGCTAGCATAATGATGAAATCAGTGCCTAAAAAATCTAATAGCATGAAGCTAACAGTAATATTACTTGCATTAGTTCTAGCTATAATTATAATTCCACAAGTAATTCACACAGATGCAGAGTTTGGAGGAGCTGATGGTGAAGCTGAAGCATTAATAACAGAAATTAATCCAGGTTATGAAGCTTGGTTTAGTAGTTTCTATGAGCCTGCTAGTGGAGAAATAGAAAGTTTATTATTTGCAAGTCAAGCAGCTTTAGGAGCTGGAATAGTAGGATATTATATTGGGACTACTAGAACGAAGAAAAAAGTAAGAGATTATATGGAAGAAGTAAAAAATGATAATAGATGATTATGCTTATAACAATAAATTATCTAAGGCTAACCCAAATGTAAAATTCAGTATAGGTATGTTATTACTTATTTTATCTTTGATAAATCCTTATAATATCATATCTGTGGCAATTATATTTATTATGAGTATAGTAATTGTTGGAGTAGCTAAAATTCAGTTGAAGGATTATATACGTTTTATAAAAATACCACTAATATTTTTGATAATAAGTATATTCATGATACTTTTTAGTTTTACTCAAAGTAAAGAATTGCTACTATATAGTATGAAAATAGGTAGTCTATACATAGGAATATCTAATGAATCTATAAATATTGCCCTACATTTGTTATTTAGAGCTTTATCTTGTTTGACATGTATATATTTTGTTATGTTGACTACACCTTTTAATCAGATTATCTTTATATTAAAGAAGATGCATTTGCCAGATACTTTTCTTGAAATATCAATACTCATGTATAGATTTATATTTATCTTCTTAGAGGAAGTAGCTGACATTAAAAAATCTCAAGAATTAAAATTTGGATATATAAATTTAAAAAATGCATATCAATCCTTTGGATTGCTAGTTAATATGTTATTTAAAAGAATGATGATAAGATATGATGAAATGAGTATAGCTTTAGATATGAAGTTATATGATGGCACATTTCATATTGTAGAGGAAGATTAATATGTTTAAAATTAAGAACTTAACATACCAATATGATAAAAAAAGGAAAGCTCTAGATAATATAAACATGGATTTTGACTGTGGTGATATTATTGGGATTATTGGTTCCAATGGTTCAGGTAAATCTACTTTATTTAATAATTTAATGGGAATATTAAAATCAACTTCTGGTGAAATTTTATATAAAAGTAATAAGTTGAAATATGATAAAAAAAGCCTATATAATTTAAGGAAAGAAGTTGGAATTGTATTTCAAGATCCAGAAAAACAAATATTTTATTCCATGGTATATGATGACTTAGCTTTTGCATTAAGGAATATTGGAACAGATGAAAAAACAATAAAAGAAAAAATTAATAAGGCTTTAAATGCTGTGAACGGTGAAGATTTTATCGATAGACCAGTTCATAGTTTAAGTTTTGGTCAGAAAAAAAGAGTGGCAATAGCATCTGTAATAGCTATGGAAAATAAAATTATATTATTAGATGAGCCTACAGCAGGGTTAGATCCAGAGAGTACTAGAGCCATAGTAGACATTATTAAATCAATGAATAAAAAGGGAATAAAAATAGTAATTACAAGTCATGATATGAATTTGATATATGATATATGCGACTATGTATATGTTCTAAATCAAGGTAAAATGCTTATTGAAGGAAGTACAGAAGACGTATTTGTGAATTATGAAGTAATTAATGAAGCAGGTTTAGAGCTTCCATGGCTTGTAAAAGTTAATAAGAATATGAGTCTACCCCTATTTAGAAAAGAAGAAGATTTATATAGTTATTGGAGTAAAAATTTTCATGGAAATCTAAAAAAGTAATTAATAAATAAAATTAAAAATAATATATATAAAAGTCCATATTTTTTAATATGGACTTTTTGTTGTGATAAGACTATATTATAGTTAAAGGAGTTATAATTGAAAATTGACTTAATAAATGATATATTAAAATAATTATATATAATAATAAAAAAATATTTTCTATTATAAATAAAATAACTATAATTAATTTAAAGAGTTTAATTGTAGATTATCATATTAAAAACTGAAAATTAATCAATTTAGGTTTTACAGTGTAAATTAAAAGGGAAAAAGGTAAAAGCCTTTGCAGCCCCCGCTACTGTGAAATGGATGAAACCATATTAAACCACTGTCTTATATAAGATGGGAAGGTATGGAAGTAAGTTGATATTGAGCCAGGAGACCTGCCTAAATTGTTTGTAAGAAAAATCTCGGGGTGAAGATTCAATTTTATACTTTGTATAGTGAAATCCTAGCCTTATGTGCTGGGATTTTTTGGTATTTATATAAAATTAGGGAAAGGATTAAGGTTATGAGTAAAAAAATAATGCTTCAAGGCACGGCATCAAATGTTGGAAAAAGCACAATAGTTACAGGCTTGTGCAGGATTTTTAAGCAAGATGGACATAGGGTAATACCATTTAAGTCCCAAAACATGGCGCTAAATTCTTTTATTACAAAAGAAGGTCTTGAAATGGGTAGAGCTCAAGTATCTCAGGCTGAAGCTTGTGGATTAGATCCTATTGCAGATATGAATCCTATTTTATTAAAACCATGTGGAAATCATAAAAGTCAGGTAATCGTTAGAGGCAAGGTAGTAGGAGATATGTCATCTAAAGAATATCACGAGTATAAGTTAGAACTAATTAACGTGCTAGATGATATATTTAAAGACTTTGAAGAAAAGTATGATGTTGTTGTTATGGAAGGTGCAGGAAGTTGTGCTGAAATAAACCTTATGGAAAGAGATATTTCTAATATGGGAATGGCACAAATTGCAGATGCTCCAGTTATACTAGTAGCAGACATAGATAGAGGTGGTGTTTTTGCATCATTAGTGGGAACTATGTTTTTACTAGGTGAGGATGACAGAAAAAGAGTAAAAGGTGTAATAATTAATAAATTTAGAGGGAGAAAAGAACTTTTAGATTCAGGTGTAAAAATGCTTGAAGATATTATAAAAGTTCCTGTGCTAGGAGTAGTTCCTTATACAGACATAAAAATAGAAGACGAAGATAGTGTAACCACTAGATTTAAGAAAAAAGTTGGAAAAAGTGATGTGCATATAGAAGTTGTTAGAACACCTCATATGTCTAATTTCACAGACTTTAATATATTTGAAACACAAGATGATGTAAGTTTGAGGTATGTAGATTATGGTGAGGCTTTTGGTGATCCTGATATAGTGATTATTCCAGGAACAAAAAGTACAATAGATGATCTGATATTTTTAAGAGAAAATGGTCTTGAAAATCAAATCAAAGAACTTCACAAAAGAGGAAAGTTAATAATAGGTATTTGTGGAGGGTATCAAATGCTAGGTAAAACCCTAAAAGATCCATATCATGTTGAAAATGATTCAGAAGAAGTAGAAGGCATGGGACTTTTAGATATAGAAACAACCTTTGAATTAGAAAAAACTACTACTCAAGTCAAAGCTGTTATGTCAGATAATTTACATGGATATTTAGCTAATTTGGATAATAAAGAAGTTGGCGGATATGAAATACATATGGGAGTGAGTAATGAACTAGAAGGATGTAAAAGTTTACTTACAGTAAAAGAAAAATTAGGTGAAGAAGTTAGTTATATTGCAGGAAGTATTAATAAAGAATGCAATGTATTTGGCACTTATCTCCATGGAATATTTGATGACATAGGATTTACAAGAACAATTCTTAATAACATAAGAGAAATGAAAAATTTAGAGAAAATAGAAAGTAAAGTAGAGTCTTTTGAAGAATTTAAAAATAATGAATATGACAAGTTAGCAGATTTTTTAAGAGAACATTTAGATATAGATAAAATATATGAAATAATGAATGAGCAAGATTAGGTGATATTATGAAAAAAATATTAATTGCAGGAACAAACAGTGGAGTAGGTAAAACTACAATTTCCCTTGGAATAATGCAAGCATTAACAAAAAGAAATTTAAAAGTACAACCTTATAAAGTAGGGCCAGACTATATTGATCCTTCATATCACACATTTATAACAGGAAGATATTCGAGAAATTTAGATTCATACATGTTAGACGATGAAAAAATAAAATATATAGTAAAAAATTCGTCAAATGATGCAGATATATCAGTAATTGAAGGTGTTATGGGATTATACGATGGATATGGCATTGATTTAGATGATTGTACAAGTTCTTATACATCTAAATTATTGAAGGCACCTGTTATCCTAGTTATAAATGCTAAAGCCATGGCAACATCTGCTGCAGCCATGGTATTAGGATATAAAATGCTGGATACAAATGTAAATATTGCTGGTGTAATTACTAATAATGTAAGAAGTGAATCTCATTATAATATGTTAAAAGAAGCTATAGAAAAATATACAGGAGTAGAAGTATTAGGTTATTTTCCGCCTAATAAAGACTTTTCTCTTGAATCAAGACATTTAGGTTTAGTTCCTAGTATGGAAATAGAAACATTAAAAATTAAATTTGATAATTTAGCAGATGAAATCGAAAAATATATAAATATTGATAGAATACTTGAAATAGCTGAAACAGAAGAATTTGATACAGATTTTAATTTAGATAATTTTATTGAAGATAATCAAATGAATAATAAAACAATAGCAGTAGCATATGATAAAGCTTTTAATTTTTATTATAGAGAAAATATAGAGTTATTTGAAAAGTTAGGATTAAATATAAAATACTTTAGCCCAATGGAAGATAGACAACTGCCTAAATGCGATTATATTTATATAGGTGGAGGTTTTCCAGAGATTTTTGGTAAAGAGCTACATGAAAATAAAGAAATAAGACAAGCAATACTAAGTGCTTATGAAAAAAATATTCCTATATATGCTGAATGTGGAGGACTTATGTATTTAGGCTCGAAATTAGAAGATAACAATAAAAATGTGTTTGATATGGTAGGAATTTTTAATGGATGTAGTAAAATGACCTCATCTCTAAAAAGATTTGGATATTGTTTAGGCGAAGCTACAGAAGATACGATTCTTTCTAAAAAGGGAGAAATAATAAAAGGTCATGAATTCCATCACTCTATATTTGAAAGTGATGAAAAGTGTGCTTATCATATGCAAAAAATTAAAGCAGATAAAGTAGTTGATGAGTGGGCAGGTGGATACAGTAAAAATAATACTTTAGCAACATATTTACATACTCATTTTTACAATAATTTAAATTGCATATCAAAGTTTTTAAATTCTAATAAATAAGGAAGTAAAATAGAATGAATATATTATCAATGTATATAGGATATACTTTGGATTTGATTATAGGAGATCCATACTCATTCCCTCATCCAGTAAGATATATTGGTAAGTTAATTAGCTGTGTGGAAAAATTAATAAGAAAAATCACTTCGTCAGATAAAGGACTAAAAATAGCTGGATTTTTCTTATGGTTTATAACTGTTGGAGCTACTTTTGGAATTACATATTTTGTAGTAAATCTTTTTAGGTTTAATAAAATAGCTTTTATAGCAGTAAATTCTATATTAATTTATACTACACTTGCTACGAAATGCTTAAAAGATGAAGCGGTTAAGATTTACAATGTATTAAAAACTGGAGATATAGAAAAATCAAGAATTCAACTTTCATATATAGTGGGAAGAGATACAACAAGTTTGAATGAAAAAGAAATAGTTAGAGCAACAGTTGAGACTGTTGCAGAAAATACTGTTGATGGGATAATAGCACCATTGTTTTATGGATTTATAGGAGGAGCGCCTCTTGCTATGGCATATAAAGCTATTAATACTTTAGATTCAACGGTGGGATATAAAAATGATAAATACTATTATTTAGGATATGCATCAGCCAAAATAGATGATATTGCAAACTATATACCAGCAAGAATTGGTTTAATTTTTTTAGCATTAGGAAGTCTATTTGTTGGATTTGATTTTAAAAATTCATTAAAAATTGGATTTAGAGATAGAAAAAATCATAAAAGCCCAAACTGTGCTTATTCAGAAGGTGCAGTTGCAGGTGCTTTAGGAATTCAATTAGGTGGTACAAATATATACTTTGGAAAAGAAGTGTATAAGCCAACTATAGGAGACAAAAGTAGAGAAATAGAGATTGAAGATATTCAAAGAACTAACAAAATAATGTATTCAGCATCAATAATATCAATAATAATATTTACTGCGACTTATTTTTTAATAGTTAAGTTTTAAAAGGTTAAAGTGAAATTACTAAATTACATCAATATAAAGAAATATAGAAAAGAGGAGATTAAGTATGAAGGATTTAGGTCATGGAGCTAATGTAGAGCAAATGGCAACAAATTTTAATAAAAAAACTGAAGAGATAATAGACTTTAGCTCTAATATAAATCCAAAACTTATTCCAAATTTAGAAAAATATATTTTAGAAGGCTTAAGTAAAAGTACAAGTTATCCAGATATACACTATACTAATTTGAGACGAAATATAGGAGATTACTTAAATCTTGACTCAAAATATATTATTCCTGGAAATGGAGCTACAGAAATAATCTATCTTCTTATGAAAAATATTAAAAAAAGAATAGGAATTTTGAATCCTACTTTTTCAGAATATGAAAGAGGAGCAAGATTAAATAATTTAGAAGTTATAAATTTTTACTTAGATAAAGACAATGAATTTGCTGTTAACATAGATGAGATAAAAGGTAATATAGATAAATTTGACAGTTTATTTATATGTAATCCTAATAATCCAAATGGAAAGGTAAAAAACATAGAAGAACTTCTAAAAATTTTAGCAGAAAATAAAAAGTTATTAATTGTAGATGAGACATTTATGGAGTTTGTAAGTGAGGAAGATGATTATAGCTTAGTAAAATATATAGAAACTTATGAGAATATTTTCATAATAAAAGCAGTTACAAAATTTTTTGGGATGCCAGGACTTAGATTAGGATACGGTATTACAAGTAATAAAGCGTTAATAGAAGGTATTTATAAATATAAAGAACCATGGACTGTAAACTCTTTTGCAGATACTTTATCAAATTACATATTCAAAGAAGAAGAATATATAAAATCTAGTAAAGATTACTATAAAAAAGAACAAAACTATATGATTAATTCACTAAGAAAAATTAAGAATATAAAAGTTTATGATACAGATACAAACTTTATATTAATAAAACTTAAAAATATAAATTCTGAAGAATTGAAAATAAAATTATTCAAGGAAAGTAATATTTTAATAAGAGATGCATCTAACTTTATAGGTTTAGATGAAACTTATATAAGAATAGCAATTAAGAGTCATGAAGAAAATGAAGTGATTTTAAAAGAGTTAAATAAAATATTGGGAGAATAGTATGAAATCTTATGGAATATGTCCAGCATCTTGTGGTGAGTTTGTTCAAGGAATCCTAGATAAGGAAGAATACTTATCTTCATATGCAATAGATATGTTTTCTATTGCAACTCTTGAAGAAAAAAAATTAGATGTAAATTTAGGTCCTAACAAATCTAGAAAAGCCATAGGGAAGGTTTTTGAAAAATTTAATATTCCACTTAAAGAATCTAGAAATATATCACTAGATATTGATAGCAACATACCTGTAGGTAAAGGAATGGCAAGCTCCACTGCTGATATTGGTGCAACTATAAGGGCTACACTCTCATTATTAAACAAGAAATTAAATAATGAAGAAATTTCTTATATTGCTTCAGAAATTGAGCCGACAGATTCTATTTTATTATATGAAAATAGTATTTTTAATCCTATAAATGGTAATGTGAAAAGCTACTTATCCTCTTTAAAAAAAGCTAAGGTTATTGTATTAGAGCCAGATGAAATTTTGGAAACAAGTCTAATAAGAAGTAATCCAAGTTATCTAGAGAAGAAGTTGGAAAATAGAGATATTATAAAAAAATCTTTTAATTTGTTGGAAGAAGGTTTATATAAGAATGATTTAAAAACAATAGGTAAGGCCTGCACCTTAAGCAGCTTAGCAAATGAAAACATACATAAAAAGCCATATTTAAATGAAATAGTTGATATTTCAGAAAAAATGGATGCTTATGGTGTTAATATTGCCCATAGTGGTACAGTAATTGGGATGTTAGTAGATGACAATATTGATCATGAAAAGATTTTAAGACATCTAAAGGATTTGGAACTGAGCAGATATTATAAAAATATATATTTATCAAAGATTATAGGACAAGAAGAGAGGAAGGAAATAGAGTGGAATATATTAAAGACCCTAAAATGATAGAAGTAAAAAGTTTTGAAATTATTCAAGGTATTATTGATGATATCAGACCAGGATACAAGTTTAAAAATGAGATAGAAGAAAAAATAATTAAACGTTGTATTCATACGAGTGCTGATTTTGAATATTTAGATATATTAAAAATCTCAGATGATGCTGTTGATAGTATAATTGATGCGTTAAAAAATAAATGTACAATTTATACTGATACTAATATGGCACTGAGTGGAATAAATAAAATGAAATTAAATGCATTAGGATGTGAGTACAAGTGTCTAGTTGCAGATGAACAAACTAAAGAATTAGCAAAAGAAAAAGGAACAACAAGATCTATGGCAGCAGTAGAAATTGCTATGAATGATAAAGGTAGAAAAATATTTGTATTTGGAAATGCACCAACTGCTCTTTATAAAGCTATAGAAATGGTGAATGATGGAGGGTGTGTTGATGCTATAGTAGGTGCACCAGTAGGATTTGTTGGAGCTGCAGAATCTAAGTATGAATTAGAAAAAACTGAAATTCCTCATATAGTTGTACAAGGAAGAAAAGGTGGTAGTAATGTGGCTGCTGCAATAATGAATGCAATATTATATGCAATGTAGGGATAACAATGGAAGAGTATGTATATATTGATGGAAAAAAATACAAAAGAGGATATACAACAGGCTCATGTGCAGCAGCAGCTTCAAAAGCATCTGTGTATATGCTTTTAACAAAAGAAAAAATTTATGACATAAATATAGATACACCAAAAGGTATACCTTTAACATTGAGTGTTAGAAATATAGAAATTAGTGATGATTATGCAATTTGTTCAATTGAAAAAGATGGCGGGGATGATATTGATGCTACACATAAGATGAATATATTTGCAAAAGCTGAACTAATTGATAATTTAGATGATGAAGAAATTCTTGTAACTGGAGGAAAAGGAATAGGTTTAGTAACTAAAAAAGGATTAAGTGTAGAAGTTGGAAAACATGCAATTAATCCAATTCCAATGAAAATGATTAAGAGTGAAGTAAAAAATGTTATAAGAGAAAAAGAAGATTTTATAGAAAATAACAAATCTATTAAAATAACTATTTTCGCTCCAGAAGGAGAAGAGATAGCTAAAAAAACTTTTAATCCTAGACTTGGAATAGTTGGTGGAATATCTATTCTTGGAACTACAGGAATTGTAGAGCCTATGAGTGAAGAAGGATGGAAAAAATCTTTATCTATAGAATTAGAGATGAAAAGAGCTCAAGGCTTAGATAAGATTATTTTAGTACCAGGAAATCACGGCGAAGAATTTATAAGAGAACATTTAAAAATAGATATTCATAATTGTGTAAGAATGAGTAATTTCGTAGGATATATGTTAAATGAAGCTAAAAGGCTTGGATTTAAGAAGATTCTTATGGCAGGTCATATAGGTAAATTTATCAAAATATCAGCAGGAATTTTTCAGACTCACTCTAAAGTTTGCGATGCAAGAAATGAGATTATGATTGCTAATTTAGCTTTATTGGGAGCTGATTTAGACTTTTTAAATAAGATAAATGAATGTGTTACAACAGAAGGTGCAGTGGAAATAATCGATGATAGCAGATATAAGGACATATACAACATACTTTGCGACAAATGTAGAAATAGAGTAGAGCAATACTTAAATGAAGATGACATAGAAGTTGGAATTTATATGTTTAGGATGGATAAGTCTTTGCTTGGAAAATCAGCTAATGCAGATTTAATTATGGAGGATTTTAAATGATTAATATTATAGGATTAGGACCTGGAGAATTTAATTACTTAACTAAATTAGGAGAAAAATTAATTTATTCTTCAGATGTTTTAATTGGTGGAAAAAGAAACTTAGAATCAATAAAAGACTTTAAAGGAGAAAAAATTGTATTAAGTACTAATTTAAAAGAAATTTTAGATTATTTAAAAACAAACTTACATAAAAATATTTCTGTTATAGCATCAGGTGACCCATCTATATATGGAATAGGAAAATATCTATCAAATAATATTAGTCATGAAAATTTAAATATAGTATCTGGAATTAGCTCTCTCCAATATATTTTTTCAAAAATATTTGTCGATATGAATGATGTATATATAACTAGCAGTCATGGAAAAGTACCAGATTTTGATTATATTTTAAACCACAAAAAGGTATGTATGGTTACTGATAATAAAATTGGGCCACATGAAATTTGTAAAGAAATAATAAACCGTAATCTTAACAAAATAGTTGTCGTAGGAGAAAATTTATCTTATCAAAATGAAAAAATAACTATTGGAAAAGCAGAAGATATTTTATCTATAAATAATTTTGATATGAATGTGGTGGTGATACTAGATGAACAATAATGAATTTATAAGAGGAAAGGTTCCAATCACAAAAGAGGAAGTAAGAGCAATATCATTAAATAAATTAAATTTAAAGGATGCTAAAACTTTTATAGATGTAGGTGCGGGAACAGGAAGTGTTTCAATAGAAGCTGCATATACACATCCTAGTTTAAAAGTAATATCAATAGAAAGAAATGATGAAGCGATAGACTTAATCAATAAAAATGTTGAAAAATTTAAATTGACTAATGTTGATGTTATACAAGCTTATGCACCTATAAGTCTAGATGTACAGGCTGATGGAATTTTCCTTGGTGGTACAGGAAATAACTTAGAAGAAATTATTAAATGGTCAAAAGATTTATTAGTACCAGGTGGAAAGTTAGTATCAAACTTTATCTTAATTGATAATTTTTATGACACCTTGAAGTTATTGAAAAAATATAACTTTGAAAATATTGATGTGTCATTGTTAAATATAAGTAAATTGGAAAAATTAGGAGGGAGAGATTATTTTAAACCTCATAATCCTATTTACATAATATCTTGTGAAAAAGGGGTAGAAGATGAAAATGAATAAAGTACATTTTGTTGGAGCAGGACCAGGAGATAAAGAATTAATAACTTTAAAAGGATATAAATTATTATCTAATGCGGATGTAGTAATATATGCAGGTTCATTAGTTAATCCAGAGTTACTTGATTATTGCAAAGAAGGTTGCGAAATACATGACAGTGCTTACATGAATTTAGAAGAAATAATCGAAGTAATGGAAAAAGGCATAAAAGAAAATAAGTCAGTTGTAAGACTTCAAACAGGAGACTTTTCAATATATGGATCTATAAGAGAGCAAGTTGAAGACTTAGCTAAGTTAAATATAGATTATGATTGCACACCAGGAGTTAGCTCTTTCTTAGGAGCGTCATCAGCTTTAGGAGTTGAGTATACAGTACCTGAAATTTCTCAAAGTGTTGTCATAACAAGAATGGAAGGTAGAACTCCAGTGCCACCTAAAGAATCTATTGAATCTTTTGCAGCACATCAAACATCTATGGTTATATTCCTTTCAGTTCAAGAAATTGAAAAAGTTGTAGAAAAATTAATAGATGGTGGATATGCAAAAACTACTCCAATAGCAGTTGTATATAAAGCAACATGGCCAGATGAGAAGATAGTTAAAGGAACACTAGAAGATATAGCACAAAAAGTAAAAGAAAATAATATAAGAAAAACTGCTTTAATAATGGTTGGAGAGTTTTTAGGAAAAGAATACAATAATTCAAAGCTATATGATAAGGACTTTGTTCATGAATATAGAGGATAAAAAAATAGCTATATTATCTATAACTCAAAATGGAAAATCTTTAGGACTTAATATAAAAAACAATATAAAAAATGCAGATTTATACTTTATTAAAAGAGATATTGTAGAAAATGAAACTAATGTTATTCATATTAATAAAAGATTAAAAGATTTTGTTCCAGAGATTTTTAACCAATATGATTATATTATTTTCATTATGGCAACAGGAATTGTTATAAGAACTATAGCACCTTTAGTTGTTAGTAAATTTAGTGATCCAGCTATTCTGGTGACAGATGAAAAAGGTAAAAATATAATCAGTTTACTTAGTGGTCATATGGGTGGTGCTAATGAGATGACTTTATATATAAGTGATTTAATTAACTCAAATCCAGTTATAACAACGGCTACTGATGTAAATGAAAAATCATCTTTAGACATGATAGCAAAGAAATTAAATGCTCATATTGATAATTTTAGAGATAATGTTCTTAAGATTAATTCTATGATAGTTAACAATGAAAAAGTTGGATTATTCGTAGATGGAAATTACCTTGTAGACACTAGAGGATTTGTGTTAGATGAGAAAAATACTCTAAAAGATATAGATAATATAGTAGTTATTAGTAATAAGGTAAGTATTGATACTAATTTAGATTTTAGCAATAAAAATATTATTAAAGTTGTACCAAAAGATATTGTAATTGGTATTGGTTGTAGAAGAGATACAGATAGTGAATATATGAAAGATTCTTTAGTTGACTTTCTAGAACAACAAAATATTGATATAAATGCAATTAAAGAAATTGGTAGTATTGATGTAAAAAAAGATGAGAAAGCAATTTTAAATCTTAGTAAGTATTTAAGAGTTCCCTTTAAAATTTTTACCAAAGAAGAAATATCACAAGTAGATTACTTATATGATAAATCTGAATGGGTAAAAAAAAGCGTAGGAGTTTATTCAGTAGCAGAGCCAGTTGCACATTTACTAAGCAATGGAAATCTGATTGTAAAAAAACATAAGTACAAGGGAATTACATTTTCAATAGGGAGAATTGATATATGATATATGTTATAGGTATAGGGCCTGGATGTAAAAATATGATGACGGAGGAAGCTATAAGATCAATTGAAGATGCTGAAGTTATCGTAGGTTATAAAACTTATATAAATTTAATTAAAGAATTTATACATAATAAAGAAGTAGTTCAAAATGGAATGAGAAAAGAAATAGAGAGATGTAAGGAAGCTATAGAAATAGCTAAAACAGGTAAAAAAGTAGCTGTAGTAAGTAGCGGAGATGCTGGTATTTATGGAATGGCAGGCCTTATATTAGAATTAGTCACAAAAGAAAAATGTGATATAAAAGTTAAGGTAGTTCCAGGGGTTACTGCAAGTATAGGTGCAGCAGCAGTTCTTGGTGCTCCTATAATGCATGATTTTTGTCATATAAGTTTAAGTGATTTATTAACTCCATGGGAAGTTATAGAAAAAAGGCTAAGATTAGCAGCAGAAGCTGATTTTGTGATTTGTTTATATAATCCAAGGAGTAAAGGAAGAAGCGAACACTTAGCTACAGCTTTTAAAATTATGAGTGAATTTAAAGATGGATCTACACCAGTTGGTATTGTCAAAGATGTAGGTAGAGAAAATGAAGAAAAATTCATATGTACTTTCGATACTATGGATTTTGAAAGAGTTGATATGACAACTATGGTTATAATCGGTAACAAAGCAACTTATATAGAAAATGATTTAATGATAACTCCAAGAGGATACGAGATATGATTCTAGTTTTAGGTGGAACTTCAGATAGTATAGAAATATGCCATCTGTTGAATCAATATAAATTATCTTACGTTGTTTCAGTTACGACAAGTTATGGAGAAGAATTAGCAAGAAAGTGTACAGATAATGTACTATTAAAGAAGTTAACTATAGAAGATATGGTTGATTATATAAAAGAAAATAATATAACAAAGATTATAGATGCTACACATCCTTATGCAGTTGAAGTATCGAGCAATGCTATAAAAGCATGTGAGATTTTAGATATAGATTACCTTAGATTTGAAAGAGAATCTTTAATAAACAAAATAGACTATGATAACAAATACATAGTTGACAATATTGAAGAAGCTTGCAAGGTAGCAAATAACTTAGGAAATAACATATTTATTGGAACAGGAAGCAAAAATCTTCATTTATATAAAGAAATGATAAAGGATAAAAACTTGATTGCAAGGGTATTACCAACAAGTGAAGTTCTAATAAACTGTGAGAAAATAGGATTTAACGCAGACAATATTATAGCTATGAAAGGTCCTTTTTCTGAAGAAATGAATGAAGTTACATATAGACAGTATAAGATTGATTTGGTTATAACTAAGGAAAGTGGAAGTGCAGGAGGTTTCTTAGAAAAAGTTAATGCTTGTAAAAGATTAAATATACCAGTAATCATTATAAAAAGAAAAGGCATAAATTATCCAAATAAAGTAGGAAATATAGAAGAGTTAAAAGTTTTATTATAGACTTATTTTGACGAGGAGATAGATATTATGAAAAAGGCAGTATTGGTAGTGAGTTTCGGTACGAGCTATCATGAAACAAGGAAAAAAACAATAGAACCGTGTGAAAATAAAATAAAAGAAAAATTTGAAGGGTATGATTTTTATAGAGCATTTACTTCAAACATGATAATAAATAAATTAAGAAAAAGGGATAACATAATAATTGATAACCCTATACAAGCTTTAGACAGGCTTTATCATGATGGTTATGAAGAAGTTATAGTTCAATCACTTCATATCATATGTGGAGAAGAATATAACAAACTTAAAGATACAGTAGAAAGTTATAAAGATAAATTTGATAGAATTTCACTTGGAAGACCTTTATTAACTTATATAAATGATTATAGAGAAACAGTTTTAGCAGTAAAGCAAGATGTTGATAAAATGGAAATAGACGAAGCTGTAGTATTTATGGGGCATGGAACTGAGCATGAGAGTCATTCTGCTTATCCAGCAATAGAGTATATGTTTAGAGATTATGGAATGAACGTATTTGTTGGTACTGTTGAAGGATACCCAGAGATAGAACAAGTTATTAAAAACTTAAAAGAAAGAGATATAAAAACAGTAGATTTAATGCCATTTATGCTAGTAGCAGGAGATCATGCTATAAATGATATGGCAAGTGATGAAGAAGATTCATGGAAAACTATTTTAGAAAATGAAGGATTTAAGGTAAAAGTTCATTTAAAGGGACTTGGAGAAAATCCATATATACAAGGTAAATTTGCAAATCATGCTTTAGATTGTATGAGAGATTTACAAGAAGTAAGTATTTAATATTGGAGGAAAGAGACATGGCAAAATTTTATGGAATAGGAACTGGACCTGGTGATAGTTCATTAGTAACAGTAAAAGCAGTAGAGACACTACAAAATATAGATATATTATATACTCCAGAATCTAAAAAAGGTGGAGAAAGCTTAGCATTATCAATAGTTGCAAAATATTTACCAAAAGATTTACAAATTAAATCTAGACATTTTCCAATGAATTTCAATGGAACTGAAAAGATACAAGTTTGGAACTCTGTATCTAGTGAAATAGTAGAAGATGTCAAAAGTGGTAAAGATGTTGGATTTGTAACATTAGGAGACCCGATGATATATAGTACATATGTATATGTAATGGAAAGATTAATGGAAGATATAGAAGTTGAAACTATACCTGGAATTTCATCATTTTCCAATATAGCATCTAATCAAAACTTTCCGTTGGTTATGGATACAGATCCACTTATCGTAATTCCTTGTACAATGGAGGAAGAAAAAATTGATGAAGCTCTTGAAAAATATGATTGCATAGTTTTAATGAAAGTTTATAAGAGAATACATATGATTATTGATAAATTAAAGAAATATGATTTAATTGACCATGCTATATTAGTAAGTAATTCATCACAAGAAAAAGAAGAGGTATTTACTAATTTAAGGGATGATCATATTGAAGAGAAGATATCATACTTTTCAACCATATTAGTAAATAAAAATAATAAGAAGAGATAATATTTTTGAGCAACGGACGCAGTCGTTGGCGACATGAAGTGGAGCGCCCGCGCAGTGGCTTAAGCTAAGCGAACTTTTTATCAAAACTAGAATTCCTATAAAATAAGGAGAAGTATTATGAAGATAGTAGTTGGAACACGAGGTAGTAAATTAGCCCTTGTTCAAACTAACTGGGTTGTAGAAGCATTAAAAAAAGTTAACCCAGGGATTGAATTTGAAGTTAAGGTTATAAAAACTAAGGGAGATTTAGTAACACATTTGCCTTTACATAAAATAGGTGATAAGGGTCTATTTACAAAAGAAATAGAGCAGCAGCTTTTAAATAAAGAAATAGATTTGGCGGTACATAGTATGAAGGATATGCCTTCAGTTCTTCCAGATGGATTAAAGTTTGCAAGTGTACCAAGAAGAGAAGATCCTAGAGATGTACTTGTACTTAAAGATGGGTATAACACAATAGAAGATTTACCTATGGGAGCAAAAATAGGAACAGGAAGTAAGAGAAGAACATATCAACTTCTTAAGTATAGACCAGATTTAGAAATAGTACCTATAAGAGGTAATATTGACACGAGAATAAGAAAAATAGAAGATGAGAACCTTGATGGAGTTGTTTTAGCAGCTGCAGGATTATTAAGGGCAGATTTAGAAAATCGTATAAGTTATTATTTGCCTACTAATATAATGGTACCAGCTCCAGCACAAGGAGCTCTTGCACTAGAAATAAGAGAAAATGATTCATATATGGAAGAAATTATTTCTCATATCAAAGATGAAGCAACAGAGATACAAGTGTCAGCAGAAAGAGGATTTTTAACTGGAGTTAATGGAAGTTGCCATGTTCCAATGGGTGCTTATTGTGAAATTGATAATGATAAATTAACATTAACAGGCCTTTATGGAAATGAAGATGGAACAAAATTGGTTGTAAAATCTATAGAAGGTAAAGTAAGCGATGCTAATAGAATAGGATATGACTTGGCTAAAGAAGTTATTGAAGAATATAACAAGTTATAGTGAATTTAAGGAGTATGAAAACCATGAATGGAAAAGTTTACTTAGTAGGTGCTGGGCCTGGAGATTATAAACTTATAACACTTAAAGGTTTAGAATGTATAAA
This sequence comes from Terrisporobacter mayombei, assembly GCF_014333445.1. GTDB lineage: Bacteria > Bacillota > Clostridia > Peptostreptococcales > Peptostreptococcaceae > Terrisporobacter > Terrisporobacter mayombei_A. The sequence continues at coordinate 3,455 of NZ_JACRYU010000015.1, read as the reverse complement.
AAAAGCTGATGTAATAGTATACGATAGATTAGCAAATGTAAATTATTTAAAAGAAGCAAAGGAAGATTGTGAATTTATAAACGCAGGTAAAGCATCTAGTAACCACTTATTACCACAAGATGATATTAATAGATTAATAGCAGATAGAGCATTAGAAGGTAAGGTTGTAGTTAGATTAAAAGGTGGAGATCCCTATGTATTTGGAAGAGGTGGAGAAGAAGCAGAACTTCTTAGAGATGAGGGAATTGATTTTGAAGTTATACCAGGAATAACATCTCCTATTGGAGGGTTGTGTTATGCAGGGATTCCTATAACTCATAGAGACCATGCTTCATCATTTCATGTAATAACAGGACATCCTAGAAAAGATGGAAAAGAAACTAAGGAAATAAATTGGAATGCATTAGCTAATGTTAAAGGTACGTTAGTATTTTTAATGGGAATTGCTAATTTAAAAAGTATAAGTGAAAACTTAATTAAAGAGGGGAAAGATAAAAACACTCCTGTAGCATTTGTAAGTTGGGCAACAAGATATAACCAAAAAGTTATCACAGCCACTCTAGAGAATGCTTATGAAGTTGCTATAAATGAAGAAATTAAGCCGCCGACATTAATAGTAGTGGGGAGTGTGGTAAATCTTAGAAATAAGCTAAATTTCTTTGAGGAAAAACCTTTATTTGGTAAAAATATAGTTGTAACTAGATGTAGAACACAAAGCAGTTCTTTAGTTGAAAAAATCAATGATATGGGTGGAAATCCAATAGAAATACCGACTATAAAAATTGAAAAAATAGAGAACAATATTGAGTTAGAAAATGAAATAAAACAAATTCAAGCTTATTCTTATATTATCTTTAGCAGCAAAAATGCGGTAGAAATATTCTTTGATAAATTAAATGAAATGGGGTATGACTGTAGAGCTCTTTATAACATAAAAATATGCGCTGTTGGATCAGAGACTGCAAAGTATATTAAAAGTAGAGGTATAAATCCTGATATAGTGCCAAAAAAATATGTTGCAGAAGGGCTTTACGAAGAATTGAAAGATTTAGTAAATGAAAATGATAGAATTTTAATACCAAGAGCAAAAAATGCTAGAGATTTTATAATTAATAAATTAAGTGAAAGTTGCAGTGTAAAAGAAGTCATCACTTATGAATCAGTAATTGATTATTCAAAAAAAGATGAAGCACTAAAAATTATACAAAGTGAAGAACTTGATTATATTACTTTTGCTAGCTCTTCAACAGTTAAAAACTTTATAACATTAATTGGAAAAGAAAATTTAAATAAACTAAATGATTTAAAAATTATTTCTATTGGTCCAATAACAACAAAAACCATAGAAGAATTTGGTTTAAAAGTTTATAGAGAATCAGAAGAAGCTACAATTGATAGTATGATAGCTGCAATATCACAAGAATTAGTATTAAATTAGGGGGGATTATTATGTTAAAAAGACCAAGAAGGTTAAGAAGTACAAGAGCTATAAGAAACTTAGTGAGAGAAACAAAGGTTCAAGTGGAAGATTTAATATATCCTTTATTCATAGTTGATGGGGAAAATATAAAAAGAGAAATATCTTCTATGGAAGGTGTTTATCATTTTTCAGTAGATAAATTAGAAGATGAAATAAATGAATTAACTGAACTTGGTATTGAACACGTATTATTATTTGGTGTACCAGATGATCATAAAAAAGATTGCTGTGGTAGTGAAGCATTTAATGATGATGGATGCTTACAAAGAGCAGTGAGAAAAATAAAAGAAATAAATCCTGAAATGGATGTAATATGTGACGTTTGTATGTGTGAATATACAAGCCATGGACACTGTGGTATATTAACTGAAACTGGATATGTGGATAATGATAAAACTTTAGAGTATCTTGCTAAAATATCTTTAAGCTATGCAAAAGCTGGAGCTGATATGGTTGCTCCATCTGATATGATGGATGGAAGAATTGGAGCAATAAGAAATGCTTTAGATGAAAATGGATACGAAAATGTGGCTATAATGGCTTATAGTGCGAAATATGCATCATCATTTTATGGACCATTTAGAGAAGCTGCAAATTCAGCACCAGCATTTGGAGATAGAAAAACATATCAAATGGATCCAGCAAATTCAAATGAAGCTATGATAGAAGCAGAATTAGATATTCAAGAAGGAGCTGATATCATAATGGTAAAACCAGCTCTATCTTATTTAGATGTAATTAGAAGATTCAAAGACAACTATAATATGCCTATAGCAGCTTATAATGTAAGTGGAGAATATTCAATGTTAAAATTAGCTGTTAAACAAGGATTATTAAATGAAAGTGCTATATATGAAGCTGTTATGTCTATAAAAAGAGCAGGAGCAACTATAATAATCACTTATTTTGCTAAGGACTTAGCTAGAATGTTAAAAAATAATTAGTTATTATAAGTGATAAGACAAGTGGAGGGAAGATTATGAGCAATAAATTTGTTTTATCATATAGTGGTGGCAAGGATTGCATATTAGCAATGTATAGAAAAATTAAAGAAGGATGTAAACCAGTAGCCCTTTTAACTACTATAAAAAAATCAACTACAGAGTCTTGGACTCATGGATTGAATTATGATTTACTAGAACAAGTAAGTCAAAGTTTAGATTTACCTATTATATATGTGGAATGTGATGTATCAGAATATGAGGATAGATTCGAAGAGAAGCTTAGAGTTGCAAAAGAAATGGGAGCTGAATCTGTTGTATATGGTGATATAGATATTGAACTACATAGACAGTGGGGGGTTGATAGAGCTGAGAACTCAGGTTTAAAATATGAATTCCCCCTATGGCAAGAAGATAGAGAAAAATTAGTTTATGAAAATATTGAAAGTGGTTTCAAAGCTATAATAAAAAAAGTTAACTTAGATTATATAAGCTCAGATTTCTTAGGAAAAACTTTAACAAAAGATTTAGTTAAAAAAATAAAAGAAACTGGAGCTGATGTATGCGGTGAGAATGGAGAATATCATACTTTTGTAGTTGATGGACCTATTTTTAATAATAAAATAAATATTAAATGTGAAAATATAGAGATTAAAGATAATTATGGATCTTTAATTATATAGTAACTAAGTAAGAGGTTGTCTTAGAAAATAATTTTATTCTAATTAAATTATTTTAAGACAATCTCTTTAATTATATATGCAATTATTATTTTTATTATATTAATTTATATATGTATAAATTAATATAATAATGTATTTATAGTAGAGTTTGTAAAATTTAGTTCCATATTGTTTGGGACTTTACTATAATTAAATTTATAGACTAATTATTTGTTATCTATATTGATTCATTGGTTTTGTTAATTAGATATGATGAGAATCATTCTCGAATTGATAAATAAACCGATAGGTTAAATTAAGTTTCATATCTTTAAAAATTTGCATGGCAAACAAGCCTAACGAAATTATAAA
>NZ_JACRYU010000021.1 GCF_014333445.1 Terrisporobacter mayombei | reverse complement strand
GTGATTATTTAAATGTATTTACTATAATAATATTATAAGTTATAGAAATTTGTAAACTAGTAATATCAATATGTTTAATAGATAAATTACTGATTTTATATAAAACCTATATGTATACTCCTGTAGCTACTAAGATAGCTTTTGGAGAAAATCCAAAGAATTGTTATGGAGGAAATGAAAAAACACCTCAGACAAGGATGGCAATAGCTGCATTAATTAGAGAAAATTTAAGAAAAGCACAAGAATATCTTGATGATATTGAGAAGAGTCAACTTGAAGAAGATGATGCAAAGAAACCAGAATATAATATGAAATATGAAAGCTTAATACCTGTATTAAAAAGAGAAGTTCCTTTAAAAGCACATGCTCATAGGGTAGATGATATGTTTACTGCTATAAGAATAGCAAAAGAGTTTGATTTAAAATTAACGTTAGACCATTGCACAGAAGGTCATCTTGTTGTTGATGAGCTGATTGAAGAAGGATATCCTATTTTAGTTGGTCCATCTCTTACAGAAAGATCAAAGATAGAGCTTAGAAATTTAACTTTTGAGACGGCAGGTATATTATCAAATAATGGACTTAATGTTTGTTTAATAACAGACCATCCAGTTACACCTATTCAATACCTTCCGTTATGTGCAGGTATAGCTATAAAACATGGTATGAAGGAAGAGAAAGCTTTAGAGGCTATAACAATTAATCCTGCTAAAGTTTTAGGAATTGATAATAGAGTTGGTTCTATAGAAGTTGGAAAAGATGCAGATATAGTTATATGGGATAATAATCCTTTTGAAATAAATAGTAATGTATTATATACAATAATAGATGGAAAAATAGTATATAAGAAAATATAAAATATTTTGCTGAACTATAATACTATAGGTCAAATCTTGAGTTTTATTATATATAAAATACTGTTGACATAATTTATACATTTATTCTATTATTATAATATAATAAGAAATTAAAAAACAGAAGATCTTCGGGGCAGGGTGAAATTCCCTACCGGCGGTATAGCCCGCGAGCTACATACGTAGCATGATTTGGTGAGATTCCAAAGCCGACAGTAAAGTCTGGATGAGAGAAGAGATTTATGATATATACCATAATAAATTTTGAATATTCATAAAACTCGAAGACCGTATCTTCGAGTTTTTTATTTTCTTTTGGAATTTATATTTAAAATTTGGAGGTTATATAATGCAAAACGCAATCAAAAAAAGAGATTTGATGTCTACTAAAACAATAGCAAAAATAGGATTATTGTCAGCAATAGCATATGTACTTATGTTTATATCGGCTCCATTGCCAATATTCCCAGTATTTTTAAAAATAGACTTATCGGATATACCTGCTATATTTGGTGGGATGTCTCTGGGACCAGTAGCAGGATTAATTATAGTTGTAATTAAAAATTTTCTTCAAGCTATAACGGCTAGTACTACTGGTGGTGTTGGAGAATTTGCCAATATTATGATAGGTGGAGCTTATGTTTTTATAATATGTTTATTTTATGGAAAATGGAGAAATTATAAAGGTGTAATAGCAGGTGCTTTATTTGGGGTTATAGCAATGACTATTATGGGATGTATTATGAATTATTATGTAATGCTTCCTTTATATGCAAACTTTATGCCGATGGAAGAAATAATACAAGCTGGTAATATAATAAATCCAAGAGTTACGGACTTATATAGTTTTGTAATATGGATGATAGCTCCTTTTAATATACTTAAAGGTTTTATAATGACAATTGTTATATTACCTCTATTTAAAAAGATGGAAAAACTATTAACTAAATAATCATATAAAATATAAAAAGGAGCTATTATAGCTCCTTTTTATATTTAAGCAAAAGACTTACTAGGGTTATATTTTTTATATGAGATTATTCAAATCAAATTGTATTGTATTATTAAAGTAATTCAATTTTAAAGTAAGTATATAGAAACCCTTTATTATAGATGAAGGTTATTATATAATAATATCTAGTTGTATAAAAAGACATGACTAAAATAATAATTAAATTGACAATAATAATTAATAGTATAGAATAATCAATGATAAACTAAATTAAGGATTTTAACGGTGATATAGATGAAAAAAATTTATTTAGATAAAGAAGAGAAAACGAGAGAAATTGGTGATAAATTAGGTAAATTACTTTTTCCAGGAAGTGTAGTTTGTTTAATCGGAGATTTAGGTGCGGGAAAAACTACTATGACACAAAGTCTAGCTAAATCCCTAGGAGTAGATGACTATATTACAAGTCCTACATTTACAATAGTGAATGAGTATGAAGGTCGTATACCGCTATATCATTTTGATGTATATAGAATTGGTTGTAGTGAGGAAATGTATGATATAGGATTTGATGAATATATAGATTCAGAAGGCGTGTGCATAATTGAATGGGCAAATATAATAGAAGATATACTTCCAGAAGAGTATCTAAAAATAGAGTTAGAATATAAAGAAACTGGAAGAGAAATGATGTTAATACCATTAGGTAAAAAATATGAAGATATAGTTGAGGAGTTGACTAAATAATGAAGATATTAGGAATAGATACTTCTACAATGGCTGCTAACGTTGCAGTTTTAGAGGATGATAAATTAATTTGTGAGTATACGATAAATACTAAGAAGACTCATTCACAAAAACTAATGCCGATGATAGAAAATATGTTACAGCTTAGTGACATTGACATAAAAGATATAGATGCAATAGGTGTATGTGTAGGTCCAGGATCTTTTACAGGTCTTAGAATTAGTATGGCAACTGCAAAAGCTATTGCTCATGTAAACAATATACCTATAATAGGAGTAAATTCCTTAGAGATATTAGGCTCAAATATGGATCTTTGTAATAGAAAAATATGCACTATATTAGATGCCCAAAGAAATCAAGTCTACATGAATAAGTACATATTAGAAGACAATGAAATAAAAGCATTAGATGATATAAGTATAGTGAAAATAGATGACTTATTAAAAGAATTAGAAGAAACTAAAGAAGAGTGGGTATTGCTTGGTGAAGCAGTATATAAATATAAAGATAAAATAGATGCAATTAATAATATTACAGTTCCATCTCCATCAAATAACATAACTAAAGCTAGTAGTTTATGTGTGATTGCTAGAAACAAAATGAAAGAAAATAAAAATGTTCATAATTGCTATGATATAAATCCTATGTATATAAGAAAATCTCAAGCAGAAGAACAATATGAAGAAAAACAAAAGAGGCTAAATAATGGAAAATAATTTAATAATTAGAACCATGGCTAAGGATGATATAGATGATGTTTATAAAGTAGAAGAAGATTGTTTTGCAGACCCTTGGTCAAAAGAAGCTATAAGACAAGAGTTAAAAAATAATTTAGCTAGATATATAGTTGCAGAAATAGATGGTAAAGTCGTAGGATATGTAGGAGTATGGTTTGTTTTAGATGAAGGACATATAACAAACGTAGCTGTTCATAGTGATTATAGAGGCAAGAAAATAGGAGATAAACTTATAAAAGAGTTAGTTGAATTGTGCAAAGAAAATAATATGAGTGCTATTACTCTAGAGGTGAGGGTTTCTAATATAGTTGCTCAAAATTTATATAAAAAGTACGGATTTAAAATAGGTGGCATAAGAAAAGAGTATTACAGTGATAATAAAGAAGATGCAATGATTATGTGGAGCCAATTAAAAGAGGTGTAATAAAATGAAAGATATAATAACATTATCTATGGAAAGTAGTTGTGATGAAACAGCAGTTGCAATTTTAAAAAATGGTAGAGAAGTATTAGCTAATATAGTATCTACTCAAATAGAATTACATAAGAAATTTGGAGGGGTAGTTCCAGAAGTAGCATCTAGGAAACATATTGAAAATATAGATGCAGTATTTCAAGAAGCTATAGATACAGCTGGTATTAAACTAGAAGATATAGATCATATAGCTGTTACATATGGGCCAGGGCTAGTAGGAGCTTTATTAGTAGGACTTTCTTATGCAAAAGCACTAGCGTTTTCTTTAAATATACCTCTTGTTGGTGTTAATCATATGCAAGGTCACATATGTGCAAACTATATTGAACATAAGGACTTAAAACCACCTTTTATAACATTAGTTGTATCAGGAGGACATACTCATTTAGTAGAAGTTAAAGGTTATAATGATTACGAAATACTAGGTAGAACTAGAGATGATGCATCAGGAGAGGCTTTTGATAAAATAGCTAGGGCTATGAATTTAGGATATCCAGGTGGTCCAATAATTGATAAACTTGCTAAATTAGGAAATAAAAATGCAATAGATTTTCCAAGAGCATATATAGATGATTCTTATGATTTTAGTTTTAGTGGATTAAAATCATCAGTATTAAACTATTTAAATGGTCAAAGGATGAAAAATAAAGAAATTATAGTAGAAGATGTAGCAGCATCATTCCAGGAAGCAGTGGTAGAAGTTCTTGCCACTAAAGCAGTAAAAGCAGCGTTAGAAAAAGAGTATAAAATTATTGCTTTATCAGGTGGGGTTGCTGCTAACTCGGCTCTTAGAGAAAAAATTTCAGAAATGGCAAAAGAACATAATATAGAAATTAAATATCCATCATTATCATTATGTACAGATAATGCTGCCATGATAGGATGTGCTGGATATTATAATTATATAAATGGAAAAAGAGACGATATGTCTCTGAACGCAGTACCAAATCTAAAAATTGACACAATATAAATTTAGGAGGAACATTTATTATGAGTATTCAAAGATTTGAAGGTAATGGAAGAATGAGTAATGTTGTTATAAACAACAACGTAATGTATTTATCAGGACAAGTTTGTGCAGAAGGAGATATAAAAGAACAGACTGCTGGTGTTTTAGAAAAAGTAGAAAACTTATTAAATAAATATGGTTCTGACAAAGAACATATACTATCAGTAACAATATACTTAAAAGATATGAAAGATTTTACTGATATGAACTCTGTTTATGATGCTTGGACAGTAAATGGATATGAGCCAGCTAGAGCTTGTGTAGAAGCTAAAATGGCTAGAGAGCAATTATTAGTAGAAATGTCAGTTGTAGCAGCTGTAAAATAAATAAAAAAGTCCCCTTAAGGGGACTTTTTTATTTATTTTATTAAACTAATTCTTCCCAAGCTTCATATAGTGAAGATAATTTATCTTCATAGTTAGTTTTTTCTTGACTAACCTCTTTAGACTTATCAGGATTAGAATATACTTCTTCTTGACATAGAAGATGATCAAGTTCTTCTATCTTAATTTCGATTTCTTCAATTTCTTTTTCAATATTTTTTATTTTATTTCTGTTTTTCTTTTCTTTTTCCCTTTGCTCTTTTTCTTTACGTCTTTCTTCTTTTAATTGAGTTTTCGTTTTTTCTTCAACTTCAACTACAATAGATATCTCGTCTTGTTCTCTTTTTTTATCTATATAGTAATCATAGTTTCCAAGGTATTCAGTTATACCATCTTCTCCTAAAACTAAAATTTTATCAACAACAGTATTTAAAAAATATCTATCGTGGGAAATAGTAAATATAGTTCCTGTATAATTTTCTAAAGCTTCCTCAAGAACTTCTTTCGAGTCTATATCTAAGTGGTTAGTAGGCTCATCTAATAATAAGAAGTTAGCTTTAGATAATATTAATTTTAGTATGGCAATTCTAGCCCTCTCACCACCACTTAATGTAGATATTTTCTTAAATACATCTTCATCTTCAAATAAAAGAGAACCAAGCATATTTCTAATTTCAGTTTGAGTTAATCTATCATTAGTATCCCATATCTCATCAATAATAGTATTATTTAGATTTAGAGTTTTTTGCTCTTGATGGAAATAGGCAACATTAACATTAGTTCCAACTTTTATGTCTCCATTAAGAGGAGTAAGTTCATTCATTATTATTTTAAATAATGTGGATTTACCAATACCATTAGGTCCTATAAGGGCAACCTTTTCACCCCTATAAATATCAAAGTTAACTCCTTTGAATAAAGTTCTATCATCATATCCCATGGATACGTCATTAACATGTAAAACATCGTTTCCGCTTGCAATAGAAGGGTGGAATTGAATTTTTGCTTTTTTTCTATAAGCTTCAGGCTTATCTAAAACATCTATCTTATCTAAAGCTTTTTCTTTACTACGGGCTCTCTTAAGGTGTTTTTCTCTACCATAGGCTTTTAATCTTTCTATTGATTCTTCTTGTTTTTTTATATCTTTTTGTTGATCTTCATATTTTTTTAATTCTATTTCTTTTTCAATTTTAGATAACTCTAAATAGCTAGTGTAGTTTCCGTTATAAGACTTAAGTTTTTTATTATGAACTTCAAATATCCTACCAACTACTTGATCTAAGAAGTATCTATCATGAGATATAAGTATGACAGTTCCTTTATATTGTTTAAGGAAGAATTCCAACCATTCGATAGCTTCAGAGTCAAGATGGTTAGTAGGCTCATCAAGTAGTAATAAAGTAGGTTTTTTTAGTAATAGTTTCCCTAAAAGAACTCTAGTTTTTTCTCCACCTGATAATATAGAAATTGGTTTATCCATATCTTCGTCTTTAAATCCTAATCCTTTTAGAACACCTTTAGCTTCTGACTTATATCCGTAACCATTTTTAGAAGCGAAGAGCTCAAGAGTGTGAGAGTAGTCATTCATAAGTTTTTCTAATATAGAAGAATTACTTTTGCTTCCTTCTTCAGCTATTTTTATTTCTAACTCTCTTAAATAATTTTCCATATCTATTAAAGGTTTAAAAACCTCTAAAACTTCTTCTAATATAGTATTATTAGAATAGAAGTTAGTATTCTGTTCTAAGTATCCTATTTCACAATCTTTAGAAGTATATATATCTCCTTGATCATATCCGTATTCCCCGGATATTATTTTCATAAGAGTAGTTTTACCAGTACCGTTAACACCAATAATACCAACTTTATCCCCTTCATTTACTGTGAAGCATATATTTTCTAAAATAGAGTCAATTCCAAAACTTTTATATAAATTATTACATGATAAAACAATCATAAATTTTATACCTCCTTGAACTATCTAAAATTATAATGTTTTGATATAATATAATCAAGAGTGTTATACTATTAACAGAAAATAATTAAATAATCATACCAGGGGAGGTGTACCGATGGCTAGTAAGAATATATCAATGGCTGTTATCAGAAGATTGCCGAAATATTATAGATACCTAGGAGAACTATTGAGTAAGGATATACAACGAATCTCCTCTAAAGAGTTAAGTGATATAATAGGTTTTACTGCTTCACAAATAAGACAAGATTTGAATAATTTTGGAGGGTTTGGACAGCAAGGTTATGGATATAATATTGAAGACCTACATAATGAAATAGGCAAAATATTAGGATTAGATAAGAAGTATAGTGCAGTTCTGATTGGAGCGGGAAATTTAGGACAAGCTATAGCTAATTATAATGGATTTAAAAATGCAGGATTTGAAATAAAAGCATTATTTGATGTCAATCCTAAAATAATAGGTTTAAAAATAAGAGATTTTGAAATATTAGATTCTGATTACATAGAGGACTTTATAAGAGAAAATAATATAGATATAGCTATATTATGTGTTCCTAAGAGAGGTGCTCAACAATTAGCTGATAGATTAGTTAATGCAGGTATAAAAGGAATTTGGAACTTTGTGCCTATAGATTTAGATGTTTCAGATGATATTATTGTAGAAAATGTTAACTTAACAGAAAGTTTATTTACTTTATCATATTTGATGAAGGAAGATAGTCTATAGAAATTATTTAACATATTAAAATATATAATAATGCTCTACGTATAATAAAAAAGAACTACTTAAATTAGATATTTAAGTAGTTCTTTTTTATTAGTCTTGTTGTGGAGCATCTACAGGACAAACGCTGTTGCATGCACCGCATTCAATACATTCATCTGGATTTATAACGTATTTATCATCACCAGCAGATATACATTCAACTGGACATTCATCAGCACAAGCACCACAGCTTATGCAAGCATCAAATATTTTGTAAGCCATCTTAAAGCTCCTCCTTATTTTGTAAAATTATAATGCATTATACATTATACCAAAGATAAGTAAGAAAAAACAACTATCAAAGTATAGAAAAAACTATTCAAGAAAATTTAATCCTGAATAGTCTTTGGTTTGTTATTATTCAGCTACTATAGCATCATTTGGACATGCATCAGCACATGCTCCGCAATCTAAACATTCGTCTGCTTTTATTTCGTATTTTTCATCACCAGAGATTATAGCGTCGTTTGGACATTCATCAGCGCATGAACCACAAGCTATGCAATCATCAGTTATTTTATAAGCCATATTCCAATACCCCCTTTTGTATCGTATGATTAAGTTCATTATAGCAAAATTTACCAAATATAACAATAAAAATATAAGTGTAGTAAACGTTAAAAAATAAGAGAAATTAAAGGTGATATATAGTTTTAAATATATAAATTTTAAATGAATATTTATGTATTTAAGAATTCAAAAATATAGTTTTTAGAAAAAATTAGTGAAACTTTTAATTTTTAGTTAATATTCATTTAAAATAAATAGAAAATTTTAAATAAATATTCTTGCAAATAATAGAATAGATTTATACGAGTTATAGTACTATTTGAATAAATATTATATTAAATTAAGAAAACATATATATTTAATACTTAGAAGCGACAAAATCTAGAGGTATTCTAAAATGAATTAAAATACTGTAAATAATTCAAAAAGTTTGAAAGTTGAGACTATAATATAATATATAAGACAAGTGATTTGAATAAAATTTAACTAGTTAGAGGCCTAAATCATAATACTGTATATTTCTAGAATTTAATAAATAAGTTAAAAACAATGAAAAGTTAAATAAATTATATGAGTTATAGTTAATAATTGATATTTATTAAAAAAATAAATATATTTAAGAATACTAAAAAAATAAAAAGTTAAAATTATATATTTTATGACCAATAATTAACAAGATTAAGTTGCTAATGTAATTATAAAATAGAATTTAAATCATTTATTTATAATAAAAACTATCTTAATTAAAAAGAAAAGTAGATGATTGATTAAAATAAATTAAACAAAAATTCAACTGAAAATTAAACAAAAATTCAATTGCGAATAAATATTTTGCTATGCTACAATTCAAGTGAAAGCAAGATATATGGAAAATTTTAGTTACATATCTTGATTTAAAAATAATATAAGATACTTATTATTAGGGGGGCTTTAAAATGTCAAATTATGTACAAGAATGTATTGAACTATGTAAAAAAAGAAATCCAGGTGAAGTAGAATTCCACCAAACTGTAGAAGAAGTTCTTAGTTCATTAGTACCAGTATTAGAAAAACACCCAGAATATCAAGAAGCTGCTATATTAGAAAGATTAACAGAACCTGAAAGAGGCATAACTTTTAGAGTTGTTTGGACTGATGATAACGGTAAAGTTCAAGTTAACAAAGGTTATAGATATCAATTTAATAGCGCTATAGGACCATACAAGGGTGGTTTAAGATTTGCGCCAAATGTATACCCAGGAATAATAAAATTCTTAGGATTTGAACAAACATTTAAAAATAGTTTAACTGGTCTTCCAATAGGTGGAGGTAAAGGTGGAGCAGACTTCGATCCTAATGGAAAATCAGATGCCGAAATAATGAGATTCTGTCAAGCTTTCATGACTGAATTATACAGACATATAGGACCTGAAACTGACGTACCAGCTGGGGATTTAGGTGTTGGAGCTAGAGAAGTAGGATATATGTTTGGACAATACAAAAGATTAGTAAATAGATTTGAAGGTGTTTTAACTGGTAAAGGACTTTCTTATGGTGGATTACAAGGAAGAACTGAAGCTACAGGTTATGGTATAGTATTCTTTGCAAATGCTATGTTAGAAGCAAATGGAGAAAAACTTGCGGGTAAAGAAGTTGCTATATCTGGATTTGGTAATGTTGCTTGGGGTACAGCTCAAAAACTAAATGAATTAGGAGCTAAATTAGTTACAATATCTGGACCAGATGGATATATATATGATCCAAATGGTATAAGTGGAGAAAAAGTTGATTACATGCTTGAATTAAGAGCATCAGGTAAAAACGTATGTGCTCCATATGCTGATAAATTCCCAGGATCTAAATTTGTAGCTGGTAAGAAACCATGGGAAGTAAAAGCTGACTTATATATACCATGTGCAACACAAAATGAAATATTATTAGATGATGCTAAAGCAATAGTTGCTAGTGGTTGTAAATTCGTATGTGAAGGTTCAAATATGTCTTCAACTAACGAAGCAATTAAATATTTACAAGATAATGGTATCATAGTAGGACCATCTAAAGCTGCTAATGCTGGAGGAGTTGCATGTTCTTGTATAGAAATGGGTCAAAACTCAGGAAAAACTGTTTTCACTCCAGAACAAGTTTATGCTCAATTAAAAGATATAATGGTTGGTATACATGATGCTTGTGCTGATGCTTCTCAAACATATGGATTTGGATATAACTTAGTTGCTGGTGCTAACATAGCTGGTTTCTTAAAAGTAGCTGATGCTATGATGGCTCAAGGTTTAGTATAAGAACTTAGATAAAGGTTTTCATTAATAAAAAAGTTTTCTAAAATAAGTATAAGTTTTAATATAAATATTAGACAGGAGATATTTTATCTTCTGTCTTTTTATATGTTTTTAATTAAGAAAAGTATGCTATTGTATTGACATTGAAAAATAAAAGTGTTAATCTACAAAGGATATATAATACTTTTAAGTTTAGTCCAGAGAGGCTAAAAAGGAGGAAATGATAATGTTAAAATCAAGAAATTTGATCCAACCAGAGGACTTTTCAATTGAAGAAATAGATGAAATATTAAATTTAGCTGAGGATATAATGAAAGATCCATCAGCATACTCTCGTGTGTGTGAAGGTAAACTAATGGCTACATTGTTTTATGAGCCATCAACAAGAACAAGATTAAGCTTTGAAGCTGCAATGAAAAGATTAGGAGGGGAGATAATAGGATTTTCTGAACCTAATTCTTCTTCAGTATCAAAAGGAGAATCTCTAGGAGATACAATAAGAGTTGTATCAGGATATGTCGATCTTATAGTTATGAGACATCCTATTGCTGGAGCTGCTAATGAAGCAATACAATACACGACAGTACCATTCATAAATGCAGGAGACGGTGGAAACCAACATCCAACGCAAACCCTTACAGACTTATTAACAATAAAATCCCTTAAAGGAACATTACATAATCATACAATAGGATTATGTGGAGACTTAAAATATGGAAGAACAGTTCATTCGTTAGTAAAAGCTATGAACAGATATGAAGATAACAAGTTTGTTTTTATAGCACCAGAAGAACTAAAAATGCCTGAATACGTAAAAGAAGGAATTAAAAATTATTCATATTGTGAAACTACACATTTAGATGAAGCTTTAAGTAATTTAGATTTACTTTATATGACTAGAGTACAAGGTGAAAGATTTAGTAATAAAGATGAATATGAAAGATTAAAAGATACTTATATTCTAGATAAAGAAAAAATGAAGAATGCTAAAGAAGATATGCTTGTATTACATCCATTACCTAGAGTAAATGAGATATCAACTGATATCGATAATGATGATAGAGCGGTTTATTTCAAACAAGCTGTTTATGGAATGTATGTAAGAATGGCTTTAATTATAAAGCTTTTAGGTGTAGATATAAAGAAATAAATATTAATTTAACTTTTGTGGAGGATTCAGTATGTACAAAGTATTAAAAAATGAGTACGTTGGGGAAGATATGTACTTAATGGAAGTAGAGGGTTCTTTTAAAGGAGAAATGGGTCAATTTTATATGTTAAGAGCTTGGGATAATTATCCTTTATTATCAAGACCGATTAGTATACATGATATAAGTGATAATAGTATAAGTTTTTTATACAAAGTTTTTGGTGAAGGAACCAAGATACTTAGTAAATTAAAACCTGAAGATACTATTAAATTAGAAGGACCTTATGGTAATGGATACGAAAAAGTAGAAGGTAAAGTTGCTTTAGTAGGTGGTGGAATAGGTGTTGCACCATTATACTTAGTTGCTAAAAATATAGAAAATTGTGATGCATATTTAGGATTTAGAAATGAACCTATATTAATAGATAAATATGAAGAAGTATGCAATGAAGTAAAAGTAGCAGTAGGAAATACTTTTGTTACAGATATAATAGATATTAATAAATATGACTATATATTGACTTGTGGTCCAACACCAATGATGGAGAAATTAGTTAAGATGGTTGAAGGAACTAATACTAAAGTAATGGTTTCTTTAGAAAATCATATGGCATGTGGTGTAGGGGCATGTCTAGTATGTACATGTAAAACAAAGTTCGGAAATAAAAAGACTTGTAAAGATGGTCCAGTATTTAGGGGAGAGGACGTGATTTTTAATGGCTAATTTAAATGTTAAATTCAAAGACCTTAATTTTAAAAACCCAGTAATAATGGCATCGGGTACATTTGGGTTTGGAAAAGAATATAATGAAATTTATGATATAGAAAAATTAGGTGGAATAAGTAGTAAAGGACTTACATTAAATCAAAGGGATGGAAATGCAGGTATGAGAGTTTGGGAAACTCCATCAGGTATGATGAATAGTGTAGGTTTAGAAAATCCAGGAGTAGAAGGATTTATTGAAAAAGAATTACCATTTTTCTCAGATTTAGACTTAGTAAGAATAGTTAATCTTGGTGGAGGAACTATAGATGACTATATAAGAGGTGCTGAATTATTAAGAGGAAAAGATGTTGATGTAATAGAATTAAATATATCTTGCCCCAATGTAAAAGCTGGAGGGATGGCTTTTGGAATTAAAAATGAAGTTGCTAGAGATGTAGTTAGAGAAGTGAGGAAAGTTGTAGACTTACCTCTAGTGATAAAATTATCTCCAAATGCTGAAGATATAGTAACTATGGCGAAAGTTTGTGAAGAGGAGGGTGCTGATGGAGTATCTTTAGTAAATACTTTTAAAGCTATGGCTATAGATATTAATAAGAGAAAGCCTGTATTTGATAATGTATATGCAGGATTATCTGGACCAGCGATAAAACCTATAGCACTAAGAATGGTAAATGAAGTTGCTAAAAATGTAAATATACCTGTATGGGGTATGGGTGGAATAACAAATGCCACAGATGCAATAGAATTTATTATGGCAGGTTCTTCTTGTATTCAAGTTGGAACTGCAAACTTTGTAAATCCTAAAATAGGACTTGAAATTATAGATGGGATAGAAAAATTTATGAAGCAAGAAGGCATAAAAACATTAGATGAAATAAGAGGAATCATCTAATGAATTTAATATAAAATAATTTAAAAAATATATGTGAAATATTGGAGGAATACACAAAATGAGTAAAGTAGATGTAGTTGATATATTAAAGAAAAGTGATGCATTATTAGAAGGACACTTCTTATTATCATCAGGAAAACATAGTAATAGATATGTACAATGTGCAAAGGTATTAAGATTCCCAGAATATGCAGAAAAAGTATTAAGTACAGTTGTTGAACAAATAAAAGATTTAGATATAGATTTAGTTGTTGGACCAGCCATGGGTGGTGTAATAGTTTCTTATGAATTAGGAAGACAATTAGGAAAAGAATCAGTATTCACTGAAAGAAAAGATGGAGTAATGCAACTTAGAAGAGGATTCGAAGTTAAAAAAGGTGCAAAAATAATTATAGCTGAAGATGTTGTTACAACAGGAAAATCAACAATAGAAACTAAAAAAGCTTTAGAAGCTCTTGGTGGAGAAGTAATAGGTGTTGCTTGTATAGCAAACAGAACTAATGATGATATAGGAATGCCAATATACAGCGCAATAAAATTAGATATAAAAGTACATGAAGCTGATGAATGTCCTCTTTGTAAAGAAGGTAAAATAGAACTTGTTAAACCAGGAAGTAGAGAATTTAAAGAATTAGGAATGTAATTTATTATAAAAAAGTATTTAGAAGATATATTGTCTAAATACTTTTTTTATTTGCAAATAAATTACTAATAATTAAATTATGAAAATATAATTTTTAATATTAAATTAGTTTGTAATAATATAGAAATAGGTATATATTTAATAATAAATTTGTAAATTATTTACTTTAAAAATGTAAAATAATAAATTTAGGATATATTAATAAAAAAATAAAATAATAATATATAGATGTAATTTAGAAAGGATAATAAATAATGAGAGTAATAGAAAAAGATAATAAGGTTATAATAGAAGGGTTAAGTGACTTTGAACCTAAACATGTATTTGATTGTGGACAATGTTTTAGATGGCTGAGACAAGAGGATGGCTCATATACAGGTGTAGTTCAAGGAAAAGTTATTAATGTAAAAAAAGAAAATGATTTAATAATATTAGATAATACTAATAAAGAAGACTTTGAAAATATATGGTTTGACTACTTTGATTTAGGCAGAAATTATACAGAAATAAAAAATAAATTAAAAGTTATGGACGAATATTTAGAGAAGGCAACAGAATTTGGTGAAGGAATAAGAATCTTACAACAAGATGGCTGGGAAATGCTTATATCATTTATAATATCAGCAAATAATAGAATTCCAATGATCCAAAGGGCAATAAATAATCTATCTGAAAGATATGGAAAATACATAGGTGAGTATAATGGTAAAAAATATTATGCATTTCCTACACCAGAAGATTTAAAAAATGTATCTGTGGAAGATATAAGGGCATGCCAAACGGGATTCAGAGACAAGTACATAAAGAGTGTAGTTGACTATGTAAATGATAATAAGGAAGATGTACTATCTTATAGAAAATTAAATACAAATGAATGTGTTAAAGAATTAGTTAAATTTAATGGAGTAGGACCAAAGGTTGCAGACTGTATTGCTTTATTTGGAATGCAAAAATATGATACTTTTCCAGTTGATGTATGGGTAAAGAGAGTTATGGAAGAGTTTTATGTGGAAGATAACTTAAGCTTACCTAAGATTAGAAAATTTGCTTTAGAAAAATTCGGAGATTTATCAGGGTTTGCTCAACAATACTTATTCTATTATGCAAGGGAGCTTGGAATAGGAAGATAACATCTTAAGGAGAAGGAATTAATGATATGGTTTTAAAAGGTATCTTACTAATCTTTTATATATTAAGTATAGCAATTTCAATAAAATTAATATTAGAAAATAGAGATCCATCTAAGACTTTAGTATGGATATTGATTTTCATGTTATTTCCAGGGATAGGTTTAGTTATTTATGCAGTTTTAGGTAGAAATATTAGAAAAATTAAAATCAATAAAACACATAAGTTAGCTAGTGATATGAGGAGAGAAAAACTTTTATATAATTTTGATGAAATGCAAGAATTAGCTAAATATGAAAGTAAAATGATCGAGCATGGGAAATTACCTGATGATAATAAGAAGGATTCTAGAGCATTGAGGGTAATTAATTTACTTTTAAATACAGATATATTTCCATTTACAATTAATAATAAAGTAGACGTTTATATAGATGGAAATGAAAAGTTTAATAATTTAATAAAAGATATAAAAAGTGCCAAAGACCATATTCATTTAGAATACTTTATAATAAAAGATAGTGAAATTGGTCGTAAGATAAAAAAAGAACTTATTCAAAAAGCTAAAGAAGGAATAAAAATTAGGATAATATATGATGACGTAGGATGTTGGCGGTTCTGGTTCCATAGAAAATTTTTTAATGAGATGAAATTATATGGAATAGAAATAAAGCCATATTTAAAAGGTAAAATTGCTATACCTGTAGGTGGTCAGCTAAATTATAGAAATCATAGAAAGATAGTAGTTATAGATGGGAAAATAGGATATACAGGCGGTATAAATATAGGTGATGAATATATATGTAAAAACAAAAAGTTTGGGTATTGGAGAGATACTCATATAAGGGTTGAAGGGACATCTGTATATATGTTGCAGATGATATTTCTTACAGATTGGTATTATAATACTAAAGAAGTATTACTAACTGAGAGATTTTTTCCTAAATTAGATTACAAGGGAAATTGTATGATGCAGGTTGTTGCTAGTGGTCCTGATTCTGATTGGGAATCTATACATTATGCGTATTTTTACGCTATATGTCAAGCTAAAAAAAGTATCTATATTGAGACACCATATTTCATACCAGATGAAAGTTTATTGAAAGCACTTAAATGTGCAGTGTTGAGCGGTGTAGAGCTAATAATTCTTTTTCCTAAAATTGCTGATCATAAAATAGTAAATACTGCATCTTATTCATATTTCGAAGAAATATTAGAATCAGGAGGAAAAGTATATCTTTATAATAAAGGATTTTTACATTCTAAAGTCATGATAATTGATGATTTTATGGCATCTACTGGTTCTGCAAATATGGATTTAAGAAGTTTTAACTTGAACTTCGAAGTGAATGCTTTTATATATGATGAAAATATAATTAAAGAGATAAAAGATAACTTCTTCAATGATTTGGATAATAGTGAGGAATTAGAAATAGATAAATTTAGAAAGAGAAATAAAAAACAAAGATTTAAAGAATCAATATCTAGATTATTTTCTCCTATATTATAAAAAATAATTTAATACTAAAAAAGGATTACTCAAAATTACTTAAAAGTAATCCTTTTTTAGTATTAATCATATCTATTTAAATACGATTAATAATTAATATATATATATTGGAATAAAAGGTAATAATTAAGATAAATCTTAATAATATACATAATAGGTTTATAACAAAAATGAGTTGAAAATTTCATAAAAATGGTTTATTATTAACTTGTTAGCACTCTTACACATAGAGTGATAAAAGATAAAAATAAACTTAATAATATAAATTCTATTTTAGGAGGGATAAATTATGAAAATAAGACCTTTAGCTGACAGAGTAGTAATCAAAAAAGTTGAGGCAGAAGAGAAAACTGCGAGTGGTATTATTTTACCAGGATCAGCAAAAGAGCAACCTCAAATGGCACAAGTAATAGAAGTTGGGCCAGGAGGATATGTAGATGGCAACGAAGTTAAAATGGAAGTTGTTGTTGGAGATAAAGTAATATACTCTAAGTACGCAGGAAATGAAGTGAAAATAGACGGAGAAGAATACATAATTTTAAGACAAAGCGATATATTAGCTGTTATTGAGTAAAAATTAGGAGGGTGTTAAAAATGGCAAAGGATATTAAATTTGCGGAAGATACAAGAAAAGCATTAGAAATTGGTGTAAATAAATTAGCTGATACAGTTAAAGTAACTCTTGGACCAAAAGGAAGAAATGTTATATTAGATAAAATGTTTGGAGTACCTCTTATAACTAATGATGGTGTTACTATAGCGAAAGAAATAGAATTAGAAGATAGATTTGAAAATATGGGAGCTCAATTAGTTAAGCAAGTTGCAACTAAAACTAATGATGTAGCTGGAGATGGTACAACAACTGCTACAGTTTTAGCTCAAGCTATAATAAGAGAAGGGCTAAAAAATGTTACTGCAGGAGCAAACCCAATAATATTAAGAAAAGGAATGCAAAAAGCCGTTGAAGTAGCAGTAGAAGAATTAAAGAAACAATCAAGAGCAACACAAACGCAAGAAGAGATAGCTCAAGTTGGTGCTGTATCTTCAGGGGATGATCAAATAGGTAAATTAATAGCTCAAGCTATGGAAGTAGTAGGTAAAGAAGGAGTTATAACTGTAGAAGAATCTAAAACTATGCATACAGAATTAGAAACTGTTGAAGGTATGCAGTTTGATAGAGGATTTGTTTCTGCATATATGGTTACAGATGTAGACAAAATGGAAGCAGTTTTACACGATCCATATATATTAATTACAGATAAAAAGATATCTAATATACAAGAATTATTACCAATATTAAATCAAATAGTTGAACAAGGTAAGAGATTATTAATAATAGCTGAGGACGTTGAGGGTGAAGCATTATCTACTTTAGTTCTTAACAAATTAAGAGGAGTTTGCGAAATAGTTGCTGTTAAGGCTCCAGGATTTGGTGATAGAAGAAAAGATATGCTTCAAGATATAGCTATACTTACAGGTGGTACAGTAATTTCTGAAGAATTAGGATATGATCTGAAAGAAGCTGATTTAAGTATGTTAGGTAGAGCTTCTTCAGTTAAAATAGTTAAAGATAGCACTACTATCGTTGGTGGTAATGGAAGCAAACAAGATATAGAAAATAGAGTAAATCAAATTAAGCATTTAATAGGAGAAACATCTTCTGAATTTGATAAGGAAAAATTATTAGAAAGATTAGCTAAATTAGCAGGTGGAGTTGCGGTAGTTAAAGTTGGTGCAGCTACAGAAGTAGAAATGAAAGAAAAGAAACTTAGAATAGAAGATGCCCTAAATGCTACAAGAGCTGCGGTTGAAGAAGGTATGGTAGCAGGTGGAGGTACTGCATTAGTAAGTACAATACCAGCTGTAGATAAATTAATCACAGAACTTGAAGGAGAGCAACAATTAGGTGCTAAAATAGTTAGAAAAGCATTAGAAGAGCCATTAAAACAAATAGCTATTAATGCAGGGCTTGAAGGTGCAGTAATAATCCAAAAAGTTATAAATGAAGAACCAGAAGTTGGATTTGATGCATTAAATGAAAAATATATTAATATGTTTGAAGCAGGTATAGTTGACCCTACTAAGGTTACTAGAAGTGCTTTACAGAATGCTGCATCTATAGCAGGAGTATTCTTAACAACAGAAGCAGCAGTGGCTGATATTCCTCAAGAGGAAAAACCACCTGTTGGAGCTGGGATGCCAGGAATGATGTAATTAAAACTAAATAATTGGTAAAAGCGGACTCTTAGAGTTCGCTTTTATTTTTATTTAAATTAAAAATAATTATAATATAAAAAAATTATTACTTTATAATGTATATAAAATAATAAAAAATATATAAGGGGATAATTATGGATTTAAGAAAATTATTAGAAAATGTAAAAGATAATAATTTAGATATAGATTCAGCATTGGAAAAGCTTAAAGATTTACCTTTTGAGGACATTGGATATGCTAATATTGATCATCATAGAAAAATAAGAAATGGATATCCTGAAGTTATATACTGTGAAGGAAAAAGTGATGATCATATTTTAGGCATAATAGAAAAAATGAATGAAAAGGAAAGTAATATTCTTGGAACAAGATGTAACAAAGAAACCTTTGAAAAAATATCTAAAATATATCCTCATGCTGAATATGATGAATTATCTAGGATACTAAAAATAGAAAATGATAAAATTAATGTGGATGGCAAAGGGACTATTTTAATTGTTACAGGTGGTACCTCTGATATACCTGTTGCTGATGAAGCATATCATACAGCTTTATTCTTAGGTAATAAGGTAGAAAGGTTATATGATGTAGGAGTAGCAGGAATTCATAGGTTACTAAGTAAAAGGCATATACTTGAAAATGCTAGGGTAATAATAGCTGTAGCAGGTATGGAAGGAGCACTACCAAGTGTGGTTGGAGGTTTAGTCGATGTTCCTGTAATTGCCGTTCCAACATCTGTTGGCTATGGCGCTAATTTTGATGGATTGGCAGCTCTTTTAGCTATGCTTAATAGTTGTGCTTCTGGAATATCTGTAGTTAATATAAATAATGGTTTTGGGGCAGGATACTTAGCATCTACTATAAATAAATTAAAATAATCATAATTAAGGGGTAATATATGAATACTAAAATTTTATATTTTGACATTATAGGTGGAATATCGGGAGATATGACGCTAGCTTCTCTTTTAAATTTAGGCGTTCCTAAAGAAATTTTTTTAGAAGAATTAAGCAAGTTAAATATGGATAATGAATTTACCATAGAAATTAGTGATAAATTTGAAAACGGAATTAAAGGAACAAAGGTCAATGTTATAACTAAAGAGCAGCATTGTCACAGGAATCTAATAGACATATATGAAATTATAGATGATAGTTCTTTGAATACAGATATAAAGGAAAAATCTAAAAAAGTATTTATGACTGTTGCAGAAGCTGAAGCAAATGTCCATGGTACTACAATTGATAAAATACATTTTCATGAAGTGGGTGCAATAGATTCTATCGTAGATATAGTAGGAAGTGTTATTTTATTAGACTTATTATGTATAGATAAAATTTATGCGACTTCGGTACCTCTAGGTTCTGGATTTATAAAATGTGATCATGGTATAATTCCAGCAGCAGCACCAGCGACAGTGGAGATATTAAAAAATGTCCCTGTTAAGTTAAATCATGTTGAAGGTGAATGCACAACACCTACAGGAGCAGCTATTATAAAATCACTTTGTGATGGATTTATAAAAGAAATAAATCTGAACGTTAGTACAATAGGATATGGAGTAGGACATAAAAAATTTGAAAAGCCAAATTTATTAAGAACTTTTATTTGTGAAGAGGAAGAAGATAGTGAAGAAATAGTATATGAAATTTCAGCTAATATAGATGATATGTCTTGCGAAATTTATTCATATTTATTTGATAAAATATTAAATGAAGGTGCATTAGATGTATATGCACAAAGTATATATATGAAGAAGAGTAGGCCTGCATATAAAATAAATATACTTGTCGAAGAAAAAGATCTAGAAAAATTCACTAATATTATATTATTAGAAACATCTACTTTTGGGGTTAGGTATAATAAATATAATAGATGTAAATTAGATAGAAAGTTTATTGATATAGATACTAAATATGGACCTATAAAATTTAAGTTAGGATATTATAATGGTAAATTAATAAAGGTAAAACCAGAGTATGAACAATGTAAAAATATAGCACTTAGCTTAAATATACCAATAAAAGAAATATATGATTCTATAAATATATCGATGAATAAAGAAATTATTAAAAATTTGTTGACATAGTCGAATTATTTTGGTAAATTATTATTCAATATAAGCGAAATAACGAATTTAAAAAATTAAAATCACTCGTATATACTCAGAAATATGGTCTGAGAGTCTCTACCGAGATACCGTAAAAATCTTGACTATGGGTGAAATTATTATATAAATTTGAATAATATAAGAATTAAATAAGCTTAAAGTAATACTTTAAGTAATTTAATCGAATGTATTTTCAAACCTGTATAGTGATTTCCCTTTTAGATTAAAATCGGGGACTATACAGGTTTTTTTATATAAAAAAATATACAAATTTAAAATGAGAATTTGGAAGGAGATTAGTATGGCTACAATAGTAAAAGAAGGATTAACTTTTGATGATGTTTTATTAATACCTCAAAAATCAGAGATATTACCAAAAGATATAAATACAGAGACTTATTTAACAAAAACAATAAAACTAAATATACCATTAATGAGCGCAGGTATGGATACTGTTACAGAGTCAAAAATGGCTATATCAATGGCTAGACAAGGTGGTATAGGAATAATTCATAAAAATATGTCTATAGAAGAGCAAGCTTCAGAAGTAGATAGAGTAAAAAGAAGTGAAAGCGGAGTAATTGTTGATCCATTTTTCTTAACAAAAGACCATACAATTCAAGATGCTGACAATATAATGGCTAAATTTAGAATATCTGGTGTTCCTATAGTAGATGAAGATAAAAAATTAATAGGAATAATAACAAATAGAGATATAAAGTTTGAAAAAGATATGTCTAAAAAAATAGAAGATGCAATGACTAAAGATAATCTAGTGACAGCTGGAGAAGGGGTTAATTTAGAAGAAGCTGAACAAATTCTTAAAAAACATAAAATTGAGAAATTACCTATAGTAGATGATGAAGGTCATTTAAAAGGTTTAATAACTATAAAAGATATAGAAAAGAAAATACAATATCCTAATTCTGCAAAGGATAAAAAAGGAAGACTTTTATGTGGTGCTGCAGTAGGAATAACTAATGATGTACTAGTAAGAGTAAAGGCATTATATGAAGCTAAAGTTGACGTTATAGTATTAGATAGTGCTCACGGACACTCAAAAGGAGTAATAGAAGCTGTTAAAAAAATAAAAGCAGCTTACCCAGAACTTCAAGTTATAGCAGGTAATGTTGCTACAGCTCAAGGTTGTGAAGATTTAATAAAAGCTGGAGCTGACTGTGTAAAAGTAGGTATGGGACCTGGATCAATATGTACAACAAGAGTTGTTGCTGGTATAGGTGTTCCACAAGTAACAGCAGTAATGGATTGTGCAGAAGTAGCTAAAAAATATGGTATACCAGTAATTGCTGATGGAGGAATTAAGTATTCTGGGGATATCGTAAAAGCATTAGCAGCGGGTGCAAATGTTTGTATGATGGGATCTTTATTTGCAGGAACAGATGAAAGTCCAGGTGAAACAGTTCTTTACAGAGGAAGATCATATAAAGCTTATAGAGGAATGGGTTCTATAGCAGCTATGGAAGATGGTTCAAAAGATAGATACTTCCAAGAGGGTTCTAAGAAATTAGTTCCAGAAGGTGTAGAAGGAATGGTTCCTTACAAAGGTAAAGCAGAAGATATAGCATATCAAATGTTAGGTGGAATAAGATCAGGTATGGGATATTGTGGATCTCTTACAATAAAAGAATTACAAGAAAATGCACAATTTGTAAAAATTACAGCAGCTTCATTAAAAGAAAGTCACCCACATGACATAACAATAACGAAAGAAGCACCAAACTATAGCACACAAGGAGAGATGATATAATGAAACATGAGTTAGTATTAGTTGTTGACTTCGGAGGTCAATACAATCAATTAATAGCAAGAAGAGTAAGGGAAAATAACGTATACTGTGAAATAATACCTTACACTACTGATGTAGAAGTAATAAAAGCAAAAAATCCAAAAGGAATAATATTTACTGGAGGACCTAATAGTGCATACTTAGCAGACTCTCCATCAATATCAAAAGAAATATTTGAAATAGGTGTGCCTGTATTAGGAATATGTTATGGACATCAAATAATGTCACATGTTTTAGGTGGTGTAGTTAGAAAAGGTAATACAGCTGAAAAAGAATACGGAAAAACAGCTATAACATATAAAGAATCAAAGTTATTTGAAGGAATGACTACTAATACAGTATGGATGAGTCATACTGATTTAGTAGATACTGTAGCAGAAGGATTTGAAGTAATAGCTTACACTGCTGATTGTCCAGTTGCAGCTATAGAAAACAAAGAGAAAAACTTATATGGAGTTCAATTCCATCCAGAAGTTGAACATTGTTTAGAAGGAGATAAGGTACTTAGAAACTTCTTATATAATGTTTGTGAGGTAAGTGGAGACTGGACTACAGATTCATTTATAAGTGATAAAGTAAAAGAATTAAAAGAAGTAATCGGAGATAAAAAAGTATTATGTGCTTTAAGTGGTGGAGTTGATTCATCAGTAGCAGCAGTACTTGTGCATAGAGCTATAGGTGATAACTTAACTTGTGTATTTGTTGATCATGGTTTACTTAGAAAAAATGAAGGTGACGATGTAGAAAGAATATTCAGAGATAAGTTTGATATGAACTTAATAAGAGTTAACTGTGAAGACAGATTCTTAGGTAAATTAAAAGGAATAACAGAGCCAGAAGCTAAGAGAAAAATAATAGGTGAAGAGTTTATAAGGGTATTTGAAGAAGAATCAAATAAACTTGGAAAGATGGACTTCTTAGTTCAAGGAACTATATATCCAGATGTTGTAGAAAGTGGACATGGAGAAGCCGCTACAATAAAATCTCACCACAATGTTGGTGGAATACCAGAAGATATAGAATTCCAAATAGTAGAACCTCTTAGAGAATTATTTAAAGATGAAGTTAGAAAAATAGGTTTAGAGCTTGGAATAGACGAAGACTTAATATTTAGACATCCATTCCCAGGACCAGGATTAGGTATAAGAGTAATTGGTGAAGTTACAAAAGAAAGATGTGATATATTAAGAGAAGCTGATGCTATATATATGGAAGAGCTTAAAAAAGCTGGTTTATATAAAGAAATATGGCAAGCATTCGCTACATTACCGGATGTAAAGACTGTTGGAGTTATGGGAGATGAAAGAACTTATGCTTACTTAGTAGGCTTAAGAGCTGTAACTTCTTCTGATGGAATGACTTCTGACTGGTATAAAATGCCTTATGATGTACTAGAAAAAATATCAAATAGAATAGTAAACGAAGTTGATGGTGCGAATAGAGTTGTATATGATATAACTTCTAAACCACCAGGTACTATCGAGTGGGAATAATATAAGGTATTGAAATTTTAACGTTTAATATAAATAAAAAGTAGGTTAAATGTTACTTAGAAATGAGTAATGTGTAACCTACTTTTTTTGCGTTTAAATATAAGTTTAGGAGGTGTTTTAGAGGTAAAAAAAGGGGAAACTCAATAAAAATCTGTATGAAGTTTATTGACTGGCATGATACAATATTCTTGATGAAAAGAGCGATAAATAAGAATATATAGAAGTGCAAAAAGTTATTAGGATGGTATTTATCTGACGAATTATATCATAGATAAATAAACTTGTTTTTGGGATTCATGTTGTTCAAAAGTAAAAAATATGTAATAAATTATAATACGGAGGTAAAAATGGAATACACATATAAAATAGGAGACGTTTCGGAGATGCTGAATATGTCCAGTGAAATGGTAAGGTATTATGAAAAATGTGGTGCCATTCATCCAGCAAGAAATGATAATAATCAGTACAGAGAATATTGTCTGAATGATATTTTTGAATTGACCGAATGTCTACATTACAAGAGCTGGGGAATCAATATTAGTGATATTGCAGATACAATTCATAACAACTCATCAGATTACCTGTTAAAAGGAATGACGGATTATAAAGAAGAATTAGATAAGACAGTGCAATTCTTGTCTTTGAAGAGTCTAAGAATTCATCAGATTATAGATTTTCAAAATACTTTTCGGTTCAATCTGGGGAACTACTGGGTTAAAAACATAGAGAAAAAATATGTGTTTGAGTTTTCAAACGGAAGAAATGAGCATTTTAATGAAAGCAAAATAACGATCAATAAAATGTTTAGCAAAGAGCTTTTTTCGAATGACAATATAATCTTTTTTGACGCTTGCGTGGAGTTGAATGGGAACCATATGAAATGGAATTTTGTAATAGATGTGGACTTTTATCACAAATTAGATTTTCGTAATAATAGTCAGGCACATACTGAGCAACCGGAACAGGCTTGTCTATGCACTATCATTTATGTGGATTCTTTTGAAAATTTAGGAATGCACTGTTTTCAGCCTGCCATACAGTATGCAAAAGAAAAAGGATATAAGGTAAATGGAGATGTCAGGGGAGTGTTAGTTGGCAGGGGATATACAGAGCGGGGGTTCTGCCGGTATTTTGAAGTTCAGATTCCGATTGCAATATGAGAGACCTCAAACCTTATAACTATTATAATGTTTTATGGGTAAAAAATGCGTAGTGATAAACAGATTGTGATTAATATGGCTAAATAAGTATATTACGTAAGATTAGGATATGTACTTGACCTTACAATGATTTTATTCCTTATAATAATCTGTGACTTAAGTATATAGAATTTATTTATATCACAGTTTTTTGAAAGGAAGAAGAAAATGGAAAAGTCTGAAAAAGTCGGAAATAAAATTTCCGCATTTCTTAAAAAAAGAATATTATTATCACTCCGCAGCGATATTTAGTTGATGTACTGTCCCAAATGGCACAGGCAGTTTTTGCATCTTTATTGATTGGGCTGATTTTCAAAACGATCGGGGAGCAGGGACAGGTTCTGTTTGGTTCACAACTATTTTTGCAGTATCTTATTAATGTGGGAAGTTTTGCAATGGAAATGGTAGGTCCTGCCATTGGTGTAGCGGTGGCATGGGGAGTGGAAGCTCCCCCACTTGTGTTGTTTACCAGTGCAGTTACCGGGGCACTGGGAGCAAATGTAGGCGGAGAAGCAGCGGCTTTAATTTCTGTACTTATTGGTGCTGAATTTGGAAAAATGGTTTCAAAGGAAACCAAAGTTGATATTTTGGTAACACCGGGTGTAACACTGCTTGCCGGCAGCGTTGCGGCAACCTTTGCAGGACCGTTTGCAAAATCGTTACTGACAGGAATAGGTGCTATTATTATGAAAGCAACAGAATTGCAGCCATTCTTTATGGGAATTATTGTTGCTCTTATTTTAGGACTTGTCTTAACATCACCACTATCAAGTACTGCATTGTGTATTATGCTGGACTTATCAGGTATATCTGCTGGTGCGGCTGCTATTGGATGTTGCACACAAATGGTTGGTTTTGCCACAATCAGCTACAGGGACTGTAAGATGGGTGGTGTTATGGCTATGGGACTTGGTTCGTCTATGTTTCAAATGCCAAATATCATCAAGAATCCATGGATATTGTTACCGCCGGTGTTATCTTCAATTATTATTGCACCGATTGGAACTTGTCTCTTTAGAATGACAAATACTCCTACCGGTGCTGGTATGGGAACCTGTGGATTTGTAGGACAGATTTTTACTTTTACGGATATGGGATTTAAGGGAATGACAATATTTGCTGTTTTATTACTACATTTCTTTTTGCCTATTACCTTGTCGTTGTTATTTGATAAAATTCTTAGAAAAAAAGGAAAAATAAAAGACGGGGACTATTATTTAGAATTGTAGTTGTATAGCTAAAGAGAGAGCAGACAATAAAAAGGATTATTTTTGAATGTTCTTTTCTGATGCCTATGATAAAGAAGTTGCTTTATCTATTAACTTTGCTATAATGAAATGGTGGCAACAATTTGGCAACAGAAAATCAGTAAGCCAAAATAAATTGTGCAATTGAAGTAAAAAATGGCGAATTCAAAATAAAAATTAAACAAAACTGTTTAAGAACAGACTTGGATTTGCCTAATGGGAATAATAAATTATAAAAGGAAAAAGATTATAAATCTTTTTCCTTTTTTATTTATATTTTAAGTTATATAAAATATAAATAATACTAAAAATATATGCATTAGTAAAAATATAAAAATATAACAATTAATTATAATTACATCAGGAGGAATAAAATTAAATTTAAAAAATTAGTTGCTTTAATTACAGCTATAATATTAAGTACATCAAGTTTGGTTGGTTGTGGCAATAATAAAACCGAGCCTAAAGAAGAGAAGAATATAAAAATAGGAATGGTATCTGATGTGGGAGGGATAAATGATGAATCATTTAATCAATCAGCATGGGAAGGTCTTAAAAAGGCACAAAAAGATTTAGGTATAGAAATTAAGGTTCTTGAATCAAAACAAGCATCAGAATATTTAGGGAATATAGAGACTTTAGCAGATCAAGGTATGGATTTAATCATAGGAGTATGTAATACTATGGCTGAAGATATAAAAAAACAAGCAGAAAATTATCCGGATCAGAGCTTTGCAATAATTGATCAAAGTTATGATGAAATACCTTTTAATGTAACACCAATACTTTTTAAAGAGAATGATGCATCTTATTTAACGGGACTTATAGCAGGTAAGATGACAAAAACAAACAAAGTAGGATTTATTGGAGGTATGGAAAATACAGTTATATCTAGATTTGAATACGGATATAGAGCAGGTGTAAACGAATCTAATAAAGATGTAAGTGTTAATGTTCAATACGCAGGTACATTTGCAGATGCAGCTAAAGGAAAATCTATAGCTAATCAAATGTATTCAAATGGAGCAGATATAATACTTTCTGCTGCTGGTGCAACGGGACTTGGAGCTATAGAATCTGCAAAAGAACAAAATAAATATGCTATAGGTGTAGATAAGGATCAAAGTAGCTTAGCCCCAGAAAATGTATTAACTTCTGCATTGAAAAAGGTAGATGTAGGTGTTTATAATAGTGTAAATGACCTTGTAAATGGGAAATTAAAAGGTGGAGAGTCAAAAGTATATGGTCTTGAACAAGATGGTGTTGGAATACCAGAAAGTAGTAAAAGTTTAGTACCTCAAGATATTTTAGATTATGTAAATAACATGATAGAAAAAATAAAAGATGGAGAAATTAAAGTTCCTTCTACAAAGGAAGAATATGAATCAATGAAAAAATAATTGTTATAGAATTTAATATCGTATAAAAAAGAAATAATTATGCTTTCTTTTTTATATATGGCAATTTTTATTTGAAAAGTTATTTAATTATTTTATAGTTAAATAACTTTTTTCTTTAATTAATAAAGTATCTTTAAAATATGTATTCTACAACCTTAATATTTAATTATAAAAAGGTAAAATGCGATTAATATTTAAATATATATAAAAATAATTCGTGATATTACATATAATTTAATGGTGTTGTAATGTAAAAATTATGGTTTTTTATTGATAAAATCTTAATATTATTATAATATAAATATATAATAGTTCGTACAATATAACGAATAATAAGTTAAAAATATTCGTGATTATAAATATAGGAGGAGTATTATGGAAGTAGCAGTAGTTATGGGATCAAAATCAGATTATCCTAAATTAGAAGAAGGTATAAACTTCTTGAGAAAATATGGTGTTGAAGTTTTAGTTAGAGTTTTATCTGCACATAGAACACCAAGGGAATTAGAAGAATTTATAAAAGAAATAGATGAAGAAGTAGATGTAATAATAGCAGCGGCAGGTAAAGCGGCACATTTACCAGGAGTAATAGCAGCAAACACATTAATTCCAGTAGTTGGTTTACCAATAAAATCTTCTACAATGGATGGTTTAGATTCACTTTTATCTATGGTTCAAATGCCAAAGGGAATACCAGTAGCAACTGTGACAATAGATTCAGGTCTTAATGCAGCATTAATGGCAATGCAAATAATGAGTATAAAATATCCTAAATTAAAAGAGGATTTAAAAGGTTATAGAGATGAAATGGCAAAAAAAGTATTAGAAGATGATATGAGTTTAAGGGGGTAAATAACATGTTATTATATGAAGGGAAAGCAAAAAAAATATTTAGTGCAGAAAATGAAAATGAATTTGTGGTTTATTATAAGGATGACGCTACAGCGTTTAATGGAGAGAAGAAAGCAGAAATATCTTCAAAAGGAATATTAAATAATAAAATATCTACTATAATGTTCGAAGAATTAGCAAAAGAGGGAATCCAATCACATTTCATAAAAAGCTTATCTGATAGAGAAATGCTAGTTAAGAAAGTTAAAATTTTACCATTGGAGGTAATAGTAAGAAATATCACAGCAGGTTCATTCTGCAAAAGATACGGGGTTGAAGAAGGAATAGTATTAGACACACCTACATTTGAAATGTCATACAAAAATGATGAATTTGGTGATCCATTATTAAATGATGATCATGCAGTTGCATTAAAATTAGCAACAAAAGAAGAATTAGCATTTCTAAGAACTAAAACTTTAAAAATTAATGAAATAATGAAAAAGTTCTTCTTAAAAATGGACTTAAAATTAGTTGATTTCAAACTTGAATTTGGTAAAGATACAGAAGGAAATATTATATTAGCAGATGAAATATCACCAGACACTTGTAGACTTTGGGACGTAAACACTAATGAAAAATTAGATAAAGATAGATTTAGAAGGGATTTAGGTGATTTAGTACAAGGATACGAAGAAGTTTTATCAAGAATGAATAAATAATTTTAATCAGGAGGCATTTTATATGTGCGGAGTTGTAGGAATATACTCTAAAGATAAAGATATATCTAAGCAGTTGTACTACTCTTTATACTCTATTCAACATAGAGGCCAAGAAAGTTGCGGTATGGCAGTTTCAAATGGAGAGGAAATAAATTATTACAAAGATATGGGCCTTGTAGGTGACATTTTTACACCTAAAAAGTTGGAAAAATTACAAGGTAATATGGGTATTGCTCATGTTAGATATTCTACAGCTGGAGGAAGTAGTTTTGCTAACTGCCAACCATTAGTAGGAAATGTAAGAAAAAGAAGGCTTGCTTTAGCTCATAATGGAAACTTAGTAAATGCTCAAACTTTAAAGGATATGCTTGAAGAAGATGGGTATATGTTCACAAGTAATAGTGACACAGAAGTTATTCTCTATATACTTGCTAGATACTATAAGGGTAATATAGTAGAAAGCTTAAAGCTTACAATGGACTATATTAAAGGAGCATATTCACTTGTAATTATGAGTGATGATGAATTGATAGGTGTTAGAGATCCATTTGGATTTAGACCATTAGTTATTGGGAAAAAAGATAATGATTATATATTTGCTTCAGAAAATTGTGCAATAGATATTTTAGGAGCAGAAGTAATTAGGGATGTTGAACCAGGAGAAATTGTAGTTATTAAAGACGGTGAATTAAAGTCATATAATTTCAGCAATAATTATAAATCAATGAAAAAAAGTTGTATATTTGAACATATTTATTTTGCTAGAAATGATGCAACGATAGACGATGTAAATGTTTATGAGTTCAGAGTTAAATCTGGGGAAATATTAGCTAGCGATGATAATGTAAATGTTGATATGGTAGTACCAGTACCGGATTCAGGATGGCCAGGAGCATTAGGTTACTCTGCTGCTAGTAAAATACCTGTTACTGAAGCACTAGTAAAAAATAGATACGTAGGAAGAACGTTTATAAAACCTACTCAAGAAGAAAGAGAATTAGGGGTCAAGATAAAACTTAATCCATTATCTCGTATTATAAAAGGAAAATCTATAGTTTTGGTAGATGATTCAATAGTAAGAGGAACAACTTCAAGATTATTAGTAAAATCATTAAAAGAAGCTGGTGCTAAAGAAATACATTTAAGAATAACATCTCCACCAGTTAAATATTCTTGTTATTATGGAATAGATACGCCAAATCGTTCAAAACTTATAGCTTCAAATAAGAGTATAGAAGAAATGAGAGAGTTCATAGGTTGTGACTCTTTAAAATTCTTAGATATAGAAGGTATGTTAAATGCAGTAGATGAGCCTTTTAATTTCTGTAAAGCATGCTTTGACGGAGATTATCCAGTTAAGAAAATAGATAAGGAGGAAGCAATGTCATGCTAACTTATGAGCAATCAGGAGTAAATATAGATGAAGGGAATAGAGCAGTAAATTTAATAAAAAATAAGATAAAAGAAACTTATGATAAAAATGTTATAGGTGATTTAGGAAACTTCAGTGGATTATATAGTTTAAAAGACTTTTTAACTATGAAAGAACCAGTATTACTTGCTGCAACAGATGGTGTAGGAACAAAACTTAAATTAGCTCAAATGATGGATAAACATGACACAGTAGGAATAGATTTAGTGGCTATGAGTGTTAATGATTTAATATGCCAAGGGGCTAAGCCCTTACTATTTTTAGATTATATAGCTATAGGAAAATTAGTTCCAGAACATATAGATAAAATTGTTGAAGGTGTAGCTAACGGATGCCAAATGTCTGGATGTGCATTAATCGGTGGTGAGACAGCAGAAATGCCTGGAATGTACAGTGAAGACGAATATGATTTAGCTGGTTTTGCTGTAGGTATAGCAGATAAAGAAAAAATAGTATCAGGACAAAATGTTAAAAAAGGAGATGTATTAATAGGGATATCTTCAAGTGGTGTACATAGTAACGGATTCTCTTTTGTAAGAAAAATTTTCTTAGATACTCTTAAATACGATTTAAATGAATATAAAGAAGAACTAGGAATGACATTAGGAGAAGCTCTTTTAACTCCTACAAAAATATATGTTAAATTAGTTTTAGATTTATTAGAAAAACAAAATATAAAAGCTATTTCTCATATAACTGGTGGTGGAATAATAGAGAATATAACAAGAGTTATACCAGAAGGATTAGGATTAAATATAAAAACTGATTCTTGGGATAAACCGGCTATATTTGAAATGATAGAAAAACTTAATATGGTTGAAAAAAGAGAACTTCATAAATCTTTCAACATGGGTATTGGTTTAGTTTTAATAGCTAACAAAGAAGATGCACAAGATATAGTTGACTATATAAATAATAATAATTTACAAAATGAAGTCGAGATAGATGAAAAATATAATGATTTAATGAAAGATAAAGCTTATATAATAGGTGAAGTTGTAGATGATCATGAAGGTGTTGAACTATGGTAAAGATAGGAGTTTTAATATCTGGAGGAGGAACTAATTTACAAGCTGTTATAGATGGTTGTGAAAATAACACTATAAAAGGAAATGTAAAAGTAGTTATTTCTAATAAAGAAGATGCATATGGACTTCAAAGGGCTAAAAATCATAATATAAAAGCTATTTTTGAAAAAGAAGAAGATAAAATAATACAAATATTAAAAGAAAATGAAATAGATCTATTAGTTTTGGCTGGTTATTTAAAAATAATCAGTCCGAAACTAGTAAATGAATACAGAAATAGAATAATAAATATTCATCCATCGTTAATACCAGCCTTTTGTGGTAAAGGATACTATGGTGAAAAAGTCCATAAAGGAGTTATTGATTATGGAGCAAAAGTAACTGGAGCTACTGTTCACTTTGTTGATGAAGGAGCAGATACAGGTCCAATAATAATGCAAAAAACTGTAGAAGTAAAACAAGACGACGATTCAAAAAAATTAGCAGCAAGGGTACTTGAAGTAGAACATGAAATACTTACAAAAAGTATAAGTATGTTTTGTGAAAATAAGCTAACTGTCGATGGTAGGAGGGTTTATATAAATGATTAAAAGAGCATTAGTAAGTGTGACAGATAAAACTGGTGTAGTGGAATTCTGTTCAGAGTTAAATAAATTGGGTTATGAAGTTATATCTACAGGCAATACTTTTAAGATATTAAAAGAAAATGGTATAAAAGCTATACAAATAGATGAAGTAACAAAATTCCCAGAAATATTAGATGGAAGAGTTAAAACTTTAAATCCATATATACACGGTGGGATTTTATATAAAAGAGATAATGAATCACATATTAAAACTATAAAAGAACATAATATAAATCCTATAGATTTGGTAGTAGTAAATTTATATGATTTTGAAGGTACTTTAAAAGCAGGAAAATCTCATGAAGAAATTATAGAAAACATAGATATAGGTGGACCATCAATGATACGTTCTGCTGCAAAAAACTATAAAGATGTAGCGGTAATAGTTGATGTTAATGATTATTCTATGATTATAGAAAAACTAAAAACAGATACTTTAACTTTAGAAGATAGAAAAAGACTAGCTTACAAAGCATTCTCTACAACAGGTAGATATGATGCTCTTATATCAAATTATTTTGCTGGAGAAGTTAAAGATGAATATCCAGAAATATTAAACTTAACATTCCAAAAAGAACAAACATTAAGATATGGTGAAAATCCACATCAAGCAGGTGTTTTATATAGCCAATCTAATGCTAAAAACCCAATATTAAATTATGAACAATTAAATGGAAAAGAATTATCTTTCAATAATTTAAATGACTTACATGGTTGCTTAGAAGTAATGAGAGAGTTTAAAGATAATAAAGATGTAGTATCAGTGGCGATAAAACATACTAATCCATGTGGAGTAGGTCTTGGAAAAGATGCATATGAAGCATATACAAAATGTTATGAAGCTGATAAAATTTCAATATTTGGTGGGATAGTGGGAATAACATCAACAATAGATGCTGAGACTGCTAAAAAATTAACTGAAATATTCTTGGAAATAGTAGTAGCTTATGATTTTACAGAAGAAGCATTAGAAATTCTTAGAACTAAAAAGAATTTAAGAGTTTTAAAACTTGCTAAAATAGAGGGTAGCTTACAACCATATGACATGAAGTATCTAGATGGAAAATTATTAGTTCAAGATAAAAATAATACTTTAGTAGAAAAATATGAAACTGTAACAGAAATTGAACCAACTAAAGAACAACTAGCAGATATGGAATTTGGTATGAAAGTTGTTAAGAACATGAAATCAAATGCTATAGCAATAGTTAAAGACGGAGTGACTTTAGCTCTAGGATGTGGTCAAACATCAAGAATATGGGCATTAAAAAATGCAGTGGAAAATAATAAAGATAAGAATTTTGAAGGAGCAATACTTGCTTCAGACGCATTCTTTCCATTTGATGATTGTGTAACTTTTGCAAAAGAAGTAGGAGTAAAGGCAATCGTTCAACCAGGCGGTTCTATGAGAGATCAAGACTCTATAGATGCTTGTAACAAATATGATATGACAATGGTGTTTACAGGAATAAGACACTTTAAACACTAGGAGGTATATTAGGATGAATATATTAGTTGTTGGTGGCGGAGGCAGAGAACACGCTATCTGTTGGAAATTAAATAACGAATCTAATGTAGAAAAAATATATTGTGCTCCAGGTAATGCGGGAATATCAAATGTAGCACAATGTGTAAACATTGGAGATAGTGATATAGATGGATTAGTAAGTTTTGCTAAAGAAAATAAAATTGATTTAACTATAGTAGGCCCAGAAATACCTTTAGTTGCAGGTATAGTAGATGCTTTTGAAAAAGAGAATTTAAAAATATTTGGTCCAAATAAAAAGTGTGCTCAATTAGAAGGAAGTAAAGCATTCTCGAAAGAGTTTATGATAAGACATAATATACCTACTGCCAAGTATAAGGAATATACAGACTTAGAAAAAGCAATAGAAGAAATTGATGACTTTGGATATCCAGTAGTTATAAAAGCTGATGGATTAGCAGCAGGTAAAGGTGTTGTAATTTCAGAAAACAGAGAAAATGCTATCAAAACATTAAAAGAAATGATGGCAGATAAAAAGTTTGGAAGTGCTGGAGATAAAATAGTAATAGAAGAATTTTTAACAGGTATAGAAACTTCTATATTAGCTTTTGTGGATAATGATAGTATAGTCCCTATGGTAAGTGCTAAAGATCATAAGAAAATTAATGATGGTGAAACTGGACTTAATACTGGGGGGATGGGAACATTCTCACCAAGTGAAATATATACAGAAGAGTTAGCTAAAGAAATAAAGGAAAAAGTTTTAGATAAAACTTTAGAAGGATTCCAAAAAGATAATTTAAATTATAAAGGAATATTATTTGTTGGACTTATGATAACTGAAAATGGAGCTAAAGTCTTAGAGTATAATGTAAGATTTGGTGACCCTGAAACACAATCAGTGTTGTTTAGACTAGATACAGACTTAAATAAAATAATGAGTGCCATATTAGATAACAATCTTAAAAATATAGATATTAAATATTTGAAAGAAGAAGCTATTTGCGTAATGCTTACTTCTAGAGGATATCCTGAAGATTATGAAAAGGGAAAAGTAATAACAGGACTTGAAAATTTAGATTCTGATATAGTTGTATTCCACAGTGGAACGAAATTTGATGGTGATAATATAGTTACTAATGGTGGAAGAGTAATTGGAATAACTTCAAAGGGAAGTTCAGTTAAAGAGGCATCTAATAAAGTTTACGAAAATATAAAAAAAATAAACTTTGAAGGAATGCATTATAGAAAAGATATATGGAAATAGATTTTCAAATTGGAGGAATATTAATGAATACTGCTACTTTACAATCAAGCGTAAGAAGAGTTTTAGTTGAAAAAAGACCAGGATTTGATTTAGAAGCTCAAAGTCTAAAGAAAGATTTAATAGAAAGTTTACATATAGATACAATAGAAAATATAAGAGTTTTGAATAGATATGATGTGGAAGGTTTATCAGAAGAAGTTTTCTATAATGCAGCTAAAACTATATTTTCAGAAACAAACTTAGATATTGTTTATTATGATGAATTAGAAAATATGGATAAAGATAATAAAATATTTGCTATTGAGTATTTACCAGGTCAGTATGATCAAAGGGGTGACTGGGCTGCTCAATGTATACAAATAGTTAATGAGGGGAAAAGACCAAATATAAGTACAGCAAAAGTATATATATTATCTGGAAATATAAGCGATGAAGACTACTATAGAATAAAATCATACTGCATAAATCCTGTAGACAGTAGAGAAGCTAGTTTAGAAATACCTACTACATTAGAAATGGAAGCAGAAATACCAACGAGTGTAGAAGTATTAGAGGGATTTATAGACTATACATTAGAAGAATTAGAAGTTTTTTTAAATAATCAAGGACTAGCTATGACTTTAGCTGATTTACAACATGTTCAAGTATACTTCAAAAATGAAGAAAGAAGAAATCCTACTATAACAGAAATAAAAGTATTAGATACTTACTGGTCAGATCATTGTAGACACACTACCTTCATGACTAAAATAGAAGATGTAAAAATAGAAGATGGAAAATACAATGAAATTATAAAAGAAGCATATGACATGTATCTTGATTCTAGAAGTAGTGTTTATGTAGAGAGACAAAAGGATATTTGCCTTATGGATATAGCTACTATAGCTATGAAGCAATTAAGAAAAGAAGGTAAATTAGAAGATTTAGATGAGAGTGAAGAAATAAATGCTTGTAGTATAAATGTAGATGTAAATGTTGATGGAAAAATAGAAAAGTATTTAGTCATGTTTAAAAATGAAACTCATAACCATCCAACAGAAATAGAGCCATTTGGTGGAGCTGCTACTTGTTTAGGTGGCGCAATAAGAGATCCACTTTCAGGAAGAAGTTATGTATATCAAGCAATGCGTGTTACTGGAAGTGCAGATCCTAGAACATCTTTAGAAGATACATTACCAGGAAAGTTGATGCAAAAGAAAATAACTACAGAAGCAGCTAATGGATATTGTTCTTATGGTAACCAAATAGGATTAACTACTGGTCAAGTTTCAGAAGTGTATGATGAAGATTTTGTAGCTAAAAGGATGGAAATAGGAGCTGTTATAGCTGCAGTCCCAAAAGAAAATGTAGTAAGAGTAAGACCAGAAGCTGGAGACATAATAGTTCTTCTTGGAGGAAAAACAGGAAGAGATGGATGTGGAGGAGCTACAGGATCATCAAAAGAACATAGTGAAGATTCTATAAAAACTTGTTCAGCAGAAGTTCAAAAAGGCGATGCTCCTAACGAAAGAAAAATTCAAAGATTCTTTAGAAATAAAGAAGTTGCTCAGATGATAAAAAGATGTAATGACTTTGGAGCAGGCGGAGTAAGTGTTGCTATAGGTGAAATAGCGGATAGTTTAGATATAAATTTAGACTTAGTCCCTAAAAAGTACAATGGGTTAGATGGAACAGAGCTTGCAATATCTGAGTCTCAGGAACGTATGGCAGTTGCTATAGATCCATCAAATAAAGAAAGATTTATCCAATTAGCTGGAGAAGAAAACTTAGAAGCAACTCATGTTGCTACCGTAACTGATACTGGATATTTAAGAATGACGTGGAATAATCAAACAATAGTTAACTTAAAAAGAGAATTCTTAGATACAAATGGAGTAAAACAAACAACTAATATATATGTAAATAAAGTTGATGAAGAAAATACATACTTCCAAAATGGCAATGTAGAATGTGAAGCTTCATCAATAAAAGAAAAATTTGAAAAAGCATTATCAGATTTAAATATATGTTCTCAAAAGGGATTAGTTGAAAAATTTGATAATAGTATAGGTGGGAATACAGTGTTAATGCCATTTGGTGGAAAATATCAAGCTACACCAGCTCAAGGTATGGTTGCTAAAATACCAGTACTAGGTGGAGAAACAACCACTTCAACTATAATGACATATGGATATAATCCTAAAATAGGAAAATGGAGTCCGTTCCATGGAGCTTTATATGCAGTAGTAGAATCAATTTGTAAATTGGTTGCTATAGGTGGTAACTATAAAACAACAAGACTTACTTTCCAAGAGTACTTCGAAAAACTAGGAAAAAATTCTGCTAAATGGGGTAAACCATTTGCAGCATTATTGGGAGCGTATTATGTTCAAAATAAATT
The DNA here is from genome assembly GCF_014333445.1 of Terrisporobacter mayombei. Lineage (GTDB taxonomy): Bacteria > Bacillota > Clostridia > Peptostreptococcales > Peptostreptococcaceae > Terrisporobacter > Terrisporobacter mayombei_A. Next base: position 17,941 of record NZ_JACRYU010000021.1, on the reverse strand, counting down.
AGAAATACCAGCAATAGGTGGAAAAGACAGTATGTCTGGTACTTTCAAAGATATAGATGTGCCACCTACTCTTGTATCTTTCGCAGTGGATGCAGTAGATGCTGAGTACGTAGTGTCACCAGAATTCAAAAAAGCTAACTCTACTGTAGTGGTATTAAAAACAGATAAATTAGAAAATGGTATAGTTGACTTTGATCAATTAAAGAAAAATTTAGATAAGGTTAGAGAGCTTATCCAAAATAAAAAGGTTTTAGCTTCTTATGCTTTAGGTTATGGTGGACTTGGTGAAGGTATAAGTAAAATGTCATTTGGTAATAAAATAGGATTTAAGTTTGATGAAGGAGTAGATGTTGATAAATTATTTAATTCTGCTTACGGAGATATGGTTCTTGAAATGAATGAAGACGATTTATCATTATTAGAAGGATATGATTACAAAGTTGCTGGTATAACTTTGGAAGGTCCAAGTATATTAGTTAAAGATGAAAAAATTTCATTAAAAGAATTATATGCAAAATTTGAAGCTACTTTAGAACCAATATTCCCAACTAAAGCTAAAGAAGTGAATGATAAAATAGAAACTATAAACTTTATAACAACTAGTGATAGATTAAAATCTTCAAGTTCAATAGCTTCTCCAAAAGTATTTATACCAGCATTCCCTGGAACTAACTGTGAGTATGATTCAGCTAGAGCTTTCGAAAGAGCTGGTGCAAAAGCTAGTGTCAAAGTATTTAAAAACTTAACTTATAAAGATATAGAAGAATCTATTGATACTATAGTTAATGAAATAAAATCTTCTCAAATAATAATGTTACCTGGTGGATTCAGTGCTGGGGATGAACCAGATGGTTCTGGTAAGTTTATAGCAACTGTATTTAGAAACCCTAAGATAGCTCAAGCTCTGAATGAATTCTTAACTAAACAAGATGGCCTAATGTTAGGTATTTGTAATGGATTTCAAGCATTAATCAAATTAGGATTAGTTCCATATGGAGAAATAAGAGAAACTACAGTTGATGCACCTACATTAACTTACAATAATATAGGAAGACATCAGGCTAAAGTTGTTACAACTAGAGTATCATCTAATAAATCTCCTTGGTTATCAGGGACAGAAGTAGGAGACATCCATAAGGTTGCAGTATCTCACGGTGAAGGAAAATTTGTTGCTAATGAAGAAGTATTTAAGCGATTACTTGAAAATGGTCAAATAGCAACTCAATATGTAGACTTAAATGGCAAAGCTACTTATGATATAGAATATAATCCAAATGGTTCTTACTATGCAGTAGAAGGTATAACTAGTGCAGATGGCAGAATATTTGGCAAGATGGGTCACTCTGAAAGAATAGGGAAATATGTAATGAAAAATATAATAGGTGAAGTAGATCAGAAAATATTTGAATCTGGAGTAAACTATTTTAAATAAAAAATTTGAGAGTGTGCATAGTATGACTTATTTTTTCTATGCACACTTCTTTATTAAATTAATATATTAATTTAATAAAGAGCAAAACAAAAAAAGGTTAGCACTCGATACTTGACAGTGCTAACAAAAAGAGTATAATAATAATTAAGAAATCAAACAGAAATAAAAATCATAATACAAAATAAAAATATTAAAAATATTACCTTAATACTTATTTTAAAATATTAAGATAATTATAAGGAGGCATTTGATTATGAAATTAGTACCAATGAACAATAATTTTGGGGGAATTTTATTTGACAATATGTTTGATGAAATGTTTAGAGATCCATTCTCTGCAAATAAGAGAGTAGATAAAGTTATGAGAACTGATATTCAAGAAAAAGATAATCAATATATCTTGGATATGGATTTACCAGGATATGAAAAAGAAGATATAAAAGCTCAATTAAAAGATGGATATTTAACAATAACTGCACAAAAAAATGAAATAAGTGAAGATAAAGATGAAAAAGGAGACTATATAAGAAGAGAAAGATATAGCGGTAAATGCTCTAGAAGCTTCTATGTAGGAGAAGGGGTTAAAGAAGAAGATATAAAAGCGAGTTTTAATAATGGAATTTTACAGTTAACATTTCCTAAACAAGCTGATAAAAAAGAAGATAATACAAAGTATATAACTATAGATTAGTACAAATATTTTTTTATAGAAATGACTAGCACTCAATAGTTGATATTGCTAATAAGTGGTTCTATAATAAAAATAGGAATAGATAAAAATTATAACATGCTAATTTAAAAGTTTAAAATGCAAGGTTATTTATTCCAAACCTTGCATTTTAATTTTTAACTAAATAAATTTTTTACAAAGTGTCAAAGGAGGATAAACATGGAAGTAACAAAAGGAAGTATTTCAATAGATACAGAAAATATATTTCCAATAATAAAAAAATGGTTGTATTCAGATAAAGATATTTTCATCAGAGAATTAATTAGTAATGGCTGTGATGCAGTTAGTAAATATAAAAGACTTGTTTCACTAGGTGAAATTGAAGCTCCACAAGATGAAAAATATAAAATAATAGTTTCAGTTAGTAAATCAAATAAAACTATTAAATTTAGTGATAATGGTATAGGTATGACAGCAGAAGAAGTTGACAAATACATAAATCAAGTTGCATTTTCTGGAGCAGAAGACTTCTTCAATAAATATAAAGATAAAATGGAAGAATCAAATGACATAATAGGTCATTTTGGACTAGGGTTCTATTCTGCCTTTATGGTATCTAGCAAAGTAGAAATAGATACATTATCTTATGTGGATGGTTCAAAACCAGTAAGATGGATATCAGAAGGTGGAACTGAATTTGAAATAAGTGAATCTGGGACAAGAATTGAGAGAGGGACTACAATAACATTAAGTCTTGCAGAAGATAGTGAAGAATTTTTAGATGAATATCATGTAAAAAGTATAATAAACAAATATTGTTCTTTCTTACCCGTTGAAATATATGTGGAAAATGAGGATGTAGAAGTAAAAGAAGGTGAAGAAAAGGTTGAACTTACACCTTTAAATGATACTAATCCATTATGGTTAAAATCACCTAAAGATTGCACAGATGAAGAATACAAAGAATTTTATAGAAAAGTATTTAATGTTTATGATGAGCCATTATTCTGGATTCATTTAAATGTGGACTATCCATTTAATCTAAAAGGAATTCTTTATTTCCCTAAATTAAATAATGAATTTGAACTGGTGGAAGGTAAGGTAAAACTATATAACAATCAAGTTTTCGTAGCGGATAATATAAAAGAAGTTATACCAGAATTCTTACTACTATTAAAAGGGGTTATAGATTGTCCGGATTTACCTTTAAATGTATCTAGAAGTTTCTTACAAAATGATAAGGATGTAAGTAAAATATCTAAGCATATAGTTAAGAAGGTTGCTGATAAGCTTAAATCTTTATTTAAAAATAACAGAGAAGAGTACAATAAATTCTGGGATGATATACAAATATTTATTAAATTTGGTTGCTTAAAAGATGAAGGTTTTTATGAAAAAATAAAAGACTATATTTTATATAAAGATATAAATGGAAAATATATAACTTTAACAGATTATTTAGAAAGTGCAAAAGAAAAACATGAAAATAAAGTATTCTATGTAAATAATATAGATCAACAATCTCAATATGTTAAATTATTTAAAGATTATGACTTAAATGCAGTTGTTTTAGACTGTACAATAGATAATAACTTTATATCATTTATAGAATATAAAGAAATGGGAATTAAATTCAATAGAATAGATTCCAATTTATCTGATGTTTTAAAAGATAAAGATAATGAAGATGATAAAGAAAATAATGAAATAATAACAAATTTATTTAAAGATGTAATTAATGATAGAGTGGAAAAATATTCTGTAGAAAGTTTAAAAAGTGAAGATACTACAGCTATGATTTTAGTATCTGAAGAATCTAGAAGAATGATGGAAATTCAAGCTAGATTTGCAGGGATGAGTTTTGGAATGGATTTGAAAGAGGAAAAAACACTAGTAATTAATAAAAATAATCCATTAGTTAAAAAACTTTTATCTTTAAAAGATAATGAATATAAAAAAGAAGATATAAATGTGATATGTAATCAGATAGTTGATTTAGCTTTATTATCTAATAAAGAATTAAATGCAGAAGAATTAGATTTATTTATAAAAAGAAGTAATCAATTAATGAGTAAAGTGATATCATTATAAATAAGTATTTCATAAAAATGTAAAAGTTACAATTTGTTATAAAAAAAGAGTTGTCTATTAATCTAGACAACTCTTTTTTAAATACAATTAAGCTATTTTTTTACTTTCATGTACATTTATTTCTTTGTTGTGTTTTATTATAAAGCCAGTAGATGTTAATAATCCAGCGTATGCTATTAGTGCATATATTATAGTTGATATCCAACCAGCGTTAAATCCAGCCATATCAACAACCACACCGAATAATGTAGTACCAATACCAAATCCAGCGGCAAAGAATATTTGAACTATACCTAATATAGTACCAAATTCTCTATTTCCAAATAAAGCACCTGTTAAATAAGAAGGACCTATTATATAAGCATACATAGCTATACCTATACATATAGCGAATACGTACCCAAGAACATTTACTTGAGGAACAAATATTAATGATAATCCACTAGCTATAACTAATAAACCAGCTAAAGATAGTGATTTAGTTATTCCTAATTTATCAAATAATAGACCACCAAATAAGTTACCAAACATTGAGAAGAAACCAAATGAAGCAGCAACTGTAGCAGATCCTAATAAGAATACTCCTTGTGATTCTAATGTTTGTAAGTATGGGATAAATTGTAACACCATACCACCTACATATAATCCTACAAATAAGAATGAAATAGCGAATATCCAGAAATGTTTCATTTTAGTAACTTCTGCAAAAGAATATCCCCATTTCGTAGATACAGTATCAGTAGAATCTTTTTTCTTCTTAGAAACATTAGCGGCTAATTCATCTTGAGATTTTGGCAATCTTAATATGAAAAGGGCTATTGGTAAAGCTACAACTATAGCTATTATACCAAATCTTAAGTAAGTTGCCTTATATCCTATTGTAGGAAGCCATTTTCCTGCTAATAATTGAAGGAACATATTACCTAATCCACCACCAGCAAATGCAAGACCCATAGCTAAACCTTTGTTTTCTACGAACCATCCATTTATAAGTGTTGGAACACCTATGGCAGATATTATAGCAGAACCTATTTGAACTAATATTGATAATCCATAATATATAAATATGTTATCTCCAGCTAATGAGAATGCTGCAAAACCACCACCTAATATTAAAACACCTATAACGTATAGTAATTTTATATTAGCTTTAGGATTAGAATATAGCTTCCCTATAAATGGAGAACATACTGCAGATACTACTGTACCTATAGTAAATATTAATGAAAACTGAGCTAATGTAAATCCTTCTGCAGACATTACATAGTTTGTAAATGTAGGTTGTAAGTTAGCTGCGATTGAGAATGGAACAGCTTGGATAAGCATACAACCAAAAACTATAGCCCAGCCATAGAAAAATTGCTTTTTATTGCTTTGAGTTTTTTCCATAATGAGTACCTCTTTTTGTTATAATTTGTTGGCGAACAATACATAACACTATATAAGTTATTTATTCTTAAGTTTATTTTTAAACTTTAATTTATTAATATTTTATAATAAATTGTGAAAAATAAACTTTATAAAAAAATATATCATATTAAATAATTGTCGTCAAATGAAATAATATGACAGAAAAGTAAATTAAATCATAAAAATAGAACAAATATAGTCTTTGCCATGTTTTAGATATTCATACAACATACAATAACCATAAATAAAATAATATTAAGAATTTAAATTATATTATAAAAATAATTATTTTTTGTATAAAATTTTAATTTTAAAATATGGATTATATATAAATAGGTAGGTAAAATTATCCATACATGTTTAGTAATAATCTTTATTATAAAAATATTTTAAATATAAATTTAATTTTATTTAAAATAAGATACAAATGCTTGACAAATATCGATAATTATTGATAAAATCAATTTATAATTGTGAGTAATACCTAACAAGATATAGTTTTTAATTTTTGGAAAAAAGATTACTATTTGTAATTATGAAAACATTTTGCTAAAGAAAGTAAATGTATGCTTATAAAATTAAACACTATTAATCTTGTTTTTTTATTACTATCTTTATTTATTTAAGGTTAAACTAAAAGAAATTATAAAATTCAATAATAAAATCAAAAAGGAGAAAAAACATGTTACATCAATTAGAAGCAATTATAACTGGAATTTCTGATGCAGTATGGCCAGTATTCTTACCATTCATGTTGATCGTTGGAGCATTCACTTCAATCAGAACTATTGGTATGATACAAAAGAAAGCTACTAAGCCAGCTGGATTAAAATTTAAAAACATCATAGGACCAGCATCAATATCATTAGGTGCTATGATAGGTACTGGAGCAATTATAGGTGTTTTAGGTGCGTTATCAAAATTCTCTGCATCTGGAGAAGTAAATGTAGAAGCTATGGCTATATGGGCTTTAATAGGTGCTTGTATAATGGTACCAGTTTCTTATGCTGAAACTTTAAACTCAAAAATAATGGGTAAAGGACCAAAAGAATATATAGGAGATTTAATATCACCTAAATTAGGTATGATTTATGCTGTATGTTTCGTTGCATTAGCAGTATTTGGATTTGGTGGATTCCAATTCTCAGGTATAGATTCAGTTGCTAAATTAGTAACTTCTGAATTTATGTCAATGGATCTTACTTTAATACAAAGATATTTATTTATAGTTGTACCAGTATTAGTAGTTGTTGCCGCTTTAGTTTTATCTAAAAAACATGAGGTATTCATGGGAGCTATGACTTATATGATAGGTACAGCTGTTGTTGGATATTTTGCATTCTTTACACTATTTGTTGTAAAAACTGGTGGATATATACCAACTTACTTTGCTAATATATTAGAAGGTATGACTAATCCAGTTAACGGATTCTCAGGAATAATGTTAGGATTTGTATTAGGTATGCAAAAAGTATTACAAACTGCTGAAACAGGACTAGGAGCTTTAGCTATGGCAGCTCAAGAAGCTGATACTCAACCAAGAGAGGCAGCTATGATATCTTTAATACCAACAGTAGTTACTGTAGTAGTTTCTATAGTTGTTACTTCTTATATAGCATCTTACGGTATAAACAATGGATTAATAACATTTGAAGGTGGAGCTGCTGAAAGATTAGCTGAGTACTTCTTTACAGCTAAAGAAGTAACTGGTATGTTTGGATTAGTTGTATTATGTGCATTTACAGTATTATCTGCATTAACAACTATATTAGGTTCTTATTACTATACAACTAAGTTATTTAAGAAAAACTCTGTAAATAAAAATATAGCAATATACTTAGCATTAATAATAGCTGCTGGTACTTTAGCAGTATTTGGAGCTAACGTTGTATTCGAAGCAGTTGATTTATTATTATTCGTACTTTGCGGAATAAACGTTACTGCATTAGCAATATTTACAGTTAAAGAATGGAAAAAATACGTAATAGATGATCAAGATTCTGGAGATAATCAAAATATAGCATAGTTTTAATTATCACAGAAAACTCTATTAGGGTTAATATAATAAATTAAGAGTGGCTATTGTACAACGATTTTTATTGTTTGTGCTATAGCCACTTTTTAATTTTTATAAAGATTCTATTAAATAATGATATTATTATAACGTAATTATTAGTGTAAGATTAATATCTGTTATGAATTATAAAATATATAATCATAAAAATACAGGTTTGTAGTTTATAATAGGTCGATTGATATTTATCTTGAGCTTCATTTAATGATTCAGTAAATATGCATTTAATTTAAATATTAATAAGGAAATAATATTATAAAAGAGTTCTTTAAGCTATTATAAAAGTCATATATATAGATATAAACTAAGGCTTAAACTTGCTAGAATACTAATATAAATAAACTATATTGGGGGAATTATATAATATGAAAATGTATATGAGGGGGAGTTGGCGTTCAAAAGAAACAGGAAGTAGTATTCCGAACACAATTGCATATACGGCTATAAAAAATTTTATTGTCTCAAAAGATTTTAAAGAGATGAGAGAAGATTATTGTATTGGAGATCTCGATAAAAATCAAGTTAATCAAATTATGTTAGATATAAAATGGCTTTTTAGAAATTATAAGGATTTACAAGTCTTGGCTATAGAAGATAGTGAAAATAAATCTATGAGGTTCATTTTATAAGAGGTAAGTGAAAAAGAGGTATTTTAAATAGATATAAATCTATTTAAGATACCTCTTTTTTATATTTTAATTAAATTTAAAGAAATATCTATTACTAATAAAGATAATGCTAATATAAATCTCTTTGGAATATATAATTTTATAAATTAAATAATTTTAATAAAATTATATATATTAATTAGGGATTTACATTTGATATGAATATAATAAGGTATATAATATATAATTAAAATATATATCTTGAATTAGAAAGGTAAGAAAATGTTTGGTTATGTTAGAATAAATAAAATGGATTTAACTTTTAGAGAGTACGAAAATTACAAAGGTTACTATTGTGGTTTATGTAGGTATTTAAAGAAGAATCATGGAGAAATATCTAGGCTAGGACTAAATTATGATATTACATTTTTGATTATACTTCTTACATCATTATATAAGCCGAATACTAAAATAATTGAAGAAACATGTATAGTTAGCCCATTTAAAAAGAAAAAGAAGATAATAAATGAAATAACAGAGTATGCAGCAAGTATGAATATTATTTTATGTCATCATAAATTAGAAGATAATTTATTAGATGATAAGGGTATTAAGGATATTTTAGCTTATAATATATATAAAGGAAGATTAAAATTAGCATATGAAAAATATTCGGAGAAGTCTGAAATCATAAAAGAACAAATGAAACTATTGAATAAGTTAGAAAAAGAAGAAAGTTCTAATATAGATATGGTATCTAATACTTTTGGTGAAATAATGGGTGAAATTTTTTCCTATAAAGAAGACCAATATAAAGATGATTTAAGAAGAATAGGATTTAATATAGGGAAATACATATATATTCTGGATGCTTATGAAGATTTAGAAGAAGATTATAAAAAAGGAAGATATAATCCTTTTAGTGAATATATAAATAAAAGAGAAGACTTAAAGATTAGGGTAGATAAATTAATTAGTATATCTCTAGGGTTATTAGCATCATCTATAGATAAATTAAATTTACAAATAAATAGAGGAATAATAGAAAATATAGTCTATTCTGGAGTATATCTAAGATATAAGAATATATTAAATAAAGGAAGTGAAAGCAATGTACAATAATGTTTATGATGAAGAAATATTTTTAACTGCTAGAAAATTTATAGCGAATAAAGAATTTAAGAGAGCATATGAGTTTTTACAAAGTATAAGTGATAAATGTGGAGAATGGTACTATTTAAGAGGATTATCTGCTATGAATATTGGGTACTACGAAGAAGGTGAAGATTGCTTGAAAAGAGCTAAATTTATGGAACCTAACAATAAAGAATATATAAATGCATACAATCAATATAATAATTATAGAGGCGATTATAACCAACGTTCTTATAATTACAATAGGAATAGACGATATGATTCAAATGGATGCTGTTGCTGCTGTTGTGGAGATGATTGTTGTAGTGACTTATGTACATTATATTGCTGTGATTCATGTTGTGAGTGTTTTGGAGGAGATTTGTGTACTTGTTTCTAGGAGTTGAAGAGTATGAGTAAAAAGATTTCTTACGGAGGTATTTTATTAGCTTTAAATATAATTTTATTATTATTAGTTAATGTAATACCTATTAATACACTATTCCTTATGGGATTAGCATCTTTACCTATATCTATTATAATAATGGAGTGGGGTCCTAAATTAGGTACAATATTTTATATGGCCTCTGTAATATTGAGTTTTATAGTTATGGCTAACAAATTTCAATGGATATTATATATTTTTACATTTGGTATTTATGGATTGATAAAGTATGTAATAGAAAAAGATAGAAGTTTTTTAATAGAATATATTATGAAATTAATATCAGCAAATATATTGATTTTTATAGCATATTTTATATTAAAGAATTTTATATATATACCTATTAACTTTATTACTATAGTGATATTTGAGATGGCATTTATAATTTATGATTATGTATATTCTAGATTTATAGATTATTACAATGTCAGATTGCGAAAAATAATTTTTAATAAATAATAAAAGGACTAAAGATATATCAATATATTTTTAGTCCTTTTTAATTATTTTATATATAAATTATATTGAATAAAGCTTCTTAATAATAAGGTTATACCAAATTAAAGTATTTTGCTTGATATTCGTTTAATTCTTCTTGGCAAGATGGACAGTTATAAGTCTTTATTGAAGAAGTAAACTTTTTATTTTTATCATCAAATATCATCTTTATTTTTTCATCTATACCGATTTCTGTTAGATCATTACCGCATTTTTTACAGTTGTGGATAGAACATAGATTTTCTAATAGTTCTATAGATACATTATCAATATTATAATTACAATTGCAACAAAATACTCTGCTATCCCTTTGTCTAGATATTTCTTTGGATTTGTTTTTTTCTTTTGAAAAACTATAGCTTATTTCTTCGAAAATCTTATATCCGCTTTGAAAAACATTTGAACTGCAATGAGGACATAAGAAAACAGGTGTATAACTATTTATATTTTGTTGTTCTTTTAAAGAATTATTTTCTATTTCAGATGTATCTTTTTGTTCTTCATAATTACCTATTAAATAGTTGTATGTATCTATGCTATTATAATCTCTAGAGACAGCTATAAGATGATTTCTTATAGATGAAAATTGTTTATTTCTAGATGGACCATCTAAATTTATTATTTTGTTTTCTTCAACAAATTTTAATACAGATACATAATTATATTTACTTGCATAAAATAGAACCATTTCATCTATATTTTGTTCAGAAACTTTGTCTGAGAAGTCTATCCAGGTCTCAGGTGATTCCAAATATAATTTTTTGCTTATATTATCTAAGTCACCAAGAATATCAATAAAGTTTAAAATTCTTTCGTTTATATTCAAGTTATCATCCTCCGTACAATTGGTATATTATAAGCCTATCTCAAATCTTTTCACATTGCAATCTAAAGAATAAATTATATCTTTTCTTTCCACTATTACTTGAGCTCTCTCTCTTAAAGTGTCATCTTTTATTATGTGATTAACTAATTCGTTAGTTGGATTAATTGCTACAGGATGTCCAACACGCTTAAGCATGCTAATATCACCATTGGTATCTCCGTAGGCATAAGAGTGACTTAAATCTATATCGTACTTTTCTACAAATGTATCTATAGCAATATTTTTACTTTTTGAGTCCCACATAGGTATGACAGTTCCGTTAAATTTACCGTCTTCAAATATATATTCACTACCTGCGTAATCTGTTGCATTATATTTTTTAGCCATCTTTTCCACTAAAAAGCTTGGACTTCCAGATATAAAAATAACTTTATGTCCATTTTCTAAATGCCATTTTATTCTTGAGTGTGTATATTTATAAACACGCTCTGACTTTAAAGCAATAACTTGATCACTAGTAAAATCAATTCCTGATTTATCTACGTTTTGTAATGACTTAACATATAAATCACATATTTCATCAAGATAGTCATCATAATTAGCTTGTCTTTTATCCCAATCTAAAAATGTATCCCTAGCATGGGCAACCCAAGCTTTTTGATCTACAATCTCATATTTAATAAGCTTTTTAAAATGTTCTACCATAAGAGAATCTCTATAAATTGTTCCATCAATATCAAAAAAAGCTCCTATATTTTTCATTGAATCACCTCATATAAGTATTTACTTTATTATATTATAAAATTTGATTTTGTTGTAAACTATAATTATAAATATTACATAAAATATATTTAAATTAATAAATGATTATTACAAATTAAGGATGTGAACTTATGACATTTGATTATGCCAAAATAACAAAATCTAGACTCATGGGAAGTATGGGTCTTATTATAAAATATGAGAAAAAAGAAGAAAATATATACCAATATTTTTTATTAGATGGAGAAGGATTAGGAATTGCTGATTATGTAAGTTTAAAAAATCCTACAACAAAAGAAGCTATGAGGGAAGAAGAAAGACTTATGGGAGGACTTGGTGAAAGTAGAATATTAGTAAAAGAAGAAGTTGCTTTATTTTTAATAAATCACTTTGGAAACAAAAATATTCAATACAGTAAGGAACTTCCAGGAAATGTAGATGAATATATAGATATCATAGAAAATTTTAAATCTGATCTAACACTAGATGAAGTGTATCCTATTATATGTAAAAAAATAGAGAGCGGTGTAGAGTTTATAAATTATATGACTATGAGATTTATTGCTAGAGATAGAGAAAGTTTAAAGTATTTCTCTAATAGCGAAGAAATATCTAATAATCATATAACAAAAATAAATGGAGCATTATTAAAAAATAAGGTTATAGATAGAGGTAATGGAGTGTATATTAGTGAAGCTTTATATGAAGATGAAGATGGATATTATACTTGTAAGATAGCTTTTAATATATCTAAAGATAAAGATGATTTTAAAATAGAATCATTATTAGTAACTGATAAGGAACCTATGTATGATTTCGAAGTTTTTGATGAGATATCTAAACCAGAATACATTGATATTTATGAATTAAATAGAAAAGAAAAATTCTTACAAGAATTTTACTATGATAATCCTTTTATGTTAAAAAGCGATATGGAAGAAGGTGTATTTTTCACAAGATTTAATTTTAATAATAATCATGTTAAACAGAATGTATATGTGATTAATAATGATATAAAATCAATTTATTATCAGATTGGAAATGAATTTTTTGTAGGTACATATTCTGAAAAAGATAGAAAATACATTAATAAACTTCTTTTAACTAAATACAAAGATCATCTAAATACAATGGATAGTTATTTCTTTGAAGAAAATGTATTATACGATTTTGTAGAATCTGGTTCTGATGATTTTGAGGATTTCTTAAATTAATGTTTTCATTTAGGTCTTATATATAATTTCAATTTTGAGTAAACAAAGAAGGGCAATGCTAGTTAAACTAGATTGCCCTTTTTGTATTTATAATATTGGGGGAATATTATGAGGAATACATTATGTATTGTAGACAGAATAAAGATTTTTATAACACTTTTTTGAAAAAAAATAAAAAATAAATAACCCCCCATAAAAATAGGGGATTTATATTAAAAATAAATATTAATAAATTTAAAATATTTTTGATTTACATTTCTTCCTCATCGAACTCTTCCATATTGACTGCTGGTATATTAGGTATAATATAAGGATACATTAGATTAGGATACATCATACCTTGATAAAACATATTTGGTGGGTACATGCCAGGATACATCATGTTTGGTGGGTACATGCCAGGATACATCATATTTTGTGGCATCATAGGAATAACGGGTATGTTATTACCTATTGAATTGCTCATTCCGTTGTTCATGTTATTATTCATAGCATTCCCCATATTATTATTTGGAATATTATTCATGTTATTACCGGCATTATTTAAATTATTTGGATTATTAGTATTATTCATATTGTTGTTATTTACGTTAGGGCTTGTGTTATTGTTAGTATTATCTAAAGTTTCGTTTGTATTATTATCTGTCATAGTATCATATGGAGTTAATTGAGGGTATTCTACGTACTGATTTGAGTATGTTGAGTAGCCATTGTTCATACCATCATTATTTAAATTGTTAGAACTATTCATATTATTAGGATTTGCGTTTTGCATAGGAACACCGTTCATATTATAAGGATTCATATACATAAGAGGGTCTATATATGGTTGAGGATATATATAGTTTGGATCTATATTATCATTTCTATTTTGATACATATTATAATTCATTTTAAAACTTACTCTCCCTTCTAATTATTTTTTATTAGTACTACTAATATATATATTATTAAAAGAATGAGATATGAGTGTTTAAAAAAAGTAAAAAAACTAAAAAATATTTATTAAAACTGTTGCACAAAATACAGAAATGACATAATATAAACATATGAATAATTGTTCATATGTTATAGATATGAAATGGAGGAATGTTAGATGAACGATACAATTAAAGGTTGTGAATCTTGCTTTATACATGAGGATGTAGTTGGTAAAATTAAAAATGAAATGCCTGAAGATGAAAAACTTTACGATTTAGCAGAGTTATTTAAAGTATTTGGGGATACAACTAGAATAAAAATAATTTATGCATTATTTCAGGAAGAAATGTGTGTATGTGATATAGCGGACCTTTTAAATATGACTCAGTCAGCAATATCTCATCAGTTGAGAGTTCTAAAACAAGCTAGATTAGTCAAATTTAGAAAAGAAGGAAAAGTAGTTTATTATTCGTTAGACGATAATCATATAAATCAAATTTTTAATTGTGGATTATGCCATATAGAAGAAACTTATAGCCGTTAGGAGGAGAGGGTATATGTCAACAGCAGTTTTAGTGAAAAAAGAACTTATGCTTGGTGGTTTAACATGTGCTCACTGCGCAGAAGTTATAGGTGATACTGTAAAAAATATAGATGGTGTACAAGCAAGTAATATTAATTTTATCAGTAAAAAGTTAACGTTACAAATAGATGCTTGTAAAAATGAAGAAGATATAATAGATGAAGTTATTAATTTAATTAACAGTATAGAACCAGGATTAGACATTGAAGTTATAAATAAAATTACAAAAGAATCTAACAAAAGAGAGTTAATTCTAGGGGGGCTTAGCTGTGCTCATTGTGCAGAAGTGATAAATGATAAAGTATCTTTATTAGACGGTATAAAAAAATCTAACTTAAATTTTGTGAATAAAAAATTATCAATAGAGATAGATTCTGATAATGAAAATATTGTTATTGAAAATGTAATTGATGTAATTAATGATGTAGAGCCAGGGCTTGATATTGAATTAATAAATGATAAAAAAATAAATAAATCTAATAAAAAAGAACTAACATTAGGAGGACTTAATTGCGCTCATTGTGCAGAAGTGATAAATGAAAAGGTAGCTTTATTAGATGGGATAAAATCAGCTAATTTAAATTTTATTAATAAAAAGTTATCAATAGAAATTGAATCTTACAATGAAGACGATGTTATTAAAAATGTTATAGATACAATAAATAATATAGAACAAGGATTAGAGATAAGTATATCTAGTAAAGAAGATAAAAAACAAAATAGTCAAGGTAATAAAATATCGAATCCTAAAGAAGACAATAGTAAGAAAGAATCTATAAAAATAATTATAGGTGCATTAGTGTTTATATTTGCTTTTGTAGAGGAAGCTATGGGAGTTAATAGTAAGTATTCATTAATTATTTTTCTTGTTTCTTATTTAATAGTAGGTGGAGATGTTGTATATAAAGCATTAAGAAATATCACAAAAGGTAGAGTATTTGATGAGAACTTCTTAATGACGGTTGCTACAATAGGTGCGATTATAATCGGAGAATCATCAGAAGCTGTTGGAGTAATGTTATTCTATAAAATAGGAGAATATTTACAAGAACTTGCAGTTGGTAAATCAAGAAAATCTATTTCGGACTTAATGCAAATAAGACCAGATGTAGCCAATTTAAAAGTGGCAAATTCTATAAAAGTTGTAGATCCAGAAGAAGTTGAAATTGGTGATATTATAGTAGTTAAGCCAGGAGAGAAAGTTCCGCTAGATGGTGTAGTAGTAGAAGGTAATTCTATGGTTGATACATCAGCTCTTACAGGTGAATCAGTTCTTAGAAGTGTAAATGCAGGTGATGATTTATTATCAGGATTTATTAATAAAAATGCTTTATTAACTATAAAAGTTACTAAAGATTTCTCTGAATCTACAGTTTCTAAAATATTAGATCTTGTTGAAAATGCAAGTAGTAAAAAATCTAAAACAGAAAACTTTATATCTGTATTTTCAAGATATTATACTCCTATAGTAGTTGTATTAGCAGTGTTAATATCAATATTACCACCATTATTTGTACCTGGAGCATCATTTGCTGAGTGGGTACACAGAGGATTAATTTTCTTAGTAGTATCTTGTCCATGTGCTTTAGTGCTATCTATACCTTTAAGTTATTTTAGTGGTATAGGGGTTGCCTCTAAAAATGGAATATTAATAAAAGGAAGCAACTATTTAGAAGCATTAAGATATGTTGATACAGTAGTATTTGATAAAACAGGTACTCTTACAGAAGGTGTATTTGATGTTGTAAAAGTAAATTCAGTTGGGATATCGGAAGAAAAACTAATGGAATATGCTTCTATAGCAGAAGCTAATTCTAATCATCCAATAGCCAAATCTATATTAGAGTACTATAATAAAGAAGTTAATTTAAATAAAATTGATGAATATGAAGAAATCGCTGCTTATGGTATAAGAGTAAAATATGAAGATGATTATATATTAGCTGGCAATGAAAAATTAATGAAAGCTAATAACGTAGATTTTGAAAATACAAAAGAGATAGGGACAGTTGTTTATATAGCTGTAAATAATGAATTTAAAGGATATATAGTAATATCTGATAAGATAAAAGTTGATAGTCAAGAAGCTATAAGAGAAATAAAATCTCAGGGGATTAAACAAACTGTAATGTTAACAGGTGATAATAAAAAAGTCGCTGATGAAGTTGCGTCTAAATTAAAAATAGATAAAGTATTTTCTAATTTATTACCGAATGAAAAAGTTGAAAAAATAGAAGAAATATATATTGGTAGAAGTGAAAAAGAAAAGATTGCATTTGTTGGTGATGGAATAAATGATGCTCCTGTACTTGCTCGTGTTGATGTGGGTATTGCTATGGGTGGACTAGGCTCAGATGCAGCAATAGAAGCAGCAGATGTAGTTATAATGACTGATGAACCAAGTAAAATAGCTCAAAGTATAAAAATATCTAAAAAAACTTATAAAATAGTATGGCAAAATATTATATTTGCTTTAGGAATAAAAGTAATTGTTATGATATTTGGAGCATTAGGTATGGCAAGCATGTGGGAAGCTGTATTTGCAGATGTAGGTGTTGCATTAATCGCAGTCTTAAATGCCATGAGAGTTATGAGATAAAAATAAAAGCTTTAGTTGTTATATGCAATTAAAGCTTTTCTATTATTTAAAATATTTTATTTTTATAAACAGAGATATGTAGATTTATATTATATATGATGAGATACATAAATAATTAGCTAAACTATATTGGTTTGAAATACAATTCAAGTATGTAAATAAAATATTTTACACTAAGTAAAATGTATCTTATAAAATGTTTTGATCAAATTAAGCTAAAAGGATTGATTTATATAATCAAAATAAATGATAGGTACAGAATATAAAATAAAGATAGAATGTTATAGATGAAACTAATGACAAAGTTGATAGATAGCGAATGGAATTTTTGTCGTGAAAATAAATTTCATATTTATCATAGTATAGTAAATAATATAAATGGTTAAAATAATTTTATATATTTGAAAAATAAAAAATAAAAATATTGACGATATAATTTTGATATGGTATAGTAATACTTGTCCTTGAGAAATACTAGAAAGGACGGAAAAACTTATTAAAAAAAGTTGTTGACAAAGCTCAACAAACTTGATAAGATAAATAAGTCGAAAGAAATAAGAACTTTGAAAATTAAACAGTAGGTTAACAATAAATTAATTCTTTAAGAATTAAACACAAACAAACCAAGCCAGATATTCAGATAATGATTAGTCTGAGCAGGTAACAACTTTTAT
>NZ_JACRYU010000022.1 GCF_014333445.1 Terrisporobacter mayombei | reverse complement strand
TATAGATTATTATAACAAAGAAAGAATACAAGCAAAATTAGGCTATCTTTCTCCTGTAAAATACAAGAAAAAGGTAGCCTAGGTTGTTTTATATTGTTCCACACAAAGGGTGCAGTTCAATTAATATTTTTAATATTTTCTTTTTATTTAAAACTTTAAGGTAGCTACCATATAGTTAAAATTTTATGATATTGATAAATAATAGTATCATATTTTAAATAATCTAATTTTTTTCACATATTAATTTTAAAAATACGTTCAATTCATTATCTTTAACATAGCTATCTTTATCTTCTTCAGATAATAATCCTAAATCTGAAATTTTAAATCCATTTTTTCCTTCTTCCATCCCATGGAATAGATATATCTCGTCTCCTAAGTTTATTTTAGTAGTTTTACTAAAATATTGATATGATAGGTTTTCTATATTTTCTTCTATGTCAATAGAAGAATAAGCTTCACCGTTCTGTCCTGAAATACATCTTATTTTATTATCTTGAATATTTATTTCTAATATAATATTATTTATATCTTCATTAGTAGGCCCATATGCCATACCTATTATATCTTCTTCTTTAATTTTTTTATTATTTTTATAAACTTCATATACTAATTTTAATTCATAATTTTTGTCGTTAGGTAAATTTTTCAAATTATACTTAAGTATTCTGTTACCTGTTAATGTTAATAGTTCATATTGTTCTTCAGATAACTCCTCATATTCGATTTGAAAATCTTTTATTTGTGTACATCCTGTAATAATAAAAGTTGTTAGTAATGTAATTAAAATCATTAGTTTTTTCATATTATATCTCCCCCTAAACAGCTTAATAATTAACAATAATATTGTTATAGTTACATTAATAAAATATCTAAATTTTTTAGTTTTCAACAACATAATCAATAACTCATTTTTTTATTTTTATGAACTAAATGAGCTGAATATTTGGCTCGATTAATATGACATTGTAGATCATTATACATATCATCCATATCAATAAATTTATCTATACAATATATAGGTATCTCAATTGAATTATTTAGTTTTAGAAGATTATTAAAATCTATTAATAAACCGTTCTCAGCTAGATTTAGTAATTCATTTTTTATTTTTCATAAATTATTTCCCTTTATAAAATTTTTATTAAATTATTAGACAATTCATAATCTTTCTTGTTTACAAATATGATAAAATCACAAA
This sequence comes from Terrisporobacter mayombei, assembly GCF_014333445.1. Classification (GTDB taxonomy): domain Bacteria; phylum Bacillota; class Clostridia; order Peptostreptococcales; family Peptostreptococcaceae; genus Terrisporobacter; species Terrisporobacter mayombei_A. The sequence goes on along the minus strand of NZ_JACRYU010000022.1, from coordinate 56,956 downwards.
ATATTTATTTTTTTAACACTTTCAAAGTAGAATAAATTATTATTCTATTCTGCTTTCATTTCATTATCTGTAACATTAATTATGTCAATCATTCCATTTTCGTAAGTAACTTTCATCTTTATATAATCTAATTTTCCATTATAATCTTTTTTAGGTATCTCTAGTTCATAATACTTAAATTCATCTACAACTTCATTATTTTCTCCATATGCCTCTTCTTCCTTGTACTTACAATTATAAATTTTTTCTTTTTTATTATGAGAAACTATCACTTGTAATTTTTTTATCTTATTATCTATTTCTTGAGTGCTTCTATCAGGGTATGAACTAAAATATATACCTTCTTCATTATAGCCCCAACTACATTCAGGAGATGGTGGCATAAATTCATACTTTTCAATAGTTTCAATGTCACCACTTTCAGATGTAATCCCTTTTGTTACTACTTTATATTCATAAGTTTTATCATAAGGTAAAAGAAAGTTACCTATGTATGATAATTCTGATATTTTATTCAATTCTAATTGTTGCCACTCATTTGAGCTTGCATCCTTATACATAAATAGTATCTTTGAGTCTGTTTTTAATTCCTTCATTTCTACCCTTACATTTAACTCATATCCCTCTTTTTGATTCTTAATAAATTTAAATTTTACATCTTTAGTCATATGAGATTTTGCCAATTCTTCATTTAACGTATCTTGTATTGAACTGTTAATATCCTGCTGTAACTCAACTTTTGTGTTTACTAACTCTTCTCTCACTACTCTTAATTCATCTTTTATAGTTTTTAAATAATAAGTTTGGTAAATAATTATTGAGCAAAATATGACTAATACTCCTGGTAAAATATATTTTTTCACTTAAATCCCCCTTATTTTATTTGTCTATAATTTAATTATAAATATATGGAAGGATTCATACAATTTACAATACTGTAATGTTCATGCTAATAAGAAAATTCGCTTTGCTTAAGCCACTGCATGGGTGCTTCACTTTAAGCCCACTGTGTGAGCACGCTGTTTCATGCCTCCAACAACTTCGCCCGTTGCTCAAAGCTAATATGTCTGGAATTATATTTATCTACAAATCAGATAAATCATAATTTCCTTACAACTAAAAAAAGACACTCAAAAATTGAGCGCCTTAAAAAAAATAATATTAAATTATCCTTCTACTCTTTCATGAACTTTAGTCATTAATCTATCTCTGATTTCCTTGCCTTCTGCTAACATATGTGCACAACCTTCACTATATGTTTCACGTATATTATTATCTTCAAGCCCCATTAAATTAACTTTAACATTTAATATTGCTCCCTCTAGACCTGTGCATAGCATTAGAGTTCCAACACCTATATCTGTTATTGCATTTTGGTTACCATTATCCATCAAAAACTCTAATTCTTTCATAGCTTGTAGAGATAATGTTGCTGTTTGATATGGAACTTGTATAGAATATAAAGTTGCATCAGCTAAAGCTTTATTTCTTTCCATAATTTCTTTGAAAGTATCCTTTGGCATTTTAAGAGCTTTCATAAATGCATTAAAAGATTTTGTATCTTCATCAACTAATTCATTCAATTTTTCTCTTATATCTCCTAAATTATCAAATCTAGTTTTAAATTCTTCTTTTATATTTTCATCTAAAGCTTCATATTTTTTCTTTCCAAAACTTAGATGTGCCATCATTCTAGCCAAACCTGCACCTATATCACTAGCTAGAGCTGCTACTGACCCTCCTCCTGGTGCAGGTGAGTTAGAGTCAACTTCTTTTACAAAGTTATCTACAGTCATATCTATTAATTTCATTGATTTCCCCCTATATAAAATTCTTTAACAATAATTTATTCTTATCTAATTATTATTTATACAAACTTAATTTTATTACTTTACTGTAATTCTATATTTGGAGTTTAGTAAACTACATGCTTATTCTCTACTACAAGTTTACCTTCCTTATAAACTCTATCTATGTGGTTTATTCCAAAGTGATACATTAAATATTCCACATTAGGAGCATCAAATATAGCTATATCAGCTTTTTTACCAACTTCAATAGAACCAATTTCATTTGCTCTATCTATACAGTGAGCTGCATTTATAGTTACAGCAGTTAATACTTCATTTGGTGTCATTTTTAAATTTAAACATCCAAGTTGCATTACAAACTGTATGTTTTCACTTGGACAGCTACCTGGATTGTAGTCACTTGATAAACTAACTGGAACATCCATATCTATCATCTTTCTGCCATCAGCAGATTTTTTATTTAGATTAAATGACGTACCTGGAAGGATATTTGCTATTACACCTTTTTTAGACATATCTTGTAATCCTTCATCACTGGCAGCCATTAAGTGATCTGCAGATACACAGCCAAGTCTTGCTGCTAATTCAGCACCACCTATTGGAACTATTTCATCAGCATGTATTTTTAGTTTATAGCCTAATTCTTTTGCTTTACTTAGGATGTATTCACTTTCTTCAACAGAAAATACTCCTTCTTCACAAAATACATCACAAAACTCAGCAAGATCTAATTCCTTCACCTTCGGCATAATTTCTTCCACTAATAGTTTAATATATGCTTCATTATTTCCCTTATATTCCGGTGGGATAGCATGAGCGCCAAGGAAAGTATGTACTAGATCAACTGGATGATTTTCATGCAATTTATGAGCAACTTCTAATTGTTTCATCTCTGTATCCAGTTCTAATCCATAACCACTTTTTTCTTCCACAGTAGTTACACCAAACTCTAGCATTCTATCTAAACTTTTCTTAGCCTTATCATATAATTCATCAAAAGTAGCATTTTTAGTTGAATTAACTGTGCTTAAAATTCCTCCACCTTCTTGAAGTATTTGTATATAAGGCACTCCATTTAATTTTTTAGAAAATTCATTTTCTCTAGAACCTCCATGAACTAAATGAGTATGTGAATCTATTAATCCTGGTGTAACTAACAGTCCATTAGCATCATCAATTTTAGTATGTTCATCAACTAGTTTTAAATAATCTTCTCCAGTTCCTACTTCATATATTTCACCGCTAGATATTGCTATATAAGCATTTTCAATAATATCCAATTTATTCATTTCTTTTCCTATCCTAGGAAAAAATGAACCTTGCATAGTTACAAGCTTACCAATATTTTTTATGATTAAATCTATCTTCATATTTATACCTCATTAATATTTATCAGTAATATATTAATTGCAAAATTACTCCATTAAACTTGTTTCTAATACTTTGTCTAATGAGAAATTTTCTAAACCTAAATAATATGCAGCAACATCTATTAAAGCTTCCATAGGGCAAAGTCCAACTATCTCACTACCTGTTACATTTACACCGTATCTTCTAGCTTCCATTTTTACTGCTTCAAATGCTCTATACATTGCTGTTTTACTGTAATCAGTTAGGTTCATAGTAACTTGAGTTATGTTTCTCTCAGGTATTTCTACTGGACCTGCTTTTATAAATCTATATCCTCCACTTGAATGTCTTATAGTTTTTGCTATCTTACTAGCTATTTCTATATTTGGAGTGTCTAAATTTATGTTATAAGCTATAAGAGGTTTTCTAGCTCCAATAGCTACAGCTCCAGCAGTTGGATGTTTTTTAGCTTTTCCAAAATCAGGAGCCCACGCAGCATCTTCAAATTTAGCATCTAAACCTTCATATTCACCTTTTCTTACAGTTGCAAGGTTTTCTCTTTCAGGTTTTGTTGCAGCAGCTTCATATAAAAATACTGGTATTTCATATTCTTTTGCTACCATATCTCCCAGTTCTTTTGCAAGTTTTACACAGTCATCCATATCCATTCCTTTGATTGGTATAAATGGACACACATCTGTTGCTCCAAATCTTGAATGTTGACCTTTGTGAACATTCATATCTATCACGTCTTTAGCTACCCCTATTGCTTCAAAGATAGCATTTTTAACAGCTTGTGGTTCTCCTATTACTGTAACTACAACTCTGTTATAATCTTTATCAGCTTCATAGTTAAGTAATTTTACTCCTGCTTTTCCTCTTAAAGGACTTACTATCTTTTCTATTTTTTCTAAATCTCTACCTTCACTAAAATTTGGAACACATTGTACTATTGCCATGTCCTTTTACCCCCTGTTTTTATAAATATTTAAGCTATTTTTATTTAGCTATTAATAAATTCACTTGAAGGCTTTACTTTTATTTAAAGCCTTCATTTTTATCTATTCAATCTATAAGATTAATATTCAAATTTTTATTTATATTCAATGTCTATTCATAGTTTAAATTTTTATTCGAATTCCTTATCCCCGACAACTTCTTCTATTAAATCTTCATTTACTAAGAATGGTAGAGTTATGTGATCTTTTCCTTCACACATTTTGTTATATTCCATAACAGTTGTTATAGAGTTTTCATTTCTAGCCCAAGCACGTCTAGCAACTCCACTCATAACATCCCAAGGCATTGAAGTTCTAAGTATATCATCTACTCTTTGAGAACCATCTAGTACCATACCAAATCCACCATTTATAGATTTACCTATTCCAACTCCGCCACCATTGTGAAGAGCAACTAAGCTCATACCTCTTGCACAGTTTCCTGCGAAACAATGAGTAGCCATATCAGCCATTATATTACTTCCATCTTTTATATTAGAAGTTTCTCTAAATGGAGAGTCTGTTCCTGATACATCATGGTGATCTCTACCCATCATAACTGGTCCTATTTCTCCACGTCTTACCATATCATTGAATTTAAGTGCTATATTAGTTCTTCCCATCGCATCTTGATATAGTATTCTTGCTTGAGTTCCAACCACTAAATTATTTTTAACTGCATCTCTTATCCAAATCCAGTTATCTCTGTCTTGATATCTTCTATCTGGATCTATACAGCTCATAGCAGCTTCATCTGTTTTCACTAAATCTTCATGTTTACCACTTAAACATACCCATCTAAATGGTCCATATCCAAAATCAAATAATTGTGGCCCCAAAATATCTTCCACATAAGATGGGAATATGAATCCATCTTTTTCATCTACTCCATTTTTAGAAATTTCTTTGCATCCAGCATCATATACTGCCTTCATAAAACTATTTCCATAATCAAAGAAGTAAACTCCCCTATCATGTAATATTTTTATTAATTCAAAATGCTTTCTTAAGGTTTCATTTACTAAAGTAGCAAATTTTTCCGGATCATTAGCTAAAAGTTCTGTTCTTTCTTCAAAACTTATTCCTTGTGGACAATATCCTCCGTCATATACTGCATGACAAGAAGTTTGGTCAGATAATAAATCTATATGAATATTGTTGTCTACCGCATATTGAAGCAAATCAACTATATTACCATGATAAGCTATAGCGCAAGGTTCTTCTGCTTCCATTTTTTCGTGAGCTAGTTTGAAAGCTTCTTCACAAGTTTCAGCAACCTTACTTACCCATCCTTGAGTATATCTAGTTTCTATTCTTGAATAATCAACTTCAGCTATTATACCAACTCCACCAGCTATTTCTACTGCTTTACCTTGGGCACCACTCATTCCACCAAGACCAGAAGTAACGAATAATCTTCCAGTTAAATCTTTGTCTTGTGGTATTCCAAGTTTTAATCTACCTGCATTTAAGATAGTTGAATAAGTTCCATGGACTATACCTTGTGGACCTATGTACATCCATCCACCAGCAGTCATTTGACCATAATTGGCCACACCTATTGCAGTTGCTCTTTTCCAATCTTCTTGATTATCAAACATACCTACCATAAGTGAGTTTGTAAGTATTACTCTTGGTGCATCTGGTTTAGATTTAAATAGTCCAACAGGATGACCTGATTGTATTACTAAAGTTTGATCTTGAGTTAATACTTCTAAATATTTTTTTACCAATTGGTATTGCATCCAGTTTTGGAATACTTGGCCTGTCTCTCCATAAGTAACCAATTCATAAGGATATAGCGCTACATCAAAATCTAAGTTATTATCTATCATAACTTGGAAAGCTTTTCCCTCTGTACAATTACCCTTATATTCATCTATCGATTTACCTACAAGTTTTCCTTCTGGTCTAAATCTATATCCATAAATTCTTCCCCTTGTCATTAATTCATCTAAAAATTCAGGAGCTAATTCTTCATGATACTCCTCAGGTATATATCTTAAAGCATTTTTCAAAGCTAATTTTATATCAGCATTGCTTAGTTTGGCTTCTCTTCTTGGAGCTCTTCTTATACCTTCTTCAAATTTAGGTATTTCCTTTGGTATTTCAGTTAACTTTATAGTCATTGCTCCATTTATATCTTTATTTGTAAATCCTTGATTATTTTCTAAATTAATAGTCTTTTCCATCTTGAACTCCCCTTTAATAAAAATATATTTTGATTAATATGATAATGCTTTGCTTGCTTCTATATCTTCAAATAATAATATTTCTTGTTCTAAAGCTTCTTCAACAGCTTCAACTAATAAGTTATCTTTTATTAAATCTTCACAAATATTTATATCTTTGTACATTATTCTATCTTTATCTATGAAAGGAGTATGTTCTCTAACTATTCTATAAGCAGCTTCTGTACCTACTCCTAATTTTTTCTTTCCTCTTAAATCTATCGCTTGAACACTTGTTAATATTTCCATAGCAATAACTTTTCTAACATTATCCATTATATCTCTAGCTTTTCTTGCAGCTATTGTACCCATAGAAACATGATCCTCTTGGTTTGCAGAAGATGGTATAGAGTCAACACTTGCAGGATGTGCTAAAACTTTATTTTCTGATACTAAAGATGCAGCACTATATTGAACTATCATAAATCCAGAGTTTAATCCTCCGTGATTTACTAAAAATGCAGGCAATCCATAGCTAAGAGCTGGATTTACCATTTTTTCTAATCTTCTTTCAGATATATTAGCTAATTCTGATAGAGCTATTCCTAAGAAATCAAAACTTAAAGCCATTGGCTGACCATGGAAGTTACCGCCAGATATTATCTTTTGATCTTCTCCTGGGAATATGATTGGGTTATCAGTTACTGAGTTCATTTCTATTTCTAATTTTTCTTTTACATATTCTAATGCATCTTTACTAGCTCCATGTATTTGTGGTGAACATCTCAAAGAATAAGCATCTTGAGTTCTAAGATCACCTTGTTCAGTTACCATTTCACTACCTTCTACCATAGTTAATACATTTTTTGCAGTATTAAATTGGCCTTTGTGAGGTCTTACTAAATGAACTCTTTCATCCATAGCACAAGTTATACCATTTAATGCTTCCATTGTTAAGCAAAGAGATATATCAGCTGTTTTCATTAAATTTAATGCATCATAAACAGTTATAGCACCAATAGCAGTCATACATTGTGTACCATTTATTAGTGCCAAACCTTCTTTAGCAGATAAAAATTCTAGAGGTTTAATTCCTGCCTTCTCCATAGCTTCTTTTGAATCCATTCTTTTACCTTGATAAATTGCTTCTCCTAGTCCTAACATAGTTAGTACCATGTGAGATAAAGGAGCTAAGTCTCCTGAAGAACCAAGTGAACCTTTTTCAGGAACTATTGGATGAACACCTTTATTCAACATTTGAGTCAATACTTCAAGAGTTTCTGGTCTAGCGCCTGAATACCCCTTTGATAAAGCATTTGTTCTCAAAACCATCATGGCCCTTACTACTTCTTCACTTAAAGGATTTCCAACTCCACAAGAGTGAGACATTATAAGATTTCTTTGCAGTACTTTACAGTCATCTTTTGATATAGCTACATCAGAGAATTTTCCAAAACCAGTTGTTATACCATAAGATATTTGACCAGCTTCAACAATATCATCCACTATTTGTCTAGATACTTTAACTTTCTCTAAAGCAGACTCACTTATTTCAACTGGATAATTATGTCTTGCAACATTAATTAAGTCTTCTAATGTTAAGCTATTACCATTGATTATTATTTTTTTCATATAAACCTCCCACAACCCTTAATATTATTATTTATAAAATTTAATAAAAATTTGATTTAATCATGTCAACAGAACCTACGATTCTTTTTACCTAAAAGTTGATGGAAATTAATAATTTCTATAATTATTATAAAAGGCTTGTTAAATAATCTCCATTAGATAGATATTCTACATATTCCTTAAAGATACCTTCTAATTTTTTCCATATAAATATGCGTCAAATCATAAAAAAAATACATCATCATAAATTGATAATGTACTTAAAATATATTTTATGTATTATTTTTTACACTTAACACTTTGTCTCTCCATTATTTGATATGGAAGTTCTATTTTCTTATCATCAAGCTCTTCACCATTTATAAGTTTGATTAAAGCCCTTATTGAAACTGCCCCCATATCGAATAGCGGTTGGAACACTGTAGTTAATTTTGGTCTATATATTTTCGCTAATTTTGTATCATTGAATCCAGCTACTGATATATCTTCCGGAACACTGTAACCTGCATCAAATATAGCATTTATAGCGCCAACTGCTGCTTCATCTCCTGTTACAAAGGCTGCCGATGGTATTATGTTGTTATCTAAAAGTTCTTTCATACTATTATATCCGCCCTCATAATCAGTATTACCATGCTTTATTAACTCTGATTTAATTTCTATATTATTATCTTTTAAAGCTCTTTCGTAACCTGTTCTTCTTTCTTTTTCTAATATAGTTTCATCTATACTTGTCATTATGAATGCTATATCTTTATGGCCATTATCTATTAAGTATTTTGTCATATCGTAAGAAGCATTTTCATTACTTGTGCTTACTGTATATAAATCAAAGTTTCTTGCCGTTTTACTTATATAAACTGCTGGTATACGGCTCTCCTTCATACAATTAACATGGTCTTCGTCAAGTATCCATGATACCATTACTATACCTTCAACTTGTTTAGTTTTAAGCAATCTTATACTGTCTAACTCTTGTTCCTTATCTGAATAAGTATTTACTAAAAGAATGTCATAGTCATACATCTTAGCAACTGCTTCTACTCCGTTCAATATTTCGTTAACAAAAGAATCTGAAACCTCAGGTATTATAACTCCTATTAAATTACTTTTTTTAGTTACAAGACTTCTAGCAAGTGGATTTGGAACATATCCAGTTTCCTTTATTACATCTAAAACTCTTTGCTTAACTTCGTCCGTTACTGGCTTTGAATCATTTATAACTCTTGAAACAGTTGATATAGATACGCCAGCAAGTCTTGCAACATCTTTTATTGTTACATTATTTTTCATTTCTTTCCTCCTATTTATATTTCACTCAAAACGAATTCTTTATCTAATTTCTACATTTTATCATATCTTCTATTTTTTATAAATACAAAATATGATATAATTGCAATTTGTATCAGTTAATATTTGTTTACTTGACATAATTTATTTATACTTATAATAAGTAATTTTTTATTGTTATAAGTATTATTTACTATAAATTAATTAATATTAAAATTTAATATTAATTAATTTTTGATTTTGACTAATAATAATTGTATATGTGAAATTTAATACTATCATAAAAGGAGGTAATCATGAAAATTAATAAAGATCTAGTGATATCTAAAACAATTCTGTTTCTATTTATTATAACCTTCATAGTAATTTTTAAATCAATATTTGGTGAAGAAAATACTTTAATAGGAGTAACAACAATAACAGCAGTGTTAATGTTATTAGATAGAGATTTAACTTTATCACCTGTAAAAAATACATTGAGGTTATTATGTATAAACTTATTAATTGGTATTGGAGCTCATTTCGCCAGTGAAAATATGTACTTAGGAATATTACTTAACTTTGCAATATTATTCTTCATAAGTTATATTTTTTGCTCTACCCTAAGAAGCTCTATATATCTTCCTTTTAGTTTGCAATATCTTTTTATACTTAGTAGTCCTGTATCTTATGATAAATTACCAATCAGATTATTATCATTAGCTGTTGGAGCAATAGTTATAATATTATCTCAGCTTATAGTAAACAAAAATAAATTACATAAATCTGGGAATAAATTATTACATAATGTCTGTGATTTAATAACTGATAAAATTCATAATAAAGAAAATATAAATGATATAGAAGTTAACCAAATGATACATGATTCAATAGATAAGTTTAGAATAATGGTTTATGACAAAAGAGAGTATAACTATTATTTAACTTTTGAAGGTCGTTTAAAATTAAATCTTTCTATTTCACTAGAAAGTATAAGCACTTTACTAGATAGAAAAAATATTAATTCAATTGATAAAAATATATTATCAACCTTAGAAGAACTCATAATTGATGTAAAATTAACTCTTGATAATAAATCATGCCCATCCTCTAAATATGTGGATGATTTATTAAAAATATGTGAAGAAAAAAATATAAATGATTTGTTGAATCTTCAAGTTTTAGATAGCATGCTTTTATTATCAGATACCTTAGATAATCTGAGAAAGTTAGATGTGAAACATTTTAACGTAGTTAATATTAGCCATGAATATACAAATATATTTAGAAATAGCTGTATAAAGTCATTTTTATTTGATAGAAAGTCTATAAAATTCTGCTATGGAATGCGTGTGGGTATAACTATAGCTGTTGGAGCTTTCTTAGTTGATTATTTTAATTTAACTGAAGGTAGATGGATTTTATTTACTATATTAGCACTTACTACTCCTATATATGAAACTTCACATTCTAAAACTAAGGATAGACTATTTGCTACTATTATTGGTTCTATTTGCATAATTATTTTATTTAGTATCTTCCAAGATCCAACTAGTAGAACAATGATTATCATGCTGGCAGGATATCTGAATGGATATATTAATAAATATAAATACTCCACAATATTTGTTACTATATCAGCTATTGGTTCAGCTGCCATTGCTGGAAATGTTCATACTCTTTCTTTCAATAGAGTTTTCTACGTTTTTATAGGGGCTATTATGGCTATATTATCAAATAGATATATATTTCCTTATAAACTTAATGATTCTATAAAACAACTAGATAATTTGTATCATTCTACTATGATTAAGATGCTTAAAGAAGTTGAAAATTTACTATACGGTAATAAAAGACCTACTATAATGAAAAACTTAGTTGTCCTAACTTCTCTAATAGATTCAAAAGCTAGAACAGATGAAGCTTTAGTTAATGAAAGTAATTTTAGTGAGATGATTACTGAAAGAAGAAATTTAGTAGCTAATATATATGAACTTTATGCTTTAATCTTAAAAAAAGATGTTACTCAAGATAAACAAAAAGAAATTATATCAGATTTAAGAGAGCTAATTGATTATTCTGATGAAGATATAAGTATACAAATATCTCATCTAGAAAAAGATATTGAGTCTACTAAAGATATTGATACTAAGATTATTATCAGTAGTATAGCTGTAATTTTACAAGAATTAAATCATTTGAGTAGATTGAAGAAACTTGCTTAATTTATAAGTAAATTATAATAAAGAAGATACTCCAAATCCTATAGCAAGTAGTACCATGATATCTATAAATGTAGGTGCATTATTAGAATTTTTATTTTTGTTTACATTTGAAGCAGTAGTCACTTCATCTAAATAATCTGTATTTGCTTTTGTCCATCTATTAAATTTCTTGATGAATTTTAATGTCATCATAAGAATTGATAATAATATAGTATAAGATACAGAACCCATTAATATAGAATAACTTAATCCTTCTTCTGAAACATTTAGAGCATTAGCAGTAGCCACCATGTTTGATGTACCACCTATCCAAGCTCCTGAGGCAGCACCTAGTGTAGACCATGAATCTGGACCTAATTGACCTTTAAATATTATAAATGCAACAACAAATCCTAGCACTATAGTAAATGTTGCACACATAAAAGATAATAGCATTTTAGGCCCCATTTTTATTGTCATAATTTTTCTCTTTGTAAAAAATTAACAAAATGGTATAACCTATTTTGATATAATATTCTGAATATTAAAATAGTAATTACCAAAACAATATATTTTCATGAATTTTCAAAAAATTTTTATGGTATAATAGCTATTATAAATACAGAGGGGGAGAATCATAGGCATGAAATTTGATTTAAATAATACTATTTCTGTAATGAAAAAATATCTTGATATACCGAGTCCAAGTGGATATACAGATATTGCTGTTTTAGAATGTAAGAAAGACTTTGAAGAGTTAGGATTAGAATGCAGTCTTACAAATAAGGGATGTTTAATAGCAACTCTTAGAGGTGAAGATGATGAAAAGCAAGTAACAATCTCAGCTCACATGGATACTTTAGGTGCTATGGTTAAAGAAATAACTTCTGATGGTAAATTAAAATACCACAAAATCGGTGGTGGTTGCTGGGGAGCTGTAGAAGGAGAAAACTGTACTATAATAACTAGAAAAAAAGGTGAAATAAGAGGTACTGTTATATTTAAATATTCATCTACTCATACATATGGACAAGCTTTGGCTGCCAGTGAAAGAAATGATGAAACTATGCTAATCAGACTTGATGAAGATGTCAATTGTAAAGAAGATGTTCTTAATTTAGGAATAAATGTTGGTGACTTTATTTATATGGATACTAGATTTGAATATACTAAATCTGGTTTTATAAAAACTAGATATATAGATAATAAAGCTGCTGTTGCAATTGTTTTAGAGTTAGCTAGATATTTCAAAAAAAATAGCATAATTCCTGCACGTACTACTAATTTCTTTATAAGTACTTATGAAGAAGTTGGGCATGGTCCGTCTAATGCAATTCCAGTTAAAACTACGGAATTTGTATCAATAGATGTTGCTCCCGTTGGCGCTGGACAAACTTCTAATGAGCACAGTGTTTGTATACTTGCTAAAGATAAATTAACTGTATACGATTCTTATTTAAGATTTAAACTTACTGATATAGCTGAAGAAAATAGAATACGTCATAATGTGGATGTATTTAATAGCTATGGTTCTGATGCGTCTCAAGCTATTTCATGGGGAGAAGATTTCAGATTTGCTAATGTAGGTCCTGGTATTGATACTAGCCACCATTATGAAAGATGTCATATTGATGCTATTGATAATACTTTAAAGCTACTTGGCGCTTATATGATGAATAAGTAGTTCTGTAAAAGTACTTTAGACAGTTTCAAAACGAATCTATCTAAAGTGCTTTTTATTTTTCCAAGGTAGTTAATTTATAATACTATCTTAAAATTATTTACTGCTCTGCATTTTTATAGCATTTAATATATTATTATAAAATATTGCTGATTTACTTGAAGATATATGTAACCCATCATATGAGTGTAAAAGATACCCTTCATTATCAACGAATCCTGTTGTTGTATTTATAAACTTCACATTAGATTTACTAGAGCAAAATGCTTGTATTTGATTATTAAAATTCCTTATACTAGTATTAAATTTATCAGGATTTGCTCCCGTGAAAGTTTTTGCTACAGGAAATACTTTTTGAACATAAATAGTTTTGTTTGGATATTTAGTTATCAATTTATTTATTAATGTTTTTGTATCTGTAATATTTTCACTAGTGCTAGCTCCATTAACTCCTATTAATAAACAAATACCTTCTACACTGATATTACTTGGCATTGAATCAACTTTATCTAGCCAATAAGAAGGTCTACTTCCACTTTTAGCATGAACATATACATTTGAATTTTGAGATTTTATTACATTCGATATACCAACTGTAAAAGAATCTCCTATGAATAAGAAATTATTTAAGTTTGTCCTTTGTGTAGAAGTTATATTCGCTTTTGATGAAGTAGTTGTATTTGATGCTGCTTTAATAGAAGAAGTCGTACTTTTAGATGAGTATGGCTTATTTCCTGAATTTATATATCTACTATTTATATAAGCATATTCACTTCCATACTTTATTTGATACCATCCACTGTAAGATGTTGTGTCTACTATTTCTACTTGACTTCCTTTTGATAAAATTCCTAATGTTTCATAGTTTGTACTAGGTCCCTTCCTTACATTTAAAGTAGTTGTATTATCAATAGTTCCTATCTTTAACACAGGCTTTGTTAAAGTTACATTCTTATTAAAGGTTATATATGCTCCATTTACATAAGCATAATCATTATTATATTTTATTTTATACCAATTATTGCTCATTTTTTCAACTATTTGTACTTTATCACCTTTGTATAAACATCCTAAATATTCACTACTTGTAGAATTATTATCTCTTACACTTAGAGCATCTTCAGATACAATTCCTGTGGAAATGACTTGAGGTGTACTATCTTTAATATTTGAAAAATCTCCTATGTAACTATGGTTTACATATCCATATGAATTTTTATATTTTATTTTATACCATCCATTAGATGCTGTTGATACTATTTCAACAGACTCTCCTTCTAATAAAGTTCCCAAAACAGAATAGTTTGTACTAGCTCCACTTCTTACATTTAAAGCTGTTGACATTACTTTTCCTGTTTTTGTAGCTAAACTTTTTTTACTAGCTATAGATTTATCGTCTGTATCATTATTTGCATTTTGCGCCGCATCAACTTTTTTTGTAGCAACTACTCCACTCATCATTGTAGCAGCTACTATTGTAGATAAATGTTTTTTTATCTTTTGATTTAACATCGTCTCCCCCCATATCTAGTTATGTGTATAATCTATATTTAAATTATTACATATTTTTACAAAATAATACAACTTTTTTTAATATATCCCTACTAAAGATTAATCCAATATAAAGTATATATTATTAATCATTTATAATTTCTGTATCTAAATGTAGTCTCCTTTAATGACTTAACTTGTAATTACCAAAATATTTGCCAAAAACTATAATTAATTTTTCTTTAACATAAAATTTTCACAAGTTTCTTCAAAATATAGATATGTGTTGTTCATATTTACAGCCTATGTTATTTTCTCTATATGAAATCTATGTTTTGAGGAAATATATCATTGTTTTGAAATTTATTTTCATTATAAAATTCAAGTATTTTTTACTAATACTTTTAATATACATATATTTATAATAATACCGCTTGCTCTTTCATCTATACTTTTAAACAAAAAATCCAAGGAGAACAACATAGTATATCCTCTTATAAAAAACTTTACCAAAATGCATTTAAATTCAAAAATAGTAACTCAATTATAAGTAAACGTTATTATGATTATACAATTTTGAACTATCTATTTCTACTTTATTTAAAATATAAAAAGGAATGATAAATCAATCATTCCTTTTTAATAAAAAAATTATTTTCGTTTAGATAATATCTTAATTAGCACTTTGACAGTACTCATGAATAGTCTCAGCAACCAACTTAGCATGAGCTACAGCCTCAACAACAGTCCTAGCACCAGTTACAACATCTCCAGATGCAAAAACACCTTGCTTAGTCGTATGACCTATATCGTCTATAACAAGCAGTCCATGTCTATTAGTCTCAAGATTTTGTGTATTAGAAACTATATTATTCTTTGGACTTTGGCTAACTGCTATTATTACAGAGTCAGCTTCCATAAGTTTTTCAGATCCCTCTATATTGATAAGTCTAACTTTTCCATCTTCATCTTCAACTTTTTTAGTATCTATAAATACAACACCTTCATCAACTATTTCCACAGGAGCCTTAAATAATTCAAAATCTACTCCTTCTTCTTTTGCATCGTTTATTTCTGCATTAGTTGCTGTCATATCTTCAAAATCTTTTCTATATACAACTCTAACATCTTTTGCACCGTAATATTTGGCTGTTCTAGCTGCATCCATAGCCACATTTCCAGCACCTATTATAACTACTTTTTCCCCTAATCTAAATGATCTTGGTGATTTTAAGTAGTTAATTGCATAGTGAACATGACCTAAACTTTCCCCTTTTATACTTAGAGTTCTTGGATTCCATACTCCAGTGCCTATAAATATTGCGCTGTATCCATCTTCTAATAATTTATCAATAGTTAAAACAGGACCAACTAAAGCATTGTATCTTATCTTAACATTTAATTCTAATAATCTTTCTTCTATATTATCTAAAATTTCTCTAGATAATCTGAAGTCTGGTATACCATATCTTAAAACCCCGCCTATCTCAGAATTTTTCTCAAATATGGTTATCTTATATCCTTTTTTAGCAAGAATAAAAGCTAAAGTTATTCCGGCAGGTCCAGAGCCAACTATTGCTATTCTATTATTAATTACTCCATCTTGTTTAAATCTCGCATTTTTTAAATATTCACTTGATATGTATGTTTCTAATTCATGGAATTTTACTGGCTCACTTTTTACTCCTCTTATGCAATTACCTAAACATTGGTCTTCATGAGGACAGATTACACCACATATTGCTGATAATGGATTATTATTAAATAAAATTTCACCAGCTTCTTCTAACTTTCCATCTTTAAACATTTCAATTATATCTGGTATTGGTGTATCTATAGGACAATTATTTCTACATCTTGGCTTTTTACATAGAAAACATCTATTAATATCTTCATGTATATTCTTTAAATTTAATTCTTTCATGCTAACCCTCCTGATGATATTTCTCCATTTTATTGATTTAAAAATAACTTAAATTTATAATAAATATTATTTTACAAAAAATAGCACAAATAATCACCCTAAATTTTTTAAATTACATTTGTCTTAAAATTATCAATAGCAGTAAATTATGTATATACCTATTTTTTTATATTAAATAAATATATATTCTTTAAAATATAAATATATATTAAACTTTTCCATAAATAACAAAAGAGTTTGATTTCCTACAGTTAAGTATAATAAAATCAATTATAAGTACAATCTTAGAATATTTTAAATGAAACGGAATATCTATAACTAAGCTATTATATTTTTCTTTAATACTATTTTATAATAAAAAAATTAGCGTAAACTTATATCATTTTATATAAGCCTACGCTAACTTATTTCTAATTACAAATTAATTTTATCTTTGTAAGATACTAATTAGCATCCACATCCATCATCAAAACCAAAGCCTTCTGATGCACAAACTATTAATAATAGTATTAGGAATGGTATCCATGCACAGATATCAAAATCTGCCCAACAATCTCCAAATGCTAAGAATAGGAAGAATAATATTATTATCCACCAAGCTCCTCCACCAAAAAATCCATCATCTCCAAAAAATCTATCTAACATAATCCTGTCCTCCTATATTTTTAGTCAACTTAGTCTAAACATCCACCACAACTGCAAAGAATTAATAATATTATTAAGAATGGTATCCATGCCATTATGTCTATATCTACCCAACTATCCCCAAATGCTAAGAATAGGAAGAATAATACTATTATCCACCAAGCTCCTCCACCAAAGAATCCTTCTCCACCAAATAATCTGTCTAACATTGTTGTATACCTCCTGTTGATATATATTTTAAATTTTTATTTATTGAGCTTTCGCTCTTAACATATAATATGCAAAACTTATTATTTGTGATAATAAATTTATGCTAGTTTAATAAAAAAGACTATTTATAAAGATAGCTACTATTGTCAATTAATAAAATAACAATAGTAGCCTTTCTTTAAATAGGAATTACCTTTGTCTTGCAATACTAGCAACAACAATTGCAGTCTGAAGTATTATCTAAGCAGTTACAATCATCTCTTCCTATATCACAAGCACAAACTATTAGTAGTAGGATTAAAAATGGAATCCAGTCTGCTATAGATATTTCAGCCCAACATTCCTGGAAGGCCAAAAATAAGAAAAATAAAACTATGATCCACCATCCTGTTCCCCCCATACATTCAAACATTCTAGTCAGCCTACTATTCATGTAATTACCTCCCTTTTATTTAAAAGAGATAGCCTATTTTATGTAAATACAAGATGCTTATAATTTGGCAAAACTCTCATAATATATCATATGTAGCAAAGATAAAAGTGTTATTACTTTTTTCAAAAAAAACGCCCTTTTATAAATAAATTTATTTATAAAAGGGCGCCTTGTTTAATTAGCAGCAGCAACCATCATCTTCGCCTACAAACATAAATAATAATACTAAAATTATTATCCATATTAGAGCTGAATCTTCACAGAAAATAAAATCTAATAAGTCATCTCCAAATGAAAATAATACAAAAATCACTAATAGCGGTAATAACCATCCACCAAAATTAAATCCACATCCTCCAAAAAAACGAGAATAATTAACTTCATTTGACATACTATCTACTCCTTTTTGATATTTAATAAGCTTATTACTTATTTACTTTAAAATATGATTCTTATGTATAAAATGTTACATTTTATACCATAATTATCTTAACTTTTTATAATCTACCATCATTTTCCTTAAATAAAAATTTCACTTATCTAAAAAAATCCCTCAAGATTATTTAAATCTCAAGGGATTTTTTTTATTCATTATTTAGTACTGGATATAAAGATCTGTCACTGAAGAATGTATTTGCATTATATAAATATAATACTTCATTAACATTTTCTTGTTCCATTAACTTATCTATATCTTCGTAGTAATATCTTGGGTCAACAACTATAATTTTGCTAAAATCATTTGTTAAAAATGGTATAAAACTATTAGCATAAGAATCTTTAAATATAAGCAAAGTCTTATCATTCTTAGCAGAAGTTTTTATTTTAACTAAAGGATGGTTTCCCTTTAAGAAAACCTCATAATTGTCTTTTTTTTCTAAAGCTTCACTGCTATATAAAGATGCTGATTTTTCTTGTTCCTCTACATAGTTTACAACTATATACTTCTCATTTTTAGCAGGTATATAAACTTGAACTTTATCTCCTTCTTTCACATCATACCCGCTCTTAGATGATAATGCTCCAAAGAAATCATTTGATACTAATTGAACATTGTAATAATCATCTGGTTTTTTCTTTAGCCCCATATCTTCAGCTAGTTTTTCATAAGAATAAAAAGCACCTAAACTTGTCCAGTGATGATCTGTCTTATAAAATATATACTCATCTTTGTGATTATTTAACGTTTCATAAGTATCCACAAATTTAATACTTGAAGGTAACTTTTCTTTGTATGATTTTAAATAAGATTCTTGATCTATTACTGGAGCACTATAAGGAAGTTTATCTTTTAATATACCTACTGACGTTGGTGAAATTAGCATATATTGCTTAACATCCTTATATCTTTTTGAAAAATTATCAATAGCTTGTAAATTTTGATTTACTGCTTCTTCATTAGGAGCTGTAAAGTCTTCTATAAGATATCCATCTTTTCCTAAAAATACTCCATTAGCTTGATTTCTTCCTAATAGTTTGTCTACACTCATTTTTATATTAGTGAAGAAGTCTCTCCCTATAAATTGGTCTACTACATAATCTTCAAATTTAGAGGTAAATCTACCTTCTAATAATCTATCTATTGTAAAATTAGGTTTTGTAGCTAAAATTCTATTTTCTGTCTCTGAGTAAGTCTTATCTTTAGTAATTAAATTCGCACCTACAAATATTCCTATAAACAATATAAATATTACTGCGGATGCTTGATAATAAGATTTTTTATTATTTCTAATTTTAGATTTTTTATTCATAATTAATCTCGCCCTCCCCTAGAATCTAAAGTATAAGAACGGATTATAAGTTTCATTTACTAAATAAGCCGTAGCTAAAAATAAAATTAACATATATACAATTAAAGAAATATTAATGTATTTTGTTCTTGATTTAATTACAATATTATCTAATATCATTTTAACAATTGGTGTTGAACAGATTGCTAAAATAACAAACATTATTGCATTAGTATAAAGATAATAAATACCAGTATTATCTATTAATGGATTATTTCCTATACCAAACATAACTTTGATATAATTTATTGCCATAGTTAAATCTGTACTAGCAAAGAATACCCATCCTATAACTACTAATAATAATGTGTATGCATGTTTTATAAAGTTTGGAGTTTTCTCAAGTATATTTTTAAATACCATTTTTTCTAGTAATAGAATTACACCATAATATAATCCCCATACTATAAAGTTCCAACTTGCTCCATGCCAAAGTCCAGTTAAAAACCAAACTGCAAATATATTTCTGATTTGTTTTCCTAAAGCAACTCTATTTCCTCCAAGAGGTATATAAATATACTCTCTAAACCAAGAACCTAGTGATATATGCCATCTCCTCCAAAACTCTGTGGCACTTTTAGATATATATGGGAAGTTGAAGTTTTCTGTAAAATCAAATCCAAACATTTTTCCAAGACCTATTGCCATATCTGAATAACCACTAAAGTCAAAATAAATTTGGAATGTGTAAGCAATTATACCTATCCATGCAGTTAATACTGACATATTACCTAAATCCATAGCTGATATAGCAGTCCAAACCATACCTATATTATTTGCAAGTAATACTTTCTTACCTAAACCTTGGATAAAACGTTCCACACCTTGTCCAAATTTTTCAAGAGATTCATCTCTATAATTTAATTGTTCTTCTATTGACTCATATCTAACAATAGGCCCTGCCACAAGCTGAGGGAACATTGTAACATATGCACCAAAAGAAATTAAATTTCTTTGAACTGGAACTTTTCCTAAGTAGACATCCACTATGTAAGATAGTACTTGGAATGTATAAAAAGATATACCTACTGGTAATGCTAGTTCTTCAAAGGGAATATTGATTGAAAACAATGTGTTTATATTTCCAATTATAAATCCAATATACTTGAAGAAAACTAAAATTCCTGCATTAACCAATAGAGTTATAATAAATAGCAATCTTGATTTTGTTCTTTGTCTTTTATACTTATCAATTTGTAGTGCCATTATATAGTCAAATATGATTGTTCCAATCATAAGGAATATATATATAGGTTCACCCCAAGCATAAAAAACTAAACTAGTTAATAATAAAATTGCATTTTTAAATCTTTTTGGTGAAAGGTAATACACCAAAAGTGAAATTGGTAAAAAAGTAAATAAAAATACTATACTACTGAATACTATTTTAATCGCCTCCCTCTGAAAAATATCTAGTCTTCAATACTATCTAAGAATGCTTTTTTTAATTCTTGTGCATTTTCAGAGACAGCAAAAAATACATAGTTACCTTTTGTTTTTAGTTCATATTCATTTACTAAGGCAACTTGTTCTGGTCCATATCCATCAAAACTTTCTAACTGATAATTTATTCTCGAATCAATACTATCTTGTAAAGATTCTATTTGTGATTTATCTTTTACTTTAACTATCAACATTTCATTAACATCCATAGTCGACTGTGGTGTATATAAAATGACCCCATCATAGTCATTTGCATTTAATTTGTAAAAACGCTTAAGAGATTTACTATCTCCTCTTTCCATTTTTTCAAATTTAGCGTCTTTAACCATGTCACTTTCAATTTCTTCAACTGTCATGTCATTATTAACTCCGCACCCAACAGTAAGAATAGAAGTAAGTAACATAGCTGTCATTAATAATTTTCTCTTAAAGTTTCTATTCATTTCTATTCTCCCTTATAAATTAGCTTTTTGTATTAATAAATTAAGCCAATCTTTACTAAATTGAGGCTTAAAGTGTATCCCATCTTTCTCAAATAAATTTTCTTTAACACAAGATGATGCATCTATATAAGTAATTCCTAATCTATTACACATATCTTCTAGTGCTATATTGAATTTAGATATATTACTATATGACTTAGATTTTGGTAAAGCTTTATTACTTACTCTAAATATAGAGTTAACATATATTTTAGAATTTGGAAGTTTATCTTGTAATTTATTTATAAATATTTCATACTCTTTTATAAAATCATCACTGTTTCCATAAACTGTTATATCATTCATGCCATATGTTAAAAATATATTCTTTGGAGATAAGTTTACTGCTTTATTTATATCACCATTTTTAATTGCTGTTGCTAAATTTCTACCTTTGTAAGCTATTACAGATGAATTGTTTAAAATACCATACACTGATATAGATTCCGCTCTTGAATCCCCCATGATTAGTGAGTTTGAAAATTTGTCTATATAATCGACTTTCTGATTTGTTGAATTTATATCCGGTTTATTATTTTGTAAACTAGATTGAACAAGCTTTATTTGTTCTTCCGATTCCAATACGTCTTTCTTTTCCAAATTTTTTATTGTCTCTATACCTTTTAACACTTCTGTGTCTTCATTATTTTTTCTCGAATCAATTGCATTAATACCTATTATCCCTGTTAATAAGCCTAGGGATGCTAATAAAGCTATACATCCTTTCTTTTTTATAAAAATCCCTCCCTAACCATATAATTTTTTTGCCGAAATACATTATAACATTTTATTTATATATAAAAAACAGTTAATTATATATAATTTTTACAAATTTATTCTTATTTTATATTATTGTGATTTTTATTAGAAATATATTTTAATCTTAATTTGTTTATGTATATTTTTAATTACATAATTGTAAAGTCCCTGTAAATAAAAAAATTCGATTCGCTTAAGCCACTGCGTGGGCGCTCCACTTTATATCACCAACGACTTCGTTCGTTGCTCAAATTTATCAGTTGGGATTATAAATTATCCATAATTCAGATAATTTATAATCCCTTAAAATATAAAAAAAGAATCTTTAATTAAAGATTCTTCCATAAAAACATTTACTTCTATTAACAACAGCAGCCATCATCAAAGTTAAATAGTAATAAAATTATCAAAATTATCCATATCCAAATACAATCATCATCAAAGAAATCATCAAATATATTTGTTGCTAAAAGCAAAAATACTATGGCTATTACTATTAACATTCCACTATTAAAACCACAACAATCATCCCCACCAAAAAATCTTGATAAACTTTCCTCTAGTTTTGACATGTCACTCCCTCCTTAAAGTCCAAAAGTTATATCTCTTATACACTAATATATGATTTTATGCATAAATAAGTTACTTCAATAAAATTTTTATTCATTAGTGTATTCAACTCTTTTTGGCTTTCATCGTTAGAAGAATAAATTTGATTTAAGAAATCTTTTCTATCATTTTCATCACTTTCACTTACCGCTTCAACCAATAATTCTATTGAACTCATTTTCATATCTTTATATTTGTTTAATAAAATAGATGTATTGGCATTTTCCATTCCACTTTTTATACTTAATAATCTTGATATGTATTCTCCTTTCTTCTCATCAACTTTATCCTCTTTTTCCACCACTTCCTCTAAAATTATATTGCTTTCTGTTACATAATCTTTAATCTCTTTCATGTCAATCAATAAAGAATTATAAAAAAGACAACCAAGTATTATAAAAAATGCTGTAACTGACGATAATAATAATCCTATGTTTTTCATCAACCTTCCTCCTACAGTTATAATCTATATTAAATTTATATTCATCTAATAAAACTTTAAGACTTTTTTTGATTATATATTGAAAAATTGACAATATTATATTAAACTACAATTAAATTTTAATTTATCTTGGAGGTAACTAATTAATGTTTGAAAAAGTTAAAGACATAATAGCTGAACAATTAGGTTTAGACGATGCAGATTCTATCTCTGTTGAAACATCACTTAAGGAAGACCTAGACGCTGATTCTTTAGATGCTGTTGAAGTAATAATGGCATTAGAAGATGAGTTTGATATAGAGATACCAGACGAACAAGCTGAGAATTTCAAAACTATAGGTGATATAGTTGAATATGTTGAACAAAACATGTAATACATAAAAGGGATGTTTTTATAAAACATCCCTTTTCATATACTTAAGCCCATTTTTGTAAAATATTTATCATAAAATTTTTTATATCCATACCATAAACTTTATTTAACGTTGATCCCTTTAATACATCTTGAGGTAATCCATAATCTACTTCTTTACCATCTTTAAGTATAAGTACCTTATCAGCAAAATATTGTACTAAATTTAAATCATGTAATACACCTACGACTATTTTATTATTTTGTTTTACCCACTCATTTAAATTTTCTAATAACTCTATCTGATGTTTAAAATCTAAATGATTAGTTGGTTCATCAAGTAAAATTACATCAGGATTTTGAGCAAATACTCTTGCTAAAAATACCCTTTGTAGTTGACCACCTGATAATTCTGTAATCATCTTATCTTTTAACTCATATATACCAACTTTTTTTATACTATCAATTATAATTTCATCATCTTCAGAAGATAATGTGGCAAATGCACCTTTTGAATAAGCATATCTTCCCAGTGATACTGTATCATAAACTGTATAAGGAAAGTACATCTGAGTTATTTGGCTCATCAAACCTATCTTTTTGGCTAATTCTAGTCTACTAAGGCTATTTACTTCTTTTCCATCTATTTTTACATTACCTTTATATTCAATAATATTTGCAATAGATTTTAAAAGCGTACTCTTACCACATCCATTCGGACCAACAATACAAAGATTTTCGCCTCTTTTTATCTCAAAATTTATATTTTTAATTATTTCTTTTTTATCATATCCTGTATATAAATTTTTTACTTCTAACATTTAATATCAACTCGCTTTTTTAAAATATATATAGGCAAAGAATGGTGCTCCGATTATCGCTGTTACAGCTCCTACTGGTAATTCCATAGGTGTAAATATAGTTCTAGCTATTAAATCTGTAACAACCATTAAGCATCCACCAAATACAAATGACATAGGAACAACATACTTATGATTTGAACCAAATATTTTTCTAACCACATGAGGGGCAATTAAGTCAACAAATCCTATAGTACCACTTAAAGCTACAGATCCACCTGTTAACACAGAACAGTATATAAATAACTTTGTTTTTACTTTTTTTGTGTCTACTCCCACTATTTTAGCTTGCTCTTCGCCAAAAGTGAGTATATCCATTTCTCTTGTAAATCTAAGTACTCCTAACATTCCTACTATAAAGAATGGTAATATAAGGCCAACATATGACCATCCCTTCATAGCAAAACTTCCCATTTGCCAAAGTGTTATGCTTTTTAAATCATCACTGAAAAATGAACTTAGTGTTGTCAACAATGCATTTACAAAAAGTGAAAATACCATTCCTGATAAAATAATAGTATTATTAGACATTGTCTTATCAATCTTTGCTGAGAATACCATAACAAAGCATACTGTAACAAATCCAAAGATAAAACCTATTAAAGGTAATGTAAATCCACCTAATATAGGTATATATATCCCAGAAACAATTACAAGTCCTGCTCCAAAAGATGCACCAGAAGATACTCCTAGGGTATATGGTGATGCTAATTCATTTTTTAATACTGATTGTACTACTGAACCACTAGTTGCTAAACATCCTCCTACAATAAATGCTAATAATACTCTTGGAAGCCTAAGTTTCCAAACTATAGCTATATGTTGAGATGATACACCATCTTTTAAAGGTAAATTAAATAATTTGTTTAATATAATGGATATTGTGTCTAATATGCTAATATCGGAACTTCCATTAGAAGTTCCGATACTAATTATAAGAAGTGCAATTAAAATGCTTAATACTATTCTTTTTTTATTTGTTAAATACATCTGGATATACTACCTTAGACATTTCTTCTAAAGCTTTAAGTATATGGTGACTTGGACGTGATGCTGAATTTGAATCTATGTAGTAAACATCTTTATTTTTTATAGCTGTTATTTCTTCCCATCCATCACGAGCTAATATTTCACCAGTTGCATCTTCTACATAATTAACAGTAGTTAATATTACATCTGGATTAGCATCTATTATTGATTCTTCTGTTGGCGGTATCCAACCTTCTTGATCTTTAAATATATTTTCTGCTCCTATTATTTCTATCATTTCATTTATAAATGTAGAATTACCTAAAGTGAATAAGTCTGGAGCTGGACCTATTTCAAAATATACTTTCTTTTTCTCTTTAACAGTTTTACCTAATTTTTCATATTTAGCTATTTCTTCCTTCATGCTAGAGATTATTTCTTCACCTTTTTTCTCTTTATCAACTAAAGAAGCCATAAACTCTATATCTTTATATATACCTTCTATACTATCACTACTTGGTATGTAAACTACTGGTATACCTGCATCAACTATAGCTTTATATGGGTCTTCTGCTGAACCTACTTTATTGTGTCCTGATGCTATTATTATATCAGGCTCTAGTGCTATTATAGCTTCTGCATCTGGATTATTCATATCCATTTTTGGAAGTTTTTCATCTAAACCTTCTATTCCTTCAGAATATTTATCAACACCAACTAATTTATCAGCTACACCTAATTCTACTAAGACCTCAGTATTAGATGGTACTGCTGATATTATTCTTTCTAATTTCGTAGGTATTGTAACTTCATTTCCTTCCCTATCAGTTACAGTTATTTCTTTATTACTACTACATCCAACAGCAAAAAGTAATATGAAACTTGTTAAAATTGCTAATAATTTTTTCTTCATCTCTTCCTCCTAATAATTTAATTATAATTTCCTTACAATAAAAAAACCTAACCACAAGGTTAGGTAAATATATACATAGATTTTAAACATATATGTACTTTAATATAATATTGAAAATACTTAATAATACTCTCAATATATTAAAATAAAAAAACACAATGCTTCATAATGTAATATTTTCTTCACCCCGAAGAAACTACTTTATGATTTTAGGCAGGTATCCTGACTTAGTTTCATCCTACTCCCCACCTTCCCATGAAATTACCTTCGCTAGTATGGTCAATGATATACTTTTGTTATTAATTAAAGTATATCCGTTGTCAAAATTAATTTCACAGTGGTATTATCGAGTTTCGTCCACATTACAGTAACGGGGGCTGTAGAGGAATCTCACCTCTTTCCCTTTTAATCTACATGCATAGCACCTTAAAATCTTATGTATTCAATTTTCTTTTTTAATTATAACATACTTTTTTAATTAAAAATAGTTGCCCACAATAATTAATTTAATTATTTTAGGGCAACTTACATTTATCTATTTGTACTTATAATTATCTTTTTATACTATTTTTGACAACAACATATTTCTCCTGAAATAGTTATAGTATATACTTCACCTACTGGTAATGTAGTTATATTTACTGTAAGAAGTCCATTAGTAACTGTTTTTGTCACTGTTGGTGCTCCTACTATTTTTCCAGCTTTATTTTTAACTTCTACATCATATGCATCAAAACAGAATTCAGGGTCAAATAAATCTGTAACTACTAAGTTTGTAGCAGGTACTGTTCCTGAATGTGTAAGTGTTATTTTATAAGTTAAGCTATCTCCACATCTCACACATCTATTATATGCAGGTGATATAGACTTAGCAATAGCTACTCTAGCATATCTAGCTGGAATTTCTACAGAATCATTTTGTGGACTTGTTGCTCCTTGAGTTGTAGTTGTAATTGTTGCATTATTTTTAATAATTGTACTAGATAAGGTACTAGATACGGAGACCTTATAAGAAAATATAAACATTTCTCCTACAGGTAATGCTTGATCTGCTGTTATAGTTAATGTTTTTGTTGCATCATCATATGATGGAGTAAAAGGTACTATTGTATCCGCTCCAGATACTGCAAGAACTACCCTTGCACTATTAGCTACATAAGTTGTATCACTATCTATAATATCTACTAATTTTACTCCATTTAATGGAACATCTCCTGTGTTAGCAACTGCAACTCTATATTGAATTATATCTCCAGGTTCTGTTGCTTCTTTAGATGAAATTTTAAACATTTTAAATTTAGCATTTCTTTTATTTTCTAAACAAACAGATACTACACCGCTTTTAGCACTCTTATCTATATTAGATGATTCAGATGTCGCTGTAGGTCCATATTGATACTGTAAAAATGCCATATTTTTCATTTTACAGTTATCATAACAATTAGGTGAGCATGTACTACTTTCATTAGTTATATTTTCTGAATTAAAAGACATTGTGTCTGACATATTATCTTGCTCCTTATATATATTATATTAGGTAAAATTTATACCTAATATAATATATATAATTTGTCAAAATATGTTACAATTGTACAAAATATACTTATATAAATTTCAATCTAAAATTTAAATTTAATAAATGTGCAAACTTTAATTTTTCCATTTGGTAATATATCAAAATTTACCTTTTCTATATTCAAAGAAACGTAATCTACTTTACTCTTACCAATTGGTATTATATATCTGTAATTCTTACAATACTCAAAGCAGCAGTCGGATATTTCTTTATTTCTTATGGATATACTTAACTCAAAATCAACTATTAAACTTTTATTATCATTTTTTATAGAGATTCTTTTTATATAGATACAACTTCTAACATCTATATTATCTTGTGAAC
This sequence comes from Terrisporobacter mayombei, assembly GCF_014333445.1. Taxonomy (GTDB): domain Bacteria; phylum Bacillota; class Clostridia; order Peptostreptococcales; family Peptostreptococcaceae; genus Terrisporobacter; species Terrisporobacter mayombei_A. The sequence continues at coordinate 28,618 of NZ_JACRYU010000022.1, read as the reverse complement.
ATTTACTTCCACATAATTTATTTATATCTATAATATTTTCTATACAACTATTATAATAATTATAGCTACAAACTTTAACCAATGTTGTATTACTTACTTCACTCTTAGTCAATATTGTCTCTGTGTTATCATATGAGTAAGTAACTCTTGACGTATTCTCCATTATTTTACAACAAGGACTATATCCCATATAACCCCTCCTCAAAATATAATTATTCCCTATATAATATAGATATTTGTAGATATTTGTTACAATTTATCTTAATTTAGATGTTATATATACAATAATATTTATAATCAATTTGTAAATTAATCACATACTATAAAAAAAGTATAGGTTTTATATCTATCATCTTTATAAGATTAGATTCTAAACACCTATACTCTTCATATTTTTTAATAATATATTTTTTTTATATTATTTTTCTTCATAGAAACTTACATTTTTAATTACTATATCTACAGTTCCATCTTCATTTTGTCTTACACTATATTTCATAGGATCTTCAAAGTCTACTAAGTTTCCTTTTATATCAAATCCATTATCAGTTTTTATACTTCTTTTCTTAAGTTTCTTTTCAACCCATTTTTTATCTATACTAAAATTAGTCTCAATACCTCTATCTACCATTAATTCTTTAAAACTTTCTTTTAGTTGATCGTCATCTATTGAATCTTCCACAAACTTATCTATATCTACTTCTTCTTTTTCTTTCAAAGTATAATGTAGTAAGCTTCTTACATCCTCAGCTTTTTTGATGTTATTAGACATGGCATTAGTTATCCAGTTATCTGCTGTATTTTTAAAAGTTTTTGTATTATACTTGTCATCATTTATTTTTTCTGCTTTTAAAAATTCATCTATAAATCTAGATTTATTTTCTGAATCTTCTTTTTCTGAATCTTTATCTAATAGTCTTAAATGGAACTCATCATTTATACCACTAACCCCTACTAAAGCACATTGCTTTTGTCTTCCTGTATCTGGAATACCTATTTCATTACTTATTATTTGGATATTAAACTTATCATCTAATAATTCTATCGAATGTGTATATAGCTTTTTATAATCTAGCTTAATTATACCAACATATTTTTCATCTTTTACAGTGTATAAACAAATTGCTAGATCACACGAGTCGATATCTTCATATTTCTTCATAATATCAAATAAATAAGATGCTATTTCTTTTGAATTATTAACAAAAGTACTATCATCATATATAATTTGTTCACAACAATTTTTTACTATGTTTTCATTATAATCTTTAAAAACACCTTTTCTTAAATCATCATCTTTTGTTACTCTGTTAACTACCTTTTCAAAAAACTTATCTACATCTAAATTATTTTTTCCTTCGTAATCATTTAGTATTGGATTATCACTATTTCTATCAAGAACATGAACAATATACTTATGTATAATCATATCTTACCTCCCAATTTTATCTTAATTTTTCTATTAACTTCTCCATATCTTCAGGAAGCTTAGCTTTAAACTCTAAATCTTCTCTAGTTCTTGGCTGTTGGAATTTTAAACTATATGCGTGTAATGCTTGTCTATTAATTAAATCTTCATCAACATATCCATATAATTCATCACCTATAATACCATGCCCTATATGATTTAAATGTACCCTAATTTGATGAGTTCTTCCTGTTTCTAATATTAATTTTAGCACAGTAGCATCTTTTAATCTTTCAATAACTTCAAAATGAGTTACTGAATGCTGTCCTTTTTCATCTACTATTCTTTTTACACTATCATCAGTAGGTCTATATATTGGAGCATTTATTGTGCCATTATCTTCTTCTACAATACCCTTTACTACTGCAATATACATTTTTTCAAACTTGTCATCTTTCATGTCAGAAGATAAAACAAATTGAGCATATGGATTTTTAGCCACTATAACTAAACCTGATGTATTCATGTCAAGTCTATTTACAAACCTAACTTTTACCTCTTCTTTTTTACCTATGATATAATGAGTTATACCATTAGCAATAGTACCTTCAAAATGACTCTTTGTTGGATGAACTACCATAAAAGGCGGTTTGTTAACCATTATTATATCAAAATCATCATATATAATATCTAAATTCAAATCTTGAGGATGGAAGTTTGCCATATCCTCACATATTTCCACTTCTATTAAATCACCCTTTTTAACCATTTCTGATGGCTTTATGTATTTATTATTTACTTTTACAGTTTTATATCTTTTCATTTTAGATAAAGATCTTACTGAAAAATTTAATTTATCTAACAAAACTTCTTTTAAAGTTAAATTTTCATCTTCATTAATATAAGATATTAAATTATATTTTTGGTCTTCCTTTCTAAACAAAACATCACCTACTTTTACTTAATATTATTTATATTACCATAAATTTATATATTTATATAATGAAAAGAAAAAAATGAGCAATAATTTTAATATACTCACTTAAAACCATAACTCACTTTTTAATAATCCTATAAAATATAAAATATTTATTTCACTTAAAAATAAAGGTTTTTTATCCTTTTTGTTAAATATTAGCAATATATGTTATTAAATTAACTAAAGAATATGGTCTATATCTATTAATATATATTGTGATATAATACAACTTATAAAAGAGGTGAAATAATGAGCAGAATTATAATAATAAATTCTAATAAAGTACAAAAGTCACTAGAAACGAGAGATATTTTACATAAAAAGTTAATTGATGCCGGGTTTGATGTGTGCTATGAATACAATCCCGATGCTGAGTTAATAATTTCCATAGGTGGAGATGGTTGCTTTTTACAAACTGTTCATGAATTCAACATACCAAATATCCCACTTGTAGGTATTAATACAGGTCATTTAGGATTTTTTCCTGATATTTCCCCTACAGAAATCGATTCTTTTATTGAATCTTATTTAAAAGGAGACTATGTAACTCAAGAAATACCTCTTCTTCAAGCAAGTATTTGTACTAAAGACAATTGTAATGATACTTTTGCTATCAATGAAGTGGTCATCAAAGGTGATAAGTCTAGAACTATACATCTTAAATTAAATATTAATAACAATCATGTCCAAAATTTTAGTGGTGATGGACTAATCATTTCTACATCTACAGGATCTACTGCTTATAATTATGCTGTTGGAGGAAGTATAGTTGATACTAGCTTAAATGTAATGCAAATAGCACCTGTTGCACCTATAAATACAAATGCTTATAGAAGCTTTACCTCTAGTATAATTTGTTCTGATGATTCAATAGTTGAGGTATCACCAGAATGTGATTTTGAAAATTCAACGTTAATAGTCGTAGATGGAATGGAGTATTATTTTAAAGAAATAAATAATATAATTCTTTCTATTTCCGATATAAAAATAAAACTGCTAAGAACATCAAATTATGAGTTTTGGAGTAGAGTATCTGAAAAATTCTTATAAATTAAGGAGGAAAACATATGAAAATAGGAGTAATGAGTGACACTCATGGAAGTTTACTATATTTAGAAAAGGCATTAGATGTTTTATCAGATTGTGATATATTACTTCATATAGGGGATGTTTTATATCATGGGCCTAGAAATGATCTTCCTGAAGGATATAATCCAAAAGCTGTTGTAGAGAAAATTAATAGTTTAGATAACATCACTATAGTAAAAGGTAATTGTGATGCTGATGTTGATCAAATGGTAATTAATCATGCAATAGAGGGTCCTTTTGTACATAAAAAAATAGATAATATTAGTGTACTTATGTATCATGGATATACCCTTTCAAGAGAAGAAATGATGGCACAAGCTAGAGAGTTAGGTGTTGATATACTTATCTTAGGGCATACACATATCAAAGAATTAAACGTAGATAAAGATTTAATAGTTTTAAATCCTGGAAGTACTTCAATACCAAAGGATGGTTCTCATTCAGTTGCAACAATAGAATTATTAAATGATGAAAATACGGAAGATGAATTTGAATTAGAAATTGATTTAATAGATATTAATACTAAGGAAATAATAGAATTCGAATAATTTCTAATAAATGATTTACTTCAATATGTTAAAAAGTGGTTAACTTCGGTTAACCACTTTTTTTAAACTTCTTTATAAAATATCTACCTTTTTCATTATATCATGCATGACTAATAATCCTAAGCAAAATATAATTCCTAGTATACCTTTAATTTGTACCCCTATAAAGATAGCTATTATTGTTAATAATGGGCTAATTCCAACATTTGCTGATACTAGCTTTGGTTCTAATATTTGTCTAAGTAATGATAATGAGATAAATACTACGGATATTCCTATTGACACAAAATAATTATCAATAAGGAAGTAATAAACTATAACCGGAATAAAAATCACTACAATCCCAAGGAAAGGTATTAGATCAAGTAATGCACCTATTATACCTAAAGGCAAGCCATATGGAACTTTAAATACTGAAAAGCTTAACCATATAACTAAAAATGTTATACTCATAAGAATTGTGTAAGCTTTAATATATCCGACTACAGATGATACAACTTCATTTTTTACTCTTCTTACTTTTACTCGAGTTTCGTCTGTAAATATACTTAAAAATCCATTTTCAATTATGTCAAAATCTTTTGCAATGAAGTATGTTGACATAAATAGTGTAATCACAATAAGTATTAGTGTAGGTATTGAAGTTGCAAAAGCAATTGTCTTACTGAGCATTGTTTTTGCTAAATTAGCAAAATTTTGACCATATGTCGATACTAAGTCTTGAACATTTATGCTATTATTAGATACACTTTCTATATAATCTATATATTTATCTAAATTATTTATCCAATCACTAATAGTGTTATTTAAGTCTGAATAACTATTTCCATCTATACTATTTAAAAACTCTACTAACTGATGACTTCCCTTTATTAATAAAAATGAAGCTATAAATATTACAAAAGCAACTCCTAAAATACTCAAGAATAAAGTTGAAATTCCCCTATTTATTTTTAGCTTCTTCTCTAATTTTTCTGATATTGGATTTATTATAAAAGCTAATAATCCTCCTATAAAAAATGGTGCTATGTATCCAAAAGTTTTACATAAAAACATAAATAATAGTGAATATATTATAAAAAATATAATATTATTTTTTAACTTGTTCTTAAAATCTTTATTAAGTACTGGCATACATATTCCCTCCTTTGATTGTGATTATGTTCCATAAATATATATAATATACAAATAAAACACTGTTTTAAACAGTGCTTTATTTATTATAATAATATTCTAATTTTTTTAATTCTATTTTTATCAACGGATTCTATATGGAATTTGATGCCATCCACTTCAATAACCTCTTCTTCTTCTGGAATATGTTTAATATATCCAATTATATATCCTCCAATAGAATCAAACTCTTCGGACTCTAATTCTATGTCAAGTATTTCATTAACGTCACTAATTTTAGTACTTCCTTCTACTAAAAATTCTTTTGAACTTATGACTTGAATTTCATCATCTTCTTCATCATATTCATCTTCGATATCACCAACTATAACTTCAACTAAATCTTCTATAGTTATTAAACCAGCTGTACCACCATATTCATCAACAACTACAGCCATTTGGCTTTTATCTTTTTTCATTTCTTCTAGAAGTTGTGTTATTTTTTTAAACTCATATGTGAAGAATGGCTCTCTTATATATTTCTTAACATCAAAACTTTCTATTTCTTCATCACTTAAGAAAATTACATCTTTTATATTTAAAATACCTATTATGTCATCTATAGTTTCTTCATATACAGGCATTCTACTTAACTTTTCTGTTTTAAATAATTCTATTATCTCATCATAACTATCTTCAATATCAATAGCTACCATGTCTAATCTTTGTACCATAGCTTCTTTAGCTTGCATGTCTCCAAATTCAAAGACATTATTAATGATTTCTCTTTCCTCTATTTCCAATAAGCCTTCTTCATGACTTACATTTACCATAGCTTTTAATTCTTCTTCGGTAATGAATGGTTTTACACCATCATCATCTACTCCTAGAATTTTAAATATTATTTTTGTTATAACATTAAATACTCCAACAACTGGTTTTAATAATGTCATAAAAATTTTTATAGGTTTAGCTACAAATACGGCCACTTTCTCTGGGTTATTTGCTGATATAGTTTTAGGTGTGATTTCACCAAATATTAAAACTAATACAGTCATTAATGCTGTTGCTGCTGCTACACCTTGTTCTCCCCATAGATTAATAAATAATGAAGTTGATATAGATGTAGCTGCTATATTTACTATATTATTACCAACTAATATAGAGCTAAGTAGTCTATTTGAATCTTCTAATAGTTTGCTAACTAATTTAGCACCTTTTACTCCATCTTCTTCCATATATCTTATTCTTATTTTGCTTATAGACATTAAAGCTGTCTCAGAAGCTGAGAAAAATCCCGACCCTATTAATAAAATTACTAGTAAACCTATTTGAATCAAACTGCTGGTCGAATAATCCAACCTTTACCACTCTCCTATTTATATATTTCTTATATTATAAAGTATTATAGCATAATTCCATATTAATTTAAATTAAATAATCTTATATAGAGCCATCAGAAATATTATATCCACTTTGTGAACTTTCTATATAATGGAATATTGATTTATATTATTTATTTAAAACTTGTATGAATTATTACATAAAAAATTATATTATTTTTTATCATTTTGTGTCATTTTATGTATATTTACATATAGTATATTAAGAAAGGCTTTCGGAATAGTCTTTCTTAATACAAGAATAAATTGTTGTTACTCCTTTGTTGATATTTGTTTCTGAGCTTTAAAAAAGTTGTATATAAATTCTTAAATATGGAAAGAATTATATATGAGAGCGGAAATTATATATCTCTCCCCCTAATAAGTATATATTTTTAAGGCATCTACTATTCCCCCAGTAGGTGCCTCTTTTTTTAGTTTTTATATTTTTAATTTTTCTTACAAAGATTTACTTCACCTTAGTTATAAATCGTATAAAATATAATTATCTTACAAAAAAGACTAGAATAATTTCTAGTCTTTTTTGTATTTATTAAATTATATTGATGTAATCCTAGCTATATTCTATTTTTACTCTAGATCCTTTTCCAACATCACACGGACTTACCAAAAGTTTAACTGGTACTCTATTTTTAAGCTCTTCAACGTGACTTATAATACCTACACTTAATTTATCACTATGAAGATTTTCAAGTGATTCCATTACAACATCTAATAACTCTGTATCTAAAGAGCCAAATCCTTCATCTAAGAAGAAGAATTCTAAAGGACTATTTCCTTTAAGCTGTATTTGAGAAGATAGTGCAAGAGCTAATGATAGCGATGTTAAGAAGGTTTCTCCTCCAGATAAAGAGTCTACACTTCTTCTTTGTCCACCATTCATATTATCTCTCATTATAAAGTTAAGATTTTCATCTATTTCTAAAGCATATCTTCCTCTTGTTATTGAGCTTAACCTTTTTGATGCTTCTAGGGCAATGTATTTAAGTTGATTTGTAGCAACAAACTCTACGAATTTATTACCCATAATTAATTTATTTATTTCATCCAATAATGACAATTCATGTTTTACCTTTTTAATTTCTTTTCTTAGGTCTTTCATTGATTCTAAAGATTTTTCTATATTTTTTAGTTCATTTTCTTTTGAGCCAATATTAGTTCTAATCTTTGCTATATCACTTTTTAGATTACTAATAGAAAGTTGTAATTCTTGGAAGTCTTCTTCTTTTATGCTTCTTCCATCTAATTTTTTATTGTAATCTTCAATTTTTAATATCACATATTTTATTTCTTCATTATATTTTTCTATTTCGTCTTTAAATGTATTCTTATCTTCTTCTTTTAAAAGTGATTTTTCAACAGTATTTATAGAGTCAAACTTATTTTCTATTAACAAATTGATTAAAGTTTGATTTTGGATATCTAATTGCTTCTTAGCTTGAGATAATATTCCATCTTTACTACTCTTTATCTTAGCATTCTCTTCATACTCATATCTTTTGCCATTTAGTTCATTTTTTAATAACTCTTCATTATTGACAATTCTTTCAATATCATCTAAAGTTTCTTTTAATAATTTCTCACAAGAAATCCCTTTAGCAATTTTATTTAACTCATCTTCATATCCTTTTACTTCTTTATATCTTGTATCTCTAAGTTGAAGTAAATTAGAAAGCTTCTTATCTATTTCATTAAAAGCAATATTCTTTTCTTTTAGTTCATTATCTAGTAATTCTTTTTCTTTATTAAGCTCAGATACTTCTTTGTTAAGCTTTTCTACCTTCTTCTCATTTTCAGATATTTCTTTAACTTTTGAAGGTAAATTACTTACTTTCACTTTAGATTTTAAACTTAAGTATTCGATATTAAGAGAATCATAATTTATTTTTAAATTATGTATCTTTTCTTTTAATTCGTTTTTTAATTTATTATCTGAGTTTAAATTTTCTTTTATCTTAACTTCTTCTTTTTCTATCTCATTTTTTTCATCTTTTATTTTATAAATTTCTTCAATTGTTTTATTTTTATCTTCTTCCCATGAAGTAACTTTATCCTCTAAAATTCTTAACTCTTTTTGTTTTATGTCTATTTCTTTTTCTAAAGTTGATGAAGAAACATCTCCAAGTTTGTTTTCCAGATCATCTAAACTTTTTTGCTTTATATTTTCTATAGAAGTAATCTCCCTATTTCTTAAAGAAAAATCTTCATAAATTGATTTTTCTCTATTTAAATCAATTTCTAATTTTTTAATTTTTTCATCTACTAATTTAGCTTCTTCATAATTGCTATTATAATAAATTTTTTCATGATTGATTGAACCACAAACAGGACATGGCTCATTTTCATCTAGTTTTTCTCTCAAGTATGATGCCATATTTAAATAAGCTAATTGTTCTTGTTCTTTCTTTAAATCTTCTAAGTTTTTATTTAATCTTTCAATCTTATCAGTAGATTCTTTTAAATTTCTATTATTCTCAAATTTTATTATTTCGTTTTTATTTAACTCATTTTTTATATTTTTAATTTGAGATTCATAATCTTTAATATTTTCTAATTTTGACTTTAAATTATGTAAATTTTCTTTTTCTCTTAAAACTAATTTACTATCACCCGGGAAATTTCTCTCTAAAAATTCTTGTTTCTCCATTAATCTTTTTAATTTTTCTTCCACAGAGTTTTTATTTTTTTCTATATTTAGATTTTTTAACTTTAATTCTTCTAATCTTTTCTCTACTTCTTTTAATGATTTATATTTTTCTTCTTTTTCATCGCTTAATTTTGATAGTTCTTCTTCTTTATTGTTAGCAGCAAATATATTTTCTTTTAACTCAGTACTTATACTTAAACTTTCAACAAGACTTCTATTTTCTTGAATTTTTTTATACTTGCTACTAATTTGATGCTCTAACTCTTGAATATCTTTTTCTAAATCACCTTTATTACTATCATAATTTACAATTTCTATTTTAAGTTCTTTTATTTTAGAATATAAATCGTCTACTTTTTCTTCTAGTTCTATTCCTCTTTGAAGTTTACTTCTCTCTTCTATTAATATAGGTAATTTTTCATTTTTTTCTTTGTAAGCTTCATCATATCTTTTAGATAATAAATCTATTTCTTTCTTCAAATTACCTATAATAACATCTAATTTTTCTACTTCACAAGTATTTTCATTTATATCTTTTTCCAGTAATTTTATATCATTAATATGAGGAACAATATTTTCAGCTTTATCATTTCTTTCTATTTGTTCTCTCTTTAAATTTATTTCTTTTTCCAATAGATCTAATTCTTTTTTTCTTTCACTATATTTTTGTAAATATCTTTGATTTTCTAAAATTACTTTACTTATTTCTAGCTCTTTTTCTTCCTTATCTAATTCTATATGTTTTTCTTTTTCAAGATTTATAGTTTCTTTCAATTCATCTTTTACTTTTTCATATAATTCTTCAGATATTCCCTTACTTTCTGTAAAGGTAGTAAGCTGACCTTCTAAATTATCTGACTGAGCTTTTATTATTTTTCTTCTATCTTTTACTTTATTAGAAAGTTTTTCTCCGTACTTCTCAAGATTAAATATTCTTTCAAGCATCTTTCTTCTAGTACCATCTTGTAATTTTAAAAACTCACTAAATTTACCTTGAGGAAGAACTACTGATCTAGTAAAATCCTCTGAAGTTAGGCCTATTATATCATGTATCTTATTCTTAACTTCTCCTACTTTATCGGCAAGAACAAGTATATCTTCATCATCTTTTATTTCACCAAGAAGAACACGAGAAGTTTTTGTTCCTCCTGTATTATTTGTTTTTATAGTTCTTTCAACATAATATCTTTTTCTATTATTTTTACTTCCTATTTCAAACTCATACTTTACAACAGCTTTATCACAGTTTGAATTTATATAATCTGTAGTCTTTCTAGATATATCTCCATATAGTGCAATAGTTATGGCATCTAATATTGTAGATTTTCCACTACCAGTATTTCCAAAAATACCAAATAATCCTCTAGATGTTAACTTTTTAAAATCTATAACTTGTTTATCTGTATAACTATTTAATCCACTTAACTCTAATCTAATAGGTCTCATCTTCTTCACCTTCTTTGCTAACTAGATTTAAGAATAAATCCATGATTTCTCCTCTTGGCTCACATTTTTCTCTGAACTTATAAAACTCACTAAATAATTGCCCCATAGATTTTTCTTTTATATCTACTTCTTCGTACTCATAATCAGAAGTAATTATTGGTTTTATTTCAACAATATCTTTAAGATATTCTTTCATCTTTTTTATATTCGACTGGCTTATGACTTCATCAGTCTTTATTTCAAAATAAGACCAAATATCTCTATCTTTATTTTCTTCACATACTTGTAAAGCTTCTTCTATACCATTACATTTAAAAACTTCAATTGGCTTATAGTTATTAAAGTATATGGGCTTTATTTCTGGTTTTTCTCCAGCTTTAATATCTACTATATTAGCTCCTTTAGCATAAATTCTTTCTTTTTTACTATATTGTAAAGGCGATCCAGAATAATAAACATTTAATCTTTCAGATGCTTTTTGTGGCTTATGTAAATGTCCTAAAGCTATATATTGAGCTCTTTGTGGCAAATCTTGCTTATCTACTGTTAGACTGCCTCCAAGTTGAATTTGTCTTTCTGAATCAGAAGGATCTCCACCTGCCACATATAAGTGTGAAACAGCTATATTAATACTATCATCTTCAAAGTTTTCTTCTAGCTTCCTAAATATCTCTCCTACTTTTGAAGAATAGCTTCTTTGTAGTTCTTCATCACTTTCAGCATCTTTTATGACATCATTTAATCTTTTCTCACTTGGATAAGATAAGGTTATAATCGTAGCCTTTTCACCATTTATATTTAATTTTAAACATCCTTCTTTAGCTTCAACTATTTCAAAACCTTCATACTTTCTTTCTACTGCTTTGCTTAAAGGATATCCTAAAATTATTATTCCTTGTTCACTAGCTAAAGGTGTAACAGCAGATAATCTTTCTGGATTATCATGATTCCCTGCAATTACTAATACACATCTCTTTCCACCCTTAGCTAATTTACAAACTGTTTTATAAAATAGTGTTTCAGCTCCAGCTGGAGGATTTGAAGTATCGTAAACATCTCCAGCTATAATTACCATATCTATATCATTTTCTTCTACTATTTGGATAAAATCATTACAAAATTTTTCTTGTTCTTCTAATCTAGAGTGACCTTCTAGGTTTTTTCCTATATGCCAATCTGATGTATGAATAAATCTCATAGGCCCTCCTAATTTTTATAATTTTACTTCTTCATCTATATTAAATAAATATAAATATTTTTCCTTCACTTTTTTGCCAGTTAATTTTGTCAGAGCCTCTGCATATAAATCTAATTGTTTTTTATACCTATCTATAACACTAGATTTATTTTCATCGTCTATATAATCGGTTTTATAGTCTACTATTACTATTTCATCTTCTTCTTCAAAGTATAAATCTATTATACCCCTTAACATAAGACTCTCTTCATCATATATAGCTCTATTATTTTGTATATCTTCATTATTTAAATAAATATCATTCATCTTAATCTGAGAATATATAGTTTGCTCTCTTTTTACAAAGTGAGATGCTAGAATTCTTTTTCCCACACTTGACTTGAAAAATTTATATATTTTAAAAGGATTAATCACTACTGATTGTTTTTCAGTGATTATCTCTCTTTTTATAAGCCCTTCTATCTGTTCTCTTATTTGGTCTATAGTTTTTATTTTACTTAAATTTAAAACTTCCATTACTAAATGTACTATTGTTCCTCTTTCTTGAGGTGTTATCTTATCTTTTTCCTGGCTTTCTTGTATAAATAAAGGTTTTTTAAGAGTTATTTTATTTACTCCAACTTCACTATTTTCATCATTAGATAAAACTTCTTCAGATACAATTTCACCCTCTATTCCTTCTCCAGCATCATATATACCTATATCTTCATATATATTTTCTGAGAAATCTTCTTCATGTTGACTTTGCATCTTTTTAATTTCCGAAACAGATATACTTGCAGATACTTTTACACTTTCTTTAAATGGATACTTATAATTTAATTTTTCTTCTATTTCTTCTATATAATCAGATCTCTTCTCTTCACCTTCCATCTGATTTAATAAAGTTTCTAAGTCTAATTCTTCTGATTTTTCTTCTACAACCACATCATCTTTACTCCAAGCATTAAAGCTCCATTTTGAATCATGATTTGATTGAGATATGACTTCAATTCCATATTCATTTCTAAGTTCCTTGAAATCTTTATGTTTCAAAACAGAAGGCATTATCCAATCCAAATAATTCTTCGCTTTTAATACATCATACTGTGAAACTGGATTATCTCCATCTAAATTTTTACCCCACCTAACTAAAGTACCTGGAATATCTTTAGTAGATCCAGTAATGATTAATTTTTCTTTTGCTCTAGTTAATGCAACGTATAAAATTCTCATCTCTTCTGAAAGATTTTCTAAGTTAATTTTATTTTTTAAAGCTTCTTTCGCAATACTTGGATAAGAAATTCTTCTATCTATATCTACTAATTGTGGGCCAAATCCTAACTCATAATGATATAACATGTCCTTTTTAAAATCTTGAGTGTTAAAGTTTTTGCTCATTGCTGAACAAAATACTATAGGAAATTCTAACCCTTTACTCTTATGAATACTCATAATTCTGACAACATTAGCATTTTCGCCAAGTGTCTTTGCACTACCCATGTCTGAATTAGATTTTTTAATTTTATCTATAAAGTTAACAAAGTTGAAAATACCTTTAAAACTTGTTTCTTCAAATTGTTTTGCTCTTTCAAATAAAATCTTTAAGTTAGCTTGTCTTTGACTTCCACTTGGTAAAGCACCAACATAAGCATAGTAACCACTCTTCATATATAAATGCCATAAAAATTCATCTGTACTCATATAAAGAGATTTTTCTTTGTATTCTTTTAAATCATTTAAAAATCTTCTACATTTTCCTGCTACTATTTGTTTTTCTTCCTCTTCACTTTCACTCATCATTACTATACATTCATATAAACTAGAATTATTATTTTCCAATCTTATATCAATAAAATCTTCTGGTGTAAATGAAGTACATGGAAGTATTGGTGATTTTAAAACAGCAAGTAAAGATATATCTTGCATTGGATTGTCTATAACTCTTAAAAATGCCATTACTGTTTTAATTTCTATAGTATCAAAATATCCCATTCCTGTATCTGCATAAGTTGGTATACCCATATTTATTAATTCATCAGCAAACACTGGTGCCCAAGCAGATGTGGCTCTAAGAAGTATTACTATATCTTTAAAATCAACCATTCTATAATCATCAAGCTTCTTATCGTATACTTTATATACTTTTTTGTCTTCTCCTGGTGACATTAATCTTTTTATTATTTTACCCACCATACGAGCTTCTAATTGTATATTATCTAATTCTTCTTCAATATTTTCCTCATCAGAGTTAATATCTTCATCCTTTTTATTATCTTTTTCCATAAGATGAATTTCAGTAGGTCCACCTACTATTACCTCTTCATCTTCAACTTCTTTAAATGATGCTCCTAAGTTTAATGCTTCTTCTTTTGTATATTCAATTTCACCTATGTTCTTACTCATTATGTTTTCAAAAACATAGTTACAGCTGTCGATTACTTCTTTTCTACTTCTGAAGTTTTTATAAAGCATTATTTTTCTTTCTTTGCTTCCTTTTTCTGTGTCATAAGTAGCATATTTTTCTAAGAAAATTTCTGGTTTGGCTTGTCTAAATCTATAAATACTTTGCTTAACGTCACCAACCATAAATCTATTTGGAGTTTCAATTTTTGCAATTGTACTAAGTAAAACTTCTTGAACATAGTTACTATCTTGATACTCATCTATAAATATTTCATAGAATTTCTCTCTGTACTCAAGTGCCACATCTGAAGGAGTTATTTTTCCATTGTCATCTGTATTTGTTAAAATAGCTAAAGCAAAATGCTCTATATCATTGAAGTCGATAATTCCTTTCTCTCTTTTTCGTTGACTATATAGTTCTATGAATCGAAGTATTACTCTACTTAAAGCATTTATAACAGGGTATAGTATTTCTATTTCTTTATTTAGGCTTGATATATCCTTGTTAAAAGTAGATCCTTGCATAGCTTCTAAAGATTTTTTAGCATCATCCCTTATTTTCTTAGCTTTATCTTTGCTCTCTTTTATATATTCTTCTGCACCTTTTGGGATTCTCTTAACCCCTTTAACGTAATTTTCAAATTCTAAAGAATAAAAAGCTCTATAAGCACTTTCCCAAGATTCATTACAGCTATCAAAAATATTTTTTATCATCCTATATTCTATTTTTAATTTGTCTGTAAAAGTTTCTAATTCTTCAATTCCTTCTACCATTTCTAAAGCTTTTTGAAAATTAAGTACAATTCCACTTAATTGAATCTTCACTGTATCTAATATTATTTTCGCCCATTTAGAAGTAGAAAAATCAAAATTATCATCTATTTTAAAATCTTTTACACTATCTTCTAACCATTTAATTGGATATGGTGCTGACATTACAAAAGAATAAATACTAAGTACCATTTGTTGTAAATTAGTATCTCCTCTTTTTTCACTATAACTTTCTACTAATCTATAAAAATCTTCTTCTTTTTTCTCATAAAACTCTTCGAATACTTCTTCTATAGTTTCTAATTTTAATATTGTGCACTCAGTCTCATCACCTATTCTAAAGTTAGGGTCTAAATCTATCTTATGAAAGTTAGATTTAATAACTTCCAAGCAGAAAGAGTGTATTGTAGTTATACTTGCTTTATTTAATAAAACTAATTGACTTTGTAAATGTGAATCTTCTGGATTATCTTCTAATGCCTTACCTATGGCATCACCTATTCTCTCTCTCATCTCTGATGCAGCAGCATTAGTGAAGGTAACTACTAGCAAGCTATCTATATCTATAGGTTTTGCTTTATCTGTTATTATTTGTATAATTCTTTCAACTAACACTGCTGTTTTTCCCGATCCAGCAGCAGCTGCTACTAATAAGTTACAATCTCTACTATCTATTACTTCTTGTTGTTCACTTGTCCATTTTGGTGAGCTCACTATTTATTTACCTCCTTCTCCATTAATTTAATTACTTCTTCATCACTTTTATCATTAAGAATTGTATACTGATTTCCTTTTATAGTAGAATCAAATTGGCATATTACTGAATAAGAACAAAAATCACATGATGTTCCATTTTTATTTTTACAAGGTAATATGCTTATATCTCCTCCTACCATTCTTTCACATAATTCTTTGACTTCATATTTTACATATTCTCTAAGAATATCAAATTCACTACCTGTAACACCTTTAGTATATCTACCCACATTCCCATTTTTATCAAAACTTGCTGGTATTACTAAAGAAGTTTTTCTCTCTCCTTCTTTAAGCGATAAGTCCATTTCTCCTATAATCTCTGGATCTTTTACAACTAAACCAGTCATTCTAAGTTTCTTTAATATTTCTTCTGTTATGACTGAATCCTTTTTATCTTCATTACTTTTTACAATAGGATTATCTATTCTATTATATAAAATAGCAGCTGGTTTAATATTTTGTTTTTTATATCTATCACTTTCAATGATTGCATCTAAATATACTAATAATTGTAATTGTAATCCATAGTATACTTCTGTTAAGCTAATTGATTTATCTCCTGATTTATAATCTATAATACGAATATATCTACTATTATCTTTTTCTAATTCATCTATTCTATCTATTTGTCCAACTAAAGTTACTTCTTCTCCATCATCTAATACAAGTTTAATAGGTGGGTACTTACCATTTTTCCTAAAGCTAACTTCATAATCCACTGGTTCAAAATTTCCTTGTTTTATTTGCATAGATATTATACTAATAGCTGAAACTAGCATTTTCTTTAATCTATAAGCTAAATACTTATATCTTTCTGAAGAATTTAATATAAATCCAGGTATCTTATTAATCATTTCATCAACTATAAGAGATACCCTACCTTTTATATAATCTTCATCTATTTCATGCCAATTTAATTTATCTTTATTTAATGATTTAGAGAAAATATCTAATATATTGTGAATAAATGATCCTAAATCTGGAGCTGTAAACGAGTACTCTTTTCTTTCCTCAGCTTTTAATCCATATTGAATAAAATATGAGAAAGGACACTGAGCATATCTCTCTAATTTAGATACACTTAGATTTTTATTTTCATATAATTTTTTAATCTTGCCTTTTTCTACTTTTTCAACTTGATTAGTGTAACTAAGCCCACTAATAACTTTTTCAAGTTTATTTCTATACTCATCATCAATCAAGAAATATCTATATATACCTAGCCATACTTCATTTATTTCTCCTCTGATTTCAAACTCTTTTATGGCATTTATTAATTCATTAAACGTTGGTGCTTTTACTGTTATTTTTTCTAAGACATCTTCATTAGCATTTTCCATATCTTTCAAGACATAATTTTTTATATCTATATTAGGGAAAATCTTTTTAAGCCTAGATATTATTATAGACGGTCTTAAAGTTTTTCCTTCATGATCTGAGATAGGATAAGTTAAAATTAAGTTTTCACTAGTTGATGTTAAAGCTTTATAAACTAGAAACTGTTCTTCATAAGTTTTCGTCTTGCTGTCTATATCAACTTCTAATCCTTTTTCTCCTAGATTTTCTCTATCTTTATCACTTAAAAGTCCACTTTCTTTAGATATTAACGGGAATATTCCATCAGTAGTTCCTATTAAATATAAATATTTTGTATCCGTATTTTTC
Source organism: Terrisporobacter mayombei (assembly GCF_014333445.1). Taxonomy (GTDB): domain Bacteria; phylum Bacillota; class Clostridia; order Peptostreptococcales; family Peptostreptococcaceae; genus Terrisporobacter; species Terrisporobacter mayombei_A. The sequence goes on along the minus strand of NZ_JACRYU010000022.1, from coordinate 11,210 downwards.
ATCCTATCTATACTACTTACAAGAACTTGATCCATACTTGGTGGAACTAATCCAAGTTCATATTCATCAAAACCTAAACTTATTAATTTCATAAACTTGTCTAATGAAATTCTTTCATCTCCCATAAGCTCTACCATTTGGTCTAATATATCTATTACTATTTGCCAAACTTGAGAATATTCTTTGGCTATTTCTAAATCTCCCTTTTCAGTAAAGTTATTTATTAACTTTTCTAAAGTTTCTTCTATGTTAATATCTAATAAAAACTCATATACATATTGGCAAATTTCTCTAACAGTTTTATTTTGTTTTTTAAGTTTTTCTTGTAAAGCTATTATTGGAGCAAGAACTTTATCTTTAGTTGCATTTATTCTTTCTTTTTGAAGTAAGTCATACTCATCTTCTTCACTTAAGTAATTAGGATTCACTTTGTAGTGCCATTTTTCTTCGAACCACTTTTTCCCCCTTATACCATTAAGAAGTACGTAGTTTTCTAGTAAACTTATTTCTTCATTATCCACTCCTATAAGTCCACTCTTTAGGTATCTAAACATAGTCTCATAAGAATACCTTCTATTTTTCATCTCTAAAGCAGATAATATAAGAACTATTATAGGATTATTTTTAGCTTCTCTTTTTACATCAATAAAGTTTGGAATTTCATATTCTTTAAAAATTGATTTAACTAAAAAATCGTATCGATTTAAGTCCCTTGTAGCTACTGTAATATCTTTATATCTTACTTTTTTATCTCTTACTAAATGAATAATATCCTTTGCTACTTGTTCTACCTCATCATATAAATTGTTAAATTCTTTTATTTTAATATGCTTAGTTTGTTTTTCATATTTTCTATAAGGGTAAGCATGATAATATTTTTCTAAGTGCTGAAGCTCTTCATTGTCTTTAAATCTTTTAACATCTTCCGTATTTAAATTAATATTTGTATGAATCTTTACTCCTTCTTCTGCTGCTATTTTATATAATTTCTCAAAAGTATATTTAGTTCTTGAGAAGGCATCATTTTTTGAATAAGTAAATTGAGTTAGACTATCTATAGTTAAAGAAATATAAACTTCCTTTGCTTGTTTAAGTAATACTTTTAATACTCCGTACTGATTAGGTGTAAAACCTGTGAACTCATCTATATAAATATAACTATCTTTAAAGTATTCACATTGTTCTAGTCTTGCTGCCAAAGATGTAAGCATATCTTGAGAATCCACATAGTTTTCATGAAGATTTTTTTCAAACTCTGCATAAATCTTTGCAATATCTTTTAATTTATATCTTAAAGTTTCATTTTCAACTTCGCCAGATATAGCCTCTAACATATCTGGAGATACGTTATATTGTTTTAATTCTGAAATCATATCTGTTATAGAAGCTACAAATCCTGACTGTGTAGATGATTTAGCATAAACTTTTAGTTCATTACTTATTTTATCAATTGATTTATATATCATCATAGCTCTACCACTAGAATTAATATTTACATCAGTAAGTCCTCCTACTTTTGAAAATACTATACTACTCATAGTTTTAAAACTTAATACTCTACTTCTTAAATACTTGTCCTTTTCTTCCCCTAAAAAAAGTTTAGACATCTTCTTTTCCATCTCAAATGAGTATTGCTCTGGAACTAAAAGAATAACAGGACTAGTTTCGTTGTCTTGTACTCTTTTCTTTATTGAATCTAGCATAAAGGAAGTTTTTCCTATACCTCCTCTACCTAACACAAACCTAAGGCCCATATATGTCCTCCTCTAATTCTTCATAATTTATATCTTCATTATTACATAATTTATTAAACTCACAATATTTACAGTGTTTTTTGTTTTTTATAACATCTATATTATTGCTAAAATCCGTTCCTTCAATATTTTCTATATAAGATGATATATTTATTATATTTTCATTATGCATCTCTTTACTATATCTTATAGTTATAGGTTCATCTTCCAACTCTGGCTGATAATAATTCATACTTATATTTTCTATCTTATGATTTGGATATAATTCTTTTCTTATTACTTCTTCCGCTAAAAACATATATACCCTAGTTTGCATCCTATTTAATGCATTTTTATAGCTTATCTTCTGTGACTCAGTTTTCCAATCCCAAAGACTTATATTATATTGATTTATTACAACTAAGTCAAATTTCGCTAAAATTTCTCTTCCATTAAAATTTACTCTTACTTCATATTCAGGAAGATAAATATTTTCTTCATCTAAAGGAAGTAGCTTTTCTATTTTTTTCATCCATTTGTTAAAATCCTCATTATCACTATTTCCTATTGGAATATTAGAAAAATATCTTTCACAAAGTAAGTGAAAATCTCTCCCCCACTTCAAGCTATCATAATATTCTCTACTTCCAATATCATCATATCTCCAATTTATATTGTCTATATATTTGTATTTAAATTTAAAAGGACATGATTTATAAGTATTTAATGAGTTTTGGCTATAAGTAAAATATTTTAATTTTTCATTCATCTAAATCATTCTCCTTTCTTATCTATTACATTTTTTAATATATTTAAGTAAATTGATGGCTTTTGACTTTTCTTATCTGTTGCAGACATTTTAGCGCTTGCTGATAAAATTAACATTTCTTTTGCCCTTGTAATACCCACATATAAAAGCCTTATTTTTTCTTTTATTAAACTTTCTTTAATCTCTTTACTATAATCTTTATTTATTTGACCATTTAGAATAAAATCTATTTCTGATTTTATATTTGCATTTGGATTTTTATATTTTTCTTTTAGATACCATCTATCACATTGGAATTTTTGATGAATATTGTCTGGGAAATTAAATTCCGTAATTCCCAATAAAAATACACAATCCCACTCTAAACCTTTTGATTTATGATAATTACACACAGTTATACTTCCTGGATAAGGTTCATATCCATTTATTTCACTTACAACTTCTATAATATAACTAAAAACCTTATTTTTTCTATCTGATAATAAATTGTATACTTGCTGTAAATCTATTTTGTTATTGTCTGCTATTAAGTATTTCACATAAAAACCTAAGTAGTCTACAATAGCTCTTTCTTGCTTTTCAATTGACATATTGTCTCCTATGAAAAGAATCAATTTATCGATTCTAGTTAAAGAATATTCTATTATATTTTTTAATGATTTTAATCCATATAAAAAGCTTTGATATAAGTCACTATCTATGTCGATTATTATATCTTTGCTCCTATTCTCATCATACAATAATTCCTCAACAGTCAACCTTTTCTCTCTTATTAATTGGAAGAAATCCTTCTTACCTTCTTTATTGTCAGTTTTTATATATACTTTATCTAGTACTTCAATTAATTTTTCTATATTATCACAATTTAAAATAAAATCTATTATTGATGCTATATTATCTATAATCCTTCTTTTTATAAGAGAGTTAGGACCTAGTTCTTCAAATTCTAAATCTTCTTTAATAAGTTCTTTAGCAACTAAATTTATATGATCATTGTATGGAACTAATATGCCTATACTTTTGTCTGGATATTTTTTATTTATATTTCTCACAAACTTTACTGTCTGTTCTATTTCTTTATCAAATGTTTCATACCATTTTAAGCTTATTTGATACTTATCTGGACATGGATTTTCTTTGTATCCCATATTTTTAGGAACTGTCTTTATATCCATTTCTTCTAAAGCATCTCTACACTCCGTACTTTTTAGATCTTGTGTTACATACTTTACTAAAGCATTTGCTAGATTAATGACATCTTTTGAACTTCTATTGGACATGTCCATTCTATAGCAATAATCACTATTATCTATAAATTCCTTAAAAAACTTCGGATCTGATGAAGAAAAAGTTCCTGTTATACTTTGATTTATATCTCCAACTCTCACAAGGTTGTTATGATTTTCACATATTAAACTAATTATCTTTCCTTGTATTTCATTAGAATCCTGACACTCATCTTCAAATACATATTGATATCTATTTTGATATTTTATTCTTAATTCTTCATCCATACATAATACTTTATAAGCTAAAATTAATAAATCATCATAGTCTAATAAACCATGACTTTTTAATTTTTTTTCATATTCTGTATATATAGGAAGAATTATTTTTAAAATCCCTCTACGATTTTCTCTCATTATTTCATCAAGTTTTTGAGGTGATATTTCTTTATATTTTAGTTCTCCAATAGTATTTTGAACTAAATCATAAAATCCATTTTCCCAAGCATCTAGCTGTCTATCTTGCCATAAAGGATCCTTTTGTTCTTTTAAGAAAAATCTAAAAGCTTTTTCTCCTCCATTAACTCTGAAATTATTTATGCATTCACTAAGTATCATAGTTTTTTGCAAATCATCAGCTATATTAAAGTCTTCATGTAGCATAACAACTTCTGGCTTTTCTTTTATAATTTTCACTGCCAAAGAATGTATAGTCATGACTTCATATGAATTTTTATCATCTATGTTTTTATCTTCTAATATTTTCTTTATTCTAACTTTAAAATTATTTACAGCACTATTCATATAAGTTAAAATCAAAATTTTTCCTTTTCCTTGCTTTTTTTCTTCCAATAATTTTGCAACTAAATTAGTAACTATAAAAGTTTTTCCAGCCCCAGGTACTGCAGGAACTGCCATTTTACCTTTTTCATATTGAATTATTGGAAGTTGATCTTCCCTATAATTTATCTTAGTCATTATCCTTATCTCCTCTATCTAATAATCTTAGTAAAAGGCCATATAACATACTTTCCTGCATAAATCCATTTACACTATACTCACTTTTATAAGCATATATTTCTTTACTATTAATTAATAAATTATATACTAAATTATAAATGTAGTATTTTTTATTAATTTCTTCCATATCATCAGTATATATTTCCTTCTCTTTGAATGATTTTCTAAGAACTAATGGATTAGCTATATCTTTTTCTATCCTCATATTCCAAGCATTACTTCCTATATCTATCCAAAGTTGTATCTTTCTATTAATATTAGAACCTATATAAGTATAAGGTGTGGTAATTATAATTTTATCTGAATTTTTCATATCTTCTATATCGGAAGACATATAAAAATCATTAATATTGCTCTTTAAGCACTTGATAAATACCTCGCCTATCTCTTTTTCATCTTTAATTTCTAAATTATCTAATATATCACTAAAACTTTCACTTTGCTTTATAATTTCCTTACATGATATTATTTCTTCTTTTCCATTTTTAAGATTTAACATCTTTTCTATATAAAACTGAATTAAAAATTCACTTATTTTAATATCTTCACTTTGTTTATTTTGTATATACTGAATTAAGTCTATATAATCTTCATCAGTATGTCTATTATTGAATATTTTTAGAGCTCTTATCTTATTTACGCCAAAAATAATCTCAATAAAGTTTATATATTCTTCATCTTTTATTAAGCTTTGTAAATTATAAAATATACATGTTGCAACAACTAGAGCATTTGCATAAGTATGATCCATAATTTTACTATCTATTTTAGTATTTGCTACTTCAATATTTTTATTTTTTAATAAATTACTTATTTTATAATCTAATATAGAATTATTTATAGGAGATATTATAGCTATATCTTTTAACTCCATACCCCTATGTACCAACTCCTCAATCTTTTCAACAGAATTGTTTATCATTTCATCATATAAACTAGCGCTTTCATCTAATTCAATTATTTTTTTTCTATATTCTATTTCTTTTCTTGATTCCACATCTTCTATTTGTTTTAACTCTGTCTCTTCTTTTATATTTTTAATTTCTTCTGTATATTTTGATTCTTTAAATTCATATAATTTCATCAGGCTTATTTTTTCTAATTTATTGCCTATATCATCTTTAGTAAAGTATTTTTTGATGATATTTTCTTCTAAATGCTTAATATCCGTATTTTTAAAAGATGAGTAATCCTTACTATTATCATAGAAAATATAAGTTTCCTTTGCATTATCTATTGACTCTGTAATTAAATTAGCTTCACTTACAGATGAACTTTCTAAGCTATCTATAATTAGATAATCATATTCTTCTCTTAATTTTTTAATATAAAAATCATTATTCAATAAAAAATTATTATATAGATATACAGAAATTGAATTATCTATTATGGAATTAGATAATAATGTATTTACATAAAAATCTATAACCTCTTGCATCTGACTATAAGAAAATCTCATTAAATTATCTTTATTTTTCTTAGATTCATATATTTTTTCTCCTATAGCATGAATATCTATATCATTAAAACAAGCCTTACTAAGATTATCTAATATGTTTCTGCATATACCTTTATCCGTCCCTACTATATCTTCAAAATAATTTTCATTATTTCTTTTTTTATTTATAAAATCTATTAAAATATACTCACTCAAGCTTTGAGGTATAAAGGATGGGCTAATCTTATTTCCATTTATTTTTGAACAATTTTCAGCTACTATTGGCCAATACTTAATTAACTCATTATGTACAAAATGACTATATGTAGTTATTTTTAATTCTTCACTACATCTTAAATTCAAACTTCTCAAGTAATTTAACTTTGTTATTGCATTTGGTACTATGAATAGTATATTTTTAGATCTGTAATTATTTTTTTTGATTATATCTTTATATATATTTAAAAGTTTTTCTTTTTTCTTGTTTAAATCGACCTCTTTAAATAAATATCTCATTTAATCACCTTTTTCTCATGTTTTCATAAACTTACTTATATTAATTATATAATATTTTCTAATTTTTTACTCAATCCTGTCAATCAATTTATATACAAATAAAATTTGTTGAATGCTTCAAAGTATTTTACTCTATAAAAAATAAATATATGTAATTTCTTTAAAACCAAAAATAAGACCTTGTCTGATTATATCAAACAAGGTCTTTTATCAATTTTATTTTATAAAACTTCTTTAAATAATCTAAGAGCATTTCTATAAAACACTTTTTCTATTTCTTCTTCACTAAATCCATTTTTCTTCATTGATTCAACTATAAGTTGAATATTTGAAGAATCTTTAAATTCTAATTTACAATCTATTCCATCAAAGTCAGTTCCTATTCCAACAACATCTATTCCACCTAAATTAGAAATATATTTCATATGATCTATTATATCTTTTATCATAGCTGTATCTTTGTATGTTAAGTTATCTTTTAAGAAAGCAGAGTAAAAGTTTATTCCTATCATTCCTCCACGCTCACCAATCTTTCTAATCATATCATCAGTTAAATTTCTTCTATGAGAGCATATGCTTCTAGCATTGGAATGACTTGCTATAAAAGGTTTTTTAGTATTATTATATACATCATAAATTCCATCATCTGATAAATGAGATATATCTATAATTATACCTAAGTCTTCCATCTCTTTTATAAACTCAAAACCTTTTTCTTTTAGACCTTTTCTCTTATTTCTTACTTCATCATAAAAATAACCATTTGGATATGACAATTCATTTTCATAATTCCATGTTAAAGTCATCATTCTAATACCTAATCTATAAAAGTTTCTAAGTAAGGCTAAGTCTCCCTTACATACTCCACCTTCTTCTATAGATAGTAATGCAGATATTTTATTATTTTCTTTATTTCTAATAATATCTTCATAATCATATACTATTGATATATCTTCTTTATTTTTTTCTATTTCTTTATATAGTAAATCAATGTGATTTAAACAATTTTGTAGTGGATTTTTATCATGTTTTAAATCAATATAGGACGCAAATACTTGTAACATGTAATCACTTTTTTTCATTTTTTCTATATCTAAGTGAAGATTGTTCTGTCTTAGATTTATATCTTCACCATTATTTCTATAATTGTATATCTGTGATATGGTATCACAATGGAAATCTATTATTTTCATATTCTCCTCCTATTTCTTAGATAAAAGTATAATTCTATATTTTATTATATATTAAGTATTATATTTAAATCTTATTAATATAAAAATCACTCTAAAATATCCATAAAAATATCTATAAATTCAATTCCTCCTTATAAATATGCTAATTTACAAATATAATATGTATTTAACTACTCCATAAGCTTCTAAAATCAATAGATTATAATTTATAACTTATCTATAAACTAGATAAGTTATAAATTTCATACAATATAAAAAGAAGTAATAAAGTTTAGTATTCTTTATTACTTCTTTTCATTTATATTAATTTAATCACTATGGTCTAATTACATTTGTAGCACTTGATAACTCTTCTACTATAGTATACATATTAGTAACTGAGCCAACTTTAAGTTTATCTGATAATTCATAGAAATTTAAACAAGTTCCACAACTTAATATTTCTACTCCATTATTTTCTAATATTTTTAAATCTTCTATAGAGTCTGATCCCTCTGACGATAATTTAACACCACTATTATACAATAAAATAGATTTTGGGTATTTATCTAACTGAGTTAAAGCATAAATAAATCCTTTTATAAGAACTTTACCTAAGTCATCATTTCCTTCTCCCATTTTGTCACTACTTAAAACTACAACTGTTTTTTCTTCTTTGTCCACTTTACATAGAATTTCTTCTTTTTGTACTTCTTGAGATTCCACATCTCCATACTGTATTCTAATTATAAAGTGATTTTCATTTATTGTTTCACTTGTAGTTGATAGTTCTTTTTGATTAGCCATTTTAATTACATTTTGTAGTGCTATTTCATTATCTACACTTACTTCGACTATAGCTGATTCAGTTAAAGCATCTAATGCTTTTTTTGTTTTAATAACTGGAATAGGACAATTATCTCCCATTGCATCTACTTTTACTATGTTCATTTTTTCTTCCCCCTATGTAGCTAAAATTACTTATATCCTATAATAGCTGCTCCTAGAGCACCTACTATTTGAGCATCTTCTGCTATAAATATATCTCTATTTAAATTATTTTTCAACATTTTTACTAATTCTTTACTCTGAGCTAAACCTCCTGTAAATGCAAGCTCTCCATCTAGTTTTCCTTTATTTAATATAGATACTCCTTTATTAGCAATAGATTTTAAAATCCCCGCTGCTATATTTTCCTTTGGAATATCTTGAGCCAGAAGACTTACAATCTCAGATTCAGCAAATACAGTACACATACTAGATATATTTTCTGGTATTGCGCCATCTGCTAATTCATCAATATTTGCAATATCACTACCAAGCTTATGAGAAGTGACTTCTAAGAATTTACCTGTTCCCGCAGCACATTTGTCATTCATAATAAAGTTAACTACATTTCCGTTTTCATCTATATTTATAACCTTACTATCTTGTCCACCTATATCTAAAATAGTTCTTATATTTTTATTTAAAAAGAATATACCTTTTGTATGACAAGTTATCTCTGTAACTTTTTTATCTACAAAGTCCATACTAATTCTTCCATACCCAGTTCCGATCACTTTTTTTATTTTATCTTTATCAATTCCATCTATAAGCATATCATAGGCTTGTCTTGATGTAGTCTTTGGGCTCCATCCTGTTGGGATAATCACCTTTTTTACTATTTTTTCTCCATCAAATAATACTGCCTTTGTAGCCACAGATCCTGAGTCCACACCTATACTGTACATTTTACCCCCTAATTATCCAATCGCCATCACTCTTATTTTATAATAAATATTTTTAAATAATCATTATTATAATATTTACTTTCTAATTTTTAACTTAATATATTCTTAGTCAATTTATTATTTCTATTTATTAGTAACATAATTTTGTTCTTCTATCATCTCTATAAATGCTTCAAATCTTGTTCTCAATTGTTCTGTATCTGATTGAGAATAGTCAGTCTCAATAGCCATATAGTGAATATGTTTCTCATTAACTACAAATTCTTTTATCCTATTCCCCTCCACATTAAATGGATGGCATGATTGAAGAGCAACATCTATTACACCATCAATATTAAATTCTTCTATTAAATCATCTAATAAAGATATTCTCTTATCATTATTCATCATGCAAGCACAACCTATATTTAAATATTTCTTTGCTAATGCATCATAAACATCTGGATTACTTTCATCAACTAACTCTCTATTATTTCTTATAGATGAACATAATTCATAAGCAACTATAGAACCTCCGCTTTCTTCTATAGTATTTATTATTTTATCAGTGCATCCTCCTATTGGAGAGCCTGTTATCAGTATTCTTGGTGCATCTTTTTTAACAGGACATTCTCCTTTTTCATATCTTTCTTTAGTATCATCTATAACTTGTCTTAAACTTTTCTTTAATTCTTTTCTATCAAATTTAAACTGAGCTTGGTATGATACTTGATATAGTTCCATACCTGTTAATGCTGAAGGTTGTAATTTTCCCAAATCATAATATTCATTTAATAATTTTCTTTCTTCATTTTTATCTATTATAGCTCTTTTTATATCTTCCTCACTTATAGTAGTTTCTAATTCTTTTTCTAATACTTCTTTTAATAAAATAATTTCATCTTTCCAAAGATTATATTCATGTTTCCCATTAGCTCTATTTGGTAATTGCATTATATGTGTAGGTTTTACTTTTCCTAATTCTTCATACATCTTTTTCTTTCCATCACATGTAGTTTCTCCAATTAGTAAATCAGAAAAATAAAAATATGGACATGTATCAGTTATGGCATGGCCATAGCTTGATTTTATTAAAGGACATAAATTTCTTGGCAACACTTTTTCTGCTTCTGGAATAGCCTCTTCACTTACACCACAAACACCTACAGGTACCGCCTTAGCTGCTATAGGTAATTCTGAAGGTGTAAAGCAACAAAATGTACCCACCATTTTTTTGCCACTATCTTTTACCTCTTTAGCTGATAAAAATCCGTTTTTTCTAGCTTGTGCAAAAGTATTGAATTTATCTGGTAAATTACTCATATGTATCCCCCTAAATAATAATTTTGTTTAAATCATTTTTATAGTATCAAATATTATTTTAAAAAACTATATTTATTGAAATTATTTATGGGTGGTTTCAAGTTATAGATTTTCTTTATATATAAAAAGAGATAAACTTTTTATATCAAAGTCTATCTCTTTTTTATTAAATAAAAAAAGACTACGTGGCTACGTGCTACTCTCCCAGGGGGCTTCCCCCCAAGTACCATTGCCGCTCAAGAGCTTAACTTCTGTGTTCGGAATGGGAACAGGTGTATCCTCTTTGCTATAATAACCACAT
>NZ_JACRYU010000011.1 GCF_014333445.1 Terrisporobacter mayombei | reverse complement strand
TTTATAATTTCGTTAGGCTTGTTTGCCATGCAAATTTTTAAAGATATGAAACTTAATTTAACCTATCGGTTTATTTATCAATTCGAGAATGATTCTCATCATATCTAATTAACAAAACCATAATTATTTAATTATATTTTAGCCTATATTTTTTTATAATAGCTTACTTATTAATATTTTTCAAATTTTTATTATTTTCTTCATTTTATTTTTAGATATTTTTATTATGAAATTTTTACTTTCCAAAAAGTAATCAATAGATTGTTGTCACTTCGTTGATTTTGACATAATAATCATATACACTTGAACTAAGGCGTTTATTTTTTAACAAAATAAACGTTCTACATATTAAGGGGGAATAGGATTGAAAAAATTAGTTGTTACAGACAAATCTTTATGCCAAGCTTGTTTAAGTTGTGAACTAGCTTGCTCAGAAGCCTTTTATAAAACTAAAGGTTTCTCTTGTATATCTATAGGGGTTAATAAAAAAGATGTTTTAGATGTTAAAGCTTGCAATCAATGTGGTGTTTGTGCTAAAAAATGTCCTGAAGAAGCTATATCTAAAAATGCTAAAGGAGTATATGCTATAGATAAGAAAAAATGTACAGGATGTCTAACTTGTGTAGATGTCTGTCCAAAAGGTATCATAGTTAAATCTGAGGAAAAACCAGCACCTTCTAAATGTATGGCTTGTGGAATATGTGTAAAAGCATGCCCAATGGAAATACTTGAAGTAGTTGAAGTTGCTGATTAATTATTTTTTATAAATTAAAGTAGCTGTGTAAAATTGATTTTCGATCATTTTTACACAGCTATTTTTTTATAATTATTTTAAAATTTCTATAATTTCCAATAACTACGATTTCTTGTTTTTTCTTCTTACAATATTTTTATTAGTTTTTCAGCATACTATTAATGACAATTAAAATATAGGAGGTATTTTATGACTACTGAAGGATATAGAAATAAACCACAATTTAATTTTAATCCTGCATTAAATGAGGATATTTCTCCAAATGTTCCTGATTTCAATTCAAATGCTATGGATAATGATGGGTTTATACAATTAAATAATTGTTCTAATTGTGGTCATCATGATCATGACAAAGACGATAAAGAACATAAAAACCATCAATGTTGTCATGGAAATCACTCTGCTTGTCACACACATGATCATCATTGCCATCGTGATCATAAGTAATTAAATTATAATTTTCCCTCCAAAAACTTTACATCAAAAGTTTATTATTTAGAGACATAAATTTTATAATGACAAATTTATGTCTCTTTCTTTTTTATATGATATACTCAATTTAAATGAGGTGACCATATGAATAAAAATATAAACGATGAAATTAGAATTGAATTATTTAATTTAATTGATGAAAAATATAAAAAATTTCATAGTAAATTATGCCCAAATATAGATAATATATTAGGTGTAAGACTTCCTTTATTAAGAAAAATATCAAAAAATTTATCAAAAGATAATTGGAATGAATACTTAGAAAATCCTTATAGTGACTATTATGAAGAAATAATGATTGAAGGATTAACTATTGGTTATATAAAAACTGATAATGAAAGTCGATTCAATTATATGAAAAATTTTATTCCTAAAATTAATAATTGGGGTATATGTGATAGTTTTTGTAATAACTTAAAATTCACTAAGAAAAATATGAAAGAAGTATGGGAATTTATACGTCCTTATTCTTTATCATCTAAAGAATTTGATATTCGATTTGCAGTTGTAATGATGCTTAATTTTTATATAGTAGATGATTATATTGATGAAATTTTACATATTTTAAATAATATTAGCCATGAAGGTTACTATGTAAAAATGGCAGTGGCTTGGGCAATATCATTTGCATACATACATTATCCTGATAAAACTCTAAAATTCTTAGAAAATAATAATTTAGATAAGTTTACTTATAATAAAGCACTTCAAAAAATTATAGAATCTAATCGTGTAAGCAAAAGTGATAAAAATTTAATGAGGACTATGAAAATAAAGTAATAAATTTCTAATAAATAAAAAAGTGAACTTATAAAGTTCACTTTTTACTTATCCTTTATATACACTTTTCAATAATTCAATCTCTTTAGAATATCCTTCTAATTCATTTGGTGTTTCAAGTAAAAATGGCAAGTTACGAAGCTTTGGATGGTTTATAATTCTTGTTATTGCTTCTAATCCAATTTTTCCTTCACCTATTTTAGCATGTCTATCTTTTTTACTTTCAAATCCATGTACACTATCATTTAAATGTATTGCTTTTAATCTATCAATACCTATTACTCTATCAAATTCTTCTAGTACACCATCTAAATCATTTACAATATCATACCCAGCATCAAATACATGACAAGTATCAAGACATACACCTATTTTATCTTTTAATTCAACTCTATCTATTATTGATCTTAATTCTTCAAAACTTCTTCCTATCTCAGTACCTTTTCCAGCCATAGTTTCAAGTAGTACTGTAGTAGTATGTTCTGGCTTTAGAGCTTTATTAATCATATCAGCTATATATTCTATGCCAACATCTACTCCTTGTTTTACATGACTTCCTGGATGGAAATTATATAAGTTGTTTGGAACTTTTTGTAATCTTCTTAAATCATCTTCAAAAGTTTGTATAGCAAATTCTCTTTTACTTTCATCTGCTGCACATGCATTTAACGTATATGGAGCATGAGCTAATAATTTAGCAAATTTATTTTCTTCAGCTAATTTTAGAAATGCTTGTATATCTTTATCATCTAAATCTTTCGCTTTTCCTCCCCTTGGGTTACGAGTAAAGAATTGAAAAGTATTGGCACCTATACTTAATGCCTCATCTCCCATATTTTTAAAACCTTTTGATACCGATAAGTGACATCCTATATTTAACATTTTTATTCTCCTTTGTTCAAATCTGCGTTTTCTATATTAAGTAGTTTTTCTTTTATATCAAGTCCACCTCTATATCCTACTAATTTTCCATTTGCACCTATAACCCTATGACATGGAATAAGTATTGGTATTGGATTTTTATTATTTGCCATACCAATAGCTCTAGAGGCTTTTTCATTACCTATTGCTACTGCAATATCCTTATAACTTCTTGTTTCTCCATAAGGAATGTTTTTCAGTTCATTCCATACTTTCTTTTGAAATTCCGTTCCTTCTAAATTTAAAGGCAAGTCAAATTTCTTTCTTTTCCCCTGAATATATTCATTAATTTGCATTATTCCTGATATTATTAAGTCGGTCTCTAATATATTATCTTCTGTATTAAATTTTGAAAAATATATATTTGTTATATATTGACCATCTTCCCTAATCCCAATAGTCCCTATATCTGTTTCATAAAAAAATATATTATACATTGTTATATAATACACGATATAAAATGATAAAATCGTGTCTCCTTTCAATAAAATATACATTCATAATATATTATAAATATAAATACATATTTTGTCATAGTATTTCATTTCTCTACTTTTTATTAGTACCCAATTAGTAAATCCTTAAAACTAATATAAAAATTACATAAAATATATGTCTTTTTATAATTATTATTTTTTATATAATTTAATAAATTTATATTACTTTTTTTAGTTTGTAGACAATATTTGTCAAAATATCTATAATTATTACATAAATACTTTATTCTTCTTAAAAACATAGCAGAATTACTCATCCTCTATGTTTATAAATTTTTTCTTTAACTATAATATTTTTACCATTTAGGATACGAAATATATCTAGGTGGTATTCCTTTACTAATATGTTTTATCTTATTACTAAAGGACTAGCAATATAGCTTAATTTTCTTACTCTGAAATAGGTAGATTATAACTAAATTTATAATCTACCTATTTTATTGTATATATTCATATAATCAATTTATTTAATAAACATATTATATGTTTTATTTTCAGCTTATCTATATGCATATAAAAAACCATAAAGATTGTATATCACAATTTTTATGGTTTTTATTTATTTTATATTATTCTTGTTCTTCAACATCTACTTTTATGCATAATTCTTCTAATTGTGCTTCTTCAGCTAATGCTGGTGCATTAGTCATAGGGTCTATTGCATTTTGATTTTTAGGGAATGCTATGACTTCTCTAATATTATCAGCTCCTGTAAGTAGCATTATTAATCTATCGAATCCAAATGCTAAGCCAGCATGTGGTGGAACACCATATTTAAATGCTTCTAATAAGAATCCAAATTTATTGTTAGCTTCTTCTTCACTAAGTCCTAAAGCTTTGAACATTTTCTTTTGAACATCACTGTTGGATATTCTGACACTTCCTCCACCTATTTCATATCCATTTAAAACTATATCGTAAGCTTTAGCTCTTAAGTTAGTTTTATCTTCATTTTCTAACCCATCTATATCTTCATCTAAAGGAGATGTAAATGGATGGTGCATCGCTATCATTCTTCCTGTTTCTTCATCTTTTTCGAATAATGGGAATTCAGTTACCCATAATAAGTTATATTTATTTTTATCCATTAAATCAAGTTTTCTACCAACTTCAAGTCTAACTTGTCCTAAGGCATCATAAACTACAGCATTTTTATCCGCAACAAATAATAATAAGTCTCCTGATTCAGCTTCCATTTTTTCTAATATAGCTTTTATTTCTTCTTCTGAGAAGAATTTAGCTATTGGAGAATCTATACCTTCTTCAGTTACTTTTATCCATGCAAGACCTTTAGCTTTATAAGTTTTTGCATGCTCTTCTAATTTTTTCATACCTTTTTTAGAGAATGCTTCTACTCCGCCTTTAACATTTATACCTCTAACACTGCCATTTTCATCAGATGCCGCATTAGCAAATACTCCAAATCCACACTCTTTAACTATATCAGATATGTTTACAAATTCTAAACCAAATCTAGTATCAGGTTTGTCTGAACCATATCTCTCCATAGCTTCTTTGTAAGTCATTCTTGGAAGTGGTAATTCAATATCAATATTTAAAGTTTGCTTGAATATATCTTGAAGCATTTTTTCCATTATTGACATCACATCTTCTTCATCAACAAATGACATTTCACAGTCTATTTGAGTGAACTCTGGCTGTCTATCAGCTCTTAAATCTTCATCTCTGAAACATTTTACTATTTGGAAATATCTATCCATACCACTTACCATTAATAATTGTTTAAATAATTGTGGTGACTGTGGTAACGCATAGAATTTACCTTGGTTAACTCTACTTGGTACTAAATAATCTCTTGCTCCTTCTGGAGTTGGTTTTATTAAGAAAGGAGTTTCTATTTCAGTAAAGTTATTGTCTGTTAGATAGTTTCTAACTATTCTAGCAACATTACTTCTAATCATTAAGTTTCTTTGCATAGAAGGCTTTCTTAAGTCTAAGAATCTATATTTTAATCTTAAATCTTCAGAAACATTGTCATTATCTTTTATGTATATTGGTGGTGTTTCTGATTTACTTAATATTCTAAGTTCAGTTGCTTCTATTTCTATATCTCCTGTTGGCATATTAGGATTTTTAGATTGTCTTTCTCTAACTATACCTTTTACTGCAACAACATACTCTGAACCTAATTTTTCAGCTTTATTGAATGCTTCTTCACTTACATTTGTATCAAATATTATTTGACTTATTCCTCTAATATCTCTTAAGTCAACGAATACTAATCCCCCTAAGTTTCTTTTCTTTTGTACCCATCCGTTAAGAATTACTTCTTCTCCAACATTGGCAATTCTTAAATCGCCACAATAATGAGTTCTTTTTAATCCTTTTAAGTTTTCCATATTTCCTCCTTTGTAAACTACGCACTAAAAGGTGAAAGAATTTTATTCTTTTCACCTTAATTATCTATATCTTTTTTAATTATAATCTTTTCTTTAACTCATCTACTAATTCACTAAGTTTTACAGTAGTTTGTTCTGATGTTCTCATATCTTTTAAAGTAGCTGAGTTATTTGCTAGCTCATCATCACCTATTACTATTGTAAATTTGGCATTTATTTTATCAGAGTATTTAAATTGAGCTTTTAAACTTTTATCTAAATGATCATTGTCAGCACTTATGTGATTATCTCTTAATACTTTTATTAAACCAAAACTCTTGGTCTTAGCTACATCTCCTATTGTTGCTATGTATATGTCTGTAGATTTTGGATTTTCTATTTCTATATTATTATTTTCTAACGTTAATAATAATCTTTCTGCTCCAAGTCCAAATCCTATACCACTTATACCTTTCGGTCCTCCAAGTTGTTCAACAAGACCATCGTATCTTCCTCCACCACAAACTGTACTTTGTGAACCTATATCATTAGATATTATTTCAAATGCAGTTTTCTTGTAGTAGTCAAGACCTCTAACTATAGTTTTATCAATTACAAAGTTGATATCCATTTCTCTTAGATACTCTTGTAATTTTTCAAAGTGATCTTTGCAATCATCACATAAATTATCTATCATATAAGGTATATCTTGTATATTTTCTTTACATGTTGGATTTTTACAGTCTATAACTCTCATTGGATTTTTGTCTTTTCTATCAAGACAAGTTGAACATAATACATCAGCTTTTGTATCTAAGTATTCTTTTAATGATTTATTATAAGCCTCTCTACAGTTAGGACATCCTACTGAATTTATATTTACTGATAAATCTTTTAATCCTAATTCATTAAAGAATTGTACTGCTAAAGATATAACCTCTGCATCCATTGAAGGGCTATCACTTCCTAATGATTCTACTCCAAATTGGTGGAATTGTCTCTGTCTACCAGCTTGAGGTCTTTCATATCTAAAACATGGTGTTATGTAAAATAGTTTTGTTGGTTGTGTATCGGCATATAATTTATGTTCTATAAATGCTCTTAGTGTACCTGCTGTTCCTTCTGGCTTCAAGCTTATTTGTCTATCACCTTTATCAACAAATGTATACATTTCTTTTTGTACTATATCTGTTGTGTCTCCGACACTTCTTGTAAAAACTTCTGTATGCTCAAATATAGGAGTTCTCATCTCTTCATAGCCATATAATGCACAGATTTCTCTAAATTTTTTTTCAACGTAATGCCATTTATATACTTCCTTTGGTAATATATCTCTTGTTCCTCTTGGCGCTTTACTTAGCATTCTTTTCTACCTCCTCATATTTTCTTTTTATCATTTCATCAACTCTATCTATATATTGTTCAACATTTTTGACATTTTCTACTCTTTCTATTCTGTCTTCATCAAGATATACAAATTTAGTTATGGCACCAGCACCTAATGCATAATTACTTTGTTTTTCCTCCATAATTTGCATGTTATAAATACATTCATAACCTTCTTTAGCATAACCTATATTTTCAAGGTTTCCTAACATATGTTTTTGTCTGTACATATAATAAGGATTTAGTCCCATATCTTTTGCATAATCTTTAGCTAATTGAATCATATTTACCATTTCTTCATACTCGGCAAGCTGATAATCCTCTAGATTTTCTTTAAGCTTTGATGTTCTTTTTACCGCTAAAGTATGAACAGTTAGACTTTCAGGAGATAGTTCTTTTATTTTATCTAAAGTATTTCTAACCATATCTAAATTTTCATCTACTAGTCCTAGTATTATATCCATATTTATATTGTCAAAACCTACTTTTCTAGCTAGATGGAAGCATTCTATAATATCTTCTACACTATGACTTCTTCCTATTTTTTCAAGAGTTTTATTATTCATAGATTGAGGATTTATACTAATTCTAGAAACATTATGCTTTTTAAGCAACTCTAGCATTTCTCTATTTATAGTATCTGGTCTTCCAGCTTCTACAGTAAATTCCTTTATCTGACTAAGGTCAAATATTTTAAATAATCCCTTAATCAAAGTATCCATCTCATCTACAGATAGCGTAGTTGGAGTTCCTCCACCTATGTATAGAGTTTCTATTGATTTGTTTTGTTCCTTTAATAATTGTGCTACCCCTTGGACTTCTTCAAGTAGTTTAGCTACATATGCAGGCTTTAAACCACCAAACTGTTTTAAAGAGTTAGCAGGGAATGAACAATAATAACATCTTGTAGGACAGAATGGTATTCCAATATAAATAGATACTTTATTCTCATCTAGTGGATAAATAAATTTTCTTTCTCTTTTTGCAATATCAAGTGCTAGATTTATCTTTTCATCATCAATAAGATAATCAGTAGAAAGTTTTTCTTTTATTTCATTATCATTAAAATTATCATCTAATAATGAGTGTACTATTTTTACTGGTCTTATTCCCGTAAGAATGCCCCATGGTGGAGTAATTTTAAATTTCTTTTCTAAAATTTTAAAAATACTTCTCTTTATAGTCTCCTTGATAACTTTTTTTCTATCCTTCTCACATAACCCCTGTAAATCTCTATGTTCTATATGATCATAGATAACCCCATAATTTTCACAATATGATGTTTTTGCAAAAACATTATCATTGTGGAAAAATAAATCATTTTCTATAACCATCATACAGTCTTTACTGTCAATAATTTTAAATTCTGAGGTAAATAATTTCACAAGTTCACTTACTTCGTAATTAAAATCATGACCTTTTAGTAAAATACCTATCATTTTCTAGCTCCTTTTGAAATCCTTGTAACTATTAATCTATCTCATAAAAGGATTTGTCATTTTTTCTATTTTCAAAGTTGAATTTGGTCCATGACCTGGATATATGGTTATATTCTCGTCATGTTTTTCTAATCTTTTAAGTGATTTTTCCATCTTTTTATAGTCACCACCATAAAAATCAGTTCGTCCTATACTTCCTGCAAATAAAGTATCTCCTGTAAGCATATGATTATCGACCTTTATACACATACTTCCTGGTGTATGACCTGGTGTATGAATGAACTTTAATTTCATATCACCGATTTTTAATGTGTCATTATCTTTAACATATATATCTGCATCAAGTTCAACAGTATTTGATGGAAGCTGAGCACTTAAATTTTTCTTTTTATCTAGTAAAAGTTCTTTTTCTAATTCATGAGCTACTACTTTAGCATTAGTCTTATCTTTTAAATTTAAAACACTTGCTATATGATCACCGTGACCATGAGTCAGAACGATGTATTCAACTATAAAGTTCATCTTATTAACATAACTCATTATATCCGAAAGACTTGCTCCAGGGTCAACAACAAAACATTTTTTAGTATTTTCATCACCAACTACATAAGTATTTTCACCCATATGATTCTCAACAATTTTTTGTACTATCATGATTTTCCCTCCTTTAGAATTCTTTTCTTGATTCTAATAATATAGTAACTGGTCCATCATTAGTTAAATCTACCATCATATGTGCGCCAAACTTTCCAGTACCTACATTAATTCCTAAATCTCTTACTTTTTGAACGAATTCCTCATATAAAGGATTTGCTACATCTGGTCTAGCCGCATCACTAAAACTCGGTCTTCTACCTCTTCTACAATCACCATATAATGTAAACTGAGAAACCGCTAAAATCTCTCCATCAATGTCTTTTAAAGATAAATTCATCTTATCATTTTCATCTTCAAATATTCTTAAATTCGTTACTTTATCAACCATGTAATCAACATCTTTAGATGTATCATCATGGGTTACTCCTAGTAAAACTAATAATCCATTATTTACCTTACCAACAACTTCTTCATCTACTGTTACTTTAGAAGAAGAAACTCTTTGCACAACTGCTCTCATATTTTCCTCCTAATTTCTAACCCTGAAAACATCATCTACACCAGGTATAGATCTTAATTTTTTCATTAAGTCTGTCAGTTCAGAAATGTCGTTTACTTCTATTAATAAATTAATATGAGTCATACCATCTTTTGATTTTCTAGCATTTATCCCATTTATATTAATTTTTTGTACGGCTATCATATGAGTAAGATCATTTAGTATTCCCTTTCTATCATTAGCTAATATTCTGATTTCACCTTCAAACTTAGATTTCTTAGGATTATTCCATTCTACATCAACTAATCTTTTACTAAATAATTCATTATCAAGCTTACAGTTCGGACAATCAGCTCTATGAATTGCAACACCTCTACCTTTTGTAACATAGCCTATAATTTCATCTCCTGGAAGTGGATTACAACATTTCGCAAATCTTACTAGTATATTATCTAATCCTCTTACAATTACACCTGAGCTATTTTTCTTTCTTTTTTCCTTGTACTCTTTATCGCTTAAATTATTATTTCCTAAATCATCTTGCTCTTTTTGTCTATTTTCTTTTTCCTTTTTCTTTTCCTCTTTAAGGTAATAATCTCTAACTTTTGGAACCACTTGACTGGCAACAATTCCCCCATATCCTATGGTTGCTATCAAATCTTCTAAGCTTGGTTGATTGAATTTTTTAGCAACCTGTTCCATAAATTTTTCTATTGAAGAGTCTTTTAATGGTATCCCATATTTTTTAAATTCTTTTTCTAATATTTCATATCCTCTTTCAATATTTTCTTCTCTTCTTTCTTTCTTGAAGAATTGTCTTATTCTATTTCTTGCATTTGGAGTTTTAACCAGCTTTAGCCAATCTCTACTTGGACCATTAGAGTTTGAAGATGTTATTATTTCAACAATTTCTCCATTTTGCAATTTATAATCAATAGGCACTAATCTACCATTTATCTTAGCACCCGTACACTTATTTCCTACTTTTGTATGGACTCTATATGCAAAATCTATAGGGGTAGATTCTGCTGGAAGTTCTATTACATCTCCTTTTGGAGTAAAAACATAAACTTGGCTATTAAACACATCTTCTTTTAATGAGTCTAAAAACTCCTGTGGGTCTTTAACATCTTTTTCCCACTCCATCATTTGTCTCAGCCATTTAAGTTTTTCTTCCATTTTATCATTATTACTCATTGTCCCTTCTTTATACTTCCAGTGAGCAGCGATCCCGTATTCTGCAATATTATGCATTTCATGAGTTCTAATTTGTATCTCTACTGGTTCACCTTCAGGGCCAATTACAGTAGTATGAAGCGATTGATACATATTTGCTTTTGGCATTGCTATGTAATCCTTAAATCGTCCTGGCATAGGTACCCATAATGTATGAACCATTCCAAGAACTGCATAACAATCTTTTATTGTATCTACCACTATTCTTACAGCAGTTAAATCAAATATTTCCTCAAAAGTCTTATGTTTATTTTGCATTTTTTTATAAATACTATAAAAATGTTTTGGTCTTCCATAAACTTCACAATCTATATTAAATTCATTAAATTTTTCTTGTAATAACTTTACTATTTTTTCTATGTAGGCCTCTCTTTGACTTCTTTTCATAGAAACTTTATTAACTAAATCATAATACCCATCTGGATCTATATATCTTAAAGCCAAATCTTCTAATTCCCATTTAATTTTAGAAATTCCAAGTCTATGAGCTATACCTCCATAAATTTCTAGAGTCTCTTTTGCTTTATATTTTGCCTTTTCCTCTGGCATATACTTCAAAGTCCTCATATTATGAAGTCTATCTGCCAACTTTATAAGTATAACTCTAATATCTTTCGCCATAGCTAAAAACATTTTTCTTAAATTTTCAGCTTGAGTTTCTTCTTTAGACTTATATTTTATTTGACCAAGTTTTGTTACACCATCAACTAAATCAGCAATCTCCTTGCCAAACATCTCTTCTATATCATCATAAGTATAATCCGTATCTTCAATTACATCATGTAAAAGTCCTGCAGATATAGTAGCTATATCAAGTTGCATCTCTACTAAAATATTTGCAACAGCTATCGGATGAATTATATAAGGTTCCCCTGATTTTCTTAGGACACCTTCATGAGCAGATTTAGCTAAGTAATAAGCTTTTTCTACAAGAGTAGTATCTGTACTAGGAGCATATTCCCTTATTTTGTCTATTATATCCTGTAATTCCTTATCATGCATACAACCACCTATTCTCTAAAGTATAAATTTTATTATATATGAAAATAGTTGGTAATAAACCAACTATTATTATTGTCTTAGTATTTTATAAGAGAATTAACATCATAGTTTGTTAATTTTGCTCTTCCATCTAAATCTTCTAGTTCTATTAAGAATTGCATTGAAACAACTTGTCCACCTAATTTTTCAATTAATTTAGCTGCTGCTTCTGTAGTTCCACCTGTAGCTAATAAATCATCAACTATAGCAACCCTTTGTCCTGGCTTAATAGCATCCTTATGTATTTCTAATATATTAGAACCATATTCTAAATCATATTCATAACTCTCAACTTCTCCTGGTAATTTTCCAGGTTTTCTAACAGGTATAAATCCTACTCCCATACCATAAGCAACTGGTGTTCCCATTAAGAATCCTCTTGCTTCCGGTCCAACAATTAAATCTACATTTTTATCTTTTAAATTTGCTATAATCTCATCTATTGCATATTTAAATGCTTTGCCATCTTGTAGTAATGTTGTTATGTCCTTAAAGCTTATTCCTTCCTTTGGGAAATCTTCAATTACTCTTACTGTTTGTTTTAAATCCATTTAAAACTCCTCCTAATAGCTTTTTAGATACATCTCTTTTAAATTTTTTAGATTATTAAGTACTACACTTTCATCCAAATTAAGCTTTTTATCAGGTTTTTCTAATAAATATATTGATATACTATTAGACTCATTATTTATTTCAAAATTTAACAAATTTAATTCCTCAAAAACCCTAAGTATAGCAAAAGTTTTTAAAGGTAAAAGTTTAAATAGTTTCTTTAATTCTGTTAATTTAACGTTTATATTTTTGCTTACAAGCATATGCTTATAAATATTGATAAATTCGTCTCTTTTTGGAACTATATTTTCCATTATATTTTTTAAATATATTTTATCTTCTTCCCCATAATACTTAATAATATTCTTATTATTTAAAATATTTTTATTTAGGTACGAATATTCTCCTTCATTATATAAAAAATCATAAAGAATAATTCTATTATATCTTTTTAAGTCTATTTTATCAATATTAGGTGAAAATATAAGTTGTACTTTCTTATTTTTTTGAGTTATGTAATTAAAATTAATTCCGAATTCTAAATCTGTAAGAGATATATCTGATAAAGCTCTATAAAACCCATTTAAAGTATTTGTTATTACTAATGTATCTTCTTTAATATGTTCAAAAATATTAATATTTATATTTCCTTCTATATCATTAGAAAAATCTTCATCTGTCATGTTAATAGAATAAATACTATCTTTATCCTTAGGTATTATTTTCTCAAATAATTTAATAGACATATTATTATTTGTAGCTATCTTTGGATGAGATAATCTTATATCTTTTAATAAAAATTGTACTTTTCTCTCATTATTAAAATTATTTTCATCTACTTGGAATAATATATCTATTTTATCTCCTATTTCAAAATTATCTGCTAAATATGACATATTGAATCCGACACATTCATATTCCTTCTTATCTTCCACTATAATTTTTAAATGTTGCTTATTTTTTCCCATTTTATATACATTTGTTAATAATAAATCCCTCATTATAAATCTTGGTGAGGGATTGCTCATTCCAAATGGTTCTAATTTATGTAAATCATCAACTAAGTTTAGATTTGCACTATCTTCTTCTAATTCATATTCTACTTTTATATTTTCAATTAAATCTTCTTCGCTTAAACTATAATCAGCTATTTTATTAATTCTTTCTTTTAGTTCCATAATATTATTTCTATTAAGAGCTAGACCTGCAGCTTGATCGTGTCCACCAAATTTATTCATTAAGTCTTTACAAGACTCTAGTGCTTCAAATATGCTAAATCCTTTTATAGATCTTGCAGAACCTGTTGCTTCATCACCTTCGATTGTAAGTAGAACTGTCGGCTTATAATATTTTTCAGTTAGTTTAGATGCTACTATACCAATTACACCATGTTGCCATCCCTCATGTGCAATTACTAACACCTTATCATCTTTATAGCTTTCATCATTAGCCATA
Source organism: Terrisporobacter mayombei (assembly GCF_014333445.1). Classification (GTDB taxonomy): domain Bacteria; phylum Bacillota; class Clostridia; order Peptostreptococcales; family Peptostreptococcaceae; genus Terrisporobacter; species Terrisporobacter mayombei_A. The sequence goes on along the minus strand of NZ_JACRYU010000011.1, from coordinate 46,253 downwards.
ACTTCTTCAGCTTCTTTATACATTTTACTTTCAATCATCTGTCTTTCTATGTTCTTAGATTCTAATATGTTAGCAATTTCTTTTGCTTCTTCTTGCGAATCTGTAGTAAACAACTGAACACCTAAATATGAATATCCCAATCTTCCAGAAGCATTTATCCTAGGACCTACAGAGTATCCTATATGAGATGAACCTATTTTATTAGTTTCTATACCACATCCTTTAATTAGTTCTCTCAACCCTAAATTTTTACCTTCTTTCATAAGTTTTAGACCATTTTTTACTATAATCCTATTCTCATCTACAAGGGGCACTATATCACATATGGTAGCTAGTGTGACTATCTCTAGATAATTATACATGGATGTTTTAAACTCTTCCTTATCAGTTAAAGCTTGTATCAATTTAAATGCAACCCCACATCCGCAAATCATATCAAAAGGATAATTACAATCCTCTTGCTTTGGGTTTACTATTGCATAAGCATTTGGTATTTCACTTTGGCATTCATGATGATCTGTAATTATAACATCTATGCCTAATTCATTAGCTATCTCTACTTCTTTAACTGATGTAATACCACAATCTACTGTGATTATAAGATTACAATCATCACTACTAATTTTTCTGATTGCTTCTTCATTTATACCATATCCTTCTTCTAGTCTATTTGGAATATAATACTTCACTGGGTAATCTATAGATTTGAAATAAATATATAAAATTGAAGTTGATGAAACTCCATCCACATCATAATCTCCATAAATATATATATTCTCATTGTTTTCGATTGCTTTTTTTATTCTTTTTACAGCCTTATCCATATCTTTCATTAAAAACGGATCTCTAAGATATTCTAAAGACGGATTCATGAATATTTCTGCATCTTTTTCATTATTTATCCCTCTATTATTTAAAATTTGACTGATTTCCGGGGAAATGTTTATTTTTTTACTTAAATCCGTCTCTTTTACTTTACCTTTATGTTTTAATGTCCATTTTTTATTATATATCAAAAGTTATCACCTCATTCTTTTTATGATTACACTTAAATATTATAATATTATTAACTTGTACACCATACTCTAATACTAAAAATAGCTTCATTTATCCTAAATAAAAAAGAGCAATCATTATTGCTCCTTTTTATTTATTAAAATCATTAATTTAATTACTTATGTTTTTTACCCTCTTGAACGTAATTTATAGCAGATTTTTTTAGACTTTCTTTTTCTTCATCTGTTAATTCTCTTACAACTTTAGCTGGTGAACCTAAAATTAAAACTCCTGGTGGAAATTTTTTATTACCTGTTACTAAACTTCCAGCTCCAATCATACTAAATTCTCCTATTTCAGCATCATCAAGTATAATCGAACCCATACCAACTAAGCTATAGTCTCCTATTTTACATCCATGAATAATTGCATTATGACCAACAGTCACATTTTTACCTATAATTGTATCTTGTTTTTCAGAACAATGTACAACACTTCCATCTTGTACGTTTGAATTTTCACCAATATGAATTCTATTTACGTCACCTCTTAAAACTGCATTATACCAAATACTTGCATCTTTTTCGATAACTACATCTCCTATTATATCAGCACTTTCTGCTATAAAAGCAGATTCGTCGATACTAGGATTAGCGTCTTCATATTCTTTAATCATAGGTTTATTCTCCTTCTAACATTAATTTTGCTTGAATCATTATAGAACATTCAGTTCTTTTCTTTTGCATCTCACATCCAAGCTCATAAGGCTTTTTAATATCATCATTAAAGTTAATTGCATTTGCATGACATCCACCTGAGCAGTAGAATTTATTCCAACATGTTTTGCAATCTTCTTTAGAGTATACATGAGCATCTCTAAACATATTACTTATTTCTTGAGGTATAATAACTTCATCATCTAATATATTAGCTAATTTAAAGTCATCATTTCCAACAAATTGGTGACAAGGATATATATCTCCATTAGGTGTAACAGCTAAATATTCATTTCCAGCTCCACATCCTGTAATTCTTTTTATTACACATGGTCCTTGATTTAAATCAACAACAAAGTGGAAGAATGTGAAATCTTCACCATCTAATTTTCTTTTTGCATATTGTTTAGCTAATTTTTCATATTCAGCAAATACTTTGTCCATATCTTCTTCTCTTAAAGCGTATGGATTACTTTCATCTCCAACAACTGGCTCAACAGAAGTTAATTTAAAACCTTCATTTGCAAAGTGAAGTACATCTTCTGAAAAATCTAAATTATCTCTAGTAAATGTTCCTCTAATGTAATAGTACTTATCCTTAGGTCTCTTATCTACTAGTTTTTTGAACTTAGGCATAATCACATCATAACTACCTTTGTCATTAACTGTAGGCCTCATATTGTCGTTTATTTCTTTTCTTCCATCTAAACTTAAAACAACATTATGCATATGCTCATTTATGTAATCTATTTTATCATCATCTAATAATACACCATTAGTTGTTATAGTGAATCTTATGTTTTTTCCATTTTCTTTTTCTACTTTTCTACCATAAGCCACTAATTCTTTAACAACATCAAAGTTCATTAATGGTTCTCCACCAAAGAAATCTATTTCTAAGTTTCTTCTATTTCCAGAATTAGCAATTAGATAATCTATAGCTTTTTTACCTACTTCAAAACTCATCATTTCTTTTTCTCCACCAAAATCACCTTGTGAAGCAAAACAGTATTTACATTTTAAGTTACAATCATGTGAAACATGTAAACATAAAGCTTTGACAACTTTTTTTCTATTCACAAAACTTGGATGCTCTTGATATGTATCTTCTGTAAATAGAAGCCCTTCTTCTTTTAAAGATTCGATTTCTTCGTAAGCCTCTTCTATTTGTTCTCTTGTATAATCTTTGCTTAACGTATCAATGATTTCTCCTTTAGATTTTTCTTCAAATAAATCTACAAGATCATACGCAACCTCATCAAGAACATGAACTCCTCCTCCATTTACATCTAATACGATATTGTATCCATCCATGGAAAATTTATGTATCATACTCATAATCCATCCTCCTAAAATTTAATCTATATTATTATATACCCATCATTAAATATATGTAAATTTTCATTTAAATAAAATGAGGGCATTATTCTATTAATACCCTCACCCATCAAAATTCTCTCTTTTAAATTATCTTTCACACTCTTGATTTGCAACTGTGCAAGAAGTTTTGCATGCAGATTGACAAGAAGTTTGACATTCTCCACATCCACCTTTTGCAGCACTCTCTTTTAAAGTAGCACTAGATAATGTTTTTATATGTTTTTTAGCCATTTTAACTACCTCCAATTATAATTAACTGTTCTAATTATATCATAATTTTTCACGTTATGGAACTTATTTGAAGTTAACCCCAAGTATACCTCCTATACCTCCTGCAGCTGAGACTAATAATCCTTTGTATAGTAATGTCATATCAAATATATATTTTTCCTTAGCTAAATAAAACATGATGACAAGTATTATTATGTATGATAACCCTACAATAAAACCATATATTAGGCCCTTTTCTTTTATATGTCTACATGCATAAAATCCACCAAAAGCTGCTGATATAGTAGTAATAAATGATGTCACCATAGATACTGTATCGTAAGATAATCCAGTATAAGTAAGTAATAAGTTATAGCCTAATAATATTGCCAAAGTTATTATGTATGCATATCCTAGGCCCTTTAATATATGTATACTTTTAGCCATAAAAAAACCTCCCCTCAAGAATAATATATTCATTAGGGAGATTTTAAATTACTAATTATTAATCTTGTTTTTTCTCTTCAACAGAAGCTATAGCCCATTTTTTAAATGGCATTTTTGTTCTATTTGGTCCAACTTCAAGAATAACACATTCATCTTCAACCTTAGCTACTGTAGCTAACATACCGCTTATTGTAACAACCATTTGTCCTACTTTTAGGCTTGATCTTAAGTCTTCTAGTTGTTTTTCTTTTTTCTTTTGTGGTCTTATAAATAAGAAATAGAAAATTGCAAATAGTGCAACCATGTAAACAATTGAAAATATCATATTTCCATTCATATGTTTTCACTCCTTCATATGTTTATTACTTTAAATAAAAGTATAATAAACATTATATCTTAAATTTCTTATAATTTATACCCATATTTTGTGAAAAATTCATCTTTAAAATCTAACAATCTATCTTCCATTATAGCTTGTCTTACATCTTCCATTAATTTAAGTAAGAATCTTAAATTATGTGTAGTTATAAGTCTAGCTGCTAATATTTCGTTAGCTTTAACTAAATGTCTTATATAAGCTCTAGTATAGTTTTTACAGCAATAGCAATCACACTCAGGATCAAGCGGAGAGAAATCTCTTGCATATTTAGCATTTCTAACAACTACTTTACCTTGACTAGTCATTGCAGTCCCATTTCTAGCTATACGAGTAGGAAGTACACAGTCAAACATATCTATTCCTCTTATTACACCTTCTAATAAGTCATCTGGTGAACCAACACCCATTAAGTATCTTGGCTTATCTTCTGGCATTAGAGGTACCGTATAATCAAGAACTTCATACATTAACTCTTTAGGCTCTCCAACACTAAGTCCACCTACAGCATATCCTGGTAAGTCTAATTCTAATATTTCTTTAGCTGACTGCTCTCTTAAATCTTTATACATACCACCTTGGATTATACCGAATAATGCTTGATTTTCTGTATTTTTATGAGCTTCTTTACATCTTTTTAGCCATCTAGTAGTTCTCTCTAAAGAATTCTTAACATACTCTCTATCTGCTGGGTATGGAGCACATTCATCAAATGCCATCATTATATCTGATCCTAATGCATTTTGTATCTCCATAGCTTTTTCTGGTGATATAAAGTGCTTAGATCCATCTATATGAGATCTAAAATGTACACCTTCTTCAGTTATTTTTCTAAGTGGTCCTAAACTAAATACTTGGAATCCACCACTATCTGTTAATATTGGTCTGTCCCAATTCATAAATTTATGAAGTCCACCAGCTTCTTTTACTAAATCATGACCTGGTCTCATATATAAATGATAAGTGTTACTTAATATTATTTGAGATCCTATTTCTTTTAATTCTTCTGGTGTCATAGCCTTTACTGTTGCTTGGGTTCCAACAGGCATAAATATAGGTGTTTCTATTACTCCATGAGGAGTGTGTAATCTACCTAATCTTGCACCACTTTGTTTACAAGTTTTTATAAGTTCATATCTTATTGCACTCATTTTTATTCTCCTTAATACTGTCTTATACTATTAGTTTTATATCTTTTAAACATTATTATGTTGATTAGCAAAATGCTCTGTTATCTCATCTCTAACATGTTCCTCTCTAGAAGGTTTAAGATTATATAATCTACTTAAACTTATAGATCGTTCTTCTGTTGTCATCAAGAACTTTCCAATTGCAAATAATTCTCCTATTGCAAGTACTCCCAAAAGAAAGTCTAACATCACTAATAATACAAGAATAAGTAGCACTACCGAAAGAGCTGTTTCAAAGTTTTCCGATAATTTCAATAATCTTTTATCATGTTTTTTTATAATAATATATACCCTTTTATTATTTTATAAACATTGCGTCCCCAAAACTAAAGAATCTATACTTATTTTCAACTGCACACTCGTATGCATTTAATACATTTTCTTTTCCGGCTAAAGCACTTACTAACATTATTAATGTCGACTCTGGTAAGTGGAAATTCGTTATTAAATTGTCTACAACTTTAAATTTATATCCTGGATAAATAAATATCTTTGTCCATCCAGATGCCGCTTTCATCTTTCCATTTTCATCAGCTACAGATTCTATAGTTCTTGTACTAGTAGTACCTACTGTTATAACCCTATTTCCGTTTTCTTTAGCTTTATTGATTTTATCTGCTGCATCTTGTGATACCATATAATATTCTGAATGCATATCATGTTTCAGCACATCATCAACTTTTACTGGCCTAAAAGTACCAAGACCTACATGTAGTGTGACAAATGCTAAATCTATACCTTTCTCTTTAATCCTTCCTAATAATTCATCTGTAAAATGTAGACCTGCTGTAGGAGCTGCTGCAGAACCATTATGTTTAGAATAAACTGTTTGGTATCTTTCTCTTTCTTCTAATCTTTCTGTTATATATGGTGGAAGTGGCATATTTCCAAGTTCATCTAAAACTTCTTCAAAAATACCTTCATATTCAAATTTTACTATCCTAGCACCATCATCTCCCATTCCAACAACTTCAGCTACAAGCTTTCCATCTCCAAATGAGAATCTAGACCCTATTTTAGCCTTTTTACCTGGTTTAACAAGAGTTTCCCAAGTATCATCTTCATATCTTTTTAATAATAAAAATTCTATTTTTCCACCTGTGCCTTCCTTAGCACCAATTAGTCTTGCAGGTATTACTCTAGTATCATTTAATACAAGACAATCACCTGGATTTAAATAATCTATAATGTCTTTAAAAACTTTATGACTTATTTCACCAGTTTCTTTATCTAATACCATTAATTTAGAACTAGATCTGTCTAAAATTGGTACTTGAGCAATTAATTCTTCTGGTAAATCAAAATAAAAATCGCTTGTTTTCAATGTTAAACGTCCTTTCAAATTATATTGTTTGAAACATACATTTATCATAATATCAAAAAATCTAACATTTTTCTACTAAAACAATTTGTAATGTCTCTATCAGTACTATTATTTATTTTTCTGGATAAGATATATTTAAATGCTTATATGCATTAGGCATTGCAATCCTTCCCCTTGGACTTCTATTTATAAATCCAAGCTGAAGCAAATAAGGCTCATAAACATCTTCTATTGTATTTCTATCTTCTCCAATTGATGCAGCTAAAGTATCTAGACCAACTGGGCCACCCTTAAATTTATTAATGATAGTTAATAATAATTTTTCATCCACATAATCTAAACCTAAACTATCTACACCTATCATTTCTAAAGCTTGGTCTGCAACTTCTGATGTTATATTTCCATCTGCTCTGACTTGTGCATAGTCTCTAACCCTCTTTAGTAATCTATTAGCTATCCTTGGTGTTCCTCTAGAACGTCTTGCAATTTCCATAGCTCCTCTTTGTTCGATTTCTGCACCTAATATATTAGCCGATCTTATAACTATATTAGTTAATTCTTCAACTGTATAATAATCAAGCTTACATATAACACCAAATCTATCCCTAAGTGGATTTGTTAACATACCAACTCTTGTAGTCGCACCAATTAAAGTAAATTTCGGTAAATCAAGTCTTATACTTCTTGCTGATGGACCCTTTCCTATTATAATATCTATACAATAATCCTCCATAGCTGGATATAAAACTTCCTCTACACTTCTATTTATTCTGTGAATTTCATCAATAAATAAAACATCATTCTCATTTAGATTAGTAAGTATTGCAGCTAAATCTCCAGCTCTTTCAATTGCTGGTCCCGACGTTATTCTTAGATTAACACCCATTTCACTAGCAATAATACTTGCTAATGTTGTTTTACCAAGCCCTGGTGGACCGTATAAAAGAACATGATCTAAAGGTTCATTCCTACTTTTAGCTGCCTCTATAAATATTGATAATTGTTCCTTTGCCTTTTCTTGCCCTAGGTAATCTGATAAAAACTTAGGTCTTAAATTATTTTCTATATCTACATCATCATTTTGCATACTTGATGTGATAATTCTATCTTCATCTTCAAATCCGTACAAGTAAATCCCCCTTTCAATTATTATCTTAATGATTTACTCATTAAATAACTTAATGATTTTTTAATAATATCCTCTGTGTTTAGTCCATCTTTTTTGCATCTTTGTACTGCATCTTTTGATTCTTGTAATGAATATCCTAAGGCAACTAATGCATCTATAGCTTCATCTTTAGATACTGCTATAGGCTGGCTAGTTAATAATGTTGCTTCAAACTCTACGTTATTTTTGTCTATTTTATCCTTAAGCTCTAAAACTATTCTTTCCGCAGTCTTTTTACCAACACCTGGAGCTTTCGATAATTTAGCTATATCCTCACTTAATATATAAGCCCCTATTTGTTTCGGTGAAGCAAATGATAATATTCCAAGTCCTACCTTTGGACCTATCTTTGAAATTGATGTTAATAATTCAAACATCTTTAATTCTTCCTTATCATAAAAACCACAAAGACTCATATCATCTTCTTTTACAATAAGTTTTGTGTAAATTTTACACTCATGACCTAATTGTAATTTCATAATAGTATTATTTGATGCATTTATTCTATATCCTATACCATTATTATCAATTACTACATGGTCTAAACAAATTTCTTCAATACTACCTTTTATGTAGCTATACATAATTTTCTCCTTCTATTATATACCTATATTTTTTAAAGTTTTTTCTAATTTATTTGCATGAGCATGACATATTGCAACAGCTAAAGCATCAGCAACATCATCAGGCTTTGGTATTTCTTTTAAATTTAACATTGATGTAACCATCTGCTGAACTTGAGACTTCCCAGCTCTCCCGTATCCTACTACACCTTGTTTAACCTGAAGAGGTGTATATTCATAAATGGGTTTATCGTTATGAGAACAACCTAGTAATATAACCCCTCTTGCTTGGGCTACTGTTATTGCAGTCTTAACATTTTTGTTAAAGAATAATTCCTCGACTCCAACTTCATCAATATCATAATTTTTTATTAGAAGGTCTATTCCTTTATATATTCGTTCTAATCTTTTTGTATTGCTCATAGTTGACGGAGTAGTTATCGCACCGTAATCAATGACTTTAAATTTATTATTTTTATACTCAATTATCCCATAACCAACAATCGCTATACCTGGATCTATTCCTAGTATTCTCATAAAACAAGAGACCTCCATACATATTTTCACGAAACTTATGTTCTTATATATTATACCATATCATTTTAAAATTAGAATAATACTGATAATATATAAAAATTTCACTTTTCCCGATAATTAAGATAAATAGTATTTAATTTTTAATAATAAAATTACCCCTATACAAATTTAATTAATTTATACAGGGGTAGTATAAGATTTTATGTAAATATTAAGGATTAGCTTTCAAAGTTTTCCAGTCTACTATAAGCATCATCTTCAGTATCAACTATAATTCCTGATGATACCTCTTCTTGTACCGATTTTGGAAGGGAATTAACTGATATTTCTGTTTTTTCTAATTTACTCTTATTTCCTTCCTTGTCATATTTATAAACATATATAAATCCATCTTTTTCTTCTATAGAGTATTTATTAGCTTTAGCTGGCTCTTTATCTTGAGAGTTACATAAAATTATTTCATATTGATTCATACTTACTATTTCTTTATTAGGATATTTCTCTTTAAAATAAGCAGTTATTTCCTCTTTACTTTTATCTAATAAATCTTTTGGTATTGTTCCTAACATCTTAGGACTTTCATAAGAACCACTACTTGTTATTTGACCTTGTACCCAAATTTCACATTCTTTATTTAATTTGAATACTTCTTTAGAAGAATTCATTTCTTGCTTTGCTAGTCTTGCCTCTTGAGTATCTTTAATTTTTACGCCTAGGCCTATTCCTCCTATTAAGACCATTACTCCTAGAAAAATTAACGCTTGTTTTTTCCAAGGGAACTTCTTTTGATTTTCGAACATAAAATAACCTCCTTATCTATGCTATTTTTATATGTAATCTTCTCCTTATATCAAGGAAAAAAATAGTAACTTTTATTAAGGTATTTTTGTCTCATTTTATTACTTTTATACATACTATAAAGTAATATTTTATTTTTAAAGCATAGAGGTGATTTAATTGGACGAAAAAAGTAATTATATTGTTAATAGATTGGATTTTATAGAGTTTAGACAAAATCTTATTTTTCTAAAACCTCCTCAGCATAGTACTCAACTTTTTTATGAGTTAAAATTAGAAGATTTTCTAAATATAAAAGAATTTACTAAAGAGTTTTCTAATAAAATAAAAACTGGTGAATCCCTTACATTAAGTGATTTTGAAAAAAAATTAATTGAAACATGGAAACCTGCAAAGTCCTACCCTTTATCTGCTAACCTTATTGCTAAAGTTCTTATGGAAAAAGATATATATGAAAAATGTCTATAATATCTTTTATATCTTCCCTTGAATTTTATTGATTTAAAGCCATTACTTATACATAAGTATCTGGCTTTAATTTTTATTTACTATAAAATATAAACCTCTCTTCTGACTCATTTTAATTAATTATCATCATATTTTTACTATAATATGTCAATACTAATTATTGATTAACTTAACAAGGAGGTATATTATGCCAACAATAGTTTGTAATGTAAATAACTGTTCTCATAATAATAGTGGTGTTTGTTATGCAAATAAAATATCTGTAAATGGTAAAAAAGCAAGAACAAATAACAATACATGTTGTAGTACTTTTTTAAATCAAGATACTTATAGTACCTTAACTAATAATACTTTAGACAGTGGTTCATGTAATACACTTGGATGTAATGTTAAAAGCTGTGCACATAATGTAGCTGGCTGTACATGTAGCCTGCATGATATAGCTATAACATCAAATATAGAAAAAACTAATTTATACTCAGAAACTTACTGCAATAGCTTCAGATATAAATAAACATAATTATTTTACATAATTTAAATTATATATTTTAAATAAAAAAGATTGGAATCTAAGCTCCAATCTTTTTTATTTATTCATTAAATCTTCATATAAATCTTTATCTTCTCTATTTAGATATGCGTATCTAGTAATTATTTTTTCTTCATCTTCAATTTTGTCTAATATCTTAACAGAATAATCATCTGTAGCTATATTGATTAGCTCTTCTTCATATTCATCGTACATCTCATTTAATATTTTTCTAAGGTCTTTTTCACTTCCATCAAATAATTCAATAGAATCTACACTTAAGCATTGATCTTTAAATCCCCCTTCAAATGTAGTTCTTATAGAATATATTTTTTTACACTCTTCACAACGTGCTACTATCTTTTCATCTCTTAATATATATGCTCCTTCAAGCACTTGATTAGGCTGTATTCTAAGTTCTGTTTCATATATTTCTTTAAACAAAACTTTTAAATTTTCTTCACTTTGACAATCACATATTTTTATTTTTAAATCTTTTTTTGTTAAAAATTTCGTAACAGTAACCATTTGATTTTCTCCTATTTTTCCATAAACACATATTCCAATAATTTATAATTATCTTCTTCAATATCTTTTATTAATTTAGTTAAAAAATCTTCTGATTTTATAGATAATATTGACTCATAAGAATTATAATTTCTTATTATATTTTCTTTCACATCACTATATTTTTCTTCTATCAAATTGACTCTTACTACGTGAAATTTATCTTGATTATTCATTTGAGTTATACTAAATCTATACATTCTACCACACTTTGAACAAACAGCAAAAATATCACTTTCTATAGATTTAGAAGTTTCTTCTTTACATTCAGATATACTTGAATGACAGTATAAAATTCTATATTTTTTACATTCTGGACACTTACATATTTTTTGATCTAAATCATTATTATAAATATATTTTGGTGTATATAACATACGTTTTACCCCTTTCTATTATGCCATAGTTGTTATTTTATATTCTTATATTCACATATGTAGGAATTTATTGTGATGTAAAAAATGAAATGCTAATTTCAGTTACTCTTTATAGTATTGTATCAGTTTATTTTGAATATTTTAGTGATATTTGTCATATTCCTTATATTTAGTAAAATATTTTAACAAAAAAATCTAGATACATTCATATCTAGACCTTTAAGTAAATAGTTTATTTATAATTAATTCACTATTTTTCATTATTCAATTTTTCTTTACATATTTTGTTCTTGCAGTGAATACACTCTTCTCTTATTTCTTGCCAGCATATTTTATGATAAATATGATTACAATTCTCACATATAACTAAATCTTCTTCACTCATAATTTGGCCTTCACAAACATAACAGATATTTTTATCTTCTTTCATAATCTTACTCATCCCCTTTTTAATAAGTATATAATATCTCTTATATAATATATAATCTAATTAGTTTAAGATAATTCAAATTTATTATTTTCTAAAATAATAAAACACTTCAAATTATTTGTATGAATTACAACATACATCATAATTAGAAGTGTTTTTATTCTCCTTAAAAACTCAATGGTATTCCATTGCATTTGTTATATAAAATTAATATGTTTACCTTAACTATAGCCATTTTTTAAGACTTTCAATCTCTCAAAAGGCCACAATCATTGAAATCACTTTATCATATTGATGACTATTCTTGTTCCCAGTTATGGAAGACATTTTGTACATCGTCATCATCTTCAAGCATATCAACTAATTTTTCCATAGCTTTAGCTTGAGCTTCATCAGATAATACTGTAGTTGTTTGAGGTATTAATTTAACATCTGCAGATACAAATTCATATCCTTTTTCTAAAAGTGCATCTCTAACTGCTCCAAAATCTTCTGGAGTTGTTATTACTTCAAATCCACCTTCTTCTGTTAATATATCATCAGCACCAGCTTCTAAAGCATCATCCATAAGTTGATCTTCAGTTACTCCATCAGCTTCAGCTATTAATATTTGTCCTTTTCTATCGAACATAAATCCAACACAGCCAGTAGTTCCTAAGTTACCACCATTTTTATCGAAGTAGTATCTTACGTTACCTGCTGTTCTGTTTTTATTATCAGTTAATGTTTCAACTATAACAGCAACTCCACCTGGTCCGTATCCTTCATAAGTGTTTGAGAAGTAATCTTCTCCTCCACCAGCACTTGAACCTTTAGCAACTGCTCTATTTATATTATCATTTGGCATATTATCAGCCTTAGCTTTTTCTATAGCTGTTTTTAAAGCTGCATTATATTCTGGATCTCCTCCACCTTCTTTAGCTGCAACAGTTATAGCTCTTGCATGCTTAGTGAATACTGATGCTCTTTTTGCATCTTGTTTACCTTTTCTATTAATAATGTTACCTATACGACCCATAGTTCCACTCCTTATTTCTCATGTGTTTACATATCTTAAAATTAAATCTTATTAACACCGTAAATTTTAACATAAAAATTCAATTTAGTAAACGTATGTAATACCTTTTACTTCAATAATAAGCACTTCTATATTCTATTCAAATATTGGAGGCTTTGGAGGCATATTTCTTTTATGTTCACTAATTCTATGAAGTCTATCTATTATTTCTAAATCTTTTTGAGGAACTTCATCTCTTTTTCCTTGAACAACCTTATCTATCATATCATAAGTTGTTCCCATTTCATTTTCATCAGTTTGTCCTTCCCAAAGACCTGCTGATGGAGCTTTATTAATAACATCTTCATGTACACCAAGCTCTTTTGCCCATTCATAAACTTCCGCTTTTGTTAAATTAGCAATTGGAATTAAATCTACTCCACCATCTCCATATTTAGTGAAATATCCAGTATGAACTTCTGCTGCATTATCAGTACCTACAACTAAGTATCCTAAATCGTTAGCAACTGTATATAGAGTACTCATTCTTATTCTAGCTCTTAAGTTTGAATCTGCAGCTCTTTCTCCATTTTCATTAAATAAATTCTTTTCTTTTAATGCATTTAAAGCCATGTCTCTTATTGCAACTTGTGGATCTGTTAGATCAAGGTCTATATAATCTATTCCACAGCCTTCTATAACTTTTAAAGCATCTTCTCTATCTTTTGGATTACTATTTATACTCATTATAACTCCTATTGAGTTATTCGGATAAGCTCTTTTAATTAGGTTACAAACTACTGCTGAATCTATACCTCCAGAAACTCCTACTACTAATCCCTTACAATTAGCTTCTTGAACTTTATCTCTTAACCACTGTATTGTCTTATCAATATGTTCTCTTCTGTTCACAATTAGACCCCTTCCTTAAAATAAATTTAAATTTATTATATCATATATCAATATTATATTTCGTATGCATTATGTAATTAATTCTAATAATGATATATATAAATTTTATTTTTTTAAATTTAATTTTTACCTAAATAAATTTTTCTTTTCTGTAAAAACTAAATTAAAGTAGGTGAAAATTGATGAATAAACAATCCTCAGATTTTAATTTTAAAAATTGTTTTATAGGTCTTTTTACAGGATTTATAAATGGAGTTTTTGGCTCTGGAGGAGGAACTTTGCTAGTTCCCATATTAAATAATATTTTAAAAGTTGAAGAACATAAATCCCACTCTACTGCTCTTGCTATAATAATCTTTTTATCAACTACCAGTTCAATAATATACATATCAAAAGGAACTTATGATGTTGGTTTAACGATCCAAGCAGCTATAGGGAGTATAATAGGTGGGATTATAGGTGCAAAACTTTTAAGCAAAGTAACAGGAAAAGTTTTAAGAATTGGTTTTGGCATAGTTATGATTATAGCCGCATTTAGGATGGTGTTTTAATGCTTGTCGGTATAATAGGTTTTTTCGCAGGAATAATTGGTGGAATGGGTATGGGTGGTGGAACTATTTTGATTCCGGCCCTTGTTTTATTTGCTAGTATTGATCCAAAACTCGCACAGAGTATAAATTTAATATCCTCTATACCCATGACAATTACAGCTTTATTTATTCATATCAAAAATAAAAATGTGGAGTTTGGTTTAGTGGTCCCTATTGCACTCTTTGGTATTGTAGGGGCAATTGTCGGGTCCCTATTAGCTGAATACCTAAACTCAGAAATACTAAGAAAAGCTTTTGGTATATTTTTATTTTTAATAGGATTATTTGAAATAAAAAAAGGACTTTTCGAGGGAAAAAAACAATAGTAAAAAAGGACTAAATTTAAATATATAAATTTAGTCCTTTTAATTTATTTTATAGTTTTTTCAAGCTCAGAAACTATAGCGAAATCCTTTATTGCATCATCATATTTTCCCATATTGCAAAATGCATCACCTCTATTTTGATAAGACTTTAAATCATAAGGATCGATTTCTATTGCTTTTGTAAAATCCGCTACAGCTTTTTCCAACTCACCAACATTACAATAAGCTAAACCTCTATAATAATAAGAAACAGAGCTTTCTAATAAATTTATAGACTTAGTAAAATCAACTATGGCTTCATCAAATTTATCTAATTCTAAATTTACCATGCCTCTAACATCATATATTCTAAATTCCTCATTATTATATTCCAATGCTTTTGTTAAGTCTTCTTTTGCACCTTCTAAATCTTTTAATAAGGATTTAGATGTTCCTCTGTTATAATATACATTCTCATCCTTATAATTTAACTCTATAGCTTTTGTAAAATCTTCTATAGCTTCTTCATATCGTTCTAAATTATCTAAAGCCAACCCTCTTTTATAATAGGCCTTTGCATTTTTATTATTTAAAATTATAACTTCATTAAAATCTCTAAGTGCTTCTTCATAATCGTCTATTTTTATATAAATCAGACCTCTACCATAATAAGCTTGTTCATAGTTAGGATCTATTTCTAAAGCTATATTAAAATATTCTATGGCTTCATAATATTCTTCTAATAAATAAGATGAAAATCCTGCATAATAATAAACTTCTTCAAAATCTTTATTAAGATTAATTGCTTTTTTATAATCTAATAATGCCTCTTCATGCTTTTCTAAAAGCGAGTAAGATATTCCTCTATTATAATATAGTCTATCATCAAATTTTTCTAATTTTATTGCATAAGTGAAATCTTCTATAGCATCTTCATATCTACAAATCCTATTATAATTTCTTCCTCTATTATAATAAGCTCCAACATCATCTCCATCTAATTCAATAGCTTTAGTATATGCATTTATAGCGTTCTGATATTTTTTTAATTTACTATAGCAAAATCCCATATTATAGTAAGCCACCTCATAAGTATCATCTATTTCTATTGCTTTTTTATAACTGTCAATAGCCTCATAATACTGTTTTCTTCTAGATAAACATACGCCTTTACCTCTATAAGCTTCTTTAAAACTACCATCTATTTCTATAATCTTATCAAAATCATTTAAAGCATCATCATATCTTTCAAATTTAAGATATAAATTTCCTCTATAATAATAACCTATAGCCTCATTATTATATTCTTTAATTATTTTATTTATATAAAATAACTTTTCATTAATTTCATTTTCTAAATTAACATGATTTAACATATCTTGTATAAAAATTTTTTTCTCTAATTCTTTAATTTTATTATCTATCCTATTTATTTCTTCTTTATTGCTGTAGTGCATGATTGATTTTTGAGTTGTTCTTCTATAAAAATATAAAAATATAAATGCCATGATTAAATATATAAATAAGTTGCATATTATAATCAAAACTAAATTTCTCATTATAACCCCACCCTACCGATAAATTTTACCTTATTTAATACATAAACTCACCATATCTATGTATATTATTTATTAAAATTAAAGTTATAATATTAATTGTCCTTCTTTCTCTGATAAATAATATTCATCCCCTATAGATATGTCTGCTGTAGCACTAGTTATGTCTATTATTCTAGATTTTAAAGATTCCACATCTTCAACTTTTGAATATACAATTATTTCAACATCTTCACCATATATAGTATCTTTAACAGTAAATCCTAATGACATTATTTCATTTTGTATCTTACCTAATTGATTATATTCAATTTTAATTTTTACATCTGTATATTTTACCTTTTCAATTATAATACCTGCCTCTATACCTATTTTAGCACCTTTAGTATATGCACGAACTAATCCTCCTGCACCTAATTTTATTCCTCCAAAATATCTTGTTACAACAACTACTATATCCCTTAAATCTTCTTTTTTTATTACCTCTAGTGTAGGTATACCTGCAGTCCCTTGTGGCTCCCCATCATCACTATATCTTTGGATATTCATATTTTCGCCAACCGTATATGCCCATACATTATGAGTTGCATCCTTATGTTTTTTCTTTATTTCATTTACAAATTCTACTGCTTCATCTTCACTTTTTATGGGCTTTGCGTAGCCTATAAAAGTTGATTTTTCAATTATACACTCATCTACTCCATATTTGTGTAATGTTTTGTAACCACTCATGATTTCCTCCTATATCTTAAAAAAGAAAGGGATTTACCCTTTCTTTGAATTTTCTTATTTAATTATATTATACTTTACTTGGCAATCTCTGTATTACTTTTCTTTTCTACTTTATATTTTTTATATGAAACATCAACTAATGCTTTTTCTTTACTATGAGATAACATCTCCATAGCATCCTTTATTTTAAAGAAACCACCATCTAGAAAATCTTCCCTTATTATGTATTCTGGATTTTCAGCTTCCATAACATACCAAACTATTGCATTACAAACTTCTTGTTGTCTACTTCTTGAAAAAAATTCATACATTGTATCTCCAGCTACTACTAATGGATAAGCATCTACACCTGTCTCATCTTTTACTCTTTCTACAGCACTATCTGCAGCCAATTCACCTTCACGAACTTTACCTTTTGGTAATGTCCACTCATGTCTATCATTTTTTAGTAAAAGAACTTTATTTGCATAAAAAACAACTCCACCTGAACAACGTCTTACTATCATTTTAAAATTCCTCCTATTAACCTTTAATTATTTTAATTATTTTTTGTTAAATTTCGGAGATAAATCTCTGATAACAATTAATTATTAAGTTGTATGTTACTAATATAATTAAGAACTTTGATTTTCAATAGCTTCTATTGCTTCTTCATAAGCTCTTAATACATATTCCTTTTCATAATTCCTCTGAGTTGCTAGTCTTTGTAAAATTTTTAAACTATTATTATTTCCAATTATGGCTAGAGCTTTGGCACAATACTGTCTAGTTTGTGGATTAGAATCATATAGGCCTTTTTCTAAGCATTGTCGACTTAACGGTGATTGAATTTTCCTTATAGCTGAATATGTAATTCTTCTTATATCTGAGTGTCTATGACTTGTCAATTTATGTAATAAATCTAGATATTTCTCTTCTTTCAATTCACCTGTAGTCCATATTAGAATTATTAAGTCTTCAGCATTTTTTTCAATTCTGATTCTTTTATAAAGCTCTCTTTTGAATTTTATCATTTTTTCATCGTCTAAACTTAAATCATGAATAAATTCAAGCCTTTCGCATTTATCCATTTCTAGATATTTGTCTAATATATCCTTAGATGATTCTATTTCAACCTTAGACATTGATTTTATTTCTAGTTTAGCTCTAATAAGTTGATCTTTTACTTCTATTGTTGATATGTTTCTTATTTTACTAATTTGTGATACAGTTTTAGATTCTTTGTAAAGAAGATAGGTAATAAAGTAATCTTCAATTTTATCTATATTATTCCAACTTATTTCCATTTTATTACCTATTTAAAATGTAATCCTTATATATATTATAATCTTCTTCATCTAAATTTACATCAACAGATATACCATTTTCTTCATAATTAAAGTCATTTACATTATATTTATCTTTTATTTTACTAAATATATCTCCTCTTTCATAAGGAATTAAAAGACTTACATTATAAGTATCTTCCATTAAAGCTTCTTCAATCATACTTAATAGTTTATCCATATTTATTCCTTTTTTTGCAGAAATATATACTTTATCTTTTTGATTTTTTGGATAAATATCAAGTTCTAATTTATCAACTTTGTTATACACTATTATTGTCTTCTTATCGTCAGCTTTTAAATCTTTTAATACTGATTCTGTCGTTTGTTTTTGAAGTTCATAACTACTATTAGTAGCATCTATAACGTGTAAAATTAAATCAGCATATTGAACTTCTTCTAATGTCGCTTTAAAAGCATCTACTAGGTCATGCGGAAGCTTACTTACAAATCCTACTGTATCTACAACTAAGAAATCTCTTTTATTTGGTAATGTTGCTTTTCTTAAAGTAACATCTAATGTAGCAAATAACATATTTTTTACGAAAACTTCTTTTTCTTCTTCGTAGTCTTTATGTGTTTTTATTAGTTCGTTTAATAATGTAGATTTTCCTGCATTTGTATATCCAACTAAAGCAACTATAGGAATATTTGATTTCATTCTTTGAACCCTTTGAGTTTCCCTATTCTTAGATACTTCTCTTAGCTCTCTCCTTATATCTGCTACTTTATTTAATATATGTCTTTTGTCAATTTCAAGTTTTTGTTCCCCAGGTCCTCTAGTTCCAATCCCTGCACCAGTTCTACTCATCGCACCACCCATACCATAAAGCCTAGGTAATCTATATCTTAACTGAGCAAGTTCAACTTGTAATTTACCTTCTTTACTTAAAGCTCTTTGAGCAAATATATCTAGGATTAAAGTTGTTCTGTCTATAACTTTTATGCCAACTACTTCTTCTATATTCCTTATATGAGCTCCTGATAACTCATCATTAAAAATTACCATAGTAGCATCAGTAGCTTCACAATATTGTCTTAACTCTTCCACTTTTCCTTTTCCAACATAATAAGCTGAATCAATTGCAGGTCTATTTTGAATTAAACTTCCTACAACTTCTGCTCCTGCTGCCTTAGTTAATTCTTTTAACTCTTCCATCGATTCATTTATGTCTATATCATCTATTTTTTTTACGTTAGTAGTTATATTGAGACCTATAAGTAGGGCTCTTTCTTGTTGTTTTTCCATTTCCATATTTACACCTCTTTTATCTCAATGTCTTTTATTTATAAAATTAATTGATTTCTTTTGGCTTCTACTTTCAAATAAAATAATTTAATTTTTAATAATTATACCATTAAAGTGAATATTTAGTATAATTAAATTATTAAATACAAGGAGGTATTCTTTATATGAGTGAAAATTATAAATTCTTTAATCATAAAGATTGTGAATTTTTCCCTTGTCATAAAACTAGTAAGCCAGATGAATTTAACTGCCTATTCTGTTACTGCCCTTTATATGCTTTAGGAGATAATTGTGGTGGAAACGTAAAATATACTTCTAAAGGAATAAAAGACTGTTCATCATGTGGTCTTCCTCATAAGAAAGATAATTATGATTATATTATTGGAAAATTTCAAGATATTATTAACATAACTAAAAAAAATGATTAATTATGTATATTCTCTTTATAATAAAATGATACCTATTGATTAGTATTTTAATCTATAGGTATCATTTTTGTTTATATATTCATCTTTTTATTTATCAGCCTGTATGCAATCTGTAATAATATACTTATAGAAAGCATTATCATTAAAATAAATACTCCTATATGAAGAAATACTTCTTGTGGAAGTATTTCTATTACAGGGTCAATATCTGGATCGAAAATCCAATAATTATTTGAAAATACTACTTGATGAAATTTAATAAAAAAGTAATTAAAATTAATCATAACTGGTATCGATGTAACTATAGGTAATAAAATAGTCATAATAGAAGAATATTTTAAAAACTTTATGTTTCTATTTTTGATATTAAATATTATCCCTACTAAAGAAATTACAAACGATATATAAAACAGCTTTTTTATAAATTGAAAAATATTTCTTACTTCCTCAAAATGAATTTTTCCCTCGTTAGAAAATTTTATTGTTGGCAATTTAAATTCTCCAACAAAGTCATTTAAATTATAATCAATCAAATAATCATAATTTAACTTTATTTCATCTTCGGATAATCCACTCATACTACTTATATTTAGTTTTGATACATCATTATAATATATACTTTTACATTTTAAACCTAATATAACAGATCCGCTAATAATAAACATAGCCAATGAAATTGAAATTATCATATTTAATATTTTTTTCATCAACAATCCCCTTTAAAATATAGCTTCTATTTTCCCTTTTTATATTTATATAATTAAACTATTTTTGTAGTAAAATCTTCTATATTCCAGACATCATCTACTATATCACTATAAAATTCTGGTTCGTGACAAACTAAAAGAACAGTTCCCTTAAATTCTTTTATCGCTTTCTTTAACTCATCTTTAGCTTCTACATCTAAGTGGTTAGTAGGCTCATCTAGAACTAAGAAGTTTATATCTTTAAGCATTAATTTACATAATCTAACTTTAGCTGCCTCTCCCCCACTTAATACTCTAACTTGACTAGTTATGTGTTCATTTGAAAGTCCACATTTAGCTAAAGCTTGTCTTACTTCATAGTTAGTTAAGACTGGGTATTCAGCCCAAACATCATCTAAAGCTGTATTATAGTTATCTTTAGAAGATTCTTGCTCAAAGTACCCAACTTCTAAATAGTCTCCTAATTGTACTTCACCATCAAATGGTTTTTGTATTCCAAGTAAAGTTCTTAATAAAGTAGATTTTCCTATACCATTCATACCTTTAAGAGCTATCTTTTGACCTCTTTCTAATTGGAAGTTTAATGGTTTAGTTAAAGGATCATTGTATCCAAGAACTAAGTCTTTAGTTTCAAATATTATCCTAGCTGCTGCTCTAGCATTTCTAAAGTCAAAAGTAGGTTTTATTTTTTCTTTTGGTCTTTCTAAAATTTCCATCTTGTCTAAGATTTTTTGTCTAGAGTTTGCCATTCCACGAGTAGCAACTCTTGCTTTATTTCTTTGTACAAAATCTTCAAGTTTTCTTCTTTCTTCAACTTGTCTTTCATATGCACTTTCTTCTTGTCTTTTCTTAATATCTCTAAGCCTTTCGAACTCATCATAGTTTCCTTTATACCTAGTAAGTTCAGCATTTTCTATATGATAAATTACATTACATGTATTATTTATAAATGGAACATCATGTGAAACTAAGATAAAACTATTTTCATAATCTTGAAGATATCTAGTAAGCCATACTATATGTTCCTCATCTAAATGGTTAGTAGGCTCATCTAGTATAAGTATCGTTGGACTTTCAAGTAATAACTTAGTTAAAAGTACTTTTGTTCTTTGTCCTCCACTTAAATCATCTACATCTCTATCTAATCCTATTTCTCCAAGTCCAAGACCATTTGCTACTTCTTGGATTTTTGCATCTATTGTATAGAATCCACTATTTTCTAATATTGTTTGTATCTCAGCAGTTTCTTCAAGAAGTTTTGTCATCTCCTCATCACTTGCTTCTCCCATTTTGTCGTACATTTGAAGCATTTCTTGCTCTAATTCAAACATATTTTTAAAAGCACCTCTAAGAATGTCTTTTATTGTATTTCCTTTTTCAAGAACTGAATGCTGGTCTAAATATCCAACTGTAGCTCTTGATGACCATTTTATATTACCTGCATCTGGCATAAGTTTTTTTGTTATTATATTTAAAAAACTAGATTTACCTTCTCCATTTGCACCAACTAGTGCTATATGTTCTCCCTTTTTTAGTCTGAAAGATACATTTTCTAGTATAACTCTAGCTCCGAATCCATGACTGACATTTTCTACTACAAGCATTTTCACACCTCTTCATAATTTTTTTGTCTATTTATCTATACTATTATATTTCATTTTTATAAAAATGTATATTTATTATTTTTACCTTTTTTAAATTATAGATTATCCTAACTTTTACCTTAATAGTTACCTCACTTCTACTACCCCTAAAAGTATAAATTTCAAGATTTCCATGGTATTATATAATAACTCCAAAAAATATTATCTCCGTAAAATATTTATACTTTAACTATGTTTTTGTAAGTGATATAATCTTTTATCATAACAGTAATTTAATATAATTTTTAAGAAATATTCTTTAATAAAAAGGAGGACATTTATGACTAATCATAATAACAAATGTAAGAAAGATGTCCTAAGACTAGCTACGTTTATAGGCGAGTTAATGCTATCCAATGGAGCTGAGACATCTAGAGTTGAAGATAGTGTAAAAAGAATATGTGCATCTAGGGGGTTCACTCATATAAACGTATTTGTAGCACCAACTACTATTATCATTTCTGACGATAGATTTGATGGATACTCATTTATGAAAGTAATAAAACATAGATGTATAAATTTAAATAAAGTTGATTTATTAAATGACTTCTCAAGAAAGTTCGTTAGCGATGGAAGTATAACCATAGATCAAGCAATTACTGAATTAAAAAATTTAGATGGAAATCCACCATATTCACCACTTATAGTAAATATTGCAACAGCAATAGGATCATCAAGTTTTGCAGTTTTAGCAGGTGGAGATGATGTAATAACTTTCCTTTTAACCCTTATAACTTCTGTACTTGCTATGGTGGTCTATGATAAAGTAATGAAAATAAGTAAAGTTCCTATATTTGCTACTTTAGTGGCTTCAGTTATAATTGCTATAAGTGGAGTTGCTCTTACAGAACTTCACATATTAAGCAACCCTAAAATGTTGATAGTTGGTTCAATAATGCCACTTTTACCAGGGGTACCTTTTATTAAAGGTGTAAGGGACTTAATTTCTGGCGAATTAATTTCTGGTGTGACTCGTGCTTTTGATGCTGGTATGATTGCAACAGCAATAGCCGCTGGTGTGGGAATTATAATAAATATATATGTAAGAATGGGAGGATCTTTATAATGATTTGGATGCCAATGTATATACACATGATATTCTCCTATGCAGCAGCGGTAGGATTTGCAGTATTTTTAAATGCTCCTAGAAAAACATTATTTATCTCTGGAGCGGTAGGAATGATATCTTGGACTATTTATGTAATTTTAATGAGACTTAATTTTGATATGATGTTTTCTAATTTTATGGGAGCATCGGTAGCTTCATTATTATGTGAAATATTAGCTATAAAATATAAAAAACCTACTATACTATTTGTCGTACCAGGAATTATTACTTTAATACCAGGACTTGGACTATATAATACTATGTTCCATATTATAGAAGGTAAATATACTTTAGCTTTAGAAACTGGATCAAATGTAATGTTTGCAAGTGGTTCTATAGCGTTAGGAGTAATAGTTGTTTCGTCAATATTTAGAACTTATTATAGATTGGAATACAGAAAATTTTTACCAAAATATTATAAAAATGATAAATGTAAAGAAGAGTCTGCTTAGAAATATTTAAGCAGGCTCTTTATATTAATTCTTAATATACAAATGTAATTTCATCTTTTCTTATCTTATTTAAATCTTCAAAAAACATTAACATACATCCTGCCGTGCTTTTTTGTGCTAATCCTATAGAGCTATATGCTAATAGATAAAACTTAGACTTACTATCATTTATATTCTTATACATATAATCAAAGTTTAAAGCCTTCTTCGAGTTTTTTTCTACATACTCTGCTACATCTTTATATACTATGGGTTCTCCTGTAATCTTGAACCTTTTTATTTTTCTATAATTTAATTTTACATATGTCTCAAATTGCTTATGTCTATCTAATAACTTCCCTTTGGCATGCTGAGGTATTGTCAAATCTTGTATTATATGACAAAGTGCCCCAAAGTAAGCCATTCCATTTATATAATCACCTTTATTTATAAAATATAGTGAATTATTGTAATAGCTTTTAACTAAAGTCATAGCATTATCAGAATTTCCATACATACCTTTTTTATATCTAGGATCATAAAAATGAAAATAAGATCTAAAATCTTGATCTGCCCACACTAAACCTTTATTTATATATGGTTTAAATCTATTATAAAACTCTACTTCTTCATAATAACCATTCTCTCTTAGAATATCTAATGCACTATCTTGTATAAATAAATGAACTTCACAGTTTGTGTTTATTATCTTTTTTTTTATAGGATTTACTACTTTAAAAGTTTTAGATATCAGTATCCCAAATGCTTTTTCTACAGAATTCATCTCCACCCACATCACCTGACTTATTTAATCTGAAAATATTCTTCTACTCCATCAGCAATACTTTGCATCATTTTTGTTTGATACTCTGGATTGGACATCATTTGATCTTCGTTATAATTACTCATAAATCCCATTTCTACTAATACTACTGGTACTTTAGACCAGTTAAATCCAGTTAAATCATCTCTTTCATAAATTCCATTTACCTTAAATCCTGCCACATCCATTTTACTTTTGACTAAATTGGCACATTCATAACTAGCTTCAAAAATAGGTGCAGTATACTGACCTTTTTGTGATGGAATTAAAATAGATGCACCTGTAATTGAGGTATCATCAGATCCATCTGCATGTATTCTTATAACCATATTAGCATTTTTCTTATTTGCAAATGTAGCTCTTTCTAAATTACTTATATTAACATCATTACTTTCTCTCGTCATCACAACATCGAATCCCTTACTTACTAATATATGCTTTAAAACTTTAGATGCTTCTAAATTTAAAATATATTCTGGTTTTTTTGTACTTATCCCAACTGTACCTGATGACACTCTAGCTTTTTGATAAGGTGATCCTGGGCCAACTTGTTCTGTCTTCCAATCTCCCTTAGATTGATGACCTGGATCTATACATATTAAGTACTTCTCTTTTTTTTCATTTGATTTTTTATCTTGTTTATTTTCATTTTGATCCTTTGCATCAATATTTAATCCTGTTATTATAGATGCGCTATTTTTATAAAGATTTTTCATAGGATCTGATTTTCCTATAAATATAATCCCCAAAATAATAATTGCTACTAATGATAGTTTATATATTCTCATAACTTATCCTTTCTTTTATTTAGTAAATTTTCATATATTTTATTATTTCCTACTTTTAATTTCCTTATTTATCTTAAAGGTTTTTTATTTATTTTTTTTACATATACATATTTATATAGACTATCTATGGAGGTGACTTTAGTCTCTATAAATAGAGATTATATATATGAATAAAACTAATAAGAGAAGGTCTTCATCTAAAAATAATTCTTGCTCTAATAAATCTTCATCTAGCTCAAACAACAATAAAGATACTTCTAAACTATGTTGCTTTAGTTACATAGATTACATTGTTTTGGCCTCTGCCTTATCAGTTGGATTAGCAGAAGAACTATCTAATACAGATCTTGCGATACTATCTACTTTCTTTGCTGTTCTTTCTGATGAATTAGCATTAATTACATCGGTCAATGGATGTAATTCAGGAGAAGAAAATGAAGTTAGTTTTGTTCCTCCTGTTCCGGATTTAGCTGTTACAAAGTCTAGATGTGAAGATAAAATAAAATCTAAAAATACAAAAAAAAATATTAAAAAAAAGAAATAAAAACACTTTTTGGAAAATTAATAGTGATTTTATTTCTTTTTATTTTTTCATTTCTCTTAATATAAACATTTTAAAATATCCTCTGTATTTTTATGAAATCTACGGCCTTACTGAAACTCATTTCCAAGGATTAAAACACGAATAATGTGCAAGATAATATTAAAGCACCAAATCAAATAATTTAGAAAGAAGGTGTTTTATATTATTAATAAATTAAACAGAAATAAAGTTTCTAAAAAAATTAAATATAAATTTAATGGATTAACTTTAATATTTTTTTATGTTTTTCTATATTTTTTCACAAATAATATTATTTATTCACAAAATATAGAAGAAAATAATAATGAATACCTTATTCCTATGGGAAACATATTACAAATTGATGCCGAGCTAAAGAATTTAATAGTAAGAAATGAAGTTGATAATTCACCGTTAAAAATAGGCGATTCTATTTTAAAAATAGAAGATAAAAATATTAATTCATATGAAGATTTTAATAAAAGTCTTTCTTCTTTAAAGAAATCTGATAATATATCTATATTAATAAGAAGAGAAAATTCTATTTTTAGTCTTAAATGTGATAAAAAAGCCTTAGAAAAAACTAATTTTAATAATTTAATTTCTGGATTCGCAACATTAACTTATGTAAATCCTAATACAAAAGAATTTGGTGCTGTAGCGCATCCTATTAATATAGGTGGTACAAAAAAAATCCCTATAAAAAAAGGATGTATTTCTTACACAGATAATTTAAATATAAAAAAATCATGTAGAGGAAATGTTGGTTGTATAAGTGCAAGTAAAAATAATATTATAGGAGAATTTAACAAAAATAGTGATTTTGGTATAAAAGGTAAAATAAGTGATATTGATTTATCTAAATATGAAAAATATAAAATAGCTTCTATAGAAGAAGTTAAATTAGGAAAAGCTCAAATTATATTACAAGATGTTAATAATCAATGCAAAAAATATGATATAGAAATAATAAATATAGAACATCAACATAAACCTGATTCAAAAGGTATCAAAATAAAAATTACTGATCCTGAATTATTACAAAAAACAGGAGGTATTGTTCAAGGTATGAGTGGAACGCCTATAGTACAAGGTGATAAGATTGTAGGAGCTGTATCTCACGCTCTAGAAAATAATCCAAGCTTAGGATATGGTGTATATATCCAATGGATGATTCATTAATCTATTAATTATATAGGACTGTATATCAGTCCTATATTTTTATATTATACTTTATCCTTATTATTCCTAAAAAAATATATTTTATTTATTATTTTAAATTTTATATAATAAGACAATAATCATAATATAATTTGATGAAATAAATATTTTTTATTCAACCGCAGAAAATATAATTATATACCTTTAACTGTGTATTTTTTTGTTTAAATATTTTTTTAATATTACATAAAAAAAAAATTTTACTTTATTATTTATATACTCTAAATGTATAATTATATTGTATCTTTTAATAAATTGCTATTAACATTAATGAAAGTTTATAAAAATGCTCAAATATGTTATAATTATTCATTAAAATAAGGAGGTTAATCTTATGGTGAGAGATAATCGTGATGATAGAAATAAAATTAAAAGAAGAAAAGTAAGCTCTTCAGATAAAAACAAAACACAACAAACCTCGAGTAGCTCTAGTAACTCAAGTAGTTCCAAGAGAAAGAAATCAACATCCTCAAAAAATAAATCTACAAGATTTAAAGGTGTAAAAACTCTAGGGATAGTTTTCTTAGTATTATTAGTTGTAGGTGTAGCTGTTGGATCTGGAGTTGTTTTCGCCTCTCTAAGAAACACAGTAACTGTGAATAAAGCTTTATTAGAAAAAGGAACATATAAAACTACAGAGATATACTACTCTGATGGAGAACTTTTAGCTAAGCCAGAAACAGGCAATAAAAAAGAGCCTGTAAAGACATTGGATAAAATAAATAAGAATTTACAAAATGCTCTTATTGCAGCAGAAGATGAGCGTTTTTATGAACATAGCGGTGTAGATGTTAAAGGTTTAGCTCGTTCAGTTGTTAATACACTTCTGGGCAAAACACAAGGCGGTTCTACAATACCAATGCAGGTATCTAAAATGTTAATAACTTCTCAAGAAAAAAGTTTAACTCGTAAAATAAAAGATATTTATTATGCATATGAAATGAGTAAAGTTGTAGAAAAAGAAGATATCTTATTAGCTTATCTAAATAATTTTTATGTAGGTAAAGGTTTATATGGAGCTGAAGCTGGTGCTAAGGGATACTTTAGTAAGTCTGCTTCACAGTTAACACCTGGAGAGGCTGCTCTATTAATGGCGGCAACAAATAATCCAGCTAAGTATACACCTTACAAACAACAAAAATTAGATGGATCTGAAACTAAAGAAGATTTAGAGAATAAACTTATATTTGCAGTCAATACTGCAGATGATGATTGGGATGATCCAACAGATGTAGAATTACAAATGGTATATAAATTATACTCTTGGGGATTAATTCCTAGCGAGGATATTTATTCTCAATTAAAAAATCAGACTATGATTGTTAGAAAAGCAGTTCCTAACGAAAATGCAAAAGAAAAACAAAAAAATATATTAGCTAAAATGCTAAGATTAGGATATATTACTCAATCACAATATGATGAAGAGATAGCAAATCCTATAGATGTTAAATTACCTGAGTATACAGAAAGTACTGCATCTTCTGTTGAAGATTATATTTATTCAGAAGTAGTGGATGCTTTTGTAGAGCAAGGATATACAAAAGAAGAAGCAAGTAATATGTATTATAATGGAGGACTTCGCATTTACACTACTATAGATTCAGGAATGCAAGAAAATCTAGAAAAACAATATAAAAATGATGATAATTTTCCTAATACTATCCCAGGTCAAAATGGTATTGTTCAACCACAATCAGGTATGGTTATATTAGATTATAGAACTGGACAAATTAAATCATTAATTGGTGGTAGACATATTAAAACTAGAGGTGGTATAAATAGAGCTACAACACCTGTACAACCAGGATCTACTATAAAACCTTTATCAGTTTATACTCCAGCTATAGATACTTTAGAAACTACTCAATCTAGAGTATTTAGCGATAAGCGTGGCGGATATAAATTCAAGGATAATAGAGATTGGAATCCCGCTACTACTACTCCTGGTACAAGTGATATGAGTACAAGAAAAGCATTAGCTTTATCTTCAAATACAATAGCTATTAAGGCTGCAGAAACTCTTGGAAGCACATACGATGAGTGTATGGATATAATGATAAATTACCTTAAAGACTTTGGTATAACTAGCGTAGTAGATAGTAAAACTAAAGAAATAAGCAATACTGACAGACGATTTGCTTCTTTAACATTAGGTGGTATGGCAAGAGGTATATCTCCTCTTGAAATGGCTGCAGCTTACGGTACATTAGCTAATGGAGGTAATTATATTGAACCAACGGTATACACTACTATAACTACTTATGATGGACAGTTATTAGTAAAAGCTAATCCAGAGCAACATAAAGTTGTAGATGAACAAGTAGCATATGTTATGACTGATATGCTTCAAGCAGTTATTACTGAAGGTACTGGTAAAGCAGCTTCCTTAGGCAATATGCCAGTAGCCGGAAAAACTGGTACAACAAATGACTCTTTAGATATTTGGTTCGTTGGATATACTCCATATTATGTAGGAGCAACATATATTGCTGATGATGCACAGAAAGATGCTAATGGTAATAACATTAAAAGAAGAGGTCAAGGTTCAAGTTCAACAGCTGCTAGACTTTGGGCTAAAGTAATGGGTCCTATCCATCAAAACCTTACAAAGACTAAATTCCCAGTTCCTGATGGAGTTTACTTTACAAAAATTAACTTAACTGATGGTGGTACTTCATCTTATGGCTCAAATGCCGCATTCATCGAAGGAACAGCTCCGTCAAGATCATCTTATCAAGCTCCTCCGACTCAAGAAACTGAAGAAGAAGATCAAGATAATCCAAATGAGTCTGGTGATGGTTCTAATCCACCAGAAGATGAAAATCAAACGCCAGGTGAAGGTGAAAATCAGACACCTCCAACTGATAATAATAGTAATAATAATAGTGGCAACACTGGTAATAGCAATACTGGTAGTGGCAGTACCGGTAACGGTAGTACTGACCAACCTTCAGGTAATACATCACCTGGAGGTAGCACTACTCCAGAATCTACTACGACACCACAATAAAATAACGGTTAAAATAAAAAATCTTCCTTATATTTTAAGGAAGATTTTTATTTTATATAATTAATCAAGGCTTTGCTTTTGGATTAAATATTACAGATACTATATATCCAAAAAATACTGCTGCTGCTATACCTCCTGCTGTAGCAGTTACACCACCTGTCAGAACTCCTAAAAATCCATCTGTCTCTATGGATTTCATTACACCCTTACCTAAAGAATAACCAAATCCGATTATAGGAACTGTAGCTCCTGATCCACCAAAGTCTACAATTTTCTCATAGATTCCTAAGAATGTTAATATTGTTCCCACTGTCACATAAGTAACCATGACATATGGTGTTTGCATCTTAAAATAATCCATCATTATTTGAGCTATTAGACAAATAAGCCCACCAACAAAAAATACTTTTATATAATCTAGTATCAATTCTTATCCCTCCTACTCATTAACAATTACTACTGCATGTGCAACAGACGGTATAGTTTGGTTTTGAAGAGAACTTGTTGGAGATAATAATGCACCTGTAGATACTAGCATAACCTTATTAAATTCTTTTTTCATCAGTTTTTCATAGATATCTGCACAAAATACTGTGGCAGAACATCCACAACCACTTCCCCCACAGTGTACATCTTGATTTTCTAAATCAAATATTTCTAACCCACAATCTGTATGAACTTTAGAAATATTAACTTTCATTTCTTTTAATATATCTAACAAAATTTGTTTACCTATTTTGCCCAAATCCCCTGTAGCAATTAAATCAAAACTATTTGGATCATCTTTTGTATCATTAAAATAAGAATATATCGTGTCTGCTGCTGCAGGTGCCATTGCTGCTCCCATATTATTACCATCATCAATTCCTTTATCAATTACCTTACCAGGAACTATATATTTAACTTTAGGACCATTACCTTCTTTTGCTAGTAATACACCTCCAGCTCCTGTTACTGTCCACTGTGCTGTCATTGGCTTTTGATTTCCAAGCTCTAATGGGAATCTAAATTGTCTCTCAGCAGTACAGTAATGACTTGATGCCCCTGTCAAAACATAATCTGCGTAACCACCATCTACAGCCATTGATCCTAAACATAACCCTTCTGCCATTGTAGAACATGCACCATATATACCAAAGAAAGGTATTGCTAACTCACGTGCTGCAAATGATGATGGAAATATCTGATTAATTAAATCCCCACCATATAGTAAATTAATATCACTAAGCTTTTTATTTGCTTTTTTCACATTCATATCCATAACAGATTGAACCATTTTACTTTCGGCTAGTTCCCATGTTTTTTCTCCATATAAATCGTCTGTTAAGATTAAATCAAATTTATCTTTTAAAGGACCTTCTCCTTCTTTAGGACCAACTATAGAAGATGCTGCTATTATAGTTGGTAAATTATTTAATTTTATAGTTCTTTCTCCAATTCTTTTTTTAATCATTATTTCACATCCTTAAAACGTCAGTATATTAAATTTTATGGAAGCATTTTTACAATATAATAAATTATTCCACATAATATAGATGATGAAATCCCATAAACTAAAACAGGTCCTGCAATCTTAAATAAATTTGCTCCAACACCTAATACATATCCTTCTTTTTTAAATTCCATTGCTGGCGAAACTATAGAGTTTGCAAATCCTGTTATAGGGATTATAGAGCCAGCTCCTGCACGCTTTCCTATCAAATCATATACTCCTAAGCCAGTTAAAAATGCACCTATAAAAATCAATGTCATTGATGTTGCAGATGCTGCCGCTAATTTATCTAACCCCATAAAATTCATATAAAAATCATTAATTCCTTGTCCAATACAACAGATTATTCCACCTACTATAAATGCTAAAACACCATTTTTAAAATAAGTAGGCTTTGGACTTATTTTATCAACGTATTCTTTATATTCATTTTTATTAGATTTCATAATAGACATATAATTTCCCTCCTATCTTTATAAAAATTCAAATTACTTCCTAATTAGTATTTGGAGAAATATAAAAATTAAACTATAATTCTAAAAAAAAAGCTCCTTTGATTTAATCAAAAGAGCTCTAACTTCATTTATTTTATTGACTTATATATGATTTTAGCTTCATCAATACTTTCTTTTCTATTCGAGATACTTGAACTTGAGATATTTTAAGTATATCTCCTATTTCGCTTTGCGTCTTATCCTCAAAGTATCTTAACATAATAATTTGACGTTCTCTTTGTTCTAATTTTCCTAATACTTCTTTTAAAAGTATATTATCAATAACTTTCTCTTCTTCATTTTCTCCTTTTAAACTTATTTTATCTATTAAACATATAGGAGATCCTTCTTCTTCATGTATAACGCCATGTAAATATTCTACAGAGAAATTTGCTTCCATAGCCATAACCAAATCTTCTTTTTCAACATCTAATTCACTCGCTATTTCTTCAACAGTAGGTTCTCTACCCAGTTTTTTAGTTAAAATTTCACTTTGTGATTTAGCCTTAATAGCTAGTTGCTTAAGAGATCTTGATACTTTAACCATACCATCATCTCTCAAATATCTTTTAATTTCACCAAGTATCATAGGAACTGCATATGTAGAAAATTTTACATTAAATGCAGAATCAAACTTATAAATTGCTTTGATAAGTCCTATAGATCCTAATTGAAATAAATCATCTCTTTCATAACCTATATTAGAAAATTTAGATACAACGCTTCTGACTAGTCCCAAGTTGTTTGATATGAGCACTTCCTTAGCTTCCTCATCACCCTGTTGGGCTCTTTCTAATAGCTCTAAGGTTTCTTCATGACTAAGTAAGTGTCTTTTTTCTTCTTTTTTAGCAGCTACACTCATATTCAAACCTCTATCCTTTTTATCTTATTTAGGTAATTCTATAGTTTTAGTCATCACTACCTTAGTTCCTTCACCTTTTATAGAAGCAACTTCTAAATTATCCATAAAGCTTTCCATAAACGAGAAGCCCATTCCTGATCTTTCTAGTTCAGGTTTAGATGTATACATAGGTTGCATTGCTTGCTCAATATCTTCTATTCCATTTCCTCTATCTTCAACTACTACTTTTATTGTTCTATCATTCATCTCACATCTTAAATATACAAATTTAGATTCATCTTCATCATATCCATGAATTATTGCATTTGTTACTGCTTCAGATACAGCTGTTTTTATATCAGATATTTCATCTAATGTTGGATCTAATTTTGCTGCAAAAGATGCAACTATTACCCTAGATAAGCTTTCATTTTCTGATTTAGCTGAAAATTTGACCTCTAAAATATTACTCATTTTAAAAGTTCCCCCTTTAATAATTAAGAATTTATTGCATCTTCAAAAGTGTCATAGATGTCAATTATTTTACTCATTCCAGATAAATTAAATATTTTTTCAACCCTAGAATTCATATTTATTACAGATACTCTACCGCCATGATTTGCAATTTTTTTATATCTTCCTATTATTACACCAATTCCAGAAGAATCCATAAAGTTGACATATTGAAAATCAAATATAATATACGAAATTTGTTTTTTCATTAAAATCGAATCAACTTCTTCTCTCACTTCTCTAGCTATATGATGATCAAGTTCTGTAGACAAGATTTCAACTAATAATGTTTTATCTTCAAGATAGCATTTAATCATTTGTTTCCCCCCTAGTATTAACATTTACTCATTATCAATTCGAGTAAAGTATTTTTAATCCTTCAATGAAATTTATCTAGTTTTGTTGCTTTCTGTATATATTAAAACATACATAGTTTTTACAACCTATTATTACCTATTACTTAGTATAATTTCCATTTTTTACTTGTTGTATTCTTCAATCTTTTATTTTATTAAAAATATAAAAAAATTCGCTTCGCTCATATCGCCAACGACTTGGTCCGTTGCTCAAATTTATCAGTAGGGATTATAAATTATCCACAATTCAAATAATTTATAATCCCTTAAAATATAAAAAAGTGCCTATGAAATATAAATATTTCTTAGACACTTGATTGTTTCTAAAAGCTATTAAAATTAAAGTTGATAGACCTCTCTCTCCAATCCTAGCTATTTGGTATTGGTATGAATTTTTTGCAATCATATTACCCTATCTAAATTCGCAGTGATTGCTCTGCTACACACTTATATCTTGATTATGTCATTACTTAATAAATTTTTAGCAGTTATATAAATCTTTATCAAGATTCTACTATAAATTATTATTGATTTATTTGATATAATTAATTATTTTTTTACTATTAATTTTATAATTTATTAAATTACTAAGCATGTGATATTTTCACAATTTTTACAACAACTTTTTTCCATATGATTCCGATTATTAAAGTTTGAACTGGTATCATAATAACTGTTTTTATTATACGTGTTGGAAGTAAAGCTAAATAACCTTTACCCATTATTATAGATAACCAATAAGTATCTAAACCTAAATTGATTATAAGGCAAACGGTCATTGCCGCTCCTATTATTCTACTCCAAGTAGCAGGTTTATTATATAAAAATACTCCATATGTCAATCCAGTTAAAAATGCAGTTAACGTAAACCCTGGAAAATATGCTCCAGATGGAAATAATAGCATACCTAGAATGTCACCTACTACATAAGATATTCCTGCACTCAATGGTCCATACATCATTGCTATCATTGCTATTGGTAAAAATCCAAAGCCTATTCTTACTATTGGCGTTTGTATAGAACAGAACCTGGTTAATATAACTTCTATTGCTATCAGTAAACTTATTTGTATTAATTTTTTTACATCAAATTTATTATCCATAAATTTCCTCCTATTCTAGCTAGACACATATTTAATAATCATGTGGATGGAGGCATAAAAAATGATAATTTAACTTTGATAATTTATTATACTACTATTTATCATTTATTATTGTCTATCTATAAAATTAAAATAACAATCATGTTCAATAACCATCATAATCTTCTAAATTAATAATTTAACATCATAAGATTTGCATATCAAAGAAATGAATCTTGTTTAGATTGTCTTTCTATTAATGTCCTATACATAGATATAACTTCTCTATATCTACAAATGGAAAAGATTATTTTGTTATGATAGTTAATTAACATCATTTTAAATTATATCATAATAAGGCTGCTTTGTATTACAAACTGATAATATTATTAATGAAAAACAAAAAAGTAACTTGACCAATTGAT
This sequence comes from Terrisporobacter mayombei, assembly GCF_014333445.1. GTDB lineage: Bacteria > Bacillota > Clostridia > Peptostreptococcales > Peptostreptococcaceae > Terrisporobacter > Terrisporobacter mayombei_A. The sequence continues at coordinate 10,587 of NZ_JACRYU010000011.1, read as the reverse complement.
CAAGTTACTTTAATATTTATTATTTTCTTCTTTGGTTAGCTTTTTCTATATTAATTTTATTACCTTTTATCTTTATGTTTTTCATTTTATCTAATACTTTTTTAGCATTTTCTTTAGGAACTTCTACAAATGTATATTTATCATATATATCTATTGTACCAACTAGCTTTCCTGGTATTCCAGCTTCTCCAGCTATAGCTCCAACTATATCTTTAGCTTGAATTCTTTGATTTTTACCTACATTTATAAATAATCTTACCATACCAGCTTCAGCATTTTTACCACGTTTTCTATCGCCTCTATCTCTACGTCTTCTTCCAGATTCTTCTTTGTAACTTGAAGTTTCTTCAACTATTTCTTGTTTTTCTTCATCACCTAATGCTATTTTAACAAGAGCTGCAGCAACCTCTATAGCTTCTAACCCTTCTTCTTCACAAAGATTTTCTATCCATTGAGTTTGTTTTGATAAGTTACTATCTTTTATAACATCTTTAACTTCTTTAAAGAATGCAGTTACTTTTTTCTCTTCAACGTCAGCTATTGTTGGTATATTATGTCTTACTAATTTACATTTTGTATATCTTTCTATGTCTTTCATTTTTCTTATTTCTTTTCCAAATACGAAACTGAATGATATACCTTCTCTACCAGCACGACCAGTTCTACCTATTCTATGAACATAGTATTCTTCATCCTGTGGTAAATCATAGTTGAACACCATCTCAACATCATCAACATCTATCCCTCTAGCTGCAACATCTGTAGCAACAAGTATATCTATTGTCCCTTGTCTGAATTTATCCATTACTATATCTCTTTGAGTTTGTTTTAAATCACCATGAAGAGCATCTGCAAAATATCCTCTTGCTTGTAATTCACTAACTAATTCATCAGAACCTCTTTTTGTATTGCAGAACACAACTGATAATTTAGGATTATATACATCAATTAATCTACATAATACTTCTAACTTATTAGCTCTTCTTGTTTCTATATAGTATTGTTTTATATTTGGTACAGTTAATTCTTTCCTTACTATTTTAATTAATTGTGGATCATCTTGATATTTCTTAGTAAGTTCTAATATTTCTTTTGACATAGTTGCTGAGAAGAAAGTAGTTTGTCTTTCACTTGGTGTCTGCTCTAATATTAATTCAATATCTTCTCTGAATCCCATATCTAACATTTCATCCGCTTCATCAAGAACTAACATTTTTACTTCGTCCATTTTTAGAGTTCTACGATTTATATGATCAATAACACGACCTGGTGTCCCTATAACAACTTGTACTCCGCTCTTTAATGATTTTATTTGTCTATCTATTGGTTGTCCGCCGTAAACTGGAAGTGTTTTTATTCCACTTTTATATTTTCCTAATTTTCTCATTTCACTAGAAACTTGTATTGCAAGCTCTCTTGTCGGGCATAATACTACTGCTTGTACATTCTTATTATTAGGGTCTACCATCTCTAATACTGGTATACTGAACGCTGCTGTCTTTCCTGTACCTGTTTGTGCTTGACCTATAACATCTTTTCCTGTTAAGATTACAGGTATTGATTGTGATTGTATTGGAGACGGTTCTTCAAATCCTAATTCCGCTACTGATCTCTTTATCTCATCACTTATTGGTAAATCTTCAAATTTTATTATATTCATAAATTAATTATTTCCTTTCCGTTATCATAAATATTAACTTTTCTATTATATAGTTTATTTCAATATTATGCAATTATATTTTTGCCGAAAAAAAAGGTCCTATTCAGCTAATCACTTAATTAAAGAAATTTCCTTGAATAAAACCCATCATTATATATGTATTATTTTATATAATTAACTAAGCTAAATACATAAAGTACAAAGTAGTTATATATGTTATGTATGTTCCTAACATTAGAAATCCTTGAATTCTATATAATTTACTTTTTTTCATAGTTGGTAATATTAATAAAAGTAAAAGACCAATCATAAATGGAAAATCAATTCTAATATTCTGCGACAATATAGGTAAATCATTTATTAATGATGAAATAGCTGTTACAGATGTTATATTTAAAATATTTGCTCCTAAAATATTTCCTACTGATATTCCATGATGTTTTTTTCTTATAGCAGTTAAAGAAGATACTAATTCTGGAAGGGATGTTCCAAGGGCTATAACAGTTAAACTTATTACACCTTGTGGTATCCCTATAAAACTAGCTAATTTAACGCCATTATCTACTAATAATTTTGAGCCTACTACCATCATAACTAGTCCTAATGCAAAAAGTAATGCTGTCTTTAGATTTTCATGCTTATTATGTGCTACTCTACAAGAGTTTATTTCATTATTATTGCTAGCAATATTTTTACCATTTCCAGAAACACTTTTTACATTAGTATACATATACACAATAAGTATTAGAATTAATATTAATCCATCCCCTCTAGTGATACTTCCATCTCTTCCTAGAATCATTAACGCTAAAACTGCTACAAGTAGTATTATTGACCTAGATGAAAACATACTCTTATCTACTTTAAAAGGACTTATAAATGCAACTAATCCTAATATTAGTCCTGTATTACAGATTATAGAACCAACAGCATTTCCCAAACTCATTGTTGTATGATTATCTATAGATGCTAATGTTGATACAGTTAACTCTGGTAAGGTTGTAGCAAAACTCACTATGGTCGCACCTAAGATTAATTCTGATATACCAGTTTTCTTACCAATCAATACTGTACAATCAATAAAAATATCTGCTCCTTTTGTTATTAAAATAAACCCTATAAAAAATAAAATCACAACTAAAGTCATACTATCTCCCCCCTATATTTATATCTATTCTGAAGCTACATCTTTATGCAAAACAATTTTTTTATTTTTTATGAATTTATGTTTAGTCCCAATAATGTATGGGTATCTATTTAATATAACAATTTAAGATAAATTGTTAGGAAATTCGATAAGATTTAGTAAGATATTTTTGTATACAATATACTGTGTTTGTGCTAGAATATATCTTATTGATACTTATCAATACATTTTTAATATTTTTATCGAACTTTATAATATAAAACAATCACTTTTAGGAGGATGTCTAAATGAAAGCATGGCAAGGTTTTAAAACTGGAAAATGGACTAAAGAAGTAGACGTTAGAGGGTTTATACAAGCTAACTACACTCCTTATGAAGGAGATGCTTCTTTCTTAGCAGGAGCTACAGAAAACACAAAAGAATTATGGGCTGAAGTAATGGAGCTATTCAAAAAAGAAAGAGAAAATGGTGGAACATTAGATGTTGACACTAAAACTGTTTCTGCAATAGATGCTTACGCGCCTGGATATATAGACAAAGATAAAGAAACTATAGTTGGTTTACAAACTGACGCACCACTAAAAAGAGCTATAATGCCTGAAGGTGGTATAAGAATGGTTGAAACATCTTGTAAAGCTTATGGATTCGAATGTGATCCACAAGTAAGTGAAATATTCACTAAATACAGAAAAACTCATAACCAAGGTGTATTCGATGCTTATACTTCTGAAATGAGAGCTGCTAGAAAATCTGGTATAATAACAGGTCTTCCAGATGCTTACGGAAGAGGTAGAATAATAGGTGACTACAGAAGAGTTGCTTTATACGGTGTTGATAGATTAATAGAAGATAAAATGCAACAAAAAACTTCTTTAGAAGTTTCTTGCATGGATGAAGATGTAATAAGATTAAGAGAAGAAATATCTGATCAAATAAAAGCTTTAGAAGCATTAAAAAGAATGGCTGAATCTTACGGATTCGATATATCTAAGCCAGCTACTAACTCAAGAGAAGCTGTACAATGGTTATACTTCGCTTACTTAGCAGCTATAAAAGACCAAAATGGTGCTGCTATGTCAATAGGTAGAACTTCTACTTTCTTAGATATATACTTTGAAAGAGATTTAAAAGCTGGTTTAATAACTGAAGAAGAAGTTCAAGAATTAATGGACCACTTCGTTATGAAATTAAGAATGGTTAAATTCTTAAGAACTCCAGACTACAATGAATTATTCTCTGGTGACCCAACATGGGTAACTGAGTCAATCGGTGGTATGGGTATAGATGGTAGAACATTAGTAACTAAAAACTCATTCAGGGTTTTAAATACTCTTTATACTATAGGACCATCTCCAGAACCAAACTTAACAGTACTTTGGTCAAACAACTTCCCACAAGGATTCAAAGATTTCTGTTCTAAAGTATCTATAGATACAAGTTCAGTTCAATACGAAAATGATGATTTAATGAGACCTTACTGGGGAGATGATTACGGAATAGCATGTTGTGTATCTGCAATGAGAATAGGTAAACAAATGCAATTCTTCGGAGCTAGAGTTAACTTAGCTAAAACATTATTATACGCTATAAACGGTGGGGTTGATGAAAAATCAGGTGTACAAGTTGGACCAAGATTTGAACCAATAACTTCTGAATACTTAGACTATGATGAAGTAATGGCTAGATTCGAACCATTTACTGATTGGTTAGCAAACTTATATGTAAATACTTTAAATGTAATCCACTACATGCATGATAAATACTCTTATGAAGCATTAGAAATGGCTTTACATGATAGAGATGTATTCAGAACAATGGCTTGTGGTATAGCTGGTTTATCAGTTGCTGCTGACTCATTATCTGCTATAAAACATGCTAAAGTTAAAGCTATAAGAAATGAAGCTGGTGTAGCTGTTGACTTCGAAATAGAAGGAGATTATCCAAAATACGGAAACAACGATGATAGAGTTGATGATATAGCTGTATACTTAGTTGAGTCTATGATGAACAAAATAAGAAAAAATAAAACTTACAGAAATTCAGTTCATACTCAATCTGTATTAACAATAACTTCAAACGTTGTTTACGGTAAGAAAACTGGTAATACTCCATGTGGTAGAAGAGCTGGTGCTCCATTCGCTCCAGGAGCTAACCCAATGCACGGAAGAGATACAAACGGAGCTTTAGCTTCATTATCATCTGTTGCTAAATTACCATATGAGCATTCTCAAGATGGTATATCTAATACTTTCTCTATAGTACCTGGTGCTTTAGGAAAAGATATGAATGAAAGAATTACTAACTTATCAGCAATGATGGATGGATACTTCGGAGATGGAGCTCATCACTTAAACGTTAACGTATTTGATAGAGCTACTTTAGAAGATGCTATGGAACATCCAGAAAAATATCCTCAATTAACAATAAGAGTTTCAGGATATGCTGTTAACTTCATCAAATTAACTAAAGAACAACAATTAGATGTTATAAACAGAACATTCCACGGAAAAATGGCTTAATTTATAAGCTAACTATATACAAGTAAAAAGACTAAATTTATTTTAGTCTTTTTATTTTATCCTTTTACAAATATTATTATAAATAATTAAAATAATAATATTAGATTTAACATAATAATAAAAAACTTTAAAAGATATAATATGGATATATAATAAAATAAAAGTACTCTACATTATAGTTTATAAATTTTATTTATATAATTAATCTATAGTCTGTTTTATATATATTCTTACCTTTTTTAGTTTTATAACTAAATTTAAGAGGTGTTAATATGACTACAGGAAGAATTCACTCAATAGAAACATTTGGAACAGTAGATGGACCTGGTATAAGATGCATATTCTTTTTCCAAGGATGTCCATTAAAATGTAAATATTGCCATAATAGAGATACATGGGATGCTAAAATCGGAACTGAATACACAGCTGATGAATTAATAGAAAAAGCATGTAAATATAAATCTTATATGAAATCTTCAGGCGGTGGAATCACAGCTTCTGGTGGTGAGGCTACTTTACAAGCTGATTTCCTTGCTGAATTATTTGCTAAAGCTAAAGAAAATGACATTCATACTTGTTTAGATACTTCAGGATTTGTTGATGTAGAAAAAATTGACAAAGTCCTTGATAATACTGACTTAGTATTACTTGACTTAAAACATATGGACGATGAAAAATCGAAAGAATTAACAGGTGTTAGTATTCAAAAAACTTTAAAATTAGCAAAACATTTAGATGAAAGAAACATACCAGTTTGGATAAGACACGTTTTGGTTCCTGGAATAACTGATAGTGAAGATAATTTATCTAAATTAGGTGAATTTGCTGCTTCTTTAAATAATGTAGATAGATTTGAATTATTACCTTATCACAGCATAGGTATCCACAAATGGGAAAGCATGGGCATCGATTATGAATTAAAAGATGTTAGAGATGCAGACCAAGATGATGTTAAAAAAGCTAGTGAAATTATTGAAAGATACGGAATTAAAGTATTTAACAATAAATAATATAAACTTATATAAAAAAGAAGTCTTAATTAAGACTTCTTTTTTATATTCATTAATCAAATTGTAATCTTATCTATAATCATTTTATAATTTAAAAACCTTAGATATTATTATATCTAAGGCTCTACTCTATATTATTAAATTATTAATTAAAATTCTATAACTTCTACTTCCATATTATCTATAGCATCTTGTATTAATTTCTCTACTTCTAACGCTTTTTCAGAATCCTCAATTCTTTCTAACTTAGGCTTAGTTACAGGCTTCTTAGGAGCAAATACTGAACAACAATCTTCTTCTGGTATTATAGATGTTTCAAAAGTGTCTATTTTCTTAGCTATATCAATTATTTCAGATTTATCCATAGCAATAAGAGGTCTAAATACTGGTAAACTTACTGATGCATTTGTACAAGTTAAACCTTGTATAGTTTGTGAAGCAACTTGTCCTATACTCTCTCCTGTTATTAAAGCATCACAATTTCTTTGTACTCCAACTCTTTCTGCTATCCTCATCATGAATCTTCTAGAGATTATAGTCATTTCTTCATCTCTACAGTTTAATCCGATAGATTTTTGTATTTCAAGTAAATTAACTTTGTGAAGTCTTACTCTTCCACAATATTTAGCTAATATTCTAGCTAAGTCTTTTACCTTCTCTTGTGATTTTTCACTAGTGAAAGGATATGTATGGAAATGTATTGCTTCTACTTCCATACCTCTTTTAGCAACCATCCATGTAGCTACTGGTGAATCTATACCACCTGATAATAAAGACATAGCTTTACCATTTGTACCTATTGGAAGCCCACCATAACCAGGTACTGTATCTGTATAAACTACAACATTATTTTCTCTAAGTTCACATTTTACTTTTGCTTCAGGATTATTTATGTCTACTTTTATTCTATCTCCTACTCTAGATAATAAATATCCACCTATATCTATACTCATTTCTTGAGAAGTTAATCTAAATGATTTATCCCCCCTTCTTGATTCAACTTTAAATGATTTAGCACCATTTTCAATTTTGTCTTCTAATACTAAAAGTGCAGTTTCTTTTAATTTTTCATAAGCAGTTTCAACAGTATCTTCATTACTTCTAAGTACCTTAACTGCCGGACATACTCCAACTACACCAAATACTTTTTTAACTTCTTCTACTACTTCTTCATACTCATAATCACCTAAATCAACGTAAACTCTTCCGTACTCTTTGTAAACATTGAATTTATCTATAGGCTTTAACATATTTTTTATATTTTTTATTAATTTATTCTCGAAGATATATCTATTTTTACCTTTAATTCCTATTTCTCCGTATTTTACTATAATTGAATTGTACATTTTTCACCTCTTATTATCGTCTTTTTATTATCATTCTTAAATCATTTATAGATTCCTTTAAAACTTTAACAGTTTCTAAAATCTCTTCTTCTGTATTGAAATCAGATAAACTAAATCTTATTGCTCCCTCGATTTCATCTGGCTTAAGATTTATTGCATTTAGTACATGACTGCCTTTTTTCTTAGAAGAGCAAGCAGATCCTGTAGATACATATATATTTTTTTGTTCTAAGAAATGTAGTAAAACTTCTCCTCTTATATTTTCAAAAGAAACATTTAGTATATGACATACACCATCTTCTGGAGAGTTTATTTTTACACCCTCTATATTCTTTAATATTTCATCTTTTAATAAAGATTTTAAGATTTGTATTTTTTCAATCTTTTTATCTAAATCTTTGTTCATTATCTCAACTGCTTTTCCTAATCCATATATACCTGGTACATTTTCTGTTCCAGATCTTACTCCGACTTCTTGTCCTCCACCAGTTAATATAGGTTTTATCTTACTATTTTCTTTAATATACATAAATCCTATACCTTTTGGACCATGGAATTTATGCCCACTCACAGTCATGAAATCAATATTATATCTTGTTGGTCTAAATTTAATTTTTGTGTAAGATTGAACTGCATCCACATGGAAATATATTTTTTGATCTAGCGTTTTTAGATATTTTCCTATCTCTTCTATTGGTTGTATACTTCCTAGTTCATTATTAACATGCATTGTAGAAATTAGTATAGTAGCTGGCTTAATTGCTTTCTTTAAATCCTCTATACTTATTTTTCCACTTTCATCAACTTCTAATAATGTTATTTCAAATCCTTCTTTTTCTAAATCATAAAGTGTATTTAAGACAGAAGGATGCTCTATATTAGTTGATATTATATGATTTTTAGTTTTTCTAAAATTATAAGCAACTCCTCTAATTATTGTATTGTTAGATTCTGTTCCTCCAGATGTAAAGAATATTTCTCTATCTTTTGCACCTAAAGTTCTAGCTATATTTTGTCTTACTTCTTTGATTTTTCTATCAACTTCTATTCCTTTTTTATGTAGAGAAGATGGATTTCCATATTCTGTAGTAAGTGCTTTAACCATTTCTTCCACTACTTCTTCATAAGGCTTTGTAGTTGCACTATTATCTAAATAAATTTCCATTTACTACACCGTCCTATATATTTTTTATTAATATATACATTAATTATGTTATCTAATAAATTCGTCAAATATATATATTTTCACATTAGCATTCTTTATTATACCATTTTTATACGTTTTTTTTAATGTTATACTTAAAGTTTTATAAAAGCATACTATTCATATTAATTTATTTTTGTAGAAATATTATTTTATATAATTAAATTTTAATTTTTTATTGCATTTATTGTCGAATATTGTTATTATATAATAGTAGTTATCCCCTTGATAACCCAATTAAAGTTTCTATTCAAATACCCCTTTTTATGAATAGATATATATTATGTCTAAGACGAATTAGATTTAATTTATCAGAAAAAGAGCTTCCCCGGCTCTTTTTTTATGTTCAAATTTAAAGTAAAATATTCTAAAAATTATTTATCACATAACACTCTTTTTTTTTAATATTTTGGTATAATTATATATAGTATTTAAATATAAGGAGGCAATATTATGTCTACAAGAAAAAAAGTAGCTATTATATTTACTGGCGGAACTATTTCAATGACAATAGATGATGAAATTGGAGCTAATGTACCATCTTTATCTGGTCAACAAATTATGTCTATGGCAGCAGGTATTAGTACAGTTGCAGATTTTGAAGTTATAGACTTTGATGAAATACCAGGACCGCATATGACACCACAAAAACTTATGCAGTTAAAAAATTGTGTCCTTGAATTATTAGATAGAGAAGATATCTCTGGAGTTGTAATAACTCATGGTACAGATAGTTTAGAAGAAAGTGCTTACTTCTTAGATTTAGTTATAAATCATGAAAAACCAGTTATAGTAACAGGTGCTATGAGAAGTAGTTCGGAACTTGGTTATGATGGTTCAAATAATTTAGCCTCTTCTGTCTGTGTAGCTATATCAGAAAACGCTAGAAATAAAGGTGTTCTTGTTGTTTTAAACAATGAAGTTTTATTAGCTTCAGAAGCTACAAAAACAGATACAATGTCTCTAAATACTTTCCAATCTCCAGGTAAAGGGTCTTTGGGCATAGTAGATAGTAATCAGCTTTTATTATTCAAAAATGTTGCACGCAGAACGTTCATAGATACTGATAAAGTTGTAAGTAAAGTTGCATTATTTAAATCAGGATTAGGAATGGATTATACTTTTATAAATCATGCTGTAGATATGGGCTATAAGGGTATTGTAATAGAAGCAATGGGTCGTGGAAATATACCTCCACAAATGTATGAAGGAGTTAAATATGCTAGAGAAAAAGGAGTTGTTGTTGTAATAACTTCTAGATGTTTACTAGGAAGAGTTTATGATTCTTATGGATATCTAGGCTCTGGTAGAGATTTAAAAAATCTTGGTTGTATTTTTGCCGGCGATTTAAACGGTCATAAATCAAGAATTAAATTAATGTTAGCATTAGGCAAATCTAATAATCTTGATGAAATTAAAGATTACTTTGAAGAAGGAATCTATTATTAGGATTATTTAATTTATAAAACTTAGTATTATCCAATTTTAATTACAATAGTATTATATTTACCTTCTTTATTACTAAATAATAATATTTATTAATTTTAATTAGATAAACAAAAATAAAAAAACTTCCAGATACTGAAGTGAACCCTTTACACGGGAATAAATAAAACAACCTCTTTTGAAACATACTATATGTATGATTTTAAAGGAGGTTATTTTATTATGAGTACAAGAGTACACTATTCACCAGAAATA
>NZ_JACRYU010000012.1 GCF_014333445.1 Terrisporobacter mayombei | reverse complement strand
GATAAGATTTCCCACCGCAAGGTTAAGATCCCAGGAAGACTACCTGGTTGATAGGTCAGAGGTGTAAGTGCAGTAATGTATTTAGCTTACTGATACTAATAGATCGAGGACTTGACCAAGAAAATTAATGGAAACATTAAATGTTAGCAGTTTTGAAAGTACTAACAAAAGTTAATACTTTAAGTAAAGATTATGTGGTTATTATAGCAAAGAGGATACACCTGTTCCCATTCCGAACACAGAAGTTAAGCTCTTGAGCGGCAATGGTACTTGGGGGGAAGCCCCCTGGGAGAGTAGCACGTAGCCACGTAATCTTTTTTTATTGCATAAAAATCAAAACTATATATTTTCATATCTATTATTTTTCATTTTTATTTATAATTTACTATTACAAATTATAAATAAAAAGCTATGAATCTGGAAACCTTAAATAATAATACTGTAATTTGTAGGAGGAAATAAAATGGATAATATGGTAGATATGAGAAATAAAAAGGAAAATGGGAATTATGATCTTACATTAGAAATAGGTGATAAAACTTATTTTAATTTTTATGATTCTATAAATACAAAAGCTGCAGAAGAAGTAGTTAGAGATTACCTTTTTAATAATGATGATGATGCAGATTATAAAAATGTAAAGATAGGTCATAATTTAAATAGACATATTGTTAAAATAACAGCTGAATTAGATTATCTTAATGGAGAACATAAGGATTACAAATATAGAGGAACTATGTAATATACTTAAATATAACTTTTTTTAAAATAATAATAAATTTTAAAAAACTTTAAAAAAAGTGTTGACGTATTACGACAAAATATGATATAGTATTACTTGTCCGAGAGAGAAGCGGACAAGTAATAATTAGCTGGTATGGCTCAATTGGTAGAGCAGCTGACTTGTAATCAGCAGGTTGTAGGTTCGAGTCCTATTACCAGCTCCATAAATGGCTCATTGGTCAAGCGGTCAAGACACCGCCCTTTCACGGCGGTAACAGGGGTTCGATTCCCCTATGAGTCACCATGCGGGTGTAGCTCAATGGTAGAGTTCCGGCCTTCCAAGCCGGCTGTGAGGGTTCGATCCCCTTCACCCGCTCCATTTAAATAATTATTTTGGGACCATAGCTCAGCTGGGAGAGCACCTGCCTTACAAGCAGGGGGTCACAGGTTCGAGCCCTGTTGGTCCCACCATTAAATACATAATGCGGCCTGGTAGTTCAGTTGGTTAGAATGCCAGCCTGTCACGCTGGAGGTCGAGGGTTCGAGCCCCTTCCAGGTCGCCAAATATGACTCATTAGCTCAGTCGGTAGAGCACTTGACTTTTAATCAAGGTGTCCGGAGTTCGAATCTCCGATGGGTCACCAATATGGTAAAAAACCATGTGTAGATTATACTACATATGGTTTTTTTTTATGGATTTCTAATGTTTTGCTGATTTATAAAATTATTACTGATTATAAGATAAATGTAAAAATTACAATGATTAAAATAACACTGTATATTCTATACTTTAAATTAAACTGAAAATGGGTAATATATAACTAAATAAATTTTATAATAAAAACTAGGAATAAAGAAATAATAGGATTATTATGGTATAATTAAAACTGTAATTATACGGAACGGATGTTCTAAAGGAGTGAGATATATGGATTTTGAAATTCAATCAGCTTTTAAGCCTACAGGGGATCAGCCAGAAGCAATAAAAAAGATTGTAACAGGAATAAATAATGATGAAAAATTTCAAACCCTACTAGGGGTAACAGGTTCAGGAAAAACTTTTACTATGGCAAATATAATTAGAGAAGTCAAAAAACCTACATTAATACTTGCGCATAATAAAACTTTAGCAGCTCAATTATATAGTGAGTTTAAAGAATTTTTTCCTAATAATGCAGTTGAATATTTTGTAAGTTATTATGATTATTATCAGCCAGAAGCATATGTAGCTCATAGTGATACATATATAGAGAAGGATGCGAGTATAAATGATGAAATAGACAAATTAAGACACTCTGCCACTGCATCTATTTTAGAGAGAGAAGATGTAATAGTAGTATCATCTGTTTCTTGTATATATGGTATAGGGGATCCTGATGATTATAAAAAACTAATGTTATCTATTAGGGTAGGAATGGAAATAGATAGAGATACCCTTATAAAGAAATTAGTAGAAATACAATATGAAAGAAATGATATTAATTTTATAAGAGGAACTTTTAGAGTTAGAGGAGACATATTAGAATTATTCCCTGCTAGCGATGATGAGAAAGCTATAAGAATAGAATTCTTCGGAGATGAAATAGATAGAATAGTTGAAATAGACTATGTTACGGGTAAAATATTAGGAACAAGGAATCATATTGCTGTATTCCCTGCATCTCACTATGTTACTACTCCAGAAAAAGTCGCACATGCAGTTGATGAGATAGAAAAAGAGTTGGCGGAAAGAGTGGAGTATTTCAAAAATAATGATAAATTATTAGAAGCACAAAGAATAGAACAAAGAACTAAGTATGATATAGAGATGCTTAGTGAAATTGGTACTTGTCAAGGGATAGAAAACTATTCTAGACATATAACAGGAAGGGAAGAAGGAGAAAAACCGTATACACTAATGAGTTTCTTCCCGGATGACTTTTTATTAATTGTTGATGAATCTCACGTTACAATACCTCAAGTTAGAGGTATGTATGCAGGTGACCGTTCTAGGAAGAAATCATTAATAGATAATGGATTTAGATTACCATCAGCGTACGATAATAGACCTTTAAATTTCTCAGAATTTGAAGAAAATATAAATCAAGTTTTATTTGTATCTGCTACACCAGGTCCTTATGAAATAGAGCATTCAACTACTGTTGCAGAGCAAATAATAAGACCAACAGGTTTACTTGATCCAATAATAGAGGTTAGACCTATTGAAAATCAGATAGATAACTTAGTAGGTGAAATAAATCAAGTTATTGAGAAAAAGGAAAGGGTATTAATTACTACTTTAACTAAAAAAATGAGTGAAGATTTGACTAATTATTTAAAAGAAATAGGAATTAAAGTTAAATATCTACACTCTGATATAGATACATTAGAAAGAACAGAAATTATTAGAGACTTAAGACTAGGGAAGTTTGATGTATTAGTAGGTATAAACTTACTTAGAGAAGGTTTAGATATACCAGAAGTTTCTTTAGTTGCAATACTAGACGCTGACAAAGAAGGATTTTTAAGATCTGAGACTTCACTAATACAAACTGTAGGACGTGCTGCAAGGAACTCAGAAGGTAGAGTAATAATGTATGCAGATAAAATAACACGTTCTATGGCAGCTACAATAGAAGAGACAAAAAGAAGAAGAGAAATACAATCTCAATATAATGAGGAGCATGGTATTACACCAAAAACTATTGTCAAAGAAGTTAGAGATAGTATTGAAACTTTAAAACCAGCTGATGAAGAAGTTATATTTGGAGTTAGCGAAAATGAAAGTACTTATGATATTAAGAGCACTATAGAATCATTACAACAAGAAATGATGGAGGCTGCACAGAATTTACAATTTGAAAGAGCTGCACAACTAAGAGATAAGATAAAAGAATTAGAGGAAAGGATAAAAAATTAATGGAAGATAAAATCATTATAAAGGGTGCTAAAGAACATAACCTAAAAAATGTAAATTTAGAACTTCCTAGAAACAAGTTTATTGTTTTTACAGGGTTATCAGGTTCTGGGAAATCATCTTTAGCTTTTGATACTATATATGCAGAAGGTCAAAGAAGATATGTGGAAAGTTTATCAGCTTATGCTAGACAGTTTTTAGGGCAAATGGAAAAACCAAATGTTGAATATATAGAAGGACTATCACCGGCGATATCTATTGACCAAAAGACAACTTCTAGAAATCCGCGTTCAACAGTTGGTACAGTTACGGAAATTTATGACTATTTAAGATTATTATTTGCTAGAGTAGGAGATGTACATTGCCCTACATGTGGCAAAGAAATTAGTCAAATGACTATACAAGAAATAGTAGACAAGATGCTGGAGTTCCCAGAAAGGACTAAAGTTCAAATATTATCTCCTATTGTAAGAGGACAAAAAGGTACTCATAAAAAAGTTATAGAAAATATAACGAAGGAAGGCTTTGTTAGAATTAGAGTAAATGGAGAAAATTACGAAGTAACAGATGAAATTGATTTAAATAAAAATAAAAAACATAATATAGATGTTGTTGTAGATAGAATAGTTATTAAAGATGGTATAGAAGGTAGATTAGCCGATTCTATTGAAACAGCTGTAAAACTATCAGATGGGCTGGTTATAGCTCAAATAATAGATGGAGAAGAAATATTATATTCAACTAAATTTGCGTGTCCAGAACATGGAATAGGGATAGAAGAATTATCTCCAAGAATGTTCTCATTTAATGCTCCTTTTGGTGCCTGTGATGTATGTAAAGGTTTGGGAGAAAGTAGAGAAGTAGATCCAGACCTTGTTATACCAAATAAAGATTTAAGTATTAAACAAGGTGCTATAGCAGCGTGGGGAAGTGTGAGTACAAGTGATGATACTTATTATAGTAAAATGGTTCAAAGTTTAGCTGAACATTATAATGTATCTTTAGATACTCCATTTAAGGACTTACCAGAAGACTTTGTCCAAGAGCTACTTTATGGTGAAAATAATATCACTGTAGAATTTATTTTTGACTCAAAATTTGGCGGAAGAAAACATTATAAAGCTCCATTTGAAGGTGTTATAGTAAATCTTGAAAGAAGATATAGAGAAACAAATTCAGAATACTCAAGAGAAAAAATAGAAGAGTATATGGCAGAAACACCTTGTCCAAAATGTAAAGGTTCAAGACTTAGAAAAGAAGTCTTGTCTGTATTAATCGGAGGAAAAAATATAATAGAAGTTACGGATTTATCTGTAAAAGAGTTATTGAACTTTATGGGAAGCTTAGAGTTAAGTGAAAAAAATAAATTTATAGCTCATGAAATACTAAAAGAAATAAATGAAAGATCATCTTTCTTAAGAGATGTAGGTTTAGAGTACTTAACATTATCTAGAAAAGCAGGAACTTTATCAGGAGGAGAGGCACAAAGGATAAGACTTGCTACTCAAATTGGTTCTGCTCTTGTAGGGGTTTTATATGTACTTGACGAACCTAGTATAGGTCTTCATCAAAGAGATAATGAAAAGCTAATAGGAACATTAAGACATTTAACAGACTTAGGTAATACTTTAATAGTTGTTGAACATGATGAAGATACTATGAGGGAAGCTGACTATGTAGTAGATATAGGTCCTGGTGCAGGTGTTCATGGTGGAGAAATTGTGGCACAAGGTACATTAGATGAAATATTAGAAAATCCTAATTCAATGACAGGACTGTATTTAAGTGGAAGAAAAGTTATTGAAATACCTGAACATATAAGAGAGGGCAACGGCAATTTTATAGAGATTATTGGTGCTACTGAAAATAACCTAAAGAATGTAGATGTTAAATTACCTTTAGGAAAATTCATATGTATAACTGGAGTATCTGGTTCAGGAAAAAGTTCATTAATTAACTCTATACTGTATAAAGGCGTTGCAAGTAAAGTTAATAAACTTAGAGAAAGACCGGGAAAACATAAAGAAATAAAAGGAATAGAAAATATTGATAAAATAATAAATATAGATCAAAGTCCAATAGGAAGGACTCCTAGATCAAATCCTGCTACATATACAGGCGTATTTGATCAAATAAGAGATTTATTCGCAACTACTAATGAAGCTAAAGCAAGAGGATATAAAAAAGGTAGATTTAGTTTTAATGTAAAAGGTGGAAGATGTGAAGCTTGTAAAGGTGATGGAATTATTAAAATAGAGATGCACTTCTTACCAGATGTTTATGTACCTTGTGAAGTATGTAAAGGTGAAAGATATAATAGAGAAACATTACAAGTTAAATACAAAGATAAAACAATTGCTGATGTGTTAGATATGAATGTGGAAGAAGCATTGGAGTTTTTTGAAAATATACCATCAATAAAAAGAAAGCTTGAAACATTAATGGATGTAGGATTATCTTACATAAAACTTGGACAGCCTTCAACTCAGTTATCAGGAGGAGAAGCTCAAAGAATTAAATTAGCGACAGAATTGAGTAAAAGGCCAACAGGAAAGACATTATATATACTGGATGAACCAACTACAGGTCTTCATATGGCAGATGTTGATAAATTAATTCATGTACTACAAAAACTTGCTGATACAGGAAATTCAATAGTAGTTATAGAACATAATTTAGATGTTATAAAAACTTGTGACTATATTGTTGACCTAGGTCCTGAAGGTGGAGATAAAGGTGGTACTATAATAGCTACTGGAACTCCAAAAGAAATTTGTAAAGTAAAAGAATCTTATACAGGACAATTCCTAAAAAAATACTTTGAATAATTGAGGAATATTTCTCAGTAACAATTATAGCTTCTAGCTTTTATATATATAAAAGTTAGAAGTTTTATTATAGGATAATGTAGTTCAAAGGTAACTCGTTGGATATATGAGTCAAGCGAATTTTGATTTTGGAGGAAAAAGATGTTTGATATACAAGAACAATTAAAAAAACTTCCAGCAGAGCCTGGGGTATATTTAATGAAAGATAAAGATGACAAAATTATATATGTGGGCAAAGCTATATCTCTTAAAAATAGGGTAAGGCAATATTTCCAATCATCTAAAAATCATTCTTCAAAAGTAAAATCAATGGTTAAGAATATTAATTCATTTGAATATATAATTACCGACTCAGAATTAGAAGCACTGATTTTAGAATGTAATTTAATTAAAAAATATAGACCCAAATATAATGTGTTATTAAGAGATGATAAAACTTATCCCTATATAAAAGTCACAGTAAATGAAGACTATCCAAGGGTATTAAAAGTAAGAAGAGTATTAAAAGATAAAGCCAAATATTTTGGTCCATATACTAATGTGGAAGCTGTTAATGATACATTAGAAGTTATAAGAAATATTTATCCAATAAGAACTTGTAGTATAGATATTGATAGGGCTATTAAAAATAATATGAGACCATGTTTAAATCTTCATATAAAAAGATGTGTAGGCCCATGCACAGGAAATGTATCAAAAGAAGAATATAATAAAATGATAGATGAGATATTATTATTTCTATCTGGAAAAGAAGAAAAACTAATTGAAATTTTAAAAGAAAAAATGAATAAATGTTCTATGGAATTTAACTTTGAAGAAGCTGCTATTTATAGGGATAAAATAATAAACCTTCAAGAAATGATGCAAAAACAAAAAATTGATGTATCAACTGACGATATAAATCAAGATATAATAGCTATGGCTTATAATGATGAAGAAGCATGTGTTCAATCATTCTTTATTAGGCATGGAAAAATAGTTGGAAGAGAGCACTTTATATTAGAAGGTGTTATGGATATTACTAAAGAATCTATTTTAGGTTCATTTGTAAAGCAATTTTATATGAATGCAGAATATATTCCAAAAGAAATTATTATTGAATCTGAAATAGAAGATCAAGTAGTATTAGAAGAGTGGCTTTCTAATATAAAAGGCCAAAAAGTATCTATTAGAGTACCGCAAAAAGGAGATAAGAAAAGCCTAATTCAAATGGTTAAGAAAAATGCTATGGAGTATCTTGAAAAATTCTCTAACCTGAATAAAAGAAAGTATGAGAGAAGTGAAGGTGCATTAATTGAATTAGCTGAAGTATTAGGATTGGCAGAGCCGCCTAGAAGAATTGAATCTTATGATATATCGAATATACAAGGGGTAGATTCCATAGGAGTCATGGTTGTTTTCACCAATGGTATAAAAGATAAAAAAGAATATAGAAGATATAAAATAAAAA
Organism: Terrisporobacter mayombei; assembly: GCF_014333445.1. Taxonomy (GTDB): domain Bacteria; phylum Bacillota; class Clostridia; order Peptostreptococcales; family Peptostreptococcaceae; genus Terrisporobacter; species Terrisporobacter mayombei_A. The sequence goes on along the minus strand of NZ_JACRYU010000012.1, from coordinate 85,291 downwards.
CTGTAGAAGGCCCTAATGATTATGATTCAATGGCGGAAATTTTAGAAAGAAGAATACAAAAAGGCGATTTTGCTGATTTGATTTTGCTGGATGGTGGTAAAGGACAAGTCAGTGCAGTTAAAAAGGTATTTGAGAAGTATGGAATTGATATACCTCTTTGGGGTATGTACAAGGATGATAAGCATAGAACTAAAGGATTGATTAATGCAACTAAAGAAATTGAGCTTGATAGAACATCAAATTTATATAGATTTGTTGCAAGTATTCAAGAAGAAGTTCATAATTATGCTATAAGCTATCATAGAAGTTTGAGAAATAAATCATTAACAAAATCTACTTTAGATGATATTCCAGGAGTGGGAGAAAAAAGAAAAAAAGCTTTATTATCTCATTTTAAAAGTATTGAAGAAATTAAAAATGCTTCAGAGGACGAATTATCTCAAGTTGAGGGGTTAAACAGAAGTGTAGCAGAGAATATATATAATTATTTTAGAAAGGGAGAATAGTTAATTGATAGAGACAACAAAAGATAAAGTATCAATATTACAATTAATTGAAGATTTAGATTTAAAGGTTGAGTATATGCCTGAAAATCATGATTATTTTGTAGAATCAGAAGATGTAAACAGAACAGGATTACCTTTAGCAGGGTATTTTGAGTATTTTCCTTATGAGAGAATTCAAATAATAGGAAGAACAGAATATACTTATTTCAAAAATATTGATAAGCAAAGACGATTAGAAATTTTAGACAAGTTCTTTTCTTATGAGATACCAGTATTAATAGTTACTAGAGACTTAGAAATTGATAATGATATTATAGAAAAAGCTAAAAAGTATAAGAGAGTAGTTCTTAGTAGCAAATCTAATACAACTAGATTTATTAATAGACTATCTAATTATTTAGATAATAAATTAGCTCCTCATGTTACTATACATGGAGTTTTAGTTGACGTATATGGTATAGGAGTTCTTATAAAAGGAGAAAGTAGTATAGGTAAATCTGAAACTGCTTTAGAATTAATTCAAAAAGGTCATAGGCTTGTAGCAGATGATGCTGTAGAAATTAGAAAATTAGATGAGAGAAGATTAATGGGACAATCACCAGAAATAATAAGACATTATATGGAAATAAGAGGTATAGGTATAATTGATGTAAGAAGTTTATATGGTGTTGGAGCTATTAAAAATCAAAAGATGATAGATTTAGTAATTGAATTAGAAAGTTGGAATAAACAAAAATATTATGATAGATTGGGATTAGATAGAGAATATGAAGAAATATTAGGACAAAAAATAGAAAAACTAGTTATACCAGTGAAGCCTGGAAGAAATACATCGATGATTATAGAAGTGGCAGCTATGAATTATAGACAAAGGGGTATGGGATATGATGCAGCCCAAGAATTTACAAAAAAACTAACACAAGTAATTGATAAATAATAATAAAAAGTAATAGTTAATTAATAAAAATAAGAAAGGGAGTTATCACGGCTAGATAACTCCTTTTTAGTTTGAACTTTTAGATTAAGTATATAACTAGGTTTTAATATATTTATATTAAATTATTAATTAACATTCAGCTTCAGCAGTCAATTTACTTTCACCGTATATATTACTTTTATCATAATATTCAGTGTGAAGTAATTTATGAGCCATATGTCCGCCTCTTTCACCTAAGAAGTCTTCATATAATTTTTTGATATCTGGATTAGTATGAGAAAGACGATGAGTCTTATTAGCATCTATTTCATATAAAGCCCTAGCTCTTGCTTTAACTTTATCATAATCTCCACCATGATAAGGCTGACCAGCGCCGGCTATACATCCACCAGGACATGCCATGATTTCTATTACATGATACTTGCAAGTCCCAGCTCTCAGTTCATCCATCAACTTTCTAGCATTTCCTAAACTACTAGCAGCAGCAACATTTATTGTATGTCCATTTATTTCTAAAGAAGATTCTTTTATGCCATTCATACCTCTGACTACCTCAAAATCTAAAGAAGGAGCTTCTTCATTAGTTATATCATGATAAGCAGTTCTTAATGCAGCCTCAAGCACACCACCTGTCGCGCCGAATATATCTGCAGCACCAGTAGAGTATCCAAGTGGACTATCAAACTCAGTTTCCTCTAAATTAGCTAAATCAATACCTGCTTCTTTTATCATTCTAGCTAATTCTCTAGTAGTTAAAGATAAATCAGTATCTAAGTATCCATCTTGGCCTAATTCTTCTCTTGATACCTCGTATTTTTTAGCTACACAAGGCATTATTGACATAATTATAACCTCATCAGATTTTTTATTTAAAACTTTTTCTGCAAAATAATGTCTAGCTATAGGAGAGAACATACTCTGTGGAGATTTGCAAGTAGATAAGTAGTCTAGTAAGTCTGGATATTCATGCTCCATGAAATTAACCCAAGCTGGACAGCAACTTGTTAATATAGGTAGTTTTTCTGCCTTAACAAATCTATTTACGAATTCATTAGCTTCTTCCATTATAGTTAAGTCTGCTGCAAAGTTAGTATCGAATACATAATCGAATCCTAGGGCCTTTAAAGCAGCAACCATTTTACCTGTAGAAATAGAACCAGGTTCTAATCCAAATTCTTCACCTAATCCAACCCTCACAGCTGGAGCAGTCTGAACCATAACAGGTTTTTCTTTTTGAGCTAATGCATCCCAGGCTAAAGAAGTATTATCTTTTTCTATTAATGCGCCTGTTGGACATACACTTATACATTGACCGCAGAAAGTACAATTAGTGTCAGCTAAATCAACACCAAAGAATGTGCCAACTTCTGTACCAAATCCACGATTTATTCCAGAAAGGACAGAAACAGTTTGTACTTCATTACACATAGTTTCACATCTTCTACATAATATACATTTTGAGTGGTCTTTAACTATTGATTTTGTTGAAGTATCTATAGGAGTAGAAGATTGTTGTCCGCTAGTAAATCTTAATTCTCTGATTCCTAGCTCAGAAGCTATATCCTGTAATTCACAATTTCCGCTTTTAGCGCAAGATAGACAATCTTTTGGATGATCAGACAGCATAAGTTCTACAACATTTTTTCTATATTTTAGTGCATCTGGAGAATTGGTATTAACTACCATACCTTCTTTAACCATAGTACCGCAAGCAGGAACTAATTTTCCTCCTGCGCTAACCATACATACACGACAAGATGCACAGTGATTATCAAATTTTATATCATCCATGTGTAAATAACATAGACTAGGTATTTTGACATTTACCTGTTTTGCTGCTTCTAATATTTTTGTATCAGAAGGAACTGTAACAGCTTTACCATTTATAGTTAAATTAACTAAACTCATTAATAAACCCCTCCTTAGTGTAATTATCTCTTAACAATTGCACCTTTCTTACATTTTTCTATGCAAGTACCACATTTTAAGCATTTTGTAGTATCTATTATATGTTTTTGTTTCTTTTCACCAGAGATACAATCAGCTGGACAGTTTTTCTTACATAATCCACATCCTATACACTCATCAGTGATTACGAAGTCTAACATAGCACTACATTTACCAGCCGGACATTTGTGATCTTTGACATGTGCTAGGTATTCATCATAGAAGCAATCAAGAGTGCTTAATATTGGGTTAGGAGCACATTTTCCTAAACCACAAAGAGCAGTATTTTTAACTGTTAATGCTAAATCTTTTAAATCAATTAAGTCTTGCTCGCATCCTTTACCATCACAAATTTTAGTTAATAATTCATATAATCTCTTAGTTCCTATACGACAAGGAGTGCATTTACCACAAGATTCATCAACAGAGAAGTCTAAGAAGAATTTAGCTATATCAACCATACAATCACTATCATCAAGGACAAGCATACCACCAGAACCCATCATTGAGCCTATAGAACTTAATGATTTGTAATCTATTGGAGTGTCCAAATCTTTAGCAGATATACATCCTCCAGAAGGTCCACCAGTTTGAACAGCCTTGAATTCTTTTCCATTAGGTATACCTCCACCTATATCATAAACTATTTCACGAAGGGTAGTACCCATAGGAACTTCAACTAGACCTACATTATTAACTTTTCCACCTAATGCAAATACTTTAGTACCTTTGGAGTCATCTGTACCGAATGAAGCAAACCAATCAGCACCTTTATTTATGATAGCTGGAATATTACCGAAAGTTTCAACATTATTTAAGCAAGTAGGAGCATTCCATAAACCGTGCTTAGAAGAAGAGAATGTTTTCATTCTTGGTTCGCCACGTTTACCTTCTATTGAGTTTATTAGAGCAGTACCTTCTCCACAAACAAATGCACCAGCTCCATATTTTAATTCTATTGTAAAGTCAAATCCAGAACCTAATATATTTTTGCCTAGTACACCGATTTCTTCTGCTTGAGAAATGGCAATTTTCAATCTATCTATAGCAAGAGGATACTCGGCTCTTATATAGATATATCCTTTATTAGCCCCTATAGCATAGCCGGCAATTGCCATAGCTTCAAGAACGCTATTAGGGTCACCTTCAAGTAAGGATCTATCCATAAAGGCACCCGGATCTCCTTCATCAGCATTACATACAACAAATTTTTCGCCGTTTATATATGGGTTTCTGGCGCATGACTCCCATTTTACTCCAGTAGGGAATCCAGCTCCACCTCTACCTTTTAACCCTGAAGCTTTAACTTCTTCAATTACTTGTTGAGGAGTCATATCTGATAGACATTTAGCTAATGCTAAATACCCATCATTAGCTAAGTATTCAGTTATATCTTCTGGATTTATATGTCCACAATTTCTTAAAGCGATACGAAGTTGTTTTTTATAGAAAGACATATCCTCATGTTTAGCTACCTTTTTATGATTTAAAGATGGTTCCTCAAATAATAATCTTTCAACAATTTGATTTTTACATATGTGCTTGTCTATAATTTCTACAGCATCTTCTGGCTGAACATGTACATAAAAAACGTTATCAGGGTAAACTTTTACAATTGGACCCATTGCGCAAAATCCAAAACAACCTGTTAAATGAACTTGTACAGAGTCACTAAGGCCTGCTTTATTTATTTCTGACTTTAAAAGGTCAATTATCTGTAAACTATTTGAAGAGGTACATCCAGTACCACCACAAACTAGAATATCTCTATTACTAGGTATATCTTGTGTATGATTTTCTCTTAAGAAAAGAAGTTGCTTAAAATTTTGTACAGAAGATTTTAGTTCTGAGATTGAATTTAACTTTTTCATTAATAGTTTCCCCCTAACAGTTTAATTCTAGTTCTCTGTACTCATCTAATATATCAGTAACCTGATCTGGAGTACATAGTCCATAAACTTTACCATCAACTACTACAACAGGAGCAAGCCCGCAAGCGCCTACACATCTTAATCCATCTAATGTAAATTTAAGGTCGCTAGTAGTTTCTCCAGCTTTTATATTTAATTGTTTTTCAAATTCAGACATTATTTTATCTGAGCCCTTGACAAAACATACAGTACCTAAGCAAACACTAATCTTATGTTCTCCTACAGGATTAGTAGAGAAGTAGGAATAGAAACTTACAACACCGTATACTTTTGCAGGAGATATACCTAATCTTCCTGCGATATGAAGTTGAACTTCTTTTGGCAGATAGCCAAATATACCTTGAGCTTCTTTAAGTACATATATTAGCGCACTTTCATCAGCTTTAGGAAGAGTATCAATTAGGCTATCTAATTCATCAAATAATTTTTTGTTTTGTAAAACAAAATTGCACATACAAATTCCCCCTTTACAATTTGATGTTCATTATAGTAAGTAATTAACAGTAAAAAAATAAAATAAACCTTATGAATTTTATGAATGAATAGAGATTAGACTTAGATAATAAATTATAGAGTTGAATTTTCTAATTAAAAATATAATATTGAATATATATATAATTTTAAATGGAAAAAATTCTAATTATACTTTATATTATAGTATAAGAAAGTATTAAAAGGACAATTAAAAGTTATTATTCTATAATTGAATCAGTAAAAAAGAAATAGTAATTTAGGGATTTTGATTGATAATATAAAGTATTCTTTAATAAGAAGAAAAAATTCATTAAAACTTTTAAGTAGTCACTTATAAATAAATTAATTATTAAAGATTTATTTAAAAATTCAGAAAATAAAAAATTATATGTTTTTAGATAAAAAATGATAGATGTATTTTATACATCTATCACTATAGTAATTTTTATTTAAACTATTAAAATTATGCTTGGTTTATAGAACCAAAAAGTTCCATTTTTTCTTTAACACATGCTTGTATAGCCTCAACACCAGGAGCTAATAATTTACGAGGGTCAAATCCTTTACCTTGTAGATCTTTACCTTCTTCTATGTATTTACGAGTTGCTTCAGCGAATACTACTTGGCATTCAGTATTAACATTTATTTTAGCAACACCTAAAGATATAGCTTCTTTTATCATTTCTTCTGGTATACCACTACCACCATGTAATACTAATGGCATGTCACCAGTAGCTTCATTTATTTTACCTAATACTTCAAAGTTTAATCCAGTCCAGTTTTCTGGATATTTTCCGTGTATATTCCCTATACCAGCAGCAAGGAAATCTATTCCTAATTCAGAGATAGCTTTGCATTCTTGAGGATCAGCAACTTCACCTGCACCAACTACACCATCTTCCTCCCCACCTATTGAACCAACTTCAGCCTCAACAGATATTCCTTTTGAATGAGCTAACTCAACTATTTCTTTAGTTTTTGCAATATTTTCTTCAAATGGATAGTGAGAACCATCAAACATTATAGAAGAGAATCCTGCTTCCATAGCTTTTATAGCTCCATCATATGAACCATGATCTATGTGAAGAGCAACTGGTACAGTTGTATTTAATCCTTTTAGTAATCCATTTACCATTCCTACAACTGTATCAAAACCTCCCATATACTTTGCAGCACCTTCAGATACTCCTAATATAACAGGTGAATTATTTTCTTGAGCAGTTAATAATATTGCTTTAGTCCATTCTAAGTTATTTATGTTGAATTGACCTACTGCATATTTTCCTTGTCTTGCTTTATTTAGCATCTCTTTAGCTGAAACTAACATATTTAAACCTCCATATTATAATTAAGTTTAAAACTTATAAAACTTACCCATCATTTATATTATATAACTAAAATAAAAAAGAGTATACAGTAAATTATAATAAGCAAAAACATTAATTATAATATATAATAGAGTTTATGTGAATTTAATCTTAGGATAAATTAATTAAATAAAATACTTCTTAAAGGAGGTAAATAAAGTGGCAAAAAAATTAAGAATAGATAAGGTTCTATCTAACTTAGGATATGGAAGTAGAGCAGATTTAAAAAAATACTGTAAACAAGGATTAGTTAAGGTTAATGGAAAAACAATATCCAATCCTGGAACACAAGTAGATACAGAAGTTGATAAAATAGAGTTTGATAATAAAGAAGTAAAGTATAGAGAATTTATTTATTTAATGATGAATAAACCAGATGGATATTTATCAGCAACTTTTGATAAAAGAGATCCAATTGTTTTAGATTTAATAGATTCGTCTTACTTAAATTTTGAGCCATTTCCTGTTGGAAGGTTAGATAAAGATACAGAAGGACTTTTAGTATTAACTAATGATGGTCAATTAGCTCATAGAGTTTTATCTCCTAAAAAACATGTACCTAAAACATATTATGCAAAAATAGATGGAGTAGTAACTGATGAAGATATTAAAGCCTTTGAAAAAGGAGTAACTCTAGATGATGGATATGAAACTATGCCAGCTCAACTTAAAATATTAAAAAGTGATGATTTATCAGAAATAGAACTTACTATACATGAAGGTAAATTTCACCAAGTAAAAAGAATGTTTGAGAGTGTAGGCAAAAAAGTAGTATACTTGAAAAGACTATCTATAGGCAAATTAATTCTAGATGAAAGTTTAAATCTAGGGGAATATAGAGAATTAACTGATGAAGAAGTTAAATTAATAGAAGAAAGATAATAAAATCGGAGGATATTCTAGTGAAAAGAAGAGACATAATTGAATTTGAAGTAGGATCTATGGAGTTTGGAGGAGAATCTTCAACTTTAATAGGTAAAAGAAAAGTTAAAATGAAGGGCGGAATAACTGGTCAAAAGGTAAAAGCTATTGTAAAAAAAGCAAGAAGTGAAAAAGCAGAAGTTAAATTACTTGAAATAGTAGAAAACTCTCCAATTGAAACTGTTGATGCATGTAAACATTTTGGGCAATGTGGAGGGTGTAGTATATTATCAGTTCCATACGAGAAACAATTAGAAATAAAAGCTGAACAAGTTTTAAAATTACTTGAAGAACAACATATAACTGGATTTGAATTTTTAGGAATTGAAGGAAGTCCTAATGAAAGATTATACAGAAATAAAATGGAATATACTTTTGGTGATGAAGTAAAGGGAGGACCTCTTACTTTAGGTATGCACAAAAAAGGAAGACATCTTGATATTATAACGGTAGATGGTTGTTATCTAGTAGATCAAGATTTTATAAAAATATTAACTAGCACAGTTGAATACTTTGGAGAAAAAGATCTTCCTTATTATAGAGTAAATAGTCATCAAGGATATTTAAGAAATTTAGTTGTTAGAAAAGGTGTTAATACTAATGAAGTAATGGTAAACATAGTTACAACAACTCAAGAAGATTTTGATATGACACAATACAAAGAAATGTTATTAAATCTTGGTACTGAAGGTGAAATAGTAAGTATATTACACACGTTAAATGATGGATTAGCAGATGCAGTGAATTGTGATGAACTAAAAGTATTATATGGAAGAGATTATATAGAAGAAATAGTACTAGGTCTTAAGTTTAAAATATCACCTTTTTCATTCTTCCAAACAAATACTAAAGGTGCCGAAAAATTATATAGCATAGCTAGAGATTTTGTTGGAGATAACAAAGGAAAAGTATTATTTGACTTATATAGCGGAACAGGAACTATAGGACAAGTTATGGCGAGTACTGCTAAAAAGGTTTATGGTATAGAAATAATAGAAGAAGCTGTTAAAGCTGCAAATGAAAATACTAAGTTAAATGGGCTTGATAACTGTGAATTTATAGCAGGTGACGTTGCTAAAGTAGTTAAAAATTTAGAAGAAAAACCAGATTTAATAATAGTTGATCCACCAAGACCAGGGGTTCATAAAGATGCTATAAGAGATATATGTGGATTTGGAGCTAAGGAAATAGTTTATATATCTTGTAATCCTAAGTCATTAGTTTTAGATTTAAAAGGATTTGAAGCTTATGGTTATAAGGTAGAGAAGGTTAAGTGTATGGATATGTTCCCAAATACTCCTCATGTTGAAACAGTTGTGAAAATAAAGAAGTAATTGTAGATTCAATGAAAGTATAATTACTACAATTAGATATAGATTAACAGAGTAAATTATGATTAAGTTAATTGAGCATACAGTAAAACAAGATAAATATAGAGATTAAGCATAAAGTTGCATAGTCTCTTTTTTTATATGAAAGTAAATTGAAATAAATTCTGTTAAGATATATCTAGAAGACAAAATATTGTAATAAAAATTTTAAAATTATTTTCATGAGACAAGATAATATATAAATTTAATTAGAGGGAGAAATAAAAATGACTGTAAAACTTATTGCCGCAGATATGGATGGCACATTGTTAGATAGTAATCATAATTTATCACCATATTTATTTAATTTAATAAAACAATTAAAAGACAAAAATATCAAGTTTGCTATAGCTAGTGGTAGACAGTATTATAATTTATTAAAAAATTTTGATGATATAAAAGATGATCTTTTTTATATAGCTGATAATGGCTCAAATATTTATTATAAAGGGCAGTCTATTTATATAGAAGCAATTGATAAAGAAGAGTTGAAAAAAGTACTAAAGGATGCACGACTTGCAAAAGATATGTATCCTGTAATTTCAGGTGTAGAATCAGCTTATATAGAGGATAGAAATGATATTTTTGTAGAAGAAGTAAAAAGATATAATGAAAAATTAGAAATAGTAGATGATTTATTAGAAGTAATAGAAAGAGAGAAAATATGCAAGTTTTCAGTATATGATATGATAGATGCTGAAAAATATGCTTATAATATTTTTAAAAAATATAATAATAAATCATTAGTATGTGTTTCAGGGAAGCATTGGATTGATATTATGAGTCCTAAAGCTAATAAAGGTGAAGCTATAAAGATACTTCAAGAAAAATATAATATATCTTATGATGAAACTATGGCTTTTGGAGATTATTTAAATGATTATGAAATGATGCAAAGTTGTAAATATAGTTATGCAATGGATAATGCACATCCAAAGCTTAAAGAAATATGTAACTTTAGGGCTAAATCAAATGATGAAGATGGAGTAGTAGATGCGATAAGAAGGCATTTTAATTTATAGAACGTTATAACTAATTTAAAGATACATTTAACAATTATATAAAGAATATTGTAAGGCTATAAGATAAGTATCTTATAGCTTTTTGACATACTGTAGAATATGTAAAATATTGACAATGATATTAAATTTAAGTATATTAGTATTTGCTAATATACTTAAATTTAATATGGTTATAATTTATTAATAAGACAATAGAGAGGAAGCTAAAATATTGGAAGAAAGAGCAAAAAATCTTGCAAGAAAATTGAAGGTTTTGGCAAATGAGAATAGACTATTAATTTTATATTATTTATTAGAAAAGCCTATGACTGTTGGAGAGTTAAATAAAAAATTAAATAATATAACGCAATCAGGTTTATCTCAGCATTTGTCAATACTAAGAGCACATGATTTATTAGATTGTAAGAAGGTAGGTTTAAATATAACCTATTTTGTAAAAGACAAGAAAGTACAAGATATATTATATGTTTTGAAGGGGAATTAGAATATAGGACTAAAAATTAAAAAATATGACGGATAGGTGATAAATATGATTACAACAGAAAACATACTATTTCTATTATTACAAGCTTTTTCTAGTGGTGTAGCTGGTTATATTACTAATAAATATGCAGTTAATATGATTTTTAAGGAATACACACCTTTAAAAATAGGTGGAGCAGTCAAGAAAAATAAAGAAAAATTTATTGATGAGATAAGTGATTTAGTAGAAAGAGATATAATTAATTCTTCTACCTTAAAAAATAGTATCTTAGATGAAAAGTTTAAAGAAGTTATTAGCGATACCGGTAAGGATTTATTTGAAAAATCTTTATATGAAATTATAAAAGATAAAACTATAGAGAGTATACCAGGATTCAATAAGACTATAAGCAATGGAGAAGTATTATTAAGAGAAAATTTAAAAGATATAATACCTGATATAATAAACAATATTAGTGAACATTTAAAACTAGAAGATTTATTAAATGATAATCAGGTTTCTAAAATCGTAGACTATATTTATGATGAAGTAATGGATGAAATAAATTCTAACGAAGAATTTATTTATTTAGCAAGTGATTTATATAATGAACAATCTGATATATGTATAAATCAATTTGTTTCAAAAGAAATATCAGATAAGCTGACTAGAATTATAAGTTGTGAAATAATCAACGCTATAGATGAAACATTAGACAGTAAAAAAGAAATAAAATCTTTAGTAGATAAAGTATTATCTCTTGTTGATATTAAATCTGTATTGAAAAATCTTCAAAAGAATATGGGTTCAAAATCTATCCAGGAGATATTAAATGAAGAGGATATAGAGAAATTAAGTAGTTTAATATATGACAATATGGACGAACTTGTAAAATCAGAAGAAGGTAGGGCTAAAATAAAATCTATAGTGGAAGAGATATTTGAAGCAGCTAAAAGAATTGATTTAACATTGTTTGAAATGCTACCTATACATTTTGGGAGAATATCTAGTGAATATATAGCTCAATTAATTGAAAAATTTATACCTTATTTATCAGTATGGATAGAGGATAATAAAGAATCTATTGAAAAAATTATTGACGATTCTATATTTGAAACTATTGATAATATAGATGATGAATTAAGAAAGTCAATGATTTCAAAAGTTAAAGATGGTATGCTTAATGATTTTTCATCTAGAAATGACATAGTAAATAAAATAACAGACTTTATAAATAATTATAAAATCAATGAAGAATCTTCATATAATCTTTATTCTAGGATAGTTAAATTTTTAGAAGAGACTAAGATAAAAGATTTAGTAATTATTTTAGAAACTAATAATTTAATTAATGAAGAAAAGATAACAGATATAATAATAAACAAATGGGAATATGATGGAAGAGAATTATCGAAAGTATTATTAAGAAGACAATTTTCTAAGACTATAAATAAGTTGATAGATCAAGATTTAAATAAATTGTTCAATAAGAATATTAAGCCTAAAATTTATGACTCAATATTAATTAATAAAGACAAAATCATATCACATCTGGACAAAATTATATTTGATATGGTTCACGATAAGATTGATTCTATATTAAATAAAAAAATAAATGAATTATTTAATGAATCTCAGGTGGAAAGATTCTCAAGAATATTGCCTAATAAAATATATAGATTTTTAGATAGCAAAAGAAATAATTATAAAAATAATCTTAGAAATAATTTAAACAATTATATTAGAAGTATAAAAATAGAAGATCTAGTAAGTGAATATGAAGAAAATTTATCTAGTTCTTTAATTGATAAAACTATTGAAGTAGGAGCAGGATATATAGACAAATATAAATCTTATGAGATGAGTGCAATTTTAGATAAGGTAAATGAAAATAAAGATATAAGTAGGAATTTTACTGATAAAATATATAGCTCAACAGTTGAAAATATTCCTTATATAGTAGATGGAAGAATTAAAAAAGTAATTTATGAAAATCTAATTAAACTAGATGAAGAAGAAATTTGTAATATAGCTCAGAGCTTTATGGGTAAACAGCTAAAGCCTTTATCTATGTTTGGTGCGTTTTTAGGAATTATAGTTGGGCTAATATTTGGAATTACAATGCAAAATATTAATGGACATTATGGTTTTTATAATAACTTACAGAATACTTTAATTGCTTGTGCTATTATGGCAGGAATAGGGGTTATGACGAATATAATTGCTCTGTGGATGGTATTTTGCCCTTATGAAAAAAATAAATTCATCTCTAAAATACCTGTATTTAGAATGTTTTCTATAGGATATATACCAGCTCATAAAGATAAATTTGCATCTGGTATGGCACATTTCATCGAAGATGATTTACTAAGTGGCGATAGAATGGTTGATTTATTTAGCTCTAATAAGGAAAAATATAAATCAGATATTATAAGTAACATTATAAATAGTAATTATAAAATCATACTAAATTTCATGAATAGTAAAAAAGAAAATATATCTGACTTTACTTATAAGTTTATATTAAAGTTATGTAGAAAAAATCGTGATGTAATTACAAAACTAGTCTGTGACAATGTTTTAAATATTAAGTGTAATAAATTTATATCAGAAGACTTTATTAATAAGAGAGTTACTGAGTTGTTAAATAATCTAAATAAATTTGAAGATAAAATAACAAATTATTGTGAGGCAAAATTAAAAATTAATAAGTCTATGGGAGAAATACTACCAGATGAATTAATAAAATTAATTAATGAAAAAATTGATAATGATATAAAAAGTTATTTCCATAATAAAATTGAAACAGACACTATAGATAAGTTAGTTAAAAATATAATATTTAAGAATGAAAAAGTATATGATAATTTAATGAATAAAAGCATTAAAGACATAATTAGTGAAAAATCATTGTTGAGCATAAAAAACAATTTGAAAACAGATAAGTTTATTAATATTATACTCCTTGAATTAAAAGAACAATTAAATAACAACTTACAACAATATTTAAGTAATGAACTTAATGAGGATAAAAGATTTGATGAATTATTTGATGGTAAGATAAAGAATAAATTGGATAAGGAAATTTATAATCTTACAGAAAAAGCTACTGATAAATTAGTTACATTTATTAAGAACAACAATGATGAAATTGCATCTATGGTGATTAAAATAGTAAGAAGAAATCTTAATTTCTTCGTCAAGATGGCATATGATTTTGCTGATGGAGATACATTGGTAAAGGATGTAGTTAATAATGTTGTAGAAACTAAGATAGATACTTTAATAAATGAAGATAAAGATAAAATTTCAGTTATGCTATATAGTTTCTTAGAAAAAGAAATATATTCGAGTAAAATAAAAGATTTAGGTGTGAAGCCTAAAGAAATAAATATGAGCTTATTATTAGATAGACTTGTATTTGAATTAAAGAAAGATGAAGAATTTAAAAAAAATATATATGATAGCTCAGATTTAACAATCAATAAGATATCTGAAATTAAAATAAATGATATTGCTATTATATTAAATATGGAAAATATAAATAAACTTTATGATAAATGTAAAGATATATTAAACTTAGCGGCTCATGATATTGTAATTAATGTAAAAGAAAATGAAGTAGATGTTAATGATTTCGTACTACAATTAATAAATGATAAAATTATGAAGTATTTCTATTCAATCAGCTTAGTGGAAATGTCTTGGGAATTAAATAGGGAAGATATAAGATTTACGTTGAATAATTTATTAAGTGTTGTGGAAACTAGTGGTGTAATAAATAAATATGTTTCTATATTATGTAATGATTTATATAAGTCATCTATAAAAGATGTTGAAATGAGTACTATACTAGATAATAATCAATTAATAGAATGTGTAAATGACAAATTAGATAATTTATTTAACGATAAAGATTTTAATGAAAAGTACAAATTAATAATAGAAAAAATCTTAGATATTATTATAGAAGATGATATTAGATTTGTATCAAATGAATCAAAAGAAGCTTTATTAAATACAGTATTGGAAGCTGCTTTGAATAGCATTGAAAAAAATATAATTCCTCTTCTAAGAGCCCTTAATCTTCAAAAGATAACTATAGAAGAAGTAGAAAAAATGCATCCAAGGGAGATTCATATATTATTTAAATCATTTGCAGGAGATTTCTTTATTAAGCTTTATATATATGGGGCTTTTGGATTTATATTTGGAGTAAATGTTTATTTATCAATAATTCTTGCATTAATAGATATTGCATATACTAAAAAAATAGAAAAAAGAGTAGCAACTTCTCAAGGTAATTTATTTAAACAGTAAATAATTAAAATAAAAATACTTATAGAAAAATTTCTATAAGTATTTTTATTTTGTAAAGAAATCATATCATATATTATATTTGTATAAATATAATATTTAATTTATTAATCATGCTAATGGTTTAGGTTATTGACTATATAAATGAAATTAACTTTTTTATAAAAAAAAGGATAAAAATTATAAAATTCCTAAATATAATAATGAATTAGATTTAGGAGGGACTTCAATGAAGGAGATAAAAAATTTTATAAAACCAATTTTAATTTTAACAATGACAATACTTATATTATCATTAGTACAAAATATTGATTTATCATCTATAATGGCGAAAATACAAGCAAATATTTATGAGGGGCTAAAGGTAGTTAAAATCACAGAAGAAAAATCAGAAATTAATGATGAAAATTTAACCATTAGATTTAAGGTGCCAAGTATTCATTATGAAAAAGATAAACAAGTTGAAAAAACAATTAATAATTATATTAAAAAAAATATAAAAGAATATATAAATATTCAAAGACAAGTCAATAAAATGAATACATATGAAGAACCTCATATTTTGAATATAACTTATAATGTAGTTTTTGAAGATGAAAATATGATAAATATAATAATAGAAAAAGATACTACATGGGGAAAAAAAGATTATAAATACGAAAAGGATAGCTATGTTTTTAATTTAAAAAACGGACAAAGAGTATATTTAGATGATTTATTAAAGGATAATAAAGATTACAGTAGAATAATAACAGAAACTATACAAAAGATAATAAATGAAAAACATCCCCTATATAATAATTTAAATATTGATAAAAATACTAATTATTATATTCAAGATAGATGTATAAATATATACTATAATCCATACAAACAAAGTCAAAATGATTTAGTATATGAATTTAAAATTCCTTTTGATATTTTTAAAAATAAGATAGAGGCATCTAGTAATTTTTTTTTTAAACGACATTAATAGTGAAACAATAAATAAAAAAAATAAATATCTAAAAAGTACATTAGAGATACCAATAATATATAGTGGTAATAGTGAGGTATCTAATAAGGTAAATAAAAAAATTAGAGATGATATTATGAATTTTTATGAAAAATCTCTAAAAGAAGCAGAAGATTTTTTAGATGATTTTCAAGTTGAGGAGAGTAATTTTGTTGCAGATGCATCTTATGAAATCAAAAAAAATTCTGAAAATGTAGTAAGTTTGCTTATTAAATATTATAAATATAGTGGAGGAGCACATGGATACTATGAATATGTTCCTTATAATATTGATATGAGAAGCGGAGAACTTTTAAAAATAAGTGATTTATTTAAACAGGATGTAGATTATAAATCAATTATTAATAAAGAAATTAATAATAAGATTAAAGAATTAGGTAATAAGCAAGAAAATATGGATAAAGTATATGATTTTTATAGTATAAAAGATAATCAAAAATTTTATATACAAGATAAAAGTATTGTGATTTTCTTTGATTTATATGAAATTGCTCCATATGCAGCAGGAATACCAGAATTTCCTATTGATATAGAAAAAATAAAAGATAATTTACAAAATAAATATATAGATTTATTAACATAAAAAATACTATCAGAATTTTTCTGATAGTATTTTTATATTATATAGTAGGATTTAAAGAAGCTATTTTAGTAGTTGCTACATAAACTCTTGAGATTTCATACCAAGTTTTGAAATCAACTACACCAGTTTGAGGTAAACCAAAAATTTGTTGGAATGTTCTAACTGCATTAGCTGTTGCTTCTCCGTAAATTCCATCTTCAGCAACTTTTGGTACAGCTGGATAAGAGTTTGAAATAGCATTTAATTGATTTTGAATAGTTCTTACATAATTATTTTCAGATCCAACTTGTAGGGTGAACCCTGGGAATGATACAGGAACACCGCTAACAATATTAGCTTGAGTAAAAGTTATATTATTGCCATAGAAATATCTTAATATTCCTTCGTAGTCATAACCCTGATCTCCTAAATCCTTACTTCCCCATTGTGTCATTTGATTTGGACATTGAGATTTTTGACCATCACAATATTGGGCAAGTAATGGTTGTCTTGCAGTAGGAGGTCTTCTGATAAATGTATTGAAAATATCATCCACAACTACACTGATATTATCGAAAATATTTCTATTATGGGTATATTTATGGTCATAAGCTGTAGAAGAAGTAATTGTAAAGTTATATCCTTTATTTCTATACCATTCAGTAAAAACTCTATTTAAAGTAAATGAAATTATTGCTATAACATTTGCATATATGGTCTGTTCTGGCCAAGTGGAGTAAATTTCAGAAGATGCAACATTTTTTATATATTCTTTAAAAGGTACCCAATAATTTTGAGCGCTCGTATTTTCTGGAAGACCATCATGAACCACTATAAACTCTGGAACAACAGGTTCATCTAAGACAACAAATCCTGTAGGTGGAGGGAGTGGTTTCAAACTACTTTCTGGGATTTTAGGAGGAAAGTTACCCCAAAGTGTATGTGCAGATATATCATATATGTCTTCAGATTGTCTTTTTCTAGAACCTTTTTTTCTATTTAGTGGTGTCATAGGAATACCTTGCAATGCTGTTTCAGTAGGCAATATTTGAGAACCATTTATTATTACTGTATCATAGCCTTCAGAGGTAACTTCTACAATATATTCACTGTAAGGTTTTACATCAGAAGGCTCTAAAGAATAAACAATATCTGGCGCTTCTAGGGTTAAATTTGTTACTTGCCCAGATTCATTAGTTTGCAAATCACTATAAACAATACCAGTATTATTATATTCTTCATCTAAACCATAAATATTTACAGAAGCATTCTGAATAGGTCTATTAGTAGAAGAATCTATAACACTAACCGTTAAGAAACCATCTTGCATATAATCACCCTTTCTATTTATAAACTAAGCTGTTCACATTCTAGTTTATTCTATGAAAAAAATATTAATTTTGTTAAGAAAAATAGTAATTAAAAATGATAATATTAAATTTTTTTAGTAATGGGGATAATAGATATTAAAATGAGATTTTTAGATAATAATATATATGCAAAGAAAGGTTATATTAAAATATGAAAATTTATTTATTAATTTTAGCATTAGTACCTGTATCTATTTTTATATATTGGATACGCTTAAGAGATAAATATGAAAAAGAGCCTATTATTAAGTTAATAACATACTTTATGCTAGGAATAGTAGTAAGTATTTTAGCTATAGTTTTTGAATTGTATTTAAACAGACTTGATATATTCACTGGAATTGCAAAGGATTTATATATTGCATTTTTTATAACGGCATTTACAGAAGAAGGATTAAAAGCTATTATATTAATACCTATTTTATTAAAGGATAAAGATTTTAATGAAAAGATTGATGGTATAGTTTATTCGGTTTTTTTATCATTAGGATTTGCAACAATTGAAAATATAATATACTTAATGAGAGAGAGTAGTGATTTATATTTACAGCTAGGAATAACTAGAGGATTGATATCAATACCTTCTCATATAATGTTTGCAATAACTATGGGTTATTATATTTCAAAATATAAATTTGAAAAAGAGAAAAAAAGAAAAAATAAATACTTAGCGTATGCAATTATAATACCCATATTACTTCATGGAGTTTTTGATTTTATCTTGATGATAGGATATAGATGGGCTATTATAGTCTTTGTAGTATATATAATCTTTTTATGGAAGATTAACTTAGATAAGATAGATAAATTTACATTATATTCAAAGATAAGATTTTATAAGCGAAAATATAAGAATGGAAAGGGAGATAAAATTGACTAATCTACCACAACAATTTTTAGACGAGATGAAAGAAATTTTAGGACATGAATTTGATAATTTCTTAAAAAGTTATGATGAACCAAAAACTACTGGTTTAAGGCTAAATACTATGAAAATAAGTAAGCAAGAATTATTGGATTTAGATTTATTTCAATTAACAAATATACCATGGGCTAAGGAAGGGTTTTATTATGATGAATCTATAGATAGGCCAGGGAAAAATCCTCTTCATGAAAGCGGTGCATATTATTTACAAGAACCTTCTGCTATGAGTGTAGTTCCGAAACTAGATGTACAAGAAGGTGATAGAGTATTAGATCTATGTGCAGCACCTGGAGGAAAATCAACATACATATTATCGAAATTAAATAATACAGGCTTATTAGTATCTAATGAAATAAACCCTACTAGAATCAAGGCTTTAGGAGAGAATTTAGAAAGGTTTGGAGCTAAAAATTGTATTATTACAAATACAGATTCATCCAGTTTGAGAAATGTATTTACAGGATACTTTGATAAAATAGTTATAGATGCACCTTGTTCTGGTCAAGGAATGTTCAGAAAGGATGAAGTTGCTATAAAAGATTGGAGTTATAGTAAAGTATTAGAATGCCAATCTATACAAAAAGAAATAATACGAGATGGATTTAAGATGCTAAAAAAAGATGGAATTCTAGTTTACTCTACATGTACTTTTGCAAAAGAAGAAAATGAAGATGTTATTAATGAATTTATAAATGAGTTTGATGATGCCGAACTTATAGAAATGCACAGACTTTGGCCTCATCAAGTTAAGGGTGAAGGACATTTTGTTGCAAAAATTAGAAAGAATCGTGATGAAGAATGTTATATAAAAAAAATTAAAACGAAGTCGCTAAATAAGGAATTAAAAGATTATAGAGAATTTGAAAAGAAATTTTTAAATATAGAAATAAAAGGCGATTTTTATTTGAAAGGTGAAAATTTATATTTATTACCAGATAATTGTCCTGATACTAAAAAACTAAAGGTACTTAGAAATGGTCTTCATTTAGGTATTCTTAAGAAAAATAGATTTGAGCCATCCCATGCATTGTCACATTATTTGAAAATAGATGATGCTAAATATGTGGAAGATTTAAAAATAGATGATACTAAAGCATTAGAATATTTAAGAGGAAATACCCTTAATACAAACCAAAGTAGAGGATGGGTATTAGTTTCTATAGAAGGAATACCTTTAGGATGGGGTAAAGAGTCTAATGGAATTTTAAAAAATCACTATCCAAAAGGCCTTAGAATTAACTATACTTAAATTGTTGTAGAAAAGTTTTAAAAAATATGAATAAGATAAAATTTAAATTTAATAATATAAAATATTGTACTTGTTAACTTTTGAATAAATTAGTATAACTATAAGTAGCATATTTTATAGAATTGCATATTATTGAGGAGATGATATTTTGAGTGAAAAAGTAAAAAAAGAAATTTTTGAGTGGATTAAGGTATTTGCATTAGCTATAGTATTTGCCTTTTTAATAACACAATTTATAAAACCTACTTTAGTAAGGGGAGAATCTATGTATTCTACACTAGAAGAAGGAGATTATTTAATTATAAATAGGATGGCTTATAAATTTGGAGAGCCAGAGCGTGGAGATATTATAGTTTTTGAATCTAACTTACAACAAGACGACGGAACAAGTAAAGATTTAGTAAAAAGGGTAATAGGCATTGGTGGAGACACAGTTAAGATAGAGAATTCAAAAGTATATGTAAATGGAGAAGAATTAAATGAACCTTATATAGGTGATGAAATAACAGAAGGAAATATCGATACTGTTGTACCGGAAGGAACAGTTTTTGTTTTAGGTGACAATAGAGATATTAGTTTAGATAGTAGATATGATGAAGTAGGATTTATCAATGAATCTGATATATTAGGAAAAGTTTTTGTCAGATTATATCCTTTTAATAAAATCGGACTATTAGAATAAAATAGTAAAGGGGTAGTTAATATGAAGCAATTAAATTTAAATATTGATGGTGAAATAAGAAACTTTTTAATAGAAGATGACTCAGAGGGAATAAAATTACAAGATATTGCCTCTGAAATAGAGGATAATTATGATGGATATATTACTCTTGCATCTATAGATAATAAGCTAAAGGAATTAACTACTATAATAACTCAGGATTGTAATATTAGATTTTTAGATACAAATAATATTGATGGCTATAGAACTTATTCTAGGTCCCTAACTCTTGTATTTATAATGGCTTGCGAAGAGTTATACGATAATTGCAAAGTTACAATAGAGCATTCTTTATCTAATGGGTTATATTGTGAAGTTCATACAAATAAAATATTAACTGAAAGAGATAAAGATGATATAAAGAAAAAAATGCAGGAAGTCATAGACAAAGACTATCCTATAGAAAAGAATGTTATTACCAAAAAAGAAGCTATAGAACTTTTTAAGAAACATAATATGCCTAGTAAAGCAGAATTATTAGATTATAAAGAATATGATGATGTGAAAATATATAAATGTAATAATTATGTAGATCATTTTTATGGACACATGTTACCATCAACAGGACACTTAAAAGTATTTGATTTAATAGAATATGAAGGTGGATTTATACTTATTGGACCAAGTGAATATAATAAGCATAAATTGAAAGAATTTATACCACAACCTAAATTATCAAATATTTATAGAGAAATGGAAAATTGGTCAAAGCTTATGGGTGTTGACACAGTTTTATCATTGAATAAAATAATAGAAAGTAACAAATATGGAGATTTAATAAGAACAGTAGAAGCATTACAAGAAAAAAAATTAGGAAATATTGCAGACATAATAAAAGAAGAAAATAAAAGAATAATATTAATTGCTGCTCCATCTTCTTCAGGAAAGACTAGCTTCGCTCATAGATTATCTACTCAATTGAAAGTAAATAATTTATTTCCTGTACCAATATCTTTAGATGATTATTTTGTAGACAGAGATAAAACTCCTTTGGATGAGTTCGGTAATTATGATTTTGAATCTATATATGCTATAGATTTAGAAAGGTTCAATAAAGATTTAAGTGATTTATTAGAAGGAAAGGAAGTAACTATACCTAGATTTAATTTTAAGCTTGGGAAAAGTGAAGAAGGAAAAAAACTTAAAATAGAAAAAAATCAGCCAATAATATTAGAAGGTATACATGGTTTAAATCCTATGTTAACTTCATCTATTCCGGATAAAGATAAATTTAAAATATATCTAAGTGTGCTAACTCAAATAAATTTAGACGAACATAATAGAATACCAACAACAGATTTAAGACTTATAAGAAGAATTGTTAGAGACAATCAATTTAGAGGACATGATGCTAAAAGGACTATTTTAACATGGGAGTCTGTGCGAAGAGGAGAAAAACAAAATATTTTTCCATATCAAGAGGAAGCGGATATCATATTTAATTCATCTTGTGTATATGAGTTAGCCATATTAAAATCATATGTAAGACCTTTATTAGAAGATATAGATACAGAAAGTGAAGCGTATTTAGAAGCTAATAGAATATTAAAATTTCTTCAATACTTTGTTGAATTAAAAGATATATCTGATTTGCCGCCTACATCTATTTTAAGAGAATTTATAGGTGGAAGTAAAATAATTGATTAAAAGACGAACTTTTTAGTTCGTTTTTTTATTATAGTGGCAAATTAAATTTTATTGCAATAATTACATAATAATATTTTTTTAGTTGTATTAATCTTACAAATTAGAAAGTGATTTACTTAAAAATGCTATAGTTTTAACTATTATCAAAAATTGAAAGAATTTTTAAAAAAAAGTGAAAAAATAAATTTAATCATGTAGAAGTTTTTGACAATTATATACAGTTTAATATATAATGGGATTATATTAAATAAAAAAATTTTTTAGGGGTGTAATATATGAAAGAAGTATTAGTATTGAGAGATTTAGATTGTATCAAAGCAATTGCTCATCCTCGTAGAGTTGATATTCTGAAAACGTTTGAATCTGAACCTTTATCAGCTAAACAATTATCTGAAATACTAGATGAGCCACATGCAAAAATTAACTATCATATTAAAACATTATATAATGTGGGGATATTGGAATTAGTTGAAGAAAAGATTAAATCAGGTATTGTAGAGAAGTATTATTATCCAACTGCAAATAACATAGTAATAAGTAGAAAAATAATTGATTATACTTTGGAACAAGATATAGAAACTGATTATATATCAATATCAGACTTTGATGATACTATAGAATCATTTTACGATGCTGCTGAAGTGGGAGCTTTAAATGGGGACAACGTATTAGAATATGATGATATTCTTTTAACTCAAGATGAAATAAAAGAATTAAGAAGTACTGTTAAATTTAAAATAGATGAGATGTTATCAAAAAGAGATAATAATGATAGAGAAGATGAAAAGAAACATGATATAGTGATGTTTGCAATTCCTTCAGAAATTAATAACTAGTATGTAGAGTATCAACTTTGGTTGATACTTTTTTATTTACTAGAATATTATATTGCTTCTGAATGTGAGGATAATCTATAGAATAAAGAAATACCCAAAAATATGTAGATGTAAAAAGGACATTTTGAGCAAGATCGTTGCCTGAAGTGAATTTTTTATTTATAAAATTGTATACTGAGTAAGACTTGTATATTATATACTATAGATATAAATATTAAGGGGGAAAGTTTAATGAGAAATCTTGGGAATACAGATATAAAAATTAAGAGAGTTGGGTTTGGTGGAATACCAATTCAGAGAATAACACAAGAAGAAACAAATATAGTAATTGATGAATTAGAAAGTCAAGGTATAAATTTCATAGATACAGCAAGAGGATACACTGTAAGTGAAGAGTATATAGGTAATGCGTTGCAAGGTAGAAGAGGAAAATTCTATATAGCAACAAAAAGCATGTCTAGAGATTATGAGAGTATGAAAAAAGATATAGAAATAAGTTTAAGTAATTTAAAAACTGATTATATAGATTTATACCAAATACATAATATTAAACCAGTAGAGTATGATACAATATTTGATGATGATAAGGCTTACAAGGCTTTATTAGAAGCAAAAGAAGAAGGTAAAATCAAAAATATTGGTATTACAAGTCATAGTTTAGAAGTAATTGAAAAAATAGTTGAAGGAGATAAGTTTGCAACAATACAATTTCCTTATAATATAGTTGAAGATCAAGCTGATGCAGTTTTTAGAAAAGCTCATAAAAAAGGCATAGGTACTATAACTATGAAACCTTTAGCAGGTGGAGCAATAGATGATGGAGCATTAGCTATAAAATATATATTATCGAAAGAATATATTGATGTTGCAATACCTGGTATGAATAATGTAAAAGAAGTACAAGAAAATGTTTCAGTTCTTCAAGATTTAAATCTGACACCAAAAGATAATGAGAAAATTGAAAAGATTAGAAAAGAATTAAATGGAAACTTCTGTAGGAGATGCGAATATTGTTTGCCATGTCCCAATAATGTTAATATACCTCAGAATTTTTTAATGGAAGGGTATTTTACAAGATATAATCTAAAAGAATGGGCGTTAGAAAGATATGAATCTTTAGGTGATGGCAAAGCTACTAGTTGTACAGAATGTGGATTATGTGAAGAAAAATGCCCTTATAATCTTCCTATTAGAAAAATGTTGAAGAATGTATGTGAAAAGCTTGAAGTTAATAAATAAGAATATAATGTGTCATAATTGTTCAAATAAATATATATTAAAAATACTAGAATTTAAAATATAAAAATTGATGTAAATATACAAATAAAAAGCTATGAAAATGATTATTCATAGCTTTTTATTTAAAATAATGAATCGTGCAAAATTAATTTATAAGTTCTGTTATAAAAAACAAGTATATGTGCTAGAAAATACTTAATGATAGTCTTTGAGATAACTCTTCAAGGACTTTTAATCCAGCTATACTATTCCCTTTTTTATCTAAAGATGGTCCAAATACACCGATACCCATTCTATTTGGAATGGATGCCATTATACCACCACCAACACCGGATTTAGCAGGTATACCAACTTTTAATGCAAATTCTCCAGAAGCATCATACATTCCACAAGTAACCATAAATGTCTTTATCATTCTAGATATATTCTCACTAATAACTCTTTCTCCTGTTTCTATATCAATACCATAGTTTGCAAATAATAGTCCTATTCTAGCTAAGTCTATTACGCTTACTTCTATTGAACATTGTTTGAAATAAAGATCTAGAGTTTCATCAACATCTCCTTCTATGACGCCATCATTTTTCAATAGATAAGCCATAGCTCTATTTCTATTTCCAGTTAGTTTTTCTGACTCATATACAGATTTATTAATTTGTAGACTATCATTTTTAGCTAATTTTCTAAAGAAGGATAACATTCTTTCTTCTTTATCTTTTAGATTTTTACCCTTAATTAAAGAGGTAGTTGCTATTGCACCTGCATTTATCATTGGATTGCAAGGTATTTTAGTATCATTTGTTTCTAATTTCATTATAGAATTAAAAGGATCTCCACTTGGTTCCATTCCAACCTTTGAAAATACATAGTCCCATTCATTATCCATTAAAGCCATAGCAAGTACGATTGTTTTAGAAATACTCTGTATAGTGAATTTTTTATTATAATCACCAGCACAATAAATGTTATTATATTTGTCTATTATGCATATTCCCAAATCATCACCATTTGCTTTCTTTAATTCAGGAATATAACTGGCAACTTGTCCATTAGCTGTATGTTTTCTATTAGATACAATTATATCACTTAACATATTTTCCATATAAAGATTCCTCCTAATATTAATATTTGTAATTTTCTTATATTTAAAACATAAAGATTTATTCTAGTTTAAAAATGTACTTATAGAATTTTCCTAAATTAGTATAAGATTTTATTATTTTGAAATAATGTCGTATGTAACATTATACTTGGAAACCGGGTAAAGTTCAATTTCCACTCTAGGATTCTCTTTATCAATAAAGTCGAATAATAATACAGGTTTTAATTGTTTATCATTTTTTATGATGCCGCTTTTTTCGATTCCATCACAAATACTTTTAGGGTAGTTATGTAAATCTCCCATTCGTTTGTTAGGAAAATACAACTTCATAACTGTTATTAAATCTTCTTCTATTACTTCGCCATGATATTGGGTATTTATATAACCGGCAATCATGTTTTCGTAAGCAACATATTTAGAATATTTTCCTTTTGAAGGCATCCAAGCTTGACCATGAACGTTATGAAGTTTAAAATTAGATTTACTAATAGGTCTGCCTGGGATTGTTAGTTTAATCAAATTATCACTTCCTTATCACTAGTTTATTATAAAACTAAAGAGGATTTAAAGAAAGGATATTTTATGTATAAAGAAAAAATAATAAAGCTTTTTAAAGATAGAGGGATAGATACAATTGGGGTTGCACCTGTTGGGCCATATAATGATTTAAAAGAAATATTACAAGATAAAGTGAACAAAGGTCTAACAACTGGTATGGAAGAGCCTGATTTGGAAAAGAGAACAAACCCTAGATTAATAATGGAGAATGCTAAATCTATCATAGTATGTGCATTTCCTTATTATTTAGGAAAAGAATATGATTCTAATATATCTAAATACTGTTATGGGCAAGATTACCACTTAGTCATAAAGGAAATATTTACAGAAATATGTGAAGAAATAAAAAATCAAGAAAGTGATTTTGAATATAAAATATTTGCAGATAATGGGCCTTTGGTAGATAGATATTTAGCTTATTTATCTGGTATTGGATATTATGGTATTAATAATAATATAATAACTGACAAATATGGATCTTATGTGTTTATAGGATACATAGTTAATAATTTAAACTTAGAATATGACAAGCCAAATAATAAAAACTGTATGAATTGTAATAAATGTGTAAAATATTGTCCGGGAAATGCATTAGAAGGAAATTATAAGATGAATCCTAAGAAATGTTTATCATATTTAACACAGAAAAAGGAAGATTTGTCAGAAGAAGAAATTAAAAAAATAAAAGATAATAAAATGATATTTGGGTGCGATATATGTCAAGATGTATGTCCTCATAATAAAAACATAGAACTAACAAGCATAGATAAGTTTAAAAATAATATAATTACTAAATTAGATGAAGAAGAAATTAATTCTATATCTAATAAAGAGTTTAAGAGGAGGTACGGTGATAGAGCTTTTAGCTGGAGAGGTAGAAAAATAATAAAACGTAATATGGATATAGTTTTTGAGAAGTCTATGAAATAATAATTCATAGACTTTTCATTTTAATAAAAATTAATAAGGGATATTAGAAGATATTAGTTACATATAATTTATAAAGCTTATGTAGGAGCATGATGAAAATTTATATAAATTATTAACAGATAGAAAGGGGAATAATATGCAAAAATTCAATAATACGTCAGAAATAGAACCTTTAAAAGATATTTTAGGACAGGAAAGAGCTGTAGCAGCAATGGAGCTGGGTTTGAAAATAAATAATCCAGCTTATAACATATATGTAGCAGGTAACTCTGGAACAGGTAAGAGTACTTATACAATGAAAGTATTGGATGAATATGCTAAAACAAAAAGCCAACATAAAGATTGGTGTTATGTTTATAATTTTGATAACC
This sequence comes from Terrisporobacter mayombei, assembly GCF_014333445.1. Lineage (GTDB taxonomy): Bacteria > Bacillota > Clostridia > Peptostreptococcales > Peptostreptococcaceae > Terrisporobacter > Terrisporobacter mayombei_A. The sequence continues at coordinate 57,511 of NZ_JACRYU010000012.1, read as the reverse complement.
AAAGAAGCCCAATTGTAATAAGTGTAGATAGAGGAATAGGAAAATTATTTAAAGAAGATATTGATGAAATGATAGATAGATTGTTTGATGAGATAAGAGAGGCATTTGATAGTGAAGAATATGAAGTTAATAAAAATTCTTTGCTGGAGCAATATGAATTACAAAAAGAGGAATTGGTAAAAGAAATAAAGGACTATGGAGAAGAAAAGGGATTCAAATTAAAGAGTAGCAAAGTTGGGATGGTATTTGTACCTTTAGATGATAATTTTGAGGATGAGATTTCTTCAGAAGAATTCTTTAAAATAAAGAAAGAACTAGAGGGTGTTGCTATAAAAGTAGTTTATCAAATTAGGGAAATAGAGGAAAAAATAAGAACTATAATAGAAGAAATAGAAGAAGAGGTTGGTAGAGTAGTTATAGATCCGCATATTAGAGAACTTAAGGAAAAGTATGAAGGGCAGGATAAAATTATTGAGTATCTTGATAATATACGTGATGATATTTTGAAAAACTTAGAATTATTCTATTTAGAGGATGAAGAATTGAGAGATTACTTTAGTAAAGATAGTTTTTTGAAATATAGTGTTAATTTATTTGTAGATAATCAAGACAATGATTATGCCCCTATAATAGTAGAAACTAATCCAAGTCCATCTCAACTTTTTGGAAAGGTGGAATATGATTATAATAATGGTAATATAAAAACTGATTTTACTAAAATTTTTGCAGGATCATTACAAAAAGCTAATGGAGGGTATTTAGTATTATATGCACAGCAACTTTTATCTTATCCTATGTCTTGGGAGTTATTGAAAAAAGCCATACAATCACAAAAGATATCTATAGATACAAAAGTGTCAATTGAACCGGAAGATATACCATTTGACGTGAAAATTATTTTAATAGGAAGTAATTATATTTACGATACACTTTATAAGTATGATGAAGAATTTAGCAAATATTTCAAAGTGTTTGTTGATTTTGATAATGAGATGGATAGAAATGAAAATACTGAAGATGGGATAGCTAGATTTATATCTTTTCAATGTAATAAAAATAACTTCAAACATTTTACTTATGATGCTGTAGAGGATATTATAAAGCAAAGTACAAAAATTGTTGGAAATAAGAAAAAATTATCTACAGATTTTAATAAATTATTAGAAATAGTAACAGAGGCTAATATGTTTGCTGAAATTGAAAATAGACAATTTGTTCAAATTGAGGATGTTCAAAGAGCTGTATTAGAAAAAAGAAATAGATTAAATAAGATAGAAAATAAATTAGATGAGTTTTTTGATAATAATACAATAATGATAGATACTGAAGGATCAAGAGTTGGGGTAATAAATGGGCTTTCTGTCTATTCTATGGGAGAATATTGTTTTGGTCGTCCGTCAAGAATAAGTGTAACTACTAGTATGGGAAATAAAGGCATTATAAATATTGAGAGAGAAGTGAAAATGAGTGGTCCTATACATAGTAAAGGAGTATTAATTCTACAAGGTTATTTAACAGAAAACTTTGCACAAGAATATCCTTTATCTATGAATGCTTTTATTTGTTTTGAGCAAAATTATGGAGGGATAGATGGGGATAGTGCGACTTTAGCTGAGTTATGTGCCCTACTTTCTTCATTAAGTGGGGTTCCTATTAAGCAAAATATTGCAGTTACAGGCTCAATTAATCAAAAAGGAGATATACAAGTAGTAGGAGGTATAACTGAAAAAATAGAAGGATTTTATAATATTTGCAAAAAAAGAGGATTTGAAAATAAAATTTATGGAGTAATTCTACCAAAAGATAATATGGATAACTTAATCTTATCTAGAGAAATAGAAGAATCTATAGAAAAAGGTAATTTTAATATCTATCCAATAAATTCTATCGAAGAAGCAACAGAAATTTTAATGAATAAGATGTTTGAAGATATAAAAATAATGGTAAAAAACAAGTTAGATATTTATAATCAATCAAAAGAATTAAAAAAAGATTAAATATATTGATATAATTAAAAGCAAGAACTTATAAAGTTTTTGCTTTTTTAATACAAAAAATCAAAAAATTGAAAAGAACTACTTTGTTATAAATTAATTAAATTTATAGATAATAAAAGTAAAAGATCAAATAAGGGGGAAATAAAATGAAAAATGTAAATGAAATTTTAGATAAATTAGAAGAATTGTATCCAGATGCTCATTGTGAGTTAGAACATACAACAGCATTTGAGTTATTGATAGCAACTATATTATCAGCTCAATGTACCGATGTAAGGGTAAATATTGTAACAAGAGAACTGTTTAAAAAGTATAATACAGCTAAGGATTTTGCTAAACTGTCGGAAGAAGAAATAATGGAAGAAATAAGGACATGTGGACTTTATAAAAGTAAAGCTAAAAAAATTAAGGCTACATCTGAAATGTTATGTAGAGATTATAATGGAGAAGTTCCAGATACATTAGAAGAACTTATTAAATTACCTGGTGTAGGGCGAAAAACTGCAGATGTTGTTTTAAGTAATGCATTTAATAAAGATGCAATAGCTGTAGATACACATGTTTTTAGAGTTTCGAATAGAATAGGTATAGTAAATACTAAAACTCCAGAAAAAACAGAATTTGCATTAATGGATGTTATACCTAAACATAGATGGTCCCATTCACATCATGTTTTAATTTTTCATGGAAGAAGATTATGTAAAGCTAGGAAACCAGAGTGTGAATTATGCCCTATAAAAGATGATTGTGATTACTATCAAGGAAAGGAATGATACTCTTGAAAAAACTTAAGATTGCAATATTTTTATCGTTAATTATAATATCATTCAACAATGTAGTCTTAAGCGATGCCATTGGACTTAAATGTAAAATACACAAAAATGTATATGTAAGAGATATAGATTTATCAAATTTAACAAAAAATGAAGCTAAAAATAAAATAGATGAGACATTAAGTAATAATAATTCTTTTATATTGAAGATGAATAATAAAGAATATGTTTTTTCTAAAAAAGAAATAGGCATTGACTATAATGTTGATGAACTAGTAGAAGAAGCTTATGGAATTGGAAGAAGTGAGGGATTTATATCTGATTTAAAACTTAAAGCTAATTTAAATATGGGGCACAAAGTTATTTTGGATTATAATATAACTTACAATGAAAAAAAATTAGAAGATTATATAAAATATATTGATAAAGAAGTTTATAGAAAACCTGTTAATTCAACTATAAGAGTTAGTAATGATAATATCATGGTTACTAAAGAAAAATATGGACATAAATTAAATAAAAGTGAATTGAGACAAGCATTAATAAGCAATATAAAAAACATAGATAAAAAAGATGTAATTATACCTATATCCGATATCAAGCCACATTATTTATACAGCCAGCTAAGTCAAGTTAATTCTGTTTTAGGTAAATTTGAGACATATTTCAATCCAAAAAGTAAAAATAGAAGTAGTAATATTAAATTAGCATCATATGCGACTAATAATATTTTACTTGAGCCAGGAGAAGTATTTTCATTTAACTCTAATATAGAAAAGTCTCATATAGGAAAGTACTTAAAGGAAGCGCCTATAATAATAAATGGTAAATCAGAAAAAGGAATAGGAGGAGGCATGTGCCAAGTTTCTAGCACAATCTATAATGCTGCTTTGTATTCAGGTATGGAAATAGTTAATGTAAAAAATCATTCTATACCAAGTAAATACATTGAAAAAGGAAGGGATGCTACGGTATCAAGAGGATGTATAGATTTAAAATTTAGTAATAAATTTAATAACCCTGTTTTAATATATAATGAAGTTCATAATAATAAAATTGTATCTACAATTTATGGAAATAGTAAGGATAAAATGAATATAGAAGTTACAACAGAGGTCACTGACATAATTAATAATAAAGTAGTAAAGAAAAATAGCGAAAAATATGATTTTGGAGAAAAAGTTATTGAACAGGAAGGTAGAAAAGGATATAAAGTAAAAACTTATAGAATTTATAAAAATGAATCGGGCAATAAAAGAGAATATATAGGGGAAAGTTATTATCCACCTCAAGAAAAAGTAATTATATATGGCACAAAACAAGAGAGAAAGTAATATCTAATAAAAAACCGGCTATTATTAAAAGAATTTTCTGTTATAATGTATTTAGGTTAAATAAGAAGGCTTAAAATTAAGCGATATATTAAAATTTATTAGAGCAATTAAACGGAGGAACATTATGTCAATAAATGTGGTACTAGTAGAACCTGAGATACCTCAAAATACAGGTAATATAATAAGAACTTGTGCTAATACAGGAGCAACTTTGCATTTAATAAGACCACTGGGTTTTTCATTACAAGATAAATACTTAAAAAGATCTGGTCTTGATTACTGGGATATTTCAGATATTAAATATTATGATAGTTTTGAAGAATTACAAGCAAAATATCCTGATTCTAAATTTTTCTATTCAACAACAAAAACTGATAAAGCTCATTCAGATATGGAATTTGAGGATGGATGTTTTGTAGTATTTGGAAAAGAAACAAAGGGTTTACCAGAAAGCCTTTTAGCGGAAAATAAAGAAACTTGCATGAGAATACCTATGGTGAAATTAGAAAAAGCTAGATCGTTAAACTTATCTAATTCGGTTGCTATAGTTGTTTATGAGGCCTTAAGGCAAATTGGTTATCCAAATATGAGATAATTTATAAAAATCTACTAATCTAAGAAAGGATATTAATGGGATGAATAACATAAAAATAATATGTGATAGTTTATCAGATGTTAATAAAGAATATTTAGAGCAATATGATATAGATGTGATACCTTTAACTCTTATATTAGAAGGCAAAGAATATAAAGATGGAATAGATATAAAGTCAGAAGAGTTTTATAAAATATTAAGAGAAAAAAATGTACATCCAAAAACATCTCAAGCTACATATGCTCAATTTAAAGAAATATTTGATAAATACGTTAATGAGGGCAAAACAGTATTATATATATCAGGTTCGTCAGCAGCAACAGGAACATGCCAAAGCGCTACAATGGCAAAAAATGATTCTGAAGGTGAAATACATATATATGATACTTATAATTTTAGTTTTGGTGCCGGAATATTTGTTGTTAAAGCTGCCGAATTAATCAATGAAGGAAAAAGTATAGAAGAGATATTTGAAGAATTAGATAGATTAAAAGAAAAATCTATACTAATGTTTTCTGTAGATACTCTAGAGTATCTTCAAAAAGGAGGAAGAATATCTTCTACAAAAGCTGCTGTTGGTAGTATATTAAATATTAAACCTATATTGGAAGTCAAGGATGGATTAGTTTCTCAGGCTGGCCAAGTTAGAGGTAAGAAAAATGCAATCAATAAGATGGTTGACTTAATGAAAGAAAAGCTTGGCAATGATATAGAACAAGACGAAATATATATAGGATACAGTGATGATTTGAAGGAAAGAGAAAAATTAACTCAAATTGCTACAGAAGTATTTAAACCTAAAAAAATAGGATATTTTATGGTTGGAACTTGTATAGGTGCTCACTCAGGACCTGGTGTAAGTGGAATACTTTGTTTTAAAAAGTAAATAAAAAATAATAGAAAAAGAGGAATTTAAATACCTCTTTTTTTATTATAAAATAAAAATTTTAATATGAATTTGATTATTTAGTATTAAAAAAGTAAAATATTATCGGATTAAGTATAATTAGCGGGATAAATAGTGTAGCATATTTAGAAAAATAAGTAATAAAGTAATTTAAATTATAAAAATATTTAATTTTGTATGGATAAATTGAATAAAATAGTATAAAATATACTAGAAAAGATGAAATTTATATTACTTTTTTAGGAGGAACTCATGAAATTTAAAAAAATAGTTGCTTTATCATTAACTATGATGATGTCAGTAGGATTATTAGTTGGATGTGGATCTAAAGATTCTGCATCAAACACAGACAAGGTAACAGTAGGTATGATAACAGATGTTGGTGGAGTACACGATGAATCATTCAACCAAACTACTTGGGAAGGATTACAAGCTGTAGAGAAAGAATTAGGCGAAGATAAAGTAAAAGTTAAATACTTAGAATCAAAACAAGATGCAGATTACAAACCAAACATAGAACAATTTGCAGATGAAGAATTAGATTTAATAATAGGTGTAGGATATAAATTAGCAGATGCAATAGAAGAAGCTGCAAAGGCTTATCCAGAGCAACAATTTGCTATAGTTGACCATTCTTACGAAAAACAACCAGAAAACGTAACTTCTTTAGTATTTGAAGATAATGTATCAGGATACTTAGTAGGATTAATAGCTGGTAAAATGACTGAAACTAACAAAGTTGCTTTCATAGGTGGTATGAAATCATCAGTTTTAGCTAAATTTGAATATGGATTCAAAGCTGGTGTTAAAGATGCTAACCCAAAAGCTGAGATATTAGCTCAATATGCAAATAGTTTTTCTGATTCAGCTTTAGGAAAATCTATAGCTAATTCAATGATGTCTAATGGTGTTGATGTAATATTCCCATGTGCTGGTGCTGCAGGTATAGGTGCTATAGAAGCTGTTAAAGAAGCAGGAAAATATGCTATAGGTGTTGATAAAGACCAAAATGATTTAGCTCCAGATAACGTAATAACTTCAGCAATGAAAAATGTTAATATAGCTGTTGGTGATATGGTAAAAGCTTTAGTTGATGGATCTTACAAACCTGGTGAAGTTAAAATAAATACTTTAGCTACTGGTGGAGTTGGTATAGCTCCAACTAGTGAAAAAAATGTTCCAGCTGAAGTATTAAGCTTTGTTGATGAAAAATCTAAAGAAATAGTTGATGGAAAAATAGTAGTTCCATCTACTGAGGAAGAATATAAAAAAGCATACGGAGATAAATAATAATTAACTATTTTATAGTAAAAATATAAATGATATTCCATTGAAATATTAAGTCATTTCAATGGAATATTTTTTTATCGAAACAAACAAAGTAGTATATATTGTTTTTTTATTATTGAGAAGAATTATTATTGGCAAAAATATTATAAAATGATATAATTGTTAATGCAAATATTACATACTAATTACAATATAATAATTAAATGTTATACTATTTTACAAAATATATAATTAGTAATCGAATGATAATTTACTTGTTTAAATTAAATATAATAAATACCTTAATGGAAATTAAATTGCGATTTTAGTATTGCATTAATAGATAAATAATTATAAAGGAAAAAATAAATATTAAATCCATAAAAAATTTAATTTACCTAACAAATAGATTATGTCATTTATGGATAATATATAGGTATATTATCCATTTTTTATTTTGAATAAATATAGTCAGACAAGGAGGACAAAAATAGCTATGAACAACAATATCATAGACTACAGTCAAAAGGTTGTTGAAATGAAGAATATAACTAAAAAGTTCGGCGATTTTGTAGCAAACGACAATATAAATTTGACTGTACATAAAGGTGAGGTACATGCGCTTTTAGGAGAAAATGGAGCAGGTAAGTCTACTCTTATGAATATATTATATGGACTTTATAATCCTACATCAGGAGAGATTTATATAAATGGAGAATTAGTAGACATAAGTAATCCCAATGTAGCTATATCAAAAGGAATAGGTATGGTACATCAACATTTCATGCTTGTTCAACCTTTTACAGTTGCAGAAAACATCATATTAGGAACAGAGCCAACTGCAAATTTAGGTGCTCTAGACATGAAAAAGGCAATTAAAGATGTTAAGGAGATATCTGAAAAATATGGATTATTTGTTGATCCAATGTCAAAAATACAAGATATAACAGTAGGTATGCAACAAAGGGTTGAGATATTAAAAGCATTATATAGAGGTGCTGAAACTCTTATACTTGATGAACCTACAGCTGTTTTAACTCCACAAGAAATAACAGAGCTTATTAATATAATAAGAAACTTAACAAAAGAGGGTAAATCAGTAATAATAATTACTCATAAACTTAAAGAAATAAAAGCTATAGCAGATTATTGTACTGTAATTAGAAGAGGTAAGTACATAGATACAGTAAAGGTATCTGATGTTACAGAAAATGACCTAGCAGAGATGATGGTCGGAAGAGAAGTTAACTTTAAAGTTGATAAGGAAGAAGCAAAACCTACAAAAACAGTATTAAATGTAAATAATTTAATTGTTAAAGATAATAGAAAAATAAATGTTGTTGACGGATTATCTTTAGAAGTAAAAGCTGGAGAAATATTAGGAATTGCTGGTATCGATGGAAACGGTCAGTCAGAGTTAGTTGAAGCTCTTACAGGACTTAGAAAAGTTGAATCAGGTATTATAGAAATCAATGGAGATACAGTTGTAAATAATACTCCAAAACAAATATTTAAAAAAGGAATAAAAAATATTCCAGAAGATAGACAAAAAAGAGGTCTTGTACTAGATTATACTGTTGCTGAGAATGTTGTATTACAAAACTACAAAGAAAATAAATATTCTAAAAATGGAATATTAAATCCAGAAGCGATAAATGAACAAGCTCAGCATATAATTGATAGATTTGATGTTAGACCAAATGATCTTAATGCCAAAGCAAGAGGGTTATCAGGTGGTAACCAACAAAAGATTATAATAGGTAGAGAAGTTACAAATATAGAAGCTTCAAGACAAGATAGTCATGAGCCTCAATTATTAATAGCAACTCAGCCAACTAGAGGTCTAGATGTAGGTGCTATAGAGTTCGTTCATAAATCATTAGTAGAACAAAGAGATGCAGGAAATGCAGTTCTTTTAGTATCCTTAGAATTAGATGAAGTTATGAATGTATCTGATAGAATAGCAGTTATATACGAAGGTAAAATAGTTGGTATAGTAGATGCTAAAGAAACGGATGAAAATGAACTAGGAATGATGATGGCAGGAGGTGACAGCAATGGAAAATAGTTTAAAAGCTAAAAATAAAGTTTCTTTTTTTAATGATGCAGTTAAGTTTTCGTTATTATCAATAGCTCTTGGTTTACTTGTTGGAGCGATAGTTCTTGTTATATCAGGAAATGACCCAATAGTAGTTTACGGAGCAATGATAGAAGGTATTATAGGAAAACCTAAATATATAGCTTGGACTATTATAAAGGCAACACCATATATTCTTACTGGTTTATCTATAGCATTTGCTTTTAAAACAGGTTTATTTAATATAGGTGCAGAAGGTCAGTTTATAATAGGTGCATTAGTTGCAACTATATTAGGTTACAGTTTAGATTTACCAGCTATAATCCATATACCTGTGACAATGATAGTAGCAGGACTTGCTGGTGGACTTTGGGGAGCAATATCTGGCTTTCTAAAAGCTAAGTTTGGAATAAATGAAGTTATAGCCTCAATAATGTTAAACTGGATAGCATTTTATCTAAGTAACTTTATGGTTTCAAATAGTTTCCTATCTATACCAAATAGTGAAGCATCAGTAAACGTAAAAGATACTGCAAGTATAAGTATACACTGGATGAAAGATTTAGTTGGACCGGCTACTAGTGTTAACTGGGGTATAGTTATATCTTTAATATTAGTATTTATAATCTGGTTTATATTAACTAAAACTACTTTAGGATTTGAACTTAGAGCAGTTGGGCATAACAGAGATGCAGCTGAATACGCTGGTATAGATGTAAGTAAGTCTATATTAAAATCAATGGCTATAGCAGGTTTACTAGCTGGTATAGCAGGTGCAATACAAGTTATGGGTGTAACTCATAATATAACTGTATTAGCAGCTCAAGAAGGTTACGGATTTGACGGAATAGCCGTAGCGTTAATAGCTAATAGTAATCCTATAGGAGTTATATTCTCTGGTTTATTATTCGGAGCATTTAAATATGGTGGTATTAAAATGCAATCTGTAAATTCTCCTTCAGAAGTAATAAACATAGTTATAGGTTCGATAGTTTACTTTATAGCTTTAAGTAATGGATTAAGAATTTTATATACTAAAATAAAAGCAAAAAGAGCAAAAGGGGGTAATGCATAATGCAAGATTTAGCGCTTATTATTAGTACAACATTAATGTACTCAACTCCCCTTATATATACAGCATTAGGAGGAGTATTCTCTGAAAACTCAGGTATTATAAATATAGGTCTAGAAGGTATGATGACTATTGGTGCTTTCTCGGCAGCTGCAACTGGAGTTATAACAGGTAATCCATGGATAGCATTTTTAGTTGGTGGTCTTGCTGGTGCATTATTTGCATTAATTCATGCAATAGCAACGATAAATTTCAATGCAGATCATACTATATCAGGGGTTGCAATTAACCTTTTAGCTCCAGGTTTAGCTTTATTTATATCTAAAATAATGTTCCATGGAGCAACAACTACTCCAACAATACCTATGGAAAACAAAATGCCTAGAATATTTAATGGTATATTTGAATCAGGTGGAATATTAGATACAATATTTAATAACTATGCAACAGTTTATATTGCTTTTATATTAATTGCAGTAGTATATTATGTTTTATATAAAACTAAATTTGGTCTTAGAATAAGAGCTGTTGGAGAACATCCAGGGGCAGCAGATACTTTAGGTATAAATGTTACTAGAGTAAGATACAGTGGTGTTATACTTTCTGGATTTTTAGCAGGTTTAGGAGGAGCTTCAATGAGTTTAGCATTAGTTTCTTCATTCAGACCTACTTTAGTATCTGGACAAGGGTATATAGCTATGGCAGCTGTTATATTTGGTAAATGGAGACCACAATGGGCGGCACTTGCTTGTTTATTATTTGGATTCTCAACAGCATTATCTGTATACTTCGGAAGTCCAACATTACCATTTACAATAAACGAAAATTTATTATCGATGATACCTTATATAGTAACATTAATAGTTTTAGTACTATTTGTTAAAAACTCTAAAGCACCATCTGCTTTAGGAAATGCATATAAAAAAGGTGAAAGATAATTTACTAAAATGCTATGAAATTTTTCATAGCATTTTTTATTTACTGGGAGATTATACTATTATCAGATCTGGCAAGGAATAAATCCGTTAAAGGAATATATTCATTAAAATATAAGTTATTTATTTATAGAATATGAATTAAAATACCTATAAATGAAATAATAACAATAGATATATTTAAATATAAATAAGTTTCTCTTAGTTATTTGAAAGGGGCGATAGTATGACGTATAGAACTATGCAGATAAGTTTTTTACCCCAACATATAGAATTTGTAAAAGAATTTCTTCAAGGAGAAAGTTATCTAGATATAGTTAGCTATGACGAATATTTAGATTGCATATCTATAGACATGACTAAAGTAAAAGGCTATGATAGGCTTTGTTCTGGTATTACAGATTTAATAATAAATATAATTAAACAGAGGGATTTGAAAGATTACATATGGAAAACTTATAATAACATAGAAGAAGAGGAGAAAGAAAGTGTATACATAGAAGCATTAAATTTATTTGATAAAAAAAATGACTTTATAAAAAAAACTATATATAGTAAAGTATATGATTTTATTATGGATAACAATGATTTAAACTTAGATGGTTTCTTTAAATTTAGAATGAAAGATTTTCATAGCTATTTATCTATATTAAGTGACATAGCATTGGAAGAACATTTGATTAAAAGAGATAAAAAGGAATTTTTAGATTCGTTAAAATATTTTATAGAAATACAAGAAGAAAAATTGGATTTATTAAGAATAACTATTACAAAAGAGGATTATTTTATTTTAAGTGATGAACATGGTAATCAAATTGAAAATTTAAATAATCAAGATATGATTAATATGGCTATGAAAGAAGATTTAAATAATGAAGATCTTTTAATAAGTGCAATAATGACACTTTGTCCTAAAAAAATTGAAATATTAGATATGTCTAATAATAAAAAATCTAGAGAAATTATAGAAATGGTTAGTTTATTATTTGAAGGAAAGGTAACAATAATATATAGTAATTAACATAATACAACTAATATTAAAATGCAAAATAATATAGTTGAATTATAATAACCTATCTGATATAATTAAGATTAATTAAAAATAGTGCGATGAAGAGACTAAGTAAAATAGATTAATTATTTTAAAGAGAAGAATGAGCCTTGGCTGTGAGCTCGTCGAAAATAATCCTATTTGAAAACTAACTTGGAGCAGAATTTAGTATCATATTTTTTATATGTGAAAGTATTCGGTTGACTACCTTATAGTCATCAAGAGGATATATAATTTTTATATATCAACTTGGGTGGAACCACGAGATATAACTCGTCCCAAATTTTTTGGGACGAGTTTTTTATTGTATAATATATAAATTTATAGGAGGTAAAACGATGATTAAAGTTATATTAAAAGATGGATCAGTAAAAGAGTTTGAAAATGAACTTTCTGTCTTAGAAATTGCAAAATCAATAAGTGAAGGTCTAGCAAGAGCAGTTGTTGCTGCATCTGTAAACGATCAAGTAGTAGGACTTGACTATATAGTTAAGGAAGATTGCTCATTAAACTTATTTAAGTTTGATGATGTAGAAGGTAAAGATGTATTTAGACATACATCTGCACATATGTTAGCTCAAGCTATAAAAAGATTATACCCTGAAGCTAAGTTTGCAATAGGGCCAAGTATAGAAAATGGATTCTATTATGATATAGACTTAGATCATAGATTAACTATGGAAGATCTTGAAAAAATAGAAGCTGAAATGAAAAAAATAGCTAAAGAAGATTTAAAAATCGAAAGATATGAATTATCAAGAGAAGATGCTTTAGCATGGGCGAAAGAAAATGGTGAAATATATAAACAAGAATTAATAGAAGATTTACCAGAAGGTGAAGTTATATCATTCTACAAACAAGGCGATTTTGCTGATTTATGTAGAGGACCACACTTACCATCAACTAAAAAAGTAAAAGCTGTTAAATTACTTAGTGTTGCAGGTGCTTATTGGCGTGGAGATGAAAAAAATAAAATGCTTCAAAGAGTCTATGGTATAACTTTTGAAAAGAATAAAGATTTAGAGCAATACTTACACTTATTAGAAGAAGCTAAGAAGAGAGACCATAGAAAATTAGGTAAAGAATTAGATTTATTCTTTATACCAGAAGAGGGTCCAGGATTCCCTCTATTCTTACCAAAAGGTATGGAATTAAAAAATTCTTTATTAAAGTTCTGGAGAGAGATACACAGAGAAGATGGATACCAAGAAATAGAAACTCCAATAATATTAAACCAAAAATTATGGGAAACTTCAGGACACTGGTATAACTACAAAGAAAATATGTATACTGTAGATATAGATGAACAACAGTTTGCTATAAAACCAATGAACTGTCCAGGTTCATTAATATACTATAACTCTAAGCCACATTCATATAAAGAGTTCCCTATGAAGGTTGCAGAGCTTGGTAGAGTTCATAGACATGAATTATCAGGGGCATTACATGGACTTATGAGAGTTAGGGCATTTACTCAAGATGACGCACATATATTCATGTTACCAGAGCAAATAAAAGATCAAATAAAAGGTGTTGTAGATTTAATAGATAGAGTTTATAAGACTTTTGGATTTGAATATCACTTAGAGTTATCTACTAGACCAGAAAATTCAATAGGAACTGATCAAGATTGGGAAGCTGCTGAAAATGGATTAAGAGAAGCTTTAGAAGAATTAAATCTTCCATATATATTAAATGAAGGAGATGGAGCGTTCTATGGTCCTAAGATAGACTTCCATTTAAGAGATTGTTTAGGAAGAACATGGCAATGTGGAACTATACAATTAGATATGCAATTACCTCAAAGGTTTGATATTACTTATGTAGGTCAAGATGGTGAAAAGCATAGACCAGTCATGATACATAGGGTTGCATTTGGAAGTATAGAAAGATTTATAGGTATATTAATAGAACACTATGCTGGTAAATTCCCAGTTTGGTTAGCTCCAACTCAAGTAACAATACTACCTATATCTGATAAATACCTTGATTATGCAAATGAGGTTAAAAAGGCTTTATTTGATATAGGTATAAGAGTAGAAATGGATGATAGAGCTGAAAAAATAGGATTTAAAATAAGAGAAGCTCAACTTCAGAAAATACCTTACATGTTAGTTGTAGGCGAAAAAGAAGCTGCAGAAAACCAAGTTGCTGTAAGATCAAGAGATAAAGGCGAAATGGGAAGTATGAACTTAGGTGAATTTGTATCTATGGTACTAAAAGAAGATGAAGAAAGAGTTAATATAATACAAGATTAATTATAAAAATTCAAATAAAAATAACCTAGATTTTAATCTAGGTTATTTTTGTATTAGCAAGGCTCTTTTTGTATTAATGACTTAAGTTCTTCTAATGTCATAGTTTCCTTATCATGTAAGTAATTAGCAACTATATGTAAATCATTTATATTACTTTTGATTAAATCTATAGTTTCTTTATAGCAATCTTCAACTATTTTATTTGCCTCTCTTTGAACTTGCTCAGAAAGAAAAGATTTTGAGTTACCTTCTATCGTCATAAATCCTAGTTTGCTCATTCCGTACTCACAAACCATTTGATCTGCTATTTCTGTCACTTTCTTTAAATCATCTCTAGCACCAGTTGAAAGATGGTTGAAAATTACTTCTTCTGCAGCTTTACCAGCTAAAAGGATTTTGATTTTTCCTATTAGTTCTTCCTTAGTATAAATGTATCTATCTTCATCTGGTAATTGAAGTACATATCCTAAGGCTTCTCCACGTGGTACTATAGATATTTTTTGTATAGGACATATATTTACAATATTGCTAACTATAGCATGACCAGCCTCATGATAAGATACTATTTTCTTTTCTTTTTCGATTAATACAGAATTTTTTTGCTCTATACCAGCAATTACTCTTTCAATAGCTTTATCAAAATGAAGAGGAGTAATTTCATCACTATTATCTCTTACTGCGAATATAGCGGCTTCATTTGCTATGTTTGCTAGATGAGCTCCATTAAATCCATGTGTTTTTTTAGCTAATAACTTTAAGTCAACATCTTTATGCAATGGTTTGTTATTAGTGTGAACTTTTAGTATTTCATGTCTACTATTGTAATTAGGTGAATTTATACGTATATGTCTATCAAATCTTCCTGGTCTTAATAAAGCTTCGTCTAATAAGTCGAGTCTATTTGTGGCTCCTACTATTATTATATTGTCATCTTTATTAAAACCATCCATCTCAACTAGAAGTTGATTCAATGTCTGGTCTTTTTCGTTATTGCTTTCTGAATGTCTTCTAGCACCAATAGCATCTATTTCATCGATAAAGATTATACTAGGAGCCTCTTTTCTAGCTTTTTCAAAAAGAGTACGAACTCTCTTAGCTCCAACTCCTACATATTTTTCGACGAATTCTGAACCAGTTACATTGAAAAAAGTAGAATCAGTTTCACCAGCAACTGCAGAAGCAAGTAGAGTTTTCCCTGTACCTGGAGGTCCATAGAATAAAATTCCTTTTGGTATCTTTGCCCCCATTTTTATGTACTTCTCTGGAGATTTCATGAAGTCTACAACTTCAAACAGTTCCTCTTTAACTTCGTCTAAGCCAGCAACATCTCTAAAAGTTGTCTTAGGCTTGCTACTTTTATGATCTTCTGATGAGTTGTCTCTTTCCAACTTTGTCTGTGCAAATACAGGAGCTGGATTATTAATTTTCTTAAAAAAATTATTTAAAAAATTCATAGTTAAGCACCTCTAGGATAGAATTATTACTTACTTTATATTTTCCAAAGTTGTAAAAATTTATTATTAAAAATTTAAAAAAAATAAATAAAAAAAATTATACGTGTGGTATAATAATAAAAGATTGTTCGAGTTTCAAAAATAAATTTAATATTTTATAAAAAATAGTTGACATTTTATTCGAGAAATAGTATATTATATGAGGTGATATTAATCACTACAAAAACATAATTGATGAAAATAAGAAGAAGTCCGTTTCTCACCTTACGCCTAGGGTTAGTAAGGTTAATATAAGTTTAATTTATGTATATTTCATAAATTAAGTGCAATTTTGACTTATATAGCGGATGATACTCTAATCATTCGCTTTTGTTTTTATATAAAATAATTTGGAGGTGTCCTACAATTAGCAAAGAATTATCAATCAATGATCAAATAAGAGATAAGGAATTAAGAGTTATTTCTGAAACTGGAGAACAATTAGGAATAATGTCTTCTAGAGAAGCTCAAACTATTGCAAATAGTAAAAATTTAGATTTAGTAAAAATATCACCAAATGCTAAACCACCTGTTTGCAAAATAATGGATTATGGTAAGTACAAATACGAACAATCTAGAAAAGAAAAAGAAGCTAGAAAGAATCAAAAGACTATAACAGTTAAAGAAATAAGACTTAGACCAGGTATTGAATCTAATGATTTAAATACAAAAGCTAATAATGCTATTAAATTCCTTAAAAAAGGAGATAAAGTAAAAGTTGAACTTCGTTTTAGAGGAAGAGAACTAGGACATAAAGATATCGGTAAGGAAGTTATGCTTAAATTTATCGATATAGTTAAAGAGTTTGGAGAACCAACAAAAGCCCCAGCATTTGAGGGTAATAACATGGTTGTAATTATAGATCCAAAAAAATAGATGATTAACTGAGAGGAGGAATTTATCATGCCAAAAATGAAAACTCATAGAGGAGCAGCTAAAAGATTCAAAAAAACTGGAAGCGGAAAATTAAAAAGAGCTAAAGCTTTTAAAAGCCATATATTAACTAAAAAATCAGCTAAAACTAAAATGAACTTAAGACAATCTGCTATAGTTAGCGAAGGTGATGCTAAAAGAATAGCACAATTATTACCTTACTAAGATTAAGTTAATTAAATTACAAATATAAACGAAACGAAAAAATATTAAAAAACACATAGAATAAAGGAGGTCATGAACATGGCAAGAGTAAAAGGAGCTATGAATGCTCGTAAAAAGCATAAAAAAATGTTAAAACTTGCAAAAGGATTCAGAGGATCTAGAAGCAAATTATATAGACCAGCTAATACTTTCGTAATGAAAGCATTAAAAAACGCTTATATAGGTAGAAAATTAAAGAAAAGAGATTTCAGAAAACTTTGGATACAAAGAATAAACGCAGCTGCTAGAGTAAACGGATTATCTTACTCAAGATTAATGAATGGATTAAAATTAGCAGGTGTTGAAGTTAACAGAAAAATGTTATCTGAAATGGCAATACATGATCCACAAGGATTCGCTAAATTAGTAGAAGTTGCAAAAGCTAAATTAGCTTAGTAATTTCTTGTAATCATAAATACTTAAGCATCTATAAATGACTATTGTCCTTTATAGATGCTTTTTTGTATAACAAGAATAAATAACCGCAATAAGATAAATATTAAAAATAATTAATATTTATTAATACTCTTAATGTAGTATAATGTTGTTGTTGGTTATTGATTATTGATTTAATAAAATTTTATGAATATATAATAAGGGGTGGAAAGAATTGAAAAACGTATTAAAAAAGCTACTTTTGAAAATTAATTCTATGAACCCAACTCAAGTAATGGTTATAGGATTTGGAGCATTAATACTATTTGGAGCACTAATTTTAAATTTACCTGTATCTACCAAAAGTGGCGAAAGTATTGGATTTTTGAATGCACTATTCACAGCTACATCGGCAGTATGCGTTACCGGTTTAATTGTTGTTGATACATCAACTTACTGGAACGAGTTTGGTCAATTTGTAATTATAACTTTGATACAAGTAGGTGGATTAGGATTTATGACTATTGCTACGATGTTTTCTCTTTTAACAAGAAAGAAAATTAACTTGAGAGAAAGATTATTAATACAAGAATCACTAAATCAGAGAGACTTATCTGGGTTAGTAAAGTTGACAAGATACATAATTATAATGACATTTGTTATAGAGGGAATAGGGGCATTACTATTATCCATTGTGTTTATTCCAAAATTAGGTTTATTAAATGGAATTTGGTATAGTTTATTTCATTCAATTTCAGCTTTTTGTAATGCAGGATTTGATTTAATGAGTCCTATTTCGGGTGCTAAATATTCATCATTAACTTATTTTGTTGATAATTCCATAATAAACTTTGTAATAAGTGGATTAATTATATTAGGTGGGATGGGTTTCCCTGTTTTATTAGATATAATAAATAACAAGAAGTATTCAAAACTAAATATACATTCTAAAATAGTATTAAATACTACAGCTATTCTTATCATTATTGGCTTCTTATTTATTTTTATTGTTGAATTTAATAATAAAAATACCTTAGGGATGTTAAATATAAAGGATAAAATTTTAGCATCTATATTCCAGTCAGTAACATTAAGAACAGCAGGATTTAATACAATAGACTTAACTTTATTAGGGGAAAGTACATTATTTTTAATGCTTATTTTAATGCTTATAGGAGCATCTCCAGCATCTACTGGTGGAGGTCTTAAGACAACTACTGTTGCTACACTTTTCTTAACAGTAAAAGCATTTATCTTAGGTAAAGAAGATATTGAAGTATACCAAAGAAGGATAGGATCAAGTATAATAAGAAAATCTTTAGGGATATTTTTTATAGGTGTTACCATAGTGTTGTTTAGTACATTAGCTTTAAAGATTGTGAACCCTGGGTTTACATTACTTGAATGTAGTTTTGAAGTTATATCGGCATTTGCTACAGTGGGGCTTAGTATAGGTGGTAGCCCAGATATGACTTCTTTAGGAAAACTATTAATCATTATATTAATGTTCTTAGGAAGGGTAGGCTCTCTTACTATATTTGTAGCATTATTATCTAGAAGTGCTAAGGTTAAATCTAAAATTAGATATCCAGAAGGAAAAATAATAGTAGGCTAAAAATCACATATTTGAAAGGATGAAAATTATGAAACAGTATATAGTTATAGGTTGTGGAAGGTTTGGTTCCTCTCTTGCGACAACTATGAATTTATTAGGCCATCAAGTTATGGCTATAGATAAAAATGAAGAAATAATTCAAAGCTTATCAGATAAAGTTACTCATGTGGCTGTTGTGGATGTAACTGATGAATTTGCACTTAGATCTTTAGGACTAGGAAACTTTGATGTGGCAATAATAGCAATAGGCTCTGATATAAGAGCATCTATAATGGCTACTCTTATTGCAAAAGAGATGGGAGTAGAGCACGTTGTATGTAAGGCTAAAGATGAACTTCAGGCAAAAGTACTATATAAGATAGGTGCAGACAGGGTAGTGTTCCCAGAAAGAGATATGGGAATAAGAGTTGCACATAATTTAGTATCAGATAATATACTAGATCATATAGAATTAGATCCAGAGTACTCAATTATGGAAATTGTTACACCAAATAAATGGGTTGGTAAGACATTAATAGAATTAGACTTAAGAGCTAAATATGAAATAACTATACTAGCAATTAAGAATGGAGATAAAATAAATGTTATACCTTCTCCAGAGGAACAATTACAAAAAAATAGCATACTAGTAGTTATAGGAAAAAATAGTAATATAAGTGCTATAGTTACTAAAGATAAAAATTCAAGGTAGGAGAATGTAAAATGCCTATAGATATAAGTAGTAAAGATAATGAAAGAGTAAAATACACTAAATCATTATTAAAAAGTAAGAATAGACAAAAAGAATCAAGATATATAATTGAAGGATATAGAATTTTAACTCTTGCGATAGAATGTAATGCAGACTTGGATTATGTATTCATAAATGAAAATTTTGAAGATAAAGAAGAGCATAGAAACTTCCTTAATTTGTTGAATGGAAGAAATATAAAAGTGTTTAAAACTACTAATAAAATATTTAAAGAGCTAGTAGATACAGAAAATACTCAAGGAATTTTAGGTGTTATTAAGTTTAAAGAAAGAAAAATCGAATATAATATAGAAGATAAGGATAAATTTGTATTAATTTTAGATAGAATACAAGATCCAGGTAATATGGGAACGATAATAAGAACTGCTGATGCGGCAGGCGTAGATGCTATAATAGCCTTAAAAGGATGTGTAGATATATATAATCCTAAAGTTATAAGATCTACCATGGGTTCTATATTTGATATGAAAGTTATACATACTACTCAAGAAGAATGTATAAAAGAATTAAGAAATAACGACTTTAAAATAGTATCTAGTTATTTAGACACAGAAAATTATTATCATAAAATAAATTATGATAATAAAATTGCTTTAGTAATAGGAAATGAAGCCAATGGAGTAAATGATGATCTGATAAAAGAATCAGATATATTGGTAAAAATACCTATTTACGGAAATGCTGAATCTTTAAATGCAGCTATTTCATCAGCTATATTAATGTATGAAATAAAAAAATATTTAGGGTAATCTGTTGAATGAGCATATCATATATGCTATAATATGAACAAAAACTAAATATTAAAAGTGATGATAGAGAAAAGTATTATAATTTAACTTAGGAAAGAGAAAAATACATTTGCTGTGAGTATTTACTAAGAAGTTATAAGAAGTTCACTCTGGAGCATTAAAGCTGAACAGAAATAAGTAGGTTTTAACGTTGAGCGCGTTAAGTTTAGTTGAGTGGTTTAATAATATTTTTAAAATTATTAAACTACTAGGGTGGTACCGCGAATAACAGTCTTTCGTCCCTAGCTGGGATGAAGGGCTTTTTTTATTGTAAGAAAAATTTATTTTTAAAATCATTTTTATCAAAATATATGGAAGGGTGAAAAACGTGAAAGAACAATTAATAAGCTTAAAAGAGAGAGCTTTAAGTGAAATTAAAGGATCTTCTTCAATGGAAGAGTTAGATAGCCTAAGAGTTAAATACTCTGGTAAAAAAGGTGAACTTACTGCAATATTAAAAGGTATGGGTAAATTATCTGCTGAAGAAAGACCAGAAATGGGGAAAGTAGCAAATGAAGTAAGAGAAGCCATAGAGTCAGAAATAAACCTAAAAAGAGAAGAAATAAAGAAAGCAGATTTAGAAAAAAGACTTGCTAAAGAAGTTATAGATGTTACTATGCCAGGTAAAACTTTCACAGTAGGAAAAAGACATCCTATAACTCAAATAATAGATGAGGTTACTGAAATATTCATGGGAATAGGATTCTCAGTAGCAGAAGGTCCAGAGGTTGAAACTATAGAAAATAACTTCGATGCCTTAAATGCACCAAAGAATCATCCATCAAGAGATATGTCGGATACGTTCTATATAAATAGTGAATTACTACTTAGAACTCAAACATCTCCAGTACAAGTAAGAACTATGAAAAGCCAAGAATTACCGATAAAAATAATATCTCCAGGTAGATGTTTTAGAAATGACTCATTAGATGCAACACATTCACCAATGTTCCATCAAATAGAAGGGTTAGTAGTTGGAAAAAACATAACTATGGCTCAATTTAAAGGAACTTTAGAATTATTTGTTAAGAAATTATTTGGAGATAAAACTAGAACTAAATTCAGACCTCATAACTTCCCATTCACAGAGCCAAGTGCTGAAATAGATGTTACTTGCTTCAAGTGTGGTGGAGATGGATGTCAAATGTGTAAAGGTGAAGGTTGGATAGAAATACTTGGAGCAGGTATGGTTCATCCAAACGTACTTAGAAACTGTGGTATAGACCCAGAGGTGTACAGCGGATTTGCATTTGGTATGGGAGTTGAAAGACTTGCTATGCTTAAATATGAGATAGATGATATTAGATTATTAGTTGAAAATGATATGAGATTTTTAAATCAATTCTAATAAAAAGGAGGAAAATAAAATGTTAGTACCTGTAAAATGGATTAGAGATTACGTTAATATAGATATGGATACAGTTGAGTTTGCTGACAAAATGACTATGACTGGAACAAAGGTTGAAACAGTTGAGTTTTTAGGAAAAGAAATAAGCAATGTTGTAATAGGGCAAATAGAAAAAATAGACCAACATCCAAATGCTGATAAATTAGTAGTTTGTCAAGTAAATGTTGGAGAAGAAGAACTTGTTCAAATATGTACAGGAGCAAAAAATGTTTCTGAAGGAGATATAGTTCCAGTTGCTAAAGTAAATGCTACATTACCTGGTGGAATAAAAATCAAAAAAGGTAAATTAAGAGGCGAAGCATCTCATGGTATGTTATGCTCAGCAGAAGAATTAGGAATAGATGAAAACTTTATTAATGAAGAAAGTAAAGGTGGAATCTATATCTTAAATGGCATGGATAACTTAGTAATAGGACAAGATATAAAAGAGTTCTTAGGATTAAATGATGCCATAATAGATTTTGAATTAACTGCAAATAGACCTGATTGTAGATCTATGATAGGTATAGCTAGAGAAGCAGCTGTGACAATAGGAGAAAAAATAAACTATCCTGAAATAGAAGTAAAAGAATGTGATGAAGAAATAAACTTTGATGTAAAAGTTGAAAATCCAGAACTTTGTATGAGATATGGTGCAAGAATAGTTAAAGATGTAAAAATAGAGCCATCTCCATACTGGATGCAAAGAAGACTTATAGAAGCTGGGGTTAGACCAATAAATAACATAGTTGATATAACTAACTTCGTAATGTTAGAGCAAGGTCAACCACTACATGCATTTGATTTAAATCAACTTCCAACTGGAAAAATAGTTGTTAGAAATGCTCAAGAAGGAGAAAAATTCACTACTTTAGATGAAGTTGAAAGAACTTTAGATAAAGATATGTTAGTTATAACTGATGGAGAAAAAACAGTTGCTATAGCTGGTGTTATGGGTGGTTTAAACTCAGAAGTATCTGAAAATACTACAGAAGTATTATTTGAAGGAGCTGCATTTAATGCAGATAGCATAAGAGCTACATCTAAAAAGTTAGGACTTAGAACAGAAGCATCTGGAAGATACGAAAAAGGAATAGCTACAAATCTTTCAATAACAGGTGTTGAAAGAGCTTGTCAATTAGTAGAAATACTAGGAGCAGGTAGGGTTTTAAGAGGAACTGCTGAAGATTACCCAATTAAACAAGAAGTTCAAACTTTAACTGTAAACCCATCTAGAATAATAAAAAATATAGGAATAGATTTATCATTGGATGGATTCGTTAAGATATTAGAAGATTTAGAGTTTAAATGTGATTTAAAATCTGCTGATGAAGTAGTTATAGAAGTTCCATCATTCAGATTAGATATAGAACAAGAAGCTGATATATATGAGGAAATAGCTAGAATATACGGATTTGAAAATATACCATCTGAACAATTAGAAGGTAATGCTACTGCTGGTGTTAAAACTCCAAAACAAAAATTCATGGATACAATAAAGAATACAGCTACAAGTATAGGATTAAACGAAATATTAACTTACTCATTTGTAAGTCCTAAATCTTTAGATAAAATAAAATTACCTGCAGATGATAAAAAGAGAAATTATGTTGAGTTAATAAATCCACTTGGAGAAGATACTTCTGTAATGAGAACTACTATGATGCCAAGTATGTTAAATGTATTATATACAAACATATCTCGTAAAGTAGAAAGTGCATTAGCATTTGAATGTGGCCATACATTCACTCCACAAGAAGGATTACCTATAGAGACTAATCACTTATGTGTTGGTATGTATGGAAAAGAAGTTGATTTCTTTGTATTAAAAGGAGCTTTAGAAGCTATACTTGAATCTGTTGGATTTGAAGGATATGAAATTATACCAGAAACTAATAATACTACATTCCACCCAGGAAGATGTGCTACAATAATGTATAATGACATATATATCGGTACTTTCGGTGAAGTTCACCCAGAAGTTATAGATAACTACAGCCTAGGACAAAGAGTATATCTTGCAGAGCTAGATTTAGATTTAATATTTGATAAATCAGATAGAACAATAATATACAATCCATTACCAAAATATCCATCAACTTCTAGAGATATTGCTATATTAGTAAAAGATGATATCATAGTTAAACAAATAGAAGATATAATAAAAGCTAATGGAGAAGATTTATTAGAAAGTTATAAATTATTTGATGTATATAAAGGTGCTCAGATAGCAGAAGGATATAAATCAATAGCATACTCTATTATATATAGAAGTAAAGATAAAACTCTTACAGATGAAGATGTAAATAAAGTACACCAAAATATAATAAGAGAGTTAGAAGAAAAACTAGATGCAAAACTAAGATCAAACTAACTCATCTTTGATAGGGGGATTAGTGAGATGAATAAGGTAGTTGTTAATATCCAAGGTTCTGATTATAACATTGTTAGTAAGAAAAATCCAGAACAAATGAAAACCATAGCTAGATATGTGGATGACGAAATGAGAAAAGTTAGAGAAGGTAATTCTAAGCTTAATTCAGTTACTACTTCTATAGTTGCTTGTTTAAATATTGCAGATATTTTATTTGATTGTTCTAGCGAAAATGAAGAGCTGCATAATGAACTTGAATTATTAAAAAATGAAATAGATAGACCAACTGAAGAAGCAAAAGTAGAAGTTGAACATATTAGTGGTGAGTTAGAACAAAAAGAACTGGAAATGAAGGAGAAAGATTATCATATAGAAGAACTTAATAGTAAATTAAGGGAAAAAGATAATGAAATTGAAAATCTAAACAAATATACTGAAGAAATAAAATTAGAACTAGAGAAATATAAAGCTGAAGTTGGAGGGCTAAGAGCAGAAGCTAATGAAGCTACTGAAAGAGCTAGAATAGCCGAAAATATGTCTTGTGAATGGCAGAATAAAACTTACGAATTACAACTTAAGTATACAGAACTAGAGAATAAGTTAAAAGATAGAGAAGGTGCTCTATAACTAAATATTATGGGGGTGTTTCAAATGATTAGAAGTTTTGAAACACCCTTTTAACGTAAAAATGGAGGTTATATATGAAAGATGTGGAATTATTAGCCCCAGTAGGTTCTTTTGAATCTTTAAAGGCTGCAGTACAAAATGGTGCACATGCAGTTTATTTAGGAGGCAAGGATTTTAGTGCAAGAGCATCTGCTAATAATTTTGATAGAGATGAATTAAAAGAAGCAGTAAAATATGCACATATTAGAGGTGTAAGAGTTTTTGTAACAACAAATACACTTATAAAACAAAGTGAATTAGAGGACTTTATTGAATATGTTAAATTCTTATATGATATAGATATTGATGCATTAATATTACAAGATATTGGTGCTGCAATGACTATAAAAAGACTTCTTCCTGATTTCGAGCTACATGCAAGTACTCAAATGGTTGCTCATTCACTTGAAGATGTTAAATATTTAGAGAGTTTAGGGTTTGATAGAGTTGTTTTAGCAAGAGAATTAAATGTAGATGAAATAAAGCATATTTGTGATAATACTAACGTTGATATAGAAGTATTTGTTCATGGGGCTTTATGTGTATGCTATTCAGGTCAATGCTTAATGAGTAGTATGATTGGTAATAGGTCAGGTAATAGAGGTAGATGTGCTCAACCATGTAGACAAAAATATAAAATGATTGATATTTATACAGGTGAAGAAGTATCTTACGATGGAGATTATTTATTAAGTACTAGAGATTTAAATGCAATAGAAGAAATTAACCAAATAATTGATGCAGGAGTTTATTCTCTTAAGATTGAAGGAAGGATGAAAAAGCCTGAATATGTAGCTACAGTTGTTGGAAGCTATAAAGAAGCCTTAGATGATTATTTAAGAAGTAAGAGGATAAGTGTATCTCATGATATAATGACTGATTTATATACTATCTTCAACCGAAAATTTACAAAGGGGCTTTTACTTGGTGAGGTAGGAAAAGATGTTATGAATTCTCAAATACCTAATAATCAAGGATTATATATAGGAAGAGTAGTAGATTATAATAAAAAAGCTAAAAGATTAAAAATTGCTCTAGAAGAAAACCTAAAAAAAGGTGATGGAATTAATTTAGGTGGTGGAGTAATAGGAAGAATTATAAAAGGAAAAGAAATTACTGATATTGGTTATAAAGGTGAAACTATAGAGATAGACTTTATTGGTGAAGCTAGAAGAAATCAGATGATATTTAAAACATCTGATACTAAATTAATAGATAGAGTTCAAAGTACTTTTAAACAAGAGAAAGAATTAGCTAAAAGCTTTATTGATGGACAAGTTGTTGTTAAGCTGAATGAAAATCCTATTATCAAATTTAAAGACTTACAAGGAAATGAAGCTATAGTCAAAGGTGATTTTGTAGTTGAGAAAGCATTAAAAGTTCCAATGAGCAAAGAAAAAATAGAAACTCAACTTAGAAAATTAGGAAATACTCCTTATGAACTAAGAAATATAGAGATAGAATTGGATGAAGGAGTTAGTTTACCTATAAGTGTTATCAATCAAATGAGAAGAGAATGCATTGATATACTAAGTGAAGAAAGAATTCCTGTTAAGGGAAGAAAATATAAAAATCAAAAAATATCTTATAATCCTCAAGTAGTAGAAAGGAATAAAGATAAAAAAATTAGAGTTAAAGTTAAAAATTTAGAACAATTAAAAGAAGTTTTAAATTTTGAAATAGATTCTATATATTATGAAGATACTTCTACTATTGAAGAAGCATTACATCTTGCTCAAACTTATAATAAAGAACTGATATATTCTGCACCAAGAATTATTAGAAATAAAGAATATAAAAGATTAGCTAAAGTTAGAGATTTAAATTTATCAAATATTCAAATTGGAACCTTAGGGTCAATTGAATACTTTAAAAATAAAAACTTCTGTATAGATTACTATTTAAATTCATTTAACAGTGAAACAATAAATCACTTTAAAAATGAAGGTGCCAATACAGTTTGTATATCTCAAGAGCTTAATATGAATGAGATAGAAGAGACATTAACTTACACAGATATAGATGTGGAAAGTGTAGTTTACGGATATACACCGATGATGATAAGTGAATACTGTCCTATGGGTGTTGTGGTTAGGGATTGTAAAAAAGATAAGAGATGTAAAGAATGTAGTGAAAGTAGATATGCTCTTAGAGACTTCAAAGGCGAAGAATACAGATTATCTCAAGATTTATTCTGTAGAACAACTATTTATAACTCAAAACCACTTTGTATATTAGATAATCTTAATGAGTTATTTAACACTGGTGTTAATATATTTAGGCTAGATTTCACTGGAGAGAAAGATAGTGAAGTAAGAGAAATTTTATCAGCTTATATTGAGGTTATAGAAAATGATTTTAGACTTGGACCTAAAGGAAGTAAATTATATACAAAATTAGATGAAAAAGGACTGACTACTGGACACTTTTATAAAGGTGTTGAGTAAATAAATAAAAATAGTACTAGACTATGAGGATAATCTAGTACTATTTTTATTTATAATTTTATATTATTAATGTGAACTAATAAAATTTTAGTATTGATTCATTGATTTTAATAATAAAACTAAGTAATCCCAAACATTTTTAATTGAAGTTATACTTACGTGTTCATTTGGAGTATGAACTTCAAACATATTTGGTCCCATAGAAATTGCTTCAGCGCCGTTCATTTTAGCAAGTAATAAACCACACTCTAATCCTGCATGTATAGCAGTAATAACTGGTTTTTTACCTGTTAATTTTTCATAAACATCTACGCATATTTCTTCTAATTTAGATCCTTTTGCATATTCCCAAGCAGGGTATGGAGCATGAATTTCGAAATTAGCTGAAACAGCATCACAAAGTAATTTAGTTCTATCGTTTATAGAATCCCTTAAAGTAGATACAGAGCTTCTAACAGTACTTTCGAAAGTCATTTTATCTTCAGAAGTTATTACTACACCTAAGTTAGTAGAACTTTCTACTAAGCCTTCTATATCCATACTAACAGTTTGTATTCCATTTGGAATTAAGTTTAGTAATTGTATAGCTTTAACTTTACATTCAGTAGTAAGAACTTTATTAGTAGAAGATTGTAATAATTCTATTTTTAATCCTGGATCTGAAGTTTTGAATTCATTTTTTAATATAGATTCTACTTTTATTAAATTATTTTTAAGAGTATCAACATCATCTTTATTAACAACTATTTTAGCTTCGCATTCACGAGGTATTGCATTACTTTTTGATCCACCATTAACTTCTACTAAATCAAATTCAACATCAAGTAGATTTAATATTCTACCCATTACTACATTTGAATTAGCTCTTTGTTTTACTATATCCATTCCTGAATGGCCACCAAGTAAACCTTTTAATTCAACTAAAAGAGTTTCTTTATTTTCTTCTATATTTTTATATTCAAGAGGTAAAGTTACAAGAGATCTATTTCCGCCAGCACAACTTACTAATAGATATCCTTCTTCTTCTGAATCTAAGTTGATTATATATTTACCTTTTAATAAACTACCATCTAAACCACCTGCACCAGTCATACCAGCCTCTTCATCAGATGTAATTAATACTTCTAATGATGGATGAGCTAAATCATTTGAAGCTAACACAGCCATACTCATAGCAACAGCTATACCATTATCAGCACCAAGAGTTGTTCCATTGGCATAAATCATATCATCTATAACTCTAAGTTCTATCGGATCTTTTTCAAAATCATGGTCTACATCTTTGTTTTTTTCGCAGACCATATCCATATGACCTTGTAATATAACACCAGGACAATTTTCATATCCTTTAGTAGCAGGCTTTCTTATTAAGATATTAAGATATTCATCTTGTATAACTTCTAGATTCAGATCTTTAGCGAATTTGTATAAGAAATCACTTATTTGCTTTTCTTTACCTGAACCTCTAGGTATTTGAGATATTTGTTCAAAGTAATTAAATACTAATGATGGGTTTAAACCATTTAATGCATTTGTCATAATAAATCCCCTTCCTTTTTTATCCGATTAAAATTAAAATTTAAGTTAATAATGTAAATAACTTAGTTTTGCTAAATAAAAACTACAATATATGATAAAATATAATATGTTAATGACTTAAGTTATTACTTAGCATATAAGTAGTATAATACATTTTTATTAAAAAAAACTATATATGAGGAAAAATTTTATACAATTTACATAAATAGGATAATTACAAAGAGGAGGAAATATGGATAGCAGATCATTAAAAGTTTTAGAGTTCAATAAAGTTATTAATTTATTATCAGAAAAAGCCTCATCTTCTTTAGGTTTACAATATATTGAAAAATTAATCCCAAGTTCTGATTATGAAGAAGTCAGACATATGTTAGAAGAGACCAGTGAAGCTCAAGGGATTCTTGTAAAAAGAGGGCATGTTAATTTAGCTGGTATACAAGACATATCTGATAGTGTCAAAAGAGCGGAAATAGGAGCTGTATTAGATCCAGGTAGCTTACTTAAAATATCAGATACATTAAGAGCGGCCAGAATATTAAAAAGAAGTCTATCTGCTAGTGAAGAAGAAGATTTCAACTACCCAATAATTCAAGGTTTATCAAATTCATTATATACATATAGAGATATTGAAGATGAGATAAGTAATGCAATTGTAAGTGAAGTAGAGATATCAGATAATGCATCTCCAACATTAAGAAGTATAAGAAGAAGAATTCTACAAAAGAATCAATCTATAAGATCTAAGTTAAATTCTATAATATCTTCAACTACATATCAAAAATACTTACAAGATGCTATTATCTCAGTTAGAGGAGATAGATTTGTTGTACCAGTTAAAGCAGAATATAGATCTCAAGTAACAGGTATTATACATGATCAAAGTTCATCTGGAGCTACATTATTTATAGAACCTATGAGCATAGTTGAAATGAATAATGAACTTAGAAAACTTAAATTAGATGAACAGGAAGAAATCGAAAGAATTTTAACTGAACTTACTAAGCTAGTAGGTGAAGTTGCATGCGATATATTATCAAATCAAGAGATACTTGGTAAATTAGATTTTGCTTTTGCAAAAGGGAAATTATCTATATCTATGAAAGGTATAGAGCCTGTATTAAACAAAGAGAAACATATAAATATAAAAAATGGAAGACATCCATTATTAGATAGTGATAAAGTAGTACCAAATAACATTTATTTAGGAGAAGATTTTGATACTTTAGTTATAACAGGTCCTAACACAGGTGGTAAGACTGTAACTATAAAAACAGTAGGTTTATTTTCACTAATGACTCAAAGTGGTCTTCATATACCGGCTGATTACGGAAGTAGTATGTGTGTATATGATAATGTGTTCGCTGATATAGGTGATGAGCAAAGTATAGAGCAAAGTTTATCTACTTTTTCATCTCATATGACCAAAATAGTTGGAATATTGAATAATGTAACTAGTGAATCTTTAGTAATATTTGATGAACTAGGTGCTGGTACGGATCCGGTTGAAGGAGCAGCTCTTGCAATAGCGATACTAGAAGATGTAAATATGGCTGGAGCAAAATGTATAGCGACTACTCATTATAGTGAACTAAAAAATTACGCACTTACAAAAGATAGAGTAGAAAATGCTGCTGTTGAGTTTGATGTTAATACATTAAGTCCTACTTATAAATTACTTATAGGTGTACCAGGAAAATCAAACGCTTTTGAAATATCAAGAAAGTTAGGTTTAAGAGATTATATAATTGATAGAGCAAAAGAATTTATAAATACAGAAAATATAGAATTAGAAGACGTACTTCAAAATGTTGAGAAGAATAGAATAAGAGCTAATCAAGAAAGAGAAGAAGCTGAACAACTTAAATTAGAAATTGAGCAAATAAAAGCTGAGTATGAAAGAAAACTTGAAAAGCTATCTCTTCAAAGAGAAAAAATGTTAGAAAAAGCTAAATCTGAAGCATTTAGTATAACAAGACAAGCTAAGGAAGAAGCTGATAATATTGTTAAAGAGCTTAGAAGTATGGAAATGGAGATGGCTTCTAAAGAAAAAAATAAAAAAATAGAAGCGTTAAGAAAAGAATTAGCAGATTCTATGGGTAATTTACAACCATCGGTAAAAAGTATGATAGTTCCAAAGGTTTCAAATAAAGAAATAAAAGATTTAAAACCTGGTGATGAAGTTAAAGTTATAACTTTAAATCAAGACGGTACTGTAGTTTCTGTTGATAAAAAGAAGAAGGAAGCAGTTGTACAAATCGGTATTATGAAAATGACTCTTCCATTTAAGGCTCTTCAAATTGCTCAAAAAGATAAAAAATCTATTGTAACTAAATCGACTAGAAAAATTATAAGTTCTAAATCAGGAAGAGTAAAAAGTGAAGTTGATCTAAGAGGAATGAATTTAGAAGAGGCTATAATAGAGGTTGATAAGTATTTGGATGATGCTTGTGTGGCAGGGCTTGAAACTGTTACAATAATACATGGTGTAGGTACTGGGGTTCTTAAAAAAGGACTTCAAGATATCCTAAAAAGAAATAAACATGTTAAATCCCAAAGACCTGGAGAATATGGTGAAGGTGGAATGGGAGTAACTATTGTTCAAATGAAATAGTAAATTAAGGAGATGGGTTGAATTGTTAGTAGTTTCTGCTTGTTTAGTTGGAATAAACTGTAAATATAATGGTGAAAATAATGATAATGAAAAAGTAAAAGAATTTTTAAGAGATAAAGAATATATCGTTGTTTGTCCAGAGCAACTGGGAGGATTAACTACTCCAAGAGATCCATCAGAAATAAATATAAAAGATGGAAATGAAGTTTTACATGGTGATGGTAAAGTAATCTCATGTAAAAATATTGATGTAACAGATAATTTTATTAAAGGAGCAAGAGAAAGCTTAAAAATTGCACAAATGTTTAATTGTAAGAAGGCTTTACTTAAGGAAGGAAGCCCTTCTTGTGGATGCAATTTTATTTATGATGGAACTTTTTCAGGAAATAAAATTTCAGGAAAAGGAGTAACTGCTGCTTTATTTAATGAAAATAATATAGAAGTTTTTAGTGAAAAAGAGTTATAATATATATTTGAAACGATAAGTATATCAATATCTTGAAAAAATATAAAATTTAATTTAACATAGAATAATAATGATGTAGAGAGGAGACAATGATGCAAGATTTTAAAGTAGCAATAGCTAATTGCCTTAAAGAAAAGATAGAAGATTTAACGTTAGAAGAAATATTAGCACTTATAGAAGTGCCACCTAATAAAGATATGGGGGATTATGCATTTCCTTGCTTTAAATTAGCTAAAGTATTTAGAAAAGCTCCAAATATGATAGCTCAAGAATTATCAGAAAGTATAGAAGCTAATGGTGGAATATCTAAAGTTATGCCACTTGGTGGATATGTAAACTTCTTCGTAAACAAGTCTCAATTAGCAGAGACAGTTGTAAAAGATGTATTAACTAAAAAAGAAAAATACGGACATAGTGATTTAGGACAAGATAAAGCTGTAGTAATAGATTTCTCATCTCCTAACATAGCTAAGCCTTTCCATATAGGACATATAAGAACTACTGTTATAGGTAATGCTTTATATAAAATATATGATTCTCAAGGATATAATGTAGTGAGAATAAATCACTTAGGAGATTACGGAACTCAATTTGGTAAACTTATAGTTGCTTTCAAGTTTTGGGGTAATAAAGAAGCTGTAGAAGCTAACCCAATACCAGAGTTATTAAAATTATACATACAATTCCATGATGAAGCTGAGCAAAAACCAGAAATGGAAGATGAAGCTAGAGCTTGGTTTACAAAATTAGAAAATGGAGATCCAGAAGCTAAAGAATTATGGCAATGGTTTAGAGATGAAAGTTTAAAAGAATTTGCTAGAGTATATGACTTATTAGATATAGAATTTGATTCATATGCTGGTGAAAGTTTCTATTCAGATAAAATGGATACAGTTATAGAGCAAATAAAGGAAAAAGGATTATTAATAGAATCTCAAGGTACAAATGTTGTCGATTTAGAAGAGTTTAATATGCCACCAGCTCTTATAACAAAAAATGATGGATCAACATTATATATGACTAGAGATTTAGCAGCAGCTATTTATAGAAAAAACACTTATGATTTTGAAAAATGTATATATGTAGTTGGATCACAACAAAGCTTACATTTCCAACAATTATTTAAAGTATTAGAGCTTATGGGATTTGAATGGTCAAAAGATTTAATACACGTTCCATTTGGTATGGTTGCTTTAGAAGAAGGAACTATGTCTACAAGAAAAGGTAGAGTAGTATTCTTAGAAGATGTTTTAAAACAAGCTATAGAAAAAACAAAAGAAACTGTTCTTTCTAAAAATCCAAATGCTAAAAATGTAGATGAAATATCTAAACAAGTTGGTGTTGGAGCTGTAGTATTCCAAGAATTATCTAACAGCAGAATAAAAGACTACACATTCTCATGGGAAAGAACTTTAAGTTTTGAAGGTGAAACAGGACCATATGTTCAATATACTCATGCTAGATGTTGTGCAGTTTTAAGAAAAGTTAATGAAGAAGTTACTACAGATATAAATTACGACTTATTATCTGATGGTGATGCAGCAGAAGTATTAAAAGT
The DNA here is from genome assembly GCF_014333445.1 of Terrisporobacter mayombei. GTDB lineage: Bacteria > Bacillota > Clostridia > Peptostreptococcales > Peptostreptococcaceae > Terrisporobacter > Terrisporobacter mayombei_A. The sequence goes on along the minus strand of NZ_JACRYU010000012.1, from coordinate 24,036 downwards.
AATAGGATCATTTAATAAAAGTATAGTTTCTGCAATGAGAAGAAATGAGCCACATATAGTTACAAGATTTGTACTAGATTTAGCTCAAGCATTCAATAAATTCTATCATGATAATCCAATAATAGTTGAAGATGTAGAGTTAAGAAAAGCAAGACTTGCTTTAGTTGCAGCAACAAGACAAACTCTAGAAAATGGTCTTAGAATATTAGGAATGCATTCGCCAGAAAGAATGTAAAAAATGGCAGCTTTAAAAGCTGCTATTTTTACATTATAAATGAATTATTTATTATTTAATTTTCATAATAGGTAATTTACTACCTTTGAATATAAGATAAAATATTTGATTAAAATATTAATTAATAGATTTATACAGGAGTTAATTTATGAAAGAACGTTTAATAAGAAATTCTTATCTAAATTCATTCAATATTAATGAAGAAGATAATGGATTAAAAGGTTTAATCGTTATAAATACTAAGTGTCTAATAGATGATAAAACTCAGCGATATGTATATGTAGATAATAATCGTTTAAAAGATGAGCTAATATATTATAATTTTTATGGCATAAAGCCAGAGTATGATGATATACTAAATATTCTACTTCCCTTAATACTTGCTAATACAAATATAAAAAAGAGTGAAGATGAAGTAGTAGGGTTAATCCAAAAATATGTGAAGTATCTTAAAAAAGATAATTATTTATTTGAATATATACTTGGAGCAGTTATTTATAATTCTTTAATGCACACTCTAATAGATAATAAAAATATTGAATACAATGATTTACTTCAAGGTCTTAAAGAAAAAATAATAGGATTTTCCATTGAATTAGAAAAAACTAATATGATAAAATTTCAAATGGCAAGAATAAGTGCTATACAAATTATAGATAATTACATTGACATGAAGATTCGTGATTATGAAGATGGTAAAATTATAACCAACTTACTTAATGCCATATATGATATATATATTGAGGAAAGAGAAGAAAATAATCAAGGCATTTTAAGCATAAAAAAATCTATATTATCCATATTAGGTGAAGATCCAGATTTAAATATAGACAATATAGATTTTATTGAATCAATGTCTCATTACATAGTAAAAATAAGAAATTATATGATAAATAAAAAATTATATAATTTAAATTCAGACCCAAGAAGTTTAATAAAATATAATGAAGATGATATTGTTTTAGACCCTATATTGAATAAGATAAGTATTATATCTAAGTATTTAAACGACAATATACTTTATATTAAAATTAAAGCTAAATCAGGTGAATATAATTTCAAGTTTAAAAAAGCATAGATTTTAACTATTATTTTCTAAATACTCTAGAAACTCATTTTCAGTTGTTTCTGTTAAAAAACATAACTCTTTTACTATGTTATTTTTTAAGTTTAGAAACTCTTCAATATTAGCGTTTTGCCCAGTATACTCTAAAGCCTTGATTATTAATAGTAAATCTCTTTTTGATAAATCATTTATAGATACTTGATCAATAGATTCCATACAAATACATCCTTTCTAACAGTTGATTTTATATTATAAGTTTGAAATTTTTACCTTACATATATTATTTTAACTTAAAAAGTATGTAGAATATAGTATAAATTTGAAAAGGAGTGAAATATTTGAAAATATTATTAACTACACTAAATTCAAAGTTTATTCATACGAATTTAGCAATAAGATATCTAAGAGAGAGCGTAAAAGATTTAATTGATGTAGAGGTAAGAGAGTATACAATTAACAATCAATTAGATTACATTTTAAAAGATATATACAAAAATAATTATGATGTAGTATTTTTCTCTACATACATATGGAATATTTATGACATAGTTAAACTATGTGATAACCTAAAAAAAGTTAAACCAGAAATAAAGATAGGCCTAGGTGGCCCTGAGGTTACATATGATAGCCAAAATGCTATGGAACAATATGAATTTTTAGATTATATACTATGTGGTGAAGGTGAATTAGTATTTAGAAGTTTAGTTGAGCATTTTTTAGGAAATAAAAATATAGAGGACATCAGAGGTATTGCATATAGAAAAGATGGTAAGATAATAATTAATGAAGAAATGGAATTATTACAAAACTTAGATGAAATACCAAGTCCATATGAAAATCTTGATGTAAAAGAATATGAAAATAGAATTGTTTATTATGAAACATCAAGAGGATGTCCGTTTAACTGTCAATATTGTTTATCTTCGGCAATAAAAGGTCTTAGATACTTTAGTGCTGATAGAGTAAAAAGAGACTTAAAGAATTTAATAGATGCAAGAGTGTCTCAGATTAAATTTATAGATAGAACTTTTAATGCAAATAAAAAATTTGCTAAAGAAATAATGGAATTTCTAATGGAAAATGATAACGGATATACTACATATCATTTTGAGGTTACAGCACATTTATTAGATGATGATATGTTATCATTCTTAAAAAATTGCAAAGAAGGCTTATTCCAATTTGAAATAGGAGTACAAAGTACAAATCAAAAGACACTTGATGCAGTTGGAAGAAGAGATAATTTTGAAAAATTATCTTATGTTGTAAAAACTATAAAATCATATAGAAATATACATCAACATTTAGATTTAATAGCAGGTCTTCCTTATGAAGGATATGAAAGATTTGAACAATCATTTAATGATGTATTTAATCTTGGTATAGAACAATTACAATTAGGATTTCTTAAAATGATAAAGGGAACTGGTATGAGATACAGTGCTGATAAATATGGATATAGATTCAAAGACTATGCTCCATATGAAATATTATTTAATGATTTTATAAGTTATGAAGAAATACTAAAAATAAAAGACATAGAAGAAATATTAGAAACTTATTATAATTCTAATAATTTCCCATTATCTTTAGAATATATAATTAAGAATTATTATATACACAGTCCATTTAAATTCTTCGAAAAATTTGCTACTTATTTTGAAGAAAAGGGGTATTTCCATATGGCACAAGGTAAAAATCAATTATATAAAATATTATTAGATTTTTATAATGAAAATATAAATGAGAACAATGAATTATTTAGTGAGATATTAAAATATGATTATTTATCTTTAGGAAAAATATCAACAGTTCCGGCAATATTTGATAAGATAGAAATAAATAATTTTAAAAGTAAATGTCATGACTTCTTACATAGTGAAGATAATTTAAAATTATATTTACCTAATTTTGTTGATATACCAACAAAATATATGCTTAAATATATTCACTTTGAACCTTTCAAATATGATATTTTAAAATTAAAAGAAAATATTCATGAAAATTTAGAAAAAAAACAAACTGTAATATTATTTGATTACAACACTAATAAAATATTTGATAAGTCAAAAACTTATACCGTAAAGATAGGAGAAGAAGATGAAGTTCAAGATAGATAAATATTTACTTAGAAAAACTGAAGAACTAGCATTTATAACTGTTAAAAAAAATGGAGAGTTCAATTTAGAAGGATATGAAATACCAAAAGAAGGGTTAAATGTACCTATAAAGAATGAAGTTCTTGTGAAGGGAATTAAAGATAAGACTGCACAAGATGGTATAAATTCTATGTCTATTGCAGATGCAATGATATACATAATAGGTATAGATTCAGAATTTAAGTACAATGAAGAATATAAGAAGTTCTTATTTGCATTAGAGAAGAAGGTTAACTTTAATGTAAGGTCATATGCAGGTTATATGTCTAGGAAATATTTTGAAATGGGAGAGAGTACAGACTCATTAATATATATTAAAGCATTAGTAACTTTATACCCAGATGATCTTGAAGGGCTTTATAATTATGCTATAGTATGTCAAGAAGTAGCCACATTCTATCAAAAAGATGGTGATGCTAAAGCTATGAATGCGTTCCTATTAGAGGCAGGAGAAAAATTAGAAAAGATAATTAATATGGATAGTGACTTTGCACTTGCATATTACCATCTAGGATATCACTATTATAATCAAAGCCAATTTGTAAAAGCTAAGGTAATATGGGAAGAAGCTATGAGATTAGGCCTTGATGAGGATATAATGGCAGAAATTCAAGAAAACATAGGAAAAATGGACTTTAAAGTACAATATGAAGAAGGGTATTCTTTAGTATTCCAAGGAAAATTTGAGGAAGGACTTGAAAAATTATTACCATTAGAAGAAGAACACAGTGATTGGTGGAATTTATTATTTATAATAGGTATAGCTTATAAAAATATGGGTGAAATGGATAAAGCTATCTTATATTTCGAAAAAATATTAATAATAAAACCGAAACAAGTTGATACTTTAGTGGAACTTGCGTTATGTGAAGCATCTTCATTTAATATGAATAGATGTATAGAACTTTTAGAGCAAGCAGCTAAATTAAAGGAAGACCCAGAAATACTTTGTAATTTAGGAATGGCTTACTTAAATAATGGAGATATAGATGATGCCATATATTATATAGAAAGAGCCTATGAACTTAATCCAGAAGATGAAATAACAATTTCATGCATGAGAGAATTAGATAATTATAGAGTAAACTAGATATTCTATAATTCATTATATAAAAATTAATTTTACTATATTAAATAAACATTTAACCACAAGATTAATGAAAAAGTTACATCTTGTGGTTTTTTATTATATAAACTAATTATTCTATAAAAGAAAGTAAAAAAAGAATGATTATAAATTACACATTTAAAATATAAACCGGTATACAATTTGAATAATATATTATATAATTTAGATAGAACAATCAAATGTTAATTATTGGAAAAAGTTTATTAAAAATAAGTCTAATCATAAAAGAAGCTAATCAAATTAAAAATCGACATAAAATTCTAAAACATTCACAAAAGGTTCAAAATATTAAAAAATTTAATAAACATCATAGATCGTATGCGTTTAATAGTTATATGATTATAGCTAATTTTGTCTATGATTGTGAAAAAATTAATTTTTTTATTAAGTGAAAATTAATTATTTTTTTTCATGAGTTTCGTTCATCATATATTTTTATAAATATATTGAAATATATAAACAAGGCATCTTTTTGTTATTTCAAAAATAGGGTTAAAAAATTACAAAGAGGGGAAAAAGAATATGGAAAAAAAAGATATTAACGTTCTTGAACAAATGCAAAACATGACTGTTGATATGAACAGTAAAGTTATGCTGGAAAAGGCTGAAAAAGATGGCGTTGAAACAATGTATAAAAGAAAATTAGGCTATAAAGTACAATGTGGATTTGGTCTTCAAGGTGTATGTTGCAGAAACTGTGGAATGGGTCCTTGTAGAATAAGCCCTAAGACTCCAAGAGGACTTTGTGGTGCTGATGAACATACTATAGTTGGTAGAAACTTTGCTAGAATGTGTGCTGCAGGTACTGCTGCCCATTCAGATCATGCTAGAGATATAGCTCATACTTTAGCTTTAACTACTCCTGGTGGAGACTATCAAGTTAAAGAACCACAAAAATTAATAGAATTTGCTAAATTTATGGACGTTGATCCTGAAGGTAAAGATATATATGAATTAGCTCATGAGGTAGCAGAAGTCTGTCTAATGGAGTTTGGTAAACCATTTGGTGTATCAAAATTATTAAAGAGAGCTCCAAAAGTAAGACAAGAACTATGGCATAAACTTGGTATAGAGCCAAGAGCAATAGATAGAGAAATAGCAACAGTAATGCATTCTACTCATGTGGGATGTACATCTGATTTAGATTCTTTAATTCATATGGCTATGAGATGTTCTATGGCAGATGGATGGGCAGGATCTATGATAGGAACAATGCTTTCTGATGTATTATTTGGTACTCCAAAACCAGTTCATACAGAAGCTAACTTAAATGTACTAGCAGGAAATAACGTTAATATAATTCTTCATGGACATGAACCAACATTATCTGAAATGATAGTTGCAGCTTCTGAATTACCTGAAATGCAAGAACTAGCTAAAGAGGTAGGTGCTGATGGAATAACTCTATCAGGTATATGCTGTACAGGTAATGAATTAACTATGAGACATGGTGTTAAAATAGCTGGTGACTTCCATCAACAAGAATTAGCTATAATAACAGGTGCTGTTGAAGCTATGATAGTTGATGTCCAATGTATATTCCCAGCATTAGCTGACTTATCTAAGCATTATCATACTAAATTTATAACTACATCTCCAAAAGCTAGAATCACTGGTTCTACATACATGGAGTTCCACGAAGATACTGCTATGGAAGATGCTAAAACAATAGTAAGAGAAGCTATATTAAACTTCAAAAATAGAGATCAAGAAAAAGTTTTAGTTCCAGATTTAAAATCAGAAGGTGTAGTTGGATATGCTGAAGAAGCTATAGTTGGTCAATTAAATAATGTTGTTAATACCCAAATAGATGAAATGGATACATTAAAGCCATTAATAGATGTTCTTGCATCTGGTGTAATAAGAGGTGTTGTTGGTGTTGTTGGATGTAACAATGCTAAAACTCCATCTAACCATAATCACTTAACAATAATAAAAGAGTTAATTAAAAATGATTTCTTAGTTGTTACTACAGGATGTGGTGCTTCTGCAGCTTGTAAGAATGGTTTAATGTTGAAAGAAAATGCTCCTAAATTTGCAGGAAAAGGTTTAGCTACAGTTTGTGAATTAGTTGATATACCTCCAGTAATTCACCTAGGATCTTGTGTTGATAACTCTCGTATATTAAATGTATGTTCATTAATTGCAAATGCTTGTGGTATGGATATAAGTGACTTACCAGTTGCAGGATGTGCTCCAGAGTGGATGTCAGAAAAAGCTGTAGCAATAGGAACTTATGTTGTTGCTTCAGGTATAGATACTTTCTTAGGTGTTATGCCTCCAGTTACAGGTTCTTCTAAAGCAGTTGAATTATTATGTGGTGGATTAAAAGATCAAGTAGGAGCTTGCTTCTTTGTTAACGAAAATCCAGTAGAATTAGCTAAGATGATAATGGATGATATAGAAGGTAAACGTCCACACTTCGAAGAATTATATCAAGAAAAAGTTTTAAATAAACGCTTGGCAGAAGCTTAAAAATAAGCATTTTTAAATAAAATAATATAATTTTAATAAAAAGAAGTTAGTCTATTATTAATAATTATAATAATAGACTAACTATGGATATATATTAGAAAAGTAAGAAAAGTTCATTTTTTAGTTACTTTAAAGACGATAGATTAAAGACGGGAGATGAGTGGGAAAATGAAAATTGCTATAACAGGAAAAGGTGGAGTAGGAAAAACAACTTTTGCTTCAATGATTTCAAGAATGTTCGCAGATGAAGGCTTTAGAGTTGTGGCTGTAGATGCAGATCCAGATGCTAACTTAGCATTAGCATTAGGTTTTCCTAAGGATGTTTATGAGTCAATTGTACCAATATCAGAAATGAAAAAATTAGTATCAGAAAGAACTGCTACTAGTGAAGGTACATTTAATAAAATGTTTAAATTGAATCCAAAAGTAGATGATATTCCAGAAAAATATTGTAAAGAACATAATGGTGTAGGACTACTTACATTAGGTACAGTGGATACAGGTGGTTCAGGATGTGTTTGTCCAGAACATGTATTGTTAAAAAGATTATGTTCACATCTTATATTACAAAATAATGATGTAGTTGTAATGGACATGGAAGCTGGAATTGAGCATTTAGGCAGAGGTACTGCTCAAGGTGTAGATGCATTCATAGTAGTAGTTGAACCAGGAGAAAGAAGCTTACAAACCTATAGAAAAGTTAAAAAGTTAGGAAATGATATTGGTGTAAAAAAAGTGTATGTTGTTGGAAATAAAATGAGGGATGATAAAGATATTGAGTTTATAAAGAGTAATCTTGAAGATGGAGAAGCTTTAGGATTTATTCATTATAATCAACAAGTCATTGATTCTGATAGATCCAATCAATCTCCTTACGATATAAGTGAAGCAACTAGAAAAGAAATAAAGGATATCAAAGAAAGACTAGTTGAGATTAAAAAGCATAAGAGTTAATTAACTTTTATAAAAGATATAAACACTTAAATAGTGTTTAAATAAAACCTGTGGGAGGAATAGTTATGGGATTCAAATCAGATATTGAAATTGCTCAAGAAGCAAAACCTTTAGATATTAGAGAGATAGGTAAAAAGTTAGGTCTAACAGAAGATGATTTAGAGTTATATGGAAAATATAAAGCTAAAGTTGATTACAATTTACTTAAAAAAGATACAGGTAAAAAAGCTAAGCTAATTTTAACTACAGCTATAAATCCAACTCCAGCTGGAGAAGGAAAAACTACAACTACTATAGGTGTAGCTGATGCTTTACAAAAATTAGGTAAAAATGTTCTTGTTGCATTAAGAGAACCTTCTTTAGGGCCAGTATTTGGTATAAAGGGTGGAGCAGCAGGTGGTGGATATGCTCAAGTTGTTCCAATGGAAGATATAAATTTACATTTTACTGGAGATTTCCATGCTATAGGTGCTGCAAACAACTTATTAGCTGCAATGCTAGATAATCATATTCATCAAGGTAATGAACTTGGAATAGATATCAGAACTATAACTTGGAGAAGATGCGTTGATATGAACGATAGACAATTAAGAAACGTAGTTGATGGACTAGGTGCAAGAGCTGATGGTGTTGCAAGAGAAGATGGATTTGATATAACAGTTGCTTCAGAAGTTATGGCTGCCTTCTGTCTAGCTAGTGATATTATGGATTTAAAAGCTAGACTAGGAAGAATCGTTGTTGGCTATAACTATGAAGGAAAACCAGTTACTGCTGAACAATTGAAAGCTAATGGAGCTATGGCAGCTTTATTAAAAGATGCCTTAAAACCAAACCTAGTACAAACGCTAGAAGGAACACCTGCATTTGTTCACGGTGGACCATTTGCTAATATAGCTCATGGATGTAACTCTGTTATAGCTACAAGAATGGCTATGCATTTTTCAGACTATGTAGTAACTGAAGGAGGATTTGGAGCTGATCTTGGTGCTGAAAAATTCTTAGATATAAAATGTAGAATGGCTAACTTAAAACCAGATGCAGTTATAATAGTAGCTACAGTTAGAGCACTTAAATATAATGGTGGAGTTCCAAAAGATCAATTAAATGAAGAAAATTTAGTAGCATTAGAAGCAGGTATTCCAAACTTATTAAAACATGTTGAAAATATAACTCAAGTTTATAAATTACCAGCAGTAGTTGCTATAAATGAATTCCCAACTGATACTCAAGCAGAAGTTGAATTAGTTAGAACTAAATGTAAAGAATTAGGTGTTAATGTTGCATTATCTCAAGTATGGGCTAAAGGTGGAGAAGGTGGAATAGAACTTGCAGAGGAAGTATTAAGACTTTGCGAACAAGAAAATCACTTCCAATTCTGCTATGAAGATGATTTAACATTAGCTGAAAAAATAGAAGCTGTATCAACTAAGATATACGGAGCTGATGGTGTGGTATTTACTCCACAAGCTAAAAAAGAATTAGATAGATTAGAAAGTTTAGGATTTGGAAATATGCCAGTATGTATGGCTAAGACTCAATACTCTTTAACTGATGATTTAACTAAATTAGGTAGACCAACAGGGTTTAAAATTACAGTAAGACAAGTAACAGTTTCTGCTGGTGCGGGATTTGTTGTTGCACTTACTGGCCAAATAATGAAGATGCCAGGTCTTCCAAAACGTCCAGCTGCTGAAAGAATAGATGTTGATGAAAATGGAGTAATTTCAGGATTATTCTAGGATTATAAATAAAAATAATTATAAGTAATATATACAATAAAGTAGTACACAATTTTTCATTGTGTACTACCTTCCCAATTAACCTTGAATAATTTAAGGAGGCATTAACTATATGGAAAAAATAGCACAAAAAAGTTGTGTTGATTTTATTGAAGTATTAGCTTCTAAAGCTGCTGTGCCAGGAGGCGGAGGAGCTGCTGCATTAGCAGGAGCGATAGGAATGGCATTAGGTAGTATGGTTTGTAACTTAACTACAGGAAAGAAAAAATATGCACAATATGAAGAGACTATACAAGAAATTTTAGTTAAGGCAGCAAAATTACAAGAAGAGTTATTATCTATGATAGATAAAGATGCAGAAGGATTTTATCCATTATCAAAAGCTTATGGTCTTCCTACATCTACAGAAGAAGAAAAACAATATAAAGCTGAAACTATGGAAAAATGTTTAAAGGTTGCATGTGAAGTACCTATGGATATAGTAAGATTATGTTTCGACTCAATAAAATTACATGAAGAATTAGTTGATAAAGGATCAAAATTAGCTATAAGTGATGTTGGTTGTGGAGTTCAATGCTTAAGAGCTGCAATTTTATCTGGCCAATTAAATGTAATAATAAATGTAAATTCTATGAAAGATAGAGAATATGCAGAAAAAATAGAAAAAGAATGTAATCAATTAGTTCAAGACGGAGTTAAAATTTGTGATGAAGTATACCAAAAGGTATTGGTTGCTTTAGAATAATAAGAAAATAAGTTAATTAAAAAATATATTATAAAACCGAAAATTATAATATATTTTTATACAAAATAATTTATATAATAACGACGAAAATTAGATAAGTATATAATTATATTAAAGACTATACGGAAAATAATCTTTTGTATGTGGGAGGAGAAAAATAGTGGGTGAAATAATAAAAGGTAAACCAGTAGGCGATGCAATAAGTGAAGTTCTAAAAGGTGAATGCCAAGAATTAGTTAAGGGTGGTATTCAACCTAAATTAGCTATTTTAAGAGTAGGAGCTAAAGCTAATGATTTATCCTATGAAAAAGGAGCTCTTAAAAAGTGTGAAGCTATAGGAATTGAAACAGAAGTTACTGAGTTACCAGATGGAACAACTCAAGAACAATATATAGAGACACTACAAAAATTAAATGATGATTCTTCAGTGCATGGTATATTAACTTTTAGACCATTACCAAAAGGAATAGATGAAGAAGTAATTAAAAATATTATAGCACCTGAAAAAGATGTAGACTGCTTTAGTCCAATGAATACTGCAAAGCTTATGGAAGGAGATAAAACTGGATTCCCTCCATGTACTCCTACAGCAGTAGTTGAAATATTAAAATACTATAATGTTCCATTAAAAGGAGCTAATGTAGTTGTATTAGGTAGATCAATGGTTGTTGGTAAGCCAGTATCAATGTTATTACTTGGAGAAAATGCTACTGTAACAATTTGTCACTCAAAAACTAAAGACTTACCAAAAGTATGTGCCAATGCTGATGTATTAGTAGCTGGTGTTGGTAGAGCTAGAATGGTTACATCTGATTATATTAAAGAAGGGGCAGTAGTTATAGATGTTGGTATAAATGCAAAACCAGAAGGTGGAGGAATTTGTGGAGATGTTGATACAGATGATGTTGTAGGAAAAGCATCAATGGTAACTCCGGTTCCAGCAGGTGTTGGATCTGTTACTACATCTATACTTGCAAAACATGTAATAAAAGCATGTAAACAACAAAATAACAAATAATCAGAGGTAATATATGTAAATCTATATTTAAGATAGTTAAAACTTTGGGGGGAAAATAACTATGGTAATATCTGATAGAAAACCAATGGAAGAAATATTAGGCTTTTTAAAAGATGCTGAAAAAGTTATATTAGTTGGATGTAATCAATGTGCTGCTGCTAGTAAAACTGGTGGAGAACCTGAAATTAATGAAATGAAAGAATTATTAGAAGCTGAAGGAAAAGAAGTATTAGGATATTTACTTCCAGATACAGCCTGTAACTTACTATTAGGTAAAAAAGAAATGAAATCTCTAAAAAATGAGTTAAAAGAAGCGGATGCAATATTATCATTAGCTTGCGGAGATGGAACTCAGACAATTGTAAAAAATGTTAAGAAACAAAATATCCCTGTTTATCCAGCTAATAATACTTTATTTATAGGTGAAGTAGAAAGAGTTGGGCAATTTGAAGAAGCTTGTAAAGCATGTGGAGAATGTGAACTTGGATGGACTGGAGGAATTTGTCCAGTTACTATGTGTGCTAAAGGCTTAATTAATGGGGCATGCGGTGGAGCTAAAAATGGAAAATGTGAAGTTAGCCCAGATAATGATTGTGCATGGGTAATGATTTATGAAAGACTTAAAGACTTAGATCAATTAGAAAATTTAATGGAAGTTAGAGCTCCAAAAGATTATTCTAAACAACTTAATCCAAGAAAACACAATGCAAATAAAAAAGTAGAAGCAGAAGCTTAAGAAGTATAAGTTAATAAAGGGGGATTATTTTCATGAGTAAGTTACAAGAAGTATTGGAAAGAGGAGAATTTGCCGTAACTGCAGAGATGGCACCACCAAAAGGCACAGATCTTTCTCATTTGCTAGAATGTGCAAAATTATGTGTGGGAAGAGTTCATGCAGCAAACGTAACGGATTTCCAATCAGCTGTAATGAGGGCCACTTCTCTAGCAACATGTAAATTATTAAAAGATATAGGGCTAGAACCTGTAATACAAATGACTGGTAGAGATAGAAATAGAATCGCTATAGAAGGCGAGATGCTTTCTGCTGGCGTATTTGGTATAGAAAACTTATTAGCCTTAACAGGTGACCATACTAGTGTAGGTGACCATCCACAAGCTAAACCGGTATTTGATTTAGATTCTGTAAGTATACTAAAAACAGCTTCTACATTAAATAGTGGAGTAGATAGTGTAGGATTAGAATTAAAAGGAAAGACTAATTTCTTCTTAGGAGCTTGTGTTACACCTGAATACGATCCTATAGAAGTTCAATTACTAAAAATGCAAAAGAAAATAAATGCTGGAGCTAAGTTCTTTCAAACTCAAGCAGTTTATGATATAGATCATATGAGAAAATTCAGAGAGCTTACTAAGGATATGGATTGTAAAATCCTAGCTGGTATAGTTCCTTTAAAATCACCAGGAATGGCTAAATTCATGACAGCTAATGTACCCGGAATATTTGTCCCGGATGATCAAATAGAAAGATTAAAGGCAGCTGGTAAAGGAAATTATGTACAAGAAGGCATTAAAATGGCTGGAGAATTTATAAGACAATTAAAAGAAGAAAACCTATGCGACGGTGTACATATAATGGCAATCGGAGCAGAGGAAAATGTTCCAAAAATATTAGATGAAGCGGGATTATAAAATCTGTAATAAAATTGGGGGATTGAATATGAAAGTTGCAGTAATTGGTGGAGGACCAGGTGGATATGTAGCAGCTTTAAAAGCCGCTATGCTTGGTGCGGAAGTTACAGTAATTGAAAAAAATAAGGTAGGTGGAACTTGCTTAAATGTAGGTTGTATACCAACTAAAGCTTTATTAGCTTCAAGTGATGTGCTAAGAACTGTAAAAGAAGCTAAATCTTTTGGAATCAACATTGATGGAGATATTAAACCGGATTTTGACGCTATAATTGCTAGAAAACAAAAAGTAACGGATGAATTAGTAGCAGGGATAGAGTTCCTTTTTGATAAAAGAGGTGTAAAAAAAATAAATGGATTTGGAAAATTAATAGACAAAAATACTATAGAAGTTACTAAAGAAGATGGAAGTATAGAAGAAGTTAAGGCAGATAAAATTATATTAGCTAATGGATCTATACCTACTGTATTCCCATTCATGCCATACAATGGTAAGAATGTTATTACTTCTGATGAAGTATTAAGTCTAGATAAGCTACCAGAATCTATGGTAATCATAGGTGGTGGAGTAATAGGTTCTGAAATAGGTCAATTCTATTCCACATTAGGAACTAAAGTAACTATAGTAGAAGTTCTTCCACAAATATTAGGAAGAATGGATTCTGATGGAGCTAAAGCGTTAGCAAGACAATTTAAAAAAGACAAAATAAAAGTTATGTGTAACGTTGCAACTGATAGTTTTGAAGTTAGTGAAGACAAGGTTAAGCTTAACTTAAACAATGGAAAGTCTATAGAGGCCGAAATAGTACTACTATGTACAGGAAGAAAGCCTAATTTAGCTAACTCTGGTGTGGCTGAAGCTGGAGTTAAGATGACTGATAGAGGCTTTGTAGAAGTAAATGAATATATGGAAACTAACTTAGAAGGTGTTTATGCTATAGGAGATATTATACCGGGAGCTATGCTTGCACACGTTGCATCTGCTGAAGGTATGGTAGCTGCAGAAAATGCAGTAAAAGGAAATTGTGAAACGGTTAATTATAAATCAATACCAAGTTGTGTTTATACAGAACCTGAAGTAGCAGGTGTTGGTAAAACAGAAGATGAGTTAAAAGCTGAAGGTATAGAGTACAAAGTTGGTAGATTTGATTTTAGAGGTCTAGGAAAAGCTAAAGCTATAGGAAAAATACAAGGATTTATTAAAGTTTTAGTAGATAAAGATGACGTGATAATAGGGGCTACTTTAGTGGGACCTCATTGTACAGATTTATTAACTGAATTATCTTTAGCAGTAGGATTAGGATTAAAAGCTAAGGATGTAGGTAGGGTAATACATGCACATCCAAGTTTATCAGAAGGTATTATGGAAGCATTACATGATGTACATGATGAATGCGTTCATTCAGTACCATCATCTTTATAAGCTAAAACAGAGGAAAAATCTAAAGCTCTGTTTAGGCAAATTTTAAGGGGGAAGTCTTAAATGAGTTATAATATAGCGGTAGCAGGAAAAGGTGGAACTGGTAAAACAAGTCTTACAGGGCTTTTAATAGATAATTTGTTGAAAGAAAATAAAAAACCAATTCTTGTAGTTGATGCCGATGCTAATGCTAATATTAATGAAGTATTAGGAGTAGATGTAGAAGCTACAATAGGTCAAATTAGAGAAGAAGCTAATATGACTGAAAAAAGAGGCGATTCATTTCCTGGAGGTATGACTAAAGCTCAATTTTTACAATGGAAATTAAATTCTATTATAGTAGAAGGCGAAGGATATGACTTATTAGTAATGGGAAGATCTGAAGGAGAGGGCTGTTATTGTTTTGTAAATGGAATATTAAGAGAGCAAGTTCAAAGGATTTCTAGCCATTACAACTATGTAATCACTGATAATGAGGCGGGCATGGAGCATTTAAGTAGAAAGACATCTAAGCATACTGATACTTTATTATTAGTAAGTGATTGCTCAAGAAGAAGTATACAAGCTGTTGCAAGAATTAGAGACTTAGCTGATGAATTAAATTTAAGTGTTGGAAGGGTTTATCTTATAGTAAATAAAGCACCAAATGGTGAGCTAAATGATGGTGTAAAAGAAGAGATAAAAAATCATAATTTAAACCTTCTAGGTGTTGTACCTTTAGATGAATTAATATATGAATATGATTCTAATGGAATTCCACTTGTGAATCTACCTGAGGAATCAAAATCTAGAATGGCTATGGAAGAAATTATAGCCAAGTTAGAATTAAAATAGGCTTAAGGGGGAAAAAGATATGGCATTCAAAATGTCTGTTCAAAAATGTTCTGGGAAAATAAGTGAAGTAGAAATAGGAACAGGAGCAAAAGCTATAAAAATAGGTGGGGAAAATGTATTACCATTCTATAGCTTTGATGGAGATTTAGGAAATACACAAAAAGTAGGAATAGAAATAAATGATGTCTATCCAGATAGTTGGATTGATTGTTATAAAGAAATGTACAAAGATGTAGCAAATGATCCAGCTGCTTGGGCAAAATATGTTGAAGATAATACAGAAGCAGATTTTATTTGTTTAAGATTAGTAGGGGCTGATCCTAACGGTGAAGACAGATCAGTAGAAGAATGCGCAGAAGTAGCTAAAAAAGTAGCTGATGCTATTGAGTTACCATTAGTAATAGCAGGATGTGGAGTTGCAGAAAAAGATGGTAAATTATTTGCTAAGGTAGCAGAAGTGCTTGAAGGTAAAAATGTTCTAATATTGTCTGCAGTTGAAGAAAACTATAAAGAAGTTGGTGCAGCAGCAGGTCTTGCTTATAGCCAAAAAGTCGGTGCTGAATCATCTGTTGATATAAACTTAGCTAAACAAATGAATGTTTTATTAACTCAATTAGGTGTTAAATCTGAAAATATAGTAATGAATATTGGCTGCTCAGCTGTTGGATATGGATATGAGTATGTTGCATCTACAATGGATAGAATTAGATTAGCAGCATTTAATCAAAATGATAAGCAATTACAAATTCCAATAGTAACTCCAGTTTCTTTTGAAGTTGGTCATGTTAAAGAAGCTATAGCTGATGAAGCAGATCAACCAGGATGGGGATGCAGTGAAAAAAGAAGTATAGCAATGGAAATTTCAACTGCTACAAGTGTATTAGTAGGTGGATCTGATGCAGTAATACTTCGTCATCCAGAATCAATAAAAACTATAAAATCATTTATAAGCGCTTTAGCTTAATATTATTTGTAAGGTTAGGGGGATAAAACAATGGCATTAAAAGCTTTAGATATATTTAAATTAACACCAAAGAAAAACTGTAAGGAATGTGGATTTCCAACTTGTATGGCTTTCTCTATGAAAGTTGCAAGTGGAGCCGTAGACGTAGAAAAATGTCCACATATGTCTGATGAAGCAATACAAAAACTATCAGAGGCTACTGCACCTCCAATGAAAACATTAAAAGTTGGAGCTGGAGAAAGTGAATATACTTTAGGTGGAGAAACTGTATTATTTAGACATGAAAAAACTTTAGTAAGTAAAAATAGATTTGCTATATCATTCTGTGATTGTATGACTGAAGAGCAAATAGATTCAAAAATAAATAATATAAAAACAGTAGAATATGAAAGAATAGGAGAGGTAATGAGAGCTGAATTTGCTTTTGTTACTTACAACGAAAATAAAGAAAATTTCTTAAATATTATAAATAAATTGAAATCTGAAACTAAGGTAGCATTCATACTAAATGTTTCTGATGTAGAAGTTGCCAAAGAAGCTGTAGAATTATTAAAAGGCTTAAATCCAGTAGTATACGGTGCTAATAAAGATAACTATCAAGCTATGATAGATGTAGTTAAAGGGGATAATTTAGCTTTAGGTGTAAAAGCTGATAGCTTAGAAGGATTATATGAAACAGTTGAATTAATTCAAAAAGCTGGATATAAAGAATTAATACTTGATGTAACTGGAGAAAACATAAAGGATACTTATGTTAATGCAGTTCAAGTAAGAAGAATAGCATTAAAGGAACAAGATAGAACTTTTGGATATCCATCTATAGTATTCGTTAATAAGCTAGCTAATGGTGATGAAAATATGGAGGTATCATTAGCATCTGCTTTCACTATTAAATATGGTTCTATAATAGTGTTAGATGATATAAGTTATTCAAAAGCTTTACCTTTATATGCATTAAGACAAAACTTATTTACTGATCCACAAAAACCAATGAGAGTGGAAACTAAAATTTATCCAATAAACAACCCAGATGAAAATTCTCCTGTATTAGTAACTGTTGACTTTGCGTTAACTTACTTCGTAGTAAGTGGTGAATTAGAAAGATCTAAGGTGCCTTGTTGGTTAGTAATACCTGATGCAGGTGGGTATTCAGTTCTTACTTCTTGGGCTGCTGGTAAATTTGGTGGTAGTGTAATAGGAAACTTTATTAAAGAATGTGGTATAGCTGATATGACTAAAAACAGAGACTTAATAATACCAGGTAAAGTCGCTGTAATACAAGCAGATGTACAAGATAACTTACCTGATTGGAATGTTATAGTAGGTACTCCAGAAGCAATGGAATTACCAAAATTCTTAAAAGAATATATGGAATCAAAAACAGTAACAGCATAATTTTAGATAATAATTTATAAGATATATAAAATCTAAGGGGGATAAGTTAATATGGAAAAATTTATGTTAATAGGAGAAAGAATACATTGTATCGCACCAGTAATAAGAAAAGCTATAGCTGAAAGAGACCCAGAACCAATATTAAAAAGAGCAAAAGAGCAACTAGATGCAGGAGCTCATGTTATAGATTTTAATATAGGTCCAGCTGAAAGAGATGGGGCTGACATAATGGAATGGGGAGTTAAATTACTTCAAAGTGAATTAAACAATGTTCCGCTAGCTTTAGATACAGCTAACGTTGCAGCTTTAGAAGCTGGATTAAAAGTTTATGATAGAACTCATGGTAAACCAATCATAAACTCTGCTGATGCTGGAGATAGAAAGCATTTAATGGAAGTTGCTGGAGAATATGATGCAGCTATAATAGCATTATGTGCTAAAGAAGGTATACCTGCAGACAATGACCAACGTATGGGGTATTGTACGGAATTGATAGAAGCAGCTGCAATGGCTGGGTTAGATCCAGAAACAGATGTATTATTTGATCCACTTTGCTTAGTTATAAAAGGAATGCAAGAGAAACAAATGGATGTTTTAGAAGCTATAAGATTAATGACTGAAATGGGATTAAAAACTACTGGTGGATTATCAAATGTTTCTAATGGTTGCCCAAAACATTTAAGACAAGTATTAGATAGCAATTTCTTAGCAATGGCAATGGCTAATGGTTTCTCTTCTGCAATAGTTAACCCATTAGATGAACTATTAATCCAGACAATAAAAACTTGCGATATAATAAGAAATTCCAATCTTTATTCAGATTCTTTCTTAGATGTTAAAGAATTAGCATTTGATTATAGAGGGTAATTGTTAATAATTATTAAATAAAATAGGTTTTAATGGCTAAGCTTTATTTGATAGCTTAGCCTGAGAATATAAACATATAATTCATAAAAGGGGGAAGTAAAAAGTGAATTTATATAACACAATTTACACAGGTGCAAATCAAGCATACGATGCTGCAAATAGTGTGCTTTCAGCTGCAATATCAGAAAAAGGAAAAGAGTCTCCAGTAGCATTTCCTGATACAGCATATTCTATTCCTTGTATATATGCTGCAACTGGACAAAAAATGGCTACATTAGGTGACTTAGAAGGAGCTTTAGAGATAGTAAAATCTTTAATAGTTGAAAAACCATTACTTGAAACGGCTTTAAATGCTGGTTTAGCTACAGCTTTAGCAGCTGAAATAGTTGAAGCAGTTAAATATGCAACTAATGAAACTCCATACGAAGCACCTTGTGCAGGACACGTAGTTGACCCTATCATAAGATCTCTTGGTGTACCGCTAGTTACAGGAGATATACCTGGTGTTGCAGTTGTTCTTGGTGAATGTCCAGATTCTGAAACATTAGCAAAAGTAGTAAAAGATTATCAATCTAAAGGTTTATTAACTTTCTTAGTAGGAAAAGTTATAGATCAAGCTATTGAAGCTGAAATAAAAATGGGTGTAGACCTTCGTGTTATACCTTTGGGATATGATGTAACTTCAGTAATACATGTTGTATCTGTTGCAATAAGAGCTGCATTAATATTCGGCGCTGTTCCTCCAGGTGATTTAAATCAACTATTAGAATATACATCTAAGAGAGTTCCTGCATTTGTAAATGCTTTTGGACCACTTAGTGAATTAGTAGTTGCTTGTGGTGCTGGAGCTATAGCTCTTGGATTCCCAGTTATAACTGACCAAGTTGTAACTGAAGTGCCTTGTAACTTATTAACTCAAAGAGATTATGATAAATTTGTTGCAACTTCTCTAGAAGCTAGAGGAATAAAAATAAAAGTAACTGAAATACCTATACCAGTTGGATTTGCCGCAGCTTTCGAGGGTGAAAGAATTAGAAAAGCTGAAATGGCTTATGAATTCGGTGGAAATAAAACTCCTGCCTGGGAATTAGTTATAGCTAAACCAATGTCAGAGGTAGAAGATCACAAAATAGAAGTAATAGGTGAAAATATAGACTTGTCTAAATTAGCAGATGGTGTTACAAGACTACCTCTTGCTGTAGTGGTAAATGTTGCTGGTAAAGCAATGCAAGAAGATTTTGAGCCTGTTTTAGAAAGACGTTTCCATTACTTTATGAACTATATAGAAGGATTAATGCATGTTGGTCAAAGAGATATGTCTTGGGTAAGAATATCTAAAGATGCAGTAGAAAAAGGATTCAAACTAGAGCATATAGGTGAAGTTATGTATGCTATGATGAAAGATGAATTTGAAGCTGTTGTTGATAAATGCGAGGTTACTATAATAACTGATGAGGCATTAGTAAATGAAAGAAAATCTGAAGCATTAGCAAGATATGAAGCAAGAGATAATAGATTAGCATCTCTTGTTGATGAAAGTGTTGAAGATTTCTATTCTTGTAATATGTGTCAATCATTTGCTCCAGCTCACGTTTGTGTCGTTACTCCTGAAAGACTTGGATTATGTGGGGCAGTTTCTTGGTTAGATGCTAAAGCTACAAAAGAACTTAATCCAACAGGTCCTTGCCAACCAATATCAAAAGGTGAATGCTTAGATGAGAAAAAAGGTATCTGGCAATCAGTTAATGATACGGTAAATGAAATATCTCAAGGTGCAGTTGAACAAGTTACGCTTTACTCTATAATGGAAGATCCAATGACTTCTTGTGGATGCTTCGAATGTATATGTGGTATAATGCCAGAAGCTAATGGATTAGTTATAGTAAATAGAGAATTCCCAGGAGTAACTCCTGTTGGTATGACTTTCGGTGAACTTGCTTCTATGACTGGTGGTGGAGTTCAAACTCCAGGATTCATGGGTCATGGTAGACATTTCATATCGTCTAAAAAGTTTGCTTACACAGAAGGTGGACCAGAAAGAATAGTTTGGATGCCAAAAGAATTAAAAGATTTCGTAGCTGATAAACTTGATGCTGCAGTTAAAGAAATGACTGGAATAGAAAACTTCAGCCAAATGATATGTGATGAAACTATAGCTGTTGATTCTGAATCAGTTTGTGCTTTCCTTGAAGAAAAAGGACATCCAGCATTATCTATGGATCCAATAATGTAATACTAATAAAATAATAGATTTGGGGGAATATAACATGAAAATATTAGCTGAATTAAAATACTCTCCAAAACATACTTGGGTAAGAGTTGAAGGAGAATATGCTTACATTGGTGTAACAGACTTTGCTCAAGAACAATTAGGAGAAGTATTATTTGTTGAAATGCCAGAAGTAGAAGATGAATTAACTATAGGGGAATCTTTTGGTGTAATAGAGTCTTCTAAGGTGGCTTCTGATTTAATAGCTCCAGTTTCAGGAGAAGTAGTTGAAATAAATGAAGATAAATTAGAAGATGAACCTGAATATGTAAATGAAGATCCATATGATGCATGGATTTGCAAAGTTAAAATGTCAGAGCCATCTGAATTAGATAGCTTATTAAGTGGAGAAGAGTACAAAAAAGGTTTAGAATAATTTTCTGCTTGATATTAAATTAATAAAAGCATAGTAAATTTAAGCGAGCTAAGTTTACTATGCTTTTTTACTCATAGTAATATATACAAATAAGGGAATTTCATACCTATTTAAATAAGATAGCAGGTTGAGTGATTATAAAAATAAATTTATTGGGGTGATGATATGGCTAAAGTTTTTTTTAAATCACATAACAAGGAAGTTCAGTGTGAAGTAGGTGAAAATTTATTAGATTTAGCAAGAAAGGCAGATATATTTATAGATGCACCTTGTAATGGATCTCAATCATGTGGAAAATGTAAAGTCAAACTACTAGATGGGAAATGTGATACTGAAAAAAATATACATATTAGTGATTATGAATGGGAACAAGGATATATATTGGCCTGTGCTACTAAAGTTACTGAAGATATAGTAGTAGATGTTCCATCTAAACTTTCTTCATCAATGCATGGTATGAAAATAGAAGGTTCAGATAAAAAAGTAGATAAGGATTTATTTGATAGAGCTAAGAAATTAATAGACGATAATGGGATTTCATATAACACTAATATAGAAAAGAAATATATTGAATTAGAAGCACCATCATTAGATGATAACATAAGTGATGTTGACAGACTTGAAAGACAAGTGAGACAAGATTTTGGAATAGAGGGAATTGATTTTAGATTAGATATATTAAGAAAAATGCCAAAAGTATTAAGAGAAAATAATTTTAAGGTCACTTTAACTTATGTTAGAAAGAAAAATAAAATAACAATATTAAATATTGAGTCAGGAAACAGAGAAGGAGAATTATACGGATTAGCTATAGATATAGGAACTACTTCTGTTGTTGTATGTTTAGTAAATCTGATTACTAATGAAGTTATAGAAAAAGCATCATCAGGAAATGCTCAAATAAGATACGGTGCAGATGTTATAAACAGAATAGTATTTGCCGTTAGAAAAGATAATTTAGAAATTATGAGGAAGGCAATAGTAGAAGATACTTTAAATCCTTTAATAGAGTCAATCTATGAAAAGACAGGCATTGATAAAAATAATGTAATTAGAGCTGTTATTTCTGGAAATACTACTATGTCAACACTATTCTTAGGCATATATCCTGATTATTTAAGGTTAGAACCTTATATACCACCATATTTAAAATCGCCAAGATTAATGGGAGAAGATGTTGGCTTAAATATTAATCAAAGTGCATTAATCTATTTATCTCCAAACGTAGCCAGTTATGTAGGGGGAGATATAACAGCTGGTGTATTATCAGCAGGTATATGGGCAAGTGAAGAGAATACATTATTAATTGACTTAGGAACAAATGGAGAAATAGTATTTGGAAATAAAGATTTCATGATGTGTTGTGCATGCTCTGCTGGACCAGCTTTTGAAGGTGGAGGTATAAGTTGTGGTATGAGAGCCTCTGCTGGTGCAATTGAAAAGGTTAGTATTGACAAAGATACTTTAGAACCCAAATTAACTATAATTGGAGATTGTAATCCAATAGGAATATGCGGATCTGGTATAATAGACTTAATTTGCCAAATGTTACTTAAAGGTGTAATCGATAGAAGAGGTAAAATTCAAAAAGATTTGAATAACAGAAGAGTAAGATTTAATGAACATGAAATTGGTGAATATGTATTAGCTTTCAAAGATGATTATGAAGGTTTAGAAAATGATTTAGTTGTAAATGAGGTAGATATAGATAACTTTATAAGAGCTAAAGGAGC
Source organism: Terrisporobacter mayombei (assembly GCF_014333445.1). Taxonomy (GTDB): domain Bacteria; phylum Bacillota; class Clostridia; order Peptostreptococcales; family Peptostreptococcaceae; genus Terrisporobacter; species Terrisporobacter mayombei_A. The sequence goes on along the minus strand of NZ_JACRYU010000012.1, from coordinate 1,011 downwards.
TATATATTCAGGAGCATCTGTGCTTCTTGAAAGTTTAGGCATGGATTTTGAAGTCATAGATAAAGTATATATAGCTGGTGGTATAGGAAATAACCTTGATATAGAAAACTCTATATTAATTGGATTACTACCTGATGTAGATAGAAGTAAATTTCAATATATAGGAAATAGTTCATTAGTTGGTTCTTACTTAGCTTTAATTAGTTCAGATGCGAAACATAAACTAGAGGAAATAGGTTCACAAATGACATATGTAGAATTAAGTGTATATCCTACATATATGGATGAATTTGTTTCAGCATGCTTCTTACCTCATACCAATATAGATAGTTTTCCAACAGTAAAAGAAATTTTAGAATAATATAAAAGTTATTAATCTGTAATTAGATAAAAAACTCCTATAATAGTTATAAAAACATTATAGGAATTTTTTTATGCCAATATATAAGTACACTAAATTATAAAATTATTAATAAAAGTAAACTATAGATACGAAAATATATAAACTTTAAATTGATAAAAATAAAAATATATCGAATTATATAATTATATGTAAAATAATATAAATAAATATCTAAAAATAATGAAAAATGTATAAAATTAAATATTTTGATAATTTATATATATATTTACACTGCAATAAATAATTGATAATATTATATATATAATCAAGTATAGAAGTGTTCAAAAAAATTGCTGTGGTGGTAATGATCATGAAGATCACGTACATCCACATGGACACGCCCATACAAATGATCATGTTCACACTCATGTATAATAATTAAATAAGATAACTATAACTATGAAGGTTTATGTATTATAGAGTTGCTACATCTATATATATAAACCTTTTATTTTTTATAAAATAAATTATATAAATTACACAAAATATGGTTTTGTTAATTAGATATGATGAGAATCATTCTCGAATTGATAAATAAACCGATAGGTTAAATTAAGTTTCATATCTTTAAAAATTTGCATGGCAAACAAGCCTAACGAAATTATAAA
>NZ_JACRYU010000005.1 GCF_014333445.1 Terrisporobacter mayombei | reverse complement strand
ACTTTAAATTTTAATATTCTATAACTTTTCATATTGAACTTTATAGAAAATTAAGATATCATTATAATTATAATATGTTTATTAATATTCTATAACTAAAATATATAGATACCTATTATATCTAATAATTTTGTTTTCTTTCTTTCTGCTGGGAACTTGTACGCTATAGCCCATCTAGGACTTTTTGCAGTGAATCCCATTTGCTCTCTTTGTTCAAAATTATTTACTTTTATAACCATACCGTCTATTCCAAATTTTAGGCTTTCCCTATTATCTGTCCAATATTCTATATATTTTATTATATCTTCAATATTATTAAATACTTTATAGTCAGGGCTTACTGAAAATCCCAATTTGCTTAATAACTCTAAAGATTGACTATGTGTTTCGCATTCATCATTTTCTAAATGCTCTAAGTTAAAAATAAATATATCTAGAGGTCTTTTAGCTGTCAATTTGGGATCCAATTGTCTAAGAGAACCTGCAGCTAAGTTTCTTGGATTAGCATATAATGGTTGATCTAATTCTTCTTGTTGTTTGTTTATTTTTTCAAAATTATCTTTTGATATATAAACTTCTCCTCTAACTACTAATTCATCCTTATAATCAACTTTTAAAGGTATTGTTTTTACTGTCATCAAGTTCTTTGTAATGTCTTCTCCTACGACTCCATCACCTCTAGTAGCTCCTTTTTCAAATTTTCCATTATTATATGTAAGACTTACTGATAATCCATCTATTTTAAACTCAATAACATATTCAACTTGTCCAGATACAGACTCTCTTACTCTTCTATCAAAGTCTCTTAAATCACCTGCTGAATATGCATTTGATAAACTTAGCATTGGTATTTTGTGCACTATTTGATCAAATTTATCTAATGCTTTTCCTCCCACTCTGTTAGAAGGTGAATCAATTCTCTTTAATTCAGGATTTTCTTCTTCTAACTTGATTAATTCTTTCATTAAATTATCATATTCAAAATCTTCTATCTCTGGCTTATCTTCGTTATAATATTTTTCATTGTGATAATTTATTAAATCAATAAGCTCATTTATTCTTTTTTCTGCATCCATATTACTCACCTCATTTATTTTTCATTATTATTCCTATTTATATTTTTTAGTATAACACTTTAAAAATTTATCTTAAATTACCATTTTTAATTAAATTTAAATGATTTTCATTTTTATGTAAATATAGCCTTAACTATCCATATACACTCATATATTTTATATACCAAAAAATAAGTTTTCAATATATGTTTTAATATAAAATTTAAAATAAAAATTTTATGCAATAAAAAAGACTTTTAGCAAATTATCTCTAAAAGTCTTTTTTATTACTATTGTTTATTTAATGCAGTTAATACTTCATCTAAGTTTAATCCATGTATTTCACAAGCTTGTTCTAAAGTTTCAACTTGAGCCGATGGACAACCTAAGCATCCCATTCCAAATTTCATTAATATTTCAGCTGCATTTGGGCATAATTGTAGTATTTCACCAATTGTATTAGATTTTGTTATCATTGTCATATCTCCTTTTTTATTTATATTTATCTTCTAAAGTCTTTAGTATACCAAGATTTACTTCTCTTGTGTGAGAATTTTCTTTTTCATATTTATAGCATTCTTCATCTACAGTTTTTAATACATCTTCACTTAATCCTCTTTTAGCAAATGAGAATATTACATTATCTTCTTTATGAATATGATTTTCTAATAAAGTAGCATAAGATATTGCATTAGCTATTACATCTAACTTAGCCTCTTCATTTCCATCATTCAGATTTTTTAAAGCTTCCTCAAGATTTTTTATATATAATCTTCCTAAATCATGCTCAACTAACATTCCGTGAGTAATAGCATTTTTACCTGCTTCACCTAAGTGTTCGACCATCCTATTAAAAAGAAATATTTCCTCTTTTTTGTGATGATGACCATCAGCAAAGTTTCTAATGAAACTTATTATATTATAAAAATCATCGTAGTCTATTTCTTTAGTTTCTATTAATTTAAAACATGCCTTTCTAATGACAACAAGCATTCTTGATACATTTTTATGTTCTTCTATTAATAAATCAACTCCGCTCATATTATTACCGCCTTTCAAATAAACGTCTACACTTTTTTGATTACTTTCATATCCGTATCTTCTATAGAGTATTCATATTTATTATTTAATTCATTTATAAAAGATTTTATCCAAGAATTTCTTAAATCATAGAAATAAGATACATCGCATCCTATCTCATCCCAAATATCTTTATGAACGCATCTTCTTTGCTTCCAAATTATACTTTCTTCATCTTTTGAAATAACTTCATTTATCATATCACAAGGCATACCATCTAATATATAATCATTCATACAATTAAATAATTCCTCTGGTGTTGCTGGATTTTTCCCACCTTCTTTAACTTCTTTCGCAGCAACTACACCTTGCTCACAATATATCTTTTCTAATTTATCATAGTTTTTAGTATCTACGTCTATTAATATTTTAGTCCAAGAAGCCATTCTTCTTTCTGAACTATGAATTTGAGATTGTAGCCATCCATGGATATTACTTGTATCTATTAATTCCTCTAATGGTTTATTAGGCAATCTCTCACCATATTTACCTTCTATTTCTAGACTTAACTTTTCTGTATCAAATCCTTCTTCCTTAGCTAATTCAATTATTTTTCCTTCTAATTTTTCAAACCATAAAATTTTATTAAATAACCAATAATGTATTTTTCCTAAAAATAAGCTCATAATCTATCTCCTTTTGCTATAATTTCATTTTTTGATTATATTATTTTTCTTATGATATTATAATACCCAAATATATACTTTTAATCTGTAACAATCGTTACAAATATATTATTTTTATATTATTATGGTAAAATACTAATAATAATGATTTAATAAGGAGTCAAAATGTTTAGAAATAAAAGCGAAGAATGCATTTTAAAACTTTTTAGTGATACAGATTATATAATAAAAAATTATAGTAAGAATGATATTATAGCTATGGAAGGGGATACTTGTACTTCTGTTGGTTTAATATTAGAAGGTTCAGTAGATATAAAAAGAACACTTGGTTCAAAAGTAATTCATGTTTCATCCTTTAATAAAGGAAATATTTTTGGTGAAGTAATTGCCTTTTCAGATATTAATTTATATCCTGCAACAGTTATCTCTTCATCACCATCAAAAATAATGTTCATTAATAAAATAAATTTCATACATTTTTGTACTTCTCATGAAGATTTTCTTGAGATGTTCTTAAATGATTTGACTAATAAAATATTTGTTTTGAATAAGTCTATTACAAATTTAACTTTTAGCAGTATTAGACAAAAAATATGCAATTTCTTAATATCAGAATATAAACTTCAAAACACAAAAAAAATAAAATTAAATATGACTAAAGAAAAACTTGCAGAATCTTTAGGTATAACAAGACCTTCACTTTCTCGTGAGTTAATTAACTTGAAAGAAGCAGGTATTATTGATTATTCTAGAACTCATATTAATATTTTAGATTTAGAAGAAATAGAAAATATTTTAATAGATTAAATATTAAGTTAACTTATCTAGATAGTTTCATTTAATAAATACAATTCTGAAAATTTTTATTTTACAAAGAAAGAGTATCCCAAAATCACTAAGGATACTCTTTCTTTATGAAGTAATCTATTAATAAAAATATATTATACTGCTTTAATTATTCTCCCATAAACATTTTTATATCATCTTCAACATTAGTTATTCCACCTATCCCAAAGTTTTCAACTAAAACTTTAGCTACATTTGGTGATAAAAATGCTGGAAGTGTTGGTCCTAGGTGTATATTCTTAACTCCTAAGTATAATAGTGATAATAATACTATTACAGCTTTTTGTTCATACCATGCTATATTAAATGCTATTGGTAATTCGTTTATATCTTCTAATTCAAATACTTCTTTTAATTTTAATGCTATTAATGCTAATGAATAAGAATCATTACATTGGCCAGCATCTAAAACTCTTGGTATTCCACCTATATCTCCAAGTTCTAATTTATTATATTTATATTTTGCACATCCTGCAGTTAATATTACTGTATCTTTTGGTAAAGCTTGTGCGAATTCAGTATAATAGTTTCTTGATTTAGATCTTCCATCACATCCTGCCATAACAAAGAACTTCTTAATTGCTCCACTCTTAACAGCTTCTACAACTTTATCTGCTAATGCAAATACTTGATTATGAGCAAATCCACCTATTATTTCTCCTGTTTCTATTTCAGTTGGTGGTTGGCAAGTTTTTGCTAACTCTAGTATTTGAGAAAAATCTTTATTATCTTCACTTTCTCCTTTTATATGAGTACATCCTACAAATCCAGCTGCACCAGTTGTGAATAATCTATCTTTATAACTGTCTTTTGGTGGAACTATACAGTTTGTAGTCATTAATATTGGACCATTGAAACTTTCAAATTCTTCTTTTTGTTTCCACCAAGCATTACCGTAATTCCCTGCAAAATGAGAATATTTTTTAAATGCTGGATAATAGTGTGCTGGTAACATTTCTGAATGCGTATATACATCTACTCCAGTTCCTTCTGTTTGTTTTAATAATAATTCTAAGTCTTTTAAATCATGTCCTGATACTAATATACCTGGATTTTTTCTAACACCTATATTAACTTTAGTTATCTCTGGATGCCCGTAAGTTCCCGTATTAGCTTGATCTAAAAGTGCCATACCATCAACACCAACTTTTCCAGTTTCTAAGGTTAATGCTACTAACTCATCCAAGCTTAGAGTATTATCTAAAGTTTTTGATAATGTTGCTTGCATAAATGCATTAACATCTTCATTATCATATCCTAACGCATTTGCATGTTTCATATATGCAGATAATCCTTTTACGCCATATATTATTAATTCTCTTAAACTTCTTATATCCTCATTTTCAGTTGCTAATACTCCAACTTTAGTTGATTTATCATCCATTTCTTGTGCAGTTGAGGCATTCCATAATGCAGCTTCTGATAAGTTTTCTTTGTTATTTAGTTTTGATAATAATTCTTCTTTTACTTTTAAAGTTTCTTTAACCCTTTCATAGAATATTTCATCATCAAAATTTGCATTAGTTATAGTAGTAAATAAATTTATTGTTATTAAATGATTTACATCACTACTTACTTCTTGTCCTTCTTCTCTAAGTCTAGTGGTTACTTCTGATAATCCTTTAGTTGTATATATTAATAAGTCTTGCATTCTAGCTAAATCTGGTGATTTTCCACATACACCAAATTTTGTACATCCGCTGCATCCAGCTGTTTCTTGACATTGAAAACAAAACATTTTATTTTCCATTTTTATTCCTCCAATATAATAATTAACCTATATTCTAAAAATTTTATTTTTATTTATAAATTGATTATATTACGGAAATCATTTCTTATCCGTAACTAATGTTACGAATGATACATTTTTAATATATATCATAAAAGAATATATTAACTTATAAAAATAAAGACTACTCTATAAATTCTATTTAATGAAGATTTAAATTCTAAAAAATATATACTATATAAAAATAAGAAGACTCTATATTAAAAGAGTCTTCTTATTTTTTATATCAAATCATGTGCATATTCATTTGTAGATGCTTTTATTAAAAATCTAGTACCTACAATAAATGCAAATATCATAAATACTAGTTTTATCAATATAGACACCATTGGATTTTCACATATAAACACCACTGCATCTATAAATTTCATTCCTATTTCCATTATAAAATCTTCATTCTTTATCGCCATATTTACTATAAAAGCTATAAATGTAACAGGAGTTATTATAAATAATATTATGTTATAAATAGGTTTTAATCTATATCCAATAGCTCCTAACATATACCCAGTATACATTAAAGTCAAATTAGTCATAAATCTATTAAATATAGACTTTAAAAACCAAGTAAAGTTTGTATTAATAATGTTAAAACCAACATCACTTGTATAACCTCTTATTGAATTACTTCTAAGAAGTACTTCTTTATTTGTGATAGATTCTATTAATATTTTATACCCTAACTCAATAGCAGTTCCAAATAAAGCTACTACTAATGATATTATTAATGACCACATTACAAATGCTTTTATATAACCTACTCTATCACCTTTTATACCAATAGCCCCTGAAAAATTCTTTAATGTAATCATGATACCACATATAAAACAAATCATGACTCCCATTGAACCAGCTTGACTAAAAAATCTTATCGGTTCATTATCATACGATTGCAAAGATGAATATATATTAGATATTGCTGTTGTACCAATATTTACAACTATCATTACAATAAAAATTGATGTAATTTGTCTAAAATCTTTTTTCAAAAAATTAAAATATGGATTCTTATTCATATAACTTCTCCCCTTTTTATTCATATTTATAAATAAATCTTGAAGACTCATCTTATCTATATCAATATTTAAGTCTTCTATTAATACTAAATCTTCTTCATTTAAATCTTCATAATATGAATAAGTCACATTGCTACCAAAAACTTTAATAGGGGTTTCATCTTTTAATATAGATAATCTATCTAAATCTTCTTTTTTTCCGCTTATATAATAAGATTTTTCTCTAACCTCATCTATATAGTCATCAACTTTTACTTCTCCATCTTTTATAATGACAACCTTCTCCAACAATTCTTCTACTTCATTAATTAGATGAGTTGAAATAATTATAGTTCTATTATCATGCATATAAGAATCTAGCAAAATATTATAAAATTCCTGTCTATTTACTGCATCTAGCCCTATAGTTGGCTCATCAAAAATAGTTATAGGTGCATTTGAGCAAATTCCTATTATATTTTAGACTAGAGTCTTCATCCCCCTTGAAAGCTTCTTATATACTAGCTTTTGATTAATCTCAAATATTTCACATAATTTACCTTGTAACTCATAATCATAATTTTTATAAAAATATGAATAAACTTTAAATATATCTTTTACCTTATATTGATTATTAAAGAACTCTTTTTCTCTTACTACACATATATCATCAAGCACAGAAATATCTTCATTAGCACTCTTTCCAAATATTTTTATCTCGCCACTTTAACAAAGAAGTTGATTTGTAATTATATTAATTAAAGTACTTTTTCCAACTCCGTTTTTCCCAAGTAAACCATAGATTTTATTCTTTTCAAATTTTATATTCATATTGTCACATATTATTTTATCTTTGAAATTGTGGTTTAAATTTTTAACTTCTATAGCTATATCCATATGCTCACCCCTTAAAATTTTTAATCATTTCTAATAATTCATCTCTTTTTATGTCTAGCTTGCTTCTTGAAGTAAATCTTTTATATATACATTTTGAAAACTTTCTTTTCTTGATTGCTTTATTACTTCCTTAGCTCCTTTAGCAACAAACATTCCTATACCTCTCCTTTTATATAAAACCTCTTTATCCACTAATATATTTATTCCCTTTAGTACTGTAGCTGGATTTATCTTATATAACTTTGATAATTCTGTTGTAGAAGGTATTTGCATATCCTCACCTACTCCATCACAAAGAATTTCATCTTCTATAGCTTTAGATATTTGAATAAATATAGGTTCTTGGTCATTAAGTATTAATTTCAATATTTCACCTCATTACTTGGTTAGTTACTCAACCAACTAACAACAATGCAGTAATAATCTATTAATAAAATTTAATCAACTATTTTTTATCAAAAAAATAGGAACTCAAGTATAGTTCCTATAATTTTTTATTAAATTAATCTACTTTCCATAATAATCTCTAAAATGTTTTAATCTCTTTACTACTTATTAATACTAATATCCTTTTGTAATTTCAACAATATTGCTAGGCTCTTTATGCTCTATGAATTTTTTCAAGTTATTGTAAAATAAATTAAAGCTTCTTAATGAGTTTTGTTGTGATACCCAAGAATTATGAGGTGTTATAATAACATTATCCATATGCCATAATTGACTATCTTGAGATAAAGGTTCTTCCTCAAATACATCTAGAGCTATTCCTTTAAATTTTGATGCACACTCAATTAAACCTTGCTCATCTACAATTTTACCTCTACCTACATTTATAAGTACTGAATTATTTTTCATTAATTCAAACTTTTCTTTGTTTATAATTTTTTGCGTTTCATTTGTAGATGGCATAGTACTAATTACTATATCACAATGCTGAAAAATTTCATCTATATATTTTTTAGATATACATTTATCAAAATACTTAATATTTCTTCCATCTGTATTACAACCCCATATCTCTACACCAAAAGCTTTTAACCTTTTAGCCGCCTCCATAGCAATAGTACCTGTTCCTAAAAATCCTACTCTTTTTCCATACACATCTAGTATTGTAGTATCTGGTTGCCAAATTTTATTACTTTGGTTAATATAAAATTTTTTTGTATTTTTATATATTTGTAAAATATTTAATACTATCCATTCAGCTATGGGAATACTATATCCACCTTTGTTATTGCTTAATATTATATCCCTATTAATTAATTTATCTTTTGGTACTTGGTCAAACCCTGTACTTCCTAATTGTATAAATTTTAAATTTTTCATTTTAGAAATATCTAATTTATCAAAAGAATTATAAGTAACTAATACATCAATGGCATCCAACTCTTCTTGTGTCATTTTATCTAATGTTGATTTTCTTCCTTCACTATTAAAAACAACTTCATAACCTAGATTTCTAATCCTATCGTACTCTTCTTCTTGAAATTTTAATGTAAATAACGCTTTAATAATAATTCCCCCATCCTATAAGGTATAATTTTGTATCTGATTTATGTATAAATAAGTTTGATATATAATCAAAAAAATCCTTCAAAAATTTTTGAAGGATTAATCTATATGAACAAATAGATATATACTTATATAATAAATGTACATCTATCTGTTGTATTTATTTTGTCCATTTTATTGCATATTATGTTTCCATAATTTTTAGTGTTGAACTGTTTGACCTGATTTTAAAGCATTTCTTTCTTGTATTAAATTATATACTAACTTATTAAGTGTCCAATCTATAGTAGTTTCAGTTACTACAGCACTTAATGGTCTTGCTATTTTCATCTTCTTTAAACTATCTAAAAATCCGCTTATCTTAGTTTGATTTATATTATTAAATACTACAGCTTTATTTGTCCATTTTTCCTCATTATCATCAGAAATTTCATTATTTAATATATCCGATATTGTTGTTTTACCATTTGTAGAATCTAAAAATATGCAGTCTTTTATTCCTACTAATCGCCCTATATTTTTCATCATATTAGCTTCTTTTTTATTTGCATTAACAATTATCATACAACTTCTTTCATGTATGTTATTGAACTCAGTTTGATTTAATTTTTCAAATGACATATTTCCTCCTTGTTATGTATCCTCGATATTTTTATGCCTTTTTAAACTTTTTATCCATATTATAGTGCGCGAATATAGTAAATATTCCACAAAGTATTAAAATTAAATAATACATAAATCCACCATATAAAAATACTGCGTACCCAAGTAGTGTTTGTGGGAATACACGTTTAAATATAGTAAAGAACGCTAATTCATTGGCTCCTATATTACCTGGTGTTGGTATTGGTGATATAGCCATATATAAATAAACTTGAAGAGTAAGTAAATAAATAAAGCTATATCCATTTAAATTAAATGCCTTGTATATCCAAAATGAAATACTAAAATAGCATGATATTTGAATAATTGTCAATATTACAGTACCTACAAGTAACTTCTTATTTTTCATAAAAAACTTTATTGATTCTGTGTATTCATCAATAAATGTGTCTATGCTACTCTTTTTATTACTCAAAAACTTAAAAATTCTAAATTTAACTAAGTAATCCACTATTTTGTAACTTATACTTTTAACTTTATCTGTATTTATAATTGCTAAAAATCCAATTATAAATGTAATCAAGTTTGCTGATAATCCTAACATAACTAATGGCATCACACTATTTAAATCATAACTCAACTTACTAGCATTACTAACAATAAATATTGTGCAATATATTGTTATTACTACTTGATATAATATAGTTTTATTTGTAATAATACCACTAGCTTTACTCAATGGTACTTTATATTTACTTAATATATATATTTGAACTGGTTGACTACCAGATGCAAATGGTGTTACTAAGTTATAGTAAAACCCCATTATAGCTAATTTATACCCCATAAATGATGATTTTAACTTATATTGTGCATTTATAATCATCTGTAATATTATTCCCTCAATGATAATATAAAATAATATTGCTAGCCCACCTACGATTAAAAATTCTTTTCGAACCATACCTACAACACTAGATAACATGCTTATATCTAAACTTTTTAAAACTAGGTAGACTGTAATTACCATCAACGATACTAAAAACAGGTATCTTAAAAAAGTTTTGTTGTTTTTATTTTTCATAGTTATCTCCTAATTATTCCTATATATTCTATACTATAAGTATACAACATAATTAAGCCTCTTTAATATTAAGATTTTATTACATTATTGTCATGTACATATCAGTATTTCTTGATATTTATAGCAACTCTTCAAAACTAGATATAAATATATCACAATTATTTTTTATATCTTCTATATCATGTGATGAGCTTTCGTCGTAAACTGCTATAGATTTTATATTTAATTTTTTCATTGTATTAATACCTATTAAAATGTCTTCAAAACCTACACACTCTTCTGGACTAACATCTAGTTTTTGTAATGTCAAAAGATATATATCCGGATAGTTTTTATCTCTGCTTACATCTTCTAATGATACCAATACATCAAATAATTCATAAACACCATTGTTTTTTAATACTGGCTCATACAAACATTTTGGTGATGTTGTGGCTAATCCTATTTTTATATTATTAAATTTTAATTTATTAAGATATTCTTTAGCATATGGCTTTAACTTAATATTATTTGTATATTCATAAATAGCCATCTCATTCCATTCATTTATTATATCTTCTTCTTTCTCATTCAAGTTAAATCTATTTATTGTATATGTAGCAACTTCATCAAAACTCATAGAATTAATAATTTCTATATAATCCTCGGGCATATCTAGTTTTCTTTTTTCAAAAAAATCCATATCAATCTTTTCCCATATTTTCATAGAATCTATTAAAGTTCCATCTAAATCAAATATAGCTCCCTTAAAATCTAACATCTTTAGTCCTCTTCTTTGCCTTCATATTTTTTATTTATAAATTTTTATTTTTAATAAATTATATATCATATAATACTAATTATCTTACTTCCATGTTTATTGTAACAATTTTTTATCTATTCAATATAATAATATTACCTAACCTTCTTTTATACTTTGTTTGGAATTCATAAAAACCTCTAGAGTTAAATCTCTAGAGGTTTTTTCTTTATTTTCATATACTAAATTTAAAATATTTTTGAGAATGGTCTGTTTTCTTCATATGCTATTGTCATTTCAACCAACTTACTAGTATCTCCAATTAAAATAACTCCGCATAAACGATTATTTACAAAATAGTATTTTTCATAAGTTTGTTTTTGCTCATCAGCAAACTCTACTGTCTTATATTTTCTATTTGGATCCATTCCATTATCTCCAATAGCAAATAATGATGTATCCATTCCATTGAAAGTAAGACCTGCACTAACAATTTCATATACTAATGAGTCTCCTGCTGCATTTGCTCCTGCAACTTTACCCATTTCAACTGCTTGTGCCCATATTCCGTAATTTATATTATTAAATTCAGCACAATCTCCACATGCATATATATCCACTTTATTAGTTTCCATATTTTCATTAACAACTACTGATCTATTAACTTCTATGCCACTATCAGTTGCAAGCTTTACATTTGGTCTAACACCACAAGACATAACAATTAAATCTGCTGGTATTATTTCTCCATCTACAAGCTTAATACCTGTAACTGAGCTTCCACCTTCTATTCTATCTATTTTTACATCTAACCTTAAATCTAGCCCTGCTTCTTTTATTATTCCTGCTAAAAATTTTCCTGATTCTTCATCTAATTGACGAGGCATAAGACTTGGAGCAAGTTCTAGTACTGTAACATTACATTTTGATTTGCGTAATTCCCAAGCTGCTTCTAACCCGAGTACTCCCCCTCCTATAACAACTGCATTTCTAACGTTTGGAAGTAGATCATTTATTTTAACTGTATCAGATATCCTTCTTATTGCAATTACTCCCTCTTTTTCATTCCCTGGAATTGGAGGTACAAATGATTCTGAACCTAAGGCATAAATACATTTATCATATTTAAGATTAATATTCCCTTCTAATTTTACTATTTTTTCTTCTGTATTAATATTAAGAACATTCTTACCAAGTATATTTATTATATTATTTTCTTCATACCATTGCTCATCATGTATAGCAATTTGATTCGCATCAAATTTAGCTATCATACTTTTAGTCAACATAGGTCTATTGTAACTTAACACATCTTCATTACTTACCATAACTATACTGCAAGTTTTATTTCTTTCTCTAATAGCTTTAGCTGCACTTAATCCAGCTGCACCATTACCTAAAATTAAGAATATTTCTTCTGTATTCTTAGAGAATTCAACTTCATCCTCATATACAGGTACAAAATTTTCTTTACCAACACCGCATACTGGACATATTTCTAAACTTGCATCAAAAACTTCCCCACATACTACACATTTTACTAAATTAATATTCTTAGGCTTTTTCTTAGGATTTTCTTTGTCCAATAGCACACATCCGAAGTTATATCCATATTCATAAGCATCTTTCATATCTTTTTTACCTGGTTTAAATTTAACTCTAAATCCTTCGATAACTCTCATTTTTAACTGTTTTAATCTTTCAATAATATGATTTACTCCTTCTCCGCTCCAACCATAACTACCAAAAGCACTAGCAAGTTTTCCACCATGAGTTTCTGCGAATATAGATGTTGTTAAATCCCATATTGGTTTTAGTGCTTCTCCAACTATTGTCGGTGTTCCAAATAAAATGCCATCTGCAAATCCTAGCTCTTCTAATACTTTGCCTGTATCAGATTCTACTAAATCGTAAGTTCTTACATCTATGTCCCCACTATCCTTTATTCCATTTTCAATTTCATGTGCTAATTCTTCTGTATATCCGTAAGCACTTACATATGGTATTATCACAGTTTTTCTAGGATTTGGATTTACAACTGTACACCATTTTTTATAAGTCTCTTTTATCTCATCTATCCTACAATCAATAACAGGCCCATGCCCTGTACAAATCAGATTTAATTTTAAATCTTTAATTTTATCTAGTGCACTTAACATATAAGATTTAAATGGTCCTATTATATTATCAAAATAATATTTAGTAGCTCTCATATATCCTTCATTATCAGTTACCTTACTCAATAAAATATCATCGCAACAATAATGTGAACCGAAAGAATCACAAGTTACTAATATATTATCTTCTTCTATATAAGTATACATAGTATCTGGCCAATGTAAGTTAGGTACTGAAATAAATCTTAATGTTTTATCCCCTAATTCTAAGGTACTACTATCTTTTACAGATAAACTATAAAAATCATGATTAATAATATTCTTTAAGAAATTAATAGCTACTGATGTAGCAACTATTTTTATATTTGGATTTATTTCAATTAGTTTTTCTATACTTCCTGCATGGTCTGGCTCAGTATGACTCACAACTATATAGTCAATTTTATTGATATCTACTATTTTTTTTAAATTTTCTAAATAAGAATCAAAAAACTTTGCTTTAGCAGTCTCAAATAAAATAACCTTATCTTTTGTTTTAAGTACGTATGAATTATAAGTAGTTCCAAACTCTGTCTCCATTATAATATCAAAAACCCTTAAATCTTTATCTAGTACTCCCGTCCAATAAAAATCTTTCTTTAATTCTAAAAAATCCATAATACTAAACCTCCTTAATAATTTTGAATTATCTAAACATACTAGTATATTTTTACCTTAATCCACTTTGTTAATTTAATAACATTCTCTCTTGATTTATATTTACCCCAAAATACACTATGAAAACATTCTCCCTAAAATTCATTTATTAAAAATAATTCCATACAAAAAATAGGCTTAAAAATAAGCCTATTATATATTTATAGTTTTTTAATTAAAATATTATTAATTTATAATATTATGTTACATTCGTTGCAAAATTTATTAAATTTAGAATTTTTCGTACCGCAAATATCACAAAACACATAAGTCAAATCAACTAGCATAGCCCCACAATGTTGACAAAAGTTAACTCCATCATAATTAATTTCATCACATTCTTTGCATACTTGAACTCCTTTATTACATCTTTCTAATGTTTCTAGTTCACACATACTTATTAACCTCCCAAATTTTATTTAACTTACAATTATGATATATACTACTCACTTTTTATTATAACACTTATTTCATATTTTACTATATAGTATGTATTATTTTATCCAATAGTTACTATTTAGTGTATCATATTATTAATATTTAACATTTATACTATATACATTCCTAGTAATCACGACAAATTAAAATTTACATTCTATTTGTTAAGAACTATAATTAAATCAGAGTATATGTTATAGGGGGAATAAAAGTATGCTAATAATAAATGAAGAATATATGGAAAAAAATATTAGTATAAACACTGTTTTAAAATCAATAGAAGATGCTCTTCTAATTCAAGAATCGGGAAATTTTTCACAACCAGATAGAATTCATCTAGGCAGTGATAAAAACCCTTTTCTTTTAATGCCTTGCTTTATAAATGATTATTTTTCTACAAAATTAATTACTGTTTATCCTAAAAATAGTGAAATCAATGACCCAGTAACTCAAGGAGTAATTTTATTAAATGACATGAAAACTGGAAAACCACTGGCATTATTAAATGGTACATATTTAACAGCTCTTAGAACAGGATGTGTTGGTGGCGTTTCTTCTAAATATTTAGCTAAAAAAGATGCCTCATCTCTAGCAATTATTGGGGCAGGTGCTCAATCATTATTCCAAGTACTAGCTACTTGCGCTGTTAGACCTATTAAAAATGTATATGTATATAGTAGAACTGAGTCTAAAGTAGATACTTTTATAGAAAAATTAAGTTCTCTACTTCCAAATGTTAAATTTTATAAATCTATGTCTAGCGAAGATGCTGTTAAGTCTAGTGATATTATAATTTGTGCGACTACATCGTCTACTCCTGTTATCCCAGATAATCCAGAATTATACAAAGGAAAACATATAATTGCAATAGGAACGTATCAACCAGAAAATAAGGAACTTTCAAATGGTGTTATGGAAGCTGCAGATTATATATATACTGATACTTTATTTGCCATAGAAGAGAGTGGTGATTTAGGTATTCCAGTTAAAGAAGGAATAATAAAAAAAGAAAATATACAAACATTAGGAAAAGTCATTAATAATGATGAATTGAATGATGAATTATTAAATTCAACTACTGTATTTAAATCAGTTGGTATAGGTTTATTTGATTTATGTGCTGCTGAATCAATTTATAAACATGCTATTAAAAGTGGTAATTCAATAGATATTCATATGTAAATTTATAAAATAAAAACAAATTAAAAATATATAAATAATATATTTTTAGATACAAAAAAGTAGAGAACTAATTTCTCTACTTTTTATGTTTATATTATTCTTTTACAATAAGAGCCACATTTTCAATATGAACGCTATGAGGGAACATATCTACTGGTTGTACCTCTTTGCATTTATATCCTTTTTCATTTAGGTAATTTAAATCTCTTGCTAAAGTCGATGGATTACAAGATACATAAACTACCCTATCTGGTTGCATAGATACTATAGTATCAAGAACCTTTTCATCGCATCCTTTTCTTGGAGGATCAACTACAACTACATTGGCTCTTTTACCTTGTTTATACATTTTAGGAACTACTTCTTCCGCTTTTCCTACATAAAATTCAACGTTATCTAATTTATTTATTTCAGCATTTCTTTTTGCATCTTCAATTGCCTCTTCAACAATTTCTATTCCATATACTTTTTTAGCTTTTTGTGCTAAGAATAACGAAATAGTTCCGATTCCACAATATATATCAAATACTGTATCATTTTCACCTAAATTAGCATATTCTAAAGCTTTATTATATAAAACTTCAGTTTGAACAGGATTCACTTGGAAAAATGATAATGGTGATATTTCAAATACTAAATCTCCTATATTATCATTAATTTTGCCATCTCCATAGATTATTCTATTTTCCTGACCTAAAATAACATTAGTTTTTTCTCTATTAACATTAACTACAAGTGTTTTAAATCCTGGTATATTTTCTTTTAAAACAGATGCTAATTCATTTAAATATGGTAATTTTCTTCCGTTAGCAACTAATACAACCATAACTTCTTTAGTAGTAAATCCTACTTTTGTTACTAAATGTCTAAGAACTCCTGTATGAGTTTTTTCATCGTATACACTAACTTTATATGCTCTTATATATGTTTTAATTATTTTTATTATTTTATCATTTACATCATGTTGTATAATACATTGGTCTGTAGGTATAATATCATGGCTTTTCTTTTTATAAAAACCAATTACAGGCACACCATTTACTTTTTGAATAGGAAATTGAGCTTTATTTCTGTATCTAAAAGGTTCTTCCATTCCTAAAGCATCATGAATAACGACATCATCAAGTTTTCCAATTCTACTAATAACTTGTTTTACCTCATTGGTCTTTATTTTAAGTTGTTCTTTATAATCTAATTCTTGAATTTGGCATCCACCACAATCTTTAAGTTCTTTACTACATTTTCTTTCTACTCTATAAGGTGATGGCTCTATTATTTCTACTATATCTCCAACTGCATAGTTCTTTTTTGATTTAGTTATTTTAACTTTTATCTTATCTTCTACTAGTCCGCCATCTACAAATACTGTAAATCCTTCGAACTTACCAATTCCAACTCCACCTTGACCTATATCAACTATATCTACAACGTACATTTTATCCTTTGATAACATAGGCTTTCCTCCGAACAATAATATTTAGACTTCAAAGATTTATTTTATCAAAAAAATAAAGACTATTAAAGTCCTTAAATAAATAAATCTCTATTTTTTAATCCTAAATAAAATTGTGTACATGAAAATAATATTAATACAACTCCTCCAATAGAGCCTATATATATTAATTTTTCTGCTAAACCTTGAGCTAAGCCTGTATCTACAATTTGTTGTACATAATATCCAAAGTTTTGCATAGCTTGGTATCCATATCTTATCCATGTAACTCCAGTCATGAATCCCATAGGTATTATACTCATACTCATATAAAAACCATTTATAGATCTTTTCTTGCTACCTTTAACGCCTAATACTATAGGTACTAAAAATAATAATGGTAACATATATCCATAAAATTGAGGTGTTAGTGCTAAAAATAATGCAGCAGTTAGATAAAATGTTAGAAGATATTTCTTAAGTACATTTGTTTCTCCTTTAAAATCCCTTAAAGATGCTTTTAAATATCTTATGTAAACTGGCAAGTCATTTTCAACTCCAGATATATCTCTCCCCATTTTCATATCTTTAATTAATTCTTTACCTTTTCCATTAAGTTGATTATATTGTTTATTGAAATACTCAGGCACTTCAATTTGCTGATATTCTACTTTTAATTTTTCTAAATCAAATAAATATTTTTCCTTTTTTTTGTTTTTAATTACTTT
This sequence comes from Terrisporobacter mayombei, assembly GCF_014333445.1. Classification (GTDB taxonomy): domain Bacteria; phylum Bacillota; class Clostridia; order Peptostreptococcales; family Peptostreptococcaceae; genus Terrisporobacter; species Terrisporobacter mayombei_A. Next base: position 86,535 of record NZ_JACRYU010000005.1, on the reverse strand, counting down.
AAGTCTTTTTGTTTCAGTGATTAATTGATTTATTGTCATAACTACTAATCCTGTACTCATACTTATTTCCCCTTATAGTTAAGATAATATATCTATAGATTTATTTCTATAAATTTAATAATAATACATCCTTTAATATTAATCTCTAAAATATTAAGATTACTATTTAATTGGTACTGTATTGTTATTTATTTCAGAAGTATATTTTACTTTGATAGATTTATATGTTTGTATAAATCCCGCTAGTAGTACACATACAATAACTGCCCTCGCCAGATTTACCCATACAACATATTGTTCCATACCTTCCATATAGGATGGTATTAACTTGAAGTTACCGGCTACAGCATAGTTCTTAGTAAATATAGCTAAAAATATTATTATAGATACTGGTGTTAAGAATTGATGGAATAACTTAAAGAACCATTTTGGCACTTTCCATAAGCCACCTTTATTCATTTCAGCTAATGCCGGTTCTTTAACTAACCAAGCAACAACTATAATTTCTATTAATCCTAAAACAATTAATAAATAGTTTCCTATCCAGTTATCTAACTCTTTAAAGTAGAATAAATTTGCAGTGTTAGTCATAATTGATTCTAAAGCTATTGGTGAACCAACTACTAAATAAACTATAAATATTACCCAAGCACCTTTTTTTCTTTCTATTCCTAAATCTTCTTCTAGTAATGTAACTAAATAATTGTACATCGCTATAGCTGAAGTAAATCCAACGAAGAATAATAAGAAGAACCATACTGCTCCAAATATTCCACCACATGTCATAGTGTTAAATATATTTGGTAATGCCATAAATGAAAGTCCTATACTACCTTTTATACCTTCTGGTCCTAAAAATGCATAAGATATAGGTATAATAGAAGTACCAGCAAGTATTAGTTCTGCAAATTCATTTAAAGAAACTGTAGCTACTGAAGCTTCTACAATATCTTCATCTGGTTGTAGATAAGATGCATAATTACAAATAATACCCATACCTAAAGATAAAGTAAAAAATATTTGACCTATAGCAGTCACAACTGATGATGAATTCAATTTATCCAGATCAGGATTCCATGCAAACTTTAAACCATTCATAGCTGACCAGTCAGGATTTACTGGTGCTTCTGATGTTAAAGCTCTTATAGTTAATATGATACCAAATATATATATAGCTGGTATCATTACCTTTATCCAAGCTTCTATACCTCCCGATATACCTTTCATAACTGCTAATGCAAGTAATAACATTGATATTATCCAGAATATTAACATTTTAGGATCAGTTATATAATTAACAAAGAATGTGCCTCCATCAATTCCTGAGTATCCTCCTATTAATGCTTGTACTGCATATCCTAATGACCAACCAATTATATGAGTATAATATGAGTTAAGTAATAAAGTAACCCCAAACGCTATAGCTCCAGCAAGAGCTCCTATTATAAGTGCTTTTTTAGGTTTTATTGCTTTTTTAGCTTGTAAATAAATCATCGGACCTATAGTAGCATGTCCATGTTCACCACCATACCGACCTATACTCCACTCTATTAGCATTACAGGTATACCAATAACTATTAGAGCAAAGAAATATGGTATCATAAATGCACCACCACCATTAGTAGCCGCAATATAAGGGAACCTCCAAAAGTTTCCTAACCCAACAGCATTACCTGCCATCGCTAAGATAAGACCAATTTTTGAACCCCACTGTTCTCTATTTTCTGCCATTTCTTACTCCCCCTTTTTATAATTAGATATGACTTGAAATAAAAAATTATAACTAAATAATTAGAAAGCATATAAATTTTTTTCCACATTTATCAGTATATTCATATAAAAAATTCTGACTATTTATTTTATAAAAATAACCACTAAGATTATTAATTAAATATCTTAGTGGTTATTTTGTATATTATTATTAATTTTCTTTTTAGTGTATAATTATTCTATCAATATCCGTTATTTTAGGGATATAATTATATTTTTATAAAACTCTACTTGAACCTCTGTATACAACACCTCTTGAAGCATCCATAGTTATCAACTCTCCATCTTCAAGATTAGATAGTATTCCATTAGCAGAAACTATAACTGGTTTTCCTAAGTTTAATCCAACTATAGCAGCATGAGAAGTCATTCCACCTTGCTCAGTTATTATAGCTGACGCTTTTTCTATATAAGGATTCATTTCTATATCAGTCATAGTTGTTACTAATATATCACCTTCATTAAAGTTTTCACAATCTTCTCCACTTCTTACAAATCTAACTATACCTTCTACAGTGCTTTTACCAACACCTATACCATGACATATCTCTTCGCTTACAACATGAACTTTTATTAAGTTTGTTGTACCACTTACTCCAGTTGGAACACCAGCAGTCACTACTACTAATTCTCCATCTTGTATAAATCCTTGTTCTTTACAAGATTCTATAGAATTGTCTATAAGGTCATCAGTATTTTCTGCTGATTCACAATTAACTGTGTAAACTCCCCAGCTTAAAGATAATTGTCTTCTAGTTTTCTCGTTTGGAGTAGTTGCTATTATAGTAGTCTCAGGTCTAAATTTAGAAACCATTCTAGCCGTATGTCCTGAAGAAGTTGATGTAATTATTCCAGAAGCATTTAGACTCTTTGCAGTTGTACAAGTTGCATAGCTTATTGCATCTGTAACATTTGCATTGTTTAATCCTTTACTTCTTAAAATATTATCATAATCTAAAGTTTCTTCTATTCTTTTAGCTATTGTAGCCATTGTTTTAACTGCTTCAACTGGATATTTTCCTGCAGCAGTTTCTCCTGATAACATTATTGCATCAGTTCCATCATATATTGCATTGGCAACGTCAGTTACCTCAGCTCTTGTTGGTCTTGGGTTTCTTATCATAGAATCAAGCATTTGAGTAGCTGTTATAACTGGTTTTCCTAATTCATTGCATTTTTTTATCATTTCTTTTTGTACTATTGGAATTTCTTCAGTTGGTATTTCAACTCCTAAATCACCTCTTGCTACCATTAAACCATCAGAAACTTGTAGTATTTCATCTAAATTATCTACACCTTCTTGGTTTTCTATTTTTGATATTATTTGTATATCTGTTGCATTATTATTTTCTAATACTTCTCTTATAGCTAGTACGTCAGATGCTTTTCTAACAAATGAAGCAGCTATAAAATCGATTCCTTGAGTTATACCAAATTCTATATCAGATATATCTTTAGGAGTTAATGCTGGTAAATTTATTTTTACACCTGGAACATTTACACCTTTGTGGTTTTTAACTATTCCTGAGTTTTCAACTACACAGTGGATTTCTTCTCCATTTACTTCTTCAACTCTTAATCCAACTAAACCATCATCTATTAATATTATATTACCTTTTACAACATCATTAGCTAATCCTTTGTAACTAACTGTGCATATTTCTTTTGTACCGATTACATCCGCCATTGTTATTGTAAATTTATTTCCTTCTTCTAAAAATACTTCAGGATCTGCAAAATTTCCAGTTCTTATTTCTGGACCTTTAGTATCTAGTAATATAGCAACTGGCTTATTAAGTTTTTCCCTTACTTTTTTAACAACATCTAATCTTTCTTTATGTTCTTCATGAGAACCATGAGAGAAGTTAAATCTACAAACATTTAGTCCATTTTCTATAAGTTTAGTTAAAGTTTCCTCACTTTCAGATGCTGGTCCTAATGTACAAACAATTTTTGTTTTTTTAGCATTTTTAAGCATATTAATATCCTCCTAATGTTAATTATATAGATAATATTTTAGCCATTTGATAACTCTCTTTATCAAAGTCTCTCTTAGCTGATAATGCTTCATATATATCCATATCTATTATCTTATCATCTTTAATTCCAACTACTCTAGCTGATTTACCATCTAAAAGTAACTCTACTGCACGAACCCCCATTCTACTAGCTAAAATACGGTCAAATGCAGTTGGGCTTCCTCCTCTTTGTACATGTCCTAAAATCGTTACCCTAAGGTCAGCGCCAGTTCTTTCAATAATTTCTTTCCCCATATCATTAGCATTACCAACACCTTCTGCTAACATTATGATACTATGTCTTTTTCCTCTTTTTTTAGTAGTCTCTAATCTTAAACATATATCTTCAACTTTATATTCAACTTCTGGTACAATTATTGTTTCTGCCCCACCAGCAAGTCCTGAATATAATGCAAGGTCTCCACAGCGTCTCCCCATAACTTCAATAATATTAACCCTCTCATGAGAAGATGAAGTATCTCTTATTTTACTTATTGCATCAACAATTGTATTTAATGCAGTATAGAAGCCTATTGTATAATCTGTATAAGCTAAATCATTATCAATTGTTCCTGGTATACCTATTGCAGGGAATCCTAAATCACTAAGCTTTTGAGCTCCCATGAAAGAACCATCTCCACCTATTACAACTAAACAATCTATTTTATGTTTCTTAAGAATTTTAACTGCTTGCTGTCTTCCTTCTTCTGTTTTAAATTCTTCACATCTAGATGATTTAAGGATAGTACCTCCCCTGTGTATAATATCTCCAACTGATGATAAATTCATTTCAACTAAATCAGATTCTATAAGACCTTTATATCCTCTATTAATACCATATACCTTACACCCATAGTATATAGCTGATCTTACAACAGCTCTAATTGCAGCATTCATTCCTGGTGCATCCCCACCACTAGTCAATATCCCTATAGTCTTCATCCTACTACCTCCTAATAATAACTAAACCTTCGTGTTATAATATTTTGTCTATCTAGGTATATGTTTTCAAAATAAATAAAAACATTCTTACCTAATTATATTGTGTATTATATCACAATTTTTATATTGATTTTATATAAAACAATAATTTCTACTAAATTTTAACTTTTACGTTTTCCTTGTTAAGTAGGGCCTCTAATCTCCCTATAAGCTGTTGTTCAATATTAATTCCCATACCAGTCCACTTAAATTTTCGTTTTGGAGTTTCTGTACATATATAGACATCTTGATATCCTTTATAATCAATCAATATCTTTTCTATTGAATTTACTAATTCTTGATTATTTATGCTATCTATCTTTAAATATAAGCCATCTGCAATGGTCTTCTTATTTTTATCATATGTGTTTCTTTGATTGTTAATTTTAAAACTATTATTATCATTTATATCTTTAATCTCTCTTGCTATAAGCTTAGCATCTTCTTCCTCCTTAATACTTAGTTTACCTTTTATATAAATGATATTATCTTCATTCAAAATACTATTATACTGCTTTAAAGTTTGTGGAAATACTATGACTTCTATAGTTCCATATAAATCCTCCAACTCTAAAAATGCCATAATATCATTTCTTTTAGTAGTTTGTATTCTCTTATTAACAATCATTCCACCCAATATTACTTCTTGTTCATCTAAACTTAAATAAGACTCTGAGTCTTCTTTTAAAGCATTTATTTTTCCATTATCTATTGATGTGTTATTTTTTATTTCCTTCTCATATTGAGCAAGAGGGTGTCCACTTACATACATTCCTAAAACTTCTTTTTCTAGCGCTAGTTTTTCTTTTTCCTCAAACTCATTTATTTTTGGAACAGAGTTTACTTCTTGTTCTACTTCTATTACTTCCTCTCCCATTTGTAAACCATCGAATAAAGAAATTTGCCCTTTAACATTTTTCTTCCTATCCATAGAAACACTGTCTAATAATTTTTCATATCCCATCATTAAACTTGCTCTATTATCACTTATATTATCAAATGCTCCACATTTAATTAAACTTTCTAAAACTCTTTTATTTAAATCTTTTGAATCAAGTCTTTTAACTAAATCACTAAAATCCCTAAACTCTCCATTTAATTCTCTTTCTTTAATTATATTATTAATCACGTTTATGCCTACGTTTTTAACAGCTGCTAATCCAAATCTTATATTATGACCTTCCACAGAGAACTTGCCATAACTTTTATTTATATCTGGTTTTAAAATTTCTATATCTAGTGCACTACATTCTCTTATATACTCCACAACTTTATCTGTATTTCCCATTACACTTGTAATTAGGGCTGCCATAAATTCTACAGGATAATATGCTTTTAAATAAGCAGTTTCATATGAAATTACACCATATGCAGCCGCATGTGATTTATTAAATGCATATTTAGCAAAGTCAATCATATCATCGAAAATCTTATTAGCAATATCTTCTGGAACACCATTTCTAACACATCCTGCAATTTCAACATTTCCTTCTTCATCTAATTTTCCATGAATAAAATATTGTCTTTCTTGTTCCATTACATCCATTTTCTTTTTACCCATAGCTCTTCTGACTAAATCACTACGCCCATAACTATATCCTGCTAAATCTCTAACCACTTGCATAACTTGCTCTTGGTAAACTAAACATCCATAAGATACATCCATTATAGGTCTTAGTTTTTCGTGAATATAAGTAATTTTTTCTGGATTATGCTTATTTTCAATATAAGTAGGAATAGAATCCATAGGTCCTGGTCTATATAAAGATATACCGGCAACTATATCCTCAAAATTACTTGGTTTAAGTTGTTTCATGAAAGATCTCATACCAGCACTTTCTAACTGAAATACTCCTAAAGTGTTTCCTGAAGATAGTAACTCGTAAACCTTAGGGTCATTATAATCCATTGAAGAAAAGTCTATTCTTTTTCCATACTTCTTCTCTATTAAGTCTAGTGCATCTCTAACCACTGTAAGAGTTCTAAGTCCTAAGAAGTCCATTTTCAAAAGTCCTAATTCTTCTAAAGTAGTCATTGTAAACTGAGTACTTATAGATTCTTGATGTTTATAAAGTGGTACGTATTCATCAACAGGATCTTTAGAAATAACAACTCCAGCGGCATGAGTCGATGCATGTCTTAACATACCTTCCATTTGTTTGGATATATCTATGACTTCTCTAGTTTCAGAATCTTGTTCGTATAATTCTCTTAATGCTGGATTCACCTCTAAAGCTTTATCTATTGTCATCCCTAAATCAAAAGGTATTTCTTTAGCTATTTTATCAACCTTATTATAAGGAATATCTAACACCCTACCAACATCTCTTATTGCTGCCTTAGCTTTCATGGTTCCAAAAGTTATTATTTGAGCAACATGATCTTCTCCATATTTTCTCTTAACATAATCTATAACTTCCTCTCTTCTTTCGTAGCAAAAATCTATATCTATATCGGGCATAGAAACTCTCTCTGGATTTAGGAACCTTTCAAAAAGTAGAGAGTATTTGATTGGATCTATATCTGTTATTTTTAATGTATAAGCAACTATAGAACCTGCAGCACTACCTCTACCAGGGCCTACCATTATGTTATTTTCTTTTGCATAATTAATAAAGTCCCATGTTATTAGGAAGTATTCAACATACCCCATTTTTTCAATTACATTAAGTTCATAGTCAAGTCTTTCAATTACTTCTTGACTTGGATTTTTATATCTTTCTTCTAATCCTTTAAAGCATAACTCTCTTAAGTAACTGTCTGTTGTATAACCTTCTGGTACATCATATCTTGGCAAGTGAATTGTATTAAAGTCAAATTCAACATTACATTGTTCTGCAATTTTTACAGTATTCTCAAGAGCATCTATAGCATAAGGGAAAAGTTCCTCCATTTCATCTCTTGATTTTAAATAAAACTCATCGCTACCAAATTTCATTCTACTTGGGTCATTTAAAGTTTTACCCATTTGTATACACATAAGCACATCATGTGTTTTTGCATCTTCTTTATTAACATAATGAAGATCATTTGTAGCTACTAAAGGAATCCCTGTTTCTTTAGATAATTTGACTAACCCTGCATTTACTTCTTTCTGTTCAGGTAAATGATGATCTTGTATCTCTAAGTAAAAGTTTCCTTCTCCAAATATATCTCTATATAACAATGCAAATTTTTTGGCTTCATCATAGTTTCTATTTAATATATTGTTGGAAACATCTCCTGCCAAACATGCTGATAAGGCAATTATTCCTTCATTATGTTTCTTTAATTCTTCTATATCAACCCTTGGCTTATAATAAAATCCTTCTACATAAGATGTAGAAACTAACTTTATTAAATTTTTATATCCAGTCATATTTTTAGCAAGTAATACTAAGTGACCATACCTTTTATCCAAGTTTGGGTCTTTGTCTCGTAATCCACGAGATGCTGTATAAACTTCACAACCTATTACTGGTTTTATTCCTGCTGCTTTTGCTTTTTTATAAAAATCTATTGCACCAAACATACAACCATGGTCTGTTATAGCAATAGCCTGCATATTTAATTCTTTTGCTCTATTTATAAGTTTGTCTAATCTTGAAAATCCATCTAACAAACTATACTCCGTATGAACATGAAGATGAATAAAATCTTTATTCATTATCTCACCTCCTAAATTTATAAACTTATTTTATCATAATATGACATAATAACAATAAAAAAAGAGGTTATATAAATAACCCCCACTTTCTTAATCTTCATCATTACTACCATCATCAAATTCTCTACTTCTTAAATCATTGGCTATCTCTTCAATTTTCTTCAATCTATGGTTAACACCTGATTTACTTATTGGAGGATTTAATAATTCTCCCAATTCTTTTAAAGTTAAATCTTCATTTTCCACCCTTAATAAAGCTATTTGCTGTAAATTTTGCGGTAATTTACTTATTCCTATTTTACTTTGAATAAGTTTTATATTCTCAACCTGTCTAACAGCAGCATTAACTGTTTTAGAAAGGTTTGCAGTCTCACAATTAACAATTCTATTTACATTATTTCTCATTTGCTTTAAAATTTTTGTATTTTGAAGACTTAATAAAGCTTGAAATCCACCTATATGACTTAATAAATCAGATATTTGCTCACTTTCCTTTAAGTAAACAACATAAGAATTTTTTCTACATACTATTTTAGAGTTTAGCCCTAAAGAGTTAATTAAAGTCATTAAAGATTCCGCAAACTCTTCATTACTTGTAACAAATTCTAAATGATAATTTTTTTCCGGATCACTTACAGATCCACCACCTAAAAATGCACCTCTTATAAATGATTTTTTGTATTCATCATCTTCAAATACCCAAGAAGGTACTTTATTATATGGTAGAAATCCCTCTTCATTTTCTAATAACCCTAACTCTTTCATAAGTTGTTCAGATCCCATATCATTTTTCACGGTTAATATATAGCTATTATTTCTTTTTAGCATCTGATTTTTATTGACTACAATAGTAGTATTTATATTAAAGTCTGATTTTAATATTTTAAAAACTTTCCTAGCTACTGAATTTAGTTCAGTAGCTATTTTTAAATTCATCTTTTTATAACCAGCAATTTGAATAGTCCCAGCTAGCTTAACTATTCCAGATAATTCAGCCCTCTTACAAAATAAATTATCTGGTATTATTCTTGCTAATTCATTTTTTGTTTCTGTAGAAAAAGACATATATACCACCTATTTTTCTAGCTCTTTTTTAATCGTTTTTTAATTTCTTTTAAAGCTACTTTGATAATTTCCTTTTCATCATCATATCTTGCTAAATCAACTACTCTATCTATATGAATAAACTTAGCATCCACAAAACCTTCTTCTTTTTGTGGTATTGTGTCCATATTTTTTGCCTGCATCAAATACCAAAACACCGTTTTATGGACTGACCTATTTTCATCCCAGTTTTCTTTAAAAGTGTAATGTATTTCTCCAAGATATTTTAATGTTTCAGCTTTTACTCCTGTTTCTTCTGACACTTCTCTTAATGCAGCTTCTTCATTATTCTCGCCTTCTTCTACCTTCCCTTTTGGTAATACCCAATCACCATTAAACTTCCTCAGAAGAAGAATAGCATTTCCGAATAACACCACCCCACCGGCACTAATTTCTTCTCTCATAGATGTTCACTCCTTAAAACTAACATAATAATAAGGATTTCTACATAAAACTTTAAAATCCTCTTTTACCTTGCTTTGTCATTACCATGACTTAGTGCCAAAACATTGATTATACCATATATGGAATTTGATTGATTATATCACATATAGAATCCGCATGATGTCTAATATAATCATCCTTAATTTCTAATAAATCACCTTCTATTATTTTTATACCCATATTATTAAGATCAACCCTCTGTTGTTTATCTAATAATACCTGATCTGCACCATCTTTTTTATATTTATCAAATACTGAATTAGGTATAATTTCGTTATTAACTATAATATAATCAATTAAATTATCCTTTGTATGTTTATTAATAGTTTTAACATGATCCAATACATTATATTTGTCAGTTTCTCCAGGTTGTGTCATCACATTTGGAATATATATTTTAGTTGCGCTTGATTCCCTTATAGCTTCCACAACGCCTTCTACTAATAAGTTAGGAATTATACTTGTATATAAACTCCCTGGACCCATAATTACAAAATCAGCTTCATAAATAGAATTTATAACATCATCCAAAGGCTTCGCATCTTGAGGTTCAAGATACACTTCCTCAATTTTACTTTTTTGCTTTCTAACTTCTTTAGGAATCTTTGATTCCCCTTTTATAGTATTTCCATTTGACAATTTAGCTACTAAATCTATACTTTCTAACGTAATTGGCAATACCCTACCAGTTATATTAAATATTTCACTTAGCTTATAAACTGCTGTTTCAAAATTACCATATAATCCATTCATAGCTGCTAAAAAAAGATTGCCAAAGCTTTGTCCCTTTAATCCTCCATCTTCAAACCTATACTGCATGACTTCTTGCATTGTAGGTTCTATATTAGCCAAAGCTAATAAACAATTTCTTATATCTCCAGGAGGTAGCATTCCCAGGTCTGATCTTAATACTCCTGATCCTCCACCATCATCAGCAACAGTAACTACAGCGGTAATATTTGGAGTTATCTTTTTCAATCCCCTTAAAAAAATTGACTGACCAGTTCCACCTCCTATTACTACTACACGTACATTTTCAGGTTCACTAGATCTCATAAGATATCTTTTTTTAGCTTGTTTTTTAGCCTTTACAAAAAGTGTTATTCCAGCAACTAATGTAAAAACTCCAAGGATATCTATAATATAAAATAAATATTTCATAGTTTCCTCCGCTTATTTTAACATAAAGTCTCTATGTTTCTTAACTACCCTATATCCTTGTTTCATTAGCTCATCACCTATAAGGTTGCTTATTGTAACTGATCTATGTCTTCCACCTGTACATCCTATACTTATAACTAAATGATGCTTTCCTTCTTCTATATATTGAGGAACTAAAAAGTTAATCATATCTAAAAGTTTTTCATAAAACTTAGCGCTAATTTCAGAATTCATAACATAATCTCTAACTGATTGTTCTTCACCTGTTTTTTCCCTTAATTCTTCTACATAATACGGGTTTGGTAAGAATCTAACATCAAATACTAGATCTGAATCTGTAGGTATTCCATGTTTAAATCCAAAAGAAACAACGGAAATAGTTAAATTATTATTAGTTTCTCCATCATAATATATTTTACCTATTTCTTCTTTAAGATCTTTAGGTTTCATATTAGATGTATCAATTATGCAATCTGCAATTTCTTTTAACGGTTCTAAGATAGTTTTCTCCATTTTTATACCTTCTGGTATTTGTCTATTAATTGCTAATGGATGATTTCTTCTTGTCATTTTATATCTTTTTAATAGAATATCATCTGAGCAATCTAAATACAGCACTTCAAAAGGATATTTATCTTTTTTTAACACATTTAAACTTTCATGTAATGCTTCAAAAAACTTTCTCCCCCTTACATCAATTCCTAATGCCACCTTATCTATAGTTGAATTTGACTGATAGCATAGTTCAGCAAATTTAGGAATTAAAGTAGGTGGTAAGTTATCTACACAATAAAATCCCATATCTTCTAAAGACCTCATAGCTTCACTTTTACCTGATCCAGAAAGTCCAGTAACGATTATAAATTTCATCTATAAACTCCCTCTTTATTTAAAATTTAATATTTTCGATTAGTGATAAATCAATATTTGATTCTCTTATAGTTTCTAATGCTTTTGTAAAGTTTCCTACATTTTCAGAAATATGTGCATCAGAACCAACTATAAAAGTATTACCTATATGTTTAATTTCTTTAAGTTGACTTGGATTCAAAAATCTATGACTACTGTTTATTTCTAATCTAGTTCCAGTTTCTTTTGCTACCTTAGCAATTTCTTCTATATATACATCACCTTTATCTCCTGGGTGTGTAATAACAAAAATATCATTATTTTTCATAGCATTTATAACTGCCAATGTATTGTAATCTTTAGATTTCTTTGACTTAAAAATATAATTATCAGCATGATTGAATAAACCTTTTATATTTCTAGGCATAGAACCAAAGTGATATCCAGCCATAACATAGTCTAATACATCTCTCATTTTTTCATTAATGTCTATGTTACCTTTCTCATCTAATATATTACATTCTACCCCAAGCAAAATTTTAATTTGATTATTATACTTTTCATTAAGATAGTCAACTTCTTCTCTCATTTTAAAAATATCATCTTTTTTTATACCGTAAGTTAAATGCTGATAGCCATGATCAGATATTCCTAAAACTTCAATTCCCCTTGAAATAGCTACCTTAACATTTTCTTCAATTGTTCCTTTTCCATGACTATACTTAGTATGAGTATGGTAGTCAGCTAAGATTTTCATAGATTAATCCTCTCCAAGAATTTTTACTTCTTCTTCTAACATTATACCAAATTTTGCATTTACTGTGCTTTTTACAACATACATTAAATCTAAAATATCTTTTGAATTTGCTCCACCAGAATTAATTACAAATCCACAGTGCTTATCAGAAACTTGAGCTCCTCTCAAAGATAATCCTCTTAATCCACAATCATCTATTAACTTCGCAGCAAAATGTCCTTCTGGTCTTTTAAACGTACTACCTGCACTTGGAAAATTTAAAGGCTGTTTTGTTGTTCTTCTATTTGCATAATCAGCCATTTCTTCTTTTATCTCATCTTGATTCCCTGGTTTTAATCCTATCACTGCTGATAAAACTATATAATTACTTCTTGATAATATACTTCTTCTATATGAAAATTCCATTTCTTCATTAGATAATTCAAATATATTACCGTCACTATCCATAAGTCTTACACTTTTAACAACATCTTTCATCTCTCCACCGTAAGCACCTGCATTCATAGCTAAAGCTCCACCAAGAGTTCCTGGTATACCTGCTGCAAATTCGATTCCTGTTAAAGAACTTTTCATAGCATTTCTTCCTAATATAGATAGCAATGCACCACATTGAGCTTTTATTATATTTCCTTCTATTTCGAATTTATTAAAGTTGTCTGCTAATTTTATTACTATGCCTCTTATTCCTCCATCTTTCACTAGGAGATTTGATCCATTTCCTACTATCAAATATGGTATACTTTGCTCATTAGCAAATTTAATTACTTTACTTAACTCTTCTTCAGTTTTAGGTTTTACTAAAAAATCTGCCGGTCCACCAACTTTAAAAGATATATGTTTTTTCATCGGTTCATTAACCTTTATGCTTTCTTCATCCAATATGTTTAATAATTCTGTATATATAAATTCATTATTCATTATATTTTCCTCCCATATCATTCACATTATTAAAATTTCTTACTTTATATCATAAAAGTTTTACGATAATTAAAATGCGAGTTTAAATATTTACTTTTAGTATATGCCATTCCTTAAAAAAGGATAAATTTTAATCATAAAATGATTTTACCATATATCTTTATAATATTTAATCAAAATTTAATATTTAATATTGACAAATGATAGATATAGAATAATTATATACTCCAATCCATTTACATCTTTCTTCACTGTTAATTAAAAACATATTATTTTTATATAGTTATTATGATTATATTTATTGTTTCATTTTAAATTGTAATTTCTATAAACAAAAAAAATACTATAAAATCATTTTATAGTATCCCTAATATATAAATAAAATCAAATCTCATAATTAATTTTTAGCTTCTTCAATTTTTTTATCATCTGCAAGATATGCATGGTGATACATAAATGGAATAAAAAGAGCTCCACCTACTATGTTCCCCAAAGTTACAACAATTATATTAGTTACACATTGAGTCATAGTAACATTAGCACCAAGTACCATTCCCATTGGAATAAAAAACATATTTGCAACACTATGCTCGAATCCACAAAGAACAAATAACATTATTGGGAACCAGCATGCAAATATTTTAGATACTATATCTTGTGCAGATGTTGCTATCCATACAGCTAAAACAACCATAATATTACACAGAATAGCTCTTGTAAACATTGCTCCTATAGTTAATGTAGCTTTTGATTCAGCAGTTGAAATAGCTTTGGCACCAGCATCGCCAACTAATAATCCCGACCAATAAACTATAAGTACAAGTAGCAATGAACCTATTAAATTAGCAACCCATACAAGTGCCCAATTTCTAAATAATTGCTTAGAGTTAATTTTCTTATTTAAATATGCCAATACCATTAAGTTATTACCTGTAAATAACTCTGCACCTGCTATTACCACTAACATAAGTCCAACTGGGAAAACCGCTGCACCTGCAAATTTAGCTAAACCAGCATCAATACCTCCTAATGTTTGAGATATTATTGAGCTTGCTAGTCCACCAAAACCAATAAAAATACCTGCTAGTATACCTAAAACAATTGCATTCTTAGTTTTTATGTTTCCTTTTGTTATACCTGCATTAATAGTTGCATTCGCAATTTCCTTAGGCACTAAAAATCTTTTTTCCATATTACTTCCCCCTTAAAATATTTTTTTAACATAATTAAAATATTAACTAGTATTTAATATGGATTATGATTACATCTTATCTATGCTGCCTATATTGCTACAATTAAGCTTTGTATATTATAAAATTTATTGGTTTATAAATTAAACTAATTAAGTTAATATATATAAAATATTTAATATATTTTATAAGTAAATAGTAGTAACTTATTCTTATATTGTCAATAGGCATATCAACAATATGAGATTGAATTTATATGTACAATTTGATTATAAATTTCTATTTATATTAATCATAAAGTTTACTAAGAATTTATTATTTTTTTAACAATTATTATAACATTGTTCATAATATTTCACTTAATCCTATGAAATTAAAAAATTCGCTTCACTCATGTGGCCAACGGCTTCGCCCGTTGGTCAAGCTAACAGGTTGAAAATTATATTTATCTACAAATCAGATAAAGCATAATTTCCTTATAATTAAAAAACACAACTAAATAATATAGTTGTGATATAATTTATATATTAATTCTTAACAATAAAATTTAGATGCTCCTATTAATTGTCTTTTAGATACTATTTTAGCTAGATTCTCTAAATTAGCTATACTTATATCTTTAAAGCTAACAACAAATACAAATTTAAAATCTGTGAATTCATCATTAATACTATATATATCAAAGCAACATCTAATATTATCAACTAGGTATAACTCTTGTAACTCTTCTTCTATCTCATCTGTAGTATCTTTTAAGAAGGCTTTTACATCTTCAAAGAATAAATCAAAAAATGATTCATCTAACTCTCCAGATGATTCTTCTATAAGCTGCATAGCTAATTCTTTTGAAAATATACTTTCAGATAGTTTGCAGTCAAATACCATTATATTCGCCTGATTAGTAGTGTTTGATATATCTTGTACTAAATCTATATCTGACCTAATTTCTAATATGTCTTTTACTTCTTTACTACTAACATTAAATTGGCCCTTTTTATTCTTTAATTTAAGCTGTATCATAATCTCCCGCCTCCTTCTAAATAAGTAAAAATAATTATATCATATAAACAAATTCAAATCAAAAACATACCTAATAATATTATTATTTCTCTACAATACATATTCTAATTATTTATATTCTAAGTGTATAGTATTAAATTGTAAATATATTACTTTATACAAAAAGATGGTAACCTTTGGATACCATCTTCATAAATACTTTAAATTATATTAAAGTTTATTTATCATTTATCTTTAATTTTAAATCTTCTATTTTTTCTTTGAAACTACAGATTTCTCTATCTGATGATTTTAGATATTCATTAATTTTATTAATATAGATTGGATTCTTCGTATCAATCAACATAATTGAATTCTCCATAGCCAGAGTTCTCAGCTCGTAAGCCTTTTTAACATTTAATCTAGCTGCATCTAAGACTTTTATGTATTCTTCATTAGAGAGTATAGGTACTTCCATTTCATCATAAACTTTCACTACACTTTTGCACATTTCCCCTGCATAAACAACATCATTCTTAATCCTAGTTAAGTCAGATATACTTTTCTGCAAATTATGTGTGTAAGGAAGGCAATCTCTCATAGGAATCAATGCCACCCTTTCAATAGAATATATATCTTTTTTAAATTCATCTATTTTTTGTAAATCTAAGCATTTTGAAGATTTTTCTTGTGTTACATTATTCGATTCATATAAGTCTAAATATGTTTCTAAAACTAAATCATTCTCATAATCTAGGGTTTCTTCTATAGTTCTTATTCCGCTTAAATACATATTACTTATTAATATTGTAGTGGCTAAAACAATATAAATACTTCCATAAATACATGCTCGTTTAAAAATTTTATAGTTTTTGAAGAGCACCGTCAGTGGTATAAGATATAAAAGTATAAATACTAATATCCATCTCATTTATTAACACTCCTTTGTAAAATAAATAAAATTCCCAATATTCCCCACTTTTAATTCTTACACATTATGTTTAATAGTATTTACATTTTTATTAATTCTTACTCTATTATTTTTATAGGTTTAAAATCTATATAGTCACATGATGCCAAAATATATTCTATATTATTCCTCACACCTTTAAGACCCATATCAAAAGATTCTTGTCCATGTAAATGACCATATATAACCTTCTTCACGTTATATTGTTCATATAATTTTGTGAACTCTGATTCCTCTAACTTATCATTTGTTGGTGGATAATGAGTTATAACCATTAATTCTTCACATCCAGCTTTAATAGCTGAATCTAATGACATCTTTAATCTTAATATTTCTCTTTTATATATTTTCTCATCATCTTCATCAAATTTAACTTCATTTGGACAAAGCCATCCTCTACTTCCACATATACCTAAGCTTCCATATTTGTAAAAGCTATTTTGTAAAAATGTCATCTCGCCATACGTTTTTTTTAGTTTACTAAGAGAAGACCACCAAAAATCATGATTTCCCTTTATAAAAACTTTATGACCTGGAAGATTATTTATTATATCGAGATCTTCTTTTGCTTCGCTCATGTTCATACCCCAAGATGTATCTCCAAGCACTAATACTGTATCATCTTCAGTTATAATTTCTTTCCAATTATCTATTATTTTGTTTTGGTGATTGTCCCAATTTCCTCCAAATATATCCATAGGCTTGTTCACTGATGTGGCAAAATGGAGATCACCTATCGCATATAAACTCATACTTACATCCTCCCTATTAACAAAAAGCTGCCTTAAATTTATTAAGACAGCCCCCATTAATAATCTATTCTTGTACCTTTATAGTACTGTAATATTTCTTCAACTTCCTTCTTCAAAGCTTCGATTTCTTTTATATCTTTTTGACTATCAATTCTATCAAGTCTTCTTTGATAATTTATTGCTCTACTAATTTCCCCTAAGTCATATAATTCTTGTATCATTGCTAAAACTTCTCTTATTGTTATAGATTTTGCCTGAAACATTACTTGAGCCTTCATAATCTCTTCCCTTATTTCACTCATTTCTTGATCTAATAAGAAAGCAGCATCTGCAGCTCTTCTAAGTCTCACAGCAACATCTTCTGGTATGTAATGTTCATATTTATATTTTAAAGAATGTTCTATAGTAGCCCAAAAGTTCATTGCTAATGTTCTTATTTGAATTTCACAGATTATTTCTTTATATCCTGCTATAGAGTTTATAGGATAGTTAATTATAACATGGTAACTTCTATAACCACTCTCTTTAAAATTAGTAATATAGTCTTTTTCATATATTACAGTCATATCTGTTCTAGCTTTAATTAAATCTACTAATGTGTAAATATCTTCAACGAATTGACACATTATTCTTATTCCTGCTATATCTTCAATTTCTTTTTCAATATCTTCAGCATCCAATCTATTTGCTTTTGATATTATAGATGAGATTTTTTTTGTTCTACCTGTTACGAATTCAATAGGAGAATACTCACCTTTTGTAAGAAACTCTTGTCTTATATTTTTAAATTTCACCTTTAGTTCTTGAACGGCATGTTCATAAGGAGCTAATACTTCATCCCATTTTTCATACTTCATATTATTCACCCTTTATACTAGTTTTGAAATCATATATATTTTATCATAAATTATCCTTTTTTAGAATAATAAAGCATTTCTCCTTGTTTTATCATGTACTCTATTTCATTTAAATCACTTAAGTAACTTATCATAGAAACAATTGTGCTTCTAAAAAAATAATATTCTTTATAGTTACAAGTCAATTCATTATTATTTATTATATTTTTTAATATATTATCTATTGTTATTGGAGATTCTAACAATTTTCTAATTTGATTTAAATATTTATAAATTGCATTTTCATGATTTTTTATATATTTTTTAACATCATCTTTATGTGTAAAAGACTTTGAGTGTCCTAAAACCATATACTCAAAATTTATATTTTCAATTTTTTTTATAGACTCTAAATATTCTTTCACATCATATATCAATAATAAATCAAATTTGCCTAAAATATGTTCCCCTACAAATAAGTCTCCTACAAATAAAACTTTATCCTTTGTCAAGACTCCTATACTGCCTTCGCTATGACCTTTTAACTTAATTATTTCAAATTCTTCATTATTTAATACAAGATTACCTTCTTCAATTATTCTATCTACTTTGGTTAAATAACTTTTACCTCTACTTAACTTAGAATAAAAGAATTCATTACCTCTTCCACCTAATGTATAGTCTCCATATATATTAGGATAATCTATAAAAACTTTTGCTTTTTCTGATGTTAAAATCTCTATGCTATCATCAATTTCTTTTAATTGACTACTTCCTCCATAGTGATCTTCATGTTCATGAGTATTAATTATATATTTTATTTTAATATTATTTTCTTCTAACAAAGATTTCATATTTGATGGTCTCATGCCTGAAAGACCTGGATCTATGACAAGAGCACTATTATCATCAAATACATATACTCCCGTATTTGTTCCTCCTCTGATATAATAAGTATTCCCATTGATATTTGATAATTTCACTTGCTCCACCAACCATTCTATCTATTTAATTAAAATCCTTTTTAACCTTGATATTGTTCGTCTAGATATGTTTTTTTCCTTAGTAATTCTTACTTTAATATTATAAGACATATTTTGATCTAATAGTGAATCAATAAAGTATTCTACTATTCCTCTATCTCTAAATTCTATATCTATAACTCCATCAATAAATAACTTTGAATCTAGTACCATAATATTATCAGCGAAGTTTAATCTTTCACTTTTTGATAAATATCCATTGTCTGGTATAAAGTCTTCACAGTATTTTATTTTATAATTTACTACTTCATCACTTATATCAAATCCATATTTACCTTTCATTATGTTCTTATATTGTCTATTTTTTTCAGTCACATCACTAAGATTTTTATTATAATCGTCCTTTTTCCAATGCCCAAAAAGCCTACAGTTTAGAGGCCTTACCTCATAAATTTCACACATATTATTTTCATCTCTAAATGGACAACATTTCTTCTCCATAAATTCCATAAAATAATAGTCTATTATTCTTTCTAAAGATTTTTTTCTTAATTCTTCTTTATCTTTTAGATAATTAAATATATTTAAAAATTCTATTAAATTAATACCAACAGATTCCATGCAGCAGTTCCCACATCCAGTACATTTTCCCTTTGGTAAAGTATTATATATATCATTAAGCTTTTCAAATAGTTGATTATTTTTGGCATAATCTATACTTTTTAAAATATCTCCATTATTTATACTAGCCATTGTTGATTCTCCTTGTTATAATTATTAGGTTAATACAAAAACTTATTATATCACATTTATTATTATAAATTGTAGGAGGTATCTTACTAAATGAACAGATATACAAAAGTTATCAATATGATGGAGAGTTATTTCACAAGAGATTTCGAAAAGTCTAAAAAAGGAATAACTAAAACTAGAGAAATAAAAGAAGAAACTGTTAGAAAAGCATTTTTAAAAGGAAATACTGAAGTTTTAGTTATATTAGAAGATTCTGATCGTGAAATACTTATCGACGATTTTTCTTCAGACGAAGATATAAGAAAATATTTAGGAGCCAAATTCATAAATCCTAAAAGATAATATTTTAATTAATTCCAAAAGTATTAAAAAACTTTTGGAATTTTTATTTTTTAATGTATAAATTTTTAATCCAAAGACAATAATACTATTGTAATTTAAATATTTAACTCAATCTCCCCCAATATAAGCTTTCATTCCCCCAGTGGAAGCTACGTTTTTTGCTAAATAGAGAACGGTAAACTTACTGTTCTCTATTTTTTTATCTATAATTTTTGCAATTTATCTAGTTTGTAGATAATATGGACAGTGGAATAAATTTTTTGTTGATAAATTTATAATAAATAGATTATATTTTATATTAACCATTTAGAAGAATATACAAAATTGAGGTGTTAAAATGATAAAAATAGGGAAATTAAACTTAGATAGTGATTTTGATTATAGAATAATTAGAGAAGAAGAAAATGATATAGATTTATACATAGACATTAATTATAGATGTGTAGACATAAATGTAGGTGAATCAGAAATATTCCACTCTAGAATTCAATTTCCATATGTAAGATCTATACTTTTAAGAATAAATAAGGAAAACTATTTAATGACCGTTCATCTTATGAGAGATATTGATTTATTTTCAGCATTTGCTAATTTTGAAGTGAATTATGAAAATAGCATTTTTTCCATTAAAAAGTTTCAAGAAAAAGTTATTATATCTAAAAATAAGTAGCTTTCAAAAAAAATTAAGGGGGCCTTAATAGGCCCTATTTCTTTTTTATTATGCTTAAATTATAGACCTATATTTTTTTTATGTCAATTAATTTTCTGAATATTTTTAATATTTTAATTCTATTATTTTAATCCCATATATTTTTAAGTATGAATATATGTATTAACTTATAATTACTTCAAAATTATGAATTTATTTCGAATATAATATTTTTATATTATGTTTTGTTGAAGTATACTGTTACAATTACTACATATTATTTAAATAATCGGCTTTTTGTTATCATAATAAAGCTATTAGACAATAATAAAATTATCTTATATCAATATATTACTGTAACTTTCACTATCATTTTGATATAATTAATTTTGTATCAAGATACTATTAAATATTATTTAATTTAGTATATAATTTTAATTAATATAAAAAGTTAATCACTATGAATGATTAAATGAGAGGAGTTTTTTAAATGAGTTTATTTGTTTTCGGACATAAAAGTCCTGATACAGATTCAGTGTGCTCAGCAATTTCATTAGCATACTTAAAAAACAAATTAGGTGTAGATGCAAAAGCTTATGCATTAGAAGAACCTAGAAAGGAAGCTAAATTCGTTTTAGATTACTTCAAAGTAGAATTACCAGAAGTTCTTGACCCTACAAAAATAAAAGGTCAAGATGTTGTTTTAGTAGACCATAACGAAATAGCTCAAACCGCTGATGGTATAGAAGAAGCTAATATAGTAGAAATAGTTGATCATCATAAAATAGGTAACCTTTCTACAGATATTCCTATATCAGTAAGAATAATGCCTGTTGGGTGTACTTGTACAATAGTTTACAACTTATTCAAAGAAAATAATGTAGATGTACCTTATGAAATAGCTGGTCTATTAATATCTGCAATATTATCAGATACTTTAATATTCAGATCTCCAACTACTACTGAGCTTGATAAACAAGCAGTTTATGAATTAGCTGAAATTGCTAAAGTTGATTATGAAGCATATGGAATGGAAATGTTCAAAGCTGGTACTTCATTAGATGGATTCTCTATAGAAGAAATCGTAAATATGGACTTTAAAGAGTTTAATATGAGTGGAAAAAGAGTTGGAATAGGACAAGTTATGACTCTAGATATAGATTCTATACTTTCTAAAGAAGCTGACTTCTTAGATTATATAAATGCAACTGAATTTGATATGGTTGTACTTGCTATAACTGATATAATCAAAGAAGGTTCTTACTTAATATACAAAGGTGAAGATAAAGTAATATCTGAAGCTTTCAACGTTACTGCTACTCAAGGTGTATTTGCTGAAGGTCTAGTTTCTAGAAAGAAACAATTAGTTCCTAAATTAACAGATGCAGTTAAAAATATATAATTAATATATACAAAAATGACACAGATTTCTCTGTGTCATTTTTTGTAAAATTACTATTAATACTAACTTTATAAAATGTCGTTTTTTTCATTGTTACAATGGTTTATTTTTCTGGTGTTTTGTGTTTGTGTTTTTTAGGATTTACTTAACTATTGTAAATGAAGATTCATAAGTTGTAAATAGTATTTATTAGAAATTTTACTAATTTACTACATTTTTTCTACTTCTTGATAATCTACTCCAAATTTTTCTACTGTCATAGTTTTTATTTTTTGATCAGCTTTAGGTCTATCTCCTCTATCTACAGGAGTATTTGCTATTTCATCAACAACATCCATTCCTTCTACAACTCTACCAAAACCTGCATATTGTCCATCTAAATGTGGTGAGTTTTTATGCATTATAAAGAATTGAGAACCTGCACTATTTGGCATCATAGTTCTAGCCATAGATATTACTCCTCTTTCATGTCTTAAATTGTTTGCAAATCCATTACTTGAGAATTCACCTTTTATTGAGTATCCTGGTCCACCCATTCCTGTTCCTTGTGGACATCCACCTTGTATCATGAACCCTTTTATAACCCTGTGGAATATTATTCCGTCATAATAATTTTT
Source organism: Terrisporobacter mayombei (assembly GCF_014333445.1). Taxonomy (GTDB): domain Bacteria; phylum Bacillota; class Clostridia; order Peptostreptococcales; family Peptostreptococcaceae; genus Terrisporobacter; species Terrisporobacter mayombei_A. Next base: position 63,394 of record NZ_JACRYU010000005.1, on the reverse strand, counting down.
ATCTATTAAGCTTATAAAGTTATTTACTGTATTTGGAGCTATATGAGGATATAGTTCTATTTTTATTTCTTTTCCATTTTCCATTTCTATAGTTACTATAGGATTTTTATTTTCCATAATTGTACCTTCTTTCTTTTTATTCTTATGTATTTTCATATATTATTATATACCAAGTATTAAAAAAATAACTACTTTATTCTTCATTTATCTTCTAATTAATCTACAAAACAACTATTTATTCGTATAAATTTGTGGATATCTTAACAATTTTATCCACATTGTTAACACTTAATTGATTTGACTTTAATGCTGTAAATTTCAAAGTTTAAGTTTATACGTATAAAAAAAACTTTATTATTTATTTCCATCTTATCCACATACTTATCCACTTTTCAACAGGTTATCAACATATCATTCAAATGTTATTCACAATTTCCGACGATATTCTCAGAATTTTTCCTCTAATCTTTATTATATTTGATAAAATTCGACAAATGTCTTATAAATATTAAAATGATCTTCCACAGTTCCCAATTCTCTAATTGAATGCATAGCAAGAATTGGACTTCCAATATCAACAGATGCTATATCTAAGTGAGTAGAAGAAATAGGCCCAATAGTTGAACCTCCTCTTTCATCAGATCTGTTTACAAATTGCTGATATTTAACGCCAGCTTTTTCACATATATTTTTATACACTGCCACTGAGAATGAATCACTTGTATATGATTGACTAGCACTTATTTTTATAACTGGACCCTGCCCTAATACAGGTCTATTTGTAGGGTCATGTTTTTCATTTATATTAGGATGAACTGCATGAGCCAAGTCTGCCGATATCATGAAAGAAGAATATAACGATGTAAAGAATTCTTCTCTATTCTTTCCAAGGCATAAACAAATACGTTCCAATAAGTTAAGTAACATATTAGAGTCAGCCCCTTGCTTAGTAGAACTTCCTACTTCTTCGTTGTCAAATATAACAGCTATATTTATTCCTTTTTGACCTTGTGCATCTAAAAGTCCATGTAAACTGGCATGTGCCATAGATAAATTATCCAATCTTCCTGTTGATATAAATTCTTCATTAGGACCCATTAGACAACCTTTTTCAAATTCATATAAAAATAAATCAAAATCAAGAATATCTTTTTTATCTATCTCTAAGTTTTTACTAATTTCATTTAATAAAAAATCATCTTTTTCTAGGGTTTCATTTATTAGACCTACTAAAGGCAATGTATCTTTTTGTTTATTAAATTTATATCCATCATTTACACTTCTATTCATATGTATAGCCAAACTTGGTATTATACAAATAGGTTTATTAATATTTATAATTTCCTCTTTTGGATATAAGATGTCTTCAGTTTTTATAATTATTCTACCAGCTATAGCCAATGGTCTATCATACCAAGTACTTAATATTGCTCCACCATATCCCTCTGTATTTAGTTTTAAATATGTATTTTCAGCACACATTTCTGGATTAGGTTTTATTCTAAAAGTAGGAGAATCACTATGAGAACCTATTATTCTAAACCCCTCATTTTCTATATTATCTGAATTAATAACAAATGCGGCTAAAGCAGATGAATTTTTAGTTAAATAATACTTACCACCAACTTGTAAATCCCATTTTTTATTCATTTTTAATTCAGTAAATTCATTTGCTATTAACAAGTCTTCACTTGTTTTTACTGCATTAAAAGCTGTTGGACTTTTATATATATAATCTAATAAATCTGTAGCAAATTCTCTTTTCATATACTCCTCCTATTTAACTATATCTAAAGTTGTGTATTCTTTATTTATAGTTTTTACCCCTTGATTATCAAACGCTATAGTAACATCTGGTCCTTTTAAAGCAACAACTGTTCCAATACCAAACTTAGGATGATGAACCTTAGCACCCAATTTTATTTCATCTATATTACTTTCAGTAGTACTACTTTTTATAGTAGCATTTACTTTTTGAGCCACTTGAACCTTATTCATATTATTCATATATTTTTTAGTATACTTATCAAGCATATTATAATTGGCTTTGGAATAAGACAATTCTTTTTGCTCTTTGTTTAATCTTTCTATACATTCTTCTGGTAGCTCTTCTATAAACCTAGATGCAATTGAAGGGTTTGTTCTACCATATAAAGTTCTTTTTCTTGTTAAAGTTAAGAATAATTCTTCCTTAGCTCTTGTTATACCAACATAACAAAGTCTTCTTTCTTCTTCTATTTCTGAATCATTCATAGAACTAATTGCCCTTGCTATTGGGAATATTTTTTCTTCCATACCAGCTAAGAATACAACTGGAAATTCAAGACCTTTTGATGAATGTATAGTCATTAAAGAAACTCTATCAACCTCTTCTTCTTCGTTAGATGGTTCAGCAGATAATGCTACATTAGTTAAAAATGATTCTAAACTTTTATCTTCGTTAGCACTTTCAAATTCTAGCGCGACAGATATAAATTCCTTTAGGTTTTCTATTCTGTCTTCTCCTTCACCATTTTTTTCTTTTTCTAATTCATCTATATACCCTGTAACATCTAATACTTTTTCTATAATCTGGCTAACAGAATATACATCTGTAAAACTTCTTAAAGTAGACATTAAATCAACAAATTCACTTATACTTGCTCTTGCCTTTCTTGAAATATCAGAGTTATCTTCAATATCAATTAATACTGAGTATAGACTTTCTTCTTTTAAACTAGCTCTATCTTCTATTTTTTCTATTGTTCTAAGACCTATACCACGTCTAGGAACGTTTATAATTCTTTTTAAAGATATATCATCTTGAGGGTTTTGTAGCACTCTTAGATAAGCAATTATATCTTTTATCTCTTTTCTTTCATAGAATTTGATTCCACCATAAATGTTATATGGAATTCCATTTCTATTTAATGAATCTTCTACAGAACGAGCTTGCGCATTTGCTCTATATAAAACTGCAAAGTCTTTATACTCTCTTCCTTCATATCTTCTCATGTAAGATATAGTATTTGATATAAAGTCACCTTCTTCAATCTCATTTTCAGCTAATTGAATTTTAATTAATTGTCCTTCTTTTTGTTCACTCCAAAGTTTTTTTCTTTTTCTTTCTATATTATTTGAAATAACATGGTTAGCTGCATCTAGTATTACCTGAGTAGATCTATAGTTTTGCTCTAATTTTACAATACGAACATTATCATAGTCTCTTTCAAATTCAAGTATATTTCTTATATCAGCACCTCTCCATCCATAAATACTTTGGTCATCATCTCCAACGACACAAATATTTTGATGTTGTTTTGCTAATAGTTTTATAAGTTCATATTGAGCTTTACTCGTGTCTTGATACTCATCTACCATTATGTACCTAAATTTATTCCTATAATAATCTAAGACTTCTGGATGCTCTTTAAATAATTCCACCGTCTTCATTATTAAATCATCAAAATCTAAAGCACTATTTCTTTTTAAACGATCTTGATATAGAGCATATACTTCTCCTATTTTAGTTTTGGCAATATCACCTTCATTTAATTGAATGAATTTTTTTGGTGAATATAGCTTATCTTTAGCATTTGATATAGCACTTAGTATAACCTTAGGATCAAATGCTTTATCACTTAAATTTAATTCTCTTAAACAGTCCTTAATTAAAGTTACCTGATCAGCACTATCATAAATTACGAAACTTCTATTATATCCTATTTTGTTAATACTCTTTCTTAATATACGAACACAACAAGAGTGGAATGTAGTAATCCACATTTCCTTAGTATCGGTACCTTCAAGAGTTTCTTCTACCCTCTCTCTCATCTCGTTTGCCGCTTTATTTGTAAAAGTAATAGCTAAAATATTTTCAGCTTTTACTCCCTTATTTTCCATAAGGTGACCTATCCTAGTTGTTAAAACTCTCGTCTTTCCTGATCCAGCCCCTGCTAATATCAATACAGGTCCTTCTGTATTTTCTACCGCTTCCCTCTGAGCTGGATTTAATTTATCTAATATATCTAAAATCATATATTTCCTCCTATAATGCTCATATAAATATATTTTAATCTAATTCTTTATTTTCTTCAAATCCAATAATATTATAATAATTCCCATGAATAAATGTTTAAATACAAATATAAGATAGAAAAAAATCCTTAGGATTTTGGAGAATCCTAAGGAATAGGTTAAGGGTTATTCTATTTTCAAACTATTTTTGAAATAAAATAGGTTGAGGGCAAATTTGTACATATCAATAATTAAAAAAGTACCTAACAAAGAATCAGGTACTAATATCCACAAATAAAAATCATTATTAAGATATTTTCTTCCTCCCCGAAGAAATCACTTTATATTATAGGCAGGTCTCCTGACTTTGCTTCATCCTACTTCTTTTCCTTCCCATGAAATTCGCTTCGCTCAAAATTCACAGTGGTTAAAAAGTTTCGTCCACATTACAGTAGCGGGGGCTGCAGAGGATTTACACCTCTTTCCCTATTAATCTTAAACATAAGAACCTAGAATATTTTTAATTATTGAATTGTCATTACTATATTTTTATTATAGCACACAAAACTGTTTATTTGTTATTTTTTACCATATTTATTCTTGATAAATTTCCCCTAGAAAATATTAATTTCTGATAATTTTCTTCAAATACATCGCAACAATATCAGAAAATCTTTCTATATTCTTAGTATAAATAAAATCTTTACCATAGATTATTTTTTCTGATTCTAAATCAGATTCTTTACCTGTAAAAACACCTAAAACTAATATGCCTTGCTTCCTTGCTTTTCTTACTTCTAAAGCTGTATCTTTTACACCTACTATTCCTTTATAACTAGCTTCTCCTCTTAAACTTCTAAATCTATCTTTTCCTATTTTTATATCATTAGGCTTTCCATCACTAAGAATTATAAGAATTTTATTTTCCTCTTCTCTTTCTAATAAAGCATCACAAGTAGCTTTTATAGCCAACCCATCTCTATTATTTCCTGCTGCAAAATACTCGAATATATTTTCACAAGCATTTATATTATCATTATAGTCTCTATATCTTTTTAATACTGTATAGTCTAAAAAACTAAGATATCCCATTACTCTATTTGGTATTCCCACTAAAGTAAGAGCCTTAGCAATAATAAATGCTTGTATAGCAACATTAAATTGATTTCTACTTTGAGAGCCACTGGCATCTAATAATATATCTATAACATATTTACCTTTTTCATTTTGTATATCTTTATAAAATACTTTAGTATTATTACTTCTTCCGATTCTCCAGGCCTTATTCGCACAAATAGTCCCATTATCAGAGTAAATTCTATCTACTGCACTTTCTTCTATTAGTATTCTAGATATACTTTCTTTCAATTTGTTTATACTTCTCTTATGTAGTTTTATATTGTCTCTATATTTAAAAATATTATTTTCTTTTTGTCTCGTAACGTATTTTAACTGAAAAGTATTACTACATTCAGAACGCAAAACGCCATCTGTAAAATGTATCCTACAACCTTCATGAACATCTCTACAACATTTTGTTTCTATCATTCTTATATCATTTTTGCTTAAAAATGCCTTTCCATAATAATATTCTACTTTTTCATAAATTTTTTGTGTCATGGTTTCATCAACGTAAATTGTTCTATTTGGTGATTTTTCTAAATTAATATCATTCATTTCACCTAAGTTTTCAACCAACATAGAATTAGATATATTATTAATTTCACTTTCTATACTTTCTGTCCATTCTTCATCCATATATAATTCTTCATACATAAAATCAGAAAAAGTATCAAAATCTACATTTACATTTTTTATTTGTTTATCGTTTATATTTTTTTCCTGTTGTTGAGAATTCATTATATGCTCAAAATAAGTCAAATAAATCTCATCTAATCTTTTTAAAATATTAATCAATTCTTCACTACAATTAATAGTTTTAATATCATTAATTATTCTCCTTGTTAAACCATCAACTGCAGGATGTCTATCCATAGATTCAAGTATAAAAGTATATTTTAGAACTTCTAAAATATCTTCTTTATGTATCTTATTATAATTAACTAATATATCAGAATATGCCTTATTTCTTATTTCTTCTACACCTGGTCTTTCATTTATAACTTTATTTTCAACCACACAATTTAAAACTATTTGTATAAGTGTCATTAAAATATCTTTGTCATATCCTTTTTTCATCCTACTCATAATATATTTTTTTATAATATTCCAATCTAAAAACTTCCTCCTAGCTCCTGCAACTATAGCAAAATATAAAGAAACATCCTTTGATGAATAATCCTTCTCACTAGTATCCATATCTTCATCATAATTTCCAGAAATAGTCCAAGATAAATTATTGATTCTATTCTCAAATTCATAATTATTATATATCCAGTTAGTATTATTACTCATATTTATCACCTACCCTGGATTATTGCCCAGCTAAAAATATATCTTTACTTTCCCATTTTTCCGGTATCCTCGTTCTTATAATATCATTTACTATTTCTTTTTCATAAATATCAAAAGTCTTACCTGTAAGCCCCATATTTATAGCTAAAGTCGGCTTTAATCCTCTTTTAATTGTTTTTAAAGACCCTATTAATCCCCTTAAATCTATAGACTTTGTTGATATTTCTCCATTTTGTGACTTTAATTGTAAATCTAAGAATATTCCTGCAAACTGATTTAATTTCTCTTCATCTGCGTATGGAAACTCTCTCTTTAGAATCATCATTAATTTACCCTCATCTACTGCCGGAATATCTATAACTAAAAATCTAGATACCAAAGCTTCATTCAACTCTTTAGTTCCTGCATATTCATAGTTCATTGTTCCTATAAACCTAGTGGCTGGATGTAGATTTATTCTTTCGTATCCTGGTACGTCTATTATTCTTCTATAATCTAGTGCAGAATGTACTACTACTATTGCATCATTCTTTGCCATATTTATCTCATCAAATACTCCAAAACCACCGTGAAGTGCACATTCATATACAGAACCTCTTCTCAACCTTACCTCATTATCAATGAATGTATCTGTTCCAATTAAAGATGAACTATCTGTATTTATATGAAATGAAGTATTCCATTGAGGTCTACCAAATATTTCAGATAAGTTATCTGATAATAAATTTTTTCCAGTAGCTTTTGGACCAGATAATAAAATATTTTCTTCCTCTAAAATTGCTGATATACACATAGAAAGTATATCTTCCCCTATATAAAATGTAGGTGACTTTGTCACTCTATGTTCGACGTCCTCATCTACATTAAATTCTTTTCTAAAATGTAGTATATCTTTTATAAGTGACTCACTTACCCCTTGTACCCTTAAGTTTTCTATTATATCCATAATAATCTCCTTTTTGAATAATTCTTATTACTTATAATATTCCCTAAAATAATTTATAAAATCTTATCATTTTTCACTTAATAAAAGTATAGTATATTTGATCAAAATACAGTTGTAATTAAATCAATTTATTCAAAATAAGATATAGGAATTTTTTTCTATATCTTAATATATATCTATAAATTTTTCCCTAAATATCCATCCTTGGCTTCCTATTTTTACTCTAAATTTTCTTACTATTTTTCAATGCTATATTTATATAGAAATTAATTCTAATAAATATAATATGGTATAATTACCATAATAGAAGTATAAACAAAATCATATTAAAAATTTACTAATTTTATATTTAAATAAGGAGTAATTATGAAAAATTTTAAATTAACACCTGAAATTATAACATTTGATAAGTGTATGGAATTCTGCTCAGAATTTAACATAGGCGAAGGAGATTTAATAATTACAAATGAGTACATATATAAACCCTTCTTTGAATCTTATATTAAAGATGCCACTATAATTTATAGGAGAGATTATGGAAATGGTGAGCCAAGCGATAAAATGGTTGAAAAAATCTATAATGATGTCAAAGATATAAATTATAAAAGAGTAATTGGAATAGGTGGAGGAAGTATATTAGACGTTTCCAAACTTTTTGCACTAGAGCAAATAACTCCTATATGCGACTTATTTGAAAAGAAATTTCCGCCTAAAAAAGTTAAAGAGTTAATACTTATACCAACTACTTGTGGTACTGGGAGTGAAGTCACTAATATTTCTGTACTGCATTTAAGTTCATTAAATAGTAAGTTTGGTCTTGCTAATGATGAAATACTTGCTGATTATGCTATATTAATACCAGAGCTTCTAAGTATACTTCCTTTTAAAATATTTGCAGCTAGCGCAATAGATGCATTAATTCATGCTATAGAGTCTTTTGTATCTCCTAAAGCATCTGTATTTACAGAAATGTACTCAAAAGAAGCTATAAGAATGATTATAAATGGATTCAAAACTATTGCAGATGAAGGTCAACAAAGTTTAGAAAATCTTCTTGATAATTTCTTAATAGCAAGTACATACGCAGGAATTGCTTTTGGGAATGCAGGATGTGGTACAGTACATGCTATGAGTTTTCCTCTTGGATCTTTCTACCATGTACCTCATGGGGAATCAAATTATGTCTTCTTAACTGAAGTATTTAAAACATATATGAAATTAAACCCTGATGGAAAAATAAAAGATTTATGTAAATTACTATCAGAGATACTAGATTGCCCTGAGAAATATGTATTTGATGAGACTGAAAAACTTCTTTATCATATACTTCCAAAAAAATCATTACAAGGATATGGCGCTAAAGAAGAAGATCTTATAATTTTTACTGAAAATGTGGTAACAAAACAAGGAAGATTAATGGCTAATGCATATGTTCCTCTAGATAAAAATACTATATATGAAATTTATAAATCATTATTTTAGTAAGTAAACATCAATATAATTTAGTTACATAAATATCATTAATATAAAACAATCCCCTAATGAAATTAATTCTTAGGGGATTATTTTATATTAAAAAGCTTGTATCATTTAATTTATTAATCACTGCAAATTTATTATCTATTTCAATTATAGAAACAGAAGAGTTATCTATTTTAAAATTCCAATGATATTTATAGTCATTAGTTAATAAATAAGAAATTATATTTCTTATAGTTCCTCCATGAGAGCAGATCAAAATAGTTTTAGAATCTTTATCTTTCATTATATTATCTAACTTTTTTGCGACCCTATAGAAAGTATCCTTTAAACTTTCTCCTTGAGGATATTTATAATCAAATCCTTCATTTATCATTTTTTCAAATTCTTCAGGATACTCTCTTTGTATAAATTCAAATCCCAATCCTTCAAAATCTCCAAAATTTATTTCATTTAATTCATCAGTCTCTACAATATCAATATTTTTAATCTCAGCTAATTTTCTTATAGTTTCTTTTGTTCTAGAAAATGGTGTTGAGTATATTTCATCTATCTTCTCATCTTTTAAATAATTAGTTAAATTTTTTACTTGTAACTTACCTTTTTCACTCAACATACTATCTGTTAATCCAGATAAATTCCCACCTTCATTACAAGTAGTAATCGCATGTCTTACTAAAATCAATTTAATCATTTCATCACCTTAAATAACCATTATTATATATACATATAATATAAATATAAGTTCACCCAGTTCTATAGTACAACCTAGTATATCTCCTGTTATGCCATCAATTTTTTTATAAATATGATTTTTAAATAAATAATCAAATAGCATAACAATTAGAATGGAACTAAGTAATTTTATTAATAATAAATCAGAAGATAAGAATATAAATTTACTAATTAATCCTATAATAGCAATAGAATAAATAACTGCTATTATAAACATACTCAACGTAGCTTTACCTATAAATATATTTCCCATACCTACTTTTCTTGGTGTTACTGTTTTATAAAGCATTACTATGACACCTAATCTAGACACAAGAGGCATAAATATAATTATCCATAGCAAATTAGCATTTATTATATTTGTAAGAACACCTATTTTTATCAATACTAAAAATAATATTGCTAAAAGGGAGTTTGTGCCTAACCTAGAATCCTTCATTATTTCTAACATTCTTTCTTTATCTCTATTACTATATATAGCATCAAATGTATCTCCTAAGCCATCAATATGAAGTCCTCCAGTTATTATAACTTCTGCACCAACTATTAATATAGATGTTACAAAAGGGTCAAATACCTTAATAGCTAAACAACCTATTAAATATGATATTAATCCTATAACAAATCCAACTAAAGGAAAATACACTATAGACTTATGAAACTCTTCATCAAATCCTATATCAGCTTTAATAGGTATCCTAGTCATAAATTGCAATATTCCTATAAATCTTTTCATTTATATCACTTCACTTTCATAGGAATTCCGCTTACAACAAAATAAACTTCGTCACTCATTTTACTAATTTGTTGATTAGCTCGACCAACAAAATCACCATATATTCTAGCAAGTTTATTTTCCGGAACTACACCCATTCCTATTTCATTAGTTACTATAACAAAGTATAAATTAGTCTTTTTTACAGCTTCTAATAACTTTTTTATCTGATTTTTTATATAGCTTTCTAATTCATCTAATTCCTCTGATGTTGAAACTTCTATATCTATACCAGAAGTAAACATCAAATTATTCACCATCAATGTCACACAGTCCATTATAACTGTATCATGATTCTCACCTAACTCTTCTATAATAGAATAGATATCCTTATATATTTCATAAGTTTTCCAATCTTTAGGTCTACTTTGTTGATGTTTTTTTACTCTATTTTTCATCTCATCATCAAATGCTACAGAAGTAGCAATATAAGCAGTCCTATTATTTTGTTTAATACAAAGAGATTCTGCAAAACTACTTTTTCCAGATCTTGCTCCTCCCGTTACCAATACAATTTTACTCATGTATTTTCTCCTTTAGATATTTTATCTTCCCATATCTATCTCATCAAATGTTGCCATATTTTTGTATACATAGTTTGAAGCTTCTATTATATTAAATGCTAAAGCTGCTCCACTGCCTTCCCCTAGCCTCATGTCCATTGCTAAAAATGGTTCTAATCCAATCATGCCAAGAACTTTTTCTGTACCTGGTTCAGCTGATAAATGCGAAGCTATCATATAGTCTTTTACCCTAGGATTAATATTATATGCTAATAATGCTGCAGCATAGGATATAAATCCATCTAATACAACTGGAATTCTATTTGCAGCACACCCTAATATCACACCTGCCATAGCTCCTATTTCAAATCCACCTACTTTAGATAATACATCTATAGAATCTTTTGGATTTGGTTTATTTAATTCAATTGCTTTTCTGATTACACTAGCTTTATGTTGTATTAATTCTTTCTTAAGGCCTGCTCCCATACCTGTTATTTCACTTGGATCAAAGCCTCCTATAGCCGATATTATAGCTGTAGATGGAGTAGTATTCGCTATACCCATCTCTCCGATTCCTATTAATGTATAATCATCTTGTATACACTTTTCAGCCATTTCTATACCAATTTCTATACATCTCTCAGCTTCTTCCCTAGTCATAGCTGGTCCTTTTGCCATATTAGAAGTACCTTTTCTTATTTTATAATCTAAAACTCCTTCTAATTTTTCATCACAATTTATACCTACATCAACAGGTAATACATCTGCGCCTACAAATTTGGATATTGTTCCTACACCATTTATCTTATGAGGAAAGTTTTTAAATTGAAGAATAGTAATATTTTGAGGGTCTGGAGCAACCCCCTCTTCATATACTCCATGATCACATGCAAAAGCTATTATAATTTTCTTTGATGTATCAAAATATTTTCTTCCATAAATTCCTGCCAATTGAGCACAAATATTCTCCATTTTTCCTAAACTTCCTGTTGGCTTTATTAGTCTGCCTAGCCTTTGCTGAGCCTGTCCTATGTATTGTTTTTCTAATGGATAAATGTTTCTTGATATATTTTCAATTAAATTCACTAATACCTACCCCCTAAAAAATTAAGTATATCTATATGCCTTAATAATTACTAATGTCCTTATTTTTTATTCATCCTACAATTAATTATATTAACATATATTAATAGTAGCTAGCACTTTGTTTTATTTTTAAGAATTTTTTAACATTTTTTTGTTTTATTTACAGGTATACATTGATTATATTTTCAAAAAATATAATCAGATAAGTATGTTTTAAGGAGATGATTGAATGGAAAATTTCAATGACCTAAAAAACCTATATGAAGATGGGTATAGATGTATTTATCAAGATGGATCAGAAGGAAATAGAAATATTTATCTTAAGAATTTTTATGAAGAAAAATCCACTGTAGTTAATCTTCAAGATGAAAATGAGTTTACTCAGTTCCAAGATTATATTAGTGGATTAAGAAGTTATTAACATGAGAGGAAGCTTCGGCTTCCTTTTATATTTATAAAAATAAAAATATAGAAATATCATCTAAAAATAATATGCTTTTTATGATTTAATATACAAAAACTAAAAATAAGAGACAATATGTCTCTTATTTTGTAGTTACTATTTGTTTAATAAGCTCTAAAAGTTCTTTCCTGTCAACTTCTAATTGCTTCTTTTTATCCTTATATTCTTGAAAGTTAACAACTTTTGCTATAGTTTTACTCATAAACTCACTTCCCACCTAAGATTATTAACTTATATAAGTAATTCTATATTACGTCTATTTTTCCTCTTAATAATTGATTTTTTTTGAAATTTTATTAGGTTTATGATTTATATAATCATATTTTGTTGAAATATTGCATTATTTGATTTATCTTACTTTTTTAATATATTTTAAAAAAATCATTTAAGTATTTTCCATATTATTACTTATACATTTAAATTATTTCCAATAATAATTTATTAAATCAAATAATTAAAATTTATTCTTTAATTTTTCCTTTTATATATTCTATAGCTGATTTCATTTGCTTTTCAGAATCAGATTCTTTAATTTTAGGTGTTATTCCTTTTTTATTTATATAATCTCCATTTGGAGTATAGTATTGAGCCGTTGTCAATTTATATCCAGTTCCATCCTTAAGCTGCTTAACACTTTGAACTAAACCTTTACCAAAAGATGTCTCACCAATGGCAGCAGCTTTATTATTATCAACTAATGCAGCCGTTAAAATCTCTGATGCCGATGCACTACCTCCATTAATTAATACAGCCATAGGAAGGTCTAACTCTTTTTCGTCAGATTTATAATATTCTTTATTTCCTGAATTATCTTTTGTGTAAACGATAGTTCCTTTTCCTATTAGATCATCAGCTATATCAACACAAATATTTAGCAAGCCACCAGGATTATCTCTCAAGTCTATTACTAGCCCTTTTATACCTTGTTCTTTCAATCCAGCTAAATGTTCTTTAAATTCTTCATATGTATTTTCATCAAAAGATGTTATTCTTAGATATCCTACATCTCCATCCATAACTTCACTTGCAACACTTTTAGTTACTATTGTTTGTCTTTTCACCTTAAAATCTAATTCTTTGTTACCTCTTTTTACTTTTAATTTTACATATGTATTTTCTTTTCCTTTTATTTTTTTTGTTACTTCATCAAGCTTATTTGGATCAACAGGTTTACCATCTACACTTAATACTACATCTCCTGCCTTAATTCCTTCATCATATGCTGGAGAACCTTCTATCGGCGAAATTATTGTTATGTTATTATCTGCTGGATTTATTCCTATGTAAACTCCTATACCTACAAAAGAGCCACTAGTTTGCTCTTGTAAGCTTTTAAATTCTTCTACTGTATAATATTGAGAATAAGGATCATCAAGACCTTCAAATAATCCTTTTAATGCACCATCCACCAAGTTATCTTCCGATACTTCTTGGTAGTAATCTTCTTTTATAAGCTCCTCTAATCCTAAAAGCTTATTATACTTGGCATAGGATTCATATAATTCCTTAGATATTATGACTTTATCTCCAAAAGTTATTTGAAACATACTTGTCCCAATTATAGTTACTATAACTAGGAAAATCGAATATATAAGAGCCCTTTTCTTAGATATCATTTGTTCACATCTCCTTTAATTAATCTACTATATATTATATGACTAGCCTACCTTTTTATTACTATTTATCAATTCTATTGATTTAATACCCTAACTTAACTAAAATTTATGTTAAGAACATAAAATATGGTAACTATATAATACCACAATAAGAGGTGTAGATTAAATGAAAAAAAAATTTAGAAAAAAAGTCATTAGTCTTAGAAAAACACAACAACCTAATTTTATAAAAAAAAATTCTGACATAATTAAAGATAAATTACTTGAAATGGATTGTATAAAAAATGCTAGTACTATCATGCTTTATTTAGACTTTAATAACGAAGTAATAACAGATAATTTAATAAAAGAATTAATATCACTAGATAAAATTGTAGCATCTCCCATTACTATAATAAAAGAAAAGAAACTAATACCCTGTCAAATAAAAGATTTTGAAAATGGAATTCAATACGGTGCTTATAATATCAGAGAACCTAAACCAAATTGCTCACCAGAGATAAATATTAAAGATATAGATGTGGTAATTGTACCTGCAGTAGCTTATGATATAAATGGTTTTAGGCTTGGATATGGTGGTGGATTTTATGATAGATTCTTAGAAAATATTAGAGAAGATGCGGTGACAATAGGAATAGCTTTTGATTTACAAATATTCAATAAAGTACCAAAAGAACCTCACGACGCTCAGCTAGACTATATTATAACAGAATCAAGAATTATAATACCTAATAAATCTATTTAATTTACATAAAAGGCCCTTGAATTATATATTCAAGAGCCTTTTTATTATTACTTAGCTGTATTTAGTTGAATTTTATCTGGTAAAGATGTTAAATTTGTTTCAGCTACTATAAAAGGATTTGATTCTTCCTTTTTCTTATATGTAATATTAACTGTCATCACAGTTTTTTCATCTACATTGTCTATTGTAATTTTGTCTATGTCTATACCTTTATTTTCTTCTCCTCTTGTTACGATTATATAGATTTTATCATCTAACCTCACTGCCAATGCTCGTTCTTCATCTTCATACTTATCCATTATATCTAGTATTTTATCTGGTATAGATTCTCTTTGAACCATTGTAAAATCAACCGGTTTAGATGTGTTTAAAAATAGCTTAGGTATAAATACAAAACCTAGTACTATAAATAATGTTAATATTACACCATAAATTACTCCTTTGATATTAAACTTAATCTCCACATTATCCCCCCTATCTCTTATAAATATATGAAGGAATATTATATAGTAGAATTATTTTGCAATCAAAAAGCGTATTTAACAAAATATTAAATACGCTCAAAATATCTATCTCTATTTTAGTGCTTGTCTAACTTTTTCAGCTATGTTTTTAGCTGTTAATCCATACTTCTCTAATAATTCATTTGGAGTTCCTGACTCACCAAAAGTATCATTCATTCCAACTTTTTTAACTATTATTGGATGATTTTCTGATACAACTTCACTAACAGCTGATCCTAAACCACCGATAATACTATGTTCTTCAGCAGTTACTATAGCTTTAGTTTCCTTAGCTGCACTAACTATTAATTCTGTATCTATAGGTTTTATTGTTGACATATTTATTACTCTAACATCTATGTTTTCTTCTTTTAACATATCTGCTGCTACTAAGGCTTCATTTACCATAATACCGCAAGCAATAATTGTAGCATCATTACCGTCTCTTAATATAGCACCTTTTCCTATTTTGAATTCATAGTTTTCATCAAATAATGTAGGAACTGCACTTCTTCCAAGTCTAACGTACATAGGTCCATTAAACTTCGCAGCTTCAAGTATCATTTTTTCAGCTTCTATTCCGTCCGCTGGAACTAATACAGTCATGTTTGGCACAGATCTCATTAATGATATATCTTCTACACTTTGATGAGATCCACCATCTTCTCCAACTGTTATACCTGCATGTGTAGCACATATTTTAACATTTAATTTAGGATAACACACAGAGTTTCTTATAACCTCAAATGCTCTTCCAGTAGCAAACATTGCAAATGTACTCGCAAAAGGAATTTTACCTGCTGCTGCAAAACCACAAGCTGCTCCTATTAAGTTTTGTTCTGCTATACCCATGTTGAAAAATCTATTTGGATACGCTTTAAAGAAATCATTTGTTTTAGTTGATTTAGATAAGTCTGCATCTAAAACTACTACATCATCATTTACTTGTCCTAACTTTACTAAAGCTTTTCCGTAAGCATCTCTAGTTGCTATTTTATTACTCATGGAAAGCACCTCCTAATTCTGATAATGCTTGTTCAACTTGTTCTGCATTTGGTGCACTTCCATGCCACGAAGCTTGATTTTCCATGAAAGACACACCTTTACCTTTTATAGTTTTCGCGATTATCATTGTTGGTTTACCTACTGTATCTTTTGCCATATCTAAAGCTGCAAATATCTGGTCAAAGTCATGACCATCGATTGTTATTACATTCCATCCAAAAGTCTTAAACTTATCTTCTATAGGATTAATGCTCATTACTGACTCAACTTCTCCATCGATTTGAAGTCCATTATAATCAAGAAAAGCTATCATATTATCAAGCTTATAATGTGCCGCACTCATGGCTGCTTCCCAAACTATACCTTCTTGAACTTCTCCATCACCAAGTAATGCATAAACATTCCATGGAGCATTATCTAATTTAGATGCCATTGCCATTCCACAAGCAACTGAAAATCCTTGACCTAAAGAACCTGTTGACATTTCAACCCCCGGAACCTTTTTCATATCTGGATGACCTTGAAGCATACTTCCTGTTTTTCTTAAATAATTTAATTCTTCTCTATCAAAGTATCCTCTTTTAGCCAAAGTAGCATATAGTGCTGGTGCTGCATGACCTTTTGATAAAACAAATCTATCTCTATCTTCCATCTTTGGATTTGTTGGATCTACATTCATTTGGTCAAAATAAAGAGCTGTTAATATTTCAACTGCTGATAATGAACCTCCTGGATGCCCTGATTTTGATTTACCTATCATTGAGACAATGTCTTTTCTTATGACATTAGTGATTTCATTTAATCCTTTATGGTCTCTCATGTAATTTACCTCCTAGTTATATACTGAGCCTATTGGTTAATTAGCCATATTGTATTTAAATCTCATTATATTATATCATCTTTATGGAATTTTTTGTGTTTTTTGTATATAAAACAAAAAAATTATTGATATGCTAATATATCAATAATTTTTTATATGCTAAATAAATCTAAACTTATTTGCAGTCCATTATTTACTTTTAGCATCGTCTTATTATCTAGATAACCAATTTTTTCTCTTAGACGTTTTTTATCTATAGTTCTTATCTGTTCTAAGAGAATAACAGAGTCTTTATTAAGTCCATATTCACTGGAACTTATCTCTATATGAGTCGGCAATTTTGCTTTATTAATCTGGGATGTTATAGCCGCTATTATGACAGTAGGACTATATTTATTTCCTATATTATTTTGAATGATTAAAACAGGCCTAACGCCACCTTGTTCCGAACCTATGACTGGACTTAAATCTGCATAAAATAAGTCTCCTCGCTTAATATCTAAGCTAAGATTACTCAACTTTTGCTATGTCTCCTGAAGAATCATCATCTAAAGATACTTCATCTGTCATACCAAGCTCCGCTAATGATAAGTTAATGTTTGCCATCTCTTTATAACCCTTTATCATGCTTTCTTTTAAGCTGATTTTCTTTTTCTGAGTTATATAGAACTGAAAAGCTGCCTTTGCAAAATCTTCTCTGTTACTATTTTCCATCTGAACTATTTGATCAACTTCAGATAAAATATAGTCAGGTAAAGTAAACATAATTTTTTCTTTATTCTTATTGCTCACAAAATCGCCTCCCAGAGAACAATATCTCTTTTTATTTTATCAGATTGATGCATGATTGTAAAATTGCATTTGTTTCCATATAAGTACACATAACTGTCGTGCATATTATAAGTTAGTTCAAACATGATGTCGTATTACTCTCTTTCCCAGTCATATACTATCTGTTAACTATTATAACCTGCACAACCTTTTTTATGTCTTTAATAATTATTTTTGGAGCAAAAAAATCATTATAAAATATATACATTAACTATTATTTGATTATGACTTATAGTATCCTTTTTTATTTTGATATCATTAATCATTACGTCATCTAGATTTCTCTTAAGTTGTTTTTATATTATTAGTTACTTTTCATATTTAAACTCTTCATATGTTACTATAAATCTAGGTGATCCTTCATAATCTATTATTTCCATTTTTTCTGGATTCTTAGTCTTATTATTTACATATAATATCTGTTTATTAAAATACTTATTATCTCCAGGTATTTTTATTTCTATCTTTAATTGATCTTGTGTAGATTCTAATATAGCTGATTCATTTTCTAGATAATTATTTATAAAGTCTCCAATAAAAAGATAATGGTTATCATTATTTACATTTGGTAGTTCTATTGTGTCATTAATATTAGGATTATGTACAGTTAATTTATCACCTTTATATTCCATCACTTTTCCTTTAATATTTTCTGGTGATTTTACTTCTAACTTATAATAATCAGGTTTTTTATATGTATGTTTAAAAACATATTTTGTAGTGGTATTATTTGCTATTGCTTCTACATTTGCTATACAAGTATATGATGTTATTTTAG
Organism: Terrisporobacter mayombei; assembly: GCF_014333445.1. GTDB lineage: Bacteria > Bacillota > Clostridia > Peptostreptococcales > Peptostreptococcaceae > Terrisporobacter > Terrisporobacter mayombei_A. The sequence continues at coordinate 44,695 of NZ_JACRYU010000005.1, read as the reverse complement.
TAATTTGTTTTTGAAAATCCTCATAAACTTCTTCTTTAGTGTATTCTTTTCGTTCACAGCCAATTGAAACAGACATAACTGTTATAAAAAAAGTCATCAACAATATTAGCCACTTATTTCTCACACACTACCTCCTATCCTATTTTCATTTTTAAAATATTATAAATATTTATTCCTATTATTCTTTAACAGCGATAGCATTTGCAACAGCATAATCTCTTCCATGAGATATTGATACTTTTATCTCTAGAATACTATATTTTATGCAAATCTTTTCTAAATTATTATAAGTATTTACTATTGGTTTACCTAAATCATCTCTTAATATTTCTATATCTTTAAAATTATAACCCCTTATACCTAATCCTAAAGATTTACTAATAGCCTCTTTAGCCGCAAAGTTTCCTGCTATAGTTTGAATACTATTTCCCCTCTGCTCAAACATCTCAATTTCTTTATCTGTGAACATCTTTTTTAAAAAGTTTCCTTTTTTATTTAAAGCCTCTCTTATTCTATCTATTTCTGTAATATCTATTCCTATATCTATAATATTCATAAATTTCTCCTTTAATATTTATATAATTAATAATTATACTATATTAATTATATACATTTTTTATAAACGCGATAATATGAATAACATTTAATAATATAAAAAAGACTAGGATTTTCCTAGTCTTTTTTATATAAATTCATATTGTATCATTAAAATCCTTTAGCTTCATCGTTCCACTTAGCAGACTCAGTTAGTATAGTTGTTTTTTCTTTACTAACTGTCATGAAACCTTCAGATATTTGACCCGATATAAATTTTCCGTCTTTTTTTATTCTTAATTCTCCATTTACTAAACCAACTACAAAAGGTATATGATTTTTAAGAACAGCCCTATCACCTTGTGTTGTTCTAGTAATAACCATTTCTACATCGCCTTTGTAGAAAACTTTTTCTGGAGTAACTATTTCTAATGGAAATATACTTGCCATGACCTATCTACTCTCCTTTGCTTTCGCAACAGCTTCCTCTATTGTTCCGACAAATAAGAATGCTGATTCTGGTAGGTCGTCATGCTTTCCTTCTAATATTTCTTTGAAACCTCTTACAGTTTCTTTTACTGGTACATATTTACCTGGTATTCCCGTAAATTGTTCCCCAACTGTGAAAGGTTGAGAAAGGAATCTTTGTATTTTTCTAGCACGAGCTACTATTACCTTATCTTCGTCAGATAATTCATCCATACCAAGTATAGCGATTATATCTTGTAATTCTTTATATCTTTGAAGTATAGACTGTACTCCTCTAGCTACTGCATAGTGTTCTTCACCAACTATTTTAGGATCTAGTACTCTTGAAGTTGATTCAAGTGGATCAACTGCAGGATATATACCTAGAGATGCTATTTGTCTAGATAAAACTGTTTTTGCATCTAAGTGTGTGAATGTTGTAGCTGGCGCTGGGTCAGTTAAGTCATCCGCAGGTACATAAACAGCTTGAACAGATGTTATAGATCCTCTCTTAGTTGACGTTATTCTTTCTTGTAAGTTACCCATTTCAGTAGCAAGTGTTGGTTGGTATCCAACTGCTGAAGGCATACGTCCAAGAAGTGCTGAAACCTCTGAACCTGCTTGTGTGAAACGGAATATATTATCAACGAATAAAAGAACGTCTTGGTTTTGCTCATCTCTGAAATACTCAGCCATAGTAAGTCCAGATAGGGCAACCCTCATTCTAGCTCCTGGTGGCTCATTCATTTGTCCAAATACTAGAGCTGTTTTATTTAAAACTCCAGAATCTTTCATTTCATGGTAAAGGTCATTACCTTCTCTTGTTCTTTCTCCAACACCAGCGAATACTGATATACCACCGTGTTGTTTAGCTATATTATTTATAAGCTCTTGTATAAGAACTGTTTTTCCAACCCCGGCACCACCGAATAGACCGATCTTTCCACCTTTTAAGTATGGTGCTAATAGGTCAACTACTTTTATACCAGTTTCTAGTATTTCTGCATTATTTCCTATTTCATTATATTCTGGCGCTTGTCTATGTATCGGTAACTCTGGTGCACCTTTTGGAACAGGTTTTTCATCAACAGGTTCTCCAAGAACATTGAATATTCTTCCTAATGTAGCATCTCCAACAGGAACACTTATTGGTTTTCCTGTATCTACTGCTTCCATTCCTCTAACTAGCCCATCTGTAGCACTCATTGATATACATCTAACTGTATCATCACCTATATGTTGTGCAACTTCAGCAACTATTTCTTGATCTCCTAACTTTATAACTAATGCGTTTAATAAGTTAGGTAGGCTATTTTCATTATCAAACTTAACATCTAGTACAACACCTACGATTTGTACTATTTTCCCTACGTTGGCCATTTCCTAACCTCCTTATTTTAGAGCTTCTACTCCGCCTACTATCTCTGTTATTTCTTGAGTTACTGCTGATTGTCTTGCCCTATTGTAACTTAACTCTAAATTAGATAGCATCTCGTCTGCATTATCAGTTGCTGAACTCATTGCAGTTCTTCTTGCAGCTTGTTCAGATGCGAAAGATTCTATAACTCCATCATAAACTATTCCAGATACATATTTAGGTATTATGTGACCTAAAACAACTTCTGCTGATGGTAAGTATTGAACTCTAGCTCCTTTTGCAACTTGCTCTTTTGTTTCCTTATTTTCTTCTTTTTCGAATGCTAAAGGTAGCACTTTTAATAATTTTGGACTTTGAGTCAAAGGAGATACAAATTCTGTATATACCATATATACTTCATCTATTTCACCTTTTTTATATAAATCCATAGCTTCCTGAGCAAAAGCTAATGTTTCATCATAGTCACATTTCTCAACACTTTCAGCTGATTTTAATATATCATAACCTCTTTTTTGGAAAAATTCCGTAGATTTTTTCCCTATAGTCATAACTTTTTCTTTTTTTCCATCCATATGACTAAGAGTCAATTTAAGTATATTTGAGTTATATCCTCCTGCCAGTCCTCTATCTCCAGCAACAACAATATAACATTTATTTTTTACTTCTCTTTGTTTTAAAAATACATTTCTCACGCCACGAGTATTTGTAGCTATATCTTTCACTGTATCATACATTGTTCCAAAGTACGGTCTAGCAGCTAAAGCTCTATCTTTTGCCTTTCTCATTTTTGAAGAAGCAACAAGTTCCATTGCTTTAGTAACCTGCTTTGTACTATTAACACTGTTAATACGTGTCTTAATCTCTTTAATTCCAGCTCCTGCCAATTAATTTACCTCCTTTGTTAAAAAGGATTACGCTTCAATAACAAAATTTTTCTTGAATTCTACTATTGCGTTTGTTAAATCAGAAGAGAAGTCTTCTCCTGTTAATATCCTGTTAGATATTTCTGGGTAATTCTCATCTACAAATCTATATAATTCTTTTTCAAATCTCTTAACATTATTTACTGGTATATCTTCTAAGAAGTTATTTATAACAGCAAATATTATCATAACTTGGTTTTGAACGGCTATAGGGTCAGTTTCATCTTGTTTTAAAACTTCAACTATTCTTTCCCCTTGAGCAAGTCTCTTCTTAGTATCTTCATCTAAGTCAGATCCAAATTGAGAGAATGATGCAAGTTCTCTATATTGTGAATAAGCAAGCTTTAATGTACCTGCAACTTTTTTCATTGATTTTATTTGGGCACTACCACCAACCCTTGATACTGATATACCAGGATCAACTGCTGGTCTTACACCTGAATAGAATAATTCTGGTTGTAAGTATATTTGTCCATCAGTTATTGATATAACGTTTGTTGGTATATACGCAGAAACGTCCCCTGCTTGAGTTTCTATGATTGGAAGTGCAGTCATAGACCCTCCACCCAATTCATCTGATAGCTTAGCTGCTCTTTCAAGTAATCTTGAATGTAAGTAGAATACATCCCCTGGGTAAGCTTCACGACCTGGTGGTCTTCTAAGTAGTAATGACATTTCTCTATAAGCAACAGCTTGTTTACTTAAATCATCATATACTATAAGAACATGTTTTCCATTAAACATAAACTCTTCACCCATTGCAGCTCCTGCATAAGGTGCAAGGTATTGAAGTGGTGCAGATTCAGAAGCTGTAGCTGATACAACTATTGTATAATCCATAGCTCCACCTTGTTCTAATGTGTTAACTAATTGAGCAACTGTAGAACGTTTTTGTCCTATAGCAACATATATACATATAACATCTTTACCTTTTTGGTTTAGTATTGTATCTATAACTATAGAAGTTTTACCAGTTTGTCTATCACCTATGATAAGCTCTCTTTGACCTCTACCTATTGGTATCATTGAGTCTATAGCTTTTATACCAGTTTGTAATGGTTCACAAACTGATTTTCTTGCCATTATACCAGGTGCTTGACTTTCAACTGGTCTAGTTTTTTTAGTGTTTATAGGTCCTTTACCATCTATAGGTAAACCAAGTGGACTTACAACTCTACCTATTAAAGCTTCTCCAACAGGAACTTCAACTATTCTTCCTGTTCTTTTTACTATATCTCCTTCTTTAATTCCACTGTCATCACCAAATATAACAGCCCCAACAACATCTTCCTCTAAGTTAAGGGCCATTCCATATACTTCTCCAGGGAATTCTAAAAGTTCACTAGACATTACATTTTCTAGTCCATATATTGTTGCGATACCATCACCTACTTTTAGTACGCTACCTGTATCAGTCATCTCTATTTTATTATCATAATTCTTAATTTGTTGTTTAATTATAGAACTTATTTCTTCAGGTCTTAAGTTCATGGGTTCACCGCCCTCCTAAGAAATTACTTGAGAAAGTTGCTCTTTTATATTATCTAAACGAGTTTTTACAGATCCATCTATTTGCGTATTACCTAATCTTATTAAAACCCCACCTAATATACTCTTATCAACTTTATTCTCTAAAGTAACATTTTTATTATATTTTTTTGAAAGTTTTTCTTCCAGCTCCTTAACTTTTTCACTAGTTAAAGGAATAGCACTTATTACAGTACCTTCTATTATATTATCTCTATCATTTAATAATTGTTTAAATGTTAATTCTATTGATTTTAAAGAAGATATTCTTCCCTTTTCAACTAATATCTTTAAGAAATTTTTTAAGTTATTATTTATTTTATTATTAAATAATGTCTCAATTAATTGAACCTTTTCAGCTTTTGCAACTAAAGGTGATTTTAAAACATTATCTAAGTCTTTATTATTTTTTACTATGTCTAATACACTATGTAGCTCATTATAAATTTCCTTAGTAATATTTTCTTCTTCACTTAGTTGGAATAGGGCTTCTGCATATCTGTTAGCTATTATATCTATCATTTAGCTTCGCCCACCTCTTCGATAAATTTGTTTATCATTTCTTCGTGTTTAGCTTGATCAATATCTTTTTCTATTACTTTAGAAGCAGCAAGTATAGCTATGCTCGAGATATCATTTTTAAGTTCATTCATAACTTTTTCTTTTTCTTGAGCTATATCTTTATTAGCTCTATCTTTTAAGCTATTTGCTTCTTCTTTAGCATTAGATATTATTTCTTCTGACTTTTGCTCAGCTCTAATAGTAGCTTGTTTTATGATTTCTTGACCTTCGCTTTTAGCAACTGAAAGTTTTTTCTCGTATTCAGATTTTAAAGCCAATCCTTCATTTTTAGCTTTTTCTCCTGTAGCTATATCTGCTTTTATTGCATTTTCTCTAGAATCTATTATATTCAAAACAGGTTTGAATAAAATCTTTTTTAGCGCTATGAATAGAATAATTGTATTTATTATTTGAAATACTAATTCATAGGTTAACGTTACTACTGGTTTTACATCCATCTATTAATCCTCCTTTCCATCACAAATGATATATAGTTAGAAGATTCTTTATATTATCTCCTAACTATAAATATCAATAAAAATCATGTCCAATTCTATACCCATGGATTTGCAAATATTAGGATTATAGATATAACAAGACCATATATACCTGTAGATTCTGCAACTGCAGCACCTAATAACATTGTAGATATAATATCACCTTTAGCTTCTGGTTGATTTCCAACAGCTTCTGCACCTTTACCAGCTGCAAAACCTTGACCTATACCAGCTCCTATACCTGTTATAACTGCAATTCCTGCTCCTATTGCAGAACCTGCGATTGCGATTGCTTGACCTAATTCCATAATTTTAATCCTCCTAAAATTTAACTTTTATAATTATTTATAAGTTTTTATTTTAATATGCATAATTTTATTAATTGCATATACTTTACTCTACTGCATTTGAAACAAATACCATTGTAAGCATTATGAATATAAATGCTTGTAAACATCCTGCGAATAAATCAAAGTATAGATGCAATGGTACTGGTATTACTAATTGTAAGAATGGAATTGATACATTTGGGATCAATGTTGATATGAACCCTAGTAATTGATATAATAATCCCATTATTACTGTCCCTCCAAGTATATTACCAAATGGACGGAATGTAAGTGATATAGGTGTTGCAAATTCACTTACTATATTAAGTGGTAACATTATAGGAATTGGTTCTAATAAACCTTTCCAATATCCTAATCCTTTTGCTCTCATACCTTCATAATAAATTAAAAATACAGTCATTAATGCCCACGCTAATGTAGTATCTACATCAGTAGTTGGAGACTTAAAACCTAATAATCCTATCAAGTTGGAACATGCGAAGAAAAGTAATAAAGATCCAAGATAAGGTAATATATTTGGCATTCTTTTCTCTATATCATTACCCATATTTCCTTTAACAAGATCTCTTAAGCTTCCAACAACATATTCTAGCATGATTTGTCTTTTTGTAGTCGGAACTGGCTTTAAGTTTCTTGTTAATAATAAGGCTGCTATTATTATCCCAGCCATAATAATCCAACTAGTTACAACTGTTTCACTTATTCTGAAACCGTTAGCAAAGGTAATTATCCATTGTGTATATTTCATTTATTATACCTCCTTTCTAGTTATTTTTGATATAAGTAGTTTCTTAATAAATATAACAATTTGAGTACTTATCAACCCTAAAATTGTTCCTATAACATTTATATTTGGATTTTTTACTGAAACAAATACAACTGCTGCTACAATAAACATTCTTATCAAATATCTAATTGCAGTATAGGCTTGTGCTTTCCCAGGCGGTAGTTCTACCGCTTTCTCCATAGTAAGAGCTAATAATCTAAAATTTAGTATTGCAATTATACTTCCAAAAGCAACCCCCAACATTACATGAATTGGTTCTTTTGAAATAAAAAATGATATTAATCCTACTATTATTGCATATACACATATTCCCTTTGAAATTTCTTTAACTTCTTGTTGTACCTTTATATCCATAAACTTATCACTTCCTTTTTGTATATCCAATTACAGTTTTATATACAGACATAAAAGCCCCTCCAATTCCTAATACTAAAAAGATTAACATAAAAATAGGGCCTGTATTTAATTTAATATCTATAAATCTGCCTATAAAAAAACATCCAAATATTGAAGTCAACATCATAATGCTTAATTGACTAAATAAAGAAAGTGCTTGTGCTATTTGTGCACCTGTACTTTTTTTCTTATTCATTTATTTTATATGCCTCTCTATATTGTATATAGTTAAACACAAGGAATCTATTAAGAAATAATAGATTCCTTAAAGTAGATTACTTAGTACCGAATAATCTATCTCCAGCATCTCCTAATCCTGGAACTATGTACCCATGATCATTTAATTTTTCATCTATAGATGCTACATATATATCAACATCATTATGATATTTTTGAACTTCTGCTATACCTTCTGGAGAAGCAACTAAGTTTACTAACTTAATTGATTTTGCCCCATTTGCTTTTAACACATCAATGGCAGCTACAGCTGACCCTCCTGTAGCAAGCATTGGATCGACAATTATCATTTCTCTTTCTTCTATATCTTGTGGGAATTTACTATAGTATTCCACTGGTTGTAGTGTTTCCGGATCTCTATATAATCCTAAATGACCTACTTTAGCCGCTGGTATTAAGTTTATAAGACCATCAACCATTCCAAGACCTGCTCTTAATATAGGTACTATACCTAATTTTTTACCTGCTATAACTTTTGATTTTGTTTTAGCTACTGGTGTTTCTATTTCAACATCTACTAAAGGTAAATCTTTAGTTATTTCATATCCCATTAACATTGTTATTTCTGTTAATAATTGTCTGAAATCCTTAGATCCTGTATTTTTATCTCTCATTAATGTTAATTTGTGCTGTATTAACGGATGATCCGTAACTGTAACTTTACTCATTATAATTAATACCTCCTATTTATTATGCTTGTTTTCTATGTCAGCAATCATATTAACTCTTCTTGAGTGTCTATCACCTTCAAAATCTGTATTTATCCAAGCCTCTACTATTTCTAGTGCTAAACCTCTTCCTAATACTCTTTCTCCAAGTGATAACATGTTAGCATTATTATGTGCTTTTGACATTTTTGCTGAAAATACATCTGATACAACAGCACATCTTATCCCTGGAACTTTATTAGCTGCTAAAGATATTCCTATACCTGTACCACAGCATACTATACCATAGTCCACTTCTTTAGAAATAACTGCATCGGCAACTTTCTCCCCAAATATAGGATAGTCAACTGATTCCTCTGCATTATTAGTACCATAATCAACAACTTCTATATTTTTTGACTCTAAGTAACGCATGATTTCCAATTTTAAATTGTATCCTCCATGGTCACACCCTAAACCTATTTTCATAATTAGAACTCCTTGTTGGTATATAAATTAATTATCCTGAGATAATCATTTCAATTACATCATATTTTTTAGTTAATTTTTTTTAACTAACCCGTATAATTATACAAAATATTCTAATAATATTTCTCAGACATATATAATCTTTTTTATAATTTTAATATTTTTTTAACTTAATAGCAATAGATTTATATATATTTTTTCTAAAATTTAAAATATATTCATTCTCATTTCTAAAAGTTTTTTTACTAATTATTATTTTTTTAACATTCCTTATTATGCTTTTATTATTTTATATCCAGCAGATTTTAGCAACCTATTCATTATTGCTCTACCTAATCCACCATTAGAAAATTCTTCTGAATATACTATATCATATTTTTCTTTGTCTGTGCTTATAAGAGCATCAAATAAATTAGAAGCAACTTCTTCTAAATTTCGACCTAGTACAATAGTGTCACCTTTATACTTATCTTTATTTTTATCAATACATAATACTACTGATTTTAGACCTTGTTTAGAATTATTATCTATTAAATCATTAACTTTATTAAATACTTTTTCTTCGTCCCCTGATACTATGAAAACTTCTGCATTTGGTGAGTAATGAGTATACTTCATTCCTGGGGCCTTAGCTTTTATATTATCTTCTTTTTTTTCTAAAGCTGGATCAATATTAACCTCTCCTATTACACATTCTAAATCTTCCTTTGTTATACTTCCTGGTCTTAATATCGTTGGAGTATCACCAGTCATATCTAATACAGTAGATTCCAGACCAAATGTACAATCTCCTCCTAATATTATTCCTTCTACTCTGTTATTCATTTCTTCATAAACATGTTTTGCTCTAGTTGGAGATGGTCTACCAGATATATTGGCAGATGGGGCTGCTATAGGTAAATCAGTTTGTTTTAATAATTCCCTAGCTATAACATTTGATGGCATACGAATTGCTACTGTATTTAATCCGCCACTTGTTCTACTTGGAACGATATCTTTTTTATTTAATATTATAGTTATTGGTCCTGGCCAGAAGTTATCCATTACAATATTTGCTTTATCAGATATATCTTTTGCTAATTTATGTATTTGATTTTTCTCATATATATGAACTATTAATGGATTATCACTAGGTCTTCCTTTAGCCTCATATATTTTGCTTACGGCATTTTCATCAAGAGCATTTGCTCCTAAACCATAAACTGTTTCAGTTGGAAATATAACTGTATTCCCTTTTCTAAGTATTTCAGCATGTTTATTTATCTCATATTTATCTATATCATTTTCGTCAATTTTACTTATGAGTGTCACTACATTCTCACTCCCTTCCTATACTTATATATTATATACGATTATTGTTCCTATTAAAAATCCAATTATACTATATAAACTTTTAGATTTTGGCATGATTTCATCTAGGACAACATATAACATCGTTCCCGATGCCAATGATAAGAATATTCCTATTAAGGATTTAAATACCCCGGTAAAATATACACCTAAAAAACTGCCTAACCCCATTGGTATACCTGCTATAAATGTAAACAATATAACTTTCTTAATCGGAACCTTAGCACCCGTAAGACTAAGAGCCGTTGCTAGTCCTTCAGGTATATTATGTAATCCAATAACAATAGCTAGTGTTATTCCTAAATCTTGAGCTGATATAAAAGATGATCCTATAGCCAATCCTTCTGGCAAATTATGTATTAATATACTAATAAAAATTAAATACCCTGATTTCATATTTCCTGTGAATCCTAACATACCTTTTATTATCATAGTTAGTATCACACCCATAAATGTAAATAATACAGTATTCATTACCCCCATAGATGACATAGATTCTTTCATTAAGTCAAAGACTACCACAGCTAGCATTATTCCTCCAGAAAGTCCCATAAAAAAATCAATATATTTATCAACTTCCTTCCTAAATATAGCTGATAATATACCACCTATTCCTGTTCCCATAACACCTGCTAATAGTCCTATTAACGTGACTTTTAATATCATTATTCTATTTTCACCCCATTTTTAAATATTAATATATCATATATATAATTATATTTAATTGGCTATAGAAAAAATCCCTAAAAATTTAGGGATTTCTATATTGCAGTCATTTTTTTAGTTTGATCTTCTGTTATAAGAGCATCTATCATTTCGTCTAAATCACCATCTAAGAATTGCTCCAATTTGTAAAGTGTTAAGTTTATTCTATGATCACTTACCCTACCTTGTGGATAGTTGTAAGTTCTGATTCTCTCAGATCTATCACCTGTACCAACCTGACTCTTTCTTTCTGCAGCTAATTCTCCTTGTTGCTCTGCTAAAGCTTTATCATAAAGTCTAGCTTTTAATACTTTTAAAGCTTGCTCTTTATTTTTTAATTGTGATTTCCCATCCTGACATGACACAACTTCTCCAGTAGGTATATGAGTTACCCTTACTGCTGAGTCAGTTGTATTAACAGACTGCCCTCCATTTCCTGATGAACGGAAAACGTCTATTCTTAAATCATTTGGATTTATATCTATTTCTACATCTTCTACTTCTGGTAAAACGGCAACTGTAGCTGTTGAAGTATGGATTCTTCCTCCAGATTCTGTAGCTGGAATTCTTTGAACTCTGTGAACCCCTGATTCATATTTAAGTCTTGAATAAGCACCTTTACCTTTTATTAAGAAAGATACTTCTTTATATCCTCCAACACCAGTATCAGTAGCACTTAAAAGTTCCATTTTCCATCTTCTTCTCTCAGCATATCTAGAGTACATTCTGAATAAGTTTCCTGCAAATAGAGCTGCTTCATCTCCACCTGCACCTCCTCTTATCTCAACAATAACATTCTTCTCATCGTTAGGATCTTTTGGAAGTAATAAGATTTTTAATTCATCTTCTAATGGTTCAACTCTATCTTCTAAATCCGCTATTTCCATTTTTGCTAAATCTCTTAGCTCTTCATCAGATTCTTCTTCTAAAATAGCTTTAGATTCACTAAGGTCATTTAATACACTTTTGTATTCTCTGTATTTAAAAACGATAGGTTCTAAATCTGCATGTTCTTTCATATACTTTTGCCAAAGTTTTTGGTCATTTATGATTTCCATATCACTGATTTTTTCAGTTAAATCTTGATATTTATCTTCTAAAACCTGTAACTTTTCTAACATACTGTTCACCTCTTTTTTTCGTACAATCTCAGCATTTTATTATATCACAAAATAGTTCCTATAACAACTCTGTCAATCCCTTGTAAATCTTTCTTTGTATATATATTAGTATATCCATTAATCTCCATTAACTTACTAACATCTTCACTTTGGTCATGACCTACTTCATACGCTAGTACTCCATTTTCTTTAAGATATAATTTAGCTTGTTCTGTTATTTTTCTATAAAAATCTAAACCGTCTTCTCCGCCTTCTAAAGCTGTATACGGCTCAAAATCTTTAACTTGACTTTCTAAATTTTCTACATCTTTCTTTCTTATATAAGGAGGATTAGAAACTATTACATCAAATTTTTTGTCTTTATCTATTTCTGTAAATAAATTTGATTTTATAAATTCTATCTTATTATCCACATTATTGCTTATAGCATTTTTCTTTCCTACTTCTAGTGCTATATCCGATATGTCAACAGAAGTTAAATTAGCATTATCTAAATATTTTGCCAAACTAACTGTTATGGCACCAGAGCCTGTCCCTATATCTAAAATTTCAATTTCACCTTTATTCTTACCTATTTCAATAACCTCTTCAACCAAAATTTCTGTATCTGGTCTAGGAATTAATACACCTTCTTGAACATAAAAATCTAGCCCCATAAACTCACGATTTCCAACAATATATGCTATAGGTCTATTATTTAATCTTTCATTTATAAGCTTTAAAAACAAATTGTCTTCTTCTTCACTTAAAACTTTTTCTAAGTTTAAATGTATATATAATCTATCCACATCACCTAAAGCTTTTTGTAGCAAAATCTCTACATCTAATCTTGGTGTACTACTTATTTCTTCAAGTTCTTTTGAATATTTTAAAAGTATTTCTCTAATAGTCATAAGCTTCTCCATTATTTATTTTAAATTACAGCTTTTAACGCTTTTATTGCTACTTCAATTTGTGCATCATTTGGTTCTTTTGTCGTGATACGTTGTAACATCATTCCAGGATATGCAACAATTTTACTTAATATATTATCATATTTCCCAAGAAATTTTATTATTTCATAAGATATTCCAGCAACTATTGGTATACATAATATCCTCATTACTACCCTTAATAAAATATTTGGCCATCCAAAGAATGAAAATAGTATTATGGATGTAGCCATAACAATAAATAAAAAATTTGTTCCACATCTAGGATGTAAAGTAGTAAACTTTCTAACATTTTCTACTGTTAACTCTAAATCATTCTCATAGCAATAAATAGTTTTATGTTCTGCACCATGATACATAAACGTTCTTTTTATATCCTCATTTCTTGATATTCCCAACATATACAATATCAATATTAATATTCTAATTAAACCTTCTATTAAATTTAAAATTATATTATTTTTAATAAAAAGTCCAAAGAATCCACTTATTATTGTAGGTATTAATACAAATAATCCAATTGAAAGTATCATAGCAAGTATTAGAGATACTACCATAATGGCATCATTAGCTTTATCTTTAAATACTCTTTTTAAAAACTTATCTATTGCATCTTCCTCTTCCTCATCATCTTCCATAAAAAATTCAGATGAGTAATTTAAACTTTTAATCCCCTGTATCATTGTCTCAAATAGTATAAATCCACCTCTTAAAAATGGTATTTTATCTATTTTTTTGTCCTGTACCCAACTTTTTATTCTTTCTTTTTTTAGCTCTATCTCACCATTACTCTTCCTAACAGCAATAGCCCTGTAATTTTTAGATTGCATCATTATACCTTCAATTACAGCTTGTCCACCAACAGATTGTTTTTTCATATTCCTACTCCTCATAACAATTTTAAATTATTAAAACTATTATAATATAAAAATTCCCCTTAGAGTATCATATTATACTTTTAAGGGGTTGATTGTTTACTTAACCACATGACATTTTCTACATCTAGCTTCATAGCTTTCTACAGCTCCTACTTGTATAATAGGATCATCATATCTTGCTGGTTGTCCATCTATTAATCTTTGTGATCTTGTCGCTGGCTGTCCACACACAGAGCAAATAGCTTGAATTTTATCAACAAATTCAGCGACTGCTAATAGTTGTGGAGTAGGCCCAAAAGGCTCTCCTTTAAAATCCATGTCAAGACCTGCAGCTATAACTCTTATACCTTTGTTAGCCAAGTCAACTGTTATATCTATTATATCATCATCAAAAAATTGCACCTCATCTATTCCGACAACTTGTATACTATCATCAATTAAATCATATATATCAGAAGCTTTCTCTATGGCAATAGCATTTATACTATCTCCACTATGAGATACAACATCACTTTTACTATATCTATCATCTATATGAGGCTTAAATACAATTATATTTTGCTTTGCAATCTTTGCTCTTTTTAATCTTCTTATTAATTCTTCACTTTTTCCACTGTACATAGGTCCAACTACTACTTCAATATAACCATGGTTTACTGGTCTATACATATTTTTCGAACCTCCTAAAACTTAATCTAATGTTATTATTGTAGTTAATATTCTAAAATTATGTATTTTTTAGTAATTAGAAAAATAAAATAGAGGTTGGATAACCAACCTCTTTTTTTACAATAATTAATCCATTTTGAATCTTTTTTTGAATTTGTCGATTCTTCCACCTTTTTCTATGTTCTTTTGTTTTCCAGTATAGAAAGGATGGCATTCTGAACATATCTCAACTTTTATCTCGTCCTTAGTTGAACCAGCCATGAAAGTATTTCCACATGCACAGTGTACTTCAATTGCATTGTATTTTGGTTGTATATCTTTTTGCATTCTAGTCACCTCTTTTTCAATTATATTCTAAATTAATTATATTAATTTTAAGTTTTCATCTTCAACTACATCATTATATCACATGTTTTTTAGTGGTACAAGCATTTTTATATTTCTTAGCCTATACATTTAAACTTTCTGTTATTTTTTTATAGTTTTGATAAACTCTTCGTTATTTTTTGTTTTCTTTAATGCTTCAATTAAATTATCGGTTACTTCTAATATAGAATTATTACTCATCTCTTTTCTTAATTTCCATAATGCTGCTTTTTCTTCTTCTGTCAATAGTAAATCTTCTCTTCTCGTTCCTGATTTATATATATCTACCGCTGGGAATATTCTCTTTTCTGCAAGTTTTCTATCTAAATGTAATTCCATATTACCAGTTCCTTTGAACTCTTCGAATATTACATCATCCATTCTTGAACCAGTTTCAACTAAAGCAGTTGCAAGTATTGTTAGTGAACCACCTTGTCTTATATTTCTAGCTGCTCCAAAGAATTTCTTAGGACCATGTAATGCTCCTGGATCTAAACCACCTGATAATGTTCTTCCTGTTGGAGATATAGTCAAGTTATATGCTCTAGCAAGTCTTGTTATACTATCTAGAAGTATTACTACATCTTTTCCGTGTTCAACTAACCTCTGAGCTCTATTTAAAACCATTTCTGCCACTTTAACATGATGACTAGAAACTTGGTCAAATGTAGAATATATAACATCTCCATTTATAGATTCTCTCATATCAGTTACTTCTTCTGGTCTCTCATCTATTAATAGAACTATTAACTCAACATTAGGATGATTTTTGGCAATACTATTAGCTACACTTTTTAAAAGCATAGTTTTACCAGCCTTTGGTGGAGCAACAATCAGACCCCTTTGTCCTTTTCCTATTGGAGATATCAAGTCTATCAATCTAGTTGATATTTCATTTTGACTTTTTTCCAGCGTTAATCTCTCTTCTGGATATATAGGAGTTAAGTTTACAAATGATTTTCTATTTATACAAGTTTCAGGATTTTCATCATTAACTTTTTGTACAAATAAAAGTGCTCTAAACTTTTCTCCTGTTTTCGGGTGTCTTGTTATACCTCTAACCTTATCACCTGTTTGCATATTGAACCTTCTAATTTGAGAAGGAGATACATATACATCTTCATCTGTAGATTGATAGTTCGATCCTCTTAAGAACCCAAACCCATCAGGTAATATTTCTAATACACCTACAACTTCATCATCTTTTGAAGTATTGAATTCATTAATTATTTTAGATTCTTCAACAACTTTTGGTGTATGGTTACCTTTAGTGTTTCTCTGATTTCTATTTTCCATACTCATTGATTTGTTATTATTAAAATTACGATTATTACCTTGATTTTCTTTATTATAAGCTTTTACATATCCTCTATTATCATTTTGCTTTATAATTTCCGTATCACCATATTTATTAAATTGTCTATTTCTTTCTGTATAATTTTCTGTACTTTGCTTTCCCTCTTTTTGTACCTCAGCCTTTATATTCTTATCGTTTACATTTTGTTCAACTTTCGATTCATTGTTAATATTATTTTCTTGTTGTACATCTTGATTATTTTTAGTTTGACTATCTTTAAAGCTATTACTTATTAGCTCCACTAATTCATTTTTTTTATATTTAGTAATTGATTTAATATTTAAATCCTTAGCAATTGCTTTTAGTTCAACTAAGGTTTTTTTACTCAATTCTTCCATCATTATATTTTCCAAGTTCAAAAGAACCTCCTCATTCATAAATTAAGGCTTTAATTAAATTTATATTAATAGGGAATAAAGGGTGTGTAAAAGAAAAGTAATTATTTTAAATATGAATTTAATAAAATAATAATATCATTATTAAATATCATGGTCAATAAATAAAAATCCTAGTTCCTATCTTTTTATTATTTTTTCTATTTATTGTAAATTTATTCAATTAAAATAAAAGAAAGTAGATAAAATTTTACCTACCCTCTAAATATTGCATTTTTATTTAATACTGTATTTTTCCATCAAGTCTACTAATATCTCATTCTTATCTAAATTATGAATAGCATCAACAAATCTTATAGTACCTGTCTTTCCTCTCATAACTACAGACTCTGTCTTAGCTCTATTATCACCTATATTAATAACACCCTTTAGCAAATTACCTTCTGTTATTCCAGTAGCTGCAAAGAATAAATCATCACCCTTAGCTAAATCTTCTAAAGTTAATTTTTTTTGTATATCTTCATCAGATAACCCCATCTCATGGCATCTGTTTCTTTCTTGTTCACTCATTGGATAGATTTGGGCCTGCATATCTCCACCCATACATTTTATAGCTGCCGCAGTGATAACACCTTCTGGTCCTCCACCAATTCCCATAAGTATATCCACACCTGTTTCTTCAAAACAAGTAGCTATACCAGCAGCAACATCTCCATCACCAAACATTCTTATTTGACAACCTAATTTTCTAGCTGGTTCAATTATATAATTATGTCTTTCTCTATCTTGAGTCATAATAGTCATTTGAGTTGTTTTCTTTCCTAAGGCTTTTGCAACGCTAAGTATGTTTTCCTCTACACTTTTATCTAAATCTATGCATCCTTTTGCTTTTGGCCCAACTACAATTTTTTTCATATACGTATCTGGTGCACATAGTAAAGATCCTTTTTTACCTACTGCTATTACTGATATTGCATTCGGAAGACCTTTTGCTATTAGAGTAGTACCATCAAGTGGATCAACTGCTATATCAACTTCCATACAGTCGTCAGTTTGTAAACCTACTTTTTCTCCTATATATAACATTGGTGCTTCATCTAACTCACCTTCACCAATTACTACTTCTCCCTTTATTTTTACAGATTCAAATGCCCTTCTCATAGCTTCTACAGCTGCACCATCGGCACCATCTTTATCTCCCCTTCCCATAAATTGAGAAGATACTAAAGCAGCTGCTTCAGTTACTCTAACAAGTTCTAGCGCTAAATTTCTATCCATTACTTCTCCATCTCCTTCGTTATAATACATAAAAAATTATATATTACATATATCTTTTAGTAAATACACGTAGCATATTTTTATTAAAAATACATTTCAATCGTATAATAAAGTATTATATTTAATTAAACACAAAAAAAGTTAGCCTTTTGCTAACTTCTCTTATTACAATGACCATGCAATCATACTGATTACAGTTGAAATACTTGTCAGTATAAAAATTATAGCTATTCCTATCGCTATGATTTTTGTTATTTTTTGTTGTTTGCTTTTAGCCAACTTCATCACCTCTCCAATTATAACTATATCTATTATTTATCAACATTTTCAAAGGTAACTTTCTTTAAATATTCCATAAAATCTTCTCTTAACTCATCTCTCTTAAGAGCAAAATCAACAGTAGCTTGTAAAAAACCTAATTTATCTCCTACATCATATCTTTTTCCTTCGAATTTATAGGCGTACATAGCTTCTTTCTTTGATAATCTTTTTAAAGCATCAGTTAATTGAACTTCTCCACCTTTGCCTATTGGTAAGTCCTCTAGTATATCAAATATTTCTGGAGTAATTATATATCTACCTAGGATAGCAATATTAGAAGGTGCTTTATCTACGTCAGGCTTTTCCACTAGATCTTTGACCTTGTAAACTCTATCTTCTATATGCTTAGCTTTTATTATACCATATTTATTAGTATTTTCTTTTTCAACTTCTTGGACACCTAATATTGTAGTTCTATATTCTTCATAAGCATCCATAAGTTGTTTTAAGCAAGGTACATTATTATCAACTATATCATCGCCAAGCATTACAGCAAATGGTTCATCACCTATGAAACTTCTTGCACAATAAATTGCATCACCAAGTCCTCTAGGTTCCTTTTGTCTGATATAATAAATATTTACCATATTAGATATATTCCTTACTATTTCTAGTAAATCATTTTTTCCTTTTTGCTCAAGTTCTAATTCTAACTCTACAGATTTATCAAAATGATCTTCTATAGATTTTTTATTTTTACCTGTTATTATTAATATTTCTTCTATTCCTGAGGCCACTGCTTCTTCTATTATATATTGTAAAGTTGGCTTATCAACTATAGGCAACATTTCCTTTGGTTGAGCTTTTGTTGCCGGCAAAAACCTTGTTCCTAATCCAGCAGCAGGTATAACTGCCTTTCTTATTTTCTTTTGCATAATTAATATTCCCTCCAATATATTGGGTATAAAATTCTTATACGATATCTAACTTTTACAGATTTATTTTATCATTTTAATTATAGTTTTACTACGGTTATTACTTATAAATAATTTAATTACTCATCTAGTATTTTCTCTAGTTCAGAAACTAATTGATCAAATTTCTTAATAGTATTCATAATAGTTTTTTTATTTGTTAAGTCTATATTATTATCTTTTAATAATTCTAAAGGATAGTCTGAACCTCCTTTTTTAAGTAAGTTCATATAGCTATCAGGCCCTTTTTGTAATATCTCTTGTGCACAATTTACAGCACTACAACATCCTGTTGCATATTTATAAACATAAAAACTATTATAAAAATGTGGTATTCTAGCCCAGCCAACCATTGAAAGTTGGTCTACTTCAAAGTCTTGTCCATAATACTTTTTAAGCAATTGTGACCATTTATCATTTAACACTAAAGCATTTATTTGTTTTCCACTTTCAAAAGCTTCATGTATATAATCTTCAAATTCAGCATACATAGACTGTGTATATAGAGTATTTTTTATAAAGTCTAAGTACATGCTAATATAATAGGCTTTTTGTTTTTTATCTTGTGCATTTTTTATTAAATTTTCATAAAGTAATACTTCATTAGTAGTTGATGCTACTTCATGTGTAAATATAGATGGGGATGAATTATAAAAATATTGGTTCTTTGAGCTTAAATATTCATACACTCCATGTCCTAACTCATGAATAAGAGTAGATACCCCTCCTATTGAACTATTGTAGTTTAATAAAATATAAGGATGATTATCGTATACAGATAAGCAATATCCTCCACTTACCTTATTCTCATTTGAGTAAACATCTATCCATCTTTCATTAAAAGCCTTATAAACAATACTTCCATATTCCTCTCCTAAAGGAGCTAATGCAGAGTAAACCATTGATTGAGCTTTATCATAAGGTATAATTTCTTCAGCTTCTTCTACTATTGGTACAAACATATCATAGTAATAAACTTTATCTAAATTTAGAATTTTTTTTCTTAAGCTTATATATTTATGTAAGCTATCTGTATTATTACTTACAGTCTTTATCAAACCTTTATAAACTTTTGTATCAATTTTATCGGAGTCTAAATGCATTTGTAAAGATGAATCATAATTTCTTATATTAGAATAAAATGCATTCTTGCTAACTTGACCCTGTAATAATCCCGCTAAGGTATTTATATTATCATTATAAGGTAGAAACTCATTTTTATAAGCTTCTTTTCTTTCTTGTCTATTAGAAGATTGTATCTGATTCTCGTATTCGGCTGGTGTTATATTAGACTTTTTATCCATATTTCTAAACAATTCATATATATTATTTGGTAATCCACTTATAGATGATACGTTGGATAATATCTGCTCACTTTTATCGTCTAAATAATGATCTTTATTTCTTCTAATTTCTTTTATATACATTCCATACCTATTATTAATTTTTTTATCAGATAAATATTTTTCACATTCTTTGTTTGATAACTTAAGTATTTCTAATTCTAATTGAGATGTTATTTTTGAATATCGTGAATAAGCCTTATTTATCTCCTCGTTCATATTTAAATATTCATAAGAATTTTTATTTAAATCTCTTTTTAATTTTGCATAAGCAGACAATGAATTTAATCTTGTATCTAATTTTTCCTTAATTCCTAATCCAAAGGATAAATGTGTTTTAGATTTGGTTATTTTACCAACATAGTTTTCTAATTCTTTTATATCACGATTAAATTTTTTTAGATCTTTTTCCCATGATTCATCACTCTTATAAAGAGAATATAAATTCCAGCAATATTTAGTATAATCAATTTCTTTTTTTTCCTTTTTTTGCTCATCTTGATCTTGAGCAAATGCAATATTATAGTTATCTGCTACAACACTTTGCTTTATTATAACAGTAGAAAAAACAAACAAACTTATAATTAAAATTTTTAATAACTTTCCGCTCATAAAAAGCCATCCTTTCATCAAAGTTACTTAATATTAGGATGGCTCATTTTTTACATATTATTCAATTTTATATCCTATGTTTAGTTCACAGTTATCCACATACTTATCAACATATCAACAATTCCTAGGATTAAGTATTTTCAGTATATTTATATAAATTTAATTATCCATGTTCATCATATTATCCCTAATTATCAACATTTTTTACAATCTTATCAACAAATTTTGATAGATTTTATATTATTTTGTTGATATATCTATATTAATTACTAATAACTTTAGTTACCAGTACAGTCATATCGTCATCAACCTCTCCAAGTTGAAGTTCCAAAGCTCTATCTAATATTTTATTTGCGATTTCTTTTGGATTAGTTGTGTTTAGTTTCTTTAAGAAATATATTAACCAATTTTCACCGAAATTATTATTTTTTCCTGCATCAACAATTCCATCAGATACCATAATTATATAATCTCCATTTTTTATTTTCACATTATGTCTATCTAAATTTATGTCTGATAAAATTCCGATAGGTAATGATGATGATGATATTAAGTCAACATCTTTATTTTCCCTACTTATATATGTTGAGCAAGCTCCCATTTTAACAGTTTCAAGTCTACCTTTTTTCAAATCCACAATTCCTAAATCTAATGTTGAGAATATCTCCTCTGATGATTTTAATAGAAGCATATTATTAATAGTATTTATAACTATCTCTTTATCAATTTTAGCCTCCATCATATTTTCTAATATATCAATAGTAACAGATGACTCATCATAGGCTTTTTTCCCTTTCCCCATTCCATCGCTTATTGCCATCATATATTTTCCATCATGTATTTCCATAAAAGTATAATTATCACCGGAGAATATATGACCATCTCTTGACATAGATGCTACTTCTGTGACCACACTATATTTCTCAGCTTTCGTAAGAACTACCTTACAGTTTTCTCCTAAACAATGACACCCTATCTTTTGAACATCTAAGGTTTCCCCTACAAAATCAGAAATTACTTTTACTAATTTATCATCACATAAGCATCCATCTCTACAATTCTTCATCTCAATAGTTATTTTAAAATCTTCTTGATTTTCTTGAACATAACTAACTTTATCTACAATTATGCTATGTCTTTGTAGTTCATTTATTATTTCTTTCTCCTTCTCCAAGTCTAATAAAATATCTTTATTTAAATCTTTTGATATCCCTTCTATTGATTTTGAAATATCTCTAATTTGCTTTGATATTAGTTGTCTACTTTCACATAGCTTTGTATTCCAATCATAATCAAGCGCATATAATTTGTAATAATAATTAGCTATTCTCACAATTAGCTCTGGATTCATGCACTCTTTTCTAAATTTTTCTGGAATATCTCTACTACTAATTTCACCATCTTCTATTTTCTCTATCATTTCATATATTAAGTTATAAGTGTAATTAAATTTTGATTCCCAACAAATTCGTTGCATGCTGCAGTATTGACATTCATCATTGTGTATTTGATCTATTATTGTCGCTATATCCCTTTGATCTATTACTTTATCTCTTTCTCTTATTTTATCAAAAGTATTTGCTAGTTCATTATATACCCTTTGTATATTCATTAATTTATTGTTAGTAACATTCTTACTTCTTATTATGTATTCATATACGGCTTCATTTGAATATATATTATTCTTCATTAGCCTTTCCAATTTATTAAAAAAGGTTTTAGGTATTATAGATACAATTAGACACCCTATAGCTATATCAATTATTTGTGTTATATTAGAAGTTATCCCTGATGTATAAGAATATATAATAATCCAACTTATCAAGTAGGCCAATATAGACATATATTTATTTAATTTGTTAAACGCCCCTGATATAAGGCCTGCGAAAGAATATATACCCATATATATAGCTGATGTTATATTAGTTATCATAAATCCTATACCAACTATTACTCCACATGTTGCTCCTAAAGTTGATCCACCTAATATTGATGCTATAAGTATTAAAATAGTAGCCAATATACCTCTAATTGATATGCCAAATATTCCTATATTACCTATTCCTATTACACTGAATGAAATAATCAAACCTAAAGATATTACTTCTTCTGGATTTATACACATTTTATTTTTGTTATTAAGCAAAAATCTTGTGCCAAAAGAAAATATATAAGCAGATATAGCAGTTACTATAAATTCCATAAATACAACTGCAAATTCATACATATTATTATTACTATAAGCTGCTTGTCCTAAAGATATAGGTAAAAGTATTAATGCTCCAATAAGACTTATCCTTAACATCGAATCATTTTTCTTTAAGTTATTACTAATAGATAAAATCACCATTAAACATACACTGTATTTTATTATTGATGATATATTATTGGATGATAGCAACACACCTAATAAGGTAGATAAAAAAACTGGGTATTTATAATAATCTAATTTTATAAAAAATAGAAAAAATGCTATCCCAAATGGTGATATTTCATCTACTATAGTAAAACGACTCAGTAAAAAACCAATTGCCATAAAAATTGCGGTCTTGTAATTCATATATTTATCAATTCTTATTTTATTAATATTAAATCCTCTGCTTTTTATAGCAGCTCCATCTCTCTCCATAAAAAATCTCCTCCTTTGTTTACAATGAATTATATCAAAGGGGAGAATTATATTTTGTCACAATTGGTTTAGATATTCCTAAAAAATTAAGACATTTTTTTTGAGTTTTGACATATTAAGCCTTCCAAATTATCATATTCACTTATCATTATTTTTTCAAATTCTAATTTTTCCATTATAATATTCAATATTGTTACACCAGCTGTTATAATATCTGCTCTTTTAGGCTGTAGACCTTTTATTGTTTTCTTATCATTTAATGTCATTTTTTTTAAATTTTGTAGAATTTTTTCTATATCTTTTTTTGTAACCTCACTATTATGTACTTTTTCCATAGAATATACTTCTAATTGTTGATTCATAGCTGAGACAGAAGTTATAGCACCACCTATCCCAACTAACTTACTTATTTTTTTGTTCTTAAGTATCTCCAACGTTGATGAAATAGTATTTTCAATAAAATAATTCATTTGATTAAAATCTTCTTCACTTATAGGATCTGTAGTTATAAATTTTTCTGTCATTCTAAGTGCTCCTACATTCTCGCTCTTACAGAAATTTATTCCTTCTTCATTTCCTAATACAAATTCTGTAGATCCTCCACCTATATCTATAACTAAAATATTATCTTTTTTATCTCCTTCAGTACCTTCTAGTACTCCTAAAAATCCTAAATTAGATTCCTCGTCCCCACAAATTATCTTGACATCTATATTTGCCATTTCTTTTGCCTTCTTTACAAATTCTTGTCCATTTTTACTATCTCTTAAGGCTGATGTTCCCATACAATAAACAGCGTCACAATTTTGTTCTTTACATATATCACTGAATTCTTTTAAGGCCTTTAAGTTTCTATCCATAACCTCTTTAGTAATATATCCGTCTTTATCTACACCTTGTCCTATTCTAGTTGTATTTATATATTTGTTTCTATTTTCTATTTTATTATTTACGTACTCTGCTATTAAAAGCCTCATAGAATTTGTTCCTATATCAATAGTTCCTATTTTCATCGATTATCCTCCTTATATAAAACTTATATTTATTATAAACGAAAAAGAGATAACTTAGTTATCTCTTTCACTCGAATCTACATATATTATTTCATTAGGCTTAATCATTCCAAGCTGATCTCTCGCAACTTCTTCCAAGTCATTCTTATTACATAATTTTTCCAACCTACTTATTTCCTCTTTAGTATCTTCTATCTGATTGTTAATTTGTGTTATTTCGGCCTTATAATCTCTTAATTTTCCTATTTGAAATATAAAACCTGTTATGATACTAAACACTAAAAAAAATACAAATAAGCCAACGACTATTGATTGTGGTAAAAATCTTTTTAATATTTTCATATCCCTACACCCTTTTTATTTTTTCTTTTTCTTTTGCTGGATAAAAATATGCTTGGTATATAAAAAATAATATCAAATATAAGGTGTATTGAATAGATAATAATGTAATACAAATTGTTTAAAAAACTGACTATGTAATGTACAGTTTTTTTGAATAAGCTTGTAACAAAAGAAATTATTTTATTGAATATCATAAAAACATATTTACTTATAGTGTAGTAATATAAAACAAAACCTAAAAATAAGGCTACAAAATGATAGTATCTTAAATCAAATTTTTCTAAAGCATTTATGGTTGTAAATATAACCCCAGTTATTAACAACCAAAATATCAAATCAAATAAAAAGGATACTTTTCTTACTACTTTAAAATTTCTTCTTAAAGACCTATAAAAATCAAATAGTAGTCCTATTGCTATTCCACCATAAAGAGTTAGATAAAATATGTTTATATCTTCTATGAAAAATCCCATACTTATTTAAATACCTTTTTCAAGAATTTTTCCTCAGGTTTTTTAGCCTTTACATAATTTAAAGAATTCACTGTTCCTTCTACACTAATTATACTTTCTTCTAAGTTAAGCTTACTCATATCCAAACTCTCACCCTCTACAATTAATCGTCCTGCAGATGTTAAAAGTTCCACTCTCTTATCATTAAAAGAATATATATGATCTACACCTGATATAACTAGGCTTGATCTTTCTTTTAAACTTATACTATGTTCCATCATATCCCCCCAGTATATATAAATTACTCCTAATATAATATACTGAGGTTATATAAATATTATTCTATTATCTCATACATTTCCTTTGCATCTGCTTTAAGAACATGTTCTTTTATTTCAGTTATTTTAAATTTCATCTTTTTTTCTCCAAATGTTACTTCTAAGATATCACCTATCTTAACTTCAGAAGATGACTTAGCTAGTTTCCCATTTATAGTAACTATACCTTTGTCACAAGCTTCTTTTGCTACTGTTCTTCTTTTTATTATCCTTGATACTTTTAAAAACTTATCTAGTCTCATGATACCTCCCTAATATACAGAAAAAGTGTGGAAGTCCCACACTTTTATCTATTTATTAATGTATTATATTCTTATTTGTTTATAGCTTCTTTTAAAACTTTTCCAGCTTTGAATACTGGAGCTTTAGAAGCTGGTATATTTATAACTTGTTGTGGGTCTCTTGGATTTCTTCCTTGTCTAGCAGCTCTTTCTCTAGTTTCAAAAGTTCCGAAACCTACTAATTGAACTTTTTCTCCATTAACTAATGCTTCTTCTACAGAACCCATGAATGCATTTAATGCATCTTCTATTTGTTTTTTAGTTAATTCTAATTCACTTTTTTCTGCCATTTTTGATACTAATTCAGCTTTATTCATTATTCTTACCTCCTAAAATGTGTTCATATAAAACTCTTTTTCTAAGTTCTATATATTAATAAAATTTCCTTCTATTATTTATTGAAATTTAGCCTTTTCCCAAAGTTTATCCATTTCCTCTAATGTCATATCTTCTAATGTCTTATTCATTTGTATAGCATTATCCTCTATAAATTTAAATCTTTTGATAAATTTTTTACTAGTTAGGTTTAATGCTTCTTCAGGATCAACTTGTAAAAATCTTGCCAAATTTACTATTGAAAATAATAAATCGCCTAACTCTTCCTTTATGTATTTTATATTCCTTGATTTACATTCGTCAAGTAGTTCTTTATATTCTTCTTCAACTTTTTTACAAACATCGTCAATATTATTCCAGTCAAACCCTACCAATGCTGCCTTATGTTGTATTTTTTCTGCTTTAGTAAGAGCTGGCAAAAATTGAGGAATTAGTTGTAACCCTTCAGTAACTGTGGTTTGCCCTTTTTCCTCCTTTTTCAAATCTTCCCATGTTTTATCAAATTTATTCATATCTATATCAATATTTTTAAAAACATGAGGATGTCTATGTATTAATTTATTACAAATACTACTTGAAACATCTCCTAAGTTAAAGTATCCTTCTTCCTCTCCTATTTGACAATGGAAAATAACTTGTAAAAGCACATCTCCTAATTCTTCTATTAATTCATCGATATCATCATTATCAATTGATTGAGCTACTTCATAAGCTTCTTCAATAAGATATTTTTTTAGTGACTCATGAGTTTGTTTAATATCCCATTCACACCCTTGTGGACTTCTTAATTTTCTCATTATATTTTGTAAATCATGCACTGTATTATATAACTTTTTAGTACTTTTGGGTATATATAAACTCGTCAAATAACTAAATAATTCTGGTTTCCTATCTAACTCATAAAGTTTTACATATGTCTTACTTTCTAATTCTTTAATTCCTGCTCCATTTACTATACATATTTCTTGTTCATCATCATAATGTTCCATTAATTTTAATTTAACATTAGATGCTATAAAATGATCATATATTTGAGTTATTATTGTATTACTGCTTGTATCAATATACGCTTCTTCTAACTCAAAAGCATCTAATAATTTAAATCCTTCCGCTGGATCTACACCTATGTAGTTATACATTGCGTCTACAAAGCTCATAGACGGTATTATATTAAGCTCTATATTGTTTTCCTTAGCTAAAGCCTCTATTATACTTACTGTCTTTTCTGCAACCCTAGGATGACCTGGAACAGCATATACCAGCTCTTCACTTTTACCCTTATCTATTATGAATTTAGAAATTTTTCCATATACATCTTCAAATTTCTCTTCATTTTCATAAAAATAATCTAATGATGTATATTTAATCTTTTCTTCTAACTGATTCACAGTTGGATGTTTCTTAGTTCTTAAATAAATGTTTGAACTACTACTTAAAGCATCTAATGCACCTTGGCTAATTAAAGAATAATCTCCAGGACCTAGTCCTACAATAGATATTTTTCCCATTTTTTTATCTCCTATATTTAAGGGATAAGATTATATATATTTATAAACCTTATCCCCTTTATTTAATATTTCTATTTCATAAGCTTAAGCTTATTTAAAATTCTATATATTTTTTCACCTTTTGGTAAAGTTAAAATTTCGTCTTTTCTAATTCCACCTATTCCTAATAATACTAATGCGTAAACAACCCCACCTATAGCTATAGATATTAACGTTGCCAAAGAGTTTCCTAAAATTCCAACAATTAGGCCATAACTTAATTTAACAACTATAAACATAGTCATTACTGTTATTAATGGTTTTATTAAAAACTCTCTTGCTGGTAATTTTAATTTTAAATGTTTCTTTATGTAAATAAATTCTATTAAAGATGCTACTACATATGCTGCTAAAGTTCCTAAACCAGAACCTATAACATTAATTGAATATATACCTGTTAAAGTATAACTTATAACAACTTTAAATATCATACCTATAGCTAATGCTATAACTGGTATCATAGGTTTGCCCATACCTTGTAGTATACCATTTTGTGCATAAATTAAACCTAAGAATATTGCACAAGGTGCTACTGTAAATAACATTGTTCCCAACGCTGGTGGCTCACTAGGATATAGTAATTTCATTATCGGGCTTGCTAGTGCTGCTAATCCAAATGCACATGGTAAAACTACTAATAAAATAGTCTTTATTCCTGTTCTAGCTTCTTTCCTTACAACCTTCATTTGCTTAAGTGCATAAGCCTCTGATATAGCAGGTACTAAACTCATACCTATAGCTTGATCTATAACTATTGGCAAGTTAACTGTAGCTATTGCCATCCCTGATAATTGTCCTAATAATGAGTTAGCTTCCTCAATACTATAACCAGCTTCTGTAAGCCTTCTAACTACTATAACACTATCTACCATATTTACTAAAGGCATTACACAAGCTCCTATAGTTATTGGTATTGCAACATATAAAAGTCTTTTTAATATTTTAGAACTACTCTCTACTTTTATATGTTTACTTTTAGCTATTTCAGCTTTTCTAACTCTACTATCTTTTAAATATATGTAAATTAAAAATGCTGCTGATGCAAAACCACCTATTGCTGCTCCAAGGACTGCCCCTGCTGCTCCTAGTTGCGGTCCATAATTTTTCATTAAGAAGTTAGCTAACATAAGCCCTAAAACAACTCTAAAGAATTGCTCTATTACTTGAGATGTAGCTATTTTTGACATTTCTCTTCTTCCCTGGAAATACCCTCTATAAGAAGACATTAATGGTACAAATAATAATGCAGGAGATATAGCTATCATAGCAGAATAAACTCCACTATTATCTAGTATAGTATTAGATATAAAATCTGCACCAAAGAAAAATATTGAGAATGATATTAATCCAGTGATAAATAGCACTGTATATGATATTTTAAAAGTTTTATTTGCTCCCCCAAAATCTCCCACTGCTCTCTGCTCTGAAACTAATTTTGCAAGTGCTGTAGGGAATCCTGCCGTTGCTAAAGTTAAAAATAAAGTATATACAGGATATACAACTTGATAATAACCCATACCTTCCGATCCAATTAAGTTCCCAAGAGGAATTCTAAAAAAGGCACCCATTATCTTAGTGATTATACCTGCTAATCCAAGTACAAGAGCACCTTTTAAAAACGATTCTTTATTCGTGTTATTGCTCATAACAACATACCTCCATTTAATTCTGTAACAAATTTTAATATAACATATATTTAATAGTATATTCAACAATTTAGCATTTTTTAATTTTTTTTAATAAATTTATGTAAATATTAAAGGCCCTCTTTTGAAGGGCCTAATAATCATTTATTGAACTTGTTTTCCTAAAAAGCTAGCTGCTATTTTTAAGATTTTTTCTATGTCTTCAGAGAAAACTTCGTTTTCTTTAGTAACTATCGAAATTGAACCTATACAGTCTCCTGAGTCACTTATTATTGGCATAACTATTTGACCGCTATATGGAGTAGAATCGTCTTTGTATAATGGTATCATTTTATTATCTTTAGCATGCTTAACTACTCTATTTTCAATTAATTGTTCTAGTTCATTACTTATACTTTTTTCTTTATACTCTTTTTTAGGTAATTTTGATACAGCTATTATAGAATCTAAATCTGTTACAACGATTCCTTGTCCTAGTATTTCACCTAATGTTTCTGCATATTCTTGAGAGAATTCATTTAATTCTCCTATTGGAGAGTATTTCTTTAAGATTACTTCTCCGTCTTTAGCTGTAAATATTTCTAAAGGATCTCCTTCTCTTATTCTAAGAGTTTTTCTTATTTCTTTAGGAATCACAACTCTTCCTAGGTCGTCTATTCTTCTAACTATTCCTGTAGCTCTCATTTATTTATTAATCCCTCCATTACTGTCTTTATATGTATATATTTTTACCA
Organism: Terrisporobacter mayombei; assembly: GCF_014333445.1. Lineage (GTDB taxonomy): Bacteria > Bacillota > Clostridia > Peptostreptococcales > Peptostreptococcaceae > Terrisporobacter > Terrisporobacter mayombei_A. The sequence goes on along the minus strand of NZ_JACRYU010000005.1, from coordinate 14,402 downwards.
TTGACAAGAAAAATATACAAAAAAAGCTATATCCTAAATTGGACACAGCTTATTATATTAAAATTTAGCAGACTTTACAATATCTTCTTTATTTTCTATCTTTGAATCATTTCTTAATTTTTCAATATATTGATTATATTTATCACTAACTAAGATATTCTTTATTTCATCCTTTACTTCATCAAATGTTCCTTGCTTGTCAACTCTATCAGATACTTTTATTATATGATATCCAAATGAACTTTCTACTAACTCAGAAATTTCACCTGGTTTCATATCAAATGCTGCATCTTCAAATTCTGATACCATTTCACCTCTACCAAATGTACCTAATTCTCCACCATTTTCCGCTGAACCAGGATCTTGTGAGTATTTGTTAGCTAATTTAGCAAAATCTTCTCCCTTCTTAGCTTTAGCCAGTACCTCTTCTGCTTTTTTCTTGACTTCTTTTTTCTTTTCTTCTGATAAATCTTTACCTTCATCATCTTGAGTTTTTAATAATATATGAGATGCTGTAACTGTATCTATATAAAAATCATCTTTGTTTTCATCATAATATTTTTTCATTTCTTTATCACTTATATTTGAATCTTTGATGAATTTATTTTGTAGATTCTTATTAGCTAATTCTCTAGAGTATTGAAACTCTAAAAACTTATCATTTATTCCCATTTCTTTATTATCTTTTTTATATTGTTCATTATTTTTTATTTTCTCTTTGAAATTATTTATTTCTTTTTGAACTTCATCTTTAGTAGGTTCAATCCCTTGCTTTTTAGCTTCTTGATATATAACTTCTGAAATAGCCATTGATTCTAAAACTGTATCTTTTAGTACGTCTTCATAAGTTTTTCCTTTTTCCATTTCTGTTGACCAAATTTCATTACTATAACCGTAATTTTGTTCCATAAAAGATTTATTTAAGGCTAATACTTTTTCGTAATTTCCTAAAGTAATATTTTCACCATTTACAGTAGCTACTGCCTTATTTGAACTACATCCTACCAACGATACTGTTATTATCAATGATAGAATTAAAGATAATATTTTCTTCATAAAACACCTCTTAAATTAATTATTGATACTACACATTTTTTCTAATAATTCTTCTAATTCTTTAACTATTTTGTGACCTAATGTTTCTTTAGTTTTGTATCTAGTTACAGGAGCTAGAATTATTTCATTCTTAATTTGTCTTACTTTTTCGATTTTAAGCTTTTTACACATAGACTTAATATAAGCAATATTTAATAAAGTCTCGACAGGCTTAGGTATATCAGAAAATCTATCTTCTAATTCTTCTTGCACATCAGATAGGTCTTCTTTAGTTTCTATACACGCAATCTTCTTATACATTTCTAATTTTATTAATTCATCATCAATATAATAATCAGGTATATACGCATTTACACTTAAGTCGATTTCCACATCTACCTCTTCTATTATAGGCTCACCCTTAACTTTCCTTATAGCATCATTTAACATTTTTACATATAAATCATATCCTATAACAGCCATATGTCCATGTTGTTGAGAGCCTAGTATATTACCTGCCCCTCTAATTTCTAAATCTCTCATGGCTATTTTGAATCCAGATCCAAACTCAGTGAATTCTTTAATAGCTTTCAATCTTTTTTCTGCAACTTCGCTTAAAACTTTATCTTTTTCATACATTAAATAAGCATATCCTTGTCTTGAACTTCTTCCAACTCTTCCTCTTAACTGATAAAGTTGAGCTAGTCCCATCTTATCTGCATCATATATTATCATTGTATTTGCATTTGATATATCCATACCCGTTTCGATTATTGTAGTACAAACTAAGACATCATACTCTTTGTTTAAGAAATCAAAAATAATATTTTCAAGTGCTTTTGCTGTCATTCTTCCATGGGCTACTGCTACCCTAGCATCAGGTACTAAATTTTGTATCATAGTAGCCATTTTTTCAATACCTTCTACTCTGTTATATACGAAGAATACCTGTCCACCTCTAGCTAACTCTCTTTCAACCTCATCTTGTATAACACTTTCCTTAGCTTCTGTTACATAAGTTATAACTGGATGTCTTTCTTGGGGAGGATCTTCTATAACACTCATATCTCTAATACCACTTAATGACATATGAAGAGTTCTTGGTATTGGGGTAGCAGATAAAGTTAATACATCTACAGTATTTTTTATCTTTTTAAGAGATTCTTTATGTTTAACTCCAAAACGTTGTTCTTCATCTATTACTACCAATCCTAGTTTAGGTAGATTAATATCTTTTGAAACAATTCTATGAGTTCCTATTAATACATCTACCAAACCTTTCTTAGCATCATTTATAATATCTTTTTGTTGTTTAGGAGTTTTGAATCTACTTAATACTTCTACCCTTATAGGGTAATCTTCAAATCTTTCCTTAAAAGTGTTGTAGTGTTGCTGAGCAAGAATTGTAGTTGGTACTAAAACAGCTACTTGCTTTCCATCCATACAAGCTTTGAATATAGCTCTTATTGCTACTTCTGTCTTTCCATATCCAACATCTCCACAAACTAGTCTATCCATTACCTTAGAAGATTCCATATCTTTTTTAGTTTCTTTTATAGCCTTTAATTGATCATCTGTTTCTTCATAAGGGAAAAGGGATTCAAACTCATTTTGCCAAACTGTATCTTTAGAGAACTTAAATCCTTTAACTTTCTCTCTTTTAGCATAAAGATCTATAAGATCCTTAGTCATATCCTCTATTTCTCTTTTAACTTTAGCTTTCGCTCTACTCCATTCACTAGTTCCAAGCTTATTTAACTTAACCCTTTCTACATCTGCTCCAATATATTTTTGAATCTTATCCATTTGATCTATTGGTACATAAAGATTATCTCCACCTTGGTAAATTACTTTTATATAATCTTTTTTTATTCCATTGACTACAATTTGTTCTATACCAGTATATCTACCTATACCACTATTTTCATGAACAACATAGTCTCCAACATTTAGATCTAAAAATGATTCTATTTTAGTTCCATTTTTAGATTTATTCTTTTTCTTCTTTGAGGAAGCTCTTCTTTGAACACCTATCATTTCATTATCTGTGATAACCATGAATTTGATAGATTTATATTCAAATCCTCTACTTATATGACCTGGAATAATTATTATTTGTGAAGATTTAATTTCAATATCTCTAGTTTTAGAAACTATAGCCTCTATATTATACTCAAGTAAATCCTTACTTAATTTCTTAGCTCTATCTAAAGTACTTGTTACTAATACAACCTTATGGCCATTATATTTTAATCTATTTAAATCTTCGGCTAATAATTCTAGCTTTCCATTATAGGTAGGAACTTCTCTCGAGTCAAAATTAATAATTCTTTTTATATTAAATTCATTAATTTGTCTCGCTAATAAAGTATTTAATATTATTGATTTATCTTCTATTAAATAATTCAAATCATTATAAGTATAAATCAGTTTACCTTGATTTTTTAGAGCTAGACCTCTTTCAAGATTTAATTTATAATTTTCTTTAAATTCTTCAAAATAATTTTCACATTTCTCTTTTAGTCTTGTTATATCTTGTGTAAAAATTACTGCATCATCTCTAAGATAAGTAAAAATACTTTTATTTTCTTGAGGATAAATATAGTCTATATAATTTTCAATTCCTTCAAAATAAGTTTTACTAGATATTTTGTCTATATTACTTACAACATCTTCATCTGTGTGAGCATTTATATCTTTTTTCAAGTTTTTTACTATTTTATCCATTTCTTCAGGATATATGAATTCTCTTGACGGAGTAACAACAAATTTCTTTATTTTTTCTATAGACATTTGTGAAAAAACGTCAAAAGTTCGTATAGAATCTACTTCATCATCAAATAGTTCCATACGAATAGGATTAGTGTACTCTAAAGAAAAAATATCTATTATTCCACCTCTTATACTAAATTGACCAAACCCTTCTATTTTTGATACTCTTTCATATCCTAAATTTATAAGGGTATTAGTTAGTTTTTCGATATCAACTACATCTCCTACCTTAAAAGTAGTGATGTTATCTACTAATACTTGTTTTGATATATATTTTCTTAAAATAGCCTCTGCAGATGTCACTACTATTATCTTTTCACCCTTAGCTAATTTAAGTAAAGTTTTTAATTTTTTTGCTTCTTCACTTCTGTCCTTTGCATCTAAATGATAAAAATAAATTTCTTGACTTCCTAAATACTCTACCTTCCCTTTTATATAGTAATTTAAATCTTCGTAAATCTTTTTAGCTTCTAAATCACTATTCGCAATAAAAAGGATTTGTCTTTTTAATTCTTTAAATATGGAATAAGCTATATGTGATTTCTGCACTGGTATTAATCCATTAACTAATGCAGCTCCGTCGCTATTTTCAATATAGCTAATTATTTCCCTATACTCATTTAAGTTTTGCAAAGGATATAATAATACATCCTTCATATAAGCCCTCCTGATTATTTTCCATTATATTTATTCATAGCTAAGTCTATATCTTCCCTTATTATTGAATCTATTGCAAGAACAGATTTTTTTAGCCCTTCTTTTAATTCTACCATTTCATCTGGAGCAAATTTAGAAAGGACAAAGTTTGCTAAATCTCTTCCTGGCTCTGGTTTAGATACACCAACTCTTACTCTTGGGAAATCAGTAGTTCCTAAGCACTTTACTATAGATCTCATTCCATTATGAGTTCCCCCACTACCTTTTTTCCTAATTCTTATTTTACCTACGTCTAAATCAATATCATCATATATAACTACGATATTACTTGTATCAACTTTATAGAAGTTATATATTTCAGCTAGTGACTCTCCACTAAGATTCATATATGTTACAGGTTTTACAAGTACCACCTTTTCAGTACCAACTCTTCCTTCTCCTATTAAAGCTTTATGCTTCATTTTAGTTACACTTATGCCATATTCCTCAGCTAAAATATCTATTGCATTAAATCCAACATTATGTCTAGTATCCTCGTATTGTTTTCCTGGATTTCCTAACCCTACTATTATATACATTATTTACCTCCTCTATAGATTTATCTTCAATATGTCAAAATATAAATTCATTATATCCTTTTGTGTCAAAATTACTGTTACTGTTGCTAAGGATATAAAAGGTGTAAATGGAATAGATGACTTTATAGAGCATCTCTTTGTAATTATAATATATAATCCATATATACTCGCGAATACTATAGATAAATACATCATAAATAAAACATATTCTTTTCCAATTACAAAGCAACAAAGCCCATAAAATCCAACATCACCTTCACCTAATGACTTCGTTATTTTTGATATTATATATGATAGGACAATGCCTATCAATAATCCTTTTAAATGGCTAATTGAATTACTTTTTAGCTCAGTGCTAAATATAAAAATAACACTCTGCATAATTATACCACTAAGTGTTGTTATATCATATACATAAGTTGTCCTGTAATCAATTATTGAGATTAATATTAAAAACGGAATTAATACCATATAACTTATAGCTTGCACACTTATATCATACTTAGTATATATTAAAATGGGTATTATCATGTTTGGTAAAAATATTAGTATTTTATTAGTTAGATTTTTATCCATGCAATTATCTAACTTGTATATTATTTTTTCTGAAATATACGATAAAACCATAAAAATTATTAATATTGTTAAATATATCATAGTTTTATTTTCAAAATAATAGTACGGTCTTGTTTCCCCAATATTTATAAATTCAATTATAATTCTATCAACTTATTTACATATTCAAAATCATTACAATTATTAAATACTACTTTTTTAGATATTTTCCCTTCTTTGAATAATCTAATTAAATCTTGATCCATAGAATGCATACCTTGTTTAATTCCCGTCTGTATGGAATTTTTAATTTGATAAATTTTATTTTCCCTTATTAAATTTCTAATTGCAGGCGTTACTACCATAACCTCTGTAGTCACAACAATACTTTTTTCATCAATAGATGTAAGTAACTGTTGGCTCACTATACCTTCACATACTGTAGAGAGTTGATATCTAATTTGATCTTGTTGATTATTAGGAAAACTATCAATTATTCTATCAATTGTCTTTGCGGCTCCCGTTGTATGTAATGTAGATAAAACTAAATGACCTGTCTCAGCTGCCTTAAGAGCTATAGATATAGTAGTGGAATCTCTCATTTCTCCAATTAAAATCACATCTGGATCTTGTCTTAAAGCTGCAATTAGACCTTCATTAAAATCCTGTAAATCGCTACCTACTTCTCTTTGACTTATTATACTTTTTTTATGTTCATGTATATATTCAATAGGATCTTCCAATGTTATTATATGATTTTCTTTTGAATTATTAATTATATTTATTAAGCTAGCTAATGTTGTACTTTTACCACATCCTGTTGGACCAGTAATTAATATTAGGCCTTTCTTTTTATTTATAAAATTTATAATAGACGATGGTAGTCCTAATGATTCAAAAGGTGGTATTTCGTTTTTTATTACTCTTATGGAAAGTGAATAAAATCCTCTTTGCATATAAGCATTAATTCTAAACCTTTGACCATTTTTTAGAGAATAAGCAAAGTCTAACTGACCCACTTCTCCTATGATAGCAATCTTTTCATCTCCTAATAATTCTTTAGTCATTTTTTCAATATCTATTCCACATAAAACTTCATCCGTTATATTGATAAATTTATTTAATACTCTAGCCCTGCCATAAGTCCCTTCTATTAAATGAATATCAGAAGCCTTCAAAGTAATTGCTTTTTCTAAAATACTATAAATATCCATACTTTCTCCTTAAATTAATTTTTAGTATCTAATATTATAGTTTTATACATAAGTTTTTATACAAATTACTCTTAAGAATATCCTTATAATAAAAAAGAGATATTAATCTCAAAGATTAATATCCCTACTAAATTGCTAATTAGAATAAAACACTTACAGATTCGTTAGAGAATATTTTCTTAATTGCTTCTCCAAACATTTCTGCTACTGTTAATACTTTTATTTTATCAAGTTGTTTTTCTTTAGGAAGCCTGATAGTATCTAAAACGATTAACTCATTAATTGCAGAGTTTTCTATTCTTTCTAATGCTGGTCCAGATAAAACCGCATGTGTACAGCAAGCATATACTTCTTTAGCCCCAAATTCTTTTAATGCATTCGCAGCATTTGTTATTGTACCTGCTGTATCTATCATGTCATCTAACATTATAACATTTTTTCCTTTTACATCCCCTATTAGATTCATGACCTCACAAACATTTGCTTTAGGTCTTCTCTTATCTATTATAGCTAGTGGAACTTCTCCATTTAATTGATTAGCAAATTTTCTTGATCTAGTAACACTTCCTAAGTCTGGTGAAACTACTACTAAATCTTCTAATTCTTTTTCATTAAAGTAATTAGCTAATAGACTTCCCCCTAGTAAATGATCTAGTGGAATATCAAAGTATCCTTGTATTTGTGCAGCATGTAAATCCATAGTTAATACTCTATCTGCTCCTGCAGCTGTTATTAAATTAGCTACTAATTTAGCTGTAATTGGATCTCTTGCCTTAGCTTTTCTATCTTGTCTTGCATATCCATAGTAAGGTATAACTGCTGTTATTCTTCCTGCAGATGCTCTTTTTAATGCATCTATCATTATTAATAATTCCATTAAATTGTTGTTAACTGGGTTATTAGTAGATTGAACTACAAATACATCACAACCCCTAACTGTTTCATTCATGTTTACGCTTATTTCGCCATCACTAAATGTAGTTACTTGGCAATCAGCAACCTTTACTCCTATATACTCTGCGATTTTTTCAGCTAACTCTTGATTTGAATTACCTGCAATAATTTTAATCTCGCTTCCGCTAGTGTTCATTACTTGTCCTCCTGAAAATTATATAAATATTATTAGGTGTTTTCCTAAAAAATAATTAGCTATTTATTCTCATCTCTTTTTTCTTTTTTGTCTACCCAACCTTCTTTTATCACTTGTCTTTCTCTAGCTACTGCAAGAGCTCCTTGTGGTACATCATTAGTTATTGTAGACCCTGTTGCGATATACCCTTTTTCTTCAACTACTACTGGCGCAACTAAATTTGAATTAGAGCCGATAAATGCTCCATCTTTTACTTCTGATTTAAATTTATTTTTACCATCGTAGTTTACAAATACTACCCCGCAACCTATATTTACATCTTTACCAACATGAGCATCACCTATATATGAAAGGTGTGATGCTTTTGAATTATCCTCTATAGTTGCGTTTTTAACTTCTACGAAGTCACCTATCTTAACATTGTTTCCTATGTTACTTTTTGGTCTTAAGTAAGCATAAGGTCCAACTGCAGTATTTTCTCCAACATTACTATCTATTATTGTAGAATTCTTAATTTCTGTATTATTTCCAATTGATGAGTTTGTTATAGATGAATTCATACCTATTATACATTCACTACCTATTTTAGTATTTCCATGAATCATGACACCTGGATAAATCATAGTATCTTGACCAATTTCTACATCAGCTTCAATATAAGTAGATTGTGGATCTATTATTGTAACTCCATTTAATAAATGGAATTCATTTATTCTTTTTCTCATAAGAGATTCTGCTTTAGATAATTCAAGTCTAGAGTTAACACCCATTAATTCTTCTATAGTAGAACCATTAAATGCTCCAACCTTGAATCCTTTATCTCTTAAGATTTTTATTGTATCAGTTAAATAATACTCACCTTGAGCATTATTATTATCAAGTAAATCTAACGATTCTCTTAGCATCTTGCCTTTGAAACAGTATATTCCCGAGTTAATTTCATTTACCGCTAATTCTTCAGCATTTCCATCTTTTTGCTCAACAATTTTAAGTAAATCCTCATTTTCATCTCTTATTACCCTTCCATATCCTGTTGGGTTATCAACTTTTGTAGTTAAAACCGTTGCTGTATAATTATTTTCTATATGGTAATTAAATAATCTTTTTAGAGTTTCTTCTTTAATTAAAGGAGTATCCCCACATAAGATAACTATTGTGTCTTCATCATTTATGTATTCTTTTGCCATTTTAACAGCATGACCTGTTCCTAATTGTTCAGTTTGCATCGCAATCATAGTACCTTCTGGTAATACATTTTCTACCACTTCTGATCCGTGACCTAATATTGCAACTACATCACTAACACCAGATTTTTTTGATACATCTATGATATGATTTACCATTTCTTTTCCGCATACTTTGTGAACAACTTTTGGAAATTTTGACTTCATTCTCGTACCTTTTCCGGCTGCAAGAATTATGGCTTTAAAATTCATATTTTCACTCCATTTCAGTAGTTTTTTTTATAATTGTTACTATTAGTCTGTATTTTTTTGCCAATAGTATATAGTTCAATCGTATTATTATCATTAATAATATAGCATTTTTTATTAAAAAATGCTAGTTTTTTGTAATCATTGCATTATATTAATATATACAAAATAACAGTAACTATTATATTTTAGTTACTGTTATTTTGGATTTATCGATTATTTATAACTATTTTAAAATTACTCTTTTGAATTTTTTCTTTCCACGTTTTATAACTATACCATCACCAGCTAAAGCTTCCTTAGTAAATACAGCTTTGAAATCAGTAACCTTTTCTCCATCAACAGTTACTCCACCTTGTTCTACATTACGTCTTCCTTCTGATCTAGTTGGCGCAAGCTCACTCTTAACTAGTAAAGATATTATGTCTATAGCTCCATCAGTTAAATCTTCTTCGCTTATTTCAGTTGTAGGCATATGCTCTGATGCTCCACCAGTGAATAATGCTCTTGAACTTTCTTGAGCTTTTGTAGCCTCTTCTTCACTATGAACAAGTTTAGTTAATTCGAATGCTAATATTTCTTTAGCTTCATTTATTCTATTATCTTCCCATTTTTCTATTGCCTCTATTTCTTCTAACGGTAAAAATGTTAACATACGCATACATTTAAATACATCAGCGTCTGCAACATTTCTCCAGTATTGATAAAATTCAAATGGAGAAGTTTTATTAGGATCTAGCCATACTGCCCCTGAAGCAGTTTTACCCATTTTATTTCCTTCTGAATTAAGAAGTAAAGTTATAGTTAATGCATAAGCATTTTCTCCTAATTTACGTCTTATTAAGTCAGTTCCAGCTAACATGTTACTCCATTGGTCATTTCCACCTAATTGCATTTGACAACCGTATTTTTGATATAAAGTATAGAAATCAAATGCTTGCATTATCATGTAGTTAAACTCTAAGAAGCTAAGTCCTCTTTCCATTCTGTTTTTATAACATTCAGCAGTAAGCATTCTATTAACACTAAAATGAGATCCAACTTCTCTTAATAATTCAACATAATTTAATCCCATTAACCAATCTGCATTATTAACTAATATAGCTTTATCATCTGAGAAATCTATAAATTTACTCATTTGTTTTTTGAAACATTCACAGTTATGGTTTATTTGTTCTGGTGTCATCATTTGTCTCATATCTGTTCTTCCTGATGGGTCACCTACCATAGTTGTTCCACCACCTATAAGTGCTATAGGTTTATTCCCTGCCATTTGTAGCCTCTTCATTAAACATAATGCCATAAAATGTCCTACATGAAGACTATCTGCAGTAGCATCGAATCCTATGTAGAATACAGCTTTACCTGCATTTATAAGTTCTTTTAATTCATCTTCATCTGTTACTTGAGCAACTAACCCTCTAGCAACTAATTCTTCATATATTGTCATAGTTATCCTCTCCTTTTATTTAATATTAAATAAAAATTTCTTGTTTTTTATAAAAAATATAATTCCCGGGAAATAAAAAAGCCCTCGTCCATAAAAGGACGAGAGCATATCTCGCGTTACCACCTTTGTTTATAAATAGCTCACACTATTTACCTCAGCTAGTATTATTAGTACTACGATACTATAACGTGTATCAAATACGTCACAGCCTACTAAGTTTATACTTTTCGGTGTGAAGCTCAAAGATGTATTCATAAATAGTAGTATATGCACCTCTCATCTACCGGTTACTTTCTGTATATCTATTCTAGTTACTACTTATTCTTATCATTGCTTTTGTCTTAAAATAATTTTATATTTATACGTTATGATAATATCATAATTTTATTTCATACTTTTGTCAATATTTCTTCAAATATAATAATATTTTTCATAACTTTTAATTATATACGATTTGTATTTATTATTAACATTGTAATATCAAAAAATACCTGTTTATTTAATAAAAAAAGAGTCGAGATTTCGACTCATTTATTACAAATTATTAAACTCTAAATTATTATTCAGCTGCAACTTCTAATTGGGCTAAAGCTTCTTCATAAGCCTTTAATACTGCATCTTCAAGCACTTGTCTCATTTCAGCATTTATTGGATGAGCTATATCTCTGAAATTTCCTTCTCCAACTTTTCTACTTGGCATAGCTATAAATAATCCATTTTGCCCTTCAATAACTTTGATATCATGAACTACAAATAAATTATCAAAAGTTATAGAAACTATACATTTCATTTTCCCCTCATCAGTAATTTTTCTTACTCTTACGTCAGTTATGTTCATACCTTAATATCCCCCTTTGTGATTTTGACAAAATACAATTTACCCAATATAATTATAAACTGTTTGGTAAATAATTCTATACTTTTTGATAAATTCCTTTTTAATTTTTTGATTTTTTTTATTTTTATTTAAAAAACATTTTATATATTATTTTTAGTTAGAATTATTCATTATCTTCATAATCTAATTCATCCAATACATCTTTTATTGTATCTTCTGTTCTATATTCATCTTTAAATGTTTTTAAGTTTGGCTTTACTATTATTTCATTATCTCTTGTATCTATTTCTATTAAAGATATATAATCTTCAACTAATTTATCTTCTGGCGCTGATGTTGTTATAAATATTCCCGTTCCTATTACTTCTGCACCAAATTCATTCATTAATTGAGTCATACCTTTTATAGTTCCCCCACCCCTCATAAAGTCATCTATAAGAATAACCTTACTTCCTGGTTTAAGAGCTTTTCTTGGTAAACTCATACTTTGTACCTTAGAATTATCTCCTGTAACATAAGTCATACTTAATGTTGGGCCTTCAGATACTTTTATATCTTTCCTTATAATGACTAATGGTAAATTCATAGCCTTTGCAGTCATAAGAGCCATCGGTATTCCCTTAGTTTCCATTGTAACTACATAATCGGCTTCTGAATAATCTATATTTGATGCAAATATTTTTCCTATTTTTGCTACAACACTTGGATCATAAATTAAATCTATTAAATATACAAATCTTCCTGAAAGAATTCTATCAGGAGAACTTATTTTTTCACATAATTCCATTAAGAAATTTTGATTTTCTTCTATTGATGTTTTTGGTATGTATTTTACTCCACCAGCTGCTCCAGAAATCGTTATTACCTTTCCTAATTGTAGTTTTTCAAATACATTTTTTACAACTAAAAGGTCTTCACTAATTGTAGATTTGGCAGCATTGAATTTTTCCGTAAAATAACTTAATGTATAAATTTTATTCGGATTATCAGATAATATCTTAACGATAGCTCCGATTCTCTCTGTTCTTTTAAACTTCATTGGTTGATTAACCTCCTACAATTACAACTATTTATAATTCAAACTAATTAATGCATAAGATTTTATTATATGATATAATATTGGTTATGCTTCATATATTCTTATAATTATAAATATAATTTATATGAAGTAGTATATGCATATTATACTTAGAATATTGAACATTATTTAATTATACCACAAAAATTGTTCTTGATATAGAAATAAATAAAAGGAAGGTGGTTTTGTTATGAATATACATTTCATAGGAATCGGCGGAATAAGTATGAGCGCCTTAGCTGAAATCTGCCTTAATAAAGGTTATAATGTTTCAGGTTCAGACATTGGTAAATCTACAATGACTGAAAAACTACAAGCTCAAGGAGCAAAAATTTATATCGGTCAGAAAAAAGAAAATATTGTTGATGGATTAGATATGGTAGTTTATACAGCTGCTATTCACCCTGACAATGAAGAGCTTATGGCTGCAAAAAACAAAAATATATTAACGATAAATAGAGCTGCATTTCTAGGGCAAATAATGAGAGAATATAAAAACTCAATTGCTGTCTCTGGGACACATGGAAAGACTACAACTACATCAATGCTATCAACTATATTTGGTTCAACTAACTTAGACCCAACAATCTTAGTTGGCGGTAATTTAAAATCAATTGGTGGCAACGTAAAAATAGGTAATTCTCAAAACTTTATCACAGAAGCTTGTGAGTATACTGATAGCTTCCTAAACTTTAATCCTAAAATAGCAATCGTTTTAAATATAGAGGAAGATCATCTTGATTACTTCTCTGGAATAGAAGAAATCAAAGCTTCATTCAATAAATTCGGAAAATTATTACCTAAGGATGGTCACTTTATAATAAATGGTGATAGCCCTAATACTGATGGAATATTACATGATGTAAAAGCTTCAGTGATTAAGTACGGTAAAGAGTCATCAAATGATGTTATAATATCAAATATCCATTTCAACGATAATGGATATGGATCATTTGATTTATCTTATTTCGGAAAAGATTTAGGTAATTTCCAATTATCAGTTCCTGGTGTGCACAATATTTACAATGCTACTTCTGCTATAATAGTTTCATTAGTTTCTGGAATAAGTGTAGAGGATATAAGAGCAAGTATCATTAAGTACACAGGTGTTGGAAGAAGATTCGAGATTAAAGGAACTTACAATGACGCTTTAATAGTTGATGATTACGCTCATCACCCAACAGAGTTAAAAGCAACTTTAGCAGCTTCTAAAAAGCTAAAAAAATCTACTTTATGGTGTGTATTCCAACCTCATACTTATAGTAGAACAAAATCTCTTTTAAATGAATTTGGAGAGGCATTCTATTCTGCAGATAAAGTTATAATAACTGATATCTACGCTGCTAGAGAAGATGACCCAGGCGATATTCATTCTAAAGACTTAGTTGAAAAATTATACCATAACAATGTGGATGTAACTTATATAAGCAAATTTGAGGATATAGTTAAATATCTTAAAGAAAACATTCAACCAAATGATCTACTAATAACTGCTGGTGCAGGTCCTGTTTATCAAATTGGAGAAATGTTACTTGAAGATAAATAATAGTTTATAAAAAAAGTAAGAATTTAGATACTAAATTGAGAGTGTAAATTGATTTGTGCTTTAGAATGATTCGATCCTCTATAGCAATAATATTTACTTATAATATTTGTAATACTTTATTAAATATTCATTATTTGGATATTTATTTGTAAAATG
>NZ_JACRYU010000018.1 GCF_014333445.1 Terrisporobacter mayombei | reverse complement strand
AGGCAGGTTACCCACGCGTTACTCACCCGTCCGCCGCTCTTCTCCGAAGAGAATCGCTCGACTTGCATGTGTTAGGCACGCCGCCAGCGTTCATCCTGAGCCAGGATCAAACTCTCAAAATAAAGTTTGCACTTTATATCGCCAACGTCCATTCGCTTACCTCATGTCCCGTTGCTCAATAAAAGTTGTTACCTGCTCAGACTAATCATTATCTGAATATCTGGCTTGGTTTGTTTGTGTTTAATTCTTAAAGAATTAATTTATGTTAACCTACTGTTTAATTTTCAAAGTTCTTATGTCTTTTGACTTACTTATCTTATCAAGTTTATTGATCTTTGTCAACAACTTTTCAAGAAATTTTCCGTCCTGTTTCTTCTCTCTTAAGGACAAGTAATACTATATCATCTATTATTTAATAGGTCAACAGTTTTTTATACTTTTTTTTAATTATTTTGCAATTTTATTTTCATAACTATATGTATGCATTGCGCTTGCTGTATTTTTTCTAATAGTTTTATTTCTATTCTTCTTATTATTAATTGTTTTATTATATAATTTTAATGTATCTTCACACATATAAATCATAACTTGTAAACATAAAAAACATAAACTTATTAAGCATATCCATGAAATAATTTGGTTCATACAAATCCTCCTAAAAAATATTTTTATATAACTTCTAATTTTCTCTTCTTTTTTCCTCTATTATTTTTTCTCTTATTATTTTCATAAATAAGTACTTTCCTTTGTTTTTTTTCATTTTTAAATTATCAGCAACATTTTTTGTTAACTTTTTTTATATTTTACTGTTGATATAGTAAATATTTTTTGTTTAAAAAATAGTAATCAATAAACCTTGAATTATATTTATATAAAAATCATAATAAAATATTCTTTCATCACTATAAAAAATAGCCTTTTAACAAAAAGTCAAAAGGCTATTTTAATATTAAAAGATATTATTTTTCTTCGTTTTGTGGTTTTTCTATTGGTTTCATAGTTGGGAATAAGATAACGTCTCTTATTGATGCAGAGTTAGTAAGTAACATCATAACTCTATCTATACCTATTCCAAGTCCACCTGTTGGTGGTAAACCTACTTCAAGTGCATTTATAAAGTCTTCATCCATATCGCAAGCTTCATCATCACCTAATTCTTTCTTTCTTAATTGGTCCATAAATCTTCCTTTTTGGTCAATTGGATCATTAAGTTCTGAGAATGCATTAGCTAATTCCCATTTATTAGCAAAAGCTTCAAATCTATCAGTTTTTCTTGGGTCTTCAGCATTTCTCTTAGCAAGAGGTGATACTTCAACTGGATGGTGAGTTATAAATGTTGGTTGGATTAATTTATCTTCACCAAATTCTTCGAAGAATGCATTTATAACTTCTCCTCTTCTCATTCCAGGAGTTATTTCTATTCCTTTTTCTCTAGCTACTGCTAAAGCTTCTTCATCAGTATCTATAGTATCAAAGTCTACACCAGTGTATTCTTTAACACATTCTATCATAGTCATTCTTCTCCAAGGTGGTTTGAAATCTATTTCTGTTCCTTGGTAATTTACAACTGTACTTCCTGTAGCTACTTCTGCCATGTGAGATATAACATTTTCAGTTAATTCCATCATATCATTAAAATCAGCATATGCTTGATACATTTCTATAGCAGTGTATTCTGGATTATGGTTAACGTCCATACCTTCATTTCTGAACATTCTTCCCATTTCGTATACTTTGTCAAATCCACCAACTATAAGTCTTTTTAAGTATAATTCGTTTGCTATTCTTAAGTACATTGGTATATCTAATGTGTTGTGATGAGTTATGAATGGTCTAGCGTTTGCACCACCAGCTATTGTATTTAATATTGGTGTTTCAACTTCTAAGAATCCTCTATCATCTAAGTAACTTCTTAATGCTTTTAATGCTTTTGTTCTTGTTAAGAAAGCTTCTTTAACCTCTGGATTAACTATTAAATCTACATATCTTTGTCTATATCTTAAATCTACGTCTTTTAATCCATGATATTTTTCTGGTAACACTTGTAATGATTTAGATAATAAAACTACATTATTAGCTTTTACTGATATTTCTTCTTTCTTAGTTTTGAATACTTCACCCTCTAAACCTATTATATCACCTATATCATAAGTTTTGAATAAGTCATATTCTTCTTCACCTATTCTATCTTTTCTTACATAGCATTGTATTCTACCTTCTTGATCTTGGATATCTATAAATCCAGCTTTACCTTGAAGTCTTTTGCTCATTATACGTCCAGCTATTTTAACAACTTTCCCATCCATTTCTTCAAAGTTGTCTTTTATATCCATAGAATAGTTAGTTCTATCATATCTACTTTGTACAAATGGGTCTCTCCCCATTTCTTGTAGCTTACTTAATTTTTCTCTTCTTACTTTAAGTACTTCTGTAAGATCTTCTTGGTTATCAATCACATTTTGTTGATCTTTACTCATTTTTTTCCTCCAAGTTTCTTCTTATTAAATTTTTATTAAACTATCTTCTTATTTCTAGTATTTTATATGTTACAACACCATTTGGAACTTGAACTTCAACTTCATCATCTTTATGTCTTCCTATAAAAGCTTTACCTACTGGTGACTCATTTGATATCTTTCCATTGTATGGATCTGCTTCAGCAGAACCTACTATAGTGTATTCTACTTCTTCATCAAAGTCTGTATCGTATACTTTAACTGTTGCACCTATTGTTACTGTATTACTGTCTATTTGACTTTCGTCTATGATAACAGCTTTTCTTAACATATTTTCTAATTTTACTATTCTTTCCTCTACTTGAGCTTGCTCATTTTTAGCTTCATCATACTCAGCATTTTCTGATAAATCTCCGAAAGATATAGCTACTTTTATTCTTTCAGCAACTTCTTTTCTTTTTACAGTTTTTAAGTATTCAACTTCTTCTTCTAATTTGTCGTAACCTTCTTGTGTAAGTATCTCTTGTTTTTCTACCATAACCCCTACAACTCCTTATATATATTTTAAATACACCTTCTCAGTGCATTTAATATTTATCCATATTTGATTTATTATGCGGTATATTATAAGTCACTATCCTAATTGTGTCAAGGAGTGTTGAACATACTCCTCTAACATAGCGATCACTTCTTTATAGTCAGTTATTTTATTTATTTGATCTCTGTATCTAGCAGAGTTTTTTAAACCTTTTAAATACCATCCTATATGTTTTCTCATTTCTCTTACCGCTACATATTCTCCATGTTCTTCTACAGCCAAATTCATATGTTTAATAGCCGTATTCATTTTTTCTTCTAATGTAGGCTCCGGTAATATTTCACCTGTTTTCATATAATGATTTATTCTATTGAATATCCATGGGTTTCCTTGAGATCCTCTACCAATCATTATAGCATCACATTTAGTTTTTTCTAGCATATTAACTGCATCTTGTACTTCAAATACATCACCATTACCTATTACAGGTATGTTTATAGCTTCTTTTATATCTCTAATTATATCCCAATCTGCTTTACCAGAATAGAATTGTTCTCTTGTTCTACCGTGTATAGCTACAGCACTTATTCCGCACTCTTCTGCGATCTTAGCTATCTCAACAGCATTTACACAAGTATCATCCCATCCTTTTCTAATTTTTAAAGTAACAGGCTTATCAGAATTTTTTACAACTGCTGATAAAACTTTAGCAGCCAACTGAGGATTTTTCATTAAAGCAGACCCATCTCCATTTTTAACTACTTTTGGAGCAGGACATCCCATATTAATATCTAAAATTTGATTTGGATATTTATTCAATATAGAAGCTGCCTTACCCATAAATTCCGGGTCTGACCCAAATATTTGAATAGCAACTGGATGTCCATCATCTGGCATATTTAACATTTTTTTAGTATTTTCATCATCATAAGAAAGAGCTTTTGCATTTATCATTTCTGTATAAAGCATTCCACATCCTTTTTCTTTACATATTGTTCTAAAAGGCAAGTCTGTTACACCTGCCATAGGAGATAAAAACACTTCATTATCTAACTGAACATTTCCTATTTTCATCCTTTTGTCTCCTTTTATTTATAAATCATTTATAATAATTAACATTTTCCAAAATTTAATTAACTACTCATATTATATTATTACAAATTTTGAAAATATACTATTATTATTTCATATTGCATTATTTTTACATATTGCATTATTTTACATATAAAAAGTAGCTGAGAGTAACCCCCAACTACTTGTTAATTTTATTTATTTTTTGCATGTATTAATCTTAAACCTTCTAAAGTTAAGAATCTATCTATATAATCTATACTATCAGTTTCTGAATGAATAAGACTAGATAAACCTCCTGTAGCAATTACCTTTACATCTTCACTACCTAACTCTTTTTTCATTATAGATATTATCTTCTCTACTTGACCAACATATCCATATATTATCCCTGATTGCATCGCTTCTACTGTAGTCTTACATATCGTTTTTCCTGGTTTAGTAAGCTCAACCCTAGGAAGTTTAGCTGCACCATTAAATAATGCTTCACTTGATATTATAAGACCTGGACATATAGTTCCTCCTAAGTATTCAGCTTTTTCAGATATAGCACAGAATGTAGTAGCAGTACCAAAGTCTACTATAATAAGCGGACTTCCATATTTCTCAATGGCAGCAACAGCATTTACTATTCTATCTGCTCCTACTTGTTTAGGATTATCATATTTAATATTTAAACCTGTCTTGATACCAGGACCTACTATCATCGGTTTTTTTTCGCAATACTTTATACAGAAATTCTCTAAAGCATGCATTACATTAGGAACAACTGAAGATATTATTACATCGTCAATTGATTTTATATCTATTTTATCATAAGCTAATAAATTATTTATTAGCATTCCATATTCATCAGATGTTTTGTGTATATCAGTATTTATTCTCCAATTTTTTATCAATTTTTTTGCTTCATATACACCTATAACCATATTTGTATTTCCTACATCAAATACTAATAGCATAAATTTAAACCTTCTTTCTATTTTTTGCCTTTTCTAATTAGTGCCACTGATACTGCAGATACTATTAATGCTGCTACTAAAGCTTCTGGTACTCCACTTGTAAAAGCAACTCCAAGTAAAAGATTACCTGCACTTGCTCCTTGTTGTTCTATAAGTATTAGATATTTTTCTGCATATAGTACATAAATCATACCTAAAACACCAACTGTATTAACTAATGAACCTATAAGCCCTGCTACAAAACCAGATGCATATACTTTTTTAGTAAGTTTATATACACCTTGGTAAACATAATAAGCTATTATTCCTATTAAGATTCTAGGTAATACAGATACTAGCGGATTTAAAAATAATGGAGACAGTATAACTGGTTGCGTAATTGCATTCCATAAACTTGTTAACCCAAATATTAACCCTATTGTAGCTCCTACAACAGGTCCTTCAATAATAGCACCTATAATTACTGGTATATGCATTATAGTTGCTTTAATAGGTCCTATAGGTATGTAACCTATAAATGGCAACATAGACATCATAATAGAAATTGCTGATAAAACTCCTATTACTGTCATCTTTCTTACATTCAGCCTTTTGTTTACTGATGTTTGTGTGTTAATCATAATAAAAATACACCTCCGTTCCAGCTCATAAAAGATGCCGGACTATTTTAATTTTATTTAGTTTTGACTTTTGCAACTTTTTAAATGTCTGCTAAGTCAGACTCTTCTTATGAAGATGTCAGCTATATCAAGACAATTTTAACAGCCGATTTTTCTATTGTCAATAAAATTGTATTACCATAAAAAATATTATATATTCTTATTTAATTCATTATAAGAAATAATATTTTTTACTGATTGTGCATTTTTAATTGCTTTTATTATACTTTCTTGAACCACTTCTGTGGCTAATGATCCTAATAATGTCACATCATTATCTACATCAACCTCTCCTGTAGCCATAGTAAATATAGTATCTCCATCATGAGGTGTATGTATAGGGAATATAGATTTAGCATATCCATCATGAGCCATCTGAGATATTTTTTTACATTGAGCCTTTGTCAAGTTTGCATTAGTTGCCACTATACCTATAGTAGTATTATTTATACTAAAGCCACCTTTTATGAATCCTTTTTTCATTATTTCATAAGTATTAAGTAGTTGTGTTTTATCATCATTTAAAACACCAGCTATTACCTTTCCATCTTCATATATATCACCAAAAGCATTAACTGCTATTAGTGCAGCTACTACTATACCATTATCTAGTTTTATAGAGTGACTTCCTATTCCGCCCTTCATTAAATACTCTGGTCCTTTTATTTTTCCAACTGTAGCACCACATCCAGCTCCATAGTTTCCTTGTTTCAATTCAGTTTCACTAGCTTGTAAACACGCTTTATATCCCATCTCCTTATCAGGTCTAACTTTATGATCACCTACTACTAAGTCAAATAATACAGCACCTGTTACAATTGGAACTTTACAAACACCTGAATCAAAACCAATATTTTTTTCTTCTAAATATTTGCTAACACCACAAGTTGATTCTAATCCAAAAGCAGAACCACCTGATAATACAACTGCATGAACCTTTTGAACCATATTTATTGGGTCTAATAAATCCGTTTCCCTAGTTCCAGGTGCAGAGCCTCTTACATCAACACCACAAGTTGCGCCTTCTTCACATATTACTACTGTACATCCTGTTAAAGCTTCATTATCTTGAGCTTGTCCAACCTTTAATCCTTTTACATCTAAAATATTATTATACATATCCTTTCACACCTCTTATGGAAACCTCTCCCGAAATTATTTCTTTTACTTGACCACTACTATTTTTGACAAGTAAATTTCCTTCTTCATTTACATCTATACATTTAACTAATTCTTTTTCATCATTTCTTATTATATATATTTCTTTATTAAGAATAGCAGAATAATCCCTGCATATATTTAAAACTTCTTCTTTATCATTATCTAAATATTTCTTATACAGCAATTCAAATTGATAAAAAATTTCTTTTACTATATCTACTCTATGTAGTTTGTATCCTTCTTTATGTAAAGATGTAGCTTTATTTTTTAATTTTGAATCAAAATCTTCATTCTTTACATTCATACCAATACCTAGTACTACATAATTTATTCTTTCAATTTCGGCTGATAATTCAGTTAAAATACCACAAACCTTTTTATCATTTATAATAACATCATTAGGCCATTTTATTTGAGCATTTACTCCAAGATTATTTAAAGCTTTAACTACCGAAGCACCAGCAATTAGAGTTATAAACGGCGCCTTATATGGCATTATGTCTGGTTTAAGAATAATACTCATCCATATACCATCGCCAACTTTTGACTCCCATACTCTTCCTAGCCTACCTTTTCCCTTTGTCTGCTCTTCACTAATAGCCACAGTTCCCTCTACTACATCATTTCCGACTTGCTTCAAATAATCATTTGTAGATTCTAGTTTATTAAAATGAATTATGTTTTGACCAATTATGTCTGTTTGTAAGTTATGATATATATTTTGAGGATTTAGTAAATCATTAGGTGAGTCTAAAAGCCTATATCCTTTTTTATTTACAGATTCTATGCTGTATCCTTCCTCTTTTAGTGCATTTATATGCTTCCATACCGCCGTTCTTGAAATACCTAATTCTTTAGACAATTCTTCTCCTGAAACAAATTCCTTACCACTATCCAAAATAGCCTTAATCACTTTATCTCTCATATTTGCCCCCTGTTTATATTTCTTCTTAGTAAACTTAATTATACACTAATTATATTATATAAACTCATAATAAAAACAGGACCTCCTAATGAAAGCCCTGTTTTTATTATAAATTTATTTATTATCATCTTCTAGCGATCTAAAATCACTTATTTTTGAATCTTGTATATCTTTGTTTTGTTTAGCCGTATCATGATTTTTTTGTTCATCTACTTCATCCTCTAAAGAATCAGTTGATACTTCTCTTTTTTCAAATACATCTTTTTCAGATAATGATAACTCTTCATTAAATGCTTGAATAAATTGATCTGCATCTAAAGTTTCATAAAGCAATAAACCTTTTGCTACATGATGTAATTTATCCATATTCTCTAATAAGATACGTCTACATTCAGAATAAGCATTTTCTACTATTCTTCTTATTTCTTTATCTATTTCATATGCTATTTCTTCTGAGTAATTTTTCTTAGTAGTTATACTATTCCCTAAGAATACCTCATCATCACTGTCTCCATATACCATAGGTCCCATTTTCTCACTCATACCATATTTAGTAACCATAGCCCTAGCTATTGCTGTAACCCTTTCTAAATCATTAGATGCTCCTGTAGAGATATCATCCATGATTAATTCTTCAGCAACTCTACCACCAAGTGCCATAACTATAGTTTCTAGCATTTCATGTTTTGTACCATACATTTGGTCTTCTTGTGGAAGTGGCTCTGTAAATCCACCAGCTCTACCTCTTGGTATTATAGTAACTTGGTGAACAGGGCTTACGTTAGGAAGTACATGCATACATATTGCATGACCTGCTTCATGATAAGCAGTTAATTTTCTGTCTTTTTCACTTATCACTCTAGACTTCTTAGCAACCCCAACCATAACTTTCGTTATAGCTTCTTCTATAGTATCCATATGGATTTGTTTTTCTCTTTTTCTAGCTGTTAAAATAGCAGCCTCATTCATTATATTTTCTATATCTGCAGGAGTAAATCCTGGAGTTCTTTTAGCTAATATATCTGGTTTAACATCATCTGCTAAAGGTTTATTTTGCGAATGAACCTTGAATATAGCTTCTCTACCCTTAACATCTGGAGCACCAACCACGACCTCTCTATCAAATCTACCAGGTCTAAGTAGCGCTGGGTCTAATATGTCAGGTCTATTTGTAGCTGCCATTATTATTATACCTTCATTTACTCCAA
This sequence comes from Terrisporobacter mayombei, assembly GCF_014333445.1. GTDB lineage: Bacteria > Bacillota > Clostridia > Peptostreptococcales > Peptostreptococcaceae > Terrisporobacter > Terrisporobacter mayombei_A. The sequence continues at coordinate 97,689 of NZ_JACRYU010000018.1, read as the reverse complement.
AACCATCCATTTCAACTAGAAGTTGATTAAGAGTTTGCTCTCTTTCATCGTGTCCTCCACCAAGTCCTGCTCCTCTTTTTCTACCAACAGCATCAATTTCATCTATAAATATTATTGCAGGCGAACTTTTCTTCGCTTGCTCAAATAAATCTCTAACTCTTGATGCACCAACACCAACAAACATTTCAACGAAGTCAGAACCACTTATGCTAAAGAACGGTACTCCTGCTTCTCCTGCTACTGCCCTTGATAAATATGTTTTACCTGTACCTGGAGGCCCTACCATGAGTATACCTTTAGGAATCCTAGCTCCTAAATTAATATACCTTTTAGGATTTTTTAAGAAATCAACAACTTCTTGAAGATCTTCTTTTTCCTCTGTAAGACCTGCTACATCTTTAAATGTAACCCTTGTTTTCTCATCATCCTTATGAACCCTAGCTTTTGATTTGCCAAAATTCATAACTTTTCCGCCCCCACCTTGAGACTGATTCATAAATATAAACCACATTATAATTATAAACCCAGTTAAAAGAATTGTTGGCAACATACTTACAAACCATGGTGTTTGTGGTTTTGATTCACCAGTAACAACTAATTTTCCTTCTACTGCTTGATCTAGTATTTCATTAGCTAACTTATCTCCTAATACTTCATCTGGTACATATGACACGAACTTCTTATTTGATTTTTTTATTACACCTTCGACAGATGTTCCATCAACAAAATGTATTCTTGAAATCTGCTCATCATTTAAGTACTTATAGACTTTAGAGAATTCTAGCTCTTCTACCTTCGTTGTTTTAGTCCCTGTAAATTGGATTATTCCAATTATTATTAAAAATAGTAACAGATAAAAACCTGCTCCTTTTAAATGTCTGTTCAAAAGAAGCCCTCCTTTCATAAGTTGTTTTCATTCTAAATTTTCTTAAAGCAAATCTTTAAGACTTCTTTTGTAGTTTCATCAATTTTATATTCTTCACTATTTCTAAAGTCCCCAACACATAAAATTCCATTATCATCTTGAATTATAGGAATCTTACTTCTTTGATCTTTAGGCACTTTTAAATCTATAAATAATTGTTTTAATTTTTTACTTCCCATAGAAAGTTTTATTTTATCCCCTGCTTTTCTGTTTCTTACAATTACCCCCCCTTTTATTTTATTGTAATCAAACCATTTTAATGATTTATCTTTTTTCAAAGCTTTATATCTATTTATAGGCATCTTTTCTGTTTCTATAATAATATTTGCTTCATTTATTTTGACAAATCCATTAACGGGTATCTTATAAGTAAACTCAGTTTCTTCAATTACAATTTCTTTAGTTGTAAAAACTAGCTTATCTTTTTTTCTATAAACAAATAATCCTCTTGGAAGAACTATTTTTTTATCTATTTTATTTTCTCCTTCTAAATCAAATACTTCTTCTATATGTTTTTGATCTATAAAATTTGTATCTCCTAAAATATATTTTATTCCATGCCTAATAATTCTACTCTTTAGTGATTTATGTAATTTTATATATTTATCTAAATTTATATATAAATTCTCTCCATTAATACAAGTTACTTCTTCATACTTATTTAATGCTTCACTTTCAATAAAATCATTATCTATTCTAAGACTATCACTCATTCTTACTATCGCTTCTGTTACATTAGAATTAAAATTATCTTTCATATATGGAATAAGTTCTAGCCTAATTTTATTTCTAGTATATATACTTTCTAAATTGGTGGCATCTATTCTTGGATTTAAACTATACTGTTCACAATAAGCCTCTATTTCATCTCTTTCAATTCCCAATATAGGCCTAATTATAACATCATCTCTTATGTAATCGATTCCTTTTAATCCTTGAAGCCCTGTTCCTCTCATCATACGCATTAAAACAGTTTCAGCCTGATCATTCATATTATGGGCAATTGCTATCTTATCAGCCTTAAGGCTCTCTTTTATTTCAAAGAACATTTCATATCTAAGTTTTCTTGCTCCATCTTCTAATGATAACTTATTTTCTTTACAGTACTGTGGAACATTTATAGACTTAACAAAAAAAGTAATTCCCATACTTTCACACAGCTTAGAAATATATAAAGCATCTTTCTGAGCTTCTAAGCCTCTTATTTGATGATTTAGATGAGCTGCATAAACTTCTATGTCTAAAACATCCTTCAATCTATGCAATATATGTAACAAGCAAACTGAATCAGGACCTCCAGAAAGACCTAAAACAATTTTATCTCCCTTTTCAATTAGGTTATATTTATGTATTGTACTTAGTGTTTTATCAAATATCATATTTTATCCCTCTTACAATTAATTTTATCCATAATTAATTTAATCGTCTTACTTAATGTATAATTTAAATTAATGAAATTCTTAACTACTAGTACTATTTTCTATAAAAAAACTTCAAATCCTTGTTTATTTTATATCCTATTTTAAAGAATATTTCAAATGCTATAGTTATAATGATAACAAATAAATGAAACAAAAGGTAGTATTTTAACTACCTTTAATTTTATTTGATTAAAAATATTTATTTTTAGTGACTATACTATTTACAAATATTTAACTTTATCAGATTACGACCTTTAAACATATCCATTATCTCTATATTATAATCTATATCCACTTCTATGTTTTCTTTCATATTTATATTTAACTTATTAGTTTTTACTTCTATAATAAACATACCTTGCGGTGTTAAATAATTAGATTTCGTTACATCATTTTCTTTAAAAGTCATTGTAGAATTAGTTTCTCCAAATCTTCTTATCGTAACTTTATCATCTTCTATTTTTATTGAAGTTGTCGTTTCTTGATTATCTTGATTTTCTTTATAAACTACATAAGTATTATCTTTTTTTTCATATAAAGTTCCCGTAGCATTAACTTTTATATTATCTGTCTCTCCATATTCATTATATTGAATAGTATGGATATTAATTTTAACTTCCAATACATTACCTCCTTTAAATATGGCTTTTTATAAGTAAAACATTTCTGTTAATTTAGTTATCTAAATGATAATTATAATTTATTTTATAAAAAAAATAAAGGAGTATTACTCCTTTATTTTTATTTATATTAAGTCTTTTGCATGTTATTTAGCAAAAACATGATTTCCTATTCTTAAATGAGGACTCAACCTATTTATCCAATTACAAGTTGAAATATCAGGATTCCAAAAATATATAGCATTATTAGTTGGGTCATTACCATATAAAGCTTCTTGGGCCGCTCTATATGTTGAACTAGTTGGTTCAGCATTTATAGTCCCATTTCGAACTACCGAAAATGCATTTTTTTGATATATAACACCTTCTAAAGAATTCGGAAACCTAGAGTCCTTCACCCTATTTATAACAACTGCTGCAACTGCAACTTGTCCTTCATAACTTTCTCCTCTAGCTTCTGCTGCTACTAGTTTTGATAGTAATATTATCTCTTCATCATTTAAATTTATTACTGCTTCTTTTTTATCTTCTTCATCTTCTACTTCCACAAAGCGATTATCCGATTTATTATCTAAATAGTAGTATTCCAATGCATTTACTCTATTCATAGGTATAATTACACTTACCAAAAATAATAATGATACTATAATTGTTTTATAGCACCTGTCCATAGTAAAAGTCACTCCTTTTTGTTCTAATTTTTAGAATTTCCCTTGAAATAATTCTGCTATTTTAAATTTAAACTTTAAACTCTTTACTTCTGATTTATTTTTAGCCATTATTAACTCATATTCTTTTGGTGAAAGTATTTCTTTTAATTTTTGATCTGTTTTCTCATCTATCACTCCATTTTCATCATCAACAAAACATAGTGGAGGAAACATTACACACCACCAATTTTTTCCCTTACCTTCTCCTATTATTATTTTTAATGCTTTATATTTACCTGCTGGTAACACAACACTAGAGTATTGCTTTGCTGGAAAATTACTATACTTCAATCCAATTTCAACATTATAGTCATATCCATTTTTATCTATAATATTCCTACTTATTTTTTCTAGGTTATCATATTCACTCTTTATTATCTTTTCACTTTCTTCTATAGAAGAAGAATTTTCTAATTTAGGTTGTAAGTATGATACAACCGCATCCCTAACTTTTAATTTTAATTGTTGATCTTCTTCAGTATCACTATTAGCTATAACATGAAATCTTATCAGCTTTTCTTTATAGTCATATGTACAAGCTTCTATACGTTTTACTTCTCCTCCTATAACTAAAGTTATTATTATAATTAACCCAATTAATATACTTATTAATATTCCTACTCTATACTTAATACTTTGTATCTTCATATTAATCCCCCTCAAAATTTATTTATATTTTGAGTGTATCCATTAATTAAATTTTTATACAAAAAAAGAAGGTTCACCCTTCTTTTAAATATGATTCATTTTTATTAGTTATTTATTGTATTTTCCATAAAGAACTGCTCTGCTAATTCAATATGCTGTGTAGCATATTTTTTAGCTAGTTCACAATCTCCATTCTTTATAGCGTCTAAGATTCTTTTATGCTCGTCAACTAAACTTAGAGATGCTTCATTATTTGAGACATACATAACTCTAAATCTATGCACCTGCTCCCATAAAGATGTTATTAGATGATATAGTTTTTTATTATTCGCCATTAAAAATATATTTTCATGGAATTCTACATCCTTCTTCAAAACAACTTCTATATCTGCATTTCTGACACCTTCTTCAAATTCTTTAGCTACTTTTTCAAGTTTAATAACATCTTCGTCATTTCTCCTTTCAGCTGCTAAAGATGCCGCTAATCCTTCTAAAGTTGCTCTTATCTCTAATACATCTATTAAATCTTTAAATGACATATTAGCTACATAAGCACCTTTTCTAGGTAGCATCACGACTAAACCTTCAAGCTCTAATTTTCTAATCGCTTCTCTAATCGGTGTTCTACTTACCCCTAACTGTTCAGCTAGCTGAACCTCCATTAGTCTTTGCCCCGCTTTTAAGTTCCCCTCTAATATAGCAGTTCTTAAATTTTCAAAAACTACATCTCTTAATGGCTTATAATTGTCTAAATTTAATTTATTCAAACTATCCATCTAACTCAACCCCCTTATTATTACTTTTTACTACATAAACCTGTTTAAATTCTTGAAGTAATATTTTTTTACATCTTTCAGCATATTCTTTTTTATCATATAATCCAAAAACTGTTGGTCCACTACCACTCATCATAGATCCCAATGCATTATTTTGCATCATAATTCGTTCAATCTTATCAATTACTGGGTATTTGTCCTTAGTAACTTCTTCTAAGACATTATACATATTTCGACTTAGTCCTTCTATATCCTTTTCTTTTAATAAATTTATTAATAGTTTATTATTAGGTCTTCTTTCTATTTCTTTAGAATCAATCGCTTCATAAATTTCCTTTGTCGATACAAATAAGTCTGGTTTACATACTAAAATAAAAGTATTTTCACTTAACCCCTCTATTTTAGTTAGTTTTTCACCTATATTCTCAGCTAATGCAGCTTGTCCTGAAATACAAAATGGTACATCGGCACCTAATTTTAATCCTATTTTTTTTAATTCTTCTTCATTTAATCCCAAACCCCAAAGATTATTTAGACCAACCAATACTGCTGCTGCATTACTACTTCCGCCTGCCATACCAGCTGCTATAGGTATATTTTTTTCTATATATATTTCTACACCACAATCTATATTAAACTTATTTTTTATTAAATTTGCTGCTTTATATACAATATTATCATTATTTAGAGGTATCTCTAAACTATTACTTTTTATTATTATTTTATTTTCATTTAAAGAAGAAATTTTTATATTATCATATAAATCTATGGTCTGCATTATCATTTCTACTAAATGATAACCATCTTCTCTTTTTCCTAAAACATCTATAGATAAATTAATTTTAGCTCTACTTTTTAAATGTATAGAATTCATCTTTTCCTCCCTGTACGTCTTACACTTAGTACGGTGCATTTTTAACAATAATTATTATACTACAAAAACAAAATAATAGGGGTTTTATCCCCTATTATTTTGTTTTTGTCAATTTACTAATTTGATTGAAGTGCCTTCTTTTGTAAAATCAAGCATTTGCCTGGCTTTATAGGTTCATCAACCTTAATTTCATTAACTTGAGAAATTTCTTCCTCAGTAGTATTGTATTTCTTAGCTATATTCCAAAGATTATCCCCTTCTTTGCAAATATAAACTATAATACTTGGAGCTTTAGAAAGATCATACTCGCCTTGATCCTCACCTTTTATAATAAAACTTTCTGATTTCTTATCAACAGCTTCTGTGAATCTCTTAACTTTTATAACTATATCAATTTGATCTCTATTTAAATCCGTTTCAACTCTATCTATACATACTGTATTAAATATTGAACAAGTATCTGTTAAATTTTCAATATTGATATCATTTTCAAAAGGAATTTCTTCTGATATTTTATAAATCATTTTTTCGCCTTCAACAGGCACAAATAGCACAACAGCTTTTATTATACCTTGTATAATACTCTTATTTCCTTCAATATATGCATTTTCTATTGATATAGATGGGCATACACTAACTATATCTTTTATTTCAACATTATCGTAATCATTGTTTAAAGTTTCTCTAATAGTAAAATTTTCTGTCATTGTACATAATTCTTTATTTAAATTTATTAATCTATGATCAAATTTTACTATTTTCTGAGGTGAATAAGCATCTTGCAACACTTCCCTTGTTACCTCATCAGTAACTTTTACTTTACAGCATACTGTGCATTCTATTTCTAGCATACAAGTATTACTTTCAGCATTTTGTTTAAAATTATAATTAAAGTCACCTATACTTAGTATAGTTTCTTCTTTCATTCCATCAAATGCACCTGGAACTTCTATAAACTGAGTAAAGTCCATATTTACTTTATCCAATTCAACAATATCTCCATCATAAGTACAAGCTAAAGGACTAATACTTAATACTCCACCAATTATTACCTTGTTATCAGCTATTCTACTTTCTTTAACTTTTACAATAGGAGCTACATTTATTATCGCACTAACTTCTTCTGAACTTATCGCTATTGTATCTCTTATTACACTTTCTGTTTTTTCTATTCCTACGATATCTTGATAAACTATTTCTTTTCTATGTTTTTGAATACATTCAACTTGAGAAACATCTTTAACTATATCTAATCTTTGTTTTTCAAATAAACTACCTTTGATATTAATAAGAGCTCCTACTCTTATTTTTCTTTCATTCATTATTGTGCAATCAACATGTTCTACCTCAGGATATAACATATGTTCCATATCTTGAACTATAGTATCTTTTTCTATAACCTCATTGATATCAATCCTTCCACAAACATTAGATAATGTACTCTTATCATCTGCAATGTACATTACATTGTAATTAAAACTTCCTCTACAAACAAGTTTTCCATCTGAAATATCAATTTTACTCAATGCTATGTACCCTTGAGTATCCACAATCTCATATACATCTGATTTAACATCTGGTACTACAACCTCAGACTCAATAAATGTCTGATACTTACCAAAATCCATTCTGCTATCTATTTTGATTATATCTTTAATTAGCTCCATATTTGTCCCTCCTAAATATAAATAAACTATCACACTATATTTATATTTAAGAGATAAAAAAAAAATTACACCTAATTTAATAGGTATAATTTTTAACTCACATTTAATTTATCTTCAGTCATCTTTTCTTCTTTAAAAACTTTTACTTTAACATTTTCAGTTAATAAATCTGAGTAACTATATGATACTCTTTGATATTCACTTCCGTTAGCTTCTAACTTTACTATAAACACACTAGGGTATACATTCTCTAAAATTCCCCTCTTAGTTGTTATTTGTTTTCTTCCCTTATTTGCTTTTAACAGAATCTTCTTACCTAGATGTTTTTCCAAACTTAATCTAATATTATCCAAAGTTTGAATAGTAGCCATAATATCACCCTCTTCTAGTTTCTATGTTTACATAATATCACAAAAAGAAGGTGTTGTCAAATGTTTTAACTAACTATTTTATATATTTTTTCAACACTTGTCAATAGTATTTTTAAAGAATACAGTATTATTTTTTAAATATTATTTTAAATAAAAAATTATATTAATCTAGGCATTGCCCATCTAAATTTTCCTCTTGTTTCATAACCACCTATACCCTTATATCCAGTTATAGTTTGCTCTATTACTTCCTCTATAGGTACAACCATATCTATTCTGGAACAAGCTATTTTTTCAACTATAAATACAGGATCTAAGGCATGTATCATTATTCTTCCTGGAGAGCTTGCATAGTTAGCTCCAGCTTTCATTATTTGCTCATAATTAGATTGACATGCTCCGGCAAATATAACCAAACTATCAAAATCAGGCTGCCATTTTCTTGCCTCCTTAACAGTCTTTATAAAGTTATAAGAATTTTTATAATTATTTATATCCTTTAAACTTGATTTTTTAGATGTTATTGCATCGTGCCCTGTTATTACCAGTATATCTGGTTTATGCTTTTCTAGCAGCGCTCTTACTTCCTTATACTGATTAGCTTCTGGTATTGCAACTCCTACCGCAGGTATTCCCAGCTCTGTATAAACATCTAAGCATATCTTTAAGTATTCTTTATCTCCATCTATTTGAAGGACTTTTCCTGGCACTCCATACACATTATTACTAGCTTGTAACTTTGGTACTCCCCTATACATTTTTTTTTGTCTTTCCCTAGCATTTACCACTGATCTATATAATAAACTTTCAACATTCTTATCAATTAAAACATTTCTCATATCGCTTTCTTCTACTTTTTCTAAATCATCTAAATAAGCATCTGCTATAACTCTAAAAGCTACACCTTTTAATATAGCTATTTTTTTATTATCTTCATCCTTAGAAAATCCTGTTATTTTAAAAATAATATCTTTATTATAAGACTTTCTAACTACTATATCTCCCTCTTTCATAGTTGTCCTCCTTAAAAAAATATATGACTTTAATTCATAGTATGTTTTAGAAAAAAATTTGTTCACATGCTGAGAAAAAAGATATTTTGTTAAATATAATAAAGTGATGGCCCAATATGTTATTTATTTATATTAGATAATTGTTAATATATAATGTAATTATGGGACTTATTTTTATTAAATAATAAGAGGGGGGTTATAATCTATATGAAAATATTTATATTATCTTGTGGGGTATTTGAGCCAGAATTAGATAAAGTTTTAAAAGAAATTAAAAACGAGAAAAAATTTAAAGAAAATATTGAGGTTAAATATTTACCATTTGGATTGCATACTAATTTGGATAAACTTAAATCAGAAATTATTAGTAATTTAGATCAATTAAAATCATATAAAGTTATATTATTATACGGTAGCAAGTGTCATTATATGTTCCATAGTTTCTTAAAAGATTATGATAATGTAATTACTTTTAATGATTCTAATTGTATAGAGTTAATAATAAAAAGTGATGATAAAAAAAATATTATTGATGATAAAAATTTATATATAACATCTGGATGGGTTCTCAAATTTGATGAGCTTAATAAATTTATAAATGCGGTTGATTCTTATGATGTTAGACAGCAATACGGTCAATATGAAAATATAATAATAGGCAACACTAAAGTTTGTAAATTTACCGATGACATTATTTTCGATTTATTTGATAAAATTCAAGTTCCTATAGAGATGGAAGATGTAGATATTAATATCTTTAAAAATAAATTATTATCTGCAATAAATAAAGCCATAGATAATTAGACTTATTATCTATGGCTAAAAAAACTACCTATTATAGGTAGTTTAGATTAATTATTTTCCACAACATTTTTTGTATTTTTTACCGCTTCCACATGGACAAGCATCATTTCTTCCAACTTTGTTTTCTTTAACAACAGTTTTAGATTTTTTGTATGCTTTTTCTAATTCTTTTCTCTTTTCAGCTGATAATATACCTTCCCAACCTGGTAAAGTGTATAACCATTCAGCTTCTACGTTTAACATATTATAGTATAATTTTTCGAAATCTATTTTTAAAGATATTTCTGAATCAGCTTCTATTTCTTCTAAAACTATATCTTCTTTTAAACTTTCACTTATTCCGTCTATGAATCCCATGAAGTATTCTACAGAAGTATTATATTTAGCAGCTAAATCTGCAACCTTACCTTCTACAACTTCAACTTTATTGTTTAATAACTCGTTATATATTCCAGCCTCTACTTTTAAATATTCTTCCCAGAATTTTATTTCTGCTTCTTGAGTTTCAAGATTTTCACTTAAAGCTCTCCATTCTGTTAATAAACTCATATTAACGTTCCTCCTAAATTTTAATTATATTTTTCATTATTTAGCTATCTTATTATTATATCACAATTAAATAGTTCTTTTAATACCTTTATAGCATAGTCTTGTTCTATAAAATATGGGCTAGTAGCAATTGTTATAACTTTTGCTCCTTTTATGAGTTTTTTTATTTTTTCTAATTTAAAATCATAAGGAATATAATCCATATCTTTGGAGAATATATCTAAATCTATGTCTAAAACATATTCTCCTTCTATATCTACTTCAAAACTATATGAACTATCAATTATTATAGCTTTTGAAAATATTTCTTTTTTTAAAGCAGGTTGAATAAAGTTACCTACGTTAAGAACCTTATTTGTATATGTAAATACATTATCTAAGTTTTCTATATCAACATCATAGCTATGCGGCTCCCTCATATCTTTATGTTGATCTACATGTACTAATTTACAACCTTTATTAAATTCTTTATTTTTTAAACTTTTCATCCAAAAATAAAAAGCATGATTATGGTTATCAAAAGCATAAATAGTTTTTTCATTTAGTTTATATTCTACTAAATTTTTAAGGCCTTTCGCTTTAATTTCAATATCATCATCTATCTCATTAAAAACAATGTGTTCTCCTACTTTTACGTCTTCTAAGTTGCCTTTTATTAATTTTGGTATGAAAATTTTTTTATTTTCTCTTTCTTCATATGAAAAAACATTATTTCCATAAGGTTCATCAATATAAAATCCTTTATATCTTTCCATGATATCTCCTTATTTTTATACAGTAAAAGTATTCCACGGGTATTCATTTGGAACATCACAGACAAATTCCATTCGTTCTTTTTTTGTTGGATGCTCTAGTTCAATTTTATAAGACCATAGGGATATTTGTTGACCTACTTTATTTAAATCTTTACCATATCTTTGGTCTCCAAATAAAGGATGTTTCCTACTTGAGAATTGTACCCTTATTTGATGTGGTCTACCTGTTTGTAAATCTATCTGGATAAGGCTTAATCCTTTTTTAGAATCTAGTGTCTCATATGATAGTCTAGCATCTTTAGCATCTTTAGTATTTTTGCTAACTACACTAACCATATTAGTCTTTTTATTTTTATATAGATAGTCTAAAAGATTATCTTGTCTTTTATCCATACTTCCATGTATAACAGCCCTATACGTTTTCTTAAAAGATTTATTTCTAACTTGTTCTGATAGCCTAGAAGCTGCCTTAGACGTCTTAGCAAACACCATACAACCTCCAACAGGTCTATCCAATCTATGAACCAATCCTACAAATACATTTCCTGGCTTGTTATATTTTTCTTTAAGGTATTTCTTTAGAAGATTTACCATATCATCATCATTGGTATTATCTCCTTGTGATAATATATTTACAGGTTTTTCAACAACTAATAAATGATTATCTTCATATATAACCTTTATCATTGTTATTTACTCTCCCATCTTCCAAATATACCACAAGGAAGCACTTTTCCATCTTTTGATGTAGGTATTCCTATTTCTCCTGCATATATGTTACCACCTTTAGCTTTTCTAGCAACTGTAGCATCTAGTATGTGTTCTAATATTATTGGAGATAATCCAGTTGTGTATGAGTTTATTAAGAAGAATAAAGGCTTATCTGATAAAACTTTTGTACATAAATCAACTAAACCATATAATTTTTCTTCTATTTGCCAAACTTCACCTTTAGGTCCTCTTCCATATGAAGGTGGGTCCATTATTATAGCATCGTATTTATTTCCTCTTCTTATCTCTCTTTCAACAAACTTAACAACATCATCTACTATAAATCTTACTTTTCTATCTCCAAGTCCTGATGTTTGTAAATTTTCTTTAGCCCAAGTAACCATTCCTTTAGATGCATCAACGTGACAAACTTCTGCTCCTGCTGCTGCACAAGCTACTGTTGCTCCACCAGTATATGCAAATAAGTTTAATACTTTTATAGGTCTTCCTGCTTTTTTTATCATATCCATTTGCCAATCCCAGTTCGCCGCCTGTTCTGGGAATAACCCTGTATGTTTAAATCCAGTAGGACTTATATTGAACTTTAATCCGTTATAGTTTACTGTCCATTTTTGTGGATATTTCTTTTTAGTCTCCCAATGGCCTCCACCTTTTGCACTTCTATGATAATGTCCGTGAGGAGTTTTCCATAAACCACTTTCTTTCCTAATAGGCCACATAACTTGAGGATCTGGTCTTCTTAATACTATATCTCCCCAGCGTTCTAATTTTTCTCCGTTTCCCATATCTATAAGTTCATAATCTTTCCATTTGTCTGCTAATAATAACATTTATATCCTCCTAAATTTCTTACTAATCCTATGTATTATATCATACTAACTAATTTTATTTTAGGTATTTTAATGAGTTTATATACTTTATTTAATTCCTTATTTTCAATGGTTATACCCATTTACATCAATATATTATTATTTCATTTTTTCTTGCATATAAATTATTAATGTAAATAATTTGTCTAGGAGGAATTAAGTATGAATTTAGAGCCCATTAACAATACATGTTTTTTTAATACCTTGTATATCCAATTTGTAGAGGATATAGGTAGAAATGAATATTTCTATTATGATTTAAAGTATCCTGTTATCCATAATGTTAAAAATGGCTATTTCCAAGTTAATGAAAATATTTTAAATTATTTAAATAATACTATACGTTCCGATGTATATACTTTCAAAGACGGAATCTTTGAAGAAGAGCAGCAAATAAATACTGAAAATTCAAATGGGAGTCAGAAAAAGGAAAATTATCAAGTATATTCAGATTATGCAATAACTTTTAATAAAAACCAAGCTATTAGTATTATATTAAATCTCTATGCTTACGAAGGCAACACTTCACTTAAATACAACGATTTATATAGTTACAATATAGACTTATTATCAGGAAATCAATTATTACTTAAAGATATATTTAGACCTGGTGTTAATTACTTGAAGCTGGTATCAGACTTTATTAACTACCAAATTAGCCAAAATCCAGAGGCATTCTATCCTGATACAGTTGTTGATATTCCTAAAGATCAAGCTTTCTATTTGACAGATAAAGGTATAGTTATTTATTTTGCTTTAGACGAAATTGCTCCTCAAGAAGCTGGTATACCAAAATTTGTACTTGAATTTACAAACTTTGAATCTTATGTAAATCCTCGCTTCTACTGCAATGTAAAAAATATGAATTTCAATAGAAGCAGAGCTAATAGACATCAACCACCTTATAGAATGTATTTTTAATTTATCCACAAATTTAAAGTTTATGGAATTAAAAGATGGCTGATTAATCCACATTAATCAGCCATCTTGTTAGTAATTATTCAGCTATATTATAAACTTTTAATTGATTTTTGCTTATATGTTTTTTGTTAACATTAACTAATGCTTTTAGTGTATCTAAAGAAGTCATGATATCTACATTGTATTCTGTAGCAGTTCTTCTTATTTTAAATCCATCTCTTGTTGCATCGTTACCTTTTGTTGGAGTGTTTATAACCATATCAACTTGATTATTAGTTATTGCATCAAGTATATTAGGTCTTGCTTCTCCTATTTTATTAACAACTTTAACATCTATATTATTTTCACTTAAAACTTTTGCAGTTCCTTCTGTTGCTAAGAATATATATCCTAATTCATTCATATCTTTAGCTATTTCTAAGAACTCAGCTTTATCATGATCATTTACAGTTGCAAGAACTGTTCCTCTATCCTCTGACATAACTTTTCCTGCTGCTATAAATCCTTTGTGTAAAGCTTCTTCTAAAGTTTCTCCTACACCTAAAACTTCTCCTGTAGATTTCATTTCAGGTCCTAAGCTTACATCTACCCTAGCTAATTTTGACATTGAGAATACAGGAACTTTAACAGATATTAAATCTGGAGTTTTGTATATTCCTGTTCCATATCCTAAATCTTTTAATTTAGATCCTAACATACATTTTGTAGCTAAATCAACTATTGGTACTTTACTTACTTTACTTATGTATGGAACTGTTCTACTAGCTCTTGGATTAACTTCTATGATATAAAGTTCTCCTTTAAATTCTATGAACTGAATATTTACCATTCCTAATACATTAAGTTCTAAAGCTATTTTCTTAGTATAATCTAATATTTTATCTTTTATTTCATCAGATATATTTTGACTTGGATACATTGTTATAGAGTCTCCTGAGTGAACCCCAGCTCTCTCTAAATGTTCCATTATACCTGGTATTAATATATCTTCTCCATCACATATAGCATCAACTTCTATTTCCCTACCTACTAAATATTTATCTATAAGTACAGGATTTTTACTATCTCTCTCAAAAGCACTTCTTAGGTATGCTTCTAATTTATGTTCTTCATAAGTTATTTCCATACCTTGACCACCAAGTACATATGAAGGTCTAACTAGTACTGGATATCCTATTTCTTTAGCATGTGCTATACCTTCTTCAACAGACCATACAGCTATTCCTTTTGGTCTATTTATATCTAGTTTTTCAAGTAGTTCATCAAATTTTTCTCTATCTTCAGCTGCATCTATATCTTCGAAATCAGTCCCTAATATAGGTATATTTTTCTCGCTTAAGAACTTAGCCAATTTTATAGCTGTTTGACCACCAAATTGTAAAATAACACCTTCTGGATTTTCTTTTTCAATTATGTTTAAAACTTCTTCTTCTGTTAATGGTTCAAAATATAATTTATCAGATATATCGAAATCTGTACTTACCGTTTCTGGATTGTTGTTTATTATTATAGTCTCTATTCCCATGTTTCTTAATGATTTTATACAATGAACTGAACAGTAATCAAACTCTATACCTTGACCTATTCTTATTGGCCCAGATCCTAAAACTATTATTTTTCTCTTATCACTAACTACTACTTCATCATATTGCTCATAAGTTGAATAGTAGTATGGAGATAATGCATCAAACTCTCCTCCGCAAGTATCAACCATTTTATAAGCTGGATTTATATTATATAAAGATCTAAGTTCATAAACTTTTTCTGGACTTATTTTCATTAAATCTGCTATACCTTTATCAGAGAATCCTTTTTTCTTTAATTGTTGTAGATAGTCCTTATTTAAATCTTCTATTTTCATAGTTTTAAGTTCTTCTTCTTTATTCACTATCCATTTAAATTTATGTAAGAACCATTTATCCACACCAGTTATTTTTTCTATCATATCTAAGCTGTAGCCTCTTCTTATCATTTCACATAAGTCAAATAATCTTTCATCATCAGGCATAACAACTCTTTCTTTTAATTCTTCTATTGTTCTTTTTTGTGATGGTTTATGAATTAAAGAGTATTTTCCTATTTCAAGGGATCTTATTCCTTTTAATAAAGCAGCTTCAAAATTGCTACCTATACTCATTATTTCACCTGTAGCCATCATTTTTGTTCCTAATACTCTATTTGCTTGCTTGAATTTATCAAAAGGCCATTTTGGTATTTTGACAACAACATAGTCTAATGTTGGTTCGAAACAAGCTTTAGTTTTCTTAGTTACTGCATTTTCTATTTCATCTAATGTATATCCTAATGCTATTTTAGCTGCAACTTTAGCAATTGGATAACCAGTCGCTTTAGAAGCTAATGCTGATGATCTACTTACACGAGGATTTATTTCTATGATTGCATACTCTAATCTGTGAGGATGAAGAGCTATCTGTACATTACATCCACCTTTAACTTCTATAGCATTTATTATATCTATAGACGCTTTTCTTAATAATTGATATTCTACATCACTTAAAGTTTGGCTAGGTGCAACAACTATACTATCTCCTGTATGTACCCCGACCGGGTCAACATTTTCCATATTACATACAGTTATACAGTTTCCATTACCATCTCTCATTACTTCATACTCAATTTCTTTCCATCCTTTTATACTTTTTTCTAAAAGAACTTGAGTAACTGGACTTAATTGTAATCCATGATTTAATATTTCTGTTAATTCTTCTCTATCATTGGCGATTCCCCCACCAGTTCCCCCTAAAGTATATGCAGGTCTAACTATTACTGGATATCCTATCTTGTCAGCATATATGATACCGTCTTCTAAGTTAGTAACTATATCACTTTCTATAACTGGTTGATTTATTTCTTTCATTGTTTCTCTGAAAGTATCTCTGTCCTCACCTTTTTTGATTGATTCTATAGATGTTCCGATTACTTGTACATTATATTTATCTAATATTCCAGCATCACTTAACTCAACTGCAAGGTTTAAAGCTGTTTGCCCACCCATTCCTGCAAGTAAACTATCTGGTCTTTCTTTTTCTATTACTTTTTCTATTGCTTCTATTGTTAAAGGTTCTATGTATATTTTATCTGCAACTTCTTTGTCTGTCATAATCGTTGCAGGATTACTATTTATAAGAACAACTTCTACTCCCTCTTCTTTTAAAGCTCCACAAGCTTGTGTCCCTGAATAATCAAATTCAGCTGCTTGCCCTATTATAATAGGTCCTGAACCTAATACTAATGTTTTCTTAATACTATCTATTTTAGGCATGACTTTTTTCTCCCATCTAAACAATTATAATAATTCTAAAAATTTATCAAATACATAAGTGCTGTCTTTTGGTCCTGGACAAGCTTCTGGGTGATATTGAACACTATAAACTGGAAGCTCTTTATGTCTCATTCCTTCTACTGTGTTATCATTTAAGTTAATTTGAGTTACTTCCATGCATTCTGGAACTTCACTTACATAGTACCCATGATTTTGAGATGTTATAAATACTCTATTTTCTTCAAAATCTTTTACTGGATGATTTCCACCTCTATGACCAAATTTAAGTTTTGAAGTTTTTCCACCGAATACTTTTCCTAAAATTTGATGTCCTAAGCAAATTCCTGCTACAGGTTTTTTTCCTACCATTTGTTTAGCATTTTCTACTATTTCTTCTAAATCATCTGGATCCCCAGGCCCGTTTGATAAGAATATTAAATCTGGATTAGTAGATAAAACTTCTTGTGCTGAAGTTAAAGCTGGGAATATAGTTATATCGCATCCTCTCTCAGCAAAGTTATCTATTATATTTTGTTTTACACCGTAATCCATTATTGCGACTTTAGGTCCAGTACCTTCGATATGTTCCACTTGCTTTCTTGATACAGTCATAACTGCTGTGTTATTTTCAAAAGCATCTAACTTATGTTGTATATCTTCTAATTTAGCTTCATTATCTATTGTTATGATACCTTTCATAGTACCGTTATTTCTTAATATTTTAGTTAAGGCTCTTGTATCAATTCCTTCAAGACCTATTATTTTATTTTGTTTTAAATATACATCTAAACTCATTTCACATCTAAAGTTATTTGGTTCATCACTTTTTTCTCTAACTATGAACCCTTTTACTGATACCATATTAGATTGTACATCTTCTAAATTTATTCCATAGTTTCCTATTAAAGGATAAGTCATTGTAACTATCTGTCCATAATAAGAAGGATCTGTTAAAACCTCTCCGTATCCTGTCATTGAAGTATTAAATACAACCTCTCCAACAGAATCTTCTAAATATCCAAAAGCCTTTCCTTCAAAAATAGTTCCATCTTCTAAAATTAATTTCGCCTTCATACCCCTTGCCCCCTAAGCATTTTCTATTTCTTTTACAATATCAATTGCTGATTGTTTTGGATTTTCACTCTTAGTTATAGGTCTTCCAACAACTATATATTTAGCTCCATTTCTGATAGCCTCTGCTGGAGTAACTACTCTTTTTTGATCTCCTGCACTTGATGCTGCTGGTCTTATTCCTGGGCATACAGTAACAAAATCTTCCCCACATACTTCTACTATTCTATTCACTTCTTTAGCAGAACATACTATTCCATCTATTCCTGATTCCTTTGCTAATTTTGCTCTCTTTATTACTAACTCTTCTGTTGTCATATTACACCCTATATCTTGTAAGTCTTCATTACTTAATGAAGTTAATACTGTAACGCCTACAATTATAGGTTTTTCTATATTTAATTTTTCAGCCTCTTCTTTAGCTACTAAAGCACATTGTCTCATTCCTTCTAAATCGGAAACATGTATTGTCATTAGCCATACATTATCTCTTACAGCTGCTCTAACTGCACTCTTCATTGTATTTGGTATATCATGAAACTTAAGGTCTAAAAATATCTTTTTACCTTTTTCTTTAAGGTAATCAACTGTTTTTCCTTTTGTAGCAACATATTGCTCTAAACCTACTTTAAATATATCTACACTATCTTCTAGCTGGTCTATCAATTCCTTAGCTTTATCAAAATCATCTGTGTCGATTGCAACGATTAATTTTTCTTTTCCATTTATCATTTTATTCACTCCCTCTTAATAAAGCCTTAAAAAAATCCTTACACCAAAAGAGGTATAAGGATTCTGCATGCATAATCTAAACATTAAAAATAATTCGTATTAGTTATGTTTCATCTTTATCAGCCTCTCTGGACTATTTTAAAAGACTTTATTATATTTTCATTTTATTATAATCATTAAAAAATTTATTCAGCAATCTATTTTAGCCTCTCTGGACTAACATATAAATTGCTCTTATCTTATTAAAAACAAGTTTATATAATTATTACATTTATTTCATTTTGTGTCAACTATTCTTTATATAACACACTATTTTTCTTATTGATTTTTATCAATAATGCTTATGAAATATTCTTTCCTTCTTTTACCCCTAACAGTTTTCTTTGCATATTCAACATTTATATTATTTTCTTTACAACATATATCAAAATGTCTTAATGCAATCCCCATACTTATTTTGCTTTCATTTTCGATGTTATATCTTTTCTTTGGTAAACATTCATATAAATCAAATCCTTGCTCACTTTCTTTGAATAACCATGGTTGTTGATTCATAATAGACGGAGATACTCTTACTCCTTCAAAAACTTCATTCCATTTTGGATTAAAAGCTTTACAAACATCTTTCATTTTTTTTCTGTCATAACTATTTTTACTTCTTCTAAATAAACTATCATGTTTATCTGGATAGCCAATTGCAATCAGTGATACTGGATACTCTATTTTATCTTCATATTCATCATCTTCCTTATCTATTTCGTCTAATTGCATGAATTCTTCAACATCTTCCCTTTTTAATTTACATTGTAACCATGTACTTCCTACTCCTAGGCAAGTTAGCTCTAAAATTAATTCTTCCATAGCAAACCCTACATTTTGCAAATATCTTTCACCTTTATTTGATGTTACAAGTATGTAGTGCGGTGCTTTAACCTCATATTCTTTACCTATAGAAAAATCTATCAAATGTCCTCTTTCAATTAAATGGGCTTTTATATTTAAATCGTTATTTAGATAAGTTATATTGCAGCATAGTCTTTTTATTTCTTCTAATAATGGTTGCTTTATTTTTTTTTCTGAATAGCTTTTTATAGTTTTTCTATAAAAAATAGCATCATATAACTTCACCCATAACCTCCTAACTGAAATGTATCTCCCATCTTTTATCATAAATTTATCTGCTTTAGATGTAATCAATTTCTTAATTTATTCTCATTATTTTATTATAAGATTTTTAAAGATTTTTTAAAATATAATATTTCATTTTTGTTAGATTTTTTTATAAAAAATATTTTCAATTTAACTATAATACAACTTTCTGTATGATTATTATTGATATGATTAAAACTATAATATAATGGTATAATAGAGTTATTAGTAAACTTTATAAATGGAGGTTAAAGATGGATTTAGATAACAATTTAAAAAAATATGCAGAGTTAGCTATTAAGATTGGTGTAAATATTCAACCAAATCAAACTCTGCTTATCAGAACTCCTATTGAATGTGCAGATTTTGTAAGACATGCAGTAAAATGTGCTTATGAATGTGGCGCTAGAAATGTATTTGTGGAGTGGTCAGATGAAGAATGTTCATTAGCTAGATATCTATACGCACCGGATGAAGTATTTAATGAATTCCCTAGATGGATATCAGATCAATATGTAGACATCGCTAAAGAAGGTGGAGCTTTCTTAAGTATACACGCTCAAAATCCTGATTTACTTAAAAATGTAGATCCTAAGAGAGTTGCAAATTATCAAAAGGCTTCTGGAGCTGCTTTAAAAGAATGGAGATCCTATACTCTAACTGATAAATGTAAATGGAGTATAGTATCTGTTCCAACTAAGGCTTGGGCTCAAAAAGTATTCCCGGATGTATCTGCCGATGAGGCTGTAAACAAACTTTGGAACTTAATATTTAAATGTACTAGAGTAGATAAGGAAGATCCTATCCAAGCATGGCATGAACACAATGAAAATTTAGAAAAAAGAACTGCTTTCTTAAATGAAAAAAACTTTAAAACATTAAAATATAAATCAGAAAAAACAGATTTAACTATAGGTCTTCCAGAAGATCATATATGGGAGAGTGGAGCATCTAAAGACCCTAATAATATAAACTTTAATCCAAATATACCTACAGAAGAAATATTTACACTACCTCATAAGTATGAAGTAAACGGAGTCGTACATAGTTCTAAACCTTTAGTTTATGGCGGAAATGTAATTGATGATTTTTCATTAACTTTTAAAGATGGTAAGATTATAGATTGTTCTGCTTCTCAAGGTGAAGAAACATTAAAAAATCTTATAGCTACAGATGAGGGTTCCCATTATTTAGGTGAGGTTGCATTAGTTCCCTATTCATCCCCAATATCTGATACTAATGTAGTATTCTATAATACTTTATATGATGAAAATGCATCTTGCCATCTTGCTATAGGCTCGGCATATGCAACATGTATAAAAAATGGAGCTGATTTGCCTAAAGATGAATATGATAAATATGGAATAAACGATAGTTTAACTCATGTTGATTTCATGATTGGTACATCAGATTTAGATATAGTTGGTATTACTCATAAAGGAGAAAATATCCAAATATTTAAAAACGGTAACTGGGCATTTTAGTATAAAAATTAATTAAATTTTTAAAACAAAAAGAGGCTATAAAATAGCCTCTTTTTATGTTGACGAGAAATTTTTAATTTTTATTAATCTAAAGTAGATTAATGATTAGCTGCTAATTAACCTCTATATATTGAATCAAATAATCCTAATATATACATAGATTATTTAAATGATTAATTTATCAACTAACTATTATTTAATATTAACATATAAAGACAATTTATAACACATTTTTTACTTATTTTAAGTTCAAAATTTTATAAACTGCTTTTTATATTTTAACATATTATCATATTTTTTTTCAATTATATTTTACTGTTAAAATTTATTTTGGCTATTTCTACCGCTGATTTTGCATCCTTAGAATAATAATTTGCATTCATCTTATCTGCATATTCTTGAGTTAAAACCGCCCCACCTACAAATACTTTTGCATTTATTCCATTATCTCTCAATGCTGATATGGTTTTTTTCATATTTTCCACTGTTGTAGTCATTAAGGCACTTAAACCAATAAGTTCTATATTTTCTTCTTTAGCTCTTTTTACAACTTCTTCAATAGGAACATCTTTACCAAGGTCTATTACTTGATAGCCATAATTTTCAAGCATTATTTTTACTATATTTTTTCCTATATCATGAATATCACCTTGAACTGTTGCTACTATTATCTTCCCTTTTGAACCATCATTACTATTATTTTGACTTAATCTTTCTTTTATAATATTTAAAGATACTTTGACAGTTTCAGCAGATTGAATCATTTGTGGCAAAAATAATTCTCCCTTGTCATATTTTTCTCCGACTTTATCCAAAGCAGGTATTAATATTTCATCCAAAATGTAATATTCATCCTTTGATTTTAAAATCTCTAAAGTTAATCCTTTTGCTTCTTCTTTTAAACCTCTTTCAATTACATCTTCTAAAGTAAGTTTTTCATTATTTTTCTTTTTAAGAGTTTTTCTATCTTCTGAAATATCACTGCACTTTTTTATATAATCTACACAGCCTTTATCCATATTACTAATTACTCTATACGCATATATAGAATTAACCATATTTTTATCTTCTGTATTAATTATTGCTAGGTCTAGTCCTGCTCCAAGAGCTAAGTTTAAATATGTATTATTCAAAGCTCTTCTATTAGGCGTCCCAAAAGATATATTTGAAACTCCTAAAATAGTTTTGCATCCTAAATTTTCTTTTACCATTTTTATTGCTTTTATAGTTTCCAAAGCTTCTTCCTGCTGAGCTGAAACAGTAAGAGATAAACAATCTATAAATATGTCTTTTCTTTTTATTCCATAACTTTCAGCTCTTTCAACTATCTTCTTAGCAATTTTAAATCTTCCCTCTGCTGTAGTAGGTATTCCATTATCATCTAAAGTAAGTCCTACAACACAAGCTCCATATTTTTGCACTATAGGTAAAACTTCCTCCAATGATTTTTCTTTTCCATTTACAGAGTTTACAATCGTTCTTCCGTTATAATATCTTAAACCATTCTCAAGAGCTTTAATATTAGATGAGTCTATTTGTAAAGGTGTATCTACCACTTCTTGAATTCCCTTTATAACTTTAATCATAGCATTTTCTTCATCTATCTCTGGTAAACCTACATTTACATTTATAATTTGTGAACCTTCACTGCCTTGTTCAAGAGCTAAATTTATTACATAATCATTATTTCCCGTAATATACGCATCTTGTAGAAGCTTTCTTCCTGTAGGATTTAGCCTTTCTCCAACTATAGTTGGTCCATTTATATCAACATATTTTACTGCTGAACATACTATAGTAGTTTCTTTTCTATTTGGTTCTTGCTTTACTAGTAAGTCAATATTATCACATATTTCTTTTATAAAAGTTTCATTAGTACCACAACATCCACCTATAATAGAAGCTCCTAATTTAACAAATTCTCTAACACCTTGAAAAAACTCATCTGCAGTCATTTTATATACCGCTTGGTTATTTTCCAATACTGGTAAACCTGCATTAGCTTGCACTATAACAGGTACATTTGCGATTTCTGTTATTGTTTTTACTATTGGCAATAACTGTTTTGGCCCTAAAGAGCAGTTTACACCCAATGCATCTACACCTAAACCTTCAATCGTAGCTACCATAGATTCTGGTAAACATCCTGTAAAACTTCTTCCATTTTCATCAAAAGTCATAGTACATATTACAGGTAAATTAGTATTTTCTTTAACTGCCAAAACTGCTGCTTTAGCCTCATAAAGATCCATCATAGTTTCTATTATAATTAAATCCGCTCCACTTTTTTCTCCTTGAATAGCTTGTCTTTTAAAAATATCATAAGCTCTATCAAAAGAAAGAGTTCCCATCGGTTCTAACATTTCTCCTATTGGTCCTATATCTAAGGCTACATATCTTGGCTTAGTTTTATCACTTTCTTCTATTGCTTTTTTAGCTATAGAAACAGCACTATCTATTATCTCTTCTACCGTATATCCCAGTTTCGTAACTTTGAGTTCATTGCATCCAAAAGTATTAGTAGTTATTACATTACTTCCTGCCTCTAAATACTTTTTATGTATTTTTAATAATTTATCAGGATTTTTCATACCAAATACTTCTGGATTATCTCCAATTGGAAGCCCTTCATTTTGAAGCATCGTTCCCATCGCACCATCAAATATTAGTATATTATCCCTTAAGTATTCCTTAATTTCCACAAATTTTAGCCTCCCTTTTATACTTACAATTATGCTTATTAGAGCAGTTATCGCAAGATTTTTTTTCTCTTTTTATCCCCTTTTTAGAAACTCCTATTAATGCAACAACAGACTTTCTTGGAATCATAATCCCACTGTCTGTAACTGTTAGGCCTATCTCTTTTTGACTATTTAAAACATTAATTATATCTATATTTTTTTCAATTGATAAATCCCCATATCCAGGGCTATATCTCATAGTTATACTCTTATTTTCTTTTAATAATTCCTTTTCTATATTATATTGTACAATATCACACACTTCTTCTATAGCTGTGGTAGCACATGCATCAACTATTAATCCTTTACTTAAATTAGTATATGTTAGTTTTCTTATTTCCTTTTCAATTTCTAATCCTAGTGTTGCTGATATTAAAATACATTCATCACATTTATCAAATAGTATATATATATCGTCACTCTCAAACTTTATATTTGAGTCTTTTAAATGAACAATCTTATTATTATTAATATCTTGTTTTTCTATAGAATAAGTTCTGCAAATGTATCTTGGATTTATAATTTCTTTTGTTCTATTAATACATTTATCAATTTCTTCTTTTATGTTGTCATTTAGGTTTTGATTTTTATACTGAAGATATCTTAATACTTCATTTTTATCTATTTGAAGTAAATTTTTAATATTTCTTGTCATATTATTCTCCGTAAATATTTAAAGAAAATCCTTCTTCTAATGCTTTTTTGGCATACTCTTGAGCTCCAAATAAAGATAAATCTTTATAGTTACCACATTCAACAGCAGTAGCTGCTATCATTTCTTTTGAGTCTATAACCTTATGTAACGCTTTTTCCAATCCTTCTTTTACTATAGATGATTCTACATCCCCCCACATTATTAAATAGAATCCTGTTCTACATCCCATAGGAGATAAATCTATTATATTATTTAATTCTTCTCTTAAATATGTAGCTAATAGATGTTCTAATCCATGTATTGCTGCTGTTCCAAAAGACTCTACATTTGGTTGTAAAAATCTTAAATCAAATTTGCTTACTTTATCCCCCATTGCACCATCTAATACGCAACACTTTCTTACATATGGTGCTTTAACCTTATTGTGATCTAACTTAAAACTTTCTACTTTTTCCATTCTTACTAGCTCCTTACATTAAATTGTTAATATATTATGCTAAAATAATATTAATATTATTATAGTATTATTTTTTACATTTTTCAGAATTATTTAAACTAAATCATATAAAAACCATCTTGAGACTACTATCTTAATACCATAAGCATCCATAATATCATTACTTAATAAGACATTTGAAATAGTTAAATTCCTATAATATATTAATATAAATTTGCATAAAAAAAGCAATACAATAATGAATCATTTCAATATTATATTACTTTTTATTAATTTTAAATTTCTATTCCTTCTATTAATCTTGTACATTCATTTTCTATATCTTCTATATATCTATGAATATATATTCCATTTCCACATGCATAAATTCCATCTTTAGACGTCATAAAATGATCATTTACCTTAGGACCAGTAGTCTCTGGATTTAAATCTATTCCACTTCTCATAGCTACCAACCCATCTGATAACATAGGCCTAGCAAATAATAAGGTATCACACTCTATAACTTTTTCTTCTTCATCTTTAGTTATAACTACTTTATTTAATCTTCCTTCTCCTTCAATAGAAGTTATTTTATAATTTGATAAAATATTATCTGTTAATCCGTAAGTATTAGTATTTTCATCTTCAGCTATTATACCTACTACGTCTATATTATGTTTTTTTATTTCTTTTTCGATCATATAAAGAGTATTTGAGCCATCTATAAGTATTTTTCTTCCTGGTATCATATTTTCCATAGCAAATATTTTCTTAGCCATTCCTACTGTATAAATACCCGAACATCTATCTCCTAGCATATCTAGTGCTTTTCTTGATCCTTCTTTCGCTCCATTAGCAAGTATTATATTCTTACCCTTTATTTTTTCAATACCATTAGATGGACTTGTACAAAGAATCTGGTTATCATCTTCTATTTTTAATACCATAGTATTTAATTTTGTTTCTACTTCACATTTTTCAAATTCTTCAACTAGATATTTTCTATAAGATTTTCCAGTAATTTTTAATTCATTACTTATATTAAAATCACTTGAAGATAAGGCTCCTCCAAGTATATTATCTTTTTCTATTAATAGTATATCTTTTATATCTCTTTTTCTTGCTTCGATAGCACAAAGCATTCCCGCAGCTCCACCACCAACAATGATTAAATCATACATATCCATAAATTAATCCTCCTTAAATCCAACAACTGAAGAATTTTTTGTACTTTTATTAACTTCGCTTATATCTATACCTAGTTCTCTACTTAAAATAGCACTTATAGGTATCATACATCCTGTCCCTTGACAACCACCCATCATAGCTCTCGTTCTTCTTTTAACTCCATCTAAGGTTGTAGCTCCTAAAGGTCTTTTTATTGAATCTATTACTTCTCCTTCAGTGACAAACTCACACTTACATATCATTTTCCCATAAGCCGGATTTTCAGAAATTAATTTATTTTTTTCTTCTATACTAAGCTCACTCATTCTAACCATTTTTGTCCTATGAGACTTAAAATCTGATTTTTTATTTAATTCAATTTTATCTTTTATTAAATCTACAACATAATTAGCTATTGCTGGTGCACAAGTTAATCCTGGAGAATCTATTCCAATTACATTGATAAATTTCTCAGCATCCATTGCTTCCTCTATTATAAAATCTCTACTCTTAACTTTAGGTCTTATTCCACTAAAAGTATTTATTACCCTATCAAAAGGTATTCTCTCCATAGTTAGTTTACTTCTATCCATTATTTCATCAATACCACGTCGTGATGTTTTTACATCCTCTCCAAGGTCTGCATTTGGTCCTATTAATAAATTACCTTCTACTGTTGGAGTAACTAATACACCTTTACTTAATTCATTTGGAACTTGGAATAAAGTTCTTTCACATAATGTTCCTGCTACCTTATCTAGTAAGCAGTATTCTCCTTTAATACCCTCTATCTCATATTTATTATCACTTACTAAATTATTTAAGTTAGCTCCTTCTAATCCAGATGCATTTATAATCATTTTAGCTTCTATATGATCATTATCTTTTAAAATAAGCTTATATTTGTCTTTTTGTTTATGTATATCTACTACTTCTTTTCCTAATATAAACTCAACACCATTTTCAAAAGCATTTTCAGCTAGTGCTAATGTCATTTCGTAAGGACTTACTATACCTGAATTTTTAACATACAATGCACCAACAACATCACAGTTAATATTTTCTTCTAAATCGAGTACTTCTCCCTTTTCTAATATTTCTAATTCTTCTATCCCTAAATCATTACCTTGATTTTTTAATTCTTTTACTCTTTGGAATTCATCTTCATTAAATGCTAATATCAAAGATCCATTTCTTTTAAAAGGAAAGTCTAATTCTTTTGCTAAGTCATCTATTATTTTATTTGCTTCTAAATTTAATTTAGCTTTTAATGTTCCTTTTTTTTCGTTAAATCCCCCATGAATTATTCCACTATTAGCCTTTGATATTCCTTCTGAAATATCTTCATTTTTATCTATTACCGCTATATTTAGTTTATATTTTGATAGCTCCCTAGCTATTGAACAACCTACTACTCCAGATCCTATTATTATAATATCTTTCAAAATTGTTCCTCCTTGAATATTGTTAAACTTAATATTAACCAAATTATTAAACTTTATTGATAGTACATTATTATAATGCTCACATTATCAATTTTCTATAGAGAAATCTCAATATATTGTAAATTATTTTTTAACAGCAGAAAACCATATCTTATATTAAAGATATGGTTTATATAACTTTATTAAGAAACTAATTCTTTTTTAGATTCTAAATTAGCTTTTTGTTTTTGTTTATTCTCGATATATATTATTACTCTATCAACTACTAAACCATTCATTATAACAGCTAATAAAGAATACATCCCTTTGTCCAGTCCAAATGTAAGAGCTCCACAAATAACAACAAATAGATCTACTATCAATAAAGAGATTCCTAAGTTTATTGTAGAGTATTTATTAAGTATCTTTGCAAGTATATCAGTTCCTCCTGTAGATGCATTTATCGCAAATGTTATCCCAATACCTGCTGCAATTACTATAGTTCCTGATATTACTGCTAAAAATAAATTAGTCGTCAAAGCATGTGAATGCATAATTTTTTCCATAAAATCCATAATAGCCGAAAGTGCAAAACTTGCATATATAGTCTTCATACCAAAGTCTCCACCAACTAATATGAACGATATTGTAAATAATATTAAATTACCTAGAAATATAATTGTACCTACTGATAATACAGGAATATAATTACTTATGACTAAAGCTAAACCACTTAATCCTCCACCTGCTATTTCGTTAGGTGCATAAAAATATTGTATACCAAATGCTACTAATATTACTCCTATTGTTATAATCATATAATCTTTAATTATTGATATTATATTATTTTTTTTCATATTTAAGATTCCCTTTCTATTATTAAGACATTATAAATTTTTATAATCTAAAGATATATTATACTATAATATTTAGAAAAAGTTATAATTTTTTAGTGGCAATTTATGTTTTTATCTGAAGCATTTTTTATCTAAATATGGCTTAATTTTTTTACCTTATATATTAAATTGTCCATTCGTCTATTATTTCCGTTATGATATAATAAAAACTAGGAGTTGATATTATGTTTTTTATTGGTGGTATTTCAAATCAAGAAAAGAAATTAGACTTTGTTCAAAATATGATTTGTCCAAAATGTGAATCTTTTGGTCATATGGAAGTTTACATGTGTTATATGTACTTCAGCTTATTTTTCATTCCTTTATTTAAATGGAATAAAAAATATTATGTAAGAAATACATGCTGTAATTCTATCTATTTATTAGATGAAAATATAGGATCTAAAATCCTTAAAGGGGAAGATATTACGATTACTGATAATGATTTAGAACTATTAAGTAATATTTCTCAAAATATAAATAAATGTAACCAGTGCGGGTATATAGGTCAATCGGATTTTGAGTACTGTCCTAAATGTGGTAATAAATTATAAAAAGCTAATCAATTAATCGATTAGCTTTTTTATATATAATATTAGTTTTAATTAATTATTTTGCTTCAACAGAAACAGCTTTCATAATAGTAAGGTATCCTGATATCATACCAGCTATTGTGCACATTACACCTTTGAATATTCCCATTGTTTTAACTGTTAATGGAGATAAATTAAATATCATAACTACAAGCCAAGTTAATACAGTAATTATAATCATAGTTACTATACCTATTACTAAAGTTAATAAAAATTTGTTATTTGGTAAGAAACCGACTATTCTATTAACACCCTCTTGTCTAGTAATTTTACCATTATTAACATCTTTAGCTGTTAAAGGTAATACTATTAATGACAATATAATGCCTAATATTAAACTTGTTGCTGCTAAATCTGTAACTATATCAGCTGTCATAAACGTCGCATTTGGCTGGCTCTTATGCATTGCATAGAATACAATTGCATTTATTATACCGTTTATTATACCATTTCCGATAAGACATTTTTCTAATAAGTATTTGTTAAAATTGTGTACTTTTGTCATTATTCTACCCTCTTTTAATTAATTTGTTTTAATTAGTATTTAAAATTTTTGCAAAAAATATTTATATAAATATTTTTTCATTTCTTTCAATGAACAATAATATCACATAGTAAATGATTTTTAAAGATAAATTTTAATTAATATTAAATTTTTTTAATAATAAAAAAAAACTAGGTATTTTCCTAGTTTTTTCGACATAATATCTTATATTTTTTTAATAACACTTGATTTTAATTTCATTGCGCCAAATCCGTCTATTTTACAATCTATATCATGTCCATCAGATGCTTCATGGATTAAACGTATATTTTTTACTTTAGTTCCTATTTTTATAACTGATGAGCTTCCTTTAACTTTTAAATCTTTTATTACCGTTACAGTATCTCCATCATTTAATACATTTCCGTTTGCATCTTTTATAACATTTTCTTCTACTTGTTCAGATTCTTTAGACCATTCATGAGCACACTCTGGACAAACGAATAAATTTCCATCTTCATAAGTATATTCTGAGTTACATTTAGGGCAATTTGGATAATTTTCCATATTATTATTTCCTCCAATTCTTGTAGTTAATTCTAAAAAAGAATTTAGTATTTAAAATCATATGAGATTTTAATATGATTTTATGTCATCATAACCTTTCATATTGTATCATATTTTTATATTATTTACTCACTTAAAATAAAAATCGGATTTGATTATATTTAAATACAAGTGCATTATTTTGACTTATATAAATTTAACATCTTTATATAAGTCACCAGCTAGTTCTACTAATTTATTTTTATTTGTTACTCTATATCCCTTACTATCTTTTTGGAGTACATCTTTTTCACATAGTACATTTAATGTTCTTAATAGATGTCTATAGCTACTACCTAGATGTTCAGCTATATTAACTAAACTTTCATCAAAGTCTACATATATATTTCCATTTTTATTAAGTAATAATATCTCATTGATATAACTAGCCAATCTATTTTCCAGAGGATAAAGTAGATTTATAGAACTATTCATACTTATGGCTGCTAATTTTTCAGCTAAACTTTCACATGCAAATTTTAAAAATTTACTATCTTCTATTAATTGATTTCTTGTTATATCCATTGGTATGGCCAAACAATAACAAGTACTCAAAGCTTGTAATGTCCCTGATACTACTTCCTCTTTTATAAATTCTATATCCCCTATTGCTCGAAAAGAGTTATAAAAACTTAAAAGAGAAGATCTTCCATTAGGCAGACTTTTAAATACTTTTGCCTTTCCTTGTACTAAAAACATAAAATACTCTAATTCTTCATCTTCTCTACACAAATACTCATGCATTTCAAATTTTAATAATTTCATATATCTTTTCATATCTTTATTAAATAATTTCTGCATATCTAACTCATTATAGAAATTCTCTATTAAAAATTTATCCTCTATCTTTCTCAAATCATATTTCCTCCCAGTTTTTAAGTTATTTAAAATTCTATAGGTACATGTGACATATGTCATCATTTTTATTATTTTTTTATGATATTTTATTTATTATTCTAAAAAAGGAGAATTATATTATGAATTATTTTATTTCAATTTTCACAGGAGCAATACTTGCTATAATGATTTCTTTAAATGGTGGTGTTAGCACAGTATCTGGTAATTATGCTTCTAGTGTTATTATACATTTTGTTGGGCTTATAGGTATCATATCTATTCTTTTGGTTACTAAATCAAAATTTAAAAATCTTAAAGGTATACCATTTTATATGTTTACGGGAGGTCTTATTGGTATATTAACAGTTTTATTTACTAATACTAGTTTTTCAACCCTAGGAGTTTCTTTAACTGTTTCATTTTCTTTATTAGGTCAATTAATCACGTCCATAGTAGTAGACCACTTTGGATATTTTAATTTACCTGTAAATAAGTTCGATAAGAAAAAAATATTAGGATTTATCATCATTATCATAGGTATATATGTAATGACTTTACAATAAGGAGGGATATTATGTTTTATATATTAGTAGCAATATTATCAGGAATCTCAAATGTAATTTCTAGATCTGTAAACTTCGTTTTATCAGATAAAATAGGTGTGTATCAAAGTACATTCTTTAATTATATATTCGGTCTTATTGGCTCATTTATATTATTAGTAATTAGCGGAGAAACTTTTAAATTATTCACAGCTAGTTCTTATAGTGCTCCCTGGATTTTTTATTCCGGAGGACTTGTAGGTGTAGCTGTTGTTTCATTACAGGTATTTTTATCTTCTAAAGTTTCTTCTTTTTATTTAACTTTATTATTATTTGTAGGTCAATTATTCACAGGAATAATAATAGATTGTGTTTCAACTGGAAAAATATCTGTTTATCAAGTAATTGGTGGGGTTTTAGTAATAGTAGGACTTGGATATAATTTATATGTGGATAAATCTAAAGATAAAGAAACCGTATCAGAGTAATTGATACGGTTATTTTTTAATTAAATTTGGATTTTATAAAACCAATCATTTCTGATTTATTCTCTTCAAATTGAACTAACCTGTTCACATTTGCTCCAGATGGATGAGGAAAATTTTTTAGAATTTGATTTTCATTTATAACATTCCCTTCTGCTAACTTTAGTAGAATTTCTTCAACTGCTCTTCCTAATGGTATTAAAATTACTTCATCATGATTTTCTAATTGTCTAAGTTCATTGATAAAATTTTCATATACATACTTCATTAAAAACTCACTTTTTATTAGTTTAGGGGTATGACCTGTATAATTTTGTTTCTTTACAAATACAGAATAAGGTATTAATGACACTGTATGTAATAAATAATCTTTATCTGAAAATAACTCATTACAACTTTCTATATCAAGAGCTTTATTAAGCTCTATTCCATCTAGCATACTTATTATATTTTTTCTTAAGCTCCCACTAAATCTACCCAACACCTTACATTTATATTGTATAGTTTCAATATCATCGCCAACTTCAAACCCTTTTCTAGCTGTTGATATAGCTGTACTCATTTGTTGGAATCCTGGTGTTATACCTATTATAAAGATTTTAGCTTTGTGATTTATGTATTCATTATGTGGAGCATAATATATTTCTATATTATCTTTTTCATCTACTAAAAAATCTACTATTAATAGCTCATATTTTGTATATTTATTTTTTAAAGGAAGTTTCTTTATTACTTCCTCATAATCATATAATGTTTTTTTCATACTGCCCTCTCAAATTATTTTATAAATCTTAAAAATAATAAATCATAATTTTATTTTATCTACTTTATATTTATATTATAACAATAAATCATAATTTAAGAGGCTATATCATTTTTGATATAGCCTCTTACAAATGGTTTCGGGTGTATGTAAAAACACTTTAAAATGTGTATTACCTAATTTAAGTATAATTTAGCTTCTAACTCTTGAGATATTGCTAAGTTATAAATATAAGCATTACTTACTTCAACGATTAATTTTTCTTCTAATTCTGAAGATAGATTCATACTATTTATTTTTGTAGCATAATTCATAACGTAAGCTCTTATATTTTTTATTCCTTCACAATTATAGTAGTTTAATCCTTCTACAGGAACTTTATAATTTACACTTAATAAAGATACAAATGTTCTTCCTCCAAATAAGTCCGCTATAAATCTAGTATATGCATAGGCTACTATTAATTCTGGGTTTGTATTTCCTATTTCTTTTATTTTTTCTACAAAAGCAACTGTTGATGCTAATAGTTCATATTTATCTAAGTTTTCACCTAAGAAATATTCTAAATCTTTTTCTATTAATTTATGTCTATATAATTCTGGTGTTGCAAACTCTTTAACAACTTCATTATCCTTATTATTTTCTATAGTTTCTTCTATTACTTTGTACATTGCACTAAGATTAAATAAATACTCTACATAACTATCTACTGATGCATTTCCATCTACTATTCTTTTTAAAATTCCTGAATGCTCTGCTGCACTATGTAAAACTCCTGTATTTTTTCTTATTTTAGTTATTAAATCCATAACTGTCACCACCTATATTATTTATTTTTGAATTCTAGTTTTTATTAATTATACATATTTATCATATTTTTAATGTATGATAATGATTCTCATTATTATATATTCCCTGTTATACTATCCTTAAACATCTTTTTATAAAAAATAAAAAAGCTGTTACAAATATTAATCCTGTAACAGCTTTTTATATTCTATTTTACTGTAAAATCTTTTACTATTTTTACTGGATTATCTTTTGAATCGAATGTTTCAATAGTTATACGATAATCACCAGCAGATAAAGTTACACCCATTAATTCTATACTTGCATAATTTAGTTTATTCGAAGGGAATGACACAGACATCCCAATTCTACCTGGTAAGGTTCCTCCACTTAAAGATTGTAACTTTATTTTATTCTGACCAAATGTATATAATAAATCTTCGTTAAATGTCAACTCTAAAAGTGCACCCATAGAACCGTTAGATACTTCTATATTAATAATATCTAGTGAAGATTTATCTTCCTCTTCTACATCAGGTTAACATGTAAATTCTGGAATTTTATAATGATCTACAAATCCATTGCGATAGTTGCCATCATAATCAACATATAAAACCCATAATCTAGAGTTCTTTGTTAAATTATAACCTGATAAATCTATATCTAATTCATTATAATTAGCATTTAAGTTTGCTTTTGTACATTTTACTTTTCCACTAAGTACATCTTCCGCAATTGTTGTAGTTTAATCACCTGCAAATACTGAATTGTTAGATTCATATATTCCATAGTATAATGTCCAATGTTCATCTGAATTAAATTCAAATTTCATTTTATCCTTTGCATAACGGTCTATATTTTCCCCACTTGTTACAGGTGGATTGAAATAGGATCTAAATAATCCCTCAACAACCGTTTCATCAGGCATATTTACTGAAACAGTATACTTATTGTCCTTATGCCCATAGTTATCATGTACAATTATTGTATAAGTTTTCTTATCTGGACTTACAACGAATCTTGCACCTTTAGTGGTAAGAGAAGATTCACTTGGACATATTATTTTAAAGTATTCTAATATTAATTACAGATCCATTCCCTTTTTCTATAGTACTATTTGTTAAATTATTTTTTATTTGGTTGTATGTTAATACTAACTCATTATTACTAATAATATTATTGCTATTAATTTCTTCATTTTTATTTAATTTACTGCCATCAGAATTATTTTGAACAATTTTTTCGTCCTTATTATTCAAAACATTTCCATTATTTTGGTGTTGATTTAAGAAATAAACTTCATATGTTGATGATAAAAATACCGCAGGTCCAACAACAATATCAATCTTATTTTTTTATCCATGACGTACCTCCTTTTCAATATAAATAAACATATTTTTACAATATATTTATGTTTTTGATCTATTTTTTCTTAAATTACAATATCTACATCTACTAAATGAACATATCTTATTTCATAATTTTGTCAGGCACCTATAGTTTTTTTTACATAAAAATCAATTAATTTGACTTTCTTAAAATTCTAATGTAGTATATGGAATATATTTCATTAGGTTAACGATGCAGTTTATATTATAAATATATCTAATTCATGTGTAATATAACTGTAATAATTGCAATAAGATGCTTATTTTTAGCCATTATGTAATAACACAAGTATAATAAACAGAATGAAAATAAAATAGTAACAGTTTTATCTAAAGACAAACAATGGTTCAGTAAATTAGGCTTTGAGTATAAATCTATCTGAAATTTTTTTGAATATATATATTTATAAAATAAAATATTTTTTGGGTCAAAATTGTCAGAAAATAAGCTCAAAAGAAATGAAATATAATATCTATTCATGGCATTTTATGTAAATTATATTAAAAATGGGGGGAATTTATGTTTGAATTTTCAAGTGAATTAGGAATGATGATGCTAAACTTAGATATGATTCAAAGCATTTCATTTACTACTGTTGTATTTTTAATAGGTTCTTTTATAAAAAATAAGGTTAATCTATTTAACAAGTACTGTATCCCAGCACCGGTTGTAGGAGGATTTTCTTTTGCGATAATATCATTTATATTAAAGCAAATGGGAATAATTACCATAGTATTTGATACAACTTTGCAAGGTATATTAATGACAGCCTTTTTTACAACAGTTGGATTTACTGCAAGTTTCCAAGTTTTAAAGAAAGGTGGATCACAAGTAATTAAATTTTTAATTGTAGCAACAATGTTGGTATTGGCTCAAGATATACTAGGTGTTCTATCTGCTAAAATGATAGGTGTAAACCCACTATTAGGATTAGCCGCTGGATCTGTCTCTATGACAGGTGGCCATGGAGCTTCTGGTGCATTTGGACCTCTTATGGAGGCAAAAGGGCTTGAAGGTGGCCTTAGTATAGCTTTAGCTTGTGCTACATTTGGATTAGTATCTGGAAGTATTATCGGTGGTCCTGTTGCAAATAAATTAATCCAAAAATATAGACTTCATTCAGAGGAAATGGAGTTAAGAGAAGAATCAGTATCAACAAACTCACACGGAGAAGTATCATTTACTGACGTATCTATAGGAATACTTTCAGAAAGCAAATTAACAACTTCAGCTATGCAAATAATAATAGCAATGGGACTTGGTACTATAGTATCAAACTTGTTTTCAAATATAGGTGCAACAATGCCACCTTATATAGGGTCTATGATAATTGCTGCTATTATGAGAAATATTTCAGATATAAAAGGAATATGGCCTATTGCAAGCGATGAATTAGAAAGCTTAGGTTCAATATGTTTATCATTATTTTTATCAATGGCTATGTGTAGCTTAAAGTTATGGGAGCTTGTAGATCTTGCTATACCTATAGTAATACTACTAAGCTTACAAACATTGTTAATGATAATATTTGCTTACTTTGTTACATTCAGATTCATGGGAAAAGATTACACAGCAGCAGTACTTGCAGCAGGTCACTGTGGATTTGGTCTAGGAGCTACTCCAAATGGAATAGCAAATATGGAGTCTGTAACTTCTAAATATGGTCCTTCACCAAGTGCATTTTTTATATTGCCATTAGTTGGAGCATTATTTATAGAATTTTTTAACTCAGCAGTTATAACAACATTTATGAACCTATTATAAATATATTTATCTCAAGTATATATAACAGTATCTGCCTTAAAATAAAAAGACAAATTAGCAAAAATGAAGGTTGAACTCGCATTGAACTGAAACCTTTTTAGAACAATATAAATAAAAAACCTCCTATGGTAGAATACATGCCATAAGGAGGTTTTTATATTATCTACTATAAAGTATATGCATTTGCCCTTTTGAGTCTTTAATAATTTCTGCGTCAACTTCATAAGTATCTTTTATAAATTCTTTAGTTAAAACTTCTTCTGGTGTTCCAAAAGCTATAATATTTCCGTCTTTTATTGCATATATTTTATCACAATACATGGATGCAATGTTTAAATCATGTATAGCTGATATTACTGTCAAATTTAACTCTTTTACTATATTTAAAAGTTGCATCTGATATTTAATATCTAAATGATTAGTAGGTTCATCTAAAATAAGACACTTAGTTTGTTGAGCTAATGCTCTAGCAAGAATTACTCTTTGTTGCTCTCCTCCAGATAGTGTAGAAAAGCTTCTCTTCCTAAAGTCATACATTCCTACCTTTTCTAAAGAATCTCTTACTATTTCATAATCCCTAGCGTTATCTCTCTCTAAGCTTTTTTTATGAGGAGAACGTCCCATAAGTACAACTTCTTCTACAGAAAAGTCAAAGTTATAGTAATTATGTTGAGAAACTACAGCCATTTTTTTTGCAGATTCTTTTATAGACATTCTATTTAGATGTTCATTATCTAAAAGTATACAACCTTTATCAGGTTTTAATATTCTATATATACATTTTAAAAAGGTTGATTTTCCACTTCCATTAGGCCCTATAATTC
The DNA here is from genome assembly GCF_014333445.1 of Terrisporobacter mayombei. GTDB lineage: Bacteria > Bacillota > Clostridia > Peptostreptococcales > Peptostreptococcaceae > Terrisporobacter > Terrisporobacter mayombei_A. Next base: position 59,917 of record NZ_JACRYU010000018.1, on the reverse strand, counting down.
CAATAAATTCTTTTTTTCCTACTTCTATCGATGCACCTTTCAATATATTGTTTCTACCTATAGAAAGCTCTATATCTTTAACTAATACATCCATATTAATTCCCTCCAAATCCATATGACTTTTTTATCATAAGGTATAAGAAACAAGGAGCACCTATAATAGAAATTAAAATACCTATTGGCATTTCTGAATTAGGTATTATACTTCTTGCCGCAACATCTGTCCATATTAAAAATATAGCTCCTAGTAAAGCTGAAATAGGTATTAGTTTTTTATGATCTGTTCCAAAAATTAATCTTGTCATATGAGGAATTATTAATCCTAAAAATCCTATAGTTCCAGCTGAATACACTGAAAATCCTATCATTATAGAAGTTACTATCAGATAAATATTTCTAGATCTCTGAAAATCTGTTCCTAATGTAATAGCCACCTCATCTCCTAATAACATTAAATTTAAAGTCCTATATCTACTCCAGAAAAATATAGTAGCCAATATCATAATAGGAAGTATTACTTTAATATTTTCCCAATTTGCTCCTCCAAGACTTCCCATAAGCCAATATGTTACATCCTTCATTCCAGTTATGTCATTTGATATATATATTATAAAATTTGAAAATGCAGAGCAAACAGCACTAGCTGCCATTCCTAATAGTACCAATTTTGATGTAGTTGCTTTTCCTCCCAAATTAGATAAAGACATTACAAAAAAAGATACAACCAAGGCACCTAAAAATGCCATAAATCCTACACTATTTGTTCCAAACGAGCTACCTATTCCAAGTATTATAGACAGCGTTGCTCCTAAAGCTGCTCCTGATGATACCCCTAGTACATAAGGATCTGCTATTGGATTTTTTACTATTGCCTGCATAATTACACCACTAACAGATAACCCCATTCCTATAGCTACTGCTAATATAACCCTAGGAGATCTTATCAACCATACAACATCATGAATAGCTCCTGATGAGTACTCACTAAAGCTCTTTATATTAAACACCTCATACCCCATTACTTTATAAGCTTCTCCTATAGATATTTCTGCACTTCCTATAGTTACACCTATCATTATAGAAATTATCAATAAAGATATTAGGATTAAAATAACACCCATATAAATGGGTGCTCCTTTTATTATTTTTTTGTGTTTATTCTGATAATTCATTGTTCACCCCTAGTCAAGCTCAGGATATAATCCTTTGGCGAAATTAACTATACCATCTTTAGTACGAACTCCACTTGCATACATATCTCCAAGCATTATAGGTACTACCCTCTTATTTTTAACTGCATCTAAGCTTGCAAAAGTTTTATCTTTTAATATGTAATCTAAATTAGTTTGTTTTACTTCTTCTGGATTATCTCCACTATATGGCATGTAAACTACAAATATAACATCAGGATTTAGTGATACTATATCTTCTTTTCCTAAATCTTGCCCATCTGGTTTTGCTAACTCTGCTCCTAAAGTTTGTACCATATTTCCACCTAAACTAGAAGCCCCATAATTTGTTATTGCTCCCTTACTGTTAAATTCTACTATTAAAGCTTTTGTTTTTGTATCTTGAGAGTTAGATTGTTTTTCTACCTTCTCTATTTCTTCTTTCATTTCATTTACTAAAGCTTCTGCTTTTTCTTCTACATTAAATATTTTACCCAAATTTAATATATCATTATATTCATTTTCTAGGGTTCTATCTCCACCATCACGTCTAGTATTAGTATTTATATATGTATTAGTTCCTTTTTCTATCCAAGTATTTATATCACCTAATTTATCTTCTGCAAATATTGATCCCCAAGATAATATCATATCTGGTTGAAGCATAGTTACAGTTTCTTTTGAAGGTGTAAACTCCGTTAGATATTCTACTTTTTCAAAAGCTTCTTTCATACTATCATCAACTTCATTATCAATACCTGCTGCGGCTACCATGCGATCTTCTAAACCTAACGCTAACATAGTTTCTATAGAACCTTGATATACTGCTAGTACTTTTTCAGGTACTTTTTCATAAGTAGTTTTTACTTCATTTCCCTCAAAGTCATACGTAGTAATAGTTACCGGGTAATGATTTTTATCATTTAAATTTTCTGATACCACTTCATTATTTTTATTTTGTTCATCCTTAATATCATTTTTACTGCATGCGCTTAAACTAAGCAATAGTGATATAATTGCCACTATTGAAATTAATCTTTTCATATTATATGCCATCTCCTATGTCCATTAAGTTAGATTGTTAAAATCTACATAATTATATTATATTAATATTTGCAATTATTACAATAACATTATCACTAGTATTTTATACAATATGAGTAGTCTTTACGGCTCAACTTAAGGTGTCGTTTCAGTTACAAGTCAAAGTATACATGGTATTACATGGTTGTTAGCAATAGTTATAATGATTTCATATGTGGTTTGAGCAACTTTGATATTATCTAAAAACGATGAAAAAAGAAAGGAAACTTTCCATAAATTTAGTTTTATTTTAACTCATACTCCGTTACACATCTAAGGTAGGCTATTTTAATTATTTAATTTCTTTCAATATATATGTATCTTTATAATTATAAAGAATATCTAAAAAACCTCTTAATTTATACTTAATGCATAAATATAAGAGGTATATCTTACTTTATAATTTCAATTCAATTTATATTCCAAATTCTTTGTTTATTATTTTTACCATTCCTTCTAAAGCTTCTTCTACTATTAAATCACCTTTTTCTTTAGAACTAGTTCTACCTATTGATAAAAGTCCTGATTTTGGTACTAAATCAGTTGGTATTGGATATACTTGATAAGTTGGAACTTCTTCTATTTTTTCATCTATTAACCTATCCATATGAACTGTTTCTGGATCAAACTTTAATATTAAAGATGTTTCTGTAATAGCAGCATGCTCTAGTGCCCAGCCAGGGAATTCAACTTCATCAAATACTTTATCAATAGTCTCTTGAGTTATTAAATCCCACCAACTCATCATAACAATTTTTGTTCCTTCTGGCATTGATCTACTTACTAAGTCTATTGCTTCTAATAAGAATGCCTGATTTTCAAAGTGAGAATTTACTAAAACTATCTTCTTAACGCCATCTCTTATCAATTCTTCTATAATATCTTTTACTAATGCTATTAATGTTTCTCCATTTAAATCTATTGTACCTGGAAATAATGGTCCTCCTCCAGATGCTGGTTGCGATTTATACCCATAGTTTATAGATGGCATAACTATACCATTTACTCTATCTGATAAAAGATTAGAAAATCCTTCAGATATTATTGTATCCGTATAAAGCGGTAAGTGTGGTCCATGTTGTTCAACAGATCCTATTGGTAATATTACTACATCTTTATCTTTTCTTTCATTAAACTCATACCATGTCATATTTTTCATTAAAGTCATTTATATTCCTCCTTAATAATTTATTATTTATTATCATCTATACACTTTAGAGAGTCATATATCATTATTGCGTTCATTAATTCATTTTTTTAAACTTGGTCTTCTAAATTTCTATTCAATTTAGTTTTTGTCTTATTTAACCTGTATATTAATGTATTTCTATGTATAAATATTTCTTTCGATGTATTTATTAAGTTACAATTATTTTTCAGATAAATTCTTAAAGTCTTTAATATATCAAGATTCTTATCATTTTTTATTATATCTCCTAATACATCATAGCAATATTCTCTAAGCTTCTCATAATTACTGACTTCAAATAAGATCTTATAGAATACTATCTTTTCATAATCTATAACTTTTAAATCCCAATCATTATTCTTATAAAGTTCAAATGAATTAGTAGCTTATTTATAACTTTTTATTGCACTAAATATATCTTCACAAATACTTCCTATACTTTGTCTTGATTTTACATGCTTAGGTATTTGATTATATATAGATATTAATACATTTTTTGTATAATAAAATCATTTCTGTTTTCTAACTCTAAAATACAAATAATATTATTTTTATAAAATCCTAAAATAGACTCTAAATTAGACTTATCTATCATACATTTTATCATATTTATTATGTATTCATCTGATTAATTATTTTTTATTCACTTAAGTCCATATCCATGCCAGTTAAAAGTATCAAATCTCCTCCATTTATCCATTAAAAAAGTCTAATGTTTGATATACATATGGCCCAGATACATTTTTATATATTCCACTTTTTCAAGCTACTAAATTAATATTTTTAAAAGTATTAAGGCTTAATAAATCATAGATACATAAAAAAGGAAGGGTCCTCCTCTTCTTCTGATGGCCCTTCCTTTTTCATGTATCTTAACTTATCTATTGTTACCTTCGATACAAATTATTTCAACAACTGCTTTCCTTGTTGTCTTGTACTACTATCCTTGAATACTTTACCAAACTTATTCATTACTTGGCTTACTAACATTCTAGTAACTCATTTTTAATTAGTTTCATTGTATCCATAAAAAATGTATTTACTATTTATACAACTTTTTTATACATTTATATATTAGCTTCTATTGCTGAATTTTGTTCTTTTACTTTCTTTATTGATGTAAGTAATAAAGAATATCCAACAAATATACACACAAGCATTAGTATCCATGCAGTGTTAAATCCAAAATTATCGACTACCATACCAAATAATGTAGATCCAAATGCAAATCCAAGTGCAAATAATAAACTTATAGTTCCTAAGATTACACTAGATTCTTTTTTACCAAATACATCTGTAGCCATAAATGCTGGAGCAGACATATAAGAATATACATTAAGTCCGTATGCTATTGAGAAGAAAAATGCTAGTCCGTGTATTTTTACTGAGAATAATAATGCAACTACAGCAATAGATTCCAATATCATAGATATAGTCATTGTTTTTAATGTACCTATTTTATCAAATAAAGCACCACCCATAACATTTCCTATTAAGCAGAAGAAAGCAAATAATGAACCTAAAGTCCCAACTAATGTTGCACTTAATCCTAATTCTCCTGTAAAGTATGTGGCATATTGTGTACTTAACGCTGATATAGAAATTGCTATTATTGCATATCCAATAGAGAATAACCAGAAGTATTTGTTTTGTCTAGCTGCTTTAGCTCCAAGACCTTCAAATCCTTTAGCTTCATTTTCTTCTATAACTTCTTCATTATCTATAACTTCTACTTCCCCTGCTTTAGGTAATCTTATAAAAAATAATACTATTGGTAAACTACATATTATTGCCACTATTCCAAAGAATATATAACTATAAGTTGCTCCTTTTGATGCTAGCATTTGAGAAGTTATTTGTTGTAAAAATACATTCCCTATAGATCCCCCAGAGAAAGCTATACCTAATGCTTTACCTCTACCTTCTTTAGGGAACCAGTTATTTATTACATATGGAACTCCAAGTCCTGAGAATAACACACATCCAATTTGTTGTATAGCTGAGAATGCATAAAATTGTGCTAGATTATGAGAAAAACCAAATCCTATAAACGCAATTGCTGATAGTGTTGATCCTACTAAAAATAGTATTTTTATATTCACTTTGCCAAATAATTTACCTAAAAATGGAGAAAATGCTGCTGAAGCTATTGCTCCAAAAGTAAATATAAGCGAAAATCCTGCTAAAGAGAATTGAAATTGTTTAATTACATAAGGTATAAATAATGGCTGAATATTTTGAGCTATACCAAATGGAATAGCTTGCATAAACATACATACAAATACCATGAAAAATTTCTTTTTATTACTTATATAGTTATGATTACTAAGTGCCTGACTGTTCATAAAGAACCCCCTTATATATGTTTTCAACATCATTTATAATGCCACTATTTAAAGATACCTTCAATGTGACTTTACACAGTAAATTTTATGCAATTAAACAATTGTAAATTTTTTCAATTTGGTATAAATTTGATATTTTATAACTATAATAAATATCGTATCATTAAAGATAAATATATTTTACTTTTATCACCTATATCATTTAAATTTAAATCTAAAATTTCTTCTATTTTATTTATTTTATAATTCACAGTATTCCTATGTAAATATAAACTTTTAGCCGTTTCATTTATTTTACAATTATTATCAAAATAGCTTATTAACAATTCCACATAATCAGTATTATTAACTTTATCATATACTTCTAAATCCCCTATAGTTTCATCATGAAACTCTTTTATTATATCTTTGTTTTCCATACCCAATAAAAGTCTATAAATTGCCACTTCACTATATCGTATATGTACATTGTTATTACTAATTAATCTATTTATTTTTGCTACATTTTTAGCTTCTTCGTATCCTCTATATAAATTTTTTAAGTCATTTGTATGTTTTCCTATTCCAACATAAAATTTCAACTTGTTAAAATATTTATCTATTCCTATATATAATTTTTTTAATACCTTATCAACTTCTAAATCAGTCTTATTGTAAAATACTATAACTACAGAATTTCCCACATTAACAGCAAAATAATTATTTTTTATATAGCTTAAATTATCCTCTATATATGATTTTACTGCTTCTGCATGATTAGGAATATTCTTTAAAGTATCATCATTAGCCTCTAATTCTATTATTGATACAATATAATTCCAATCACATTTAAATCCAACTTTTTCTAAGGTTTGTATGTATAGTTCCTCATGAGTTGGTAGAAAAATAGCGTCTTTGATTGCATTTGAAATCTCTGTATAAGTTCTTTCTGATTCTAATATTTTTATAGTCAAATTTCTCATAATATCAGGAATTCTAATCTCCCAAGGCATAATAAATAAAGGATGGTTATTCTCATTACAATAATCAATCACTTCTTTACTTATCTTATTAACATATTTTCCTGTATTTACAATTATTCCACTGGCATTTTGATATTTTGTAATTTTTATTATATTTAATAAGTCTATATCATTATTTATGCTTACTCCTGTAGTAAATACTATTTCTTCACCTTGAAGAAATCTTGCTATTTCCTCGCTTTCAACTATATGAGTCCATCTTACCTTATTATTTAGACCACTCTCTCCTGCTATTAATTCCACACCATATTTTTTTATATCTTTATATAAATATTCTATTGAAATTGACATAACTTAGCTCCTTTATAATGGTTAAAATTATATATTTATTTTTTAGTACATAAATTAAATTCTATTATCTATTCTAATAAAATTTTCTATTATGTTTTAATTCAACAAAATAAGTAAATATTCTTGCTTTTTACTTATAATCACACATTATTATACAGCTTTTTTATAGCTTTGTATGTCTTTATTTAAAATTCAATATTATATTAATATTTCAGTTATAAAATAATAAATTCTTCAATAGATATACATACATTTGTACTCAACTCTCTTTTTTTAATACGTTACTACTTACCCTATAAAGCTTATTTTTCTTTAATTGTTTTATTATTTACTATATAAAATAGGGTAAATTATATTTATTTAAAGTAAACATTCTTATATAATAAAAAAAGAGAAGATATTAATAAAATTTTAAAAAAGTAACCAATATAAAACCTACAAATAAAACAAAAAGTAGTATTGATATAGATAAAGAAAAGAGTATATAACTCAGTAATAGTCATATACTCTTTCTTTTACAATTTTTTAGCAATATCATATCCTGCATGAATAGCATCTTTTATTGTCCCAACATTGTTTGCGTCTCCTATAGTGTGATAAGGCATTTTAAGTTCCTTTAAGGTATCAGCTAGTATAGTGTCTGTTCAGTAACCTACAGCGAAGATAAGTGTATCAGAATCATCAATACAGTACATTTCACCGTCCTTACTGTAGTAGATTTTATCTTCTTCTACCTTTTCAACCTTAGCATTACAGATTAACTCTATACCTTTTTTTCATCATACGCTGTACAAGTAAACTTCTACCTGGGCCTGTTTCTGTTTCCATGATTTCTGGAGCCATTTCAATTACAGTAACTTTTCTGTCCCTAGGAAGACGGTCATAAACTAGAGGTGCCAGATAATCTGCAGTTTCACATCCTACAGAACCACCTCCAATAATAACAATTTTACATCCAGGGAAGGCTTTGCCACTTAGAATATCATCAGCAGTTGCCCAGTGTTTAAAGGCTGTAAATGGTTGGATAACAATAGGATAAGCACCATTGCTTATAATCACTTCATAATCAGCAAATTTATTTTGTAATAGTTACTTATTAACATTACAGTTTAAACGAATTTCAATTCCAGCTTCTTCGAGTTTTCTAGCCATATATTGTGTAACTTTTGAAAGATCTTGCTTAGCAATTGGTACAGAAGCTATACGCATAAGTCCGCCTAGTTCTTCATTTTTATCGCAAAGGACTACATGATGTCCTCTTTTCTTTGCAACATATGCCGCTTCCATACCAGCAGGTCCCCAACCAATAACAAGAATTTTTTCTTTGTGTCAGACAACTTAAGAGTATCTTCATTTTCAATTTCAAGAGAAGGATTTATTGTGCAAGCTATACGATTTCCAAACATAATACCATTTAGGCAACGAAGGCATCCAATACATGGACGTATATCCTTATCCAACCCTTTTTCGGCTTTATTAGTAAATTCAGGATCGCATAAATTAGCTCTTCCAATCATGCAGATATCTGACTTACCATTGTCAATTAATTCATCAGCAATCCAAAGCTCTGTAATTCGCCCAACAGTAGCTATTGGGATTGACGTATGTTTTTTGATTTCTTCTGATAACTTAGCATGAGAGCCTTGCTTTGTACCAGATGCAGGTATTGAGCTACCACGCATGATAGTAGTTCCTCCAGATACATGAATCATATCAGCGCCATATTTCTCTAACTGCTTAGCAATGTATATTCCATCGTTAACATTTAAGCCTCCATCACAATATTCATCACCAGAAATTCTTACATCAATAATGAAATCTTTTCCACATTTTTTACGAACTTATTCAATAACTTCTAGTGTTAATTTCAAACGGCCATTTATATCGCCTCCATATTCATAAGTTCTTTTATTTATTGAGTTATTATATTAAATTTTTATCTTAAACCGAACTCCCTGATTTGTAATACGGTTTATCCCATCTTTTTGAAAAATAATAACTAATGCAAATAATTGAATAAAAAATATATTTTACTATCAATTTTCTTTTATACTGAAATTTTTATTCCTATATAATTCACAATATATAGCCAATGATAAACACCTATTTTAATAGCTTTTATAATTATTTTGACTAAATTAAATATTTATATTTCTTTTTTCTTAATATTATAACTATTGAATATTTTTTATTTCTATGATAAATTAATATTTAATTAATTCCAAATATATCATTATTATACAATAATATCCAAATTAAGATTGATATAAATGATAGAGTTCCAATTATATTAAATATAATTCTAAAAATAGGAGTTTTCTCTACAAGGTTAAAATTTCAAGTTACTAATTATAAATTAAAAATATTTTTATAGCTATTAGGAGGATTTTAAATGACAATTCAACTTAACATGATTCAATCTATAGGACTAGCTGTCGTTTTCCTTTTAATTGGAAAATCAGTTAAAAAGAATATTCCTTTATTTTCAAAGTACGCAATACCTTCACCAGTAATTGGTGGACTTATATTTTCAATTATCCATATGATACTGAGACAAAGTAATATTATTTTTTTTGAATTTGATACAACATTACAAACATTCTTCCAGATTATATTCTTCTGTACTGTTGGATTTAACGCAAGTTTGAAGATGCTTAAAATCGGGGGTAAACAAATATTCATATTCCTTATCATATCAACGGTTTTTGCTTTCCTCCAAAATGCATTAGCTGTTAGTCTTGCAAAAGTTATAGGAATTAATCCACTTATAGCACTGCTTACAGCATCACCTGCTTTAACTGGTGGACACGGTACATCAGCAGCTGTAGCACCTAGTATTGAAGCGCTTGGGTTTCCTGAGGCTATGACAGTAGCTTTAACAGCAGCAACATTTGGACTTATTGCAGGTTCCTTACTAGGTAGCCCTATGGCCAATCGTTTGATTAATAAATATAATCTTGTAAATAAGAAAAAAAGTCAATTATCTGATGATGTTGATTTTGATTTATCAATTGTTGAAACTAAGAAAACTACACTAGATACTAATAAAATTAGTATGGCTTTCTTTCAAATACTAATAGCTATGGCTATTGGTACTTATTTAACCGATGCCTTAAATACATTTGTTGGACAGTGGGTTAATGGAGTAACTTTCCCTGCATATATAGGAGCAATGCTAGTAGCAGCTGTTATAAGAAATATTTCCGATAACACAACTCTTTTTAAAGCTCCTTTAGAAGAAATTGAAGTTGTTGGAGAAGTATCATTAAATCTATTCCTTGGAATGGCACTTATAACATTAAAGCTTTGGCATTTAGTAGACTTAGCAATTCCAATATTAATATTACTTTTAGCTCAATGTATAATGATGTACCTTTATGGTATGTTTGTATCATATCCATTAATGGGCAAGAATTATGACTCGGCAGTAATTGTAGCAGGCTTAACTGGATTTGCAATGGGATCTACATCGAATGCAATGGCAAATATGAATTCAGTTACTGAAAAATATTTATACTCTAGAACTGCATTCTTTATAGTTCCAATAGTAGGGTCATTATTCATAGATTTTATAAATATTGGTATTATCTATGGATTTATCAGCTTTCTTTCTTAAATGTGCAAATAAAAAGCCCTGTAATTTAAGATATTACAGGGCTTTTTATTATATTGTAAAAAAATTATTTACTTGTAATACTGTTCTGCGCTATCTGAGGCAAGACCTATATTACTGATATTTAAAATCTAAAAGCTTATTTTTTAATTGATCTTCAATATTTCTTAATTCTACTTCAGCTTCCCTACGTTTTTGACGTCCTTCTGTTTGTATATTAAGTATTTCATCAAGAGTTGAAATTAATGACTCATTAGTCGCCCTAAGTGTTTCAATATCAACAATTCCTCTTTCAGACTCTTTTGCAGTTTCTATAGTTGAAGTTTTTAATATTTCTGCATTTTTACGTAAAAGTTCATTTGTCATATCTGTTACTTCTCTTTGAACCCTGGCAGCATCAGCAGCATGAGCAACTCCAAGTGCTAAAACTATTTGACTTTTCCAAAGTGGAATAGTGTTTATAATTGTAGATTGTATTTTTTCAGACATCAATGTGTCATTATTTTGAATTAAACGAATTTGAGGAGCCATTTGTAAAGAAATCATTTTAGTTAATTCTAAATCGTGAATTTTCTTTTCAAAGCGATTGCAAAGAGCAATAAAATCATTTAGTTCTTGAGCATCCTGTGGATTGCCGCTTTTTCTTGCTTTTTCTTGCAATTTAGGAAGTTCTTCATTTTCTAATTTTTGAAGTTTCTTTTTCCCAGCTAAGATATACATATAAAGCTCTTTAAAATATACTTTATTTATTTCATACATCTTATCTAGCATAGCAATATCTTTCAAAAGCTTTATTTGATGATTTTCAAGAACATTGCACATTTTATCGATATTATTCTCTACCTTTTCATAGTTCACTTTCATTCGAGAAATCTTATCCTTACCTTTTTTAAATAAACCTAAAATTCCTCTTTTCTCTTCGGATTCTTCAAAGTTCTTTAACTCATGAACTACACTAGATAGTATTTCCCCAATTTCACCTAAATCTTTAGTTCTCACATCATTCAATGCTGAATGTGAAAAATCAGAAATTTTCTTTTGAGCCCCTACACCATATTGTAAAATAGAATTTGAATTATTTATCTCTATTTTATCTACAAATTGATCAACCATTTTTTTTTCTTCTTCTGTCAGTTGGATTTCATCAATTATTTGTTCTTCTATCTTTTCTTCTTTTACTCTTACATCAGAAACTTCCTCCCCAAATGGTTGAAAAGTTAATTCTGGTTTTATATCAATAGACTTTTCTTTGAATTCATCACTCATATTTAATGCCTCCCTTTTATTTGAAACTTACTTTTTAAAATCTTCTTCTGATAATCCTTCTTGTTTAAATAATGTTTTAAGAACAGAAATATCTGTAGAAACATCTAAAACAACATCTTCATATAAATCATCTAATAAATTTTCAAAAGCATTATTAATAAGATCAATGCTCTTTTCAATTTCAATTTTAGCATTTTTTATATTATCGCCTTGAACCAATTGATTATTTATGTCTTTATATGAATTAATTAATTTTATAGTAATCGGAAGATAATGATTTATAAATTTATTAACTTCTTGTGTTTTTTTAGGGTTTTTTTCAACATAATTAAGGATTTGATTTGAAATGTTTCCTAATTCATCTAACTTTATAGCTATTTCTTCTTTATAAAGCTCATTTCTTACCGTTTTTATTTGTTCAATATAATTTCTTCCTATTTTAATTGTAGATTCTATTTCTTTTTTTCCAGAATAATCTATTTCTTCTTTTAATTTTTCATTATTACTTTCTTTAGCAATTTGCTCATTTTTTAAATTTAAATAGTCACCATATACTTCATCATTTAACATAAAATAAGTTTTTTCTTCATCGATATGTCCTTCTAAAAACATACCTAAATCAATCATTTTACTTAGGTCTCTAACAACAAAACTCTCTTTCTCTTTAGCAAATTTCGCTAAGTCTTTAATTAAGAAATAACTACTGTTGTCAATAAATCTTACATACTTCTTAAAGCGCTTTAATCTTTTTCTTAAACTTATTCCCCTTAATAATAAACCCAAACTCACTAAAAAAAATAAAACTAAAACTCCAAGAATAATATTGCTACCTATAATCATACTACTAAAGAATTTATTAGCTATTAGAAATGACAACATTGAAAAACCATAAATTATACTTCCACTAGCGCCAAATACTATATAAAATATTCCTGATATACTTCCAGCTGGTCTTTTACTAATATATGTTGATACATTATTTTTAGCTTTTTTATTTAAATTCATATATTTTTCACTATAGCCATTAAACTTTGATTTAAATTGATTTAAGGTATCCTCAGTTTTATCGTTAATATCCCTTTTCAAATTAGCAAAATCTATTGCTTTAAGTGCATTGCTAACTGTAGACATAATTTGATCTTCTAAATTAGAAAAATCCTTTTTATCCATTATCTTGCCTCCAGATTATTTTTTATAATTAACATAAATCTAGATATATACTAGACTGTTATGTTAATATTTTAAGTTTATTATATCTTATAATTTAGCTAATTGTAACTGCTAAGTTAAAATGAATACAATAAATATATTTTATAAATACATTATTACTTATGATACAATACCTTTGCTAATAAAAATAGCCCTAGGTGAATCATATCAATACCTAAGGCTATGAACCTCTCCTATTTATGGTAAGGTTCGCTACTATTTATTCTAAATATTTAGTTTATAATCTATAAGAGTCGTTTACCTTTTGCTATTATAATAAGACCTATAGTAAAAAATCAAAGAATGAAGAATCTAAACCAATAGGTATATCAAGAAATCAAGTTTCTGTAATGTGTGCCATAAATATAAAAGGTTATTATTGTAAGGAATATAATGAAATAACTATATAAATACTCTTTAACTGCTTTCCATAAAGGTAATGTCATATATGGGACTTTTTCTATTTAAACAACAAAATCACTATTTCTAGTGCTTTTTTAATCTCCTAAACTCACAATTTGCTTATTTTCTTCAATCGCTTTACTGCATACCTCTATTAAATTATTTATAAAATCAATGTATTCTTTTTCATCTATATCATATCGCTTAAATAATTTTAAATATTTAAGGTGCTCTATAAGATCTTCATCTAATAAAGTTTTTCCTAAAATCAATAGTTTCTCTATTTTATCATTTAATAATATCTCATCATCATAAGGTTCTAAATCAATTAATTCATCTGCACTTCCTTTGTATATAACATCTATATATTCTTTAATATTACAAATAAATCTATCTATCTCATCTTATATATAACTCAGCATCTTTACCAGATGTATTTGATATACTATCTGCAAAAATAAAATGCATTCCCATTAACATCACTCCTTCAACTATTTTATTGGAAATGCAGTAACTACATACCCCTTTTCATTTAATTCAACTCTTAACCTATATAAATTCTTTCCTTTTGTTGTACTTGCTAATGCCAACGCTATACTTTTAATTGATATCTTCTTTATTTATTTCTTATCACTTTTAACAATTTATCTACATATATGTTATCCATATCTATATGCTCATGACCTTTTTAACTTGATGTTTTCTTTGCATTTGAATTCGTAATAAGTTTATCTATATCTACATATTCTTGCCATGTATCATTATCATATTGTTTTCCAGGCTGAGTCAAAGATGTATGAGCTAGTTTAATTTTTTTACCGTTGTTTAATTTAATATTGTAAAAAAAAATTCACCTTTATTTCTTCCTTTATATATAAAACCTGTATCTACATATTCTACTTAACTAAATTCATATTTATTACCTTTTAAATTATAAAAACTATAATCATATATTCCATCCTCTGTGACTACAGTTACACTAGTTATTATAATATATGTCAGAACAATCATTGATGACAGCATAAGTTTATCTATCCATCTATATTTATTCCTTTTATTGCGATTAAAAAATAAATCTATTATTTTGCTATTTGACGTCTTATAATTTTTTAAGTATATTTTAAAATTAAAAAGTATAACTCCCACTCCAATTATAGCTAGAGCAATATTTATTGGTAGTATTTTATAATTTTTATCATATATATTTATAAATAACCACAATATTGGTCCTAGTGATATTAATATTGATGAAAATAATTGATATTTTAAAAACTTGTTCTCTTTCATATATTTTATCCTCCCTTTTATAACTAGCTAGCATAGACAAAAGTCCATACCCCTATATCTTTTCATCCTTAAATTTGTAAAGTTCTAGTTTTTTGTAGTACTATTTGTATATGATTGATGTATTTAAATATTACCAAAAGACAATTCCAATTGAATAATTCTATTTTCTTAAAATTTATGATATTCTTGGAATAACGCTATTAAGTATCGTTATTTTATCTCAAATATACAATAAGTATTTAAATTTAGGTTTCGAAAATAGTTGTAAATATAAAAGAGTGAATGTATTGGAATAACTATATTCCTCTACATTAACTCTTTTTTTGATTTTCTATTTTTTATCAAACTTTATTTTTTAATACATCTAAAACAGTATTTTTGATAAAAGTTCTATAATCCGATAATAACTCTTCTTGTTTTATTAAAAATAATTCGAACCTTTTTAACTAAACCCTGGTTTATAGCAATTTTAAATGAATTATAAAAATTATTCTTTCTTATTTTTCTAGTATTTTAATATTTCTTTTTAATTAACATATTTATTAGTTTCATATAAGTTCAAGCCTATTCCCCACTATAACCTATAGCGTAATTAAACTTCTTACTTACATGTTTGTTGTATAAAGCTTTTAGATATACAGATACTTTTCCCTTTATCTCTAGTATATGTCCTACAGATAGTGGTTCTATTAGTTTAAAATTAGATTTAGGATACCATAAATGATTTGTTAAAAACTCATTGTTCTCTTTATTATAACGTTACTAAGTAGCACTTTTTCGTCATTTTTAAACTTATGTTTATTGTTACTATTTTTAATTCCTTTAACTGTTGAAATTATAGTAATTTCCTTACCTAGGTATGGCTCTAATGCATTCCTCATGTATTCACTGTTCACCTTTCCGATACGACAACTATATATAATTTGATTTTAATTATTGCTTTAATTTGTACGCTTTCTTGATTGAATTAGATGTATCTAAAATTCTGATTTACTTTTTATTTTACTTATGTAAGTATACATTATAAAAATATAAAAAATAGACGCTCAGTTGAACGTCTGTAAATAGAAAAGGAACGCTTGATTTTGGCGTTCCATAGTCTATGAAATATTCAATTTTTCTTGTTTAAGTACTGATGTGCTGTATCTTAGCGGATAATCAGACTTTTATACATATTTTTGTTTTAAATAAAAATAGATTGTTCAAAGTGCATTCCATCTCTATATCGTCCATTTCAACAAATATTTCTTCAGCATCTCAAAAAGCTGCATGACAATAACCAGTACAATAACCATGAATATAAACCCTGCCCATGTGTTAGAATAAATTCCAAACTCGGCATACTTCTTCACGAAAAATCCCATCCCGTACTGTGCACCATACATCTCCGCATATACAAGCATTACAAAAGTACTGCGAAGAGAATTGACAAATCCTGCAATAATGGATGGGCTGGCTGCCGGAAGAATGACTTTTGTCAGTTTTTTAATTCCATGTAATTCCAGTGTGGCTGCTTTATCCAAATAGCGTTTATCAATCGTCATAATCCCTGTAATTGTTGCAAAAAGCGTTGACCATACCGTTCCATACACAATCAGGAACAAGGATGCCACCCAGAAATTTGGTGATAATAACAAAGCAAATGGCGACAGCAGAATAGATGGAATCACACTAAACATATAAATCACTGGATGAAGTGCATCTCTTAGCTTCGCACTCATACCTAATATTGTACCCAGTGTCAACGCAATTACCAAGGAAATAATTATGGATGGTATTATCAGTTTAAATGACGATACCATATTTATAAACATGAGCCCTTTGTTTTCGGCAAAGGACTTTTTAATAGCTTCTACCGTAGGAAACAAATAAGAATTTGCTATTCCCTTCTCAGTCATATATACATACAATAATATTAGTCCTGTAAATATGATAACTGTCAGCCAGTACTTTTTGCAAAGTTCCTTTACCTTACTCATAGAAAAACTCCTTATTTGTTATTTTCATTATAGAATGTCTGCATTTTGTCATAAAACTCTTTATTATCTTTTCCGTACTTCTCTGTAGCTTCTTTTAAAGCTTCCTCATACAGCTCTGTATTTACATGCTCTGAAATATCAACATTTTTCGCTTTTTCATCTAAAAATCCTGTTTTATCAAGAATTTCCCATGCACGTACTACTGAATTTTTCAGTGGGTCAACACTCACCTTATAGTGTTCATCATCCATCATGTACGCTGCAACATAATCTTCTTCTGCATTAATTTTTTTTGCATGAAGTTTTACGGCTTCTTCTTTGTTTGATTCATACCAACTCTGTGCACGCAGTAACGCTCTGATGATTGCTTTTACTGTGTTTGGATTTTCTTCTACAAATTTCGTTTGAGCTTCCATACGGCAGCATGAATAGTTTGGCATAATATCACTCTGATAGCACATTACTTCAACTTCATCCATATTCTGTACTGTGTAATTCTGACCTGTACCCATAAGTGCATAATCAACTTCACCACGTACAACTGCTGCTAATGCATCATTATAATCTGTATAAGAAATCCATTCTACCGCTTCAAGAGGATTGTCATATCCTAACTCCATAACTGCACCTGTGAATGCAAAATAACTTGGATTACATGCAAATTTCTTACCAATTAAATCCTCAGACCCATTCCATACAGTTCCTTTTTTTGCAACAACAGGCATGCATCCTGTTACCATATGTCCACCAAATATCGTTAAATCAACCCCTGCAGCAATCTGCTGAAGCGGATTACTTGTTCCTGAGTTAGAAACAACATCTACCTTTCCACTTGCAAGCAATGCCATAGCATCCGCATTTGCATCAGCTGATACATTTTCAATTGTAAGTCCTTCATCTTCAAAATAACCTTCAGCTTCTGCGATTGTAAGAAGAACATTTCCACTTGTTCCACTATTCCATCTAACGGTTGTTGTTTCCAATGCACCTTCCTTTTTTGATGCCTCGTCTTCCTTTGCGGAATCATCTTTGCTTTGGTTACATGCTACTAAGCTAAATACCATCGCTATAGCCAACGTCACTGCTAAAATTCTCTTTTTCATATATTTCCCTCTCTTCTTTTTATATTGTATCTAAACAAGCAAACAACCCTACTAATACCTGTTATGAAATGTGAATTGCCACGTCTTTATTAATCTGTGCAATTAGCGTATTACGCAGCTTGAGGATTTCTATATCTTCAAACTGTTTTTCCCTTGTAGGACGTTGATCTTCTGGAATTACACATTCGTAAATTACATGGCTTGGTGACTGTCCAAGCACTATAATACGGTTCGCCAAAAGTAACGCTTCATCTACATCATGGGTTACAAAAAATACTGTCTTTTTCTGTTTATCCTGTGACCATAATTTTAATACCAGATCCTGTAATCTTGCTCTTGTGACAGCATCTAATGCTCCAAAAGGCTCGTCCATTAAAAGAATGGGAGGATTTGTGCTAAAAGCCTGTGCAATAGCACATCTCTGTTTCATCCCGCCCGACAGTTCCTTTGGAAGCTTTTTATACACAGCTTTTTCAAGCCCAACCTCCTTTAGCATGTCAAGTGCTATTTTCTTTAATTCTTTCTTATCCTTCTTTGGAAAACACTGTTTTAATGCAAGCATAATATTCTCCCCTGCTGTCATCCACGGAAATAATCCGTAATCCTGAAAAACAACACCTCTTTTTAAACTTGCTCCTGTTATCTGTTCTCCTTCAATAAAAAGACTACCTGCAGTCGGTGTCTCTAATCCTGCTAAAAGTCTTAATAAAGTACTTTTCCCGCATCCTGACTGTCCAAGAATACATACAAATTCTCCAGCATTTACTTCTATATTTATCTCTTTTAATATTAGTTTGTCGCTTCCAGGATAAGAGAAGGATAAATCATTTATTTTTATATCACTCATACGCCAAGAACCTTTCTCTACATTTTAAATGCTTCTACAAGTTTCTGTGCTGCCATCTCTATATTTTCCGGCCTTGTTGCAAGATTCACGCGGATAAATCCTTCATGTCCATTACCGCAAAACCATGCACCGTAATCTACAGCTAGACCACACTGATTCTGTAACACTTGTTCAATCTTTTCTCTTTTTAAATAATTACTCAAATCAATCCACATAAGATAAGTCCCCTCCAGATCAGAAATCCACACCTCGGGTAATTCTTCTTCCAAACGTTTTCTTAGTAGATGGTAATTTGATTCGATTACTGCCAATACCTCTTCAAACCATACTCTTCCATGCTCATATGCACTCTGAACAGCAATATACCCAAATGCATTACCGCCCTTTATTCTAAGACGTCCCAAATACTCATCATACATTCCACGTAACTTTTCATCTGGAATAATTAAAATAGAATTCTGGCATGCTGCCAGATTAAAGGTCTTTGTTGCTGCAGTCAATGTCACTAAGATTTCATCATAGTCTCCTGTTGTTGCAGCTGGAATCTGCTCATACCCCTTCATTATAATATCCTGATGAATTTCATCAGAAATAACATAAACATGATACTTCTTACAGATGTCCATTACTCTCTGTATCTCTTCTCGTTTCCATACTCTTCCGACTGGATTATGTGGAGAACAAAAAATAAATACTTTTACATCATTTGTTTTTATCTTTTCTTCAAAATCTTCATAATCTATCACATATCCATTTTCTGTACGAAGTAGCGGACTCTCCACAAGTGTCCTGTGGTTATTGACAATCGCATCTCGGAACGGATAATATACTGGTGGCATAATGATCACACCGTCATTTTCTTCCGTCAGTATGTGTATCAGCCAGTTAAAAGCAGGAACTACCCCCGGCGAAAAACGTATCCAGTCTCTACTCACCTTATAATTATGATAAGTTTCTTCCCATCGGATAAATGCCTCTTCATATTCTTTTGACGGCTGATAATATCCAAACACTCCAAGATTAATATATTCCATCAATGCCTCTTTTACACATGATGGAACTTCAAAATCCATATCCGCTACCCATAAAGGAAGCAGATTCTCTTCTCCAAACTTTTCTTTACAGCCATCCCATTTCATGGAACTCGTATTTTTTCTTTCTTTATAAACTATTTTATTCATTTCCACCTCGCCTGTACCATTTTTTGCATCCATAAACAGTTTAGTAGATACCCTTTTTTTTGTCTAATTGTTTATTTCAATAGCAACGACATATTTATTGATATTTCCTATAAGTAAAAAACTCAATCATCTTTGCCCCGTCCGTCGAGTAACCCTCGGAATCTTTGCTGTCAGAAATGCAGTATTTTTCATGTGGTAATAAGTCCACAGAAGTAGAAGCGATATCGTCAATGCCTTGTACAATCATTTTAAAATCCTTCTCATATCAGTAGTTTATCCTTTCTTTGTGATAAAAAAATAGACGCTCATTTCTAAACGTCTTGAAATAGAAAAAGAACGCTAAATTTTGGCGTTCCGTAGTATTTATAAATTTCGCGTTTTATAGATTGTAAATATGCCTATAATATTAATTCCTAAGTGAGTACCAATAAGTGTAGATATTATATTTATTCCAGGTATGCTAACACCATTTAATAAATTATAAATAAAGTAACCTGCTTATAAAACAGCAAAAATTAAGCTATATATTATTACACTTTGTAATATATTTATATTTTTTTATTTTCCACTATTCAAATTCCCCTTTTTCAATATTGCTTATAAACGGTATAGGTTTGTATAACTTTACTTTTACCACCATAATTTATTTTTTCGTATGATGTTACATTATTTTTATGTTTACATTCTCTTTATATAGTGTTTGAGTATAATTCCCTTTATTCCCTATGAATTTTGCTCTATACTCTCTAGAGTTTTTTGAACTTGTTGGTCGAGTAAACGTGTCCTCTACACTATAGGATACACTTCCTTCACCTGTTATTTCTAAAAAGTATCTATAAGAACCATTTACTGTTGCTGACAATTTATATGTAGTATTAATCGTTTTAGTTTGACCTTTTGCTACAGAACATACAAACTTACGCCCTAGGTTCTGATTTGTTTTAACATTTGATCTAGTTGTCTTTGTATAACCATAAGAATCTATCATTGGTCTTATTATATTATTATCTATTTCATTTTTTCTTCATAATACACGATATCGTGTATTATAATTACATCTTCTGATTCATCTATTAAAGCATATATTTCTTCTTGTTATACCTCATCTTTAACTTCTTCACTTATTTCAACTTGAATATTTTTTTCGTTATCACTTTCAATTAATATTGTCTCATATTGATTTGTAATTTCTTAAGCATTTGATTTTATAGGTGATTATCCTAATATCATTATTGCTGTTATAGCTAATACAGTTCCTACTTTTAATTTGTTTAATCTCATAAAATCTCCCCTTTCTTTTATTATTTAGAATTCTAATAATAAAAGAATATTCCTCCTTTTTCTTATTTTAAATAGTCACCATAGACTTTATCACTTAACATAAAATAAATTTTTTCTTCATCTATATGTCCTTCTAAAAACATACCTAAATCAATCATTTTACTTAGGTCTTTAACAAGTAAAACTCCAAAAATAATATAGCCACCTGTGATACCCACAATACTAAATAATATCTTAAGTATTAGAAATGCCAACGCTGAAGAACCAGAAACTACAATTCCACTTACACCAAATACTATATACACTATTCCTGATATACTTCCAGCTGGTCTTTTATTAATATATGTTGTACATCATTTTTAGCTTTTTTGTTTAAAATCATATATTTTTCACTATATTTATTAAACTTTGATTTATATTGATCTAAAGTATCCTCTGTTTTATCGTTAATATCCATTTTCAAATTAGCAAAATCTATTGCTTTAAGTACATTGCTAACTGTAGACATAATTTAATCTTCTAAATTAGAAAAATCCTTTTTATCCATTATCTTGACTCCAAATTATTTTTCTTATAATTTAACTAATTAAAACTGCTAACTTAAAAATGTATTTTGATGGTAATTTTAAATTGCTATCACTTACTTGTGATACGGTTCTCCATTTTTTATTCTATAAGCTCTATAAACCTGCTCTAATAGTATTAACCTCATTAACTGATGAGGAAAAGTCATCTTAGAAAAAGATAACTTATAATTAGCTCTCTTTAGTACTTCATCAGAAAGACCAAGTGATCCACCTATAACAAATACTATATGACTTATCCCTCTAACACCTAAGTTATTTATTGTCGATGCCAATTCTTCAGAAGATAAATTTTTGCCATCTATAGCAAGAGCTATCACATGAGAATTATCTTTTATCTTACTTAAAATTTTCTTACCTTCTTTATCTTTAATCATAAGCATTTCCTTATCACTTAAATTTTCTGGAGCTTTTTCATCTTCTAATTCTATTACTTCTAATTTACAATATTTAGATAATCTTTTTGAAAATTCATCTATTCCTAATTTTAAATATTTTTCTTTTATTTTTCCTACACAAACTATACTAATACGCATTTTATTCTCCTCTAAATTGTTCATATTAAAAATACTTATCATCTCTGATAAGTATTTTTATAGTCCATAAACTTTTGAAACACTATCTCTAGATAATACTTCTAAATTCAAATCTCTTCCTATTATCATATCATTATTAGCTAGTACATTTTTTGATGTAGCAAAAGCTAAATCTGGAAAGTTATTTTCTTTGCTTAAGTGAGCTAATAGTATAGACTCCGTTCCTTCTTTTATTAAATCTACACAAAACTTAGCTGCTTCTTCATTTGATAAATGCCCACAATCAGACATAACCCTTCTTTTTAAACTATAAGTATAACTCCCCATCATAAGCATATTAGGATCGTAATTTGACTCTAGCACTACAAGTTTTGAATCATATAAATTCTTCCTTATATTTTCATTTATACACCCTATATCTGTAGCAATAGATAACTTTTCACTATTTGAAAATAAATTATAACCAACTGCATCACTCGAGTCATGTGGTATAGAAAAAGGCTTAATTCCTAAGTCTCCTATGCTGTAAGTTTTATCATTTTCAAATACTTTCATATTTTCTTCTCTTATATTTCCTAATTTATCTTTCATAGCACACCATGTCTTTACATTTGCAAAAATAGGTATGTCCAATTTTCTAGATAATATTCCCGCACCTTTTATATGATCCGAATGTTCATGTGTTATGAATATTCCTTTTATTTTATCTATATCAGCATCAATATCATTCAAACCAGTTATTATTCTTTTACCACTAAGACCTGCATCTATTAATATATTAGTATCTTTGTAACTAACAAAGTGACAATTTCCACTACTTCCGCTTCCTATAGAACAATACTTTAACATGCTGCACCTCTTTTCTCTTAATATCATAAGATATATTATACCAAAAAAATAGAGCATTAAATTATTTTTCAATGCTCTTAGAAAATTTTTATTTATATTCTTTTATTATTTTCTCAATATCTATACCTTTACTTTTCCATAACTCTATAAACTGAGGTCCATTTACATTCTCAAACTTATACTTATTGTAGTATTCTTTTAATGTCTCAAAGAATAAATCATCACCAACTTGATTTCTTATTTCATTAAAAATTACAGCCCCTTTTGTATAGACGCTTAAACTATAATCAGCTGAGTCTTTATATTCGGTAGTAGCTTTAAAGATATCTGTAGTTTTAAAATTTTTAGTCTGCACATCCATTGTTTTTATAAGCTTGTCTCCTGTCTCTTTTCCATATTTATTCTCAAAATATAATATTGTAGAATACTCTGTTAAGGCCTCATCTAGCCAAGGCTCATTAACTTCATCATTGCCTATTACACTGTACCACCATTGATGTGCTGTTTCATGTGCTATTACATACTCCAACAAAAACTTGTTTTCCTTATTATAAAGAGTCTCATCTATCATAACTAACATAGGATACTCCATGCCCCCTATATAAAAATCACTAGCTACAACAGAAAAAGTATTATAAGGATAATCTCCAAACAGCTCACTGAAAATTTCCATAGAAGATTTTGCTACATCAACAACTTCTTTACTCATCTCTTCATTTAAATTATATGTATTTATTGCTATGTTTTTGTAACTATCCTTACTTACTGTAAACTTATCACTCAATATAAAAGCAAAATCTCTTACCATTTTTGCATCTATAACATATTGTATTTTTTCATTATCAGTCTTTTGTTCCGTAACATTACCTGTGGTTGCTAATTTATAAGATGCAGGTGCCAACAATGTTACTTTAAAATTACTAGTATCACTATAGAAAGGATCTCCTACAGCTTCATAGCTTTTTAAATTCCATCCTTCATCATCATATACGCAGGCTATTGGAAACCAGTTAGTAACATTTATAGTATTCTCTCCATACCCAAATCTTCCAAGACAATTAGGCAACTTAACATTATATTTTAAATCTATCTTTACACTCTCCCCTTGCTTTATTGATTTGCCTAATTTTATTTCTAAAATATCATTTTTATCTCCTATAATCTCATACTTCAGCTTATTTTTTTTACTTAATACATTTTTTATATCTATGTACCCTTCATTAAATCCATTAGGATATGCCCTGCTCATTTCAGATTCTTCAAATGGAACTAATTTTTTATCACAAAATGCATTAGGATAAATATGTAAATAAATTTTATCTAATGTAATGTTAGTATTGTTTTTATAAACTAAGCTTTGATTGCATAAAATACGATTAGTTTCATCATCATATATTGCATCTATAGTATACTCATTTTTATTTTTTGTATCTTTAATAGAGAATGTTTCCCTTTGATTAGTAAGCCTAAATGTACGTATGCTACATCCTATGATGACTAGAAAAGCTAAGATTATAACAAATAACCTTCTTCTCTTTTTATCAAAATTAATAACCAATTTATACCTCCTTTTTAATGTATATTTTTTTTTAAAACTTCCAATATAAATTTGTAATAGCTTTTATGTTATAATTGAAGCTGAGGTGATTATATGTTTTTTTATAAAGAAGAAAATGACATAGATTTTGGAGAGACTACCATCCCAAACATCTTCATAGATATATATATGCCTATGGGTGATGGATTATACACTAAGGTCTATCTTTTAGCATATAGACAAGTATGTTCTTCTATTCCAGATCCTAAGTTTGATAATAGAGCAATTTCTAGAATTTTAGAAGTTCCTTTATCAGATGTTATTGATGCATGGAAATTTTGGGAAAAGCAAAATATAATTAAAATGCATAAAAATAATACTTTAGACGATTATGATTATTCCATTGAATTTTTAGATTTAAAGAAATTATGCGTTGAAAATCTACAAGTTAATACACCATCTATAAAATCTAATAGTACTAGAATTGTTTCTGCTGGAGAAAATCCTAGTATAACTAAAATGTTCAATACTATAAATCGTATAATCGGTAGATTTCTTACTCCTAACGAGAAGATTAAACTACTAGATATAAGAGAAAAATTTAATCTTTCTCCAGATGTTATAGTATTTGCTTATGAACAATCTTTAGAAAGTAATAATGGTGTACCTAAGAGTATAAATTATATTGAAGGAATATTAAGAAATTGGTATGATTTAGGCCTTTATACTAAAGAAGATATAGAAAATAATATTATAAAAGACAAAGAACGATACAATATGCATAAACTTATTTTTAAATCTTTAGGTTTTTCTAGACAACCTAGTTCTGAAGAAAAAAGAATTATGAATACTTGGATAGATAAATACAATATGGATATTGAAATTATTCTAGAAGCTTGTAGCAAATCAAAAAATACTTCAAATCCATCAATATCTTATATAAATGGGGTAATTGAGAAATATAGAAAAAGCAATGTCAAAACTTTAGCTGATATTGAAAAACTAGAGGACGAATTCAATCAAAAAAGACAAGAAATAAAAAATAATACTTCTAGTAAAAACACTACTCCTAAAGTTAAAACAAGATTCCACAATATTAATGAAACATTCAGAAACTATAACCCTGATGAATTAGAAAAACTTCTTAAAGAAAGTCAAAAGGGTAAATTTTAATAGGCAGGTGATTAAATGAAGGATTCAACGCTAAGAGATATACTTATAAATTATGAAAGAAAAAGAGATAAAGCTGATAGGGCATTAGAACAAAGAAAAAATGATGTTTATAATCAAATACCCAAAATAAAAGAAATTGACGATGAAATAAATAAAGTTGGTCTTGAAATGATGAAATTAGTTCTTAAAAATCCTGCTAAAAGAGAAGAACTTTGTTTAGAATCAAAAAATAAAATTAATGAATTACAAAATCAAAAACAACAATTATTAAATCAATATGAAGTCCCAAAATGGTATTTAGATTTACAGTATGAGTGTAACATGTGTAAAGATAGAGGTTTTTTAGCTAATGGAAAGAAGTGTAATTGTTTAAAACAAGCACTTATAAATGAGTCTTATAAAATGTCTAATTTATCAAGGATGCTAGAAAAACAAAATCAATCTACATATAATGACAGTATATTTTCTGAGGAAATTGATCCTAAAAATGGTATTTCCCCTAGACAAAATATGCAACTCATATTATCAATATGTGATGATTTCATTTACAATTTCGATAAAGACGATGATAGAAATCTATTATTTTATGGTGATACAGGGTTAGGAAAAACATTTATGTCTAACTATATTGCTAAATCATTACTAGATAAAGGATACTTAGTAATTTACCAAACTGCGTTTAAAATGTTTGAAATTATTGAAGAATATAAATTTAGAAATTCCGATAATCACATAAGTAGGAATGATTATGAGAATTTATTTGAATGTGATTTATTAATAATTGATGATTTAGGTACTGAGCTTACTAACTCTTTTACTTTAAGTGAATTATTTATAATACTAAATACACGTTTATTAAATGGTAAAAAAACAATTATATCTACTAATAATAAACCTGCACAATTAGGTGAACTTTATTCTCAAAGAATATTCTCTCGTATATTTGATAAATTTCAAATGATTGAATTCATAGGCAAAGATTTAAGATGGGAAAATAAAATAGCTAACATGAAAAAATAGTAGAAAACTTGCGACAGTTTTCTACTATTTTTTGTTCTATGTGAAACATTTCTGTTTTTTTGTCTTTTATTCAAATATATTCTTTCTGATTATAGTTTGATTTCTATTTGGTCCTACAGATACTAAGTCTATATTTACATCAATTAATTCTTCTATTCTTGATATATATTTCTTAGCATTTTCAGGAAGATCTTCGTATCTTTCTACATTAGTTATGTCTTCATGCCATCCATCTAGTTCTTCATATACTGGCTCACATTTTGCTAAGTCTTCTAATGAAGCTGGGAAGTTGTGTATTATTTCATCTCCCATTTTATATGCTGTACATATTTTTATCTTATCGAATCCAGTTAAAACATCTAGTAACATGAATGAAATACTAGTTAAACCATTAACTCTAGCTGCATATTTTACTATAACAGCATCAAACCAACCACATCTTCTAGCTCTTCCTGTAACTGTTCCAAATTCATGACCTTGAATTCTTATTCTTTCACCAATTTCATCAAATAATTCAGTTACAAATGGTCCTTCTCCTACTCTCGTCGTATAAGCTTTAACTATACCAACAACATCCTTTATCATGTTCGGACCTACTCCAGAACCTACTGAGAATCCTCCTGATGTTGGATGTGAAGATGTTACATATGGATAAGTTCCTAAATCTAAATCTAATAAAGTACCTTGAGCACCTTCAAATAATACTCTTTTATTTGCTTTTATTGCATCATAAACAACTACAGTTGTATCAGTTACATATGGTTTCATCTTTTCTGCATATACCATGAATTCATTATATATTTCATCAAAGTCAAACATTGGCTCTTTTCCATATATCCCTGTAACTAATCTATTTTTAGCTTCAACCTGTAGTTTTAATTTACTAGCAAATACTTCTTTATTCATAAGATCACAAACTCTTATTCCTGATCTTTCTGTTTTATCCATGTAGCAAGGACCGATACCTTTTTTAGTTGTTCCTATTTTATTATCTCCTCTTGCTTCTTCAGCTAATCCATCTAATTCTTTGTGGTATGGAAATACTATATGAGCTCTGTCACTTATTTTTATGTTTTTAGTAGATATTCCATTGCTTTCAAGCATTTCAATTTCTTCAAAGAAACCTTTTGGATCAAACACTATACCATTTCCTATTACATTAATAGTTTGTGGATTTAATATTCCTGATGGGATTAATCTTAATGCAAATTTTTTACCATCAACAACTAATGTATGTCCTGCATTATTACCACCTTGACCTCTTATTACTACATCAGCTTGAGTAGCAAGAAAATCAATAACTTTTCCTTTTCCCTCATCTCCCCATTGAGATCCAACAACTGCTACTGTTTTCATTTATTTCACCTCTGTTATATATGTACCTAAATTGATACAAAATTTAGTATATAATTATTTTCAAATATTATAATCGAACACTTACGTTATATATTTTAACAAATATTCGTTTTAGTTTCAACTTTTTTAATTATTTATTAATTTTAATATGTATGTTTCCACAGAGTATAGGTCCTTCTCCTTTATTATTTTCTCTTTATTGTCCATTAATATTCTATTAATTTTATCAACTTCCTGTAAATCATTAGCTATAAGTATTTTGCTAATTTCACCTGTCATAGTATTAATCATATTTATACTATATTTATTATTTTTCATAATTAAATAAATTACTAATGTTTCTTTTAAATCATTATCAACTATTCTAAATAAACTACTTTCTCCATTTACTATATCCATCATAGGATATACAAAAAACATATCCATCTTCATTGATTAATCCTCCATAAAAATTTCTACTTAAAAATAATTATGAGTTGTTTATAAGATAAAAATATCTATTAAACAACTCATTCTTTGACTTTTACACAAGTATATTTAGTTATACACATTTATCCACATGTGTTTTGTGGATATTGTGTATAATTTTTTATGGTATTTACTGTATTTAATACTATATTTGTATAAATATCCACAATTTTCTTTTTTATAGAAACAATGTTCTGTGGATATTCTATTATAAATCTCTTACTTTATCTGCAAATTTTTGAACTTGACCAAACCAAACTAATTCAACTGTTCCAGTTTCACCATGTCTATTTTTTGCGACTATTACTTCACCAATATTTTTCTTTTCAGAGTCATCATGATAGTATTCATCTCTATATAAAAACATTACTATATCTGCATCTTGCTCTATAGAACCAGATTCTCTTAGGTCAGATAATATTGGTCTATGGTCTTTTCTAAGCTCTGGAGAACGAGATAACTGAGAAAGTGCAACTACAGGACAATTTAATTCCTTAGCAAGTATTTTTAACGATCTAGAAATCTTCGC
Organism: Terrisporobacter mayombei; assembly: GCF_014333445.1. GTDB lineage: Bacteria > Bacillota > Clostridia > Peptostreptococcales > Peptostreptococcaceae > Terrisporobacter > Terrisporobacter mayombei_A. The sequence continues at coordinate 30,598 of NZ_JACRYU010000018.1, read as the reverse complement.
TATTTCCTGCTGTCTATTTTCATTTTTACCTTCTCCTTCCATTAATTGAAGGTAATCTATAAGAATTAGGTCTAACCCCTTTTCTATTTTTAATCTTCTGCATTTCGATCTTATTTCCGATATCTTTATTCCTGGAGTATCATCTATAAAAATATTTGATTCTGATAATACAGCCATTGCATCTATTATCCTTGGCCAATCAGATTCTCCTAAAGTACCTGTTTTTATTTTACTTAATTCAACATTAGATTGTGCAGAAAGCATACGTTGAACAAGCTGTTCTTTAGACATCTCCAAACTAAATACTGCTACAGATGCATCACCTTTTAATGCTGCATTTTGAACAAGATTTAAAGAAAATGCTGTTTTACCCATAGCAGGTCTAGCTGCCACTAGAATTAAGTCTGTTCTTTGTAGACCGTTTATCTTTTTATTTAAATCTGCAAATCCAGTGGTAATTCCCGTGACTTCACTTTTATTAGTATAAAGACTTTCAATCATGTCATATGCGTCTTGTAATACTAGATTTATTGGTTTAATCTCGTCACCAGATTTCTCCTGAGATATATCAAATATATTTTTCTCTGCCTTATCTAATATTTCCTGAACATCAGTTGATCCACCATATCCTAAGTTTATAATCTCATTAGACGCCTTAATAAGTTGTCTCATTACAGATTTCTCTTTTACTATATTGGCATAATATTTTACATTTGATGTCGTAGGAACTATTGTAGAAAGACTTGTAAGATAACTTATACCTCCTACGTTATCTAAGTGGCCTTCTTTTCTTAATTCCTCTATTAATGTTATCAGATCTATAGGTTCGTTGTTGCTATTTAGTCTTAACATTGATTCATATATAATTTTATGAGCTTCTTTATAAAAATCTCCAGGATTTATAGTTTCTGCTACAGTTATTATTGCATCTTTATCAAGAATAATAGAACCTAATATTGATTGCTCTGATTCCACACTATGTGGAGGAATTCTGCTCACATCCTCCATTATTATCACCTCAAACTAGTGCTTATTGTTTTTCTCTTACGTCTACTCTTATTTTAGTTGTAACCTTTTGATGTATTTTAATTTCAACAAATCTTGATCCTAATACTCTGATTGGTTCATCTAAACTTATTTTTCTTTTATCAACTTCTATACTATGTTGTTTCTTTAATTGCTCTGCTATATCTTTAGAAGTTATTGAACCAAATAATCTACCACCATCACCAGCTTTTGAGTAAATAGTTATCGCCATCTCTTCCATTTTCTTTCCTAATTCAACAGCTTCTTCATATTCTTTTTGAGCTTTTATTTCTTTAGATTTATTTTTTTCATTTAATTCTTTTACATTTGTTTGATCAGCAACTACTGCCATTTTTTTAGGTAATAAGAAGTTTCTTGCATATCCATCACTTACTTCTTTAACTTCTCCTTTTTTTCCTGTTCCTTTAACATCTTTTAATAATATTACTTTCATTTATTCTTCCTCCCTTAAGTACTCTTCAATTATTCTATGGACTATAGTATAAGCCTCTCCAATAGACATACCTTCTAATTGCGCTCCTGCAATATCCATATGTCCACCTCCACCTATTTTTTCCATTAGAACATGTACATTTATTTTACCTAATGACCTTGCACTTATAAAAATAGTACCATTCTTTTCTCCTAATATAAATGAGGCCTCTATCTTTTTCACTGTTAACAGCTCGTCTGCTGCTTGAGCAATCACAACATTCATATTATCGGTATGTGTTCTAGCATAAGAAATACATATTCTATCATCTATTATTTTAGTATTTGATATAATTTCTGCCTTTGCCTTAAAATCTTCTACATTTGTCCTAAATAATTTCTTAACTTCTGTTGTGTCAGCTCCAGCTTTTCTTAAATAAGACGCTGCTTCAAAAGTTCTAACTCCTGTTTTAAAAGCAAAGAATTTTGTATCTAAGTTAATTCCAGCAAGCAATCCCTCTGCAGTAAGCTTATTAATCTTTACATCATCCTCTAAATATTGAACAACTTCTGTTACCATCTCACAAGTAGATGACACATATATTTCGTGGAATGATAAAACTGTTTCTTGTATTGATTCAACACCCTTTCTATGATGATCTATTACAGCTATTTTTTTACTTATGCTCAATAATTCTTCACATTCTGTGTAGCTTGGCCTATGTGTATCAACAACAATAACTAATGTATCTCTTGTACAGGTTTTAATTGCTTCATCAGTGCTAATGAATAAATCTTTATAGTACTCATTTTTACTAAGTCTGCTAACAAATTCATCTATAGATTCATTAACTGAATCTAATACAATATGTGTTTCTTTTTTTAAAGATTTACATATGTCATATATACCTACTGCTGATCCCATTGCATCTAAATCCGGATATTTATGACCCATTATATAAATTGTATTACTTTGAGACACTAACTCCTTTAATGCATGGCCTATTAATCTAGATTTAACCTTTGTAGTCTTTTCAACTGCTTTAGATTTACCACCATAAAACTCAAATTTATCTTTAGTTTTTACAATAGCTTGATCTCCACCTCTACCTAATGCTAAATCAAGAGCACCCGTTGCTAATTGGAAATTTTCATAGATTGATTCTCCATCTCTTCCAACTCCTATACTTATAGTAACGGGTAATGTATTTCCATAATCAATATCTCTTACTACATCTAATATTGTGAATTTATTTTCTTGTAACTTTGATAAACCTATTTTATTGGTAATAACTATATACTTATCCTTAGCCGTTCTTTTTACAGCAGCATGTAGAGATGTTTCCAGACCAGATAAAATTCTTTCTAAATCAACAGATATTAGAGATCTTTTTTCTTCATTTGTACTTTTTAGTACTTCATCATATCCATCAACCTGCATGAGCATGATAATATTCTTTTCTTCTTCATACTTTTTACTAAGAGATAAATACTCTGTTTTATCCATCCAATAAAGCATCATTAAATACTTTACCTGCTTATTTTGTTCATTTTTTATTACATTGTAAATAACTGTATACTCTCTATCATTATAATTTACATCAGTATACATCTCTTTATTTTCATTCAAAACTTTTCTTAAGTTAAGATTTTTTATTATATTATCTATATTTTCACCTAATAAATCAGATGAACCAGTCATCTCATAGAATTTATTATTATACCATGATATATTACCATCAAACTCAAGAATACATAGTGGTATAGGAAGATTCATTATAGCCTTTTTAGTCGTTTCGTCCATATCCAAAGATAAATTTTGAATGTATCTATTCCATTCTCTTTTTCTAAAATTAGCAATCCTCCAGTTATGGAATACTATATAAATAAACCCAAAGAAAAATAAGCATCCTATATATAAATTATAGAAAAGGAGAACTAAACTCATTATTCCAATAATTAATATATATATATTTATTTCTGGCATATTTATTTTAAAGCTTGGTTTATTCTTCATTTCTATCCTCCTATATAGATTTACAAACCCTTACATTTCTGAAGTCTAATATACTATCTACCATTCCTATAAACGATATACCTGTTACACCAAATATTCCCACACATAAAACTCCTATTAATACTTTTTTTCCTGTTCCTTGTGAAAGCCATTTTTTTACAAAATAAGTACAAACAGAAAGTCCTTGTATTATAAACATAAAGTTAAACACTACTTGTAAGTTAAGAAAAATTGCTTCTGTATACAGTGGTGTTTTCATCGATGATAAAAGAATCATTAATAAATATAGTATAAATGAAATCATTATAGCATTTCCCGGTAAATAAAAATATCTAAACTTTATATCTGATAAATTTCCATATTTCATTTTTCTTAGAGCAAATACTTCAACTAAATATATAACTATGGATAAAATCATACCTCTAAAAAATAACATTGAAGGAATTAAATTTCTAAAGGTATCCATTATATTTTGTGTATTAAAAATTTCAATGTCTGTAGCTGCTTCTATCAAACTCTTTTGATCTTCTAAACTTGTATTAAATATGCCTAGTATTTCTTCTAATAAATCTATATTAAATGTATATTTCGATATAAAATAATGTATCGCTATGGAAAGTATAAAAATTAATGACCCCGCAAATATTGGCTCATATTTATTACTATCTTGATTTTTTAAAACTTTCTTAGCTACCATACCAATAAGCATTCCTGGTATAATACTATTTATAAATACATCTGCAATATATATAGGCTTCACAAAAAATATTGATACCACACAAGTTAATATTAGTATTATTATATTGTTCTTTATATTGGTTAGTGTACCAATTAAAGCAAAGGGTACAGGTACTAATAATAAAAGTAAACTTAATTGTGGGACATGTAGGCTTACTAATATTAATATTATAGCTAAAATGACTATCGGTAATACCTTTGATAGCCTTAAATCTCTATTCAATTTATATCACTCCCTATTGTCAATATGTTTTTCCAAATTCGATAAATCACCAAACCAAGTCTCTATACTATGCTCGTCCTTAATTCCTTGTTTTGCTTTTTCTTTTATTTTATAATCTATATCCTCAAAACTAATTCCTAATCTCTTTCCTAAGAGATATGAAAGCATAATTATATTAGCTATTGAATTTTGAAGTGAATCATCAATAGATTTCACTCCCTTGAATAACAGATTAAACAAATCACTAACATTCATTAGTATTTCATTTTTTATCCATTCTATTATTTTAACATTCTTAGTAATATCAGAACCTCTTTCTATTCTCACAATCGATCCCTCCTCAATATATAAACATTATATCATAATTCTTAGGATATAAAACAACTAAAAAACGAGCCCCTATGGCCCGTATTTAAGTATAAAAAAAGCCTCGCATTGAATTAGTTCAATGAAAGGCTTTATTATTAGTCTAATGTATATGGTAAAAGTGCTATATTTCTAGCTCTTTTTATTGCTACTGTTAATTCTCTTTGATGTTTAGCACATGTTCCTGATATTCTTCTTGGTAATATTTTACCTCTTTCAGTTACATATTTTTGTAATCTTTGAGTATTTTTGTAGTCTATTCTAGCATCTTTAGAAGCACAGAATTGACAAACTTTTCTTTTTCTACGTCTTTTTTTGTTTATCATTGAAGTCGCCTCCTTTTCTAAAATGGTATTTCGTCATCATCTATTGCTTGGAAACCATTAGGATCTAATCCTTGTGGTGCCTCGAAGTTAGGTTCAAAAGTCGGTTGTGAACCTTGATGACCTTCTCCGTATGGGTTTTCAGATCTATTTCTATTGCTCTCTAAAGCTTGTACTGATCTAGCACTAACTTTAGTAAAAGTTCTATTTTCTCCAGATTGAGTTTGATATCTATCAACTCTTAAAGTTCCTTGAACTGCAACTAATCTTCCTTTTGAGATGTAATTAGCACAAAAGTCAGCTGGTTTACCCATAACTTCTACAGGAATAAAATCTGTATCTCTAGTCCCGTCTTTTTTAGCAAAATCTCTATCGATAGCTAAAGTGAAGTTGGCAACAGGAGTTCCACTTCCAGGTATATATCTTAATTCTGGATCTTTAGTCAGTCTACCAACTAATACTACATGGTTCATAAAACCACCATCCTAATTCAATAATAAAACTAGTTAATTGCTAATTAAGCAACAACTATCATATGTCTTATTACGTTTTCGTTTATTTTTAAGTTTCTGTCTAATTCTTTTGGAAGATCAGCAGAAGCTTTGAAGTTTACTAACACATAGAAACCTTCAGTAAATTTAGCTATTGAGTAAGCTAATTTTTTGTTTCCCCAAGTGTCAACTTTTTCAACTTCACCGTTAGCTGAGATTACTTCTTGTACTTTGTTTAATACAGCTTCTTTAACTTCGTCTTCAGCGTTTGGTCTTACAACGTAAACTAATTCATAATTTTTCATTAATTTCACCTCCCTTTGGACTTAACGGCTCCTCTTTTCAGAGCAGAGAAATGAGAATAAATTCTCATACTCATGTATTTTATCACTTATAGCAAACTATGTCAATTTATTTATCTCTAATTTTAAATGATATAGTTTAATTATATTTCACTTTATATTTATGTCATTATTTTATTTAATTTATACAAGTAATGTATATTTTTAATTTCAATGATAAATAATATAAATATATAGCCCCCATAACTTAAATATATTTCATCCCAATCTCCCAAATGGATAGCTTAATAGCTATCCATTTTTAATTAAAAAGCAGATAAAGTATCACTTTATCTGCTTTTATTATAATCATTACTTATATTTTTTATAAATGTTTATAGCTTAACTTATATTTAGTTCAAGACTATTTTTCAGTTGATACAGAAGATAATTCAGATCTTAAAACTTCTCCCATTCTCTTAATACCTTCTACTATTTTATCTTCAGGCATATTTGAATAGTTAAGTCTACAAGTATTTACAACTCCTCCATTCGGATAGAAAGAAGCACCTGGAACATAAGCAACATTCTTTTCTAAACATTTCTTAGCCATTACCCCAGCATCAATACCTTCTGGTAATGTAACCCAAGTAAACAATCCTCCTTGAGGACGTGTAAATTCAACACTTTCTGGGAATTCTTCTTCCATAGTTTTTATCATTAAATCTCTACGTTTCACATAGCATGCTTTAATTTTCTCAACATGAGCATCTAAGTCATACATTTCCATGAATTTATTAACTTCCATTTGACTTATTGTAGATGCTTGTAAGTCAGCTCCTTGCTTACAAATATTAAATTTTTCTAATATTTTAGGTGCTGCACAAGTCCATCCTAATCTGTATCCAGGACAGAATATTTTTGAAAAAGTACCAAGATAAATTACTAACCCCTTAGTATCTAATGATTTTAATGATGGTAAACTTTCTCCATCAAATCTTAACTCTCCATATGGATTGTCTTCTACTACAGGTATTTCATATTTGTTTATTATTTCCATAAACTTAATACGTCTTTCTAAAGGCCAAGTTCTTCCTGATGGATTTTGGAAATCTGGTATTACATAAATAAGTTTAACCTTATCATTTGAAGATAATACTCTTTCTAAATCCTCCATTTTCATTCCATCATTATCTGTTTCAATTTCAATAAATTGTGGCTCATATGCCTTCATAGCATTTAAAGCTCCCATATATGATGGACTTTCACAAAGAATTACATCATCTTTGTCTATAAATACTTTACCAGAAAAATCAAGACCTTGTTGAGATCCACTAGTCATTAAAATATCATCTGGTCCCACATTTGTTTTAAGTGTTTTGTTCATTCTGTCTGCTATTTTTTGTCTTAATGGAAGATAACCTTCAGTAGTAGTATATTGCAATGCTACTCTGCCTTGCTCTTCTAATACTGCAACTGAAACTTTCTTCATTTCTTCAACTGGGAATAATTCTGGTGCAGGCATACCTCCTGCGAATGAAATTACTTCTGGCCTAGCTGTAAGCTTCAATAACTCACGAATAGCTGAACCTTCTACCTTTCCCATTCTGTTTGCAAATCTTACTGCCATGTTAAAGCACCCCCTATAAATTACCTAACCTTTATATATATAAATTTTTAATTAGGTCCCCTAATCACTGCTTAACTAAAGCAATTGCTATTTAGAAACTATTTTCTTTATTCTTTTTTCTAAGGTTGGTCTATCTAGCATAATCAATCTTTTACATTGAGTACATTTGATTTTTATATCCATACCTACCCTTATTATCTCAAATTCCTTACATCCGCAAGCATGTTGTTTTTTTAATTCTACTATATCACCTAAGTTAAGGTCCATCGGCATAAATAATCAACCTCCTAGCTAATCTTAATTTTTCACTCGTTAAATCTTATATGATATTATATATTCCCCCAATATTATTAATATCATTTCTCCTAGATTTTCCATTAAAAATCTAATAGATGTACTATAAATTTTTATGTACATTATAAATTTAATAAAAACTACTTAATCTTATTATTGCTAATCTAAAATACAAAGTATTTTGTTTAATATATAATTATAGTAAGAAATCACTTTCTTACTATAATTATATCAACTGATAATATAAAAGTAAATTTGTTATCAATTTATTTGTGTCAATTTTTGGTAATATTTTCGATGACATAATTTACTCCATATTTATTATTGAAAAATTATCTTTTATTAGCTTTTTAAATAATGTTTAACTTTTTATAAATTAATACGCCTTTTTGATAGCACTCTAACTCTTTTTCTTTTGATATTTTAGAATATAACTTTCCTAATTCAATATATAAACTAGCTAATATTTGTTCATCCTCTAAGTGTTGAGCAATATGTATACACTTATTTAAATAATCAATAGCCATTTCAATTTCTTTTTTATTTTTATACATATCCGAGTAAAATTTTAAAGATTTGTATTCATAATATTTATCTTTATTTTTAATTGATGAAACTAGAGCAAGTTTACAATAAGCCTGAGCTCTATCATACTCTCCTTTTTGGACATGAGAATCTATCATATTAAATAAACTTTCCATCATATATTTATTTTCTTCTCTTTTTGTAATATCATATACTTTCTGCGAATATTCAATATTTTTATCTAAATCACCCATCTCAGAATAAATATTACTTATTGTAAGATATACTTTGGCTATTCTATTTTTATTTTCTTCTTTTTCAATTATTTCTAATGCTCTTTTAAAGCATTTCTTTGATTCAGCATAATCGCCGATATTTAACAGATTTTTAGCTTTTAAAACAAGTATATCCACTTCTTCTTTTAGATTATCTTCATTATCTATCCTATCAATTTTTTCTATGTATTCTAAAGCTTGATTTGGTCGATTTAACTTCATAAAGCAATTAGATATTTTACTATAAAGTTCTTTATATATATCTGTATCCTCGATATTACTTTCATCTAGAACTTCCTTTGCAAACATAAAGTGAGTTAAGGCACCTTTATAAAAATTATCTAAATCGTATATAGTTCCTATATTTACATAACAATCATATATAGATTCTTTATCTTCATTTTTTATAAAATAATATAAAGCTTTTTCATAATAATATACTGCAGTAGAATAATCTTCCCTTTTTACATAAATACAAGCTAATAAATTATTGCATTTACCATAATTTTCAGTCAAATTAAATTGCTTACATATTTCTATTATTTCATATATCTGATTTTCGGCTTTTTCCAATTCTCCACACTTTATGTATATTTCACTTTTTAGAATAAGGTTATCTGTTATTTTTTTAGACTGCATTTCTTTTGTCTCTAATAGATAATCTACACTTACTCCTAATTTATCTGCCAAATACTCCAACAATTCGTAACTCGTATGCGATTTGTCTCTTTCAATATGACTTATCTGTGCAGCAGTTATCCTATCTCCAGCCAGCTCTTTTAACGTCATATTTTGATCTTTTCTTAGTTTTTTTATTTTTTCCCCTAAGCTAAGTATCTCCATTTTTATATACACCCCCTTATTCTAGTATTTGCTAATTTATAATATAATTATAACTTATATTTATAATAAAAAGGAAGCATAAAAATATTATACTTCCTTTTATAATTAATCTTCTTCCATCATCATAGATATTATATCGTTTAGCTCATCCTCATTATTATATGTTATTTCAATTTTACCTTTTTTCTTACTTCTAGATATATTTACTTTGGTTCCAAATATATTTGATAATCGTTCCTCTACATCTAATATGTATATATCTTTAGGTTTTCTATCAGATTTTTTAGTGTCTTTATTTTCGCTTATTTTCTTAGCTATTTCTTCTACTGCCCTAACAGATAAACCTTCTTTAACAATTTTAATAGCTAATTCTAGTTGTTTCTCTGAATCTTCTATTCTAAGTAAAGCCTTTCCATGTCCTGGTGTTATATCACCACTTTCAATCATATCTATAACCTTTTTTTGTAGATGTAGTAATCTAATAGTATTTGCTATATGAGGTCTACTCTTACCTACTGCTTCAGATATTTCTTCTTGAGTAACCTTATAATTATCTATTAAACCTTTATAAGCTAAAGCTTCTTCTATTGCATTTAAATCTTCTCTTTGCAAGTTTTCAATAAGTGCTATTTCCATTATATCTTTGATCGGGATGTCTTTTATGACTGCAGGTATTTCCTTTTTCCCCGCAAGAAGAGATGCTCTATATCTTCTCTCTCCAGCTATTATCATATAATTTTCTTTATCTTTAGGCTTTAAAACTATAGGCTGTAAAACTCCAACACTTTTTATTGATTCAGATAAAGCTTTTAATTTTTCTTCATCAAATTCTTTTCTTGGCTGATTTTTATTTGGATGTATATTACTTAACTTTATTTGTATTATCTCTTTTTTATCTACTTCTTCATTTATTTCTGGTATTAATGCACTAAGTCCTCTTCCTAGCCTCTTACTTCTTTTAGGTATATTATCTTCCATATTAAATAACCTCCTCCTCTAATTCAATAAATTCTTCTGCTAATTCTTTATATGCTGATGTTCCTTTGCATTTGGTATCATAATAAATCACTGGTTTACCATAGCTTGGTGCTTCAGCTAATCTAACATTTCTAGGTATAAGCGTAGTATAAACACTTCCCTTAAAATATTTCTTTACTTCTTCTACTACTTGAATAGATAAATTTGCCCTACCATCAAACATGCTAAGGACTACTCCTTGTATTTGTATTTCAGGATTCAGCCTTTTCTTAACCAACTGAAACGTAGACATTAATTGACTGACTCCTTCTAGCGCATAATATTCACACTGTATTGGTATAAGTACACTATCTACAGCAGTTAATGAATTTATTGTAAGCATTCCCAATGAAGGAGGACAATCTATAAAAATATAGTCATAATTATCCTTAACCTTTTCAATACTATTTCGTAATTTATATTCTCTATCCTTTTCATTTGCAAGTTCTATTTCTGCTCCTGCTAGTTCACTAGCAGAAGAAACAAGATGAATATTATCAAAATCTGTTTTTATTATAGCTTCACTTATATCTACTCCATCTATTATAACTTCATAGATAGTATTCTCTACAGTATTTTTATCAATTCCATATCCACTTGTTGTATTTCCTTGTGGATCCATATCTAACACTAATACTTTTTTCCCCAGTTGTCCAATACTAGCACTTAGATTAACATTTGTAGTTGTTTTTCCTACTCCACCTTTTTGATTAAAAATTGCTATAGACTTACCCATAAGTACTCCCCCTTCTTAAATACTTTTAAAAAAAGATTACTGCTGTGCAGTAACCCTTTATTTTTTAGGAATTTTTACAACGACTTCCATGTAATCTCCCTTGTCTATTTCATTATACTTTGCTTCAATCCCTGTATTAAGTATTGCATCATATGCTTGCTTTAATGTATTTAAATATATTTTTATACTCATTGAACATTTTATATTCTGCTTTTTATCAGGTTCATTTTCAGCCTTTATAGCTTCTAATGTATCATTAATTAGTTTTTCTGTTTTCTTAACTGTAAGTTCTTGCTTAACTACCTTTTTAACAATCTCCATCATTAATTCTTCATTAGGTAATTTAAGTAATGCCCTTGCGTGTCTTTCAGTTAATCCATTCTCAACAAGAAATTCCTTAACTGTATTAGGAAGCTTTAATATTCTAAGTTTATTTGCTATAGTTGATTGATTTTTCCCTAATTTTTCTGCTAATTGTTGTTGAGTAAAATTATGTACTTTTATTAAATTCTCATAAGCTAGAGATTCTTCTATAAAATTTAAATCTTCTCTTTGCAGATTTTCTAATAATGCTAAAACTGCAGAAGATTCTTCAGACATATTATTTATAATAGCTGGTATAGTTTCTAATTCAGCTAGCTTTACAGCTCTAAATCTTCTTTCACCAGCAACTAACTCATACTTATCACCCTTTTCCCTAACAGTAATAGGTTGAAGTACTCCATATTCTTTTATTGATTTACTTAATTCCTCAAGTGAATTAACTGAAAATACTTTTCTTGGTTGATATGGATTTGGAATTATCTTATCCACTGGTATCTCTATAACTATTTTTTCTTCCATAACATCCCTCTCTTATTGGATAAATATATTTTTATTACAATTTATGTAAATATGATTTTAGACTATTTCCTCATAAAGGGAAGATATTTCCCTTTATGAGTATTTATTTCTTCATTAAATATTATATTCCTTCTATATTTCTCTATATTATTTATTTTATAGGATTTTTAGATGGTTTGCCTGCTTTTCTCGGATATTTTGATGGGGTATTCTTAATTTTTTTAAATACTAATATATTATGATTTAATTCTAAATCTGGCAATTTAATATCTATTTTCTCAACAAATTCTATACCTAAAACTTCCATAGCTACCTTAGATTCTTCTAGTTCTAGATTAGCATTAGGCCCTTTTAGACAAATAAAATATCCCCCAACTTTTACAAAAGGAACACAAAATTCCATTAATATTGGTAATCCAGCAACTGCCCTAGCTGTTGCCACATCAAACTTTTCTCTGTATTCTTCATTCTTTCCAAAATCCTCAGCTCTACCATGAATAAATTCAATACCTTGTAAATTTAATTCATTAGCAACCTCTTGTAAAAAGTTTATTCTTTTATTTAAAGAATCTAAAAGTGTTAATTGAAGATTATCTAAACAAATTTTTAATGGCATCCCTGGAAACCCTGCTCCTGTTCCCACATCAATTAATGATACATTATCATTTATATAACCATTAGTAACAGCAGATATAGAGTCCAAGAAGTGTTTTATAAACACTTCTCTTTCTTCTTCTATACCTGTTAAATTCATTACTTTATTCCATTCAACTAATATTTCTCTATATTTTTTTAATTTTTCTAGCTTTTCGTCACTAGCTTCTAAATTAAATCCTTCTATACCTGCTTTTAGAATTTCTAGATTATTCATCTTTTCCTCCTCTAGTTTTTCTCATTTGCTCTAGATAAATAAGTAAAACTGATATATCAGCAGGTGAAACTCCTGAAATACGAGAAGCTTGTCCTATAGATAATGGTTTAATGTTATCAAGTTTTTGTCTAGCTTCTAGTCTTAATCCTTCTATTGAAGAGTAATCTATATTTTCTGGAAGCTTCCTATTCTCTAATTTTTTAAATTGGTCTATTTGTTTTAATTGTTTATCTATATAACCTTCATATTTAGACATAATTACACATTGCTCTTTAACTTCATCTGAAACTTCATCTCCAGCACCTTTACCTATTTGTGTTAATAGATCATAAGTAACTTCTGGACGTTTTAAAAATTCATATAAAGATAAACCAACTTTTATTTCAGAACCACCAATTTCGGTTAATAGGTGATTAACTTCTTTTGGAGTTACTCTTTCTTTCTTTAACCTATCTAATTCTTTTTCAACTTCTGATTTTTTAGTAAGATATCTTTGATATCTATCTTCTTTAACAAGACCTATTTCATATCCTTTTTCAGTAAGTCTCATATCAGCATTATCTTGTCTTAAATATAATCTATACTCTGCTCTTGAAGTCATCATTCTATAAGGTTCATTAGTTCCTTTTGTAGCTAAATCATCTATAAGAACTCCTATATAACCTTCTGATCTATCTAATACAAAAGGCTCTTTTCCTTCAATTTTTCTAGCTGCATTTATACCTGCTATAAGACCTTGAGCAGCAGCTTCTTCATATCCTGACGTACCATTAAATTGACCTGCACTATATAAATTTTCTGTTACTTTTATTTCTAAAGTCGTTTTTAATTGAGTAGGATCTATACAATCATATTCAATGGCATATGCCGGTCTCATTATCTGAGCATTTTCAAGTCCCTTCATTGATTTATATATTTGGACTTGTACTTCAAAAGGTAGACTTGTTGATATTCCTTGGATATACATTTCTTTTGTATCCAATCCTTCTGGCTCTATAAATGTTTGATGAGATAATTTATCACTAAATCTCACTACTTTGTCTTCTATTGATGGGCAATATCTTGCACCAGTAGCATTAACTCTTCCACTATACATGGCAGATCTTTCTATATTATCTAATATAACTTTATGAGTATCAGGATTAGTTCTTGCTAAGTGACAAGGAACTTGATCTATTTCTAACTTATCACTCATAAATGAGAATGGTGTTATTTTTTCATCACCTTCTTGGATTTCCATTTGAGAGAAATCTATACTGTCTCTATGAATTCTAGCAGGTGTACCTGTTTTGAATCTTCTCATGTTTAATCCTAAAGATACTAATTTATCAGTAAGCTGTGTTGCATACCCTAAACCATTAGGACCCTCTTTAAATGTAGATTCACCTATATATATTAATGAGTTTAGATAAACACCAGTTGCTAATATAACAGCTTTCGCATTATATACACACCCTAATTTTGTTACTACTCCCTTTATAACCTTTCCTTCGTTAACTAAATCTACTACTTCGTCCATAACGATATCTAGGTTTGGTTCATTTTCAAGTGTTTTTTTCATTTCAGTATGATATTTAAACTTATCAGCTTGAGCTCTTAAAGAATGTACAGCTGGTCCTTTAGCTGTGTTTAGCATTCTACTTTGTATAAATGTCTTATCTGTATTTATACCCATCTCTCCACCAAGAGCATCTATTTCTTTAACTAATTGGCCCTTACCTGTACCACCTATCGAAGGATTACATGGCATCATACCAATTGAGTCTAATGTTAATGTTATTATTAATGTCTTATGACCCATTCTCGCTGTAGCTAATGCCGCTTCACATCCAGCATGTCCCGCACCAACAACAATTACGTCATAACTTCCTGCATTATATGTTTGCATGATTTCTCCTTTCTTTAAATAATGTTTCACGTTAAACGTTAATAATTTATTATCCGTTTCTTGTATAAAGTAACTTTATTTAAATCTATCCAATTATTTTCCTATACAGAAGTTAGCAAATATAGTATCTAATAAATCTTCTTGTACAGTATCTCCATTTATATACCCTAAGTAATCCCATATATTTTTGAAATCAACTTCTATGAAATCATAAGGTAATCTTTGCTCTATTCCTGCTATAGCATCATTAATAGAATTATAGGCTTTTAAAAGTGCATCTTTGTGTCTTGAATTAGTTACAACTACACTTGAGTTACTTTTTATATCACCTTTAAATACCATAGATTCTATTTTATCATGAACTTTTTCTATACCTTCGTTCTTTAATGCTGATATCTTTATTATACTATCTCTGTCAACATATTTAGATATTTCTTCCTCTGATAATTCTTGTGGAAGGTCTGTTTTATTTAATAATACAATAGTTTTCTTATCTACAGCATTTTCAAGTATTTCCCTATCTTCATCTGTTAAACTTTTTGAAGCATCTAAAACAATAATTACTAAATCAGCTGAATTAAATGACTCTCTTGATTTTTCAACACCTATTTTTTCAACTATATCTTCAGTCTCTCTTATACCTGCCGTATCAACTATTTTAAGAGGTATTCCTTTTATATTAACAAACTCTTCTATTACATCTCTAGTTGTTCCAGCTATTTCTGTAACTATAGCTCTATTTTCGCCTAGTATATAGTTTAATAATGATGATTTACCTACATTAGGCTTACCTACTATAACTGTTTTTAGACCATCTCTAAGAACTTTACCACTTTCCGCAGAGTCATATAAAGCCTTTATTTCACTTCTTAAAGCATGAGCATTTTCTTCCAACACACTATATGTTATCTCTTCTACATCTTCTTCTGAAAAATCTATAGATACTTCTAAATGAGCTAATACTTCCGTTACCTTAAATCTTAATTCTTTTATTTTATTAGCTAAAGCTCCTCTTAAGTGAGTTTGAGCTACCTCTTGAGCTTTATCTGTTTTTGCTTTAATTATATCAATTACAGCTTCTGCTTGAGATAAATCTATTCTACCATTTAGGAAAGCTCTTTTTGTGAATTCTCCTTCATCAGCTAATCTTACATCTTTACTTAATATTAATTCTAATATTTTCTTTACAGAAATAAATCCACCGTGGCAATTTATCTCTATTACATCTTCTGCGGTATAAGAATTAGGTCCCTTCATGAAGGCTAATAAAACTTCATCAATCCTTTTGTCTCCATCTACTATATGACCATATATTAACGTACGAGTATTGTAATCTGATATTTTTTTTCCTGATACAGATTCAAATATTTCCTGCGCTACTGGAAGAGCTTTACTTCCACTAATTCTTATTATGCCTATTCCGCCTTCACCTGGGGCAGTTGCAATTGCTGCTATAGTATCATCTATAAACATAATATCACCTCTAAATTTTAATCTATTTTAACTGCTTAACTAATTATTAAAATTATATCCTTAATTTTATCATTATATAAAATAAATTACAAAAATTAAACCCCCTAAATAATAGGAGGTTTTAGTTTTATCTTTTATATTCTATCACTAATCTTCTATATGGATCTGTTCCTTCACTATAAGTAATTACATACTTATCATTTTGAAGAGCTGAATGAACTATTCTTCTTTCATATGGATTCATATAGTCTAGCTTTTTAGTTCTTCTCGTTTTTGCAACTTCACGAGCAACTTTTCTAGCATATCTAACTAATGATTCTTCTCTTTTATTTCTATAATTTTCAATGTCAACAAGAACCCTCATTTTAGAGTCCTTATTTATTTTATTTAAAGCTAATCCTGTTAAAAATTGTACTGCATCAAGAGTTTCCCCTCTTCTTCCAATTAAGCAAGTAGCTTCTTTTCCTTCTATACTAACTTTTATTAGATTTCCATCTTTCTGCGCATTAACTTTTGCATTTATTTTTGCATTTGAAAGAAGGTCTTCTATAAATTCTTTAGCAATCTCAATTTCTTCTTTTTTTATTACTGTTATTTCATAAACTCCTTCTTTAGTACCTATTAAACCTAGAAACCCCTTAGAAGGATTTTGAACAACCTTTACTTCAATGTCTTTTTCTTCAACGCCTAATTGCAGTAATGCTGTTTGAATTGCTTCTTCTTTAGTCTTACTTTTTATCGTTATTTTTTTTGTTTGACTTTGCATTGCTGTTAGGTTTTCTTGATTTTTCATTTTCAACTACTTCCTCCTTAGAATCAGCCAGTTTAGCTTTTAAAGGACTTGTTATTAATTGATATTGAGCTATTGAGAACAAGTTACTTGTTATCCAATATATTGCAAGACCAGCTTGGAAACTATATCCCCAGAATAATGACATCGCTGCCATTACGTATGTCATACTCTTCATCATATTTTCAGTTTGTTGGTCACCTGTAGTCATCATTTTTTGCATGAAGTAAGCACTTATACCTGAAAGTAAAGCTAAGCTTATGTTATTAGTGCTTGAAATACTTTTTATCCATAAGAAACCAGTATCAGCTGCTGCATACGCGGCTTCAGTAGGGAAAACTCCATAAAGCACAGGATCTCTTAATACATTAAATAATCCTATTAAAATAGGCATTTGAATTAATAATGGTAAACAACCTGCCATTGGATTTATTTTGGCATCTTGATATACTTTCATTAATTCTTGTTGCTGTTTTTCTGGCTTATTTTTATACTTTTCTTGAATTTCCTTTATTTTAGGCTGGATGTCTTGCATTGCTTTTTGTGATTTTATTTGTCTTACCATTAAAGGAACTAATAATAATCTTACAAATAATGTAAATACAATTATAGACCATCCATAATTATTCACAAACTCAAAAATAATTCTAAGTATATGACCTAATATGTTACTTATAATGCTCAATTGTATACCTCCTAAAGTACGTTTATTTTAGAGGATCATATCCTCCTGGATGAAACGGATGACATTTTAAAACCCTTTTTATAGTTAAATACATACCTTTAAACACCCCATATTTTCTGAATGCTTCAATTGAATAGTGAGAGCATGTAGGATAAAACCTACATGTGGGTCCTATTAAAGGAGATATATACTTTTGATAAAACCTTATTAAATAAATACATAATTTCGCTAATAATGTATTTATTTCCTTCAATATATATGTTATTTTATTAAACAATTTATAACCTCCATAATAACCGGGTGTTCTATGTATGTATTAATTAGTATAAATTTGATTTTTTTACTAAATGTTTCATTGCTTTTTCAATATCAGCATATTCAACATCTTTTATAGCAACTCTTGCTATGAATACAATATCGTATCCTACTTTAATGTTACCATCTATATTTAATCTATATGATTCTTTTATTCGTCTTCTAGCTTTGTTCCGTATGTTAGCTTTTCCAACTTTTTTAGAAACTGAAATGCCAACACGATTATTATCTGATTTATTTGGAAGCGTATACATTACTAATAGTCTATTAGCAACAGATTTGCCATGTCTGTAAACTTTCCTAAAATCAGCATCTTTCCTTAAGCCTTGTGTTTCTTTAAAGTTCATATTAATATCCTCCGCAAACACAGGTATTTAATAAATTACATAAAAAGGCCACTTAAAGCGGCCTTTTTAATTATTAATGAGTTAATCTATTTCTTCCTTTAGATCTTCTTCTTTTTAAAACATTTCTTCCGTTAGAAGTTTTCATTCTTTTTCTGAATCCATGTTCTTTTTTTCTTTGTCTTTTTTTTGGCTGATAAGTTCTTTTCATTCTATTACACCGCCTTTCACAATTTTTTTCCGTTTATAAAAATAATAACTTTACTGTCAAAGTAAACATAACACATATTATTATAAATCCTTTTATATCTGTTGTCAACGTGTTTTATAGCCATTGATATCTAAATTAATAAGGATAATATTTAATAATATCTTTTATTATAATATCCGTTACTTACCAAATTCAATTTATTATTACTTTATAATTGAAAAAAGTTTTCTTTTCATCACCTGTTTATTAAATTATTCACATAACGACATAATTGTGGATAATTTAATTATAACGTATTGAAGTTTAGCATATATTCTGATATTATAAATATACTTGTTGATAATGTTAATAATAAATACTAACATATTTAACTTATTCACAATCTGTGGATATAATTGTGAATAAGTTTTTATTTATTAGACAATAATTGAGAAAACAAGAAGTTTTCATTATATATTTAACTATTTATAAGTTTATATACACCTTGTTTATATCTTTAAGTTATTTTTTAATAATTTTATTTATCAATATATTATCCACATTTTATCCCAAAGTTATCTTTTTTATTTTTCATTCATTCTCTTTTCGTCAATTTTTGTTAATAACTTTGTGGAAAATGTTAATTATTTAGTTCGGAGGTTTACACTTATGGATATAGTATCTTTATGGGAAAAAACTTTGCAACTAATAAAAGGTGAAGTATCTACTGCAAGCTTTAATGCTTTTTTTAAAGAAATAAAGCCTTTAAAATTAATTTCTAATGAACTTATTTTTTTAGCGCCTAATGAATTTATACAAAATATACTAGAAAATAGATACTTAAACTTAATAGAAAGTTGTGTAAGTCAATTATCCCTAAAAAAATATCAGATTAGATTTATATTAGACGAAAAAGAAATCCAAGATTCTACAGAAGAAGATAAATCTACTACTATCAAAAAAAATTACCCAAATTTAAATCCTAAATATACTTTTGATACCTTTGTTATAGGTAATAGTAATAGATTTGCCCATGCAGCATGTGTTGCAGTAGCTGAATCTCCAGCTAAAGCATATAATCCTTTATTTTTATATGGAGGAGTTGGTCTTGGAAAAACACATTTAATGCATGCAATTGGACATCATATAATGTGTCAGCAAGAAGATCCTAAAGTAGTTTATGTATCTTCAGAAAAATTTACAAATGAACTTATAAACTCAATTAAAAATGATAAAAATGAAGAATTTAGAAATAAATATAGAAATGTAGATGTTTTATTAATAGATGATATTCAGTTTATCGCTGGTAAAGAAGGAACTCAAGAGGAATTTTTCCATACTTTTAATGCATTGCATGAAGCAAATAAGCAAATAATCATTTCAAGTGATAGACCACCAAAAGAAATACCTACATTAGAAGATAGATTAAGATCTAGATTTGAAATGGGACTTATAACTGATATTCAGCCTCCTGATTTTGAAACTAGAATAGCAATACTTAGAAAAAAAGCTCAATTAGAGAATATAAATGTCCCAAATGAAGTTATGACCTACATAGCTAAGTACATTAAATCTAATATAAGAGAGTTAGAAGGGGCACTAACTAGAGTTGTTGCATACTCTTCACTTACAAATAAGAATATATCTTTAGAACTTGCAACAGAAGCTTTAAAAGATATTATATCTAATCCTAAAAGTGAAGAAATTACAGTAAATAGAATAAAAGAAAAAGTTTCAGAAGCTTTTAATATAAAAATGGACGACTTTAATTCTAAAAAAAGAACAAGAACAATAGCCTATCCAAGGCAAATAGCTATGTATATATGTCGTGAACTTACTGATTTGTCGCTTCCAAAAATAGGTAGTGAATTTGGAGGAAGAGATCATACGACAGTAATACATGCACATGATAAAATTTGCAAGGATATCGAAGAAAATCAACAAATTAAGGATAAAATTGATAAAATCATCTCTGATTTAAAGGGATAATTTACTCACATTTGTCTGTTAATAACTTATGTTGTAATGTTAGTAGTTTTTTTGTTAAGATTTTGTTCACAATGTAATTAAGATATTTTTTATGAGATATTAACATTTTGTACACAGGTTAATATCTTTTGCTTTATTTGGATTGATGCACTTATTAACAATATACACAGCACCTACTACTACAACTACTATTGTTTTTATTTATATTTTTATAAAAATTCAAAAAGGAGGTTATCCACATTGAAAATAATTTGTAATCAAAAACTTTTAGCTAATAAAATCGGAATAGTACAAAAAGCTATTAATTCAAAAACAAACTTTGACTTACTAAAAGGGATTTTAATAGTAGCAAAAAAAGATCAAATAGTTTTAACTGGATATGATTTAGAAATAGGTATAGAAACTTATGCTCAAGCTGAAATAGCTGAAGAAGGAAGCATTGTTATAAATGCTAGACTATTTGGAGATATCATTAGAAAATTACCGGATTCATTCGTTGAAATTGAAACTGACGATGATAATAACGTTTATATAAATTGTTTAAATTCAAAATTCAAAATAAAAGGAGATTCTGCTGAGGAATATCCTGTATTACCGGAAGTAAGCAAAGATAATTTATATAGTGTCCCACAAGACATTCTAAAAAATATGATAAAGCAAACTGTTTTTGCTATATCTCAAGATCAAACTAAGCCTGTATTAATGGGTGAACTATTAGAAATAGTTGATGGAGATATTAGTTTAGTTGCTATTGATGGTTATAGATTAGCTGTTAGAAGTTGTTCTGTGGAAAACTTGCATGTAAATGCAAAAGTTATAATTCCAGGAAAAACATTAACAGATGTTAATAGTTTATTATCCACAGAAGAAGATGTTCAAATAGGATTTGATGAGAAAAATGCTATTTTTATAATAAACGAAACAAGAATAATAACAAGGTTATTAGATGGAGAATTTATTGAGTATAAAAAATTACTTCCAAGGGAACATAATACTAGGATTAAATTAAATACTAGAAGCTTACTTGATAGTATTGAGAGGGCATCTCTATTATCACAATCAGAAAGAAATAATCTAATAAAATTATCAATAAGAGATAATACGATGGCAATAACATCTAATACTGAAAAAGGTAATGTTTACGAGGAAGTAGATTTACAGTTAGAGGGAGATTACTTAGATATTGCTTTTAACTCAAGATATTTATTAGAAGGATTAAAAAATATAGAAAGTGAAGAAATATTCATAGAGTTCACTACTAATGTTAATCCATGTATAATTAAGCCAGTTGATGGTATTAAATATATATATTTATTACTTCCTGTAAGGATAGCTTCAAATATATAAGACAAGCAAACCCAACTGCAATAGTTGGGTTTTTATTATTTTTATGTTATAATTAATACTTAACTAATAACAAATAGGAGGAGTCAATATGATAGAAGTAGCTATAGATTCAGAATATATTAAATTAGATCAATTCTTAAAACTTGCTGATATTGCTTCAACAGGAGGCCATGCTAAATTCTTAATTCAGGAAGGTGTAGTTAAGGTAAATGGTGAAGTTGAAACAAGAAGAGGTAAGAAAATCAGACAAGGAGATCTTATTGAAGTTGAAGGAAATTCACTAATGGTAGTGTAAAGAAGGAGTCCCCTTAATGCAGCTGAATAGCTTAAAATTAATTAATTTTAGAAATTATGACAATCTATATATAGATTTTAACAAAAATGTTAATCTCTTAGTTGGTAAAAATGGACAAGGGAAAACAAATATAGTTGAATCTATTTATATGCTATCTTTTGGCAAATCTTTTAGAACGAATAAAGATAAAGAAATTATTAAATTTGATACGGAAAGTTTGTATGTTGGAGGAAGTTACACTAAGTACGATACTAACAGTTTAATAGAAGTTGCAATTGGAAAGAATAAAAAGGGAATTAAATTAAATAAAGTACACATCCAAAAAATTCAAGAATTACTTGGAAATTTAAACGTAGTGATTTTTTCTCCAGAAGATTTAAGATTAGTGAAAGATGGACCAAGAGAACGCAGATCCTTTATAGATAAAGAAATAAGTCAAATAATGCCCAAATATTATAATTATTTAATAAATTACAATAAAATATTAAGTCAGAAAAATAGAATACTAAAAAATAGAGATATAGATACAAATTTACTAGATGTTTATGATGAAACTTTATCTAAATATGGTGGATATATTTATGTAATTAGAAGAGATTTCATAAAAAAGATTTCAGATATAGCAAATGCTATGCACTGCAAATTGACAAATGGAATTGAAGATTTACAGATTACTTATAAAAATCAATTAAATATAAGTGATGAAGATACAGCATTAGATGCTAAAGAAAAACTTTTCAATAAATTAATTGAAAGTAGACAACATGATATGGAAGTTAGAACAACCAGATATGGTATTCATAAAGATGATTTAAATATATTTATTAATGGTTTAGATGTTAGGCTATATGGTTCACAAGGACAACAAAGAACAGCTTCTATTTCTTTAAAATTATCAGAAATAGAACTTATAAAAAATGAAGTAGGAGAAAATCCAATACTAATACTAGATGATGTATTTAGTGAATTAGACGAAACAAGGCAAAAATTGTTAGTAGATAATTTAGAAGATGTACAAATGTTTATAACTACAGCAGAGGTTGCACACAAGAGTATATTTAATAAAAATAAAACTACTATTTTTAATATAGAAAAAGGTAAAGTAATTAGTATACAGAATGGAGGTAACTAAATGAAACAACAAGAGTATGGCGCAAGTCAGATTCAAGTCCTAGAAGGTTTGGAGGCAGTTAGAAAAAGACCTGGGATGTATATAGGATCTACTGGACCAAGAGGATTACACCATCTAGTTTATGAGATTGTTGATAATAGTATAGATGAAGCATTACAAGGTTATTGCGATAGGATTTATGTTAGTTTAAATGAAGATGGTAGTGTAACTGTAAAAGATGATGGTAGGGGGATACCTGTTGAAACTCATCCTAAAACAGGAAAATCTACATTAGAAACAGTTTTAACTGTACTACATGCTGGAGGTAAATTCGGTGGAGGGGGATACAAGGTATCTGGTGGACTTCACGGAGTTGGTATATCTGTAGTAAATGCTTTATCAAAATGGCTTATTGCAGATGTCTATAGAGATGGAAAAATATACAGACAAACTTATGAAAAAGGTATGACTACGTCTTCACTTGAGGTTGTAGGTGAATCTAATCATACAGGAACAATAATAAATTTTATGCCTGATGAAACTATATTTGACGAAGTAGAATTTAAATATGAAACATTAGAGCATAGACTTAGAGAGCTTGCATTCCTGAATAAAGGTGTAAAAATAGTATTTGAAGATAAGAGAGAAAACAGTGAACGTAAAAAAGAGTTCCATTATGATGGAGGTATAGTTGAATTTGTTAAATACTTAAATAAAACAAAAACAGCTATACATGAGGATATAGTTTATATAGATAAAAAAATAGGTGACTCTATTGTTGAAATAGCAATGCAATATACTGATGGATATACAGAAAACATATATTCATTCGCAAATAACATAGATACACATGAAGGTGGGACTCACTTAGCAGGATTTAAAGCTGCAATAACTAAGACAGTAAATGACTATGCTAAACGTAATAAGTTGATAAAAGAAAATGAAGGAAATCTAACAGGTGAAGACATAAGAGAAGGTCTTACAGCTGTAGTATCTGTTAAGCTACCAGATCCTCAATTTGAAGGTCAAACAAAGACTAAATTAGGTAATACATACATGAGAGGTAATGTAGATAGTGTAACAGTTGAAGAATTAGGAGCTTTCTTAGAAGAAAATCCAACAACAGCTAGGATTATAGTTGATAAAGGGTTAAGAGCTCAAAGAGCTAGAGAAGCAGCAAAAAGAGCTAGAGAGTTAACTAGGAGAAAAAGTGTTCTTGAAAGTACTTCATTACCTGGGAAATTAGCCGATTGTTCTGAAAAAGACCCTGCAAAGAGTGAGATATTCTTAGTCGAAGGGGATTCTGCCGGAGGTTCTGCAAAACAAGGTAGAGACAGACATACTCAAGCTATATTACCACTTAGAGGTAAAATATTAAACGTAGAAAAATCAAGACTAGATAAAATATTATCTTCTGATGAAATAAAAAATATGATAACAGCTTATGGTTGTGGTGTTGGGAATGATTTCGATATAGAAAAATTAAGATATCATAAAATTGTAATAATGACCGATGCCGATGTAGATGGTGCTCATATAAGAACATTACTATTAACATTCTTCTATAGATACATGAGACCTCTTATAGAAAAAGGACATGTTTATATAGCACAACCACCTTTATATAAAGTTAAAAAACAAAAGAAAGAATATTATGTTTATTCAGATAAAGAACTAGAAGTTTTATTAACAGAAATAGGTAGAACAGGCGTTGAACTTCAAAGATACAAAGGGCTTGGAGAAATGAATGCAGAACAATTATGGGATACTACAATGGACCCAGAAAAAAGAACTTTATTAAAAGTATCAATCGAAGATTCTGTTATGGCAGATCAAGTATTCTCAATGTTAATGGGAGATAAGGTTGCTCCAAGAAAAGAATTCATAGAAGAAAACGCAAGATTTGTTAAAAATCTAGATATATAGGAAAGGGGATGAGTATAAATGGAAGAAAATAAAAGAATACTCCCTACTGAAATATCATCAGAGATGAAGAACTCATACATTGACTATGCCATGAGTGTTATAGCAGGTAGAGCACTTCCAGATGTCAGAGATGGATTAAAACCAGTTCATAGGAGAATACTTTATTCTATGAATGAATTAAACTTAACTCCAGATAAACCTTATAGAAAGTCTGCACGTATAGTTGGGGACGTTTTAGGGAAGTACCACCCACATGGAGATAGTGCTGTTTACTTAGCTATGGTTAGAATGGCACAAGATTTCTCAACTAGAGGTCTTTTAGTTGATGGACATGGTAACTTTGGTTCTGTAGATGGTGATTCACCAGCCGCAATGCGTTACACAGAAGCAAGAATGAGTAAATTATCGTTAGAATTACTAAGAGATATAGACAAAGAAACAGTGGATTTTGTACCAAACTTTGATGAATCTTTAAAAGAACCAGCAGTATTACCATCAAGATTCCCTAACTTATTAGTAAATGGATCTAATGGTATAGCAGTTGGTATGGCTACATCTATACCACCTCACAACTTAGGTGAAGTAATAGATGCAACAGTTCATTTAATAGATAACCCAGAATGTATGGTAGAAGATTTAATAAAATATATACAAGGGCCAGATTTCCCAACAGCAGCTATAATAATGGGAAAAGAAAGTATTTCAGATGCATATAGAACTGGTAGAGGGAAAGTAAAAGTTAGATCAAGAGCTGTAATAGAAGAATTACCAAAAGGAAGACAACAAATAGTTGTAACTGAAATACCATATCAAGTAAATAAAGCTAAATTAGTTGAAAGAATAGCTGAATTAGTAAAAGAAAAGAAATTAGAAGGTATATCTGATTTAAGAGATGAAAGTAATAGAAATGGTATGAGAATAGTTATAGAATTAAAGAGGGATGCTAATGCTAATATAGTACTTAACAATCTTTATAAACATTCTCAAATGGAAGATACTTTCAGCATAATAATGCTTGCTTTAGTTAATGGTGTTCCTAAAGTATTAAACTTAAAACAAATACTTTATCATTATGTACAACATCAAAAAGATGTCGTTACAAGAAGAACAAAATTTGATTTAAATAAAGCTGAAGCTAGAGCTCATATATTAGAAGGTTTAAGAATTGCATTAGATAATATAGATGCTGTAATAAGCTTAATAAGAGGCTCGAAAACTACTCAAGAAGCTAAAGCTGGATTAATGGAAAAATTCGGATTAACGGATGTTCAAGCACAAGCTATACTTGATATGAGATTACAAAGACTTACTGGATTAGAAAGAGAAAAAATTGAAGAGGAATACAGTGAGTTAATGAAAAAAATAGAGTACCTTAGATCTATTTTAGCAGACGAAAAATTACTTTTAGGTGTTATAAAAGATGAAATTATAGCTATAAAAGAAAAATATGCAGATGCTAGAAGAACAGAAATAAGACATGCTGAAGGTGAAATCAATATGAGAGATTTAATTGATGATGAAGAAATCGCAATTACTCTTACTCACTTTGGTTACATTAAAAGAGTGCCTTTAGATACTTATAAGAGTCAAAATAGAGGTGGGAAAGGTATATCAGCAATGTCTACTAGAGAAGAAGACTTCGTGAAACACTTAGTTACAACTAGTACACATAGTAGATTATTATTCTTTACTAACAAGGGTAGAGTATTTAGATTAGATGCATTTGAAATTCCAGAAGGAAAGAGAAAAGCAAAAGGAACAGCTATTGTTAACTTATTACAATTAGCTCCAAATGAAAAAATAACTACTCTAATACCTGTTGATGAATCTGATGGAAAAGAATTATACTTATTATTAGCTACTAAAAAAGGTATAGTTAAGAAAACTAGACGTGAAGAGTTCAAAAACATAAACAAATCGGGACTTATAGCAATAGGACTTAGAAATGATGATGAATTAATAGATGTTAAAATTACTAATGGTGAAAAAGATGTAATTTTAGTCACTGAAAATGGAATGTCTATAAGATTTAATGAAACAGATATAAGACCTATGGGTAGAACTGCTATGGGTGTTAAAGGTATAACTTTATCAGAAGAAGATAAAGTGGTATCTATGAGTTTAACTGATGAAGGTCATGAACTATTAGTAGTTAGTGAAAATGGATTTGGTAAAAGAACTGATATTGAAGAATATAGACTTCAAAGTAGAGCAGGAAAAGGAATAAAAACTTATAATATATTTGAAAAAACAGGAAAAATCGTCGGCGCTGAAATGGTTGATGAAAAAGATCAAATAATGATAATTAACTCTGATGGAATATTAATTAGGCTAGAAGTTGAAGGAATATCAATATATGGAAGAGTTACAAGCGGAGTTAAATTAATGAAGACAGAAGATGAAGTAAATGTAGTTTCAATTGCTAAAATAAATATGGATGAAGAATAGGATATTTTCCTATTCTTTTTCCATATAACTTTGTAAAATATAATTAAAGAAATAATAAAAGGAGAAATTACTTATGAGCAGTAAAAAGGGATTATACTTATTTGTTGGAGCAGTAGCAGGATTTGTTGCTGGATTATGTTTTGCACCTAAAAAAGGATCTGAAACGAGAGAAGATGTTAAAGGAAAAATATTAGAAGTGAAAGAAAATCCAAAAGATGTTTTATGTGAAACATTTGATGGCGTAAAAGAGAAAATAATATCAATAAAAGATGAAATAATAGAAGATAATAATATAGAAATATCACCAGAAGATATATTAATAACTAGAAGCTTTAAAAAGGGAGAAGATGAGTAATGAATGCTATGGGATGGCAAATAGGAGCTGTTCTATTTGGTTCTAGTTTTTTTATAGTGGGTATTTATATTGCAAAATTATTAAATACTGCTAATAAGACTATCGAAAAAACAAATAGATTAATAGATGTTAATGAAAGACATATAACAGATATAATAGATAATGCAGCCTCTATATCAAAAAATATGAAAGATATAACAGACATAATAGATAGAATTACTAGCCTATTTAGAGTATTTAAGTTCTTCAAAAAATAATTATATTTAATAGGAGGTAGACAGATGTCAATACAAATGAATTCTACACTAGATACTACAAATGAGTTTTGGAAAGTATCTTTAGAAGGTGAATTAGATGTATCTACTGCGGATGAATTAAAAAAATACTTACATAAATTAGTTGATGAAAAAAAAGTAGATATGAGATTAGATCTTGAAAAATTAGAATATATAGATTCAACAGGTCTAGGTGTAATGATAGGAATCTTAAAAAAATTAAAAATAGAAAATAAAGAATTGTATATAGAAAAACCTAGAAATAATGTAAAAAAGATTTTTAATATAACAGGTTTAGATAAGATTTTTAAATTGGAGGGATAGTTTTGACTTACGAAACAATTAAAATGGAAATTTCATCAAATCCTGAATATGTAAGTATTATAAGACTAACTACTTCTGGAATTGCGAATAAAGTAGGTTTTTGTATTGATGATATAGAAGATCTAAAAGTTGCTATTTCTGAAGCTTGTACAAATGCTATAAAACATAGTTCAGACGATACATTTACCATAATATATTCTATAATGGTAAATGGATTAACTATAGAAATAATAGATAATGGTAAGGGATATGATAAAAATTCTGTTACTGAACCAGATTTAGATAACCTTAAAGAAAGCGGCATGGGATTATTTATAATAGAATCTTTAATGGACGAAGTAAATGTTGAATCAGAAAAAGGTAAGGGTACTACTATAAAAATGACAAAGTATTTAGGAGTTGATAAGTAATGAAAAAGGTAGCTAATGCTACGGATTACCTAAATATGGAAAATAAGGAACTTTTCGAAATTTATAGCAAGGAAAAAAATAAGGAAGTTAGAGATATATTAATAGAAAGGCATTTGTATTTAGTTAATATTCTAGCTAAAAAATATATTAATAAAGGTGTAGAGTTTGATGATATATATCAAGTTGCTTCATTAGCGTTAATATATGCTATAGACAGATATGATATACAAAAAGGATTCGAATTTTCAAGTTTTGCCACTCCAACAATTGTAGGAGAAATAAAAAAATATTTCAGGGATAAAGTTTGGACATTGAGAGTTCCTAGGAGAGTTCAAGAACTAAGTAAGAAGGTAAGTGAAGCTAAGGTTATATTAGAACAACAAAATAAAAAACATCCAAAAGTTAAAGAAATTGCTGATTACTTAGGGTGTACAGAAGAAGAAGTATTAGAATCTTTAGAAGCATCTTATGGATACCAACCAGTGTCTTTAGATGCAACTACAAATAGTGATTCAGAAGAAAATATTTCATTAATGGATAAGATTGCAGATAAAGAAGAAAGCTTTAAGGATATAGAATACAAGGATTTTGTAGAAAAATTCATATTGACATTAAATGAATTAGAAGTTCAAATATTTAAAGGAAGATTTTATTTAGAAAAGACTCAATCAGCTCTAGCAAAGGAATTGAATATATCTCAAATGACTATTTCTAGGCTAGAAAGAAAAATAGTTGAAAAACTAAAAAAAGAATATGAAAAAAATCTTTAAAAAACTATTGACCTATTATTCAATATAGTGTATATTATTTATTGCGCCAGGGAAATGGTGTGAATAACTATTATTGATTAAATAATAGGTCGATTTTTCTTCTAAAAAAGAAAATAAAAAAAGAGTAAAAAAACATTTGACAAAAGGTTTTAAAAATGTTAATATAATACTCGAGTTAAAATTAAAAAATGATTTGGTTATTATAGCAAAGAGGATACACCTGTTCCCATTCCGAACACAGAAGTTAAGCTCTTGAGCGCTGATGGTACTTGGTGGGAAACTACCTGGGAGAGTAGGACGTAGCCAAATTGGTGCATGCCGAAGTGGCGGAACTGGCAGACGCACAGGACTTAAAATCCTGCGAAACTTATACTTTCGTACCGGTTCGATTCCGGTCTTCGGCACCAAAATAAAGTGGACCATTAGCTCAGTTGGTTAGAGCGCCCGGCTCATAACCGGTAGGTCTGGGGTTCGAGTCCCTGATGGTCCACCACTTAAGAACTTTGAAAATTAAACAGTAGGTTAACAATAAATTAATTCTTTAAGAATTAAACACAAACAAACCAAGCCAGATATTCAGATAATGATTAGTCTGAGCAGGTAACAACTTTTATTTGAGAGTTTGATCCTGGCTCAGGATGAACGCTGGCGGCGTGCCTAACACATGCAAGTCGAGCGATTCTCTTCGGAGAAGAGCGGCGGACGGGTGAGTAACGCGTGGGTAACCTGCCT
>NZ_JACRYU010000004.1 GCF_014333445.1 Terrisporobacter mayombei | reverse complement strand
TGTTTGTTGTATAGGATTACTTTCAGCTGTAGGGATATCAATTGATTTTTTTTTCTTTCCACCAAATACGCTACTTACAGTTTTTTTAACTTCTTGAAAAATAGTAGTTATGGTCATAGTTTTATTATTAAGTTTTTTCTTATTTATACTATCAATTGTTCTACTAGCATTATCTTTTGCCTTTAAATTTGCCTGCTTATCTTTTAATTTTTTACTATCTACTTTATTTATTGTTTTAGTCGCATTATCTGTAGCAAAAAGTTGAAGTATTTTATCTTTTATTTGTGTCCAAGACAATTGATTAACTTTTTGTTGAGCCTTATCAGTTGTTCCATTATCTGTGGTTGAAAATACAAAATCATGAATACTAGAACCATTTAAAGCATTTACTTTTTGTTGTGCTACATCAAAGCCTTCTGAATGCATTTTTACCTTTTTCTCAATATCAGGTTTTTTCTGCATTTCATCAATAAATTTAGCTACCTCTTTAATGTTTCCATTTTCATCAACTGTAAGACCAACTTTTTTAGCTATATCTGGATGTCCTTCTAACCAATCTAAAATAGATTGTGCATTCTGTAATGTATCTAAATTTAAGTTTCCAGTTTCTATTTGTGCTTCTATACTAGATAAAAATTTAGATTGTTGTTTTTCACTAGTTAATCCTAATTTATTCATTACATCAGCCACATTTGTTGATGCCTCAAATCCTTTTTGCTTAAACTCAGCATCTATTTCATTTTTTATCTTTTTACCTTCTTTAGAGTTAGGATCTACACCAGCTTGTTTATATGCATTTGCATATTCATTTTGCCCTTCAGTTTTAAATTTAGCAGTTATTGTACTTTCTAAAGAACTTCCTTCTTTAGTGTTATTTATCACATATTTTTTATAATCATCTGAAACATCTGCATTTAATTTTGCCTTCATTTCAGTTGTCATTTGTTTACCATTTAGTTCTTCTAATTGGTTAATGTATTCTTCATTTACAGTACCTTCATTTTCCCATGTTGTCATAAGTTTCATAAGAATATTTGCTTCTTTTTCTGAAATCTTCTTATCTGCCATTATAGAATCTATTGTGCCTTGAATTTGAGTAGGTAAACTATTATATATTTCAGAATCCACTTCTGGTATAAGTGATACATCTATTGTACCTGTTGTTTTTATTGAACTAGCAAATGAACTTGTTAATGATTTTATACTAGTTAATTGATTGGCTATCATTGTAGCCATACCATTAGTTCCCACATCTGATAATTTTAAATCAAAGTTTTTAAGAACATTAGCTATTTCATATTGAGCCTCTTGTAATTCAGGTGGGAATTGTTTTAATGCTTTAATTAACGTCCCCTTATCAACATCTACACCTGCTTTATTTAATTTAGTAGCTAGATTCTCTATTCCTTTAGCATATTCATCTTGAGATATAGAACCTGCTTCATAATCCATAGCTAAATTATTAATTTGAGTTTGAATATTTCCTACATTAAACTTGCCAAATTCGTTATTTAACTTTTTAAACCCTTGTTGTACTTGCTGAGTTTCACCCGCACTTAATTGTCCCCAGTTAAATGCTCCTGCTAATGAATTTATATTTTGAAGTGTTTTATCATTTAACTTATTTTCGCCTAAAGCCTTGTTTAATTCCGTTATAGCTACTTGTTGAGCTTTAAGTTCTAGCTCATTATATTCACTTCTTTTCTTCGACATTTCATTGATGTACTTACTATACTCTTCACTTTTTTTCTTTAAAGATTTCTTATAAGCATCAACATCATCATTATAAATTGGCAATTCAGTTTTATTATAATTATTTTTACCAGGTATAGCAGAACCTTTATATTGACTAGATAATTTCCCTTGTTGTTCCCATGTTCTTTCAGATTTATCCCTATTAGCCTCTACCTCTTGTTTCTTTTCTTCAGCTAATATTTGTTGATCTAATGCTAATATTTCTTTTTTTAACTTAATTGTGTTCTCTAAACTTCCATTTACAGCTAAAATTGGATTATTGTCAGAATCATAACCCAACACTAAATCTGGAGATATATTAGCTATTTCATTTTTCAACTCATTAAATCTAGCCAATTCTTCTTTTGACTTATTAGTTTTATTAGCTAATTTATCATATTCTTTAGATATTTGACTTAATCCACTAACTTGTTGCTTAGTAGTATCTATTTCACTTTTTATCTCTGCTTGCCTACTTCTACTTGCTTCGGCTAGTTTTTCAGAACGATTTACAAAATTATCAATTCCTTTTATTGCTAGTGAAATACCAACGCCCGCTAAAGCCATAATACCTGCATTAAGTAAAGTGACACCAACATTGGCAGCTACAGCACCTAATTTAGTATTAGTAAATCCTTTAGCTAATTTTGTACTTTCAGTTGAAACTGCTTTCATACCTTTTACAGTTTTATCTGAAGCAACTTTCATTGTTCCGCTATATTTACTTGAATTATTTGACAGTTGGAGTATTTTTTTACTTGTTCCGTCTACTGCTTTATCAGTATTTTTAAAGGAATCAAATATCATCTTTCCGAAATTAGGTATACTACTATCAGTTCCTAATGATTTTATAGTAGTAAATAAACCACCGATAGTACCTAGTACAAATGGGGTAGTAACTCCTAATTTATCAAATACTGATATTACATTATTTATAACCTTTATAACATTTGTAGCTCCATCAACCATACCTTTAAACATATCTGTTGATATAGTTGTTGTAACTAATTTCTTCATTTCTTCTTTTAGATTAATTAGTTTACCTTCTATGGAGTTTACGAATCTTTCATTCCTTATATTTATTTATAATCGCTACATTATAAACCTTGGTTTATTCCAAGCACAACCTTTCAGTTAGTGAGTAGACTATTTCTTCACCTTCAGCATTACCTGTTAAGGGCATACCTTTTCTTCCGCCAATCACTTGCGGTTTTACGAGTATTTCAACTCTAGTCGTTGAAGTTTATTCATATTTATTATAATTCTAATTCTTTAATTAATATTTCTTCTATATTTTCTGTGTTCCAATAAGGTATCCTTATTAATTTTATATTCTTATTTTTACAATACTCATTCTTAACTGTATCTCTTATTTTTATATCAACAAAATCCCATAAATCTCCGCCAAATCCACCTAAGATATAATGCTGTTTTCCGTCAAATTCAATACAACAATTATAATCAGGTAAATAAAAATCAAAAGGCAATTTTCTTTTAAAAGCACAATCATTAAAACGATATTGTTCTATATATTTTATGTTGTTATCGTTTAAAACTCTTGATATAGAAACTTCACCTTTAGATTTTCTACAACTAGGGCATCTATTTCCTGTATAAAATTCATTCATTGTAGTTTTATACTCATGACCTTCATCGCACTCAATTATGATATCTTGCCCTCCATTTATATATTTTTCTTTTGGCGTTATTATATCAAAATTAAAACTTCTAACATAGTTCAATCTTTCTTCATATGGAATTATGTTACTTTTACCTCGATTCATATCGTAACAATTTGGGCATCCTGTACCACGTTTTAAATTATGAACCGTAGGTGAAAATATATGATCACACTTCTTACATTTAACTAATATTGGAATAGCTACTCCTTTATATTCTTTAGATAACAATATAAGATTTTTTGTTTCAAGTAATTCCATTACGTCCTCAATGCATAACATTTGTTTATCTACTACTCTTCTTGTAGCACATTTTTTACACATATGTCCTGCAAATAAATCAGATAAAATTTGTTCATACACATGACCTTCGTTACACTTAATTCTACTTTTCTTATTGACGCCTCTATACTCACCTTCTGTAGTCAATAATTCATAACCAATATCTTTAACCTTTTGCTTCACTTCACTATATGGTGTCATTTGATTTTGTGTTAATATTTTTTGTATGCATTTATTACACATATATTTTCTACTTTTATTCATTACTTTTAACTTTTTATAAAATATTTCACCACAACTACATTTTATTTCTAAAATTGTATTGTTATTAATATACTCCGATAATAAAATACATCCGTAAGTTTTTAATAAATTTTCAACCTCTGATTGTGTTAACTTTTTAGGCATAATATCACCTCCCTTATATTATAATACAACATTCTCATTAAATTTCAAATACTTTTATTAATTTTATATTTATAAAGAATTATAATAAACTTAGAATTTTACCTGCATGAACATGGATTTTATGAGCTTAATCACTGATTACTTAGGATTTAACCATATAATCATCCTTACGTTGTTTCTACTTTCGTACCTTCATATAGTGATTTCTCCTATATTGTGGTGTAAGGCTTTACCAAGTACCTGCAATTAGATATGTGTCCTATGCACATTTCTGTACATACGGAGAATATTATTTCTCTTTAGCCGCACTTCCAAGTGCATCACCATTTGCAATTTCAGTTTGTATTTGCTTAACAGTTTCAAAATTGTCCATTAATGCATTAAAGACGTTACTGTGATATTTTCCTGCAATTGCTTCACCTAAGCCAGCTTTCGTCTGGTCATTAAATTTATCCCATTTTTTGTGTAACTCAGTAAGTATTTCCATAGTTCCCATCAGTTCGCCATTAGGCTTTGCAACTTCTATATTTGCATACTTTTCTAAAGCCATCGCTGTCTTATTTAACTCTATTGTCCCATCTTCCGCTGATGTTTTAATACCTCCCAGGTTAATTGCCAAAGATTTTAAGGCATTTCCCACCTTCTCTGGATTTTGTATCGACTCTTGTGCACCTGCAACTAATGCCATAGAATCTGATAAACTAACATTATAAGATTTTAATGTAGAAGCAGATCTACTTAATGCTTCACCTATGTCTCCTGATGTTAATGCATAGTTATTCCTTTATATTCATATATGCTCGCTACACATATACCGTTCTCTTATGAACTGCTTAATGTTTCCATTAAGAGTAGACTATATCTTCATCTTTTAAAAGATGTTCTCCACTTCCACTATCAATCGCTTATAGTGTACTCCCTTGCGGGATAGTCGTTGAACCTTTTTTTCTT
This sequence comes from Terrisporobacter mayombei, assembly GCF_014333445.1. Classification (GTDB taxonomy): domain Bacteria; phylum Bacillota; class Clostridia; order Peptostreptococcales; family Peptostreptococcaceae; genus Terrisporobacter; species Terrisporobacter mayombei_A. The sequence continues at coordinate 119,699 of NZ_JACRYU010000004.1, read as the reverse complement.
AATCTAATAAATTAATTTCTTTATTTAAAATTTCTTCTATATTATCAAAGTCCCAGTACCATATTTCCAATAATTTAATATTGTGATTATATGCGTATTCCACCTTTCTTTTGTCATGTTCTTGTTGTCTTAAAAATTCATCTTTTGTTTGCTTACTTACCGTTCCATCATGAAATTCTCCTTGATATTCAATAAGTAAGTTATATTTAGGCAAATAAAAATCGTAGGATAAGTTTCCTCCTCTTAACCCTACGAGTCCTTCAAATTCCTTTTGTGGAATAAATTTCATATCATTAATTTCTAACCAATCACGAATTTTTCTTTCTCCTTTTGATGAATTACATATTTTACACCTCTGACCTCTCTGAAAATTGTTCCATGTAATTGTATTGGTATAATGTCCTTTATTGCATATAACTTCTAACTTACTTTGCGAAGATATATAATCCTTTGATAATAATGTATAATTGCATTTTTCAATTTCACTTTTTATATAATCATAGGTTAATTTCGTTTCACTAAAACTCTTACCAAATCTTTTTCCTTCTAAAAAATGACCATATGTTATCGTTCTTATTTCTCCGTCATTAAGCTTGACTTCCAATTTTGTATGAACATTTTTATAATCTTTTTCTTTTGTTATTAATTCATACCCCTCTCTTTCAATAGCAAACTTAACATCATCATACTTATATTTAAATCTTAATTTACATTCAGGACATCTATTATTCCCTCTATTAAAACCATCGTAAGTTAATTTCTCAGTAATATGTCCATTTGGACACTTTAATCTTAATTTTTGTTTATTATTTTTATAGTCCGTAAGTAATTCATACCCATATTTTTTAAAATAATTATACATATATTCTTGACTATATCTTTTACCCATTTTTTCACCTCCTTATAATTATTAATTTTATATTTATTAGATTATTTCAAAAAACTTGGCTGCTGATTACCTATTATTAAAAACACTTAGGATTTAACCATATGTTCATTTCAATATTTTTTTCTGCTTTCGCAACATTCACGCCTACCATTTCTAGTTACGTTGTAGTATATTGAACTTTAAGGCTTCCCAGCAATTCAAAGAATTTTGATATCAATTTCTTGATAAAAAGGCTAAAATTATAACCTATATAATTTGCATTATCCATATAGGAATTTAATAACGAATAATCCTTCGCTGCCCCTTGAATTTGAGTCCTCATGGGTTTAATCGAATTCTCAACCCCTCCATAAGCACTCATTATACTTTTTACATATTTATCCGCATCTTCCTCTTTTAAATCCTTTATATTCCATATAATTCGCTAGATTATATGCGTTCTCTTATGAACTGCTTAATGTTTCCATTAAGAGTAGACTATATCACTCCCCCATAGAGGGACTCACCACTTCCACTATCAATCGCTTATAGTGTACTCCCTTGCGGGATAGTCGTTGAAGTTTATTCATTTATTATTTTATTTAAAATTATATCTTCTAAATTCTTCATATCTTCATAATGTATTCTAACTAATTTAATATTATTTTTTTCGCAATAAATATTTTTGATTGTGTCTCTTATTTTTCTATCTACGAATCCTTCATAACCTCCAAAATATTCTTTAATGACATAATGTTGAAGTCCATCAAATTCAATACAACAATTATAATCAGGTAAATAAAAATCAAAAGGTAATGTCCTTTTAAATTTACAATCCTCAAATCTATATTCTTCTTCAAAATCAATCTTGTAATTCATCAACACACCTTTGATTTTTATTTGACCTTTTGTATTTTTACATTTGGGACATCTATTACCTTTTTGGAAATTATCAAAACTGCATTCAAAAATATGTCCTTTATCACATTTCATTTTTAAAGGTGTCCTATTGTTGATATACTCTGTGGACAGTAATTTATAATTATATCGCTCTATATAGGTACTTATGTAATCATATGTTAATTTTACATTACCCGCACATACAGGACATCTTTTGCCTCTTTTAAAGTTATTAAATGTGACTTCATATGTGTGTCCTTCAGAACACATTACCAGTAAGTGAGTTTGAGTATTAATGTATTCTTTAGATAATAATTTGTAATCAAAACTTTCTATATATTCTTTCACTTCCTCATATGTATATTTAATTTTATTTGAAGCACAAATAGGACATCTATGTCCGTTTCTAAAATTATCCCATGTTGTCTCATATTCATGACCATCAGGGCATTGTATTAATAATTTATATTTCCTACCTTTAAATTCTTTAGATAATAATTTATAACCTTGAGATTCTATATGATCTTTAACTACTCCATAATTTAATTTATTACCTGAACAATAAGGACATCTTTTACCCTTTTTAAAATTTACAAAAGTACTCTCATATTTATGACCTTTAGAGCATTGAATAGATAATTTATCAATACAACTATTATATTTATTAGACAATAATTTATAGCCAAAAGTACTCATATATTCTTTCACTATTTCATATGTATATTTTCTTTTTCCCATAATACCACCTCCTTTTAAAATATTATTAAATTAGTTTTTAAATACTTAATAAATGAATCTTACCTGCTGATTGTCCATTATATCACACTTAGGCTTTAACCTTATGTTATCCAATTAATTTTTTCTGCTTTCGCAACATTCACGCTTACCATTTCTAGTTACGTTGTAGTTTAATTGGCTTTAGGATGTTCCAGCAATTCAATGAGTTTTCTATACTCTTTACGAATATAGGCAGCGTATATTACTGCTACATTTGCATATAGGTTGACTTGTTTAGCATATTCCATTGCTCCATCAATACTTTTAAATCCTGCCTGCAATGCAGATGAAGTTGAGTTTATAATATCAACAGAACTTCTTGCAACTTCTTGCCCTACACTAATCGCCTTATCTCTTAAACTATTTAACTCTTCTTGTGTTCCTCTAAATGATTCAGGAGCAACTTTCATTAAATCTCTAAAAGCACTATCTAATTCAACTATTGTATCTTTTATTGCATAAACTCCACTTTGCAATCCGTCTGCTAATATATTTCCAATTGAGAAAGCAGCGATAGAAGAATGTAACTCTTTAAAAAATCCATTAGTAGCCTTTGTTTCTGTTTTTACTCCACTTAAACTACTTTTAAAAGTTTTAACTGATGTACCTACTCTTTCTAATTCTTTCGCTTGCCTACTTAAATCTAAATTTCCAATTTCTCTTAATTCTTGCTCAAACGAATCTAATTGCGAAGTCGATGTTCCTAATTCAACACATTTTTGCCTTAATTGGTCTATTTGAGATTGAATTTTATCAAATGATGCACTGGAAGTACTTAGCTGTTTAAATTCATTAGAAACACTGTTTATTGAAGTTTTTAAATATTCTAATTGCTGACTTGCTGTTTCTGAATTTGGATCTATTTTGATATCATTCAGTTGCTTTATTTTATTAATTAAATTATCAATGGAAGAGGTATCTAAATATGTGTTATTACCCTTTATTTGATTAAGTTTGTCAATCATACCATCCACTGATGATTTAGCCTTATCTACTTGACTTGTAAATTGTTGATTCCATGTTAAGGTTTTTAATCTACTCTGAACTTGACTTATAACAGTTTCCAATTTGGCCATATCACTATATGACTCTTTAGAATTCATGATATTATCAAGTTTCGCATTCCCTAAACTATTAAGAGTATTTTTCAACTTCTCAATTTCTTTAACCTGAACTGAAGTTAAATTTTTATTTTTAGAGAATCCTTCTAGTTTAGTTTGTGTACTTTCTATTTTTTGTTGTAAAGTTTGAAATGACTTTGCTAGATTTTGAGTTAAATCAGGTGATTTACCCATTTTATTTAATTCTTGAAGAGTGCTTTCTGCTTTCTTTTGCACCTTATCTAATTGTTTTTCTAATACCTCATAAGATTGAGCATTAGTAGTTTTAGACATTTGATTTTGAAGTGATTTTATCTTAGCTTGACATCTATCGTATTCCTTAGTCAAGTTTTTTACAGTATTCGCAGTATTATTAATACCTGCTGTATTAGATGAAGTATTTCCTCCTAATAATGTCTTTTGAACATCCTTACTCATCTTATTTATTTCTTTTAATGTTGTCTTTATTGAATTCAAATTGTTCAATTGCTTAGGATTTAATTTAAATGCATTATTCATGACCTGTTGCAACTGATTCATTTCCGTTTTGAAACTTGATGTATCAAATTTTAATTTAATTTTATTTTTTTCTAATTGAGATATAAGATTTTCTAACTCGGCTTTACTTTTACCTTCTTCAACTTCTGTCATCAGTCTTATTCTAAAGTCTGCCAATTTATATCACCACCTTTAATTTATCGCATAAAAAAACCACTCTATGCAAAAGTGGTAATTTTAATTTTATTCAATTGGTATACCTCTACTTCTTAAAAAATTGACTAATAATCTTGGTATTTCGGATTCACATTTACTTACTGATTCTTCCATTATATTAGTAGCAGGTAAATACGAAGGATTTTCATCTGTATGACCTTTACTCCAAACTTTTCCTTTTTCAAATCTTTCCATAGGGAAAGCATGATTACCTGTTTTAATATCTGTCCAGTCACCATTGTCTCGGAATTCCACAGTGACAGAATCCTTGTCTACTTCTACTATTCCAGGTGAATCTTCCATTTGCCCTGTTCTTTTATATTGATTTGGACTATAACTTGCATATATTTGATGCATGATTTCATTCTTCATTATTTCTTCCATCTCATGTCCCATTTCATTCATTCCTGTGGCAACAATACTCTCAATATATGCGAGTATATCATCAAGACTATTGAACGTCATTTCCATCATCCTTTTTAAAAAATTCTTTTTCTAATTTCTTTATATTTTTATCAACTTTCTTACATTCTTCAGTTACAAGTAATGTTTCTTGAGTTTTTAGTAACATTAACTTAGCATATTCTGTACTTTGTAAATCACATAAGTTTCTATATTTCTCTAACATTTCTTCAGTTTGTATTTCATATATAATATCATACACCTCTTGCATTACTTTAAGCATGTTTCCTGTTGGTGCATTTAAAACTTCTATAAGTTCATCATCTATAACTATATTAGTGCAATTCATAAAAACATCAGTATAAACTTCTTCAATTAGTTTTATATCCTCTAATCCCTTTTGTGCTGCTTCAGATAATTTATTTTTTAATTCGTTTCTTTCTTTGCCTAATAAATTATAAATAACTACTTCTTGTATATCTCCGTTTATATCCACATTAAAAGTTTTTCTTATTTTATCTGCTTTTAAATCACTTAAATTTATCATACACTTATCTCCTTCCAATAAAAAAGAGTAGGTCAAACCTACTCCGTATACTTAATATTTATCATCATTTTCTTTAAATCTATGCATTTTTCGTTCTAACTCATATAATGATTCAGAATCAAGATCGTACTCTTTGTCTAGTTCAGATTGCAAATCTTTAAGATTTTTTTCAACTTCATCTTCTTCACTTATAACAAGATTAGATAAGGTAGCAATATCATCTATCATAATACACTCATCTGCTCTAAGTGATCCATCGTCATAATATGATATCATTTTATCTAAATAGGCTAATCTTCTTTTCGTCATTAAATAATTATAATTTATCTTTATAAAGTTATAATCTTCTTCACTTTGAGTAGTACCTTTATATTCAACCATATAATTATGAAATTCTTGCAACTTATCTAACGATATTTTCTTCAATTCTCTAGAATATTCATTTATCGCTTCGGCATTATCACTTATTTTAATATAAGCCTCTTCTTGTTTATCTTTATCATCAGATTCCCATATTACATTGGTATTTTCTTTTACATCTTTTATCATTTCATGAGTTTTATTATAGTATGATGTGATATCGTCCTCTTGTTTTTTATATTCATCTATTTTTTCTACACTCATTTTATTACCACAGGCAGTTAAACTTCCACATAATACTAAAACTAACCCTAAGCCAAATATTTTCTTCATCCCTACACCTCTTTTATTAATTATATACTTTAATAATATCATTAGCATATAAATTTAACAATTAAAAGTATTCGACAAATTATTAATTTAAAATTTGTTTCTAAAACTATTGCAAATGCTTAGGTGTAGGAATGAAGTCACTCAATAAAAATGATATTTTATTACTTCTCTAGTTGTTCTGATATTTTTTTTTAAATCCTTCTCTATATCTTCTAAGACTTCCACCCTATTGTTAAACTTTTCTTTCCAATAAGTATCCGCATAATTGCAAGCTTGTTCACTACTTGGTGTGAATTTATCATTCATAATTAGATCCCCTAATATGTATTTTATAACTAATTCAACATATTAAGAAAATTCCTTCTATTAACACATTAATTAAATATATTATTCAATCCCATATGTTTCTTTAAAGTAATTATCATATAATTTATTTGCGTCTATTTCTTGAACCATAATTTTCAGAAGTTGTTCTGCATGTTTTGTGCCATCTGTTCCTCCATACCATTCCATTATAGCCCAATCTATAACTTTTATTAGTTCTTTAATATCTTGTAGATACAAGCATTCTCACCTCTTTTAATTTTAATATTCTATTATTTCTACATTTTCATGTTGTCTATATTCTTTATTGTTGCTCATATAAATTTACCTCCAATATTTAAAATATATTATTTACCATACACCAGAGTATCACCAAGATATATAGAACTAACTTCACTATTACCAAAAAACAAATTATCAACAGAAATCCCGCCAAAAAATAAACTATTAGTACCAGTTCCATCATCTATAATAATTTCAATGCGAACCTCAAAAAGTTCAATGGTTGTTTCGTATACAGCACTTGATGCATAAGGTCTTAGTTTTAAAGTACTAAGTTGGTTAGACTTTACAACTTCGGTAATATCTAAGGTATATGTACTTTTCGTAGTAGAAATGGGAACTTTACCTATTACAGTACTTGAAACATTCGTAGTTATATCAAAGAAGTTATTATCAACGTACCAACAACTTGATGTAATTTTTAATACAGCAGATGAAACAATTTGTAAATCTCCTACGTTAGAAGTATTTACTGATAGTGATAATTCTTGCCCTTGACCACTTTCAACAGTAGCACTTGATGTATCTGATTTGTCATAACAATTTTGAGTGTTTGACCACCCCACACCTGTCGCACTTGTTATTGTTAAAACTTTTCTAATCGCCATAATTACACCTACCCCACTACAATGTATAATGTAGAATTATCTTTATTGTTTAGCTGTGTATATTGTTGTTGAGTACCTTTCCAAAGTTTAATGCCATTAACACTTTGGTGCGTATGTGTAGTAATATCTCCTGTTAATTTTGTTTCTATTTCCTCTTTTGTAATATCGCTATTCCTTTGTGCATTGCTTGGTGCATGAGGTGAAGTACTATGAGTATGAGCTTGTTGTAATTGTTGAGTTTGTTCTGCTGTTAATCCAGTTCCACTACCCATATTCTCTGTTACATATTGAACATCACCAGATAACGCTTTTATACTATGTTTGATAATATAATGTTTTTGGGAAAGTTCTGCCCCCTTTATGTGATTAAAATATATATAAGGGTTATCTAAACTATTAAAGAGTGTTGCTATATAAGGTATACTTCCAAGGAAATTGAATTTTTTACTATTCCCTTGCGTGGAAAATAAATCATATGATTGCGGAGTACTTTCTCCCAGTGGAATAAAAATTATCTTAGAAACATCGCCAACCTTCTCCAATTTAAAGCTAACAGTAGATGATTGCCAACCAACACCTGTAAAGTATTCTATAGTCCACACATATGTTTTACGAAACCCGTCTGGCATATCGTTCATCTTCTTTAGAGATAGATGTTCTCTAGATTCCTGTTTAAGTATATCAGTAAACTCAATACTGCTAGAGTATTCATCTATATCTAATAATTGTCGGTAAATAGCTCGAGGTCGTTTATTAGTTATCCATTTATCACCACAACTGATTAGATTATTTAAATTGCAGTATTCTGCATCATAGTTAATACCAAAATCTCCTATAACGTTACAGTGATAAGTGTTATTACTAATCTCACTTTTATCAGCCGACACTTTGTCATATAAATATAAATGTTTAGAAGAAGTTATATTAAATACATTATTAGTTACAACATAGTTAGTTAGCACAGGTTCAGACTGTTTTATATAACAACCTGTAATTTGAAAATCAGTTATTATATTTTTTATTTCAATATTATTGTCTTTAATTATGTTAAAACAACCTACACTACTATTAGTTATAGTACCGTTTCCCCAATTCATTACTTTCAAAGTGTTACCACAGAACTTTACATTAGCATTAGTACCAGATGTTTGACCATCCAATCTGCACACATCTATTTTATTATCTTCTATATTCCAAGTAGTATTTGATGTGTTATTAAATAGTTTTAATTTTACGTCATTAACGGTTTTACCCATTTTCTCAACAAAAGACTTTTCTAATATAAATGTGTTATTTCTATATGTTCTAATACCATTGTTTCCTTTCGCCATCATTAATGATGTCCCTTGATAAAATTGAGAACCAGTTGGGTTGATAGCTATAATGTTTTTCCACATGTTATTCTCATATACAACTTCCCTACTAGACGCATATATATCATAACAAACTACATCTTGTAAAGTTTTCATACCTTCTACATGGTTTCTAGCATAGTAAACATAATCAGATTCCAAAACAATAAAAGCATAGTAAGAACCAGTAACATTATTTCCATAGCACTCATCATTGTTATAGACGTAATTATTTGTTATAGTTGTTCTGTGTCTATAACAATGTAATATTTCTGAGTATACTGACTCATTTTTTACGGATATAATAGCGAATAGATTGCTCAAATTATTAATTGTATTATCAGATATAATAACATTATTATATTGAGCATCAGTTATAACGATAGCTGTATAGCTACCATTTGTAACTATATTATTGTTGAAAATAAATGTATCAAAACCATAGAAATTCTGACTTGGGTCAAGACTTCCATTTGCAACAAAATCAAATATTCTCATTTTGTTTTCAAATTTACAACCTTCAATCTCTACAAAACCTAAAACACCAATTGGATTAGCCATATTAATTATTTTAGTAGCAAGTGTTGAAGTAAATTTTATGTTTTTTATTGAAATATCTATGTTGCCATTTGTTTTAAATATACCATTTGTAAAAGAATCAAATTGTATATCCAGTTTAGCATCAGGAGTAATTCCTTTTATATCTATATTTTTAGTAATTAATCCAATACTCTCTGTTTTTAATTCATACGTCCCATCAACTAATATTGATTTTCCCATATTGATAGCATCACATAATAATTGATGATTGTTTCCATTATCATCTAATGGTGTTAATCCCAAATATGAACATTTAATTTGCATACTAATTTCTTCAACTTTAGTAGTTACAAATGTTTCAGTGGCAAAATTACTATCGTTTTGTAACTGAGAAACTTTCATAGGTATATTCGGCTTATTACTTAGTTTATTATAATCACCATCAAAGTCTGACTTATTATTCCAAGTTTGTCTTTCTGCATCTGTGATGAATCTATGCATATTATCTTGTGTTATGATAGATGCTTCATGATTCTCAGGATGAACATAATTATTAGCACCTTCTTCTACATTTGCAAGTTTAGTCTTTTCAGCAGTACTATAATTATTTTCCGTTGCAACATATCCTTCACTATTAACCTTTTTAGCAAGTTCTGCATTTACATAATCGTTAGATGCCTTAGTTCCTATTTGATTGGCAACTGTAGTAGCAAAATTAGGATCATTACCTAATGCTGTTGCTAATTCTTGTAATGTATCCAGTGTTGATGGTGCTGAATTAACTAATTCTGCTACTTTTGAACCAACATATTCTTCTGTTGCTAATCCTTCTATAGAAGGTATATTAGGTTTTTCAGTTAAATCATTGTACGAACCACTAAAGTCAGATTTATTATTCCATTTTCCCTTTTCTGCATCTGTTACAAATCTATGAGTTTCATCTTGAGTTATAATGCTAGGTTCATGGTTGATTGGATGAGTATAATTATTAGCATTTTCTGCTATTCCATTAAGTTTAGAATCTTTCTCTTTAGTAAAATCTACTGTAGAAAGTCCCTTACCTTCGACCTTATCTACCTTAGAATCATTTAACTCATTTATGCCTCCAACTACTGTTTTATTGTTGGTAGCTAACTTATTATCTTCCATTTTTTGATATTTACTTAAATTTACTATGCTTCCTCCATTTTCCTGCAAATATCTTACTTCATCAATAAGTTGTTTTAACACAGGAGTATCAGGATTAGATTCTATTTCAGCATTCAACCCTGTTATTACCGATTCTTTAACTGAATACTCAAAAGGATCACAAGTTACTACTTCTTCACGACCATTTACCATACAAGTAATTTCAAGTTCGCATATGTATCTCCCAACTTGGTCTGTGAAGTTTTGTGGCATATCAAATAAGTATACCGCACCATTTCCCATAACATCACTGTCTTGAATAACACCTACTAAATCAACTAACATTGTCGTCTTTGGCTTGACAACAGTCAATTTAACATTGTAATTACTGGCTTCTTCCTTATTTACAAAACATGTAATACTAGGATTGGTACTCATAGTTATTTGTAGTTTTACAAATAAATTAGCTATATTTTTATCAGTATTGTAAAACGACATGGCTGGACTTGTAATCTTCCCACTCTTTAAATCTGCTACGACTAAATAATCTCTATTTATATTCGCCATATATTAACCTCCTTTATAAAAATAATGGGCGAAGTTTCCGTCACTCCACCCAAGTTTTATAATTCATGAATAAAATTTAATTAATTGTTTATAATATTAATAATCATTTTAGTTTATCAGATTGATTTGATTTTTTCTTTAGTTTATCAAATCGGATTTTCCCATCTTTCGAGGTGGGATTTTTACTTTATTAAATAATTTAATTCTATAAAACACTTTATTATTTAAAATATATAGTAGTTAAACTTTAATAAATAAAGCATATTATACAATAAAATTAATCTTTTATTTATATCAAAAAGTGTTAGCAGAAATTAATCCACTAACACTTAATATTATTTAACTCTTTTTCTACCTCTCTTTGGCAATGATTCCTCATCATTTTCAGTAGATGTATTAGAGTGTAACTCTTCAGTTACCTTTGGTGCTTATGCCCCAACTCCGCCAACATTTTTATCTATTTCGTAGATTACTCCACCTTCATCTGCCATTGCATCGCAAGTAAGTGAGAATGAAGATATTTCTAATGCTGACATTCCAAATTCACCATTTGCTTGTGGTTTAATTTTTTTGAATGTCATTTTCTTAACTTCTTCAGTTCCATCTGAATTAACAACAGTGAATATTCCTTCCATGCTATAGTATTTTGTAGGAATACTATCTTTAACAGTTATTTTAGTACCTTCTAAAGTACCACCTACCATCATGGCCATTTGCTCATTTGTTAAAACTTCTGAATCCATTGTAAATGAAATTTTTCTTGATCCATCCATTATTATTGCGTCTGCTCCATTTGCTCTAGCAGTTAATTGCTCAGATTCTGAAGAAACTGAGAATGAGTTTAAATAGTCTATTTTTATTGGTGTACCTGGTTCTTCACCTAATGCTGTTAATGTACATTTACATGCTGATTTTATTGCATAAAACATAATATTACCTCCATTTTATTAATTTTATATTTTTTATAAATAAAAAAAGATACGTTATTCACGTATCAATTTAGTCTCATCTTGCCATCTCTTAACATTTTTTAAATCAACCTTCATATTTGAATTTGTAAACATCAAATATTGCTTGTCAGAACTCTCACTCAAACATTCAACTGTATATACATCTTTTAAAAACCATATAGTCCAGTTTTTTATATCGTTATAAGTTAATTTTCTGTAATGCATTACTTGTCTTACCATTTCTTCAAATACCATCACACTTTTATCTTTGTTTTTCTGATTATATTTTCTTTCCATTTCTTTTGCAATTTTAACTAATTCCGTATCACCTTTAACTTCTTTTTCAGGTTCAGGTTTTTCAAAATAACACATTTCAAGCATAACTTTACACAATATATCAAAGTTACTATCATCAATAAATGCTATTGGTTTTGTATCTTTTTTTATTATTAATTTTATATCTTTATGAAAAGACACAGGCTTTAAATCATCAGTTTTGTATAAAAACTTTAAAGAATTCAATAATAAGTCTAATAATTTATTTTCATCACTAGACATCATTAAATAATAACTCCAATGTAGTCCACTATCATGTATTTCATCTTTTAAATCTAAACTTTGTTCCATATAAAAAGGTTTTACAAAATCAATTAAGTCATAATCTTTCATAAAGTCATCAACTTTTAATTGCTTGATAATTCCTAAATTATATTTTCTTAAATCTATATCATTACCACTTAAATATTCCTTTGTATAAAGCATTACATTGTATTAAAGTAATCTACAGATATTTTTGCAGAATAACCTGTGTATCCAAAAGGCATATTATATAATTGACTAAACGGTTCTAATGTAGCCTCACCAATACCACCTAATTTAGCATTAGCAAGTAACTCAATTATCTTATCAATTACTATACCTTCTCTTGTACCATTCAATGTTTTTCTGCAATCACTATGACAAATAACTCCTATTTCAATTCTACAAGTTCTAAAAAACCTACTTGTTTGATATCGTTTAGTATAAGATTCGTCATTTGAAAGATTTATAAATATACTTATATCACTTTCTTTTTGTACCTTATCTATCCTTCTATCTATAAAAACTTTATTATCTTTTAAACTTGAAATAGGATTCTCTACTGGTGGTAATGAATATAAATCTTTATCTTTGACCTTATTATAATAAAGTGCTTTATTTATATCAGGATCTAACATAATCATATTAGATAGTTTTAACATTAATTTATTGGGGAATCCTTTTATCATTTCATCCATAACTACATCCCCCTTATTAAAATATTTTTAGTATCAAGTGTTTCTTTAGTTTCTTTATCTTTTGCAATTAACATCACAGTAATACCTATATCATTCATTTCCATATTGTGTCGTAAAACACATTCATTATTACCTTGAGTTATAATTTCAACATTCATGTATGCGAAATCTAAAGAAAACTCAACTTCTTTATCATAATTAATACTATATTTGTTTTGTTCACCTAAATAAATTTCAGCTTTACCAAGTATTTTATTTATAGAAGTTTCATCTTCCACCTTAGATATAGGATTATATGCTATATTATTTTCCACATCATCTTCACCTAACATGGTAGTTTGTAAAACTGACGCAGAACATAGCCCTGGTGAACCAATAGATTTACCATTGTACTCAAAATCAGTTAAATTTGTAACTCTATATGCAGTCTTATTTGTAAGCATAATTCTAGTTCCAACATCTATAGTTCTAGTTATAGGATTAGAACCATAATGAATTCTATTTTTACTATCTCCATAACTTGTATATCTAACATCTGCAAGGCCGTCGCTATATAAAGTTAACGCTGCTATAACCAATGGAATTTCATAAAACTTACCTTTATAATTATACTTATATAATTGATTACACTTAGTCATTGTGAACCTTTTATATGTATCCATAGGTTTGTACTCTTTAAAAATAATTACAATTATGTTATCCTATAGGCTTTTTATCCTATAGTTCTATATGTTTCCATATAGTTCAGCATACATTTTCACCTTCAACTTAATGGTCAGGTGTCGGACACTCGTGGATGGATTATATTCTGTGGGAGATAATTATTCTCCAAACAGGTTCACCATCTATGCGTTACAATACTATTAATTTTTTACTTTAATAGTTATCTCGGTATTAACTTATGTTTATATTTTTATCTAATATTTCTTCTATGTTATTAAATTCCCAGTATGGTATTCTTATCATTTTGTATCCATGTAATTTCGCATATTCGTTTTTTCTTTTATCATGTTTTTGAGTTGTAGCCAAGTTACCATCTAAGTTTTCGTAATGAAACCCACCATCATATTCTATCCATACTCTCAAATTAGGTAATATAAAATCTGGTCTAAGTTTATAACCTTTATCTGACAATAAATCATCAAAATACTCTTTGTCATAAACAAAGGGAATATTTTTTAATATTAAATAATCCATTACTCTCTTTTCACCCTTTGACGTATTACATGTTGGACACCATTTTCCATTTGAGACACTTTGAGGACTTGTAAACCATTCACAGCCGCACTCGTGACATATAAACTTATATTTTTTACTTGATTTTGGTGCTATTGAAAAAATACTTATTTCATTATCCGAATGCCAATTTAGTATTCTATCAAAATACGCGTAACCAAAAGAATCATACAATTTAACAAATCTACTTTCTTTCATTGCACAATAAGGACATCTATGACCCGATGCAAAAGAACCTAATAATTTATAATGGCTTCCATGATAATCCATTTTCTTTAAACCATTTAATGGATTTATCTCATCATTACAACACTTAAACCATACTTTTATATTTTCTTTTTTATATATCAAATAAGGATTAACAGTATTCTTTTCCCAGTCCCAATATTTATTGAGTGGTTCGCCTAATTCAACTTGTATATGATATGCAAATGAATTCTCATACTTATTACAACAATGCGGACATTTAAAATTTCTTCTTAAAAATCTTCCTCTTGGAATAAAACAAATTTCGCCACAATATTTATGTTTGAGTTTAAAATAAATCTGATTTGCCATTTTGCCATTGGACATAATTTCATTTTTTCTAAAACTTCTTATATATTCATAGTTACCCTCTTCTTCAACTTCCTTTATGTATTTTTTCTCCTGTTCATTATATCTAGTGCATCCACAATTTAAAGAGTTTCTAGTTTTTATATGGTTAAAAGTCCTTTTAAAACTCTTACCGCAACTACATAACCAATTATGATTATATGAACATCCTAAATAGACTTCATCTTCTAGTTTTAACATATCTTTTAATAAAAAATTAACATCACTTCTACTTAAACCTGATTTTAAACTTACTTCTTTTATGCTCACAATTTCACCCCCTCAATTTTATTAATTTTTTATTTATATAAACACTTAGTCTTTCTTACCATGTATCTCACAATACATATGACCGATTTTGTCCGATTTTAATTATATATTTCTATATAATGTGGCAATTATTCACCACCATGTCTGTTGCCAGAACACGTACGACCCCACTTCTATATCCGTATCTAAAGTACACATTAATTTCTTTTCATCATATGCTTTTTTATCATTATCTGTTTTATCATTAATTGCCATTAACTTCTTTTCATTAGTTTCTAAATTAGGAAACTCATCTGGCTTAGTATAAGTGACTTCCATTGCAGTAGGAGAGGTTCTCAGATATTGTTCAAATGATCTTCTTCCATCATCTATTGTTTTTTGCTTCATAGTTGTTGCATTACCTAAAGTTTTTATTTTATGAACATCAAAATAATTCATTACTCATTCAACCTTTTATTCTTCCATGAACGTTTTATTTTTTTTCTAGTTACACGTTTTATCATTTTTTCTTCTAGTTTTAATAATTTATCCAACATTGAAGCAGTAGATTTTTTAGTATAATCACCATCTGTAACTGCTACTTTTAATATTTCTTCTGTGTTTATTTTAGGTTGCAACCAACATAGTACCATAACATCTGCAATTAATGATTTATCACTTGAAGTTAAGTCAGTTACTATATAACCATCCTCTATAGTTAAATCCTCATTCCAATCATCAAACTCACATAATGCATTCTCTAAATAACCGTACATTATTTCCTCTGCAATTTCTTGTTCCAATTCAGATAATATATCTGTTCCGATTTGACTTAAAAATCTTTTATAAACATCTTGAACAGGAGTCATAATCACCACTCCTTTTAATAAATTAAATTATCTAAATCAAGTAAATTACATATTATTCTTTCTTTACCTCTTGATAATTCAAAGTCATTATCTTCTATAGAATCTAAATAAACTGCTTTTGCAGCAACTTTCTTAACAAAATTTCTATCTTCTCTTTGTAGTATATCTTTAAACCTAGATTCATCTTCTTCTACTATTAATTCTTCTAAAACATCATAGTCTTCCATTTGTATTCTATCTAGTTTTAAAAATCTTAATATTTCATCTAAAGAGTATTCATCATTATAAACATCTACAATTATTAAACTTCCATCTCTGAAGAATCCTTTTGCTTTAGTACATATTTCTTTTACTTGCTTTAAATTTATCGCACAGTTTTCACCTGGCTCTAAATCAACATAAGCATCTTCAAACTTATTCATGTATAAAACTCTTCCGGTAGATACATTTAATAACTCAATAAATACTTCTCCCTCTACTCTATTCAATTCAACAGTTAATTCTTGTTTACTTTTTCTAGTTTTCTTAGGTTTAAATACTTCTTTATTAGGTTCATCTATAACATTTTTTTCAACTTTTGTTTCTTTAACTTCCTTTTTACCCTTAGTTTCTTTTTTTAATTTTGCCATTTATTTCCCCTCCCATATAAAATAAAAATAGCACCCAAGAATATGAGTGCTATTTCTTAAATCTATGCAGTTATTTTAACCATACCGAATTTTGATGATATAGCTACACCTACATGTAATTGTCTTTCCATTTCAAATTCGATTTGTCTATCTTTTCTATTATATATTTCATCGTTATCTACGATTTCTATATCTCCTTCATATTCATATATGCTCGCTACACATACACCGTTCTCTTATGAACTGCTTAATGTTTCCATTAAGAGTAGACTATTTCTTCACCCTAAATTTAGGGGCAGACCTTTTCTTCCACCAATAGCTTGTGGCTTTACTCCCTTACGGGATAGTCGTTGAAGTTTTCTCTTATCATATTATTAATTCTTTATTTAAAATAGTTTCAATCTTATTAAAATCCCAATACGGTATTCTTATCATTATCCAGTTATGTTTCTGAGCATATTCGTTTTTTATTTTATCATGAACAACCATGTCATCATAATTATCATCGTCATACATTTTTTTAAAATGAAATTCTCCATCATATTCTATCCATATTTTCAAATCTGGTAATATGAAATCTGGCCTAAGTGGGTTACCTAATGGTGATAATAAATCTTTAAAGTATGGCTTATCATAATGAAATGAAATGTTGTTTTTGTTTAAGAAATCTTTTATCTTTTCTTCGCCTTTACTCATTCCACAAATAGGACATTTATGAGAAACTCTAAAAACAGAAAACCTTTTATTAAAAACATGACCGTTTGAACATTCCATCTTTAAATATCCTTCATAATTAATATACTCTTTACTTTTTAACTTAAATCCAAAAGATTCGATATAGTTTTTTACATAATCGTATGACAACTTAAACCTTTTATTAAGTTTTTCATTATTACATTTTTTACACCTTCTACCGTATTTAAAGTTATCCCAATTAATACTACAATTATGACCTTTATCACATCTCATATCTAGTGGAGTTCTACTATTTTTATAATAATCTGTTTCTAGTGAATATCCAAAAGATTCTACATATTCTCTTATAATATTAATGTCTAATTTTCGTTCACTTCTCATTTTCTCATTAGCACATTCCCTACACCTTTTTCCAGTTTTGAAATTTGCCCAATTCATAAAAACATCATGACCTTTGTCGCATTTCATTTTCATTTTTGTAGAATTATTTATATATTCATTTTCAATTAATTTATAGTTAAATGATTCTATGTACGTTTTTACATAATCATAAGATATTTTTTTACTCAATTCATCACCCCCTATTTTATTAATTTTATATTTCTTCGGAATTAATAATATAACTTAGAGACTTACCTGCATGAACAGCCATTGTTTACGAATACTTAGGATTTAACCATATATCCATCCTTACGTTTTTTCTACTTTCGTACCTTCATATACTCCTTTCGGGTATATTGTGGTGTAAGGCTTTAGGCATTACCTGCAATTAAATCTGTGTCCTATGCACATTTCTGTACATACGGGGCGTATAGATTATTCTATATTATTACCCTCAAAACAACAGTAAGCTAATGGTTCTCCAGTAACAGGTACTATTAGTAATATATCTGTAGGTATTTCAAATTTTTTATTTTCTTCATCATAATATTGTGGTAACTCTCTACACTCGTTAGAATCAAATATTTTTACATATCCAAACTCTCTTCTGTCTTTTGCATCTTCTTGTAAATATGCTCCACCAGAATTAGGAACTTTTGCTAATGCACCTTTTGTTCCTAATATTTGACATTTAACTCCTGTTGCACCCTCAACTTTTTGTAATAAATCTTCAAGTGCTGTTTCTAATCCCGATGCATTAGTTTCAACATGGAATGGATTACTTGATTCGTCATAAGCAGCAAATATAGTCGATGTAACTAATGTAGCTGTTTTATGAGCAAAAGATTCTGCTACTCTATTACATAGATCAGTCCAACTTATTTTACCAGTTAAAAATTCAAATGCTTCTTCATATATAAATGCACTTAATCTAAAAGAATCAGTTTCTAATTTTCCATCATGCATTCTTCTTCTATGAGTAGCACCAACTCCTGTAGCTATTTGAGAAACAGGGAATAATTTTTTATTTTTAACTCTATATACAGGTTTATCTCCTAAATCTACAGTATCTACTTTAACTAAATCACTGAATGCCTCCAATGATAATCTATTAGCTATTGGAGTTATAGTTTCTTCTAATAAAGCAAATAAATGTTTTGCATTATTTTTTAAGTATCTTCCAAATTCTGCTTTTCTTTTTGGTAAAGCAGGAAGTTCATCTAAAAATGCTTTTCTTATAACATCTTCAGCCTCTCCTGCACTATATTTACTAACTTTTCCAAAGTAAGTATCTAAACATAATTGTTGTAATTCATTTAATTCATTATACATTCGTATTATCCTCCTAATTTTATTAATTTTATATTTATATAAATGCTATAACTAAACTATCTTTACCACAGTATTTTTCTTTAGCTATGACTTTACCTAATATATTTTTTTCTTCACCAACAGTCTTAGCTAATTTATAACTTGTAGCCTTTGGAGATAATTTATCTCCTACATTAACTGATGCAACTTCATCTATATTATCAGCTTGAACTCTTATAACTGCTCCTTTATGTAATAAATAACCTCTGACTACTTCTTTAGCTTTTATTTGTGGCACATCTCCACTTAATAGTCTTTCATCATATCTATGATAATCGGGTGCAATTACAACAAATAACTCACCAGCATCATCAGTTAATTGTTCAACTTCATAAACTTCACCTGATAAATCAACTCCTGCTTTAGTTTGTTTAGCTAACCCTTTTATTTTGGCAAAGCTACCATTTTCAACTGGTTCTGCACAAACAAATGATCTTGCCATTTTGTCATCAACATTTAATAATTCTATATACATTCCTCTACCTCCGTATTTTTATTAATTTTATAAATATTTTTTAAATAAGCCACCATAAGGCTCATATTTAGAATCTACATTATCAAATACTTGAACTTCATTAGTTTTAGTTTTTTCAACTGGTTTACTATCTTTAACTTTCATAGCAAACATAAATCCTAATTCTTTTTCAAATTCAGCTACAGTTATTTCTTTATTCATAGCCTTATCTTTTAAATCTTTTATTTCTTCTTCATCTAAATCAAATAATTTACTAGCATCTTCAATTTCTTTTTCATACTTAGCCTTATCATAATTTTCTTTAAATTCTTTTAACTCAGCATAATCTTGCATAGCATTTAATTTATCTTCTAATTCAGAATAAGAAGTTTTAAGATTTTCTAATTCAGCAACCTCATTTTCATGAGTATCTATTGAATCAAATTTATTAATTATGTGTTCTTTTAATTGAGTATCTTCACAATTAAACACTTTAGGTTCAACCTCGCCTGACATTTCTCTCCATTCTTGGATATAAGACTTTTTATTGTCAAAGTCTAATGTAACAACATCTTCATTTAAAGTATATGGAACACCAAAGTATTGTCTGCATGACCAATCGGCATTTTCAACTATTGCTATCTTGTCATCAGGTAATACGTCCATAAACCAAAATTCTCTTGCTTGGTATTTATCTCCCCAATAATCTTCTTTTTCCACAAATCTTGAATTAATTTGAGTGGTTATTTGATCTGTTATATTTTGAACAGATAATCCAAACTCTTTTGTTTGATTATTTTTATCCAAATTTTCTTCCTCCTTCTCTAAAGCATAAGTTTTGCATAATTCTTCCATTTCAAATTTTATATTAGATATACTTTCTCTTGAAAATAACTCCAAATTAGCACCAATCATTCCTGGCGGAACACCTAACATGGTTATACCTTCAAATGTATAATCTTTAATTTGAATTAATCCATCATCTCTTTCAAAGCTATCCTCAACACTTATCTCCATAGATATATCTGTGTTTCCATCATTTTTATCTAAGATATCTTCAACTTCATCCAAATAATTCTTCCAAAGATATCCATAACTAATTAAATAGTTTCTATCTGCATCTTCATCATATTCATATTCAATTTCTGCATCATGGGGTATGAATCCGTATATTTTTTCTATGTGTGAGATCTTTAATTCAAAACCATCATTACCTTTCACTATCTTATAATTCATGTCATGACCATTTAATCTATATTCTTCAGAATCTTCATCATAAACTACACTCCCTAAAATTGGTGTATGTCTTAATGATTTTTGGGCTGCATTTTTTATATCTTCTAAATCAAAATATGATTTATTAGGATTGCTTAAATCATGTTGGATTTTTAACTTACATTTAATTAATCTTTTGTCATCATTTTCATCAAACGACAAATTTTCAAATTGACATGGAAGTCTTAAATATTTCATAAAGGATTCCTCCTTTCTTTAAATTTTTATATAATAAAAAATACCATCCTAAGACAGTATTAATTAACTAAAAGAATAATTTATTATCAACTACATATTTACTCTTATCTAAAGTAAAGTTTAATTTTTTACAATCACCTTGAAAAACAAAAGCCTTTTTATCTCCCATATTATGTTCGCACACATATGAAAATCCACTCAATAAAAGTTCCTTTTTATCTTTCTCTGTAAAACAATATATAAATTTATTTTTCATAATTCACCTCTTAATTTTGAGCCTGACCAACATTTCCACTTTTATCAGGATCATCTGCAACAGTAGTTCTACCCACATCAGAACTACTCGCTGTATGCGATGTCATTAATGCTGGCATCAACTCGTCGAAATTCATAATTTCTTCCATTTTTAATATGTTATATGCTTCCCAAGGTTCATATCCCATATAAGCAAATAATTGCATTCGACTGTTCCATGTTGTAATATTATTTACAGCCATTTTTATTTTTGAATCCTTATCCATTATTGTACTATCAACAAATACCACTTCAAAATTTTTCAATGAATTATTCTTTTTAAAATCAAAGTTTAACCACATCTTGAATTTTTGTAATAAATTAAATGCTAATAAACTATCAACATTAGCACCATAAATTATTGCTTGATTGTTTGATTTAGTCCCTGAGAATATATCATCATTTATCGCTGCATTATCAAATATAGATCTTTCTATTTTATTCACATAATCTAAATTCTTTTGTTTGTTATCTCCTAATGTAAGAGGATTAATTTTATAAGGAGTACTTAATGCTGCAACTCCTTCAGGACAAATACTTTTTAACGCTTGATGATACTCAAATGCTGTTTCTGCATCGACAGAAATTTCACCATCTTCACCTGTTGGTATTGTTTGATGTAATACCTTAAAGTTATTAGCAACAGCGGATGTTTCTTCTAAATTTTTCATATCTTCCAGTAAAGATAATTCTCTTAATAACGAAGTATAATAAGGAACACCTTTTGTTTCTAAATATTCAATAGAAAATGCTACTCCATTTTCCAAAGGTATTTTATAATATCCATCTTTAAAGTTCTTATCCTTTTTCAATTGTTTATTTTTATATTTTTTATATAATTTTTGAATTCCATAAGGATAATAATTTAATGTATCTTCATCTATTTTTGTTAAGTCAACCGCATATCTTTGTAATCCACTTGTAGCACCAACTATTTTACAAATAGAGTTAGGCATTTCAACAATAGTTATTCCATCATCAGATTGAACTTTATAGATATACATTTCGCCTTTTCTGATAGTCTTTTCGCTTAACCATCTGCAATGAAATTTTATATTATATTTCTTTACTTCTAGTACTGCTTTCCTATATGCAGTTTCAAATTTATCTTTACTCTTATATTTACTCATATCAATAGGTATAAGAAAATAATCATATGTCAGCACATTACTTTTATAAAGAGTTATCTCTTTTAATACACCATTTATCATTCTCATGTATTCTGCTGTATCTTGTAAATGTTTAGCATTTTTAAGAGGGTTATCTAAGTAATTTTGTATTTGAGATGTTGTGCTTTTTCTATTTTTATGAAAAGCATTATATAATTCATCTATTGCATCAATTGCAGTAGAGTTTACTCTTTTGGCAAATTGCAATGAATTTTCTTTTTTTAATTCTTCAACACTCTTTTCTTCCATTTAACCACCTCCATTTTATTAATTTTATAGTTTTATGTAAAAAACATAAAGCCACCTTTTTTCTTATTCTTTTTACGATATTCTTCATCTTCAATTAATTGAGCCAAATAATTAGCATATCCTACAGAACTATATCTATCTTTTCTATTACGACCTTTTTCTTTTATAGCAATATTCCCCGTTGGTCTAACTTCATATTCTAAATTAAGCGTTTCAAATATAAATTGACTTGTTTGAATGAAAGGTAATAATTTATATGCTTGATAAGATCCATCTGAGTGGAAAGTTTTATCATTATCAAAATCTTCTTTTTTTTCATTTTCATCTATTAATAATCTTATTTTTTTACTCATAAAAGCATTCTTTAAGTAGACATTTACATTATTATTAGTTTGTTCGTATCCTTTGAATACATATATAACTTGCTTACCTTCCTTTGATAACTCAATATCTATACTTGTAGAACCTCCATAAGGAACAAAAGGTTCATAATGTTCATCAATAGTTTTATCATAACTTGATTTTGACAATTCATTTAAAACTGAAAATCCTATACCTTGTGCATCTAAAATAATTCTATCTGCATTAAATTCAGTAAATAATCTTTTTATTCTCGTAGACTGTTCCTCAACTGATAACCCATTGTATGATTCCATATGTACAATTTCTCTAACATATCCGTTTCCATCAGGTAACATTCTCATTAAAGTAAATACTGAGTTATCATTTGAAACTTTACTAGAAGATTTACAAACCGCTATATCGCAACTTATTATTCTAATTTCATCTTTTTTCTTTGGCATTTGCTTCATTCGTTTTTTTCTTATATCATCATTTCTATATTCATCATCTGATAAAGGATAATAAGCATTGGTTAAAATTCTACATTTATTTATTTCATCAGACTTAAAGAAACTATTTTCTGATTCACCATACCAAATTCCTACATATTCCATTAAAAATGCAAATTCACCTATTTCCGCCCTATCTTCTTCTATCTTTTCTTTTAATATTAATTTATGATCTAAACTGCATATATAAGGAATATCGCAACTAAATGACGGCTTCCCTTCACACATTCTTTTAGTTAAATTTATAAACTTCTTATAACTCCAATGAGATTTCAGAAATGCAGATGATAGATACAATTCTTTGTTCTGCTCAAGAGGATAATCTTTATATTCAGGCTTTTCTAGGAAAGGCGGTTTTCTAGGATTGGTTAAAAACTGTTTTAAAACAGTATTTATTATGTTTTCTTTTATCATTCTAAATTCATCTGCAACAATACAATTTCCTCTAGCACTTCTTGCACCATCGTTTGCTGCTACAACCATTATCTTTGAGCCATTCTTAAATATACAACATATATTATCATGATTAGTTTTTATATCTTCAATCTCCCTATCTAACATGGGATGCTTATGCCGCAACTCGGCTATTTTTTCAGTTATTATATTTCCTGCTTGTTTTTTATTACCACTAGCCAAAATTATTTTAGAACCAGGATAAAGTATAGCCCTACAACAACAAAAAACTGCTGTTAAAAAGGATTTCGTTTTGTTATCGTAGAAGTTTTTTATCTTCTACTTCTTATGGTTTCCCATAAGTCCAGCATATATTTCCACTCTCATTTTAAACTCAATGAGTGTCGGAGGCTCGTGGGAGAGTTATTGCTTTCATATTAACGCTCATCTCCTATGCGTTACGGACAATATTAGATATTATTGCCCTCGGTATTAGCATATTTTATTATTTTTGTATTTATAAATAAAACTTAGCCTTCACCGATACACCCCGATTACAGTAATATGCACTTGAGTTTTACATATTACTAGGCAAAGAATTTATCGAATTTCCTTTGTAAAAAAATTATATCTTTATAATTATATAAATAATCAAACCATGTCTTAGCATTGCCAATTCCTCTCCATTGACACTGATATGCTTTTCCTTTATTAGATATTTTAACCTTGGTCAAACCGAATTTATTAAACATTATTTCTTGGATGTTAGTTAATAAGTTCATCGTACCTACAAAAGATATACTAATTCCATTATCCCCATTATATATGCAACCATCACCATCGA
This sequence comes from Terrisporobacter mayombei, assembly GCF_014333445.1. Classification (GTDB taxonomy): domain Bacteria; phylum Bacillota; class Clostridia; order Peptostreptococcales; family Peptostreptococcaceae; genus Terrisporobacter; species Terrisporobacter mayombei_A. Next base: position 94,918 of record NZ_JACRYU010000004.1, on the reverse strand, counting down.
AATATCCTCTCACAAAATGAGGTATAAATTCTTTAGGTAATTGATTTTCATTAGGAAATGTTAATGTCAATGATTTTTTAGGTGTACACCCTAATTTTATTAAATCCTCGCATATCTTTTTATTGCATATTGTAATTCTACAGGCTTCGTATTTGTCTTTTATTATTTTAGTTTTTATTGGGGAATTTGATTTTAAAGACATTTTTAATTTTTCCAAATGATTCATGTCTGCTATACTCAAAGAAACCTCTAGCACATACGATGTTTTCCCATTTTTATTCTTTACTAAAACACAACCGTCTGCATACAAAAATCCTAGCCAATATGCTTTATTTTTTGAGTCAATTTTTTCAAAATAATTTTCATCTATTTGATATTTATTAGTGTTAAAAATTAACCCTTTATAACCCAAATATATATTCACATCTCTAACTGTACAGTTTAAATCTTCGGCAATTTCCATTGATGATTTATTTAAATAATTATCATCAATATATTTTTCTTCTTCTAATGTAAAGAATACATCCTTACATCCTTTATCTAATTTATATCTATCAGCAAAACTTTTAACAGTACTGTATCGTACATTCAATTCTTTTGCTATATCCACAGTTTTCATACTTCTATAATTATCAATTATAAATTTCTTTTCGTTATCTGAAAATTTCATACTCGAAGCACCTCCAAGTTTTATTTTATTAATTCGATTCATTCAAATTTACCTAGGCCTCTACATGCAGTAAAGCAAAATGTTGTACATATATTCATCATGTATATTAATATCATTTGAAATACATACAAATGAATGCCTAAATATTCTTCACAAAATCTATGAGGATTTTTACGCCAATACTCAACCCAAATTTTAGTACCATCTATTAAATTTTCGTAAGAATCTTTTTTTAAATTTTTCCTCTCTCTACTTTTTAGAATCTTCATATGTATCATTCTCCACATCTTCATATGACAGGTTATCATCTAAACCAAAAACCTTTTTAAATGGATTTATAAAGTATCTATCAAGCATCCATTTAATTTTATCTATATCCTCAAACTCAGGATGGATATCTGGTATTGGTTCTTCTTTTTCAATTGTTTCTATTAATTTTCCAATTGTAATATTTTTATCTTCTCCATACTTTTGCATTTTTGAAGGTAATACATTTAAATCATCCATAGACTTTCTTATTTGAGTATTTACTTTGTCATATCCATTTTTATCCCCACTCAATCTACAATTTTCCTTCATTATTTCTAACTCACATAATGACTTAATTATTTCTTGTTCTTGCAATGATTCACTAGGATAATGTTTTGTATATTTTTTATATTTTTTTTCCAATCTAATATATTCCTTTGAACTGTATCCTTCTCCCCAAAAATCAATAATTTCCTCATCTACTAATTCATTACCAATTGCAATTTTTTTATTTTCACTCTCATCAATCATCAAATTATCAACACTCGTTTTATCCTTAGTTTCTTTTCTTGATAATAGTCTCATATATTCACCAATCATATCTACATCATCTTTCGCACTACACTCAATGAATAGCTTTTCAAAAAAGAAAATATCTAAGTTTAAACACAAATGTTTTAAACTTAATTTTGCATCCCCATTATAATAATTTAAAAGTTGAGTATATCTATCTTTCATACAACTTTTACATATAGGAATTTTTTCATTATTATTTGTATACATTTTTGATGCAGATTTGTAATACTCACTTAACCGTTGCTCTTTTCCACAACAAGTACATTTAATCTTTTCTATTGTCTTTTTAGCCATCCTCTCAACTCCCTTCATAAAAATACCTACCAAAGCAGGGGATACTCTGGTAGGTCATAATGAGGAGGAGATTGTTTAATTCCCAAGTAATCTCTCGAGAATTAAAAAAATCATAGGAAAATTCCTACAATCGATTAACTCTCGAATTATCTCCACCTGTTTAAAGCGATTTTAAATTTTCAACAACTAATTTATCAAAAACATAATTAAAATACCTCTGTGTAGCTCCTATCAGCTCACAGCACTATATCTGATTGATAATACATTCTCTATTCATCAATTTTATAATTCTAAATGTATATTTTTCTCTACACAATAATTCCCCTAGAATATTTAACCACTCCAATTACTCGCAATAAATAACCTCATGAATCATTAAAACTATTCAACTTCTATTTCATAACATGCAACAGTATAATCATTATGCCACTTGCCATTTTTATCTTTATAATTATTCTCACTAAATTCAGCTTTAATATTGACAACATTCATAACATTAGATTCAATGATCGAAAATAATTCACTATTAAAACAGCAAACTTTTATTTTCTTATGATTAAATTCCTTTTCATTAGCCATTACAAATTTAATAATTTTATTACTTTTATATGTAATATCTATAATTCTACCTTCATAAATTAATTCATTCTTAATGTAAATCACCTCATCAAATATAAGTTCATATGATAAAACTTACCTCAATAATTGTAAGACAATATAGGGGGGGTAAGTCGTTCTTTATTCTACTTTTATATAAATCAAACACGAATTTTAGGGTCAAGAGGCATGAATTTTAGGGTTAAGAACATCAATAATAGGGTTCTAAATATATAGATAATATTAATAGAAAGATAATTATAAAGAGATACTTATTATCATGTGCAAATCAAATATACACCCATTCATCATAGCTAATCAATGAGTAAAAAATATTAGTTTTTATCCCAGTTTCACTACTTTTAACATATCTTTTCTTAATAAAATCACATTCTTCTAATGTATTGGTGATTTCAGTTATTCCTTGTAAATTATTTTTACTACTTGAACTTAGTCCAATCTCATCACAAATATATTTGTTAGTTATTTTCTTTTCATCATGATTAAATCTTCTCTTTTCATCTTCGCATAAATATTTAATTAATAAATACACTTTTATTAAGTTTCCATTACCAATCCAAACAAGTCTTCTCAACATATCTTCAGGTATAGAAACATATTCTCTTCCTCGTTCATTTTCGTATCGTATATAGTAAATTATTTCTTCATTATGATTTTTTGTAGCAGTAACTAAACCACCCTCTAGTTGACTTAATTTTCTCATATTATTAATTACTGTACCTATTTTCTTATTGCTTAGCGACTCTATTTCATCTGTAAATTTAATTATCTTATTTTTATAAACATATCTATATGGTTCATATGTTCTGCTTTCATGTTGGTCTTTCATGGGCGTCATATTGCTATATAATGTCATGATGGCTAATGTTTTATAATCACATTTCTTATCTTTCATATGGCATTTTTGAGTACTCATAGGAAAGTTCACCACCTTTGTATCCTTTTTATTAATATAATTGTTCATATTTACCATGCTCCTTAATTCATAATTATTTATTTCTTCTTTTACATTTTTCATTCCATTCTTCCATTGCATTTTGGAATTTAACATCATCTTTATCAAAATATACATAAGCCTTTTTAGTTTTCTTATGTATTCCTGCACCTTTAGGGCATACACCATATTTTACAATATGATTTACACAATCCATATTAAATAACATCATATTAATCATTCTCCTCTATTTTATTAATTTTATACTTTTATTACATAACTAGATTCTACTCCAAACTTGTCTTTATCTAATATCAATAAAGTTTGACTAGGCTTAGAGAATAGTTTTTTATTACTTGCATATTCATCACTACCCATCAATGATCCATTTACAAATATCTCACAATTAGCATTTGTAAAGAATCTAGGATTGTGTATATGACCAAATACTATTATGTCTGCATTGACATTAGTTGAATTTTCTAATTGTTCAACACATTTATTATCTGTTGCTATCTTATCGCCATGACACGCAATTATATTTTTTCCTTTGATATCAACAATTGCAATTTCATCATGATTAATAGTATTATCTAATACAACAAAATTTGATATATCCTTGGTTCTTAATTTTATAAACTCTTTTATTATTTGAGTATAATTATCTTTATTTAAGTTATCGTCTTTATTGGAATAAACTCTAGAATGGTTATCTGAAACCATAGATAACGTTACATAAGGAAGGTGCTTACTTAATTTATATAAAACTTCCGAAATAAGTTCTGATACTTCTATAATCTGTACAACTAAATTCTCAGCATTTTGTAATCTAACTGTTGAATGTATCTCTCCAGAAATCCAATCTCCTAGTCCTATAACATTGCAAGTATCAATGTTATGTAATAAACATTTTTCTATTGTATCATCAATTACTTTATTTAATCTTTCCTTACATATTTCAGGATTATATTTATTAACTGAGTTGTCACATACCATGAAATAATGCAAATCTCCAAGCAATAATACTGCATCTTTTCCATTAGATTCATGATTAATGTAACTATGATTTACCATAGGTTTTTTATTAGATAAATCATATATATCGTCTTTTAGTAAATCAACTATATTCTCAATTCTAGCTAAATTTCGTATATCTTTATTTACTAAAGTTCTCATATCCTGTAATTTAACTTTTTCCTTTTTTATCTCTAGTAACTTTTCATTTAATAGATCTGATTCATCTTGAGAAACTATTTCATTTTGAAATGTATCATAAGCTAGTTTCATACCATAACTTAACTTTCTGAGATGGTCTTGTGAATAATCTAATTCATACTTTTCAATTAAATCATCCCAATCATAATCATTTAATTTTTGCAATTTATTGATACAATCTCTAATTAATCCCCTATTGTCTCTCTCCTCCAAAATATCACCTACAGTTCTTCTGAATTTTCTATTGATATATTTAATCCTTTTTCACCTATAAATTGTTCTAACACACCTTTAACTGCGTCAGATGACATATCATTGCTTGTAGCTATAGATATTTTTAAATTTTCTTTTCCATCTATCTTATCAAACACTTCTTGTAACGGTCTTTCAAATTGTATTTCATCTTTATTATTCTTTTCGTAAATTACTACTCCATTATCTTCTCTTGTAATATCACAATTTTTTAATGACAATTTAAATTGTTCTTTCATTATTCAATCTCCCCTTTATATTTGAACATAATAAAACCACCTCATTTAAGGTGGTGCAATAAAATTACATTTTTATATATAATTCTGCTATATCAATGGCTCGTCAGCTACACCTATTAGGTCATTGATATAGGCTTACGAATAATGGTCTATGCTCAATGAGTCACAGCCTGTATATTTTAACCTCACACTTATTTAGCATATTCTCAAAGAAAACATAGGCTTAGTGAGTCTAGTAATTTATATTTATTTTATTAATTTTATAGTTCTATCCAATTATTTCTTCATGTTCTTTTTCAAATGACTTCTTAGCAGATAAAACTATTTTTATTTTCTCCGGTGTTGACCAAGGTACTTCTTCTTCACCTAATTTACTAACCCCTGTTCTTGGTGCTATTCTCTTCTTAGCTATTTTTATACAACCACAATTTACAGATTCCCCAACTTCTAATTGCTCCCCTAATGCAACTATAGTTTCTTCAAATATAGATAATAATTCATTAGACTCCTTTAAAGTTAGTTCAAATTCATGGTTTCCTGCTTTCTCTTTAAATATTTTTAATACAGTTTGCTTATTCATAATACAATCTCTCCCTTTTACTAATATTTTAGGGTTAAATGTGTATATTTTCTTATTTCTTTAACCCCTTACAAATATAACCTATACTTCTAGGGAAAAATACAAGTATATTTTGTCCAATTGTATTAGTAAATTATAATTATATCATTAATTTCAGCAAATTGTATTATAATACAATTTATTTTTGTTGACATTGTTTGCATTGAGATTGTAGTCTGTTACCCTTTTTAGAAAATTGTTGTGTAAGTTTTATCTCCCCACATTTTGAACATGTTTTATACTCTCCTTTGCAGATATTTAAATAATACCAATCACTATAATTTTCCTCATATTTATTTATTATTTTATTAACAACAGAATTTAAATGTTGATTTACTGCTTGTTGAGTTACATTTAATTCATTAGCAATTTTCTCCTGTGTCATACCTCTTGAATACATATTTAGCACTTCTCTTTGTGTATCTGTAAACTTACATTCACTTATTAATTTACTTAAATCAAATAATATACAGTTTAAATCATCTTGAAAATCAACTATTTCCATACTTCTATGTACTCTTAACAACTCTAAAACATGACTTTTATCAAACATGTCCAATTCTTCATATGATTTATAACCTGAATCCTTTAGAGGCTGTTTCCATACAATAGGTTGTTCTAATAATTCTTTTGTCTTAATCATATCTTTCTTTACTTCACCTATTGCATTAACTAAAAATCCCCACAATTTATATTCATTTGAATACCTAGTTACTCCTTTTGTTTTTAATGTTTCAATAAGTTTCTTCTTTTCCTCATCAGATTTAATTATTTTACTAAGATAATCTAAATAATTTTGATAATCTTGTAATGGAGGATATTTCTTTAAATCCTTTTTGTTTATACTAGGTTTTGGATCTAATTTATAATTACCATTTGGTATTAATATTTTAAACTCATTATTCTTATCTAAAGATATATTATCTCCAAATCTATCTATGGCTCGTTTCTCTTTTGCTAATGCAGCCTTAAAATCTTCCTCCTTCTTATATATCTTATATTGTTCTTTAGTTTCATCATTATCCATAGCTAATAAATACGTCCCCATACTTTCTAATGTAGTAGCTATATTGGTTTCACTCCATAAGAAATCAGTTTTATTTAAATCTGTTTTACAAATACCTGTATCCCATACTTCCTTCCAAAATGAATCATTAGAGAATTCATACTCCCCTTCTTTCTGAATATTTAATACTTTATATACTAACTTAATTCTTTCATCTAAATCCTCTATTGAATAATTAACTTTTCCCTTATAACTCCATATATCTTTTCCATCGTATTTTCCTTTAAATGTTGGTCTTGCTATTGCCATATAAATATTCCCCCTTATTAATTTTCTATTTTATTTTCTTCTAATATTCTTTCAACTATTCTTATTTGTCCTTTTGGCGTAACTTTAGTAGTCTTTGTTTCCTTAATTCCATACGGAGTTTTTATTGTTCCAACTTGAACCACAAAATAATTTTGATTCATTGCTCTTTGTGTAGGTTCTGTACTATTTTTACAAATATATCCCCACTCCCTCAACCTCGCATATAATCTTCTTTCTCCTATTGTCACACCTTCATCAGATACAATCTTAGCAAGTTCTCTAACTAGAATATTATCTCCTGATTTAATCACCCTATTAGCAAATTTGACACTCTCCCCATAGCTAAAGCAAGGGGATTCTTGGTGGCTAACACACTTATTTATACTTAAACAGTACAACAGAGGTGGTTACAAAGCCAAGCTACTTCGGACGGTGTCTTCGCCACTACTACCTTAAACGGTAGATACTTTTAAATTTATTGGTTGTTTGTGATTTATTCTAAAATCTACTAATTCATATTTATGTTTTTTATTTAGGATATTCCATGCACCAACTATATCTCTATGAGTTTTATAACCGCAGGTACAACTATAAGTTCTACCTGATGGTTTGTGTTTTTTAGAACACTTTGGGCAAGTTTGAGAAGTATAGTTTTCTTTAACTAATTTAACTTCAATACCTTGCTCTTTAGCTTTATATTTTATATAATCCTTTATTCGACCATACTCCATTTGAGATATTTTCTGTCTATTAACTCTATTTAATCTTTTATTTTTCTTGGTATTTTGCTCAATACCTTTTATATCTCCAAGAATTATTTCACATACTTTTTGTTCTACGCAAAAATCTATAAACTTTCTAGTAGTTTGATGATATAAATTCATCAATTGATTATCTGTTTTAGTTCTTATTGTATTCTTTAATTTCCATAGCCTTTTAGATTGTCTACTTCCTTTTTCACATCTACTTAATCTTTTAGAGATATAAGCATACATCTTATTTCTAAATTGCTTAACACTTCTACCTTCTCTATTAGATATTATTAAGCCTATACCTTCATTAGTTACACTTGCTATTGAATGAATTTCACCCAAATCTACCCCTATAGTATTAGTGCCTTCGGCTACAACACCATCTAATCCATTGTCAAAAGTGTAGTATAGATAATATCCATTTCTCCAAACTATTTCAGCAGTTTTTATATTTGGTATGTTGAAATCTAATTCTAAATATCTACCTTTTGACATAGATAATTTTAAATTTCCTTTAGCATTGGTATTGATGGCACTAGACTTAAAAGGTATTACATAGAATTTTTTAGTTTTATACGGATATTTAGCTTTAGTATTACCTTTTCTTCTAAGTTCAGATATAGTTTTTCTATTTGCATCAAACTTATCCGATATAGCCTGAATGGTTTGACTATGAAGATTATATTTACCTTTTATTAATTTTTGTATATCGTTCTTCTTTATCCATCGTTTATGTTCAAAATAGTATTCCTTAGATAGATTAACTATATAGTTCCAACAATTAGCACATTCCATTTGTTTTTCTTTAACAAGTTCAATTTGAGAATTATTTAATTTCAACTTAACCCTATGTGTTTTGATCATTTCTTTTTAGACCTCACTTGTTGATTTTCTATGTATTGCTTAACTACATCTAAACTAACAGAACCAACCGTTGCACAAAAATAACTATTAGTCCACATACTAGGCATACTTGATTTTAAATGTGGAAAGTTCTCCCTCAAAACTCTAGCACTAAAACCTTTCAAACCTTTAACTACTTTATGAATTCCATATTGTGGGTCGCAAGATATTAATAAATGAACATGGTTTTTATCTGTTTCCATCTCAATTATTTCTGCTCCTAAAGTTTCTGCTTTAAATGGTAGAATTTCTTTCAACATCTTTTCTACATCTCCAACTAATACAGATTTCCTATACTTAGGACACCATATTACATGATATTTACAATCATAAACTATGTTTTTGTTAGATTTATAAGACAAAACTAACACCTCCTTGATAAATACTTTACCATAATGTTTGTTAGTTTGCAATAACTTTTCTAACATTTTAATAAAACCTTACCTTATATCCCCATATCTAAAGAAAGGGGCTTTACGGCAATTTAATGTAACCTTTGGTTTATCCTCTTCTATCTTATCTACCAATGGTTTTGTTTCTATTTCAACTAATCTTTTACTAGCCAAAATGCCTTCTTGTCCACCATTATAAATCGCCAATATACACTTTTCTTTTTCAGTTATTTGTAGCCTTTGTTCTTCTATCTTACTTTCCAATGCTTCTATATATTGTTGTGTTTTATATCTAACTAATGCGCTTTCTTTATTAAGCATTTGCATTATCCCGGCTTTATTCATTTTGTAGCATCTTTTATTTCTATTCCAATTATCTATATATGAGGTCTCCACAAAATTGTGGGCATCTATATTTGATAGTTTTAAAGCATTTACCTCGTTATCTATATCTCTCAACAACACATCATGTCTTTTGACTTTATCATTTCCTTCTTCTTTTCTAAATCCATTTATTAATTCAACCACCTCTAAGCTAGTCATCATAGCCTCATTATTTAACATTAATTCTTCCATAAATACCCCCATTAATTCATTGTTCTTTCATCTAATTTATCTAACATGAATTCTAATTTCATGATTTTCTTTAATATCATTCTTCTCTCTTGAACATCTGTTGTTTTATTTAATTCCTTTTCTAATTTATTTATATTATCTAATAATGTAACTCTATTATACATTTTATCCCCCTATTTTATTAATTTTGTATTTATTTAATGTTTAGTAATTATTCTTTATGCATCTCAAACTACAATTCGTCATTGCATACCTCTCTCGTTCCGTATAAGCCTCGTAGAGAAGTTTCAGTTCTTTTATAAAGTAATTAATCCTTTTCGATATTTTTATTCTCAAATTGGCTTTAAATCATTCTGTCACAAATCAATATTATAATAGTCTATTAATTCCTTAACTTTACTTAACTCCTGTATGATATTTTCATATGCTATATATTCTTTTGTATTATAAATATCATCTACTTCATCAACTAATTTATTTAAATATTCAGTTCCATTATCTAATTTTTGCAATAAGTGATTATAATACTTAATTAAACTATTTATAAATTTATTCTTATCTTTCATTTATCCATCCTTTATTTTATTAATTTTATATTTATTCATAAGCCTAACTGGCGTTTGAAGTTTACCCTAATTAATTATTGAAAAATTTAAATTATAATAATTGTTCATGGAAGTAGATTTATCTACTGACATGAAAGTGAATAAATGAGTCGACTTTTACTCATTTGTGAACTTTATACACCGTAGGTCAAGTGTCATTAAACATATTATTATGCTATAAGAGTGAACCATCTCAAACCATTGCAATTACTACATTTAAATTTCATTTTAGGTATTTTTATACCTTAACTATATATTGCCATTAAGCCATTCAAGTAATAATATTCTCATTCTTTCTGATGGAATGTATAAATTAATTGGCTTACCATCTCTTATTTGACTTCTCCATATGAATTGAATTAATTCACTTAATGCAAATATATCTTGATTTACTTCAGCGCCATTCTTGCTTAAAAAGCCAGTTATAATTGGATTCTCAAATCTATTGATTAGATATGCAACTGAATTTCTATCTTTGTATTCATTTGTAGCTCTCATAGTACATGGTACATATGAATTTTTATAATTCCTAGGTGTAACTTTAGTCTTAGGTTTAGTTTTGTTTTCATCTTGTGGTGATCTATCTTTAAATGTAGTCCATATTGATTTTTTACTAGTTGTTTTGCATATATTTGTGAAATAGTTATATGTATTATTTTTTACTATCATGAGTTTTTCCTTATTGGCTTTATCATACCATGATTTACTTAATGGAAATTTAGTTCTTCTTGTTGGTTTTCCTATGTCATTAAGTTTTCCTTCGTATAGATTTATTAATTTTTTAATATGATTTAAATCTTCATGTTGTCTATAATCACATAATCTGAATTTAGTTTCTCCATTGTCTATGTATGATTCTACTGATTTATATTTAAATTGTATATTGTGCATTTGATAATAATAACATTGTATTTGACCTCTAAATAAATATGTACTGATTATAATTTTATTAAAATATTTAAATATTTCTACTGGAAATGTCCATAATATTGCTGCTTCATTATGTAAATATACCTCCCCATTCTTTATTTTATTTTTATATGAACTAAATTCACCAATATAATCATCATCTATCCAATGTATTCTTCCATTTTCATCAACCTCAATTACTTTATTATTTCGCAATAATTTGATGTCATCTTTAGATATTTTGATTTGTTCAACTACATCAACAACTTCATCCATGACTAAAGTGTATTTATTTTTACTTAGAATATTTATAACATCCTCATTAAAAGTTTTAAATAAAGCATGAGTAGATGCAACATTTAATTTGTCTGTCAATATCTTCAATATGTTTTCATATTTACTAACTACTTTATTGGATCTCCTATCATAATGTTGTGGTTGCTCAAAATATCGCATAGGACAATTATTTATAACTCTGTCTACTTCACTAAGATATGGTGAAATATAGATAAAAGTTTCTTCTGTATGAGTATTCATATAGTCTATTATGTACGAAGTGTTGTGTGTAACTATAAAATCATCTGTTATATACAAATGAGAATTACTCATAATCATTAAGCATTGACATTCTTCTTTTCCTATATATGATATTTTATTTATATGTCTAAAAGATTCTCTCTGCCTTTTAATTGTAACTTTATTCGTATGTTTTTCAGATGAATAAAATTTTAAGTTTTTAGGTGATTTTATATTTAGTCTATAAGATATTTTGCCTTCTTTACATTCATTGTTATATTTATATTTAGGTATTCTATTGGACATTTTTACAGTTCCACCTAATGACTCAACTAAAAATTTAACATCTTTCGCTAATTGTTCAGATGAAGTACAATAGTCTATTGTTCCGTTACTTGATACATGTCCATCGGTATCTATTAAGCCTCTTAGTAGATCCAATCTTATGTTTACAGAATTAATCAAATAATCTTTAGGTATAAATTTATCATTAGATTTTTTACCCAATAAATTATATTTTCTTAAATAATGTTTTAGTATGTTTTCTTTTCCTTTTGTCTTAGATAATCTATAATCGTATTTATTTGTATGAACAAGTCTTATGTTCATATCTTTTAATATACATTCTATTTTATTTAATATATCATTTTCATTATTGCTTATTTGAATAGAACCATATCCTCTGAAACATCCATCGCCCAGTAAGACACCTAATAACCATGGATCAATGGATATTTTCTTTTCCAAAAAATTAATGGGTTTACACATAGGTATAAATACTTGCCAGTTTTTATCATTTCTGTTAGTTATCTTATATAGTGGTCTTTTCATAATGTTTTTTAATGTATCTGTTCTAAATTTATTTTTAGCTTTATCTTGTGGTAGTTGATAAGTCCATAAATGTTCATCGCAACATCTTGTTTTAGAACCATCTGAAAATTCTATTTCGTAAATATCCTTTTTGCCTTGTGGAAAAACACCATTGACGGTATGTAAAAATCCATCGTCACCAAATATTTTGTCTCCAACTTTTATATCTTTCATTTCAATAAAACCATTTTCAGTCAATACTTTACTATATAATGGTTGAGCTTTACCGCTGCCCATAATTGAATCTAGTACTAGTACTTCTGTAGTATGCATTTAACCCTCCTAATTATTTAAACATATTAATATTTTCTTTTCCTAACCAGTCTATAAGTATTCTAAGAATTCTTTTAGAAGGTATAAATAAAATAAGTTCTTCATCCAAGTCTACGGTTATATACTTTATAACTTTTACTAAGTAATGAATTGCGTAGAAATTTACATCTATATTATTTTTATTTTCTCTCTGAATGTCTGAAGGATAGTCGTTTCTTAAATATGCATATGCTTTACAATTATTAAAAACTGATAAGGATTCATTTTTATTAACAAAACCTTTCGTGTATCCTTTACCTTTTAATAAATCTTTCATATTGTCATACGTAGTCCAACAGATTTCATGTGACCTCAAATTGCATTTATGTTTAAAAAAATTAGATATGTCATTTTTTATAAAATCTATGTAGTTAGAGTTATTTTTCAACCATGTTAATGATAAAGTATTATCTTTTTGTAAGTCTGTATTAGAGTATTTTTTGTTCCATATTTGTAGATTATTACATATTTTTCTTTTTGTATCATGATCAAGCTTATAATATTCATATACATCATTTTTTACAGGACTATTTAAAATAAATTTATTTATCTCGTTGAATTTAACATTTATTGTTGGTTCACAATTATCAATTGATGAAACTATGTTATATTTCGGTTTTTCTTTGCCTATAAGGTAAATCTCTACAATGTCTATATCGTATTGGTTGTTTAGTTCCATTACTTCTATTTTATCTACATCTAATTTCCAAGGTTGTTTAGATATTGCATCTTTGCTAAAATGTGCATTCATTCTCCCGTATAAATAAGTTGTCTTTCCTATGTAAAGTAATTTCTCTTCCTCATCGAACATTTTGTAAATATAATACTTCTTCTCTATAAAAACTCCCCCTTTATTAATTTTATATTCATATAGATATTTGCTAAGAATCAATTAAATAATTAACTCTTAACTATAATATAATAGAATTTCTATTTATTGTCAATCAATTTTATTAATTTTTTATTTATATATTATAAATAATGTCAATCCGAGTATAATAACTATAAATTTGTTATCATTTTACTTTATGTTCTTATGTGGTTTATAAAACAAAATGTAGATATAATATGTATATTTTAGAAATTAAATTTAAGAGCTTATACATTCAAAATCTGATATCAACAAATATAAAATATTTATTAACATATTTACATGAGTTATCAACAGTATGTTGCGATTTTATCAACAAATATTAAAAATTAGTATTGATAAAGCTGATGAAAATATTAAATGTGGATAATTTGAAAATATCTGTTGATAAAAATAGTATATACTGTTGATAATGCAAGATAAATTGTCAGTAATGTGTGAATTATGTAATTATTTATACTTATATATGAGTGAATTTTATAAAAAAATGACATATTTTTACCTACATATCATTTCATAGTATTTAAAAAAAGTATTTAAAAGAATTTAATAGTATTTAGACATGCTTGTAATATTTGGAATAACTATTGTGCATCTTCTTAAATATGAGAAATTAGGAGTATAATGTGAGAGATTAGGAATCTATTATGAGATTTTGGGAGTGCAAATATGAGAAATTAGGAGTATAATGTGAGAGATTAGGAGCGTTAAATATGAGAAATTAGGAATAATGTGAATATTAAGCAACAAATATAACTCATATAAAAGCATTTTTACTGTTACAAATATGAGAAATTAGGAGTATAATAATGAAAAGACTTAAATATGAGAAATTAGGAGTGCCAGAAATGACTATAGAAAAAAATATACTTATGAAGAATAACGTTTTAGTGAAAGCAAGGTATAGCCTTACTTTAGTGCAATCTAAAATTTTTATAGTTATGCTTTATAAATTACAGAAAGATGAGAAAAGAGGAATGAGTTGTTCTTTGCCAAGAAAGGAATTGCAAAGATTAATATCATCTAACGACAGTAAGACAATTTTAGGTATAAAAGAACTATTGACTCAGCTCATGGATCAAAGGATTTATTTCAAAGAAGAAATCAATGGAGGTAAAAATTCGGTTTGGGGACAATATAATTTAATTAATGGTTTTGAGTATAATGATAAAACAGATGTATTCACAATAGCTTGTTCGGAAAGGGTGTATGATTTACTGATGTCATATTTGGAAATAGGATATACACCTGTTAATTTAAGTGTATATTTATCATTAAAGAATCCTAATGCACAAAGAATGTATGATCTTTTAAGACTATGGTCTAATAGTAAAAAAATTATAAGATATGATGTTGAAGAATTGAAAGAATTATTAATGTTGGAAGATAAATATAAAAATTATGCTGATTTTAAAAGATATGTATTAAATAGTTCAAAAAAAGCCTTAAATGAAACTGGGGTATTTGAAATAGATTTTAAGGAGAATAAAACAGGAAGAAAAGTAACAAGTATAGATTTTCATGTTAAAGATTTAGATGATAGAGTATATTTCAAAAAGAATCTTAATGAAGAAAATAAAGATATACCTGAGAAGCCACAGAATCCATCAGAATCGTTTTTCATACCAAATGAGGATGTATTTACCAAAGGCACTATAATTCTCTTTAAAAAGGATTTTAAGGATTATGATTTTAAAGAAGAATATTTACAAGATGCATTTTATGATGCAATGGCAGCACTATTTGAAAAAGATGATGTTGAAAAAATAAAACATAATGGATATAAATATTTTAAAACTACGTTACTTGAAAAAATAGATTATTATTTTAAAAAAGATTATGAAAGATTGATGTGGGAAAATTCAGGGAAATAATAACGTTTAAAATAATATAAGCAAGTTAATAATAAGTTTATAGGAGGCAAATGACTGTTAAAATATATCTATAAAAATATATAAAAATCTATTGCTATTTTATAGATATAACTGTACAATGCTATTGAGGTGATAAATAAATGAAATATTACTCAATAGGAGAATTTGCAAGAAGAATAGGTAAAACTGTTCAGACACTTAGAAATTGGGATAATAAAGGAACTTTAAAGCCACATCATACAACAGAAGGTGGTACAAGATATTACTCTCAAGAGCAACTTAATCATTTCTTAGGTTTAAAACCAAAAGATAAACTAAATAAGAAAACTATTGGTTACTGTAGAGTTAGTTCGCATAAGCAAAAAGATGACCTTAAAAGGCAAATTGAAAATGTAAAAACATATATGTATGCTAAGGGTTATCAATTCGAGATTATTTCAGATATTGGGAGTGGAATTAACTATAATAAAAAGGGTTTAAATCAGTTGATAGATATGATTACTAACTCAGAAGTTGATAAAATAGTAGTTCTTTACAAAGATAGATTAATTAGGTTTGGATATGAATTAATAGAAAATCTTTGTGAAAAATATGGAACTACAATTGAAATCATTGATAATACTGAAAAAACAGAAGAACAAGAATTAGTAGAAGATTTAATTCAAATAGTTACTGTGTTTAGTTGTAGACTTCAGGGGAAAAGAGCTAATAAAGCTAAGAAAATGATTAGGGAGTTGATAGACGATGATACTTGCGAAGAAAGTTAGGTTGTATCCTAGTGAATTACAAGAGCAAAAACTATGGAAATCAGTAGGTACTGCAAGATTTATATATAATTGGACGCTTGCAAAACAAGAAGAAAATTATAAAAATGGCGGCAAATTCATATCTGATGGCATTCTTAGAAAAGAATTAACTAAACTAAAGAAAACAGAACTAAATTGGCTAAATGAAGTATCTAATAACGTAGCAAAACAATCAGTTAAGGATGCTTGTGATAGTTATAAGAGATTTTTTAAAGGGCTATCAGATAAGCCCAGATTTAAGAGTAGAAGGAAAAGTAAAAAGTCCTTCTACAATGATAATTGTAAGTTAAAAGTTAAAGAAGGAAAGTTAGTTAATATTGAAAAAGTTGGTTGGATAAAAACGAATGAACAACTACCAATTGGAGTTAAGTATAGTAACCCAAGAATAAGCTACGATAATAAATATTGGTATATTTCAGTAGGTATAGAACAAGAAGAAATTAAAGAAGAACTATCAAATGTATCGTTAGGAATAGACTTAGGACTAAAAGACTTAGCGATATGTTCTGATGGTACCATTTATAGAAATATAAATAAAACTTATGTAGTCAGAAAAATCGAAAAAAGATTAAAAAGACTGCAAAAACAAGTAAGTAGAAAATATGAGAAAAATAAGAAAGGAAAGGAGTATGTCAAAACTAAAAATATTATAAAACTTGAAAAGCAGATACAACAAGTACACAGAAGATTGGCTAACATTAGAAATAATTATCTTCATAAAACTACAACAAGTATAGTGAAAACCAAGCCATATAGAGTTGTAATAGAAGATTTAAATGTTAAAGGAATGATGAAGAATAAACATTTATCTGATGGCATAAGAAAACAAGGTTTCTATGAGTTTAAAAGACAACTTGAGTACAAGTGTAAATTTAGAGGTATTGATTTGGTATTAGCAGATAGATTTTATCCATCATCAAAGACTTGTAGCCAATGTGGTGAGATTAAGAAGGATTTAAAACTTAAAGATAGAGTTTATAAATGTAATTGTGGACTTACTATTGATAGGGATTTGAATGCAAGTATTAATCTTTCAAAATATAAATTAACATAATATCACTGACAAGATAATGCTAATATGTAGGATGCGTTGTATCCGAATTTACGCCCTCGGAGAGTTATATCCAACGAAAGTAGATTACTATTTATAGTTTTCAAAATTGGACTCTTTGAACAGGGAATTAAACAAGATTTATAGATATTTATAGATTTTTGGCAACGGTGTTTTATGATAGGAACTCTTATTAGAAATTTTGATATAGTTAAAAAATCTTTTGTAGATGGATTTAATAGTGATGGTACTAATACTCCTATAAACGATTATTACTATGAAAAAGGTAATATAAGTTTAAAATTGTTTATACCTAAGAGCGATTATTTTGAAATGAAATGCTTTGAAGACTTATCAAAAGTGTACGGATGTGGTTTAAAGAAGATATTAACCGATTTAATGATACCTAATGCTACAGGTGAAACAACTCAATTAGATATAGTTTTTATAAATAGATCAGGAATATATGTTGTTGAAGCAAAGGATTATAATTGTATAGTTGAATATCATGATGATAAAACATGGTTAAGAAGAGAATTTAATGGGAGCGTAAGTAAGTTTCAAAGTCCTATTAAACAAAATGAGAATCATATTAATAATTTAAGGAAAATATTAAGTGAGTATGATGAAAGTTATTTTAATTCAATAATTACATTTGCAGATAAATGTGTAATTAGATATGATGCTCAATATGAAAAATATAATGCTAAAGTATTGAATTTAAAAGATTTAAAAAATACAGTTAAAGATATGACCAAAGCAAAAGAAATTGTGTTTAGCGATGATGAAATTTATGATATATACCATAGGTTATCTGAATATACTAAAGTTGGTGCGTTAGCAAAGAATAAACACATTGATTATGTAAATAGAATTAAACATAAAAAGGAGAGGAAATAACCCCTCTCCTTTTTATGTTATTCTTTTTTCATAGTTGAAGTAGCACTCATAATACCATTAAATATTTTAGGATTTATTTGTTGTTTTTCTTCCTGTTTATCTTCGTTATGAACCTCATTATCCGTAGTAGAAGTCTTTATATTATCAACACTAGAAACATTCCCATTTATAGTGACATTTATGTTGCTAAAATCAATTTTTCTTAATATATCCCATTCATGTAATATATATTGAATGGCTTCATTCCTACTATCTATATTGTTATCATCCTGATATTTTGCAATAATATCCCAAAATTTAGACTCAAGATTTACTGTACTTGATTTCTTAGCCATGACATATTACCTCTAAAATCTTATTTTAGCGTACTCATAAAGTCCTTTAGCAGTAGCAGTTTGTGCATCAGGAAGTTTTATAAAATTATCTCCAGGGTTTAAGTGTAATGAAGTTCCTCCTGCTAAGTATAAATCCATTTCATCTTTATTAGGCCAATGTTCCTCTATCATTTGATCTAATCCTTCTGAAGCATGCTCATATGCCTCTTTCTTTAAATCATCATAATCATCTGAAGAATCTATCTCATTTAGTGATTTATCAATATTTTCATCTTGTATTTTATCTCTCACCATTTTTAATATTGTACTATTACCATATTCAACTGTATTAGATAGTTTATCATTGAAATTAAATCCTTTATCGAAGTAAGATAACTCCATAGTTCTAAATCCTATATTAATTAATCCCACAGGTTTATATTCATTAACTTCACCTTTTATGGCGTGTAATAATGCTGCATCTGCTTCTCTAAATATATCTACATCTTCTATAAATACTTCTTTAGTTGTTCCTGTAAGTTTATTTTTAACTGTCATAGTTTTTCCTTTATAAGTATTTATAACTTCTTTTAATACAGTTTCAGTATAGTTTTTATAAGGTACTCCAAATACTATTTTAACTTTATCTTTAATTGCAACTTGTTCTAATGCTGCTGCTAATAATACTTCTACAGTTTTAGAAATTTTACTATCTTTTGAGTTTCTTATTGGTGCGTAAGACTCTTTTTCTGCTAATAATCCTACAAAGTACTGCCTTTTATTGTATTCAATGAATATTGGATCTGGGTAAGACTTGTGTTCAACTTTATTTTCTCTTCCATCTCCTATTACGGATTTAAACATTACTTCTTTAACTTCTTTACCTATAATGGTAAAAACTTTCACATAACCTCTTCCGCAGTCAAAACCAATTAATTGTGCATTGCTCATAATTAATCCCTCTTTCATATTAATAAAATATTTTATATTTAAAGTATATGTAAATTGTACCATTTTTGACACATCCAATCAAGTTAAATTTTAACGAATATTGAATATTGAACGATATTTGAACTATAAATTTTGTTAAAAATGAATATTTTATGAATGGATAATTAACGGATATTCAATATTGAACGGATTATGAACTTAATATCAGAATGTAGTCGTTAAGATATGAACGATATTTGAATTATATGCATGTAGACTTTGTTATACTCCGATTAGTGTTTGATTTATATAAAATCATTATCTTATAAGAAGAAAAGATAAAATTGATGTAAAATTGAATTCAATTGATGTGGTGTAAAATAGATGGGACTTCTTATAGTGAATTAAATATATGCAAAATTATCATTCATTTATAAAGATATATTAGCGAATAATGTGTACCAGAATAGTGAAAATTGATTCACATATGTAATTTAAAATATAGGGAATTATTAGTGATTTATATATGTGAATCATACGGTTCAAATATGTGAAGTCTGGACTTGTATGAGTGTAGATATGTAGACATTGGATCATTAGTATTTTTATAAATGGTAAGAAATTATAGGAAATATATAAATGAGTAAATAAAATCATTTTAAAGTGTACCGATTAGACTTTATTTCAAGAAATTGTAGGGAATAATGAATAATTGGCGATTTTGAGATGATTTTTTTTAATGTGTAAATGGGGAAATTATTGGATTTGGATACTTTTTTGAGAGTGTAATTTTGGGGTGATTATTAATTTTTGGGATGTAGAAAGTGAAGTACTTAGACGCAATTGCTCCAAATATTCGACATGAAAATATAAAAATACCCCCTACCCATACCCTGTTTTCCCTATAATTAGCGTGAATGTGGATTAATGTATATATTAATACCTATTACAATATTCGACATTGCTATGAATTGGTATAAATTATCTGAGTTATAATTGGACAAGATGAATATTTTCATGGTGGGTTGGTGGAGGTGTGATAATTTTGAGGGTGTATAAAATTTATTCTTATAGAGGGAAAACTCTTTACATATCATCTATTACTATTACCTATTTCCTTTCTATTACAACATCTCTCTAGCACATTTAATAATCTCTTGTAACTACGCACATTACTACTATAATAATTATTATCTACGTGGCCAACTAAAAATAAATATTCTCTAATGTGATGAACTAAAAGCAAACAACACAATACAACGCTTACTAACAACTAATAACGACTAATGTTGTGTTATAGCCTACACTAATCAACAATACATACACTATAAGCACATAACATACTATATAGTAAGTAATAAAGCTAACAGTAAACATTATCTCATATACAATAACATCTATACAATACTATTACTAATGTATGTAAGTATATATAACAAGACATATACAACTATAGATTAGGGTTACTGTAAACAACAAGGATCAATAAACTAAATGTATAATACCTATGTTATAAAAACGATATACAAATAAAGAATAAAGTTATAAAGATTATAATATAATAAATTAAGACAATTAAAATAAGAATACAATTAAAAATAAATATAAAATTAATAAAAATATTTTGAAATACTATTGACAATTATTATAAATCTGATATAATATAAGTATAAAAAGAAATAAAAAACAAGTGGAAAATTAATAAAATAAATATAAAAACTACTTGACAATAAATGGAAACGATGATATAATTAAAGTATAAAAGATAACAAAGGGGAGAAAAATAAAATGAAAAAAATATTAATAGGAACACTTTTAACAATAACATTATTAGGAGCAACTTTTATAAAAGGAATAGACACAACAGAACACGGAACATTAATAAACTTTGCAGATGGAACTGGTTATTTCATAGAGAAATAAATATAAAATTAATAAAAAGGAGTAAATAAAATGAGAAGAAGTATAATAATACCAAGTGATATAAATAAAGAGGATAGAACATTATATCTCATGAAAGAATTGGGTGACAGAGAAGTTATAAGACAGACAATATACTCTAATTTAAGTGGCAAATCTACGGAAGAAATAATCGAAAAGTGTGGCTGGCTGTCATTAGCATGTGGAATACATGATAAGGAATTAACATTAAAATATATTAAAGACATAATAAAAATTGGAGATTATGGAACTAGGTTAGGAGATAACCAATTACAATGAAAGGAATATAAAATTAATAAAAGTCATCAGAATGACTATAAAAAGGCCGTTAAGTTCTGAGCGTTCCTACTTAATTGTGGGAGGTTGGCAACAAAATAAAAACTATAAACAACTTAAATAATATTGATCTTGTTATTACTACACTATATTAAGAAGTTGATAGTTAATAAAAAAGGTTGAATATTATAAGAGGAAATAATAGTTTTAAAATTTTAGCAGTAAAATAAAAATATAAAATTAATAACTAGGAGGCAATGAAAAAATGAAAAAAAATATTATTATTTGAAGGTGCAGGAATGAATATTTATGAAGAGGGTTCAGACGTTGGGAATTACAGGATTAGAACTGCTTTTATAAACGGTGACGGGGACAAAATATTCTAAAATAAATCTTTATGATATGGACGATGAATCAATAACTATCAAATGCTATACTTATGAAAAAGATTTATATAAAATAGGTATGAGTAAAGATAACAGACTTTTAAAAATACAAGTAAATTACTAGTATTTTAGGAGGATCAAAAATGTTACAATTATATTAAATAAAAATTGGAGGTGCTAAGATGAAAGTATTTATAAAAGAAGATATAAGCAGTTACGGTAATTTTAATGATTCAATTGGTAAAATATACGATTGTATATTAGAAGAGTGTATAAACTACGATGAGCAACAATATAAAGAAATTAAATTTGAAAATGATATACTATCACAGACGAATGATGTTATTTTTATAACTATAAATAATGAAAGAATTGAGTATAATGCTATACAAGATAAAATCGTATTATTTGATAATGAAATAGAATTAGCTCACTATCTTATAGATAGAAATAAATGTTTTGCTGCTAATATTGTAAGTATATATAATATGTTCAAATAAATGATAATAAAAACTATTAAAGGTTAAGGAGTTCCTTAAAAACTCCAAATAAAAATATAATATAAATAAAATATAAAATTAATAAATAGGAGGTAATAAAAATGTTAAAACCAATACAATTAGAATATAAAGAGAATGCAAAATTTGGAGGACGTACAAAAGAACAAACAGAAGAATATAACAAATATCAATTAGAAGGATTTGAATTATATAATGCTTGTAACTTTGATAAAGAATTAAAAAGGAATATAAATTCTTATATAGAAAACTACACAAAATTTTTCATAGATAACACTAATGTTATAACTGTAAGTCCTATGAAAAAATTGTATCCTATTGGATATTATGAACATTGTAAAAAGCATAAAATACTTGTAGATCATGAGAATAAATGTTTATTGCTTATGAATTAAGAAGAATCAAATAAAGAAATATAAAATTAATAAAATTGATTGACAATAAATTGGAATGATGGTATAATATAAGTATAAAAATAAGAAATAAATTAAAAAGGTGGTATAAAAATGTTAAGAGAAAGAATAGGAAGTTACTCAATAATAATCGACGGTACATGGGGAGAAATTTCAAAAGACAATCAAGGGGTTGTAGAATATGGAAATATAGAAGGTGTAGCAACTCAAGAGAATGCAAGAAATATATTAATGAATTTTATAGTAAACGATGCTAGAAATATGAGAAAAATTTCAGGAAGTATAAAAAATTGGATACAACAATTTAATGATGATGAGTTAAAAGAGTTTAGAATTGCATATGTAAGAAGTGCAGATAATGACACTTTAACTTTTTAACTCAAGCGGGTTATACGCCTCAGACTTATATCAATAGTCTATAAAATAAGTATAAAATTAATAAATATAGGGATTTAAAATAATAAATCCCTATAATAAAATTCAACTTTTATTATATATGAAATTTGATTACAATTATATTAAATAAAAATTTGGAGGTATTAAAATGTTAGAGAATTTAAGAAAAGAGTTATTAAACAAGGAAATGAATTTTGTAGAGTTAGATAACTACATGATGTCACAAGGATTTCATAGTGTGTTTGAAGATGGGGTAACAGATAATATTAAAGATTGTCTTAACGTAGCTTACACAGGACTTGAAACAGGAGAGGCAGAAATATTAATAGATTTTGAAATAACTATAGATAACGCTGAGGATGAGGCTAAAGAATTTTTCTATCTAGTAGTTAAACAAATAGAAGAAATGTAAAAGGGCATTAAGCCCTGGTTAATGCAGCCGTAGACAGTTACAAGCCTGTAAATGCAGAGTAGCCGAATGATTATAAATGATGGAGGAATAACACATGTTTTATTTAAATGATTGTGGGAATTGGTGTAATAAATTAGAAGATTTAAGAGGGAATATATCAGATAATACTTATGAGTTCATAGAGTATTTAATAAAAGATACTGAAAATAAAGCTACAGATTCAGTTGCAAATATAAAAGAAGAGATGGAAGTATACGAAGAACAGGTACAAGATTATAGATATTTATTAGCAGATACAATTACTGGTATAAATGAACTTGAGAAACTTATGGATCAAAAAAGGTGGAATAAACAAAAGATGGTCGATACAGTTAATGGTATTAAAAACATGTTATTAACTGAAGAAATAGAAGAAACTAGAGAATTAATAAGAAATACAGAATCTAATTTTAAATATCTTTTATCTTTAGAGGACAAGATAAAAGATATGAATAAGGAAATTAAAAGATTAGAAAAACATAATAGTGATTTAAGAAAACAAATACAGCATAAAGATAATTATAATCCTGAAAATGATTATGATGATG
Organism: Terrisporobacter mayombei; assembly: GCF_014333445.1. Classification (GTDB taxonomy): domain Bacteria; phylum Bacillota; class Clostridia; order Peptostreptococcales; family Peptostreptococcaceae; genus Terrisporobacter; species Terrisporobacter mayombei_A. The sequence continues at coordinate 70,427 of NZ_JACRYU010000004.1, read as the reverse complement.
AAATACCATTTTAATATAAATGATGGTAGAAATTATTAAAGAATGTAAAATTAATAACTTATAAATGAATAAAGATAATAAATAATTAATAAAATAGGAGGATTAAAAATGGAGATCAAGGATATATTAAATATAACATTAGAACAGTGCTATGAATATTACTTAAAATATGGTATAGGATTCAACGTAAAAGATGGTAAAATAAAAGGATTTTATAAAAATGTATAACAATATTTGAATGAATAAAAATGATGATAAGAAATATTAAAGGAGAAAATGATGATGAAAAAGTTAGCAACAGTATTAATAATTGGAGTATTAGCAGTAGGATCAAAATATATAGATTATATGAATTATAGAGATAAATTAATATCTGAAAATGGGAAAGAGGTTTATAATTTAATGAATCAAGAGGCTGGAATAAATTCAGAAGAAGAAAGTTTTATTCATTATGTAAAATATGGAATATAAAATTGATAAAAATGATGGTGAATTTAGTTGATTGGAGGGTATAACATGGAAATTAATATAAGTAATACAACTGTTTGGGAATATAGAGAAATAAATGATAGTAGAAAAGAAGTTGTAAATTGTAATGATATAAAATGTTATCTTGTTGACTGTGATGAATGTATATTCAATACTAATAGTTATACTATAAAAGAATTAAGAAAAGATAACAGGGTAAAGATGATAATTAAGGAGGGATTAAAAGATGAGTATATTAAGTAATTATAAGGGTTTTGTATTATGTAGAAATAAAGATTTTTATTTTATAAAAGGTATAGATTATGCAGATGTAGGCGGAACAAAAGAATACATTTTAAAAGAGTTAAAAAGATGGAAGAATGAAGTTGATAGTAATAACAAATACATGTTAGATATAGAAAATCATTTCATACAAATATTAGAAAGACAATAAAAGTATAATTTTATAAATAATAAAAAGTTAGTTGGAGGTATGAAAATGCAAAAAACTTTAATAATAAACTGGTTCAATTTAGAAAGTTGTGAAAGAAAAGAAAAAGCTATAACTGTAGATAGAGATCTTGTCATAAATGAAAATCTATTGATTGATTTAATTAGTAATTTTTGTGGAATGAAAAAACACAATATAAAAATAGAAGGTCATTATTTTATAATCTAAATAAATTTATAATTCATCATATAAATGATAGTAAAATTCTTTAATGGGGGTATTAAAATGAATAATTTTAAATTAGTAATGTTTAATAAGAATATGGAAGTATTAAAAAGTTTTAATTACTCATCAGGGGAAATGACAGAGGATATGAAAGATTGTATAAAAGCATTCTCTTTTAATCATGACTTGAATTTACACATAAAATGATGGTAAAAATTGTTAAAGATTTATGGTTATTATTAAAGTAATATAATTGATATTAGACTAGGTACACCCTGGTCTTTTTTATTATCAAAAATAATTATAATATATTAAAATAAATGATAGTGAAAATTGTTAATATATGTAAATTATGTTATAATTATAAATAAAATAATGGGGGATATTAAATGGGGAAAAAGAATTGATTGAAAGGTTAGAAAAAAGAATAAAAGAGAATGACGCAAGACTCAAAGAACTTGAAGCAATTGTTAAAATGGAAGAAGAGAAAAATAAATTAAAAAAAGATATAAGTAAAAATTAATATTAGAATATTAAAAAAATATTAGACTAGGGATATCTTAATCTTTTTTATTATCAAAAATGACTGGAAGGTATTTTAAGAACATAAATGATGGTAAAAATTGTTAAAATAATTATAAGATATTTAAAAGTTATTGAAGGTATAAACTATCAATGAATGATTTTGAACACCCTTAAAATTGAAAATATAAGGTCAAAATTTATATGATATAATTAATATATAGTATTTTATAAAATGATGATAGAAAAGAAGGGGAAAATTTTGTGTAAATATGGAATGCTAAAAGTTTTAGACAAAAAATATGAGAACAAGAAATATTATTGGCTTTGCGAATGTGACTGTGGCAATATCAAGTGGATTAGAATGGATAGTGTAAAATCTGGAAGGCAAAAATCTTGTGGTTGTCTAAGAAATGGACGTTTTGAATTTGAAGATTTGTCTAACAAGAGATTTGATCATTTGTATGTGACAGATGAATATAAAAAAGTTGGAATAAGATATTACTGGTTATGCAAATGCGATTGTGGAAATGAAAAATGGATATCAGCAAGTACGATTAAATATTCACGTAGTTGTGGATGTTTAAGAAAAAAGATGGCATCGGATCAGCAGGAAAAGGCTAGTGAATCTTATCAAGACAAATATGTAGTAGATGATACTAATATAGCTATAATCTCAAGAGAAAAATTAATAAAAACAAATAAAAGTGGTGTTACAGGTGTTTGTTGGGATAAATCAAAGGGGAAATGGCTTGCACGAATAGAATTTCAAAAGAAAGTGTATAATTTAGGAAGATATGATAATAAAGAAGATGCTATAAAGGTTAGGAAAGAAGCAGAAGAAAAATTACATAAGAACTTTTTGAGAGAAAGAGGATTGTTAAAAGAAGATGAGCAAATTATTGAAGGTATAAATGATTAAGGGTGTTTAATAAACACCCTTAGAATGGCTTTAAATAGGTCATATTAAATGATCTAGATAATACTTTTATGACTACTAAATAAAAATGCAATTTTATTGTCGAAAAATGTATAAAATAAACGAATAAAAAATTAATAAAATTTTTAAAAATAGTTGATTTAATAAAAAGATGGTGATATACTTTAAGTATAAATAAGAAGTTAAGGAAAAAGATTTATAGATAGAAAAATAATAAAAAAGGTAGGGGATAAAAATGTGTAGAATTAAAAGAAGTGAAAGTTACTATTATTTATATCAAAATAATAAGTTGATAAAATCATCGTTTTCTGAAAAATATTTAATAAAACATGCTAAAGAATGGAGAATTGATAATTATATTATTAAAGAAGGTGAAAGAGATGATAGAAAAATATGTTAATGATTACGTTGAATATCAGGAAAGTGAAGGAATTTCATATGAAAGAACTATATCCAAATACTACTATTGCATAAATGAATTTATTTTAGTTATGAATATAAAATCCATAGAAGATATAAAAAATTTAACTTATATAAATATAAGAAAAAATTGGATAAATAAAAAGAAGGAAACATTATCAGCTCAAAGTCTTAATTTAAGAATAACTGCCATAAGAAGTTTTTTTAATTATTTAATGGGAATGAGATTAATAGATGATAATGTGGCAGATAAAATAAAAAAATTTCCGATAAAGAATAATAAAAATGAGGTAGACAAAGAAGAAATAAAAAAATTATTATTAACATCTACAAATGAATATAACAATAATCCTAATTATATTACTATGAGAAATAGATTTTTATTACACCTATTAATTGAAACAGGATTAAGAAATGAAGAGGTAAGAAGTTTAAAAATAAATGATATAAATTGGAGTACAGGGGAATTTAAAGTAATAGGTAAAGGTAATAAAGAAAGATATTTAGCAATATCTGATAGTTTAATGAAAATGTATCATGAATATTTGTCGTATAGAAATATTATGAACACAGATGAAGATCATTTATTTATATCTAGAACAGGTAGACACATGGATAAAAATTCAATAAGATATATAATTAATAAATTATGTGAGATAGCAGAAATAGATTGTCATATAGTACCACACTATCTAAGACATTGTGCAGCAACATTAATGATAAATTCAGATATAAGTATTGAAGAAGTGTCTCAGATATTAGGACATTCAAATTCCACTATAACAAGTAGAACATATTGTCATTCTGTAAAGCATAGAGCAAAAGAGATAGTAAATAAAAATAATTTCATTAAAGAGATTATATAAACTGGAGAATGTCATATGAATATAAATATATTAAATAAAGATGATTTTACATCGAATAGATGTTTGAAAAAAATAAAATTTATATATGACAAATATATAAAAGCAAAGCAATTAATATTAAAGTTAAAAATCTTATGTTATAATAGTATAAATAGAGGTATATATAAGCGGAGGTGTTACACATGAGTAAAGATTTTCAGATAAAGAAAGAGAGAATTAATAGAAAACTAGAAAGATATATGAAATGTGAGAATTTGGAGTTTTATAATTTAAATAAAGAAAATTTAGAAAAATTTATAGTAGAAGAATTTCAATGTATAAATAGATCAAGTTTTTATCCAAATATAAAAGCATTAAATGAAATATTAGAAGATAATTACATTGATATTCAAATAAAAAGTAAAGATTATGTTGATAAATGTGTTCAACCAAAAGATGAGAAATATTTTACTAGAAGAGAAATACAAGAAATTTGTGATATATTTATAAATTCTCAAGATCAATTTATAATTTATGCATTATGGAATGGAATAATGGGAAAGAATTATGAAGATTTATTAAATATAAAAGTAAGTGATGTTGCGGATGACTATTCATATATCAATCTTCCAAATGGTAAACGATTCATTTGTGATGATTTCATGCAAGAGATATTATTAGGAGTTGTTAATCACATGGAATATATGAAATATCTTTCCGTTGAAGAAATGAGGTCAGCTGATACATTTGAATTTAATCCAGAGTGCGAATATTTAATTAAAACAATGAGAACAAAAAGAAATAATGATGGTTTAAATAAAATGCTTCCAACTACTCTTCAAAGAAGATTAGATTTACTAGCTAAAATATACATGGAAGGAAATGGGGAGAAAATAGGATTCTCAGGTAAATCATTAGTGAAATCAGGCGTTATGTATAATATGTTCTTAAAAGAAGATATAGAAGGTAAATCGTGGGGAGTTGAAGAAGTAAGTAATTTTTTAAAAATGAATGGATATAAAATTAATGCAAATGAATTGTACAGAGTTTACCATAATGTTTATCATGGTTGCCATGTTAATCAATATTAGATAGTTATAACTATAAGGTTGATTAGTAGCTTTATAGTTATAACTTACAAAACTAAAGATGGTCACATAAGTTAATTATGTGATAAAAAATAAATAAAAAAGTAATAAAATAAAAATGATTTTTAGAACAAATAGGGAAGTGTTATTGAAAACTTCAATAGGTTACAATAGATAGTATATAAATTTTAGACATAACATTTTTCTAGTCAATTTTATAATAAAATTTATATACCCTAAAGAAAAAATATGATATAATATAAACGAAGGGGGATGAAACATATGTTCTATATAACAGAAGATACGTTCGGTAAAAAACTAACAGAAAAAAGTCAAATAAGAAGAAATAGGGTGTGTAATTTAATTGAGGAAAATAAGCATAAGGAAATAATAAAAAAAATATTCAATACATATGATAAAGGGGAGCTTAAATATATACTTGAAAATGAATTATTCTATGAAAAGATTGCTGAAAAATTGCTAGTAAGACTATACGAAGGAATAAAAAATAATAAGATCACAATAGATGATTTTATAAATGTATATATTAGAATTGGAAAAAAAGGTTTTTTTCAAACAGTGCTTTTGCTTAAACTTTAAGGGGAATTCGACAGATTGGGACAGACATTAGATTATACCCAATCTAATTAAGAATAAATATAAAATTAATAAATTGAGCGAATGCAAAAAAATAATATAAAATGAAATATACAAAAGATTAAATTAAAATATAAAAGGGGGAAATGATGATGTGTAAATATTTAATTAGAATTAATATGAAATATGGAAATATGAATGTTAATGCTGGTGATGACTATAATAATGCTTTGGGTATTTATAGAAATGTTAAAAAAAGAGTATGAGAATATACCTTGTACTATAGAGTTATATAATAAAGAAAAAGAAGATATTCAATTTGTAAGAAAAAATAATGGGGTTACATTTGATGAATTATTAAATAATTTTAAAGATGCATTAATAGAATTAGCAAGGTATCAAGTTAAATTATGTAAGGAGGAGAAACAGTATACTGAACTTAGAAATCAATTATATCATGACTTAGAAAATACAGATTTATCAGAACTTGACGATTATGAACAAATCAAGGTTTTACATAATATGAAAAAAGAACTAAGTAAAAGAAGATTGATAGAAGAAGAGAATATTAAAAATTATGGATTCTATAATTGTTTTAAAACATGCTATAAAGCATTACAATCATATGAAGATGGAAAAGGAAATATAAAAAGGAGTACTGGGAGATTTGGGGATGCTTATTATAAAGAGTCAATAAATGATAAAAAGGGAAGAGTGAAAAATTTACTAAATGATTTTAGATAGGAGACAAATGATGAAAGTTAAATTAATATACAGCTATGATTATTCGGTACTAGATCAACTTCACTTAGATATGACTTTAGAAGATAGTATAAAACATTTAAGCAGTAAATATGTAGGAGAATATATGTGTAAAGATGGTATATTACATTTTTATGTGACTCATAGGAGAAGAGGTTAAAAATGAATATTATTAGAAGATTAAAAAATATTGAATGCAAGATAATTAATCATGGTGAAAATGAATTATTGTTAAAGGTTATAAATAGTAATACTAAAAGAATTGCAGAAAGTGTTTTGTTTAAATCTCCAAATGATGAGGATATAGATATAGAATTAAATAGATTAATTATAAAAACTATGTAATAAAAAATATGTTTTATGAAATATAAAATTAATAAAATGAATAGGGGGAACAAATGATAAATAAAAGCTTATTTACGAGTGATAATCAAAAATGGGAAACACCTATAGAATTGTTTGATAAATTAAATGAGGTATTTGACTTTAAATATGATTTAGCAGCAGAGGATATTACTGCAAAGTGTAAAAATTATTATACTCCTGAAGATGATGCATTTAATTATACATGGGATCAAACCAGTTATTTAAATCCTCCATACGGAAGAGAACAAATAAAATGGATAGAAAGAGCCTATGAACAAAGCAAAAAAAATGGCAATACAATAGTTTGTTTAATTCCAGCAAGACCAGACACTAAGATTTGGCATAATGTTATATTTAACTATGCAAAATCAATATGTTTCATTAAAGGTAGATTGAAATTTGGAGGAAGTAAAGATTCAGCACCTTTTCCAAGTGCTTTAATTATATTTTCCAATAATTTAACGGATAAGCAAATAGAATTATTAGGTTCATTAGGTAAAAATTTTGTAATGTAATAAAAGTAACTTTTTATTTGGTAGAATAATTATAAGGAGGGGAAATGAATAATTTAATGATTTTTGAAGGTAAAGAAGTAGAAGTATTTGAATTTGAAGGTAAGGTATTATTTAATCCAAGACATGTTGGAAGTTGTTTGGAGCTAAATAGGAAAGCGATACAAAGACAATTAGATAGGATGAATAAAAATCAGATAATAAAACTAACTAATTCCGCTACCACAAATAGTGGTATCCGAAAATTAAATAATGCTGGAGAAAGATTTATTACTGAAAGTGGAGTTTATAAAATGATATTTGCTTCCAGGAGTGAAGGGGCAGAAAGATTTCAAGATTGGGTAACAGATGAAGTGTTGCCTCAAATAAGACAGACAGGTGGTTACATACCAATTGAACAAGACATGAGCGACAATGAAATAATGGCAAGAGCATTAATGATAGCACAAAATACAATAGATAAGAAAGAGAAATTAATCAGTGAAATGAAACCTAAAGTAGATATACATGATAGGTTTATAGATAAAGGAACTACTTTTGGATTTAGAGAGATCAGGAAGGAATTAGAATCAACATTAGAAATAACTATAAAAGAGAATGAATTAAAAGAAGTGATGAGAGATAAAAAGTGGATAGGTAAAACACTTAAAGGATTGGCGAATGCAGTAAGAGATGGATATGTTGTGACTAAAGATATACTTGATAAAAACGGTAATCCACACACTCAAGATAGATTTACGATGAAAGCAAGAGAAGAATTATTAGGATATTATAAACAAATTATATAAATATAAAAATAATAAAATAGGAGTAAATAAAGTGAAAATGGGAGATTATCTTATAGGATTTAAAAGAATTAAATCTGCATTCTTTTTAAATATATTCTATGAATGGTGTAATATAGCAAAAGTCTATGTATTGCAATTTAGTTTTAAAGATATGTGGTTAAAACCTCAGTATAGATTTGTAGATGGATTTAAGTTGTATGGATGGTTATTTATATATTTTGGTTATTGTATGGAGGAGATTTAAATGAAAAAATCAGATTTAAAGAATGGTATGGTGGTAGAGTTAAGAAATGGGGATATATGTATTGTTATAGGTGAAAAAAATGTTAGATTCAAGAGGTAATCAGAATTTCAATAGTTATGATGAAGATTTGATTTCTAAATATAATTATGATAAAAATAAAATAAGAAAAATCATTAAAGCAAAATATAATATGCATTTTGGTGAAGTGGACGAAGATAAGGTTGATTTTAAAAAATTAATAAACGATTTGTATTCGTTAAGAGGTAATATTAATTCTATAGAATCTAAAAAGTCAACATGGAGTGAACAAAATAGTGCAAATAGAAAGGTTAATGAAATAATAAATTATTTAGAATCAAGATTTAAGTAGTAAATTAATAAAAATATGGAGATACAAATGAGTAATGTTAATATATTTCAATTTAAGATAAATGACAAGGTAATAATTCATTTAAATAGATCTATCATATCAGGTTATGTTAAATCTATTAATAAATATGGATTATTGCTGCAAACTTCGTATGGAAAGAAAAGATTCGTGAACTTAGAGGATATGTCTTGCATAAATTACATAGATAATTTTATAAATAATTTAATCAATAAAGCATTAGAAAAAGGTAGTAAAGTTATAAATATATTTTCATTAGATATAGAAGATATATCCAGGATAAGCGTATTAGCTAAAGAAAAAGGGTTAAAGGTTTCAATAGAATATCATGATTATAATACATATATGAATATTTATAAGGAGGGCAAAAGTGACTAAATATAAATTATATCAAGTTAGTGTATTAGATGATATGGATGAAATATTTTATTTAACTGTATCTGATAAGACTATAAAAGAATTACAGTTTGAAATAGAAAATGATGATAGTTATAGCTGTTTTATTCATTGTTCTATACAAGAAGTTAATAGTGTTGATGGACATAAAATATTAGTTGTTTAATAATTAAAATAAGGAGGAATAATAATGAAGGTTTATGAGGAAGTTATAAAGGATTTAGATGGATTATTGAAATTTGTGAAAGATTTTGATTCAACTTTCGACTGTCGTATTTGTCAAAAATATGCTTTAGGCTGCGGAATGGACTGTACTAATAATTTGATTAAATATTTACAAATGGATAAAATTGAAGAAAATATACACGAAAATGAAATATCAATGGATGAATTTAATGAACTTATTAATGAAATAAGAAAATTAGCAAGTAGAATAAATGGAATGGATACATATACTGAAGTAAATTATACGAGAAACTATATTAAAGGATTAGAAGGTAGAGGGATAATATTTAATGCTAATCAAAGGCAATTATTATCAGAAGAATTCAGAAGAATAGAATCAGGAATTAATCACTTAGAAACATTAAAAAGTACTATTGATAAATATAAGTAATAAATACAACTTTTTATTTAGCAAAAAAAATAAATATAAAATTAATAAAATTGATTGACAAGTAGATAAAAATAGATTATTATTTAATTAGATAATTAATAAAAAGTAAATATTGATATATAAAAGATATAATTGGATAGGGGTAGGAAAATGAATGAAATATATGAAGCAAAAGAAATATTTGATAAAATTTCAAGTGTTAGTGGAAGATTAGCAAAAGAGAAGATACTTAGAGATAATAAAGATAATGAATTATTCATTGATTGTTTAAAATTTTTAATTGATCCTCATATCAAAACAGGTATATCAACATCAAAGCTAAATAAAGAATTAAGAAATGCACAAATAGGGATATTGTCATTAAGAGAATTAATGGAGTATTTTTATAAAGGTAATATAACAGGTAGGGATGCAGACATAAAGCAAGTTCAATATTTCATAAATAATCAAGATAAAGAGTTACATGAGTTTCTTAAACTATTTGTAACTAAGAAATTAAGATTAGGATTAAATGAAAAAGTAATTAATAAAATAATCCCAGGATTAATAGCAACATCAGATGATGAAGAGGATATAAAGCCTATGTTAGCTAGTAAATTTGATTTTGACAAACCACCAAAAGAGAAAATGTTTGTTAGTGAGAAATTGGATGGAATCAGATGTAATGCAATAATTAGAGATGGTAAAGTTAAATTATATACTAGACAAGGGAAAATAATTGAAGGTTTAGAAGAAATAGAGCAAGAGTTAAGTAAAGTATTTGCGAATGCTTTTGTAGATGGTGAGTTATTAGCTGAAGGTTGTTCATATGAAGATGTATATAAGGAGACAACTAAAAGAGTTAAAAATAAGAATAAAATTAAAACAGGTGTTAAATATGTAATGTTTGATACTCTATCATTAGAAGAATTTGATAATAAAAAATGCAAAACTAATTATGATAATAGAAGATTGCAGTTAGATAATTACATAGACCATATTAAAATAAATAATTGTGAACATATCGAAGTTCTTCCTATACTATACGAAGGTAAAGATATTGAGAAAGTATTAAGTTTACTTGATGAATATAGGAAATTAGGGGCAGAAGGACTTATGTGTAACTTAAATAAACCTTATGAATTTAAACGCAGCAAGACTATATTGAAATTAAAAGTAATGCAATCTTGTGATTTAAAAATAACAGGGTTTGAATCTGGAGATGGAAAATATTCAAATACTTTAGGTAAAATAATATGTGATTACAAAGGTTATGAATTAGGTGTTGGATCAGGGTTTACAGATGCTATGAGAGATGAAATATACAACAATCAAGATAAATATTTAAATCGTATAGCTGAAATAAATTATTTTGAAGAAACACACAATGAAGATGGCGGTTTATCTCTTAGATTCCCTATTTTTAAATGCGTAAGAGAGGAAGGTAAGGAAGTTAGTTATGAGTAAATGTTGGGATTGTAAACATATAAATAAAACTATACATATGAAGTTAGAAAATGATATTTTGTATAATGTATGGTGTAAAGTTGGAGATATGGAAGATAAAAACTGTTTAAAATTTGAAAAATCTAAAGATAAATCTATAAACAAGGGGTAAAATTATGAAATGGTTAATTAAAATTATAATGATGTTTATAATAGCGGTGATAATAAAACCTTTTAACATTGATACACTAAGTTTTATACTTGGTATATGTGCTATGAGTATATTTCAAATTATAGATTTTATATATGATTAAAAATTGATAATTAATAAAATTTGTATTTTATTAATGGGTATATAGGAGGGAGTTATGATTTGTGAATGTTGTTTAGATTGTTGTAAGATAGATGTATGTGATGGGCTATGTGATTTTAAATGTAGCGAATGTTATATGAGAAATGAGCAAGATAAAATGTAGGATTTATTTGGTAAGGAGGAAATACATATGAGGGATGTAATTCATGATTGTTATATAGATAAATTTGGAATTATACCAAGTGAAGATAGAGTAGAAGAAATATTCAATACTATTCCATCAAATATAAAATCGTTAGCAGAAGAATGGGGAGTATGGGATACGGAAGTAAGAGAAAATATATTTGATTTTATAAGTAAATAAGAGGGTTTATTTAAGGGAGGAACATATGCCAACAGGATATACATGTAAAGTTCAAGATGGAAGTGTGGTTGAATTAAAGGATTATATACTAAATTGTGCTAGGCAGTTTGGAGCTTTAGTTCACATGAGGGAAGATGGTAAAAATGCAGAAATAAGATACAGAGAAGTTAGTGATTATCATTTAAATGAATTGAATAAAGCATATGCAAGACTAGAAGAAATTAAGAAAATGACAGATAAGGAAATACAAAGGAAAATAGATCAAAACTATGAAGAAAATATTAAAAGTATAGATAGAATGCTTAAAAATAAAGAGGATAGCAAAAAGAAATATTTAGCTATGATTGAGAAGGTTAATGAGTGGATTCCACCAACTGAGAATCATGAAAACTTAAAAGAATTCGCAATTAAACAATTACAAGATAGCATAAAATGGGATTGTGATTGTACTTATTTGAAACAAGAAATAAGGAAAGAAACTGTATCAGAATATAGAGAAGGTATGATTAAGTATTGTTTAAGAGATATAGAGTATCATAGTAGTAGTTATAAGAAAGAGTTAGAAGCAGCAGAAGAGGGTAATAAATGGATAGATGATTTAATAAATAGTTTGAATTAGGAGTATGATATGTTTAAATTTATAGGTAATACATTAAAATTATTCTTTGGATTTGTATTCATAGTAATACCTCTTAGTTTAATAGGAGTTTGGTTATTTTTAAATTATTTAGTGTTTTGTGACCATATTGCAGGTTCAATAGAAATGATTTTAGGAGCTATTCTATTAATGTCAATGATATTTGCATGGTTAATGAGATATGAATAAAAGATAGTATTTATTTAATGGAGGACAATATGAAAACTAGAATGTATTATTTTAAAGAAGTGTTGCATGATGATAATGTGTTTGTAATTTATAGACACGAACAAGATGTATTTGTAGTGTTTTTATTAGGGCTACACAATGAAGTATTTGGATTCCATACCCTAAAAGTTGTTTATAATACGAAACAATGTAGAGATATTATAAAAAATTATAAAGAATATATTTAAAATATAATTTTTATTTAATATAGGAGGGTAAAATGGAAGAAGTAAAAAGAAAAATTAGAAGATATTCAAAAGGTGCTATAGAATATTTAGAAATGGCTATGGGTGTAATAGAAGATGATGATAGTATAAACAATGGTCAGAACGATGAAATACAGAAGATATATATTGAATTAGCGAGCGTAGTAAAGACTTTAGAGAATTTATAAGATAAATAAAATAATTCTTTTAAATTAATTATAATATGAAAGAATATGTATTATTAAAAAAATAATAACATTTTTAATCAAATAGGAGATAATGTATGAGAATAGAGGAATTAAGAGGTAGGTTATTAGAATTTTTAATAGAAATAAATGAATATACAGATGAAGAAGTTCAATATGCAATAGATAAGTTAAATGATATAACACGTGACGTAACTTATTCTGAATAAAAGAATTAATTTAATTAATAGGAGATAAAATATGAAAAATATTGAATGTATAAACTTAAAATATAAAGGACTTATAGTGAATCAAGATAAATATGGAAATAAAATTGAAAATTGCTATTCCGATGATGGTAATTGTAGAGATTGCAGATATTATAGAGAATGTGAATGGTTTTTATATAAAAATGAATATAAATAAAAATATCAATTTATTATATTAGGAGGAATTAATATTATGAATATAATAGAGGTTATGAGATTGTCAGTAGGTACTAAAATAAAATCAAATGTATGTGATGGAAAAATTCTTAAGATATGTGAGCAAGATGGTGTTAAAGTATTAAAGTTTGATGGGGATTTTAGAAGGATATTTTTAGATAATGATATCACTGAAGCAGAATATGAAATAGAAGAATCATAAATAAAATAATCTTTTTATAATATAAGGGGTGTATAAAATGTATATAATTCAAGTTAATGGAAGATTTTATTATGGGGAAAATGAATCAAATAAATCAGAATATGGATATTACATGAATAAGGCAAAAATGTTTCCTTCACTAGATTCAGCAAAAGAAAAAGGAATAGAATTAAAAACAGAAAACAAATCATCTTTAGTTATTGTTGAGAAGGTTATGACACAAACAGTTAAAGTTATAAATATATAATTAATAAAATAAGGAGATATAATGATAAAATTATTGATGTTAATATTGTTATTGTTTTTCGTATTCTTAATTTATTCATTGCTTAAAATATCAGGGGATTATTCAGAAAAGGAGATATATGATGATAAGAACAGATATTAAATTATTATATGAATTTCAAAATAATATATTTAGAATAGGTGATATATGTGAAGTAAAAATCAAAAATAAATTTAATAATGAGACTTATACATATAAAGGGAAAATTCTATTTCCTACCATAGCAGATACTTTAGAGATGGATGTATCATCTGAATACTCATCGCAACTTGTAACAATTGATTTAGATGATATTTTAGAGTGGGAATTAGTTAGAGCATAGATAATATTATAAAAGGAGGAATGCATTGTATGAACACAGCAGATTACATATCAAGGCACATAAATGGCGAAGGTAAAATACTAGAAGTAAAAGAATTAGTTGAGAATAAAACAGAAGAATTAAAAGATAGAGTGAGTAAATTAAACCGTAAGCCTAAATTAGCTATAATTAGAGTTGGGGGAGATTATGCAAGTGGAAAATATGTAGCTAATAAGATAAAAAGATGTAAAGAAGTAGGAATAGAATCAGAGGTAATACACTTTCCAAAAGACGTGGATCAAATGACATTAGAATGGGAAATATTAAGATTAAATGTAGAAAATACAGATGGAATATTATTGCAATTGCCGTTACCAAAGCATTTAGATGAATATTATTTAACTAGTTTAATAGAAACTGAAAAGGATGTAGATGGATTCACAATAGGAAACATGGGTAAGTTAATGCTTAATCAAGAAGGAAATATAGCATGTACTCCAAAAGGTATTATGGCCATATTAAAAGAAAATCACATAGACGTTAATGGTAAAGATGTATTGATAATTAACAGATCAAATATTGTTGGAAAACCATTAAGTATGCTTATGTTACAAGAGAATGCAACTGTGACAATAGCACATAGTAAAACTAAGGATTTAGAAAGTAAGGTATGGAATGCAGATGTAGTGATTACTGCTATAGGTAAACCTAATTTCTTTGAAGCAAAAGATTTCAGACCAGGAACAGTAATAATAGATGTATCAATTAACTTTGATGAGAATGGTAAAATGTGTGGAGATGTTAGAAAATCAGACTATGGTAGATTAGTTAAAAAAGGTTGTAAAATTTCACCTGTACCAAATGGAATAGGTCAAATGACGGTGTTAAGTTTAATGGAACAGACGATAGAAATAGCAGAGAGAAATATATACTTTAAATAGTTTTATAACATATGAAACACTATAAAATGATTTATATTTAGGAGGAGTTAAATGAGAATAGATGTATGGGGAGAATTATCGTTAGATGTAGCCAAAGAAATAGTTAATCAATTAAGACAAGTTTATGACTATAATCAGGAACAATTAGAAACTTACTTAAATCCTATAATAGAAGATACTGTTGAACTTGTAATTTGTTCAAATGGTGGAGAATGTAGAGTTTTTAATTTGATAAAAAATGAAGTTGATAAATTGAAAGAACAAGGAGTAAAAATAATAACTAGGGCTGTGGGGATTTGCTATAGTACAGCATTTTTAATTTTATTACTAGGTGATGAAAGATATGCGTCTGACAACATGGTTTCTATTATGAATCATGAAGGGAGATTTGAGTTATATCAAGATGCAATAAGTAATCAAGAGGATTATATCATGCATCAAAAGAAAATAGAAGATGAAGTTGATAGTTTTATAATAGAAAATACTAATATGACAAAAGAATTATTAGATAAATACAAAGGAAGAAATCATTGGTTGACTCAAGATGAATGTATAGAATTAGGCGTTCTTACTGAGCCAAAAGAAAAAGAAGAAATAATAATGACTGAACAAGAGGCTATAAGATGCATGGAAGAATATGGATATACTGTAGTTAGTGAGAATGAATTTGCTGAAATGACTAAGTTACAAGTGGAAAATTAATAAAATAAAAAGAGGTGTAATTATTGGGATTAAATAAAGTTTATTGCATGGATAATTTAGAATTGTTAAAACAGTTACCTGACAATTCAATAGATTTAATATACTCAGATATACTGTATGCTACAGGTGGAGATTTTAAAGACTATCAAGATATACCTTATGTAAAAGAAGATGTATTTGCTTTTTATGATGGTAGAATTAAGGAAATGTACAGAGTTTTAAAGCCTACAGGCACTCTAGCATTACAAATGGATTTTAGAATAACTCACTGGGTAAGAATTATGTGTGATGAACATTTCGGATATAAAAATTGTATAAATGTTATTCAATGGGCTTATTCCAGTGGTGGAAGCAGTAAGAAAAAATTAAGTCAAAAGAACGATGAAATTATTATATATGCTAAAGATAAGAACAAACAAAAGTTTAATTATCACACAGAAGTAAGTTATAATAGAGATTTTAAGCCATATAAATTCAAGGGTGTCGAAGAATATCAAGACGATTTTGGTAGATGGTATACTATGGTTGGAATGAAATGTATTTGGACAGATATTCCTATGGTTGGAAGGAGCAGTTCGGAAAGGATTGGATATATGACACAGAAACCATTAAAATTAATGAATAGGATTAGGGATTTGTATACTGATGAAAATGATGTTATTGCTGATTTCTTTTGTGGTAGCGGAAGTATGATAGAAAGTGCTAAATTGGGTGATAGACAATATATAGGATGTGATATAAATCAAAGAGCTGTAGATATAACTAATGAAAGGTTAAATATATAAAATATTTAATTTATTGAGTGAATAGATAAAACTGAAAATTTATTAGGAGGATATATATGGCAAGCAATGATTTGTTATTTGTAATGATGGAAATAAGTAAGACGAATGCAAAGATAGACGAGCTAGAAACAAAAATGAACGAATTAAATATGAGAGTAGGAGATATTGAAAAGTATATTGATGAAAAATTAGTTGTAACCTTAAACGAACTAATGTGTAAGTTTGACTCTGAATTAAAAGAGTTAATAAATAGAATGTAAAATTAATATAATAAAAAGTATCTTTTATTTGGAGAAAAATAGAAAATTAATAAAATGAGGTGATTGAATGGTAATAGATAAAGGGGATTATAAGTTATACAAAGGGGACTGTTTAAATGTTTTAGGGGGACTTAAAACTTTAGGGGTTAAGTTTGATGCTATAATAACCGATCCTCCATATAACATAAGTAGGGATAATAACTTCCATACAATGGGTAGGGCAGGTATAGATTTTGGAGAATGGGATAAAGACTTTGATTTAACAAGTTGGATTAAGCCATGTGAACCATTGCTTAAAAAAGGTGGAAATATAGTTATATTCAATGATTGGAAGAATATGAGCTACATAGTAAAAGCACTTGAGGAGAGTGGTTTTGAAATTAAAGACTTGATACGTTGGGAGAAAACCAATCCTATGCCCAGAAATAGAGATAGAAGATTTATAACAGATTATGAATTTGCTGTTTGGGCAGTTAAAAAAGGTGGTAAATGGACATTTAATAGACTGAATGACACATATGAAAGACCTAAGATAGTATGTGGTTTAACTTCGAAAGGAGAAAAAATAAATGGTGGACATCCTACGCAAAAGCCAATAGAGGTTATGGAATGGATTATAAATAGATTAACTAATGAAGGGGATTTAGTATTAGATCCATTTTGTGGAAGTGGCAGTACAGGGATTGCATGTACGAATAAAAATCGTAGATTTGTAGGAATTGAACTAGAAGAAAATTATTTCAATATGGCAAGCGAAAGAATTGAAAATAGTAAATAAAATTTTGTATTTATTACATTGTTAGATAAAAAGTTAAAGAAATAAAATTGTCTATAACATAATTATGTTAACAAAAAAGTTTTGTAAAAAATAAATAAAAAATTAATAAAATAGTTGCATAAAAATAAAAAATGTACTATTATTATCTTAGATAATAAATAAGGAGGGGTTACATGAAGGTAAAACTATTAACACATACACCAAATCCTGAAAAGGTAGTGGCAATGGCAGCAAAATTATGTTATTCGCCTGTAGGGGTAGAGCAATTAGAGGAAAAGTTGACAGATGAACAAATATCAAAGTTTGTAAACAATTTAGTTTCAATAGGACATGAATCACCATTGGAACATATATCGTTTACTTTTGCAATAGAAGGTATCAGTAGAAGTTGTTATGATGATAAAACAGAGATATATACAGACCAAGGTTGGAAGTATTTTAAAGATTTAAATCAAAATGAAAAAGTTATGACTAGGAATAAGAATGGGGGGATAGAGTTTCATAAACCAAACGAATATATACAATATGACTTTGATGGTAATATGCATAAATATAAATCTCAAAATGTGGATTTGCTTGTAACACCAAACCATAATATGTTAATAAAAAAATATGATGTTAGAAAACCAAATTATGATTATGAATTAGTTCCATCTGAAGAAATCAATGTAAAGAGATTTTATATGACGAAACAGATTGATGATTGCAGAGACACAATAGAATATATAAATATTCCAGAATATTCGTATATGAAAAAGTATAAAAATAATAAAATTGAAAAAAGAACTCTCCCTGAATTGAACTTAGATAGTAGAGAGTTTATAAAATTGTTAGCATGGTATTTAGCTGAAGGAAGCGTATATTATAATGAAAAAGAAAATAGTTATTGTATATCAATATGTCAAACTAAAATTAATGACTTATATAACACGAATAGGAAAGATATATTTGACACAATAAAAACATTAGGATTTACACCTACATATGATGGTGATAAAGGTATTAAATTTAAAAATAGTCAATTGGGATTATATTTGAAAACATTAGGGAAATCATATGAAAAATATATACCGCAAGAAATATTTAATATTATGAATAAAGAATTAGCTCAATTATTTATTGAGGTATACGAAAAAAGTGATGGACATGTAGATAAGAATGGCTGTGCTAAATTATATACGACATCTAAAGAATTGGCAGATCAACTTCAAATGCTTACATTTATAGCAGGATACACTTCTATGATGCATATAGACGATAGAGTAGGAGAATCTCATTTTAATAAAAAAGCAGGGAACATAATAACTCATAATCATAAATGTTATGTATTAAATATATCAAAAAATAAAAGAAATTCTACTCCTGTTGTTAAAAGAAAACATATTAGCGAAGAATATTATAAAGGTAAAGTCTATTGTGTAAACGTAGAAAACCACATTATATTTGTTAGAAGAAATGGAATCTGTATGTGGAGTGGGAATTGCAGTCATCAACTGGTGAGACATAGAATAGCATCATATAGTCAACAATCACAAAGATATGTTAAGGAAGGTAATAATTTTGAATTTATAATACCAAACATCATAGATGAAATGGGAGCATTAGCACACAATGAATATTCAAAGGATATGCAAATTATACATGATATCTATTTAAAATGGCAAAAGGAAATTCAATGCTGGGTTGAATCTACGAATTATCCTACATATGGAATGACCGCAGAAAAAGTTGCCAATGAGAATGCAAGATATGTATTACCAAATGCTTGTGAAACTAAAATAGTAGTCACTATGAATGCAAGAAGTTTATATAATTTCTTTACACATAGATTATGTAATAGAGCACAAGAAGAAATAAGAGAATTGGCAGAATTAATGTTAGTTGAATGTAGAAAAGTTACTCCAATAATATTTGAAAATGCTGGTGCTTCTTGTGAAAGAGGTAAATGCACAGAAGGCAAGATGAACTGTGGTCATCCTAAAAAATAAACTAAGGAGGAGATTAAATGCAAATAAATGAAGAATATAAAGTAGAATCAGATGATTTAAACATAATACTGTTAAAGAAATATGCTAAAAAGAAAAAGGATGAATCTGATCCAACAGAATATGATTATAGACCAATTGGTTATTATCCTAATTTAGAAATGGCATTAAAAGGTATATGTAAGAAAGAGATATTTGGCACAGGACTTACAGATTTTGAGACAATAATGGCAAAAATAGAAGAATTACATAAGGTAATAGAAGGATTAAAACTTAAATAATTAAGAATATAAAATTAATAAAATCACGATTTTATCGTGTTAAATATAAAAATAAAATTATAAAATAAAGGGGAATTGATAATATGGCTAAAGAAATAATGAATTTTGTACAAGTTAATGGAGAAGTAGTTGATGTTTATGGAGAAAAAATAGTTAATGAAGGCGAATCATACGAAAGATATGAATTCATGATGAAAGTTAAAACAGATGAAGACAATGTGAGAGATGTTAAATTTAGTTGTAATACTAAAACTGCTAAAGGAGAAGAAAGTTCTAAATATAAAGGTTTTATAACAATATTTGATGAAATAAAAACTATTGCAGAAAATGAAAAAGGGGATAGAATTTCTTTAAGTTGTAAAGTTACTAATAATGCTTATTACTCAAAGGGTGTATTTTATGAAAAACCTGAATTAGTTGTAGACTTTGCTAATAGAGAAAAGAATGGAAAAAGGTATGAAGATAATGCAAGTTTTAGTGTATATGCTTATATAGAGGATGTAATTGAAACTAAAGATGGATTGCTTGACTTCAAATGTTTAGTTAATGAATATAAAACTACTAGATCCATAAAAGGTCATGAATTGATTTTTAAAGTATTAGATAAAGATTTAGTTGAAGATTTCAAATCAACTTATAAAAAAGGTGATGTTGCTCAGCTTGAAGGATTAATAAAAGATGTAAAAATTAAAGTTGAAGTACCTGAAGAAAAATTAGTTGAATTAGAAGTAAAAGGTGTAGGTTCTGCTAGACAAAAAATAATAGAAGAAAATGCAAGGAGAAAAGAAATGAGAGAAAATGGAGTTTATGAAACTGAAATGGTATTAGAATTAACTGGTGGATATGATACATATACTCCAGAACAATGTGAGGAATTAGAATATCCATACTCTAATGAAGATATAGATGATATGTTAGATAAAATAGATGAATTATTAGATAAATCTAAAGCTAGAGATCAAAAGAGATATCCAGGAAGTTATGATAGTATAAATGACGAAGATGTTCCATTTTAATTGAAATAATAAATATAAAATTAATAAAATAAATGGAGGTAAATATGGAAGAAAATAGAAATGAAATATTAGAAAACGTGAATGAAATAGAAAGATTATATGATGAAAGAGTGAATATAAGGACATCTAAAACATTAGAACATATACTACCAGGACTGTTGAAATTTCATAAGAAAATGGATTCAATAGAAAAGTCTTCGGCTAATCCATTTTTTAAATCAAAATATACTAATTTAGATACAATACTAAAACATATAAAGCCATTATTAGCTGAAGAAGGTATATTTATATACCAATCAATTATAGATGGTGGCAATGATATGTTAAGTATAAAAACTATATTATTCCATGAAAGCGGAGAATACATAGAAAGTGATAGTGTTCCTTTCCCTATTGATAAGAAAAATATACAAGGAACGATGTCTAGTATAAGTTATATTAGAAGATATGCAATAAATTCTGTTTGTAATCTTGCATTTAAAGACGAGGATGACGATGGTAATATGGCTTCACAATCTCAACCAATATCAACTCCTGCTGCACCTACAACAGAAAGAACATCTGCTAGATCGGGAAGAAGAAGTGCTAGGTAATAACTTGGCACTTTGAATAGGAGGAATGGATGGCGAGTAAAAATATAATGATAAAAAAGAAAGTGAAAACAAGACCATTATACTCGTTGGATAAAAATTTTACACAAATAGCTAATACTATGTTTAAGTATATTCCAAATGGCAACACGTTTAAGATATATGTGTATTTATGTTACAGATATAACAGAAATTATCAATATGCAAATGTATCAATTAATGAAATAGCCGAGGGTACTAGATTGGGGATGAGTACAGTACAAAGAAGTTTAGAATGGCTAGAAAATAATAAAATCATCTTAAAATATAGAAGTAATGATTATGAGACTAATAAATATTATATCAAATATATTGATTGTGATCATGAAATTAATAATGATAAATGTGATAAAGTTGTAGATAAACAAATTAGTGAAGAGATATTAGAGTTTGATGAATATGAATTTTCTCACACAAGAAGAGAAGGTGTATTTATAAATAAACTTGAAAGAAGTATAGGTAAAATAGGTGTAAAGCAATACCCAGTTCTTGGTTACAGAATTGATTATTATATACCAGATTTAAATATAGCAATCGAATATGACGAAAATGACCATAAATATTATACATATGAACAGCATGAAGGAAGACAAAAGGAGATTGAAGAGAAATTAGGTTGTAGATTTATAAGGGTTAGTGATAGAAACTCAGATGAATATAACATTGATTATGTAATGAATCATTTAAGAGAATAATTATTCTCTTAAACTAATAATATACTTATCAATAGGAGGGGAAATGGCTAGAAAAGTTAAATGTAGATCATGCAATAAGTTGATTGATATAAATAATGCCTACAAGATAAAACGTATAAGTTCAACAGGAAAAACTAAACAAAATCTTTATTATTGTAATAAGACCGAGTATGACAAAATAGAGAATGAAAAAGAATATTATAAAAAAACTCAATATTTAACTGATGAAATATTCGGTTATCCTATATGTAATAATAGTAGAAATCGCATGTTAAGTGATTTGAATAAAGTTTATGAGTATGAAGTTATATACGAATGCATTAGTTTTTATAAGAATGAAATAATTAACTTACTAGAAATAAAAAATATAGAAGAAGAATATCCAAGACTTTGTTATATGTTTGCAATTATAAAAGGTAATATAAGAGATTTTTCTATAAATAATAAGCCTAATCAGAATATAAATGAGGAAGTAGAAGAAGTTTTTCAAGACTTTGAAGAAATTAAACCTACAAGAGTTAATAAAGCAAGGAAGTCATTAAAGGATAGATTGAGGGGATAATATGGATATATTTGAAAAACAATATGAAAAAATAATAAAAAACAGAGGGAATATAGAAACATTTGTTATAGGAACACTATTGTCTGATTTATCTCTTTACATAGATTATAAACTTAAAGAAAGTGATTTTATTATAGAGAAATGCAAGTTTTTCTTTTCATTAGGAAGAATTGCAAGTAAAAAGTATTCAGAATTAGATGAATTAAGTGTTAATGAACTTATAAAAAATAATAGAGAATTAAAATCAAAATATAATGATTATGGTGGTTGGGAAACTATACAGAAAATATTAAGTTTTTCAAATAAAAATAACATAGCAAGTTATGTAGATGAATTATATAAAAATAATTTCCTCATTAAAAGAGGGAAAAAAGAAATATTTACAAAGACGATAGAGACGGATGGAATAGAAGTAAACCCATTTAAAGAGTTGTTTCCCTCTATGAGTTGTAAAGAGGTAGAAGAATATTTTTTAGGGGATTTATCTAAGGATGCAGTCGCTACAATTAATAACAATGTTAAAGGCGAAAGTTTAATAATAAGAAAAGATGACAGAGAAAAATTAAAAGAAGGCATATCTATGGGTACTCCTTACGATATTATATTTGAGTATACAGAAAAAGAAATTGGCAAAAGTGATGATGAAACTCCTAAGTATATATATGCTTGTCCATTTTTATCTCAAACCACAAATGGACTTGGTTCTGGTGGTGGTAATACACAAATTGCAGGTTATGGAGGTATAGGAAAGTCAACATATGTATTTTTTAATTTAATATTACCAATGGTTTATCGTAATGAGGTATCAGTAATCTACAGTAATGAACAAAAGGTAATATATTTCCGAGCAATGTTGTATAGTTTTATAGCATCTAATATATTTGGCTATTATAAATTAACAAGAAATAAAATTGAAAATGGTACATTCACTGATGAAGAAGAAGAGTTAATGGATAAAATAACTGATTTCTTAGATAGAAGAAATTTTGAAGAAATGCTTACATTTTATTCTTTAGAAGAATTTGATGTAGATGAGATACTTAGAATAAGTAGAGGACTTATTTCACATCAAGGTGCAACAGTATTTCTTATTGACACATTCAAATCTGAAGATTCATCAGATCAAAATTATGTTGGGGCTATGGTAGAGGCGACTAAAAGAATAGATACGTTTGGTAATAAACATAATGTAAAAATGATACTTACTTTACAGCTAACACCTGGTAATGAAGGTCAAAAGTCATATTTAACAGCAAGTGATTTAGCTGAATGTAAATCTACTAAAAACGTTGCAGATATATTGTTTTTAATGAGGAAGGTTGTCCCAGAGTTAGAATTAGATAAAAATAATAAAAAGTTTTATTTAAGACCATATAAATTAAAAAAATCTGGAAGAAGTAAAGTACATGATTCTTCTTGGAGAAAAGAAGAAATTGAATTTACTGAAAAGGATTTAGAAGGAGATTATAGACTTATATTTTTAAATAAAAACAGAAGAGGTAAGTCAGACGTAGTTATGTTATTAAAATTTAATGGTGTAACTGGAAGATTTGAAGAGGTTGGAATATGTCAAAGAGTACATAGAGGAAGTTTAGGATATAACTAAGGTAGGTGAGGAAAATAGATGCAAAAGATATTGCCAACAAACTAAGTGAATATGAAGTTATTAAGATCATGGAGGAATTAGGAAGTGATGTATCAGAAAAAAGCAATGATAAGTATTTAATTTTTCAAACCATATGCCACCCACATGAAGATGGTGAAGCCAGTTATAAACTTTACTATTATTTAGATTCTAAGGTGTTCCGATGCTATACAAATTGTGGAAATATAAGCATATTTGATGTAGTAATGAATGTAAAAGACATTTCATTTAAAGAAAGTATTGACTTTATTTATAACATAATAGGTAGAAAACATATACCGAAACGTGGTGTAGGAAGTAAAATTGAATATAAACAAAAGTCGATATTAGAAGTAGAATATGAACCTGTTCAGCCAATTAAAAAGCCATATTTATATAATATATATTCAAAACAACCTATCAAACAATGGTTAGACGAGAGAATATCTCAAGATGCAATGAATAAATTTAATATACGATATGACCATGAAAGAGATAGAGCTATAATTCCACACTTTAGAGAAGATGGAAAATGTGTAGGAATTAGGGTTAGAAATTTTAATCCAATAGAAGAGAAAAAAGGTAAATATATCCCTTTGTGGCATGACTGTATAGGATATAATCATCCATTAGGTAGGTGTTTATATGGACTGAATGTATCTAAGGAGAATATAAAGAAATATAAAAAAGTAATTATATTTGAGTCAGAAAAAAGTGTGTTAAAATATGAATCTATGTATCCAAATAATAATTTATCTGTGGCCATATGTGGTAGTAGTTTTTCAAATGTTCAAAAAAAAATATTGTTAGATTTATTCGGTACAGATATAGAGATAATATTATGTTTAGATAAGCAGTATAAAGTTGATGGAGATGAGGAATCTATTCAATGGAAAGAGAAAATATTAAAAAACTTAGAGAATATAAAGGATATAGTTAGATGTAGCTATGTATGGTGTACTGATGATAGTTTAGACTATAAAGATTCGCCTATAGATAAATCAAAAGAAGTATTTGAAAGTTTAATAAAAAGTAGAATAACAATAGAGTAGGAGTTGATAATATATTGAAGTATAAAATTAATAAAATAAGCAATGATGTTATAGATTGTATCTATGAAAATAGGGGATTAACAGATGAAATGGTTGACGCAATATTAGATTCTGATATTGAAAATTGGGAAGATACACTTAATTATAAAAATATAGATAGGGGTTACAAAAGACTGATGAAATCAATTGAAAATAATGATTTAATAGGTGTTTTGGTTGATCCCTGACGTAGATGGATATACAGCAGCAACAACAGTATTTTCATTTATAAGTGATTATTTACAGTATGACAATGTTCTTTATATAATTCAAGAGGATTCAGTAAAAGCACATGGTATAACTGAAGAAGTCATAAGGAAGGTAAAAAATAATGGCATTAAATTATTAATTACTCCTGATAGCAGTTCTAATGACTTTGAACAACAACTTGAATTATGCGAAATGGGATGTAAATTTATAGCTTTAGATCACCACAAGTTTGATTCAAATGATGTTCCAGAAACATCTATTGTAATTAATAATCAAGATGGAAGTGTAAAAAACACAGATGCAAGTGGTTGTTTTGTTACTTATAAATTTTGTCATTATGTAGCAGAGCAAGAAGGAATTGATTTAGGATATAATTACTTGGATTTAGTTAATATATCAAATATAAGTGATATGAGGGATATGAGTAATTTAGAGAATCGCTACATATATAATATAGGTAAAAGAGTAGAAAACATAACTAATAAATTAATAAAATCGTTCATTGATGACTTGAAAATAAAGAAGATATTAACTATTGAGAATGTTAACTTTGGAATAGCAAATAAGATAAATGCTATTATAAGAAATGGTAGTATAGATGAAAAGGAGGCGTTATTTGAGTCTTTGATAGGTTCATACGAGACAGTTACATATAAATATAAGGGTAAAACTATGGAACAGTCTATACAAGACTCAATATTGAGAATTGCAAACAGATTGAGAAATAGTCAAAAGAATTTAATTAAAAAATGTTTAGATAAAGGAGTTAAAACTTATACAAATGAAAATGACAAGTTGGTTATAATAGATGGAACTAATATGGATAGTAAAATAACAGGACTTCTTGCAAATAAATTAATGAGAGAATATAACCGACCAATAATGATATTAAAAGAATTTGAGGGTAATTTAAGAGGATCATGTAGGGGTTATACATTAGATTCGTTCAACAATTTATGTAAGGAAAGCAACTTATTTAATTCAGTAGAAGGTCATGACAATAGTTTTGGATGTAATATATTAAAAGATAATTTAGAAAAGTTTATATCGTATGCAAATGAGAAACTTAGTGATATAGAATTTGATGACTCTATAGAAATAGATTATGTTTATGATAAAAGTATTCCGCTAGAGGATGTAATCGATATAGCAGCATTAAGTGAACTTTGGTCAAATCAGATACCTTCACCTAAGTTATTAGTAAGAGATATAACAATTAATACTAAAGATATAAGTAAAAGAGGAATAAATTTAAGTTTTAAAATAGATAAAATTCAATTTAGAAAAGATTATTGTAGTAAGGTTTTTTATGAAGATTTAATAAAATTAGAAGAAAATCAAGATATGGACAAAGATTTAAAAATGGATATATTATGTGAAGTAAAAACCTGGGAAAGTGGATTAGGATATATAAATATTATTGAAGCAGAAAGTGAGGTCTTAGATGAGTAGATATAATAATTGTCATAAACATGATATATATGGAAATCCAAGGGCTTTAGATGTAATAGTAAAGCCAGTAGATTATATAAAAAGAGCAAAAGAACTAGACGGAGATAAAGCAATATTTTTCAGTACAAATCATGGATACCAAGGAAATATTTATGAATATTATAGTTTATGTAAAGAATATAATGTAAAACTTATGGCAGGTGTTGAAGCATATTATGTTCCAAATAGGCTAGAAAAAGATAGAAGAAATTATCATTTGCTTATTATAGCTTTGAATAATGATGGATATAAAGAAATCAATAAGATAATGTCTGAGGCGAATATAAGTGGGTTCTATTATAAACCTAGAATAGATGACGAATTATTATTTAGTTTAAATCCAAAGAATGTTGTTGTTACAACTGCTTGTGTGGCAGGAAGATTAAGAGATGATGAGGGTTTAGATGAATGGATACTAAAAATGAAAGAGTTTTTTGGTAATAATTTTTATTTAGAAGTTCAAAATCACAACGAAGAAATTCAAAAGAATCATAATATAAAATTAATAAAATATGCAAACAAATATAATGTAGAATTAATCCATGCTAATGACTCCCATTATATCAACAAAGAGGATTCTAAATATAGAAATTTATTTTTAAAAGCAAAAGGGATTGTATATGAGGAAGAAAGTAATTTTATACTTGATTATCCTACTTATGATGAAATAGTGGAGAGATATAAAATTCAAGGCGTATTAACTGACAATCAAATAAAAGAGGCTTTAAATAATACTTTAATATTTGATAATTGTGAGGGAATAAAGTTAGATACTGACATAAAGTTACCTTCAATATCTAGCAACCCTAATAAAGAATTAAGAGAAATATTGAATAATGAATTAGAAAAAGTTAACAAAGATGAATATGAGAAGTATAAACAAGCACTAGATTATGAACTAGATATAATTGAAAAAACTAATATGGAAGACTATTTTATTCTTGATTATAAGATTGTTAAAAGAGGAGTAGAAAAGTACAATGGACTACTGACTAAGACTGGGAGAGGATCTGCACCAAGTTTTATAACAACTAAATTCTTAGGACTTACAGAAATTGATAGATTAAAAGCACCAGTTCCGTTATTTCCAACTAGATTTATGTCAACAGAAAGAATTTTAAAAGCAAAAAGTTTACCTGATATAGATTTAAATTGTTGTGATGCAGAACCATTTATACAATCAACCAAAGACTTATTAGGGGAAGAAAATTGTGCATGGATGTTAAGCTATAAACCATTACAAAAAGCATCTGCATTTAGATTATATTGTAAGGCACTAGATATGAAGGTATCAGAATATGATGAAGTAGCAAAAAATTTAGACAATTATATAGATGATGAAAAATGGAAAAACATAATTGAAGAGTCGAAACATTTTGTAGGTGTTATAGAGAGTATCGCATTTAGTCCATGTTCTATGCTTTTATATAATAAACCCATCAATGAAGAAATTGGCTTATTAAGAACTAAAGATGGATTATGTTGCAATCTTGATGGATATAATTGTGATAAATATAAATATCTCAAAAATGACTATTTAACTGTTAAAGTATGGTCATTAATAAGAGAAACTTGTAAATTGGCAAATATAAAAATGCCTACAATAGAAGAATTAAATCAATTATTAGATAAAAAAACCTTTGATATATATGAAAAAGGATTAACATGTACTATAAATCAAGCAGATTCAGAATTTGCAACAGGATTAGTTAAAGATTATAAAGTATCTAATATATCAGAAATGAGTGCTTTTGTAGCTGCAATAAGACCAGGATTTGCATCACTATTAGATAATTTTATTAAAAGAAAATCATATACAACAGGAGTTAAAGAACTAGATGATTTACTGGATGATAGTTATCATTATATGATGTATCAAGAGTCAATTATGAAATATCTGATATGGCTTAACATTCCTGAATCTGAGAGTTATGATATTATAAAAAAAATAGCAAAGAAAAAATTTAAAGAAAAAGAACTTAAAGAACTAAAGAATAAATTGCATAATAACTGGATAGAAGTTGTGGGGAGAGAAGAAGGATTTGAAGAGACTTGGGAAGTAGTTGAAAATGCAAGTAGATACTCTTTTAATGCTAGTCATAGTTTAAGTTATGCCTATGATAGTCTTTATGGAGCATACCTTAAATCTCATTACCCATTAGAATATTACACAGTAGCATTTAATAATTACGATGATGATATAGATAGAACTAAAAAATTAACAGATGAGTTAGAATATTTTAATATTAAGTTAGAAAATCCTAAATTTAGATATTCAAAGTCAGGATACTTTATGGACAAAAAAACAAATAGTATATATAAAGGTATTTCAAGTATAAAATATCTTAATGGAGAGGTTGGAGAATACTTATATTCACTTAGAGATAAAACATATGATACATTTATAGATTTATTAATTGATCTAAATGGCCATATAAATTCAAAACAATTAACAATATTAATAAAGTTAGATTTTTTTAAAGAATTCGGGAAAACAGGTAAACTATTAAAAACGTATGAGAATTTTACTGATTTTTATGGTAAAAAACAAATTAAAAAAGATAAATATCCTTGGATTAATGATATATTTAATAAATATGCATCAAAAGAAACTGCTAAACAATTTAACTTTGAAGATACAAAAGAATTATTAAAAGCATTGGAATCTCAAATTGAAGATGTAGATATGCCTATAACAGAAAGAATTAAAGCACATTTTGAATTTACTGGTAGTTGCAATATAACAGACAAAAGTAGAAATAGAGATTGCGTGATTCTTGAAATAGATAAGAAATACACACCAAAAGCACTTATGTATAGCATAGGAAGTGGGAATACTCAATGGGTTAAAATAGGTAAGAAAATTTTTAGAGAAAATCCTATTGAAGAATTTGACATAATATATTTATATGAAACAAGTAAAAAGCATAAAAGAAAAAAGGTTAATGATGAATGGATAGAATTAGAAGAGTTTGAATTGTGGGCGAATAGTTATTGGAAGGTAGAGGTGTAAAGCTATGTATATAGAATGGTTTGAAGAAGAATTAAGTGATTTTATAGAAGAAAGCGACATATATCCTAATAATGTAGTTATAGACTCAAATGTATATGAAAATTTAATAAAAGAAATACAAGAAGTAGAATATCAGAATAGCAGCAAAGTAATACCTTTATCATTTCAAGGGGTAAAATTAAGAAAAGGTGAAGGTAAAGATAACTTTTATTTTTACTGGAATAAGGAGTCATATGAATGTAGATAAATATTTAAAAGAATTTTGTGAGTTAAATGAATTTCCAGTAGAAGATATGGACGAACATGATTTTCAATGTGTAGAGAATTCCTTTGAATTTCAACGTTTTAAACTAAATAGATTATTTCATGAGTTATTTATGACCATATCTGAAACTATGGGGATAACTAAATTTTTAGATAAAATAGTAAGAATAATAAATAGTAAATTAATAAAATAATAAGGTTTTATTAGGAGGGTAATATGAAAATAATTGAAAAGAAAATGAATTTATTTAAATTGCCACTTGAATACACATTGGTTCATTGTATTAGTCAAGATTGTAAAATGGGGAAAGGTATAGCGAAAACATTTGATAATAAATATCCAGACATGAGAAAGGAATTGAAAGATGCTTTAAATATGAATGATCTAAAATTTCCGATATCTATATTACATCATGAATCTATAACAACGCATGATGTAATAAATATGATTACAAAAGAAAAGTATTGGCATAAACCTACATATAATGATTTTTCACAAGCTTTGCTAGATGTAGTGTCTTTATGTAAACAAGAAGATATTAAAAAACTAGGTATGCCGAAAATAGGTTGTGGGTTAGATAGACTACAATGGGAAAAGGTGAAACAAATAATAGAGCATCATTTTAAAGATTTAGATATAGAAATCATTGTTTGTTATTTATAACTGAATAAATCTTTAAATTTATTGTATTAAAATAAATAGGGGGAATATATATGAACTTTTTAGAAACTGTTGGTATTATCGCAATTTTAATTTTTGCATCTTTTATAATCTTAATTATTATAGGTTCAATAGATAATCTTATCAAGAAAATTAAAGAATGGCAAAGTACTGCTACAATAGAGAATGGAACTTTATTTTTTAATCATGATAGAAAATTACGAATAACTACTAATAAAGATATTAAGGTGAAGTTTAAAAGAAAATGGATAGTTGAAGCAACTGTTCAAGATAAAAATATTTATAAATATACATGGGGATATAATAAAAGAGCAGCACAAAATAAATTAGAGAAGGAATTGATAAATTTAATTACAGATGAGTATGAAGGTAAGCATTATAATACATATATGACTGAAAATTATATTGAAAATATTCAGGAATATAAATAGAGAGGGGAATATATTTGGATAAAAGATACTGTGAAGTATGTGGGAGAGAAGGTAAAACATATAAAGGCTTGTGTGAGAAACATAGCGAACAGAAAAAACTTTATGGTGTAGTTTTGGATGATAACTCTAGGCATAAAACGGATCCTAATGAAATAATAAAGTATGATAAACATGCTGAAATTATACTATATGATGATATGCAAGAAGAAGTTAAGGAAAAAGCCATAATAGATATTGAGGATGTGGACTTAGTAAAAGATATTCGTTGGGACAAGAAAACTAAATGTGTTGTTGCTAAAATATTAAATAAAGAAATTCCTCTTCAAAACTATATACTAAATACTGATGAGAAAGTATCATTTGTAAGTAAAGACGCATTTGATTGTAGAAAAAATAATATGTATTTAGTTAAAAATACTAAAAAGAGAAAGAGTAATTACATAATATCTAAGAAAAATAAAAATAAGGTTGCAGTTGAATTTGTAGGAAAAAGTAATAAACAAGTTACAGCATCTTCAATTATGGTAAGTTATTCAATTGGTAATGATAAATATGAAAGACTCTTGGTTGAGTTTGGTCAGAGCCAAGGTGGTAAAAATCTATATGAAGAATATGTAGATAATAAAGAAATAGTTCAAAATGTTACTAGTTATGATAATATAAAAGCAGCATTTGTTCTGCATACCCATATAGACCATGTTGGCTTATTACCTTCTTTAGTATCAAATCATATAAATATACCAATAATTACAACTCATGATAATAGAGAGCTACTAGAACCTTTACTATTAGATGGTTCATACATAATGGACAGAAATGTAAAAGCATTGAATAAAAAGAAATATAAAATAGAACCTTTGTATACGGAATCCGATGTTTATTTAACTATGAATAATATTGTTGAAAAAGCAACGAATGAAGTTCATGTTCTTAATGATAGAGTATCTTATAAATTTATAAATTCAGGACATATATTAGGTAGTTGTCAATTAGTATTGTATATTAAAACATTAAGTGGTAACATTAAAAAGATTCATATTACATCTGATTTAGGTTCTGATTATAATAAAGCTCCATTCGTACAAGAAAAAGAAATAGTAACTTCATCGACTGTAAGTATATTTGAAGCAACATATAATAACTTTGATAGAGGATTTAAGTCTAAAAAGGAAGTTGAAAAAGAAAGAGTTAAACTTATAAATTTAATAAAAGAAGAATTAAATAAAAATAAGAGAATATTGATAGGATGTTTTGCTCAAGGTAGAAGTCAAAATATGCAGATATTTTTATATGAGGCATTTAAAGATGATCCTACATTTGATATTCCTATTTATGTAGATGGGAAATT
This sequence comes from Terrisporobacter mayombei, assembly GCF_014333445.1. Lineage (GTDB taxonomy): Bacteria > Bacillota > Clostridia > Peptostreptococcales > Peptostreptococcaceae > Terrisporobacter > Terrisporobacter mayombei_A. Next base: position 37,418 of record NZ_JACRYU010000004.1, on the reverse strand, counting down.
ATGCTTGCAAATAAATAATGCATATCAAAGTATACTTAAAGATGAAGAAAAGGATTATTTTAGAGAAGTGTTAAGTTGGAAAAATTTTATTTATATAAATGATTATGAAAAAAGTTTAAATACAGCATTAAATAGAGAGAAGAAAATAATTCTTAGCGGTGGAGGAATGTTTACACAGGGAAGAATTTTAAATCATTTAAAAACTATGGTTGAAGATAGAGATTCTACTATAATAACTGTGGGATATTGTGGTGAGGGAACTATAGGTAGAGAAATACAAAGAGACGATAATAAGACGATTAAAATAGAAGGATTGGAATATAAAAAGAAATGCAAAGTATATCAAATGAGAACATGGAGTAGCCATATTATGGCTGAAGAAAATATTAAGTATATGTCACAAGTTAGAACTCCTTTGATAATTATACACCATAGTGATGATGGAAAATATGAATTTAGAAACAAAATTGAAGAGGAATTAAGGAAGAGAAATAACAGTGCTAAGGTCGTATGTGCAGATGATGACAATAGTATATTTTATATATAGGATATAATTAATTATGGTAATACAAAGGAATAATAAATATAAAATTAATAAAATAGTTGTTGACAACAGGTAAAAATAGGGTTATTATTAAATTAGATAAAGACGTAAGATAAAAGTCATTACCGAGTAGGGAATAAGAATAGAAAATTAATATTATGGAGGTAAATATTATGAATAATGTGAGATTAACAATTTTTACACCATACTTTTAACGGCAACATTTCTGAACCTTAGTAATTGCAATGCGTTCAGAAACTTAAATACACAATAAAATTATGGATTTATTGGAGGAGAATATGAATATACAAGAAATAATGGAAATAGATATAGATAACTTAGCTGAAAAACAACATGATGCAGTTAAAAATCATGTCATTGAGGTGCTGCAAGATATTATTAATTTAGTGGAAGAAGAAAAATATGAGGAAATACAAAATAAATTAATATATAGTCCTTCAGGGGATGGTTATGGGGCAGATAATCATTATATTAATTTTTCTTACAGAAATGGAGAAGAAGACATTAAAGAAATGATGGATAGATTAAAAAATTTAAAATCTAAATGTAAATAAGGGGAATGATTAAATGGATCTAAAAGAAACTATAATTGCATTTGAATCATTAGCAAATGATAAACCTATACATAAAAATATATTTATAGAGTTTGGTGAATTAGCGGAATGGCTTAAAGAATTAGAAAGTTATAGAACTACATATAAGCAGCAATACCAAGAGAAATCATCATTTGAGGACTTAAAAGAGTTTGAATTTAAATATTGTGCTGAATATGAGATATTTGATAATTGTGAAGAATGTGAGTATTATAATAAAGGTTGTGTTAATAAACTTATTGATGATAATTTTATATTTACAAAATTAATAAAATAGTGGAGGTAAAAATATGGTTATAATTTATAAAAATCCAAATGGAGATACAAGAACTGCTAAGAAAGATGCAAGTTTTAAAGAATTTCAAGAGGCTAATGATATGCATAGAGAAGATGTTAAAAATGTGATGAATGAATTAGCTTTAAAAATAATAATAAATGGTGCGTTACATGATTTTACTAAAAAGACAAAAGAAGAATTGTTTTATAATAACTTCTTATCAACTATAAATAATAGTACTAATTTTGTTGACGATGAGTGGTATCAGTATCATATTAGTAACGAAAAACATCACCCATTATCAAAATGCCATGATGATATAACATTGTTAGATATATTAGAAACAATAGTTGATTGTGTATGTGCAGGAATGGCAAGAAGTAGAGATGTAAGACCAATAGAAATAAATAGTGAAATATTAGAAAAGGCATTAACTAACACAACTGATATGGTTAAAAATATGATAGAGGTTAAAAATTCTAAATTATAGTTGTCAAAGTTAGTGATTGCAACGTGTTCAAAATTGAATTTAGGTAATAAAAATGTTCTTTTATTTGGTTAGGAGGAGTTAATATGAGAAAAATCCGAAAGTAGAAATACCTAGGTTAAAAGATTTACACAACAATAAAGAAATAGAATTAGGAAAAGAATACTTCGTAAGTGAATGGTCATGGAATCCAATATGTGATGGATATACAGTATGTCCTGAAGTTATAAGATATGTTCAAGAAATAGATGGATATAAAGTTTATACTACAGGTAAGAATTATAGGCATTATTTTTCATGGGATATTTATGATACTCAAGAACAAGCAAGAGAGATGAGTGAGTTAAAAGATAGTTATGGATATGATTGGTGTGATATTGAAAATAAATTAATAGATAAGTCTAAATTAATATATACTCTAGATTGTATGTTTTATTAATGGGAATAAATCGAGCATAGATTTAGGAGGTGTTAATATGTGTGAACATAAATGGATATATCAAATGTCTAACTATAAGTGTGAAAAAGTAGGATATTATACGAATGAATATTACAGAATAGATACTTATTATTGTGAGAAATGCTGTGAAGTCAAAGAAAAGGTGACTCGATGTGAATCAAAAAATATAAGAGATGGTAAACCTTATTGGTGGAAATAAATTTAAAGGAGATTGTTATGAGTATTAGATGTAATAAATGCGAAAATAAAGTGTTTGATAGTAATGCTTACTTAAAAATATCAGAAATGGAAAGGGATCAACAAGAAAAAGTAAACCAACTTGCTAAGAAGATCAAAGGTTTAAAGAGTACAGACGAACAATCACATGAGGCTGTTTTATTAATAGCAGAAAAAATGGTATTGCAAGCAATACAACAATGTAAAAATGTTTTATAAATTTAATTATAGGGAGAAATTATATGAAAAATTTTCAATTTAAAGATGTTATAATAGGTAATCCAATAGTTGAACCTTGGTACATATTTTGTAAAGAACAAGATGAATGGAGTCAAATAAAAGACGATATATACTATACAGAGGAAAGATTTTTACCTAAAATAATGGTGGATTTAGGTATAGTTAAATCTGTATCAGAAGTAAGGAGAAATAAACCTCAATTGATGTGTAACTTAGATCACTTAGATTATTTAGAAGTAAAATGGGGTAAAAACAAATTATTTATATTAGTAGGAGAATAACATGAAAGTTATATATGAAAAATGGTGGGATAATGGAAATAAAGTATTTTCAATAACTAATTATAAAAAATCTTGGAAAGCAGTAGGTAATAAACCATTATTCAGATTTAGAACGAATGGAGCGAGAAAGTCAAAAGGTCATAAATGTTTAGATGTGAACTTAGAAATAGGATATACAGTATTTAATTATTGTAATTTTAATTTACAGGGGAATTAGGAGGGGATGTATGAAAAAAGGTGTTGAATTATTTATAATGCAAACTCCAATTTGGATAAATTTTGCTTGTCCTCATTGTGAAGAAGAATTATCGGTTGACTTTGATAAATTTGGGTATGGCTTGTCAGAATTGTTAAATGATGATGTTTGTTTCAAGTGTCCTTTGTGTGAAGGAGAACTAATGGTTGATGATGTCACATTAGATTAGAAAATAAATAAAAAATATTATTTTGATGGGAGATAATTATGATATGTGTTCAATTTAAAAGATTTAGTGGAGAATATAAGGTTGATTGTGAAAGTTGTGGTATAAAAATAAATAAAGGTCAACCATATTTTGAGTTATATTTTAAAGATATTCATCAAACAATTCATATATGTGAAGATTGTGGTCAAGATTTACAAAATGATATATCTGATGAATATTGTAGTAAATTTGTAGATTTAGGATTATAAATAAAATGATTATTTTATAATATAGGAGGAACAGGTATGTTATTAAAATTACTATTTGCACATAGTTTAGGGGATTACTTTTTGCAAACAGACTACTTAGCAATGAACAAGGGAAGAGATAATTATATTTTATGTATTCATGCAATACTTTATACATTAGCAGTAGGATTAATTTTTAGAAATGAAATTAGTCACTTATGGTATTGGGTAATATTATTAAGTCACATACCAGTTGATTATATTAAGGCAAGAGGTATAACACCTAATAAATTTGGAGATAAAAATGCTTTAATATTAGATCAAGCTATACATTACTTAATTTTAGTATTAGCACTAATATTTTAAAGGAGAATATTATGAATTGCGAAATATGTGGAAAAGAATTAGAACATGATTATTATCACCTGCATCAAGGATTATGTGAAGAGTGTGAGAAAAATGCAATAGAGGAATATAAAAATGAATAGAGAAGATGAATTTAATTGGATATTAGATAAAGTTGACGAACTTCTAAAAGAAATTGAAATAAATAAAGACACTAAATACTTTGATATGATTGATAATCTTGAGTATTATATCAAACATTTTAAAAATAATACTTTAGGTTTAAGAGATAGATAAAATAATTGATTTATTAGAAGGATGATATGAACATGAGAAAATTATTGGGATTTATTATATTGATAGCAGCGATAGTTATGACTTTAACATTTTGGGTAAATGAATCATTAATCGGGAAACTTATATCTTTGATGGTTGGAATTATGGGAATATTTGAAGGTAAGCAATTAATACAAGATAAAAAATAAAATTTATTGGATTGAATTAAATATTTTCACAAGAAAAAACAAACCTATTTAAATTGATTTTAAGGTATCTGTAAAATATTCATTGATATTTTATACCATTAAATCAGTACAATGGAAAATAACGATTCATGCAAAATTTATATTTCTTAATGAAACTCCTTGTTTATTGTGTTACATTAAAATAAAAATAGAAAATGTGTAAATTTCAACGTTTTATACTGTTTTTATGAAAAATAATGTACTTCAACAATTGTAATGATACTATTAATGTAATATAATATAAGTAGTAAAGGAGAGATTTAAGATGAAATTTGTTCAACCAATTAGAGACAAAAATGTTTTAAATGACTTTAAAAAAGAATTATTGAAGATAAGTTATAGAGATTATATGTTATTTACTATAGGTATTAATACAGGATTAAGAATAGGTGATTTATTGTCATTGAAAGTTGAAGATGTTAGAGCAAGAACTCACATAATAATTACTGAACAAAAAACAGGTAAGTACAAAAGATTTTTAATTAATGATATGTTAAGAATTGAAATTAATAAATACATAGAGGGAATGAGGCAAGAAGAATATTTATTTAAAAGTAAGAAAACAGATAAACCGATTTCAAGGGTTCAAGCCTATAGGATATTGAATAAAGTTGCAGATAAATTAGGTATAGAAGAAATAGGATGTCATAGTATGCGTAAGGCATTTGGATATTTTCATTATCAACAATATAAGGATGTAGCAATATTGCAAAGTATATTTAATCATTCGTCCCCAAGTATAACTTTAAGGTATATAGGGATAATGGATGATAACAAAGATGAGACAATAAAAGATTTCTATATCTAAAAAATATGACCTATTTAAAGCGATTTTAAGGGTGTTCAAAATTGTTCATTAACTATTTATACCTTTAAAATTAATATCAACCAATAAAAAATTAATAAAACTTTTTAAAAAACGTATCATATCTTCATTATTATGCTATAATAATATTAAGAGGTGATATAAATGAGAGAAAAAGTATTAATTAAAGATAATATTTATGATAAAGAAATACACAAACCTATTAATTATACATTTGAAAATGTATTTAAATTAAAAGAACATGAGTGGAGTACACATATAGATGCTGAAACATTAGCAGAATTGTGGGAATCACAAAAGATTTTATATTTTCCAGAGTCTCAAAGGGGGCTTACTTTAAAAAGAAATAAAAGTGGAGTATTAGAAGAAAAAGCAGTATTCTCTGCCAGAAACATTAAAAGCATTCAAAATAAAATTGCTAAAGGGGAATATCATCCAGATCAAATTACATTAAATTTATTATCTGACGGTAGTGATACTATAGTCTATGAAAATAATACATTAGAAGTAGAATCTCTGATAACTGTTTTGGATGGCCAACATAGACTTAAAGCACTAAGCAATATTTATCAGGCCAACAAAATGAAAGGTGATGATGAAAAGGTTGAGTTAAAATCATTAATATTCCCAGTAAAAATAACTAATTACGATAAAGATGCGGCTGCCCAACAATTTTACCAATATACGCTTGGACTCAAAATATCTAAATCATTAGCTGAATCTTTTAATAAAAAGAACTCTATAAATAGAATTGTTGGTGAACTAAGCAGGAATGGAGTACTAAAAGGTAGAATTGATGCAACAAATACAAGCATAAAAAACAATAATATAGTTAATTTAACTACATTTGCAACTATGGTGTCAGCAATTACAGATTCATTTGGAGAAATAACTGATGCGACTATGGAAAAAGATGTACTTGATTTCTTACAAATATTCTTTAAAGAACTAACAAGTGTATTTCCTGAGATGCTTAATGATACAGAAAGACATAGATCAAAACAAGTTAATTTAATCTGTGAAAACTTCATGATGTATGCATATATTGAAATTGCACAATTATTATATTGCATGAGATTCCAAAGTGACTCATGGAAAGACCAATTGTGGAAAATGAGCAACATTGACTTTGATAAAATAAATCATCTTGCTGATAAAACAGAATTAAATCCTATATGGAGTCCTATTTTAAGATTAGGTAGTGAAGGGCAAGTGTATATAACAAACAATAAAACTACTAGACAGTCATTAAGACGTATCATAAAAGAGCAGTTTTATTTGGCTCAAAGCAAATAATATTTAATAAAAATTATAAATAGTTTAAAATAGCTATTGACATTATTTGGTTAATAGCTTATTATTTAAATATAAGTATAAAATTAATAAAATAGAGAGGTGATAAAATTGATAGAAAATATAATTTGCGTAATCTTAGGTTTTATAATTAGCAATATCATATTTGAAATAAAAGAGTGTATGAGAAAGGGGTGATGACTTGGAGTAAATATAGAAAGCCTATTAACAAAATACCATAAGTTGCAAAGACATATTTACAATGTAGTTCAAGATAATCGCTGTATAGGTAGAGATGATATCATTGACGAAATTGAGTTATTACAACAATCAGAAGAAGAATTTGCAATAGAGTTAGAAGATTTACAAATTGACTTAAAAGGAGGCACGAATGAGGTGTAAAAAATGTATTGTTTTTATCTTGGTATGTTTAATTTCAATAATATATAACTATAAAATTAATAAAATAGTTGCAACAGACACTAGAAATGATATTGAAATAAAACATAAAGTAGTTGAAAAACCAAAAGAAATATCAAAAGAAGAAAAAGAATTAAATTACTGGAGTAAAGTTACAGGAGAAAATGTTACTAAAGTAACTGAAATCGAATGTAAATTATCATTTTACACCAGTTTAGCTAGGGAAAATGCAGGATATGAAAACTTAACAGCAAGTGGTTCAGCATTATACCCTGGAGTAATTGCTAACAATATGTATCCATTTGACACAGATATTTATATTGAAGGATTTGGAATATGTCAAGTTAAGGATCGTGGAGGTAAAGGGTTATCTACATATAATAATTTTGATGTTTATATACCTAGAAATTATGGTGAAAGTGATTTAGATTATTACGATAGAGTAAATGATATGGGAATTAAAACTGTAAAAGGTTATATTTTAGAATTTAATTAGGAGGTATAACGTATGAATATAATAAAAAGAAATGGTGAAACAACAAAATTCGATAAGCAAAAAGTAGAAACAGCTATATTAAAAGCTATGAAGTATGGAAGTGGTATATATAAGCCAGAAATAGCCGCAAAAATATCTACAGAAATAGAATCGTACTATGAAGAAGTAGATAAAACGCCAACTGTGTCAGAAATTGAATTTATGGTTTATGAAAAATTAATTAAATATAAGCAAAAACTTACAGCAAAAGCATATGAAGGATTCAGAGCCATACAATCATTTAAAAGAGAAGTTAATACAACAGATGACAGTATAATGGGATTATTAAATAAAACAAATGAAGAATTAATAAATGAAAACTCTAATAAAAATGGAATGTTAGCATCAACTCAAAGAGATTTGATAGCGGGTGAAATATCAAAAGATATAGTTAGAAGAAAAATAATACCTTCATATATAGTTCAGGCACATGATGAAGGAGTTATACATTACCATGATATGGATTATGCAATCCAAAATATTCATAATTGTATGTTAATTAATTTAGAAGATATGCTAAATAATGGAACAGTAATAAATGAAAAAATGGTAGAGACTCCAAAATCATTTGGAACGGCATGTACTATAGTTACTCAAATTATAGCTCAAATAGCAAGTGGTCAATACGGTGGAAACTCAATCACAATAAAACATATAGCGCCATTTTTAAGAGTATCTTATGATAAATATTACAATAAATACTATAATGAAGGATTCTCTATGCCAATGGCAGAAAGTTTGGCAGAAGACAGGATGATGGAAGAGTTAAAGTCTGGTATTCAAACTATTAGATATCAATTATCAACTCTTCATACAAGCAATGGACAATCACCATTCTGTACAATTTATTTAGAAATAGAAGAAGGTCATAAGTATGAGGAAGAAATGGCTTTAATTTGTGAAGAGATGATTAGACAAAGATTAGAAGGAATGAAAAATTACAAAGGACAAGAAATAGGAGAAGAATTCCCTAAGTTAGTTTATTTATTAGATGAGCATAATTGCCTAGAAGGTGGTAAATATGATTATATCACTAAACTTGCTGCGGAATGTACTGCTAAAAGGCTAGTACCTGATTACCAAAGTGCTAAAATAATGAGACAAAATTATGATGGAGAAACATTCCCTCCGATGGGCTGTAGATCCCATTTAAGTAATTGGAAAGATGAAAATGGAAATTATAAATGGTATGGCAGATTTAACCAAGGGGTTGTATCATTAAATTTAGTTCAAGTGGCATTAACTTCTGAAAAGGATATGAATAAGTTTTGGAAGATATTAAATGAGAGATTAGAATTATGCAAAGAGGCATTATTAGTAAGGCATAATTTATTAAAAGGAACAGTTTCAGACACTTCACCTATACACTGGCAACATGGTGGAATAGCTAGACTTAAAAAAGGTGAAAAAATTGACTCATTACTTGAAAACGGATATTCAACTCTTTCTTTAGGTTATGTAGGAATTTATGAAATGACTCAAGCTATGTTGGGTGTATCTCATACTACTAAAGAAGGTGAAGAATTTGCACTTAAAGTAATGAATCATTTAAATGATAAATGTACTCAATGGAAGAAGGAAACAGGTCTTGGATTTGGATTATATGGTACTCCAGCAGAGAATTTAGTTTATAGATTCTGCAAAATAGATAAACAAAAATTTGGTGAAATCCCTAATGTAACAGATAAATTATATTATACAAATTCATATCATGTTAATGTTAGAGAAGAAGTAGATGCTTTTTCTAAGTTAAAGTTTGAAAGCCAATTCCATGATATAAGTTTAGGTGGATGCATAAGTTATGTTGAAGTCCCTAATTTAACTAATAATGTAAAAGTAGTCGAACAACTTATAAATTACATATATCATAACATTCAATATGCTGAAATAAATACAAAGGCAGACGTATGCTTTAATTGTGGATATACAGGAGAAATATTAATAGATGAAAATTTAGAATGGTATTGTCCTAATTGTGGAAATAGAAATAATGATAATATGCAAGTTATGAGAAGAACTTGTGGATACATAGGATCAAATCTATGGAATAAAGGTAAAACACAAGAAATAAGTGAAAGAGTATTACATTTATAGGAAGTGGTTATTTGAGATATAGTGCAATAAAACCTAATGATGTAGCAAATGGAGATGGCGTTTGTGTCTCTCTATTTGTACAAGGTTGCCATCATCATTGCAAAAACTGTTTTAATCAATCAACATGGGATTTCAATGGTGGTAAAGAGTTTACAAGTAAAGAATTAGAATATATAAAAGAATGTATAAATAAAAACGGAGTTATGAGAAACTTCTCAGTATTAGGCGGATCACCTTTTGCTCCTGAAAATATAGATACTGTACTTTATATATGTGATGAAGTTAAAAAATCATTCCCAGATATAAAAATATATGTATGGACAGGCTACTTATATGAAGATTTAATAAGTAAATACGGCAAAGATATATTTAAAAACATAGACATATTAATAGATGGTAAATTTGAAGAGGATAAAAAGGATTTATCATTAAAATTAAGAGGTAGTAGCAATCAGAGGATAATTGACTTAAAAAATGTCAATATATAAAAAATATAAATCTGAACCCGTTGCAATTACTAGGTTTCAGAACTCAAAACACACAATAAAACATTGATTTTATTTAGGAGGAAATAATGTGTTTAAGTTTAAAATAGGGGAAAAAGTATTATATAAAAATAAACCATATAGAATTATAAATAGAGTCTACACAGGGATAGATCTATGGTATGATTTACAAACAATAGAGAAAGGTAAATCTATATTATTTGTACATGAACTAGCATTAAAACCTATATCAAAATATACTATTAAAATAATAAACAATGAAAATAATAACGAACATGTATATTTAACAAATGACATATCTATAGAAAATGAAACTATACACATTAATAATAAACATTTTACTGATATATCAGGAGAATTGACTAATTTAAAATTTATATCATCATTATAGAACTATAAAATTAATAAATTAAATCTAGGAGAGTTTATTCTCTCCGAAGGAGGTATGTTATGTATTCAATAAGAAAAAATAAAGGACATATATCAATTGATTTAATTCATAATAATAGAAAATCATCAACTAAAGTTAAGGTGATTAAAGATAAACAAGGCATTATAATGGTTTCAGACAATAAATATATTACTTGTTAAGGAGGGATTTGAATGATTATAGCGATATTAGGACTATCAGGAAGTGGAAAAGATACAATTTGCAATGCAATAAGTAAAGATTTAGATATACCTAAAATAATTTCTCATACAACACGTCCACCTAGGAGTCAAGAAGAGGTAGATAATAATACCTATCATTTTGTATCAAATGATTTCTTTGAAGATGAAAAGGATAATTTTATAGAACAAAGGACGTATGAAGTAAAAACAGCTGATAATAAATGTGAAATATGGAGATATGGTATACATAAAGATTCAATAAAAGACGATATAAACTTAGTTATTGTAGATCCGCCTGGACTATATGACTTAGAAAATTATTTTGGCAAACCTAATGTAATCCCATTCTATATACATTGCAGCGATGAAATAAGAATGCAAAGATTAGTTCAAAGGGGAGACACTAAAAATTTAGCTGAAGTAAAGCGTAGACAACATGATGACACTTTAAGATTTAAGGATTTCATTGAAAGAGGCGATTACTATAAGATATGCAATGAATATGAAGTTGAAAATGCAATTAATGAAATTGAATATATTTTAATTAAAAATATACTGTAAATTATTTGCTACTAGGAATTAGGGGTGATATTATCGGTAATACAAGTAATAAAATAGGTGGTAAATTTGAAAAGAAATTAAATTCTATCTTTGAGCAATATCGAAAAGATAAAAAAGCATACATTATAAAAGTGCATACAAAGGCTACACCAATAAGAAATTCAAAAGGAAAAATAATAAAGGTAGTATATTCAGAAAAATCAGATTGTCTCGATTATATTGGTCTTTTACCAAATGCCAAACCAATTGTATTTGAGGCTAAGACAGCATACGGAAAAACATCTTTTCCTTTATCAAATATAAAAGAATATCAATATGAACTATTTGATGAAATATATAATTTTACAGATAATATATTTTACATAATAGAACTTAGATATCATAATGAAGTATATTTAGTTCATGCAAATAAGGTAAAGGAGTTTAAAGAAAACAATGATAGAAAATCTATACCATATAATGAATTCAAGAATATAGGTATACTAATGGAAGATTTAGATGTATTAAAATATATAAAGGAGGTATAATATGGACTGGTTTAAAATATTAATAATAACTGAAATCGTAGCAGCAATAATATGTCTTATAGTTTCTATCGCTATAAATTATATGTTAATATTTCACTTATGCACCCTTATTATATGCTTAATTAACTTGTGTGTAACTATTTATAATTCATTATAGTTATTTTTATAAATACAAAATTAATAAAATAAAACTTTTATTTAGGAGGGTATATGAGTAAATTTATAAAAAGGTCAGATGGAATATGGGATGCACCAGAATGTTGTGAATGTTGCAGTGATTGTAGTTCTTGTGAAGAAGATTGTACTTGTCCTCTTGACATAGAAGGAGTATGTGATAATTGTATATTCAAAAATGGATATAAAAGATGCAAAGAGTGTTGTACTAAACCGAGAACTACAAACGAGCATTATCGTCAGATTGGATATTGGCATATGTGTAATGACTGCATTAGTAAATATTTTAATGAAAAGGGGAGTAATAATATGAAAATGAGAATAAAAAGAATGAGAGAAAATGCTAAGTTACCAAAAATACATAATGGAAACTGGGCTGATTGTTATGTTAGCCAAATAGGGTGTGTTGATATAAATGCACTAGAAACAGGCAAAGAGTTTACTTTTGATGATATTATATGGTATCCTGACGGACTTACTTATGCAAAAGAGGATGTAATAGTAGTTAAACTAGGATTTGCTTTAGAGTTACCAAAAGGCAAGGAGTTACATTTATTACCTAGAAGTGGAACATTTAGAAAAACAGGTTTATTATTAACTAATTCAATGGGAATTGGTGACGATACTTTTATTGGAGATAATGACGAATATCTTGCTATGTTTTATGCTACTAGAGAAGGTCACGTTGATATCGGAGATAGATTAATACAAATGAAAATAGAAGATTCTATGCCTGAAATAGAATTTGAAGAAGTTACATCATTTGGTAATCAAAATCGTGGTGGTTACGGTACAACAGGTAAATAAGGAGGGATATTAGTGAGTAAATTAAAAATATCTGATAATGAAAAGCTATGGGATGAATTTTTGTTATTTTGTCCCAAGCTTGCAAAGGCAGCATATGATTGTAATTTCAATCGTGCCAATTGTCATTGTGGTGTATGCTTTGCAAAATACATACTCAAGAATTATGAGGTGAAAGAACGTGAATAAAAAGGATAAAGTGACATTTAATAATTATTGTAATGAATTTGCTAACCGTTTTTTAAGCTGTGTATGTGCAGATACTTTACCAAAATACATAAAAACATTTAGTAAGTTCCGTTACTGGAGACTACTTGATGAATTAGAATCCAAATATAACATATCAATAGACTCAAATGACAATAAAACATATAAGAAATATGAGAAAATAATGATAGAAGTATTATCAAAAAGAATTGAGCAATGTAAAATAGAACGTATTGAAAAAGAGAAATTATTAAAAGAAAAAAATAAAAATAAGAAGAAATAAAAAATATCTTGCAATTTATATGTAAAAAAGTGTATCATAAGAATATAAAATTACATAATAAAAAGACTTACAAGTTTTCTATAAGGTTTGGCGACCTTATTTGAAATTAGTACCCAACTATAAGCGGTAGTTAGATAGTACAAGTAAGCCTTAGAACTGTAACTACTAAAAAAGTATTTGGCGATACTTAAAAAGTACAATTACAGTTTATTATTAAATTTATACTTAGTATTATAATATAGAGTATACACTAAATTCAAGTATTTTATTCAATAAATTTATTAATTAGGCTAATTTATACAGACTTATCTCAATAGTTGGGATAGGTCTTTTTTAATGCTTAAAAGTGGTTAGAGGAATAACACTATAAAAAACTATTGCACTAATCATGCAATTATTGGTCGTTAGAGGATGGCTAAACTTACTTAGACAAACTTTTAAAGTAAGTTTTAGAAGTGGTGTGCCTGTCCTAGTGTGGGGCAACTGTTAATGGAATGATGATCCTACTTGATAATACTAGACCTAAGCGAGTTGGAGCAGTTGTTGGTGAAATAAGGTTATAGAAATATAATACGAATAAACCAAAGGGTATACGGATACCTCATGAAAAAGCGGTAAAAGTATATTCTCCTATATCTCATTTTTATTTTAAATTTGGGATATAGGAGAATAGCCATTTCCTAATCCCCTACGGTATCATAGTTCAATATATTAATCAATATAAATAATAAAAACAACTAAAAATTGGCTATTCAGGGGTTAATATATAATTGAGTATAAAAATATATTTATACTTGTTCCCAAGTTACATTTTCACCAAGTTTTATGCTCATCTCTGATAGTTCATTATATGTACATATCTTATTTAAAGCCATAAAGTAATTTTTATCACCTTCATTCTGCTTGCTTATTAGATCTATTCTTAAATTAATATTTCCAACATTAACTCTAGTAAATACTTTTATCCTATCCCTAAAAATACATTTTAATTCTGATTCTTCAATATCACCTTTAAGAAATAAATTATATAAACTTTTATTATCCATTAATTCTAAATCACCACAAATAACATCCATAATAAAACTCCTTAATTTATATTTAGTTTAATTATATACTATTTTTATACAAAATAAAAAGGAGGAAATAATCCTCCTATCTAAATACATATAAATCTACTATTTTATTAATAGTATCAATACTATAAGGTTCTATCCACCCATTATCTAATTTCTCTATATTGTTAGTGGAAAAGTTTTTATACCTTAATGTTTCTAAATCATGTTCAGTTATACATTTTAAATCGCCTTCTACATTACAAATCCAACCATTAATTGCCTTTATTTTCAATATTATCACCCTTTATTATTTCAACATTTTCAACTTCATTTAAGTAATATAAAAGTTTATCATCTGTAAGTTCTTCAGTTAATTTTTGAAGGAATTTTAAATATTGATGATCTACTGCTTTATCAAGCACTTTTACAACTTTAATTACTCCATTATCAACCCAAATATCAATATCTCCTCTTTTCCATTTTGATATTTTTAATAATACTAAATATCTATTTGTTGCCTTTTTCTTTCCTGTCTTTTTAACAATATTATATTTTCTGTGATAACATAAACAATATTCTAATCTTTCATTTTCATTGATATCTACATATTTAACTAATTGAATTACATCATTTGCAATAAAATTTTTTACATCTAATTGAAAATCATTTGAACATCCTTCATTAATATTAGCTAATTGTACTCTAGTTAAGTTTGTCATAAGAATAATCTCCTAAATTTTAGTTATCCTCATATTCCCCTTAAATATTAATATCCTATATACTTAACATTTTTGAATAATCCTTCATGCTCATTAAAGCACTTTATGTCTATATCAAAAATATTAGATAATAGTTTAGCAATGTTTTCTACATGATCTTTATCTTCACATTTTTCAATTATTTCTAAATCATAAGCTGATTGACGATTATTAGTAAATTGAAGATAATATTTACCTGGCTCTACATCTTCTCCTATTAATAGACATGTGTTCAATCCTTCTTCTTGCATGCCTTCAAAATTATTAATTGCCATTTTAATGCTTTTTACTTTTTCGTTAATCATAATTCTTCCTTTCTAACTCATATCATTTTCATTATTTAAATCCTATAATCATATCTAATTATCCTTACATTAACATATTATATTCACTCCATCTTTCCTTAAAGTGTATGTGGCACAATAGTTAATGTAAGTTATATTGGATGTCATAGTTTTTACTAATTAAAATAATCGAGTTAAATAGTAAATTATCATACACCAGTAGCCTATATAAAATACAGGAAATGCCTTTAATGACACTTCTGGCTTTTGTATAACTCTTCTTTTATGCTCATTATTAGTTACATCTTTCATCTTAACTACACCATCAGTCTTTTTAGACTTCTTGTGTTTCAAAGGTTTACTTTCTTCAATTAATTGGCTATTGATCCTTTTACATTGACTTCTCATGTAACCATTCATCATATTAACTGCTTTGCTCATTTTAGTTTTCTCCTTTAGTTTAAAATTAATAGATAAATTCTATCTATGTAAACCCTCAAAAGAGGGGTATTACCTAATATGATTGAATATGTTATTTATTTGAGTTTTCAATATATTTTTGTAAATCAAATTGACTTCTAGCATCACTTTTATTAATTACATCTAATATTCCATATACACTTATTAATAATCCTCCACCAAATATGCATATTGGTATCCATTGCGGAGCCATTGATAATATAATTCCTCCTCCTAGTGCTGAGTATATAACTTTTTCAGAACTGCTATGACTTTCATTATTTTTATTCATTTTAAAATACCTCCTTAATAAGTTATGTATACTCAGACTCCTAAGAGTCTTTATCCTTTCTATGTTTATTTGCTATTTGTATTATAGTTTCTTCTTGAATATTAAATCCTTGAATTTCATTTGTACCATCTGAATTGATTAAATATCCATGACCATTTCCATCCATTATTTTTTCATCTATTAATAAATCAAAATTCCCACATAATACTTTAGATGCCTCACCTGTTGTTGTTTTTAAACAAAGTTTTGTTAAAAAGTTACTCTTAATATACCCTGGCAATACATCACAATATGGATTTTGTGCAGTAACTATACAACTAATTCCTGCTGCTCTACCTTGAGATAATATTAATTGTAAATTTTTATAAAATTCAACATCCTCTTTATGTTTAGAATTGAAGTTATTTAATTCTTCTACTATATAAAATATATGAGGAGGTTTATCTTTGCCTTTATATTCATTTAAATTCCTGCATTTTTTTTCTTTTAACCATTTATATCTTTCTTTCATTTCATCTACAACATTTGATATAGTTTCATCAAAATGATCTTTTCCACCATTATAAACCTCTACACAATCAACATTCTCAAACATCGGTAAATCTACAGTTTTTGTGTCTTGGATATAAATTTTAATATTTGGAATGTATTCAACTATATAGCTTACAACTTCAGTTAAAGCTGTTGATTTACCTGAACCTGTTGCTCCTCCTATAATCAAATGACAATCTGATTGAGACAGATACTTCCAGTAAGCTATCTTATTAGTCATTTTATCAATTCCTATAGGGATTTTAGTAGTTTCATTAAATTCATAATCTTCATAATCACAACTAACTTTTACATCTCCTTCTTTAATTGTTATTAATGCCTGATTATTTACCAATTCCATAGATACATCACTTTCTTTTTTATGAAGATATTGTGATATCGTATCTTTATTATCTTTAAAATCCTCTATACTTAATCCTATTGGTATAGTAAATAAATATGCTTTATAATTAGAACCTTCTACTGTTTTTCTTAATATAGGCATATGACCATCTAAGTTTTGTAACTTTATTTGCTTGAATAAATACTCAAATTCATTTTTCCCAAAGAATAAATCTAATGTTACATCCCATATCACTGATATGCCTTCTATAATCCCACTTACAATTTTGAACATTTCAAAATCCCCCTTATTTTAGTCATATTCAAATCATCTATGACTATATCCAAATCTCTTAATTTTTTCTCATTAAGTTCCAAATCTGTTACTACATACAGAATAGGTTTTTCATCTAATTGTGAATACTTCTTAAATTTTCGGGCAAAATTATAATACTTTGTAAAACAATCATGTTTTGATAATTGTACTTCCACTAATACTGGTTGCAAGCTATACCCTGTTCTTATTACCAACATTGCGTCTGGCTTAACATCATCTATAACTGGTGACTTTATTATTTCTTTAATTGAAAATGAATTCATAAATTCTACTATTGTATCTGTAATTAATAAATCATGTTTTAATATTTTTTTATTAGGTTTTTTATCTTTGTAATAAATATAAGGATTTACTTTTACATCTAAATTATAATATTTCCTCTTTAACATTTTATTATCAACCAAATCGCTCATATACCTATTACAATATCTTATGCTACTATTTTTGAAGTATAATTTTTGCACTTGCTCCCTAGTACAAAATTGAACAATATCTATAAAATTTAATATCTTAATACTCTTTTTATTCATAACACCCCTCCGATTCACATACCATGATTAACATACCCTAAAATTAAAATATATATTTCGATTGGAAGTTCCAATCAATATTTTTAGATTAGAACCAACGTATCCAGATTATAACTATGTTTAAGGTATGTGTCCAAGCTATTTTAATAAGGGAGGCGAAGCCGAGCTTACCCTTTCTTTTGTGTTACTTTTCTTTTCTCCAAAATCATTATTAATATACATGGAATTTTATGTTATTTATATTTAATTCTTTTGACTACATTTAAACTCGTATTAATAAGATAAAGTGTATTTGGGATATCTTCTTTAGATTCAGATTTGAACTTATAATATATATTTTTAAAATCCCCCTCCTCAGATTCTAATTTTAAAAATATATATTTGGATTTGTCTTTTGATTTGAATTTAATTATTGCATTTGAAGTATTATCTTCAGCTATAGTATTTCTCTTTGATTCTACTATTTCATATCCTTCGCTTATTAGCTTAATAATATAATCTGTAATTATTAAATCACTTTGTATGGTGTCTTTATTTGGCTTATTATCTAAATAATAGATATAAGCATTCTTGTTATCTCCTAAGTTAAAATACTCTCGTTTAATCTCTTCTCTTTTGCTTAACATAGCTAATCTTCTCAAGCATACATTCTCGTGAACATCAGCAAATATTATATTTTGTATTTGTTGTCTTGTACATATACCTAAATTCTTAATCAACTCTAAAACTCTTTTATCTCTCTCTAACATCCTCATCACCTAATACAATATATATATGCAAGCTGATTAACATATGTGATAACTATTTTTACGATTTTTATATTTGAATCACCGATTAACATATGTTAATCATTTTTCTTAATAATATATATGTAGCAAATTAATAAAAGTTGACTAAAATTTTAATAAAATAATTAATAGTTATGATATAATGTAAATGTATTAAAAATAGTTGTTTTATTTTTGTTAAATATAGATTTTCTGGTTCGCCTTACTCGGTGTCTATTTTTAAACAAAAAAATAAAGAGGGACATACGATTATTTCGCATATCCCTCTTTTATATTACAGTTAATTATTACTTTTCTAATTGTGCTAATATTCTTTTAACTTCTTCTCTGTATCTCGCAGGAACTTCATCTATTGTCTTTAATTCTCTCATCACCATTGCTACATATAAATCTATCATTTTACTTCCTCCTTTTGTTATGTTTGTTGCTTGTGCCAATAATGGCTCTATCATAGTAAATATTTCATCCGTTGCACACATAGAAATATTAATTAAGTCATCTTGCGCTTTGTTCTCTAGAGTTAATCCAGCAATATTTTTTGCATTAAGTTCTTCTAAAGTTAAAGGTCTATCTATTAATTCACAATATACAGTATTATTTTCTGGGTTATATTTATAAATTGCTAATTTATCACTAGGAACTTCTATATTAGGTATTTCGCTTACCAAAGCTCCTTCTTTTAGTAATTCCTCTCTAGTTTTACCTAATCCATTAATTTCATCGAAAGGCATATTATGAATTAACTCTATTTCAAATTTGTCGTTATATCTTATAAATATCATTTTTATTCTCCTTTAAATTAAAGTATGATTCTAAAATTTCTCCTTCAGGAAATTTGTTTTTTAATTCATTGCAAGTGTAGATAATTGACTAATCTTTCTGACAGTTTTATCTTTACTGCAACCATATATATTAAAATCATTATCCACTATGGCTGAATTAACACTAGATTCAAATTCTTCAAATACCCACTCTAATTTGCCACTGAAGTTTATCTTTCTAATTTTAGAACCATGTTCTGAACAATAAACATTTCCATTTGAATCAGTATCTATATAATTAATACTTGAATAAATACCTTCATTCTCCCATATAATATCTTTGTTTTGATTAATTAACTTAATTTTAAGTCCATCAACAAAATATATAAAATTTTTAAATGTTGAGATATTATTAATTGATGAACCTAAGATAAACTTCCATAGCTCTTGCCCATCAGGACTTATTATTCTAATTGTACCATCCCTACTACAACTAAATAAATTACCTTCATGATTTATTACAACTTTGTTAACACTGCTTGTATGTTGTGTAAATCTCCAAATAATTTCCCCTGCTGGATTTATTTTGTTTATCTTGTTATCATACCCACCAGTGTAAATATTGTCTTGTTCGTCTGCCGTTATAGAATAAATATAATTTTTATGAATTGTACGTTCCCATACTAAATCGCCATTAGAATTTAATTTTTTAACAACTCCATTACCTTCTCCAATGAAAACATTCCCTTGTTCATCTACTGCAATTGAATCTGCCCCCCAAGATGTACTTAAATACTTCCATATCTCTTGAGAGTCTGAATTTATCTTTCTAGTTGTCTTATCAGCACTTGTGCTATATACATTAGATATACTGTCTATTGCTATTGATTTAACAATGTCTGAATGTCCTACAAATTTCCAAACCTCTTTAGGTATAGTTGGAGTGTCTAAATTCGGATTATTATTTCCATATTTAATGCTCATATCTCCTAAAAATATCTTAGATATTAAAGTATCTCCTAAATAAACCTTATTAAACATTTTGTTCCTCCTTTATGAAATAAAGGGTATTTACATCTTTTGTACCTATAGCATCATATTCTTGTTGAGTACCACTCCAAATTTTATGATTTCCAATAGTATTAGTTAAAGCTTCTTGTGTTGCAACTTCTTTACCATTTGTTTTAAGTCTACCAGAACCTTTTGTTATCATATCTATATCCGCATTACTCATTTCATTACCTATTACGAAAGTATTGTTACTCGAACTTTCAAACCCAATATGTCCACTTCTATTTTGTTTATTCTTATAAAAAGCATAAAAACAAGCGCTGTTTGCATTTGTTGGTTCTATACGTTGTACTTCATTATCGTGCACTAATTTAACTAAATTGTTAAAAGTATTAACACCAGTCCAATTATTTTCTGCTCCGAAATCAATACTTTCACCAGTTGGAAGGTCATCTATTTCGCTTGCATCATGTCTGTGTGATGTTGGCGTAAAACTTTCAGGTTTATTAGTTAAATCGTTGTATGACCCACTAAATGTAGATAATAATGTCCAGCTATTCCAATTATCTCTAAATAATGCCCTTACAAATACTCTGCCTTTATAAGTGCCATCAATAGGGTAAAACATTTGAGTTCCCATTGTGTCATTTTCCTTGACAGTCTGTAACACTCCCCATTTATCCACATCTGCCGTACATTGTTGTGGTAAATTTGTAGTATTATTACTTGTTCTTCTGTAACCTGTAGTTTTCCAGTCATTAGCATTTGATATTGTGGAATTTTCATATATTACAGACTTATCCCACTTAGAAACTTTATCTTGTGTTATATTATCTAATAGGGATTTATTGGAGTGATTATGCAACTCCGACCTGTCTGCTTTGTTTTCAATAGATTCATTTGTTATATATCCTTTATTGATTAACTCACTATCTGTCACATATTCGTTTGGTATAGATGTTATGAAATTACTATCATTTTCAAGTTGAGATAATCTTGAAGGAATTACTGTATCTTGACTTAAATATGGATGTTCATGCATGTCTGATTTTGTAGCCAGTTGAGTGTCTACATATTGCTTAGTAACATCAACTACAGGAATATTAGGCTTGTTAGTTAGACTATTATAATTTCCATCAAAATTAGATTTGCTATCCCACTCAGTTATTTTCCCCTGATTTATAGAATCTAATATTTGTTTATTATTATGATTATGTAAATCAGTTTTATCAGCTTTACTTTCTAACGATGCTTTTAGTTCTGAGTCATCATAATTTTTAATGCTTTTTAATCTTTGAATCTCAATATCTTCTATTAATGATTTTCCTTCCTCTTTATCTACTTTATTATTTAAGTCTGTCTTAGTTGCTAAGCCTTCTATACTAGGAATAATAGGTTTATCTGTTAAACTATTATAACTTCCATTAAAATCAGATTTATTATCCCATGTTTGTATTTTTTCTGTAGTTATAGTGTCTAAAACCGTCATATTAACATGAGTGTGTTCACTAGACTTTTGGGCATAACTATTATCATGATTATGGTCTCCATCCGATTTATTATTCCAAGTTTGTCTTTCTGTATCTGTTACAAATCTATGAGTTTCATCTTGAGTAATCATAGATGCTTCATGATTCTCAGGATGTGTATAGTTATTTGCACCTTCTTCTACATTTTGTAACTTTCTCTTTTCAGCAGTACTATAATTATTTTCCGTTGCAACATATCCTTCATTATTAACCTTTTTAGCAAGTTCTGTGTTCACATATTCTGTAGATGCCTTAGTTCCTATTTGATTAGCAACTGTAGTAGCAAAATTAGGATCATTACCTAATGCTGTTGCTAATTCTTGTAATGTATCCAGTGTTGATGGTGCTGAATTAACTAATTCTGCTACTTTTGAACCAACATATTCTTCTGTAGCTAATCCATGTATAGAAGGTATATTTGGTTTTTCAGTTAAATCATTATAGCTACCACTAAAAATTGAAAGTAGCGACCAATCATACCATGTGTCGTGTTTTAATAATCTTACAAACACTCTACCTTTGTATTGACCATCAATAGGATAGTATAATTGAGTTCCACTCGTTGGATGTTGCTTAACTATTTGCAATATTCCCCACTTATCAGAATCATTGGAACATTGTGGAGGTAAATTAATTGTGGTATTATTTGTTTTTGTGTATCCAAAAGTTTTCCAATTATTAGCATCATTAATAGGGGAATCTTCAAATACAATCCCTTTATCCCATTCATCTATTTTTTCTTGATTTATACCATCTAACACTGATTTATTCTCATGTAAATGTAACTCGACTTTATCTGCTTTCTGTTCTAAAGATGCCTTTATTTCAGTATCATTATAATTTGTTACAGTTTTCAATCTTTCGATTTCAGTATCATCAATAAGTGATTTACCTACTTCTTTATCAACTTTTGTTTCCAACTCTTCTTTAGTAGCATAGGTATTTAAATCAATTTGAACCTGATCTTTTACTTTTTTACACACTTCATTTAATGCACCCTCAACATTATTGCTTTCAAAATTATTATTTATGTCGTCTATTTTAATTCGATTGGCTTTTGTGACAGTTGGTGGTATATATTGTATTGCCATATGCAACACTCTCCTTTTTGTTAAGTTTACTTTATTTAATTTTTATATATCAAAAATAACTTAATTAAATAAAGCATATCAACTTTACACTTTAAATAATTAAGTTATTCACACAATAAAATAACATTTTTATTTATTTTTATCTTCACTTATACCAAAAGCATTTAGAATGATCTGTGTATCTTCTGGCATAAGATAACTTTGAGTAGTTGAAATATCTGAATGATTCATAAGTGCTTGTAATTCAACAAGTGTAAAACGCTTATCCGTACCATTTAAAGCCCAATGAGTTGATTCCTTATAACATTGCGCACCAGAATGTCTAAAAGAGTGATTTGAAAAAGGAAGATATACTCCTGTTTTCTTTTCTAATATTTTTCTACATTCAACAACTCTTCCATATAAAGAATCATAAGTTATGCTA
Source organism: Terrisporobacter mayombei (assembly GCF_014333445.1). Classification (GTDB taxonomy): domain Bacteria; phylum Bacillota; class Clostridia; order Peptostreptococcales; family Peptostreptococcaceae; genus Terrisporobacter; species Terrisporobacter mayombei_A. The sequence continues at coordinate 13,744 of NZ_JACRYU010000004.1, read as the reverse complement.
TTTCCATCTTTATCAACCCACAAATCTTCATTGTCATCATTTCTTTGTTCCATGTATTTTGAATATGCCTCTTTAGTTTTATCAAAATAAAATAAGTTAAATGTCTTACCTCTTTTACCTCTAACTTTTTCTTTTGTCATATTTGAATCCATAGATATCCAATCTTTTTTCAATTGAAATATTTCATTTCTTCTTGCCAAACTCTCAAATGATATAGCTATTAATAATGCATCTCTATAATTTTCTCTTTCCATAAGTTCGTTGTAAATTATTTCTACTTGCTTATTTGTAAGGAAAATTATTTCACGTCTTTTTTCACTTGCTATAGGCTTTAATTTACCAAAATAATTAACTGGTATATCTTCTTCATAATCTTCATCATCACAAGCGAAATTTAGCATACTAGAAGAAGCACTATTTAAATTTTTGATTCTAGCGGAACTTAATCCCAAACTTTTTAGCCATAAAACATAATTTCTAAATTGTTTCTTCTTTAATTCACATATAGGCTTATTTCCTAATTCTTCAAGTATATATACAAACAATACTTTAACGTTATGTAAATACACCTTTATTGTCTTTTTACTTTTTCCTTCACTTTTTAACTGCAATTCCCAATCTTCTAATAAATTCTTATTATAATCATTTACTAAGTGCCACTTCTCAGCAGTATTGTAATTGTTATAAACTTGTTTACCCATTAATCATTCCTCCTAACTAAAAAAGGCTAGGAAGAATAATCCTAGCCATAATTTTATTAATTCTGTATTTTATTAGTCATTTACTATTGCTGTATGAGTATCTACTCCAGCATATCCATCTGCTTTTAATCCCCTTGATTGTTGATATTTTTTAACTGCATTTAGTGTGTCATTTCCAAATATCCCATCAGCGTTTATTTTATAACCTCTATTTATTAATGCTTTTTGTAACCATATCACATGTTCACCTCTACAGCCTTGTTTAAGGAGATGAGATTTTACTGCATTTTTTGTTTTAGTTCCATATAATCCATCTACATCTAAGTTTAATTTATATGATGAATTAAGTACCTGTTGTAAATATCTAACAATGTATGTTCCACTCAATTGAGTTGATGAAGAAGTTTGAATATTTTTTATATTGTCTATATATTGTCCACTAACATATCCATATACATTATTAAATTTTATTTTTAACCAGTTGTTACTACATTTAGCCACTATAGTAACTTTAGAATTGTTTGCTAGTTTTCCTATTGAATTATAATTAGTGCCTGCACCACTTCTAACATTTAAAGAAGTTGCATTTACTAATCCTTCTTGATTAACCGATGTTTCAGTTATACCTTGTGAAGGTGTATTGTTTGATACATGACCTGATGATTGATAATTTCTTATATCTCTATAAAAGTTCTCAAAATCTGATTTTGTATTACCATATCCCATAAAGTTAGTACCAGGGCAAGTCTTAGCGGATTTAGATTTATTATAATCTCCTAAGTATGTACCTCCAGCAGTAAACCAAGCATGAGGTCTGATTCCATTACTATTAACTTGCACATTGAATTTTTTAGCAAGTAAAGCATAACAGGCTATCACTGCATTTCTTTGTTGAACATTCATTGTGTCTTGTCCTGTATCGAAATTACCGTAAATTTCAATACAAATAGCTCCTGTATTCCATCCTTTTATTCCTATAGGAGTACTATTCAGACTTCTTCCTGTAACTATGTGTCCATCTGGGAATATAGAAAAATGCTGTGCTATATCTGACCAACCATTAGTGTTTTTGTGGAATAACTTGATGTTATTTTGTCTACGAAGTGCATTATCAGTTCCCCAGTTTTTATAACTTGGTGCATACATATGATGAACTTGAAGTTTATTTATAGCTCTACTTACTTTTTGCTTGTTTAACCACTCTTCAAATTCTCTTATGTTTTCAAACTCTGTGAATCCATAACCTGTTTTCATAATTAATTTACCTCCTTAATTTAATTTGTTATATTAAAAAGAAAATACCCACCTTAAATAAATGGGTATTTTATTAATTTTGTATTCTTTTTTATTTTTTCAAATTATTAACTTTATCTGTTTCTACTTGTAATGTTTTCTTAATTGATTCTGGTATCCAAACATCTAAATTAACCAAGTTTTCAACTATACTAAGGCCTTCTTTAAATATGAATCCTGCTATAAATGTAACCAATATACTGTTTAAAGATGGAACTAGATAATCTACAGACATAAATATGCCCAAAACTATACACTCTCCTATTGATCTAAACATGCCATTACTGCATGTTCTACTTTTTAATCTTCCTTTTTTAGCAGCAACTAAGACTCCTGTTACAAAATCTACTACTATTGCTATAAAAAATACTTTAAATAAAACCTCTAATGTTATTTCCATTCAAATTACCTCCATTTAATATATTTTTATAAAACTTCAATCCTACACCCTAGTAATTGCAATGGTTTCAAGGCACAAACCACTAAATAAAATTGTGATTTTATTAATTATGAAACTATATTATTGGTACATTATTGTTTTGAGCTAGTTTAATCGCTTCTTCTTTGAATTTGTTTATTTCGGTCTGAATTGCTTCTTTGTTATTTTCAAATATTCCTTCATCTTCTACCGTCATATAGTGACTTATACTTTTCCCACTTATTATAGTGCAATAACATTTTATAATTACTCTGCTATTACCATCTAAATCACTAACAATTATATCCTTATTAAAATTAATAGTTTGGTTATTTTGTGAAGTTAAAAACTCATTTATTTTTGTTTCTCTCATAATATCTTCTCCTTTCTATTGCACACGTTTCTCGCATACTACTTTTATTCTAACATTGTTATAAAACGAATAATCATTTGTACTAGCACCAGCCCACATTTCTAATTGATCCCAACCACCAGTAACTAAAGCGTTAGTCACATCAGAAGGCAATTTAATTGTGTGAGTAGCACCTCTTGCAAATGCCGTACCACAATTCCAAAAACTTCCATTTGTGGTTTTTATTTTAGGAACAGGGACTGCTCCACCGTAACCATGATTTGTATTAAGTCTTGTCATAGTAAGTTCAACAGTAAAGTTTCTACCACCGTTACACCAGTCATTTATACCACTAAATGAAGCAAATCCTCTATGTGGTTTATAGCCACCCCACTTACCTTGCCCCCATTGACCACTCCTTGAAGAAGTTCCAGATCCAGAACCTTCTGGAGCAGTTCTTAATGAAGTAGCCCAAAACGTATTTTCAACCCATGCCCATTTTTCAGTAGGTACAGGTGGTGGAGGTTGTGGACTTTCTGGTTTAGGGGCAAATTTTGAGTTAGATGTCCAAGTATTACCAGTATCTAAAAGGTGACCACCAGGTTGTTTATATACTCGTGTACTGTTTATAGGTGTACACCTATCAATGGAAATAATACCACCATTACCCATTGTAGCGACACAACCAACATGGCCAACACAATTATCAATAGATACATATGAGGATTCGTCAGATACACACGAATACCACCAACCTGCAAAATCACAATTTGATACTAAAACTTTAGCACCTTTTTCAGCTTTAATGGCAATTCCTGCATACCCATCCCATGTATTATTACCACCCCATCCTTCTTTTTGCATATTTAAGCCTGCTACAATTACAGTAGAATTTCTTACATTAATTCCAATACCGTCAGAGTTTAAATTCAAGTAAGCATTATCTTGTACTTCTATATCAAAGGGAGCTATACTTCCCTTTATTATAACAGGCATATTGCATTCCTCTATTTTTATAGTACTCCTAATGGATGCCCAAGGCTCAAATATTATATGAATACATCCAGTCCCAATCCAACCACCTATATAATTATCAGCCCCCCAATAATTACCGGGAGATAAATAAATAACAAGATCTCTTTGCCAAGAGTAACAACCATATGTATTCCATAACCAATTAAGTGTACTAGAAATACTATTAGCTTTATTATTAGAATCTCTGCCAGTACCATCCCCAGTAGCAGTAGGCGAAACATATAAAGAAATAGGTCTGTGTTCACTCCACTTTAATAAATGTCTGTTCTTTATCTCATCAGCAGTTAGTGTTTTTATATAAGCGGATTCATTATCACCAAAATGAGCTATCCTAGAACCACTGCTATCAAATATCTCCATACCATTGTGAGCTATACGAGAATAACCTTGAGCGCCTTCTCCATCTTGCATAGAAACCTTTATACCATCTCTATCTATATTAGTAATTCCATCATACAATTCAGAAGGATTTTGAGAATAAGGATTTACAATTTCACCCTCTTCTACCATTGGTTCTGCTATCCATAAATGACCTTCACTGTAAGCATCATTTATAACAATGTCAAGAATATGTTGTGTTAATTGAGCAGTAAATGTTAGTGAATACCTGCCCCAACTATCTATTGTGGAATTACCTCCACTTTTTTCAGATGGATTAAATTGTTTATTAGTTAGGCAACCATTGGTGTCACTTTCAGAAACACCTCTAATAATCACATTAGCTAGTGGTGTCCTATGTGCTGCATAATAAAAGCTAACTGTATATTTTTTACCTACTACAGTATTAAAATATTGTCTTATGCCATATTCTTTATTTGTTTGATTTGACAACCTTATTTGACATGTCTTAATATCTGAATTAGGGAATCCCCAATCTGCGGTATGAGTTAAAAAGTTTATGGAGCCGCCAGTAGGGTTATTGTATGTTTGTGTAGTCCAACAATTCATATCATTTTTAAAACTTGAATTTAATAAACGATTATCCCTACCGCTTTGTGAAAATTTATATTTTACTCCATCTATCGTTGTATCTATTTCTGTCTTTTGATAATAGTTATTATCTAATCTATTAGTTATACTTTGATTAAACCCCTCTGCCGTTTGTTGAGCAGTAGTTGCTTTTTCTAAAGCCCCACTAGCAGTAGTCTTCACATCACTCACAGTTGTTTTTAACCCCTCAACTGTTTGTGAAATTTCCGTAACTTTTTCATTTGTCAAATTTGCAGTTTTTTCTATCATACCTACCTTAGTAGATATTCCATTTACAGTATTATTAATTTCTGAATATTGTTCTCTTCTATAGCTAGCCTCATCCTCTACTCTTTTTTTTGATATAGCATCTATCGCCTCATTTACTCTAGTAGAATATATACCCAGCTTATTCTTATAATCAGTAAAAGCATCATTTACAGGCTTTCTATGAGTTTCATCTAATATCCCCTGAGTATTAAGAAATGTATTTATAGCATTTACTAATTTAGTGTAAGAAGCAACTAAATTAGTAAATGCATTTTTTAAATTAGTTTTCGGAGCATTTGAAGCATCCTTATCTACTAAATCAACATTAGTATTTAAGCTATTATATTGATTATCTATATTGACCTTTTCAACTTGTAAACTTTGCAATCTTTCTTTTATTGCTATTTTTTCTGCTTCAGTTAAAACACTATCTTGAAAAACTCCAGTCATATCTTTTTCTAAATCCGAAACAGAATTACTAACCCCTTCTATTTGTTGCTGAAGTGCATTTTTTGCTGTGTCAGTGTATGATTTAGATATGTTTTCTATTGCAAGATTATATTGAGTTACATATAATGCTAACTTATCATTATGTGCCTTTAATAATGTATCCAACTGAGTTTTATGACTATCATTTATATTTTCATCGCCATTAATTAATGTTTCTATAAATTTTACTAACGCATTATATGCAGTAATATAATTATCGTAAGCAGTTTTTAAGTTTAATTTATTGCTCGAACTTAAATTAGAATTATTATAAAGTTGCTTATATTGATTATCTACATCAACTTTTTCTACTTTTAATAAATCTAAATTACTTTTTAGCGCTATCTTTTCTGCTTCAGATAAAACACCATCATAAAAAGCACCATTCATTAATCCACTTAAATCTGAAACTGATTGAGATATTTTATTTATTTCTTTTGATAGTTCACCTTTAGCATTTTCAGTTATCTTATTATATATTTTATTGTTTGCTTCATATAAGTTTTGAGTAAAAGTTGCCAAATAAGTTTTATAATCTTCATATGCAGCAGTATAATTATTTCTTTCAATTTCTGTAATTATACCTTCTTTTGTTAACATAACATTTATAGTGTCAATTAATTTGTTATATTTTAAAATAAAAGTATCATAAGAATTTTTTAACTGTAATTTGCTTGGTTCATCTAAATTTACATTCGCATATAATTGATTGTATTCATTATCCATCTCTATTTTTTGTGCCTGTAAATTTAATAATCCTTGCTCAATAGATGTTTTTTCTGCTTTATCTAATATTCCATCAGTTAAAGCATTTCCTACAGTTTCAACTACATTGTCCATTCTATTTGTTAAATCAGAAATATCATTATTTATATCTACTACTTTATTTTGAGCTTGTGTATCATATATACTTTCTGCAACATTTAAAGAACATGTAGTGAATTCTCCTAATAAAGTATTAATTGAAGATATCAAGCTATTTAATTGTGTCTTTTCTTCTTCTGTTATAATACCTTCCTTTTGTAATAATGTATTTGCTAGAGAAGTGAATCTATTATACCCTTCTATAAAAGTATCGTATTTTTGCTTGAATTGTGTTTTTAAATTACTATTTTTTAAATCAGGTGAATTATATAACTTGTTATATTGAGAATCTATATCAACCTTATTAGTATTTATATTTTCTAATTTAGACTTTATTAATTCTCTCTCGGCTTTATCTAACAAATTGTCTGCGAATGCACCATCTATACTGAAATCAAGTCCATCTATTTGCTTTTGTAAGCCATCTATTTCATCTTGAAACAAAGCCTTTGACTGTTCTGCTTCTGCATTTGCTATAAACTCTACAACTTGATTAACAACAGTAGTATACTCTGTTGTTTTCAAAACTAAATCAGCATAACATCTGTCCATGTTTATTTTATCTTGTTGAGTTATAAGAGTATCTTTGTTTAATATTTCATTTAAAGTTGCAAGTAATGTATCATAAGAACTGTTAAAATTAGTATATACATTTAAAAATTGAGTTTTAAGTGGATCTATCAATAAAGCATTTTTATATAATTGATTGTATTGACCATCTATATTTGCCTTTTGAATGTCTAAATTTTTAATATTTTGCTTTATTGCATTTCTCTCAGACTCATCAATAATATTATTTTTGAATGTTCCTTCAATATTATCATTTAAATCTGTTAAATCTTTTTTTACTTCATTTATTTCACCTTGCAATTGATTTTTCTGAGCCTCTATTTCACTTTTATATCTATTTTCTTCATAATTATCAATTGCCAAAGATAAATTATTATGAAGTACAATTATATTTTTTCTATAATCCTCTAATTTTAAATCTACATTTGTTTTTTCACTTTCATTAAAAAATCCATCTGATATCACATTATTTAACTCATTAACAAAAGCATCATAGCCACTTACATAATCAGAGTATATGTCCTGTAATTTTGCTTTCATTTCTTGACTTAAATATTCATTTGATAAATATTCATTATATTTATTTATTAAATCATTATGCTCATTCTCCATTAGTTCTAAATCTTGATGAACTAAATCTTTTTCATTTTGATTAACCAAACCATCTATATATATTTCTTTAATTATTGTTTCAATCTTATATACCGTAGTTTGTAAATCCTGCACATGTTGATTTAATATACCTTTTTCTAAAGAAAGATTACTCTTTATATTTTCTTCTATTGAAGAAATCTTTGTATAAATACCACCTGCTGTCATAGTTATCTTTGTTATTTCCTCATATAGAGTACCACCAGTACCTAAGAATATTATTTCATCACAAATGTTTTTTAATTTAGTTAATTTTGTTGATACGTTTGAAATACAATTTATAAGAGTTGTTATTTGAGTTGGAGTTATTACACTTCCACTTACTAATGAGTTTAATGTTGAATTTAACAAGTCAAAGGCATTACCATATTCTTCTTTTGCAGATGTCAATTGATTTTTTTTATCTGTTAAACCTTCTTTTTCTAACGTACTTACCAACTTATCAACTTCAATTACCAACAAATCATTTTTATTAGTGATTTTAGATTTAGTTTCTTTTACCTCATTTTTTTCCTCTGCCGTAAAATTATTATCTCTAGTTATATCTTTAATAGTTGAATTCAAGTCTATTAATAACGTATTTTCAGATATTAATAGACTTATAATATTTTCTCTTAACTTATTAAACTCTTTATCATCATTATATTTTTTATTAGTATTTTGCAAATCTATAGCTATTTGGTCAGCAGTTTGTTTGTAGTTAGTTAATTTTTCATTAGTTTCATTTAAATCTTCCGTTATAGTTCCAACAGTTTTATTAATTCCATTAATATCTTCTGTGACACTCATAAATTTCTTTGTATGCTCATCAACTTTTTCAACTGTAGCATTTAATTTACTATTAAATCCATCTAATTTAATATTTTCATCAAAATTAACACTAATCGAATCTTGATTTACAATAGTAAAATTACCTTTCTTATTTATAACTAATAAGTATAAGTTTGCTCTATCTTCTAACATTTCATCTTCACATATCAATTCATATGGAGAATCTTTATCCCAATAAATGTATTTTCTACTTGTCTCAGTGGTTACTATTGGATAGTATACATTAGAATCCTTTATAACTAGGTTTTGTATAGTTATATATCTTATCGTTGGAGTGTTACTTAAAATTGGCATGTAATCTCTCCTTTCTATAAATTGTATCTATATTCTCTTAATGCATTTAAAACATATCTATTTCTTATCAATTGCTTGTTATCATTCTTTGCTAACTTTAATAACATGCTTATGTCTCTTTTTGTATTATTTTTAGTCTTTTTATTTGATAACTCTAAAGATAATGAATTGTCTTTAAAATTCTGAGTATATCCAACTAAAAATATAAATTCTTCTTTATTTTCCTCTCTATCATAAAGAGATATAATATCACCCAATCCTAATTGACCATTCCATTGCTGTCTAAAATTATTATTTATTAATCTTCTCATAAAATTTTTATTATCTATAGTAAATTCAAATGTAGGTTTACATTTACTATCTAGTTCTCTCTCTCCGACAGATATTAATTCCTCTGCATCATAAAATGCATCATTAGTATAAGTATCATAATATAAAAACTCTTTTAATTCTTCCAATAACTTGTCATTAAATATAAATTCACCATTTGTATTTTTAGCAGTATTTCTTCTACATTGACTATTTATTTCTGACATTCTTTTACTAATACTATCTATTTCATTTTTTTTAGTTTGTATATTGGCTTTTAATATAACCTCTTCATCTTTTAATTTAGTACATTTTGCTTCCCAAATTACGGCATTAGTAGGATCGTTATTATCCCTATAACCCTCTGCTATAGATTTGTATTGCTTAAATGATTCTAAATTAAAATATAAGTCATTTTCTAATTTAGTTTTTTCTGTTTCCAGTTGAATCTTTTGATTTTTTAAGCCTCTCCATTCTATAGATAAACCTTTAATCATTTCCTCATGCAACTTCATAGCATTTATTAATTCTTCACTCATTTCCTCTTTCTCAATAAAGTAAGAATAGTTTTCTATATAATCATATCCACTGGGAATATACTCTCTTACAAAACATTTTTCTTCATTGCCAGATAATTTTAATCTAGTAATTATATTAGATGAATCAGATTTACGTTCTAATGATTTTATATAATTATCATAAGATAAAGATATATTTAAATTCTCACCAAATGAGTCTATTGAGTATAAATTTACAGTCTTATTTTTTCTATCAAATACAGTTATACATTCAAATTGTTCCGCTACTGTATTCGCTAAAAATGAATACCAATCTTGGTCTAAACTTTCTTGCCATCTCATTCTAGGTGTTAATTTAGTTTCGCCTTCAGAATAATTAGAGTATCTTATGTTATTATCTACATGACCTATTGACCATCCTATTTCTTCTTTCATATAATCACTTAATGAAAATATAAGATTTTCTTCATCTGAATCTAACAGCATAAAACCTATACCTTCAACTGTAATATTATTCTTTTCTAATTTTTTCTCATATCCATAAGCCTTTATAGTTTTAGTATTTTTTATGCTATCTTCTGAAATTTCTTTTATCACAAAATATTCTCCATCAAGGGCTATCAATCTTTCAGTTTTAAACTCGTCATAATAAAAATATTGTCTTTTCTGCTTGTCTACACTTGAAATATAATATTTTTTTACAGTTAGCTCTATTGGATCTATGTCGTCCAAACCTCTACTAATACTATCCATATAAAAAAATGGTATTTCCCCAATAATTTCTCTATTCACTTTATGTAAAGTTACTGTATATTTATTTTTTATTTCTTTTAAAATAATATCCATAACATCACCTATAACATAATCGGAAATTCTGCTAATATTTTAACTTCACAATTCCCACTTAAATTTAATGTGTTTGTCCCAGGATTTAATTTTATCCATTTTCTATTACAACATTTAAACTTATTTATGTCTCCATTTAGAACTGTCAACATTAAGTTATCTATTGTAACACCTTCATCTTTATTTAATCCTTCTATTTCTAATTCATTTATTTTATTAATAGTAGAGTTATCTCCTTTGTTGGTGATTTCAATTATAGGAAAATAATCTTCATTAGTAGGATTTGATATAGATAAACTGGCAGTAGCATCTACAGTAATTGTTTTGCTATATTTTTTATAAACAAAACAGTCCATAGGTTTGAATGTTACCTCCAATACACCTTCACCTTTTGTGGTAAATTTTTTTCTTATATTTGAACATTGAAAATAATATATATAATCAGGATTATCTTGACTTATGAATGGCTTAAATTCATCTTTGATTATCCATTTTTTTACATTTATAATGTCTTCTTCACTCCACACTTTAGGTATCATATTATCATCAACTAACATTAAATTTAATACTATATCATCTGGTTCTCCATTTTCAACATTGAACGTAGGATTATATGTGCTTCCATCTTCTCTGCTAATATCTCTTTTATATACTACTCCTATCTCATTCAATATATCTGAATCAAACTCAACTAATATCACATTATAGTCACTATTATCTATGCTATCAAAAGTAAAGTCTTTAGATATAAACACTGTATCGCCTCCTTATAAAATAAAAAGGAGTCACCATTAGGCAACCCCTTAAATTTAACTTCTATCGTAAAGTTCTTTTATTAATTTTTCATTTTCTGCTTTAACTACTTCCTTAATTTTATTTACAACATCATCGTTTGCATTTCCTGAAATATTTATATTCGTGTCTCCTATACTTATAGTTCTCGCACCACTTCCACTTTGCATGTTTATACTTCTAGCTGAATAATCTTTTAAATTCAATTTGTCTAAAATATTAGGTAAATTATCCATCACATCTTGTGCAACTACTAACTTATCACAAAGTTCTTTTTGTATTTGAGAACCTAATACACCTAATGCCTCTCCACTTTCCTCTGTGAATTCCAACATAGTATCCTTTAAACTAGAAACTTCTCCATCAATACTAGTAAAAACTCCACTTCCTAGTGCCTGAGCAACTAATTCCGCTATTTTACTATCAGTCCATTTGTTTTCTAAGTCTTCAATTTCTTTATCAGCTTTATCTTCAATTCTGTCATTTTCTTTATCAAAAGTGTCATTGATATCTTTATCTATCTTATCTTGAACAATTTCTTGAAGTTTTTTATTTTCTTCTTCTAACTGCTCTAATAATTCTTCTACTTTTTTTCTACCACCTAAAGAATCATCTCTTTGTGCATTTTCTAATTGTTTCTGTAATTTATTGATTTTCTTCATTTGGTCGTCATAATCATCTTTATAATTTATTTCATCTCTATATGCTTGATATGCTTTTTTCTTCTCATCTAATATTTTTAACTCAGCATCTCTTTGCTTTTCGATGGCTTTTATTTTATCCTCTATTTGTTTTTTATAAATTTGAGTAAGTTTATCTTCAACATCTTTAGTCATTTCTAATTGTTCTTGATAAACATCTTTTATAGCATTCTCTAACTCATGGTACTCTTTTTGTGCATCAGGCAATTCATCTCTAACCTTATCAATATATTCATCTATTAATTCAGTTATTTTTTCTAAATCTTCACTATTTTGATATTTATTTAATATCTCCTCGTAGTTAGTTATGTCACCATTTTTATCAAATTGAACACCATATTTGCTTAGGTCTTGTTGATATGCTGGTAATTGAGAATTAATAGAATTGATTATATTACTTTGTATTTGAAGTTGTTTATTTAAGGCTTCGATTTTATTTTTCATTAAATTTACCTTCTCAACTCCATTTGCACCATCTAATTTAACATCAATTAAATCAATCTTATCTGCCCACTTATCCATTTCGTTATTAAGCTCTTTAATAGCATTATTAAATCTATATAATTTATCTTCTCTATTTAATTTTTCTATTTCATCGGAATATTCTTTTATCTCATTATTTAATGATTCGTATTCTTCTTTAATATCAGGAATTTTATCTCTTTGTATGTCTAAATACTCATCAATTAAATCTTTAATTTTTTCTAAATCGCTTGAGTTTTGATAATTATTTAAAACTTCATCTAAATTAGTTATATCATTGTTAGCATCAAATCTTATTCCATATCCAAATAAATCATTTTTATATACATCTATCATTCTTGCATAATTATCTAAAATGCTTTTTTGATAGTTCATTAAAGACTGAGATGCATTTATTTGTTGATTTAAAATATTAATCTTATTAACTCCATTTGCTTTATTCAACTTAACTTTTAATAAGCCTAAATTATCATTCCATATATCCATTTGATTATTTATTTTTTCAATAGAATTTTGATATTTAAATAATTTATTATTCCTGTTAAGTTTTTCAATTTCATCATTATTTTCTTTTATGGAGTTTTGAAGTTTTTGCCATTCTTGTTCAGCTCCAGGAATCTTATTATAAAATAAATCTAAATACTGACTGCTAAACTCCTTCGCTTCACTCAATTTCTTATTTGCATCCTCTGTTGCTTTTGCTAAGTTTTTTTTAGTAGTTTCATTTGAACCTGTGTAATTTTCTTCTTTTTTCTTAGCATTTTCATATGCAGACTCTAAACGTTCAAGTGTTTCCTCATAGTTAGTTAGATTTCCATGTTGGTCAATTGAAAAACCAAAACTAGGGGCTTTACCTTGCATTGCTCTTCTTTGATTTTCTAATACATCAAATAAATCTTTTTGCAATTTGCATTGTTGTGCATATAGTTCATTTTGAGTTTGAAGATCTTTTATTTTTTTAGTCCCTACTGAATTCTCCATTTGTAAATCTAAGAGTTTAATTTGATTATTAACTTTGTCAATTCTATTTTCCAACTCTTGAAATATATTTATACCATATTTTAACATATTTAAAATGGTACTATATGAAGTTTGCAATCTAGTTGGCAATGATGGAATTGTTAAAATTCCGCCAAAGTTATTTGAATATCTTGGAGTTATTTGTGGAGTTGAACTTGTAGTTGAATCACCTGAAGTTGTTCCACTTGTAGAAGATTCGCTTAAAGATTGAATATCTCTTGTTTGTTGTATAGGATTACTTTCAGCTGTAGGGATATCAATTGATTTTTTTTTCTTTCCACCAAATACGCTACTTACAGTTTTTTTAACTTCTTGAAAAATAGTAGTTATGGTCATAG
>NZ_JACRYU010000014.1 GCF_014333445.1 Terrisporobacter mayombei | reverse complement strand
TATTTCTGGTGAATAGTGTACTCTTGTACTCATAATAAAATAACCTCCTTTAAAATCATACATATAGTATGTTTCAAAAGAGGTTGTTTTATTTATTCCCGTGTAAAGGGTTCACTTCAATAATATCGAGGTGTTTTTTTATTTTTAAACTACCAGAAAATGAGTCATATACACAAAATTAAATAATGGGAGAGCATATTATGAAATCATCGAATATGAACAAAAATAATAACCTGCAGTATGGAGTAGATGATAATCCAAGTTTGACGACAAAAATACTTTTAGGATTCCAGCATATATTTGCAGCATTTGGAGGTATTATAGTAGTTCCACTTGTAATATCTAGTGCATTAGGATTTGATTCATCAACATCTACAGCTGTAATAAGTGCGACTATATTAGCATCAGGTATTGCGACTATAATACAAGCAAGAGGTGTAGGGAGAATAGGATCTAAAGTAGCCTGTATTATGGGGACTGATTTTACATTTGTATCGCCATCAATAACAGTAGGTTCAGTACTAGGATTACCAGGTATAATAGGTGCAACAATATTAGGAGCATTCTTTGAAATTATATTAAGTTATTTTATAAAGCCATTAATGAAATTATTCCCGCCTATTGTTACAGGTACAGTTGTATGTCTAATTGGTCTTACATTATTACCAGTATCAATGGATTGGGCAGCTGGAGGAGTTGGAGCTTCTGATTATGGAAGTCTAATAAACGTATCAATAGCTATGTTTGTAATGATATTTACTTTACTTTTAAATAGATACGGAAAAGGTATGTTAAGTAGTGCATCTGTACTTATAGGAATGGTAGTAGGATACTTAATATGTATACCTTTGGGAAAAGTAGATTTTGCACCAATATCACAAGCTGGATTAATGTCGATACCACAAATATTCCAATATGGAGTGACATTTGATATTAAAGCATTAATAGCATTTTTACCAGCATATTTTGTTACAACAATAGAAACTGTAGGATGTTTAAAAGCTATAGGTGAAGTATCAGAGATTGAAATGGATGATAAAAGAGTCGGTTCAGGTGTATTAGCTGATGGTGTTGGAAGTATATGTGGTGCAGTAGTAGGATCATTCCCAAATACATCTTTTAGTCAAAATGTAGGCTTAATACCTTTAACCAAAGTAGCAAGTAAACATGTAGCTATAATGGCAGGAATATTATTAGTGATACTTGGATTATTCCCTAAGTTTGCAGCATTAATAAATGGTATACCACAACCTGTACTTGGTGGAGTTGGTATAGTTATGTTTGGGACAGTTGCAGCAGCAGGAATAAAAACTTTAAGTTCAGTTGAAATAAATGACAGAAACTTATTAATAATAGCAACATCTGTAGGATTAGGTTTAGGAGTAACATTTAGACCAGATTTTATATCTCAGTTACCACAAGCTTTACAAATGATATTCTCATCAGGAATATCAACAGGTACAATAGTTGCTTTAATTTTAAACATAATACTTAGAGAAGATAAAAAAGAAGAAATATCAGCAAATACTGAAGAAATTGAATGTGAGGTTGTGTAATGAAAACTTTAAAAGATAGAATATTAAAAGATGGAAGAGCATTAAATGATACGGTTTTAAAAGTAGATTCATTTTTAAATCACCAAGTTGATGCAAAATTAATGTACGAGATGGGAACCTATTTTAAAGAGTATTTCAAAAATCATAATATAACTAGAATATTAACTATAGAAAGTTCTGGAATAGCACCAACAGCTATGACTGCTTTACAAATGAACTTACCTATGGTAACTCTAAAAAAACAACAATCAAAGATATTAAATGGGGAAGTTTATCAAACTACAGTACACTCTTTTACAAAAGGGTCAGATTATGAATTAACTTTATCTAAAAATTATATAACTTCAGAAGATAAAGTACTTATAATAGACGATTTTTTAGCTAACGGAGAAGCAGCATTAGGTGCAGCTAGATTAGTTGAAGAAGCTGGAGCAACAGTCGCGGGTATAGGGATAGTTATAGAAAAGTCTTTCCAAGTTGGAAGAGGTAAATTAGAGGAAAAAGGATATGATGTTTACTCATTAGCTAGGGTAGCTAAACTAGGTAAAAACTTAATAGAATTTATAGATTAGTTAAAAAGAACCATTCTTTATATTAGAGAATGGTTCTTTTTTATTAAAAATTACATTTTACTACAAATTAACAAAGTTAACATATATTATATACTTACTACTACAAAATAGTTAAATATTTTATATTTTACATAACCTTAACTTAAACCTAATATATTTTTAACTTTTAAATTATATTATAGGGGTGTAAGGAAAAGTGTATAAAACAACTAATATAATGAACAATAAAGGGGGAAGTGCTTTGATTAACCAAGAAATAACAAACAAGAATCAAATCGCCACCAAAGATAAAAAGACAAGTGGAAAGTCAAATAATAGAAAGTATTTAATAGAAAATATATCAAGTAAAGTATTTATGATAAGTGCGTGGATATCTGTAATAAGTTTATTACTTATAATAGGATTCGTATTTTATAAAGGATTAACACCGTTCTTATTTAAAGGTTATTCATTTATAGAATTCTTAACAGGAACAGATTGGTTACCGAGTTCAGATAAATTTGGTGTAGCACCGATGATAGTGGCATCACTAATAGCAACAATAGGTTCTTTATTAATAGGAGTACCAATAGGAATATTTACAGCAGTATTCTTAGCAGAGATAGCTCCGAAGTCAGTTCAAAAAATAATATCACCAGCAGTAGAGTTACTTGCAGGGATACCATCAGTATTATACGGGTTATTTGGATTAGCATTTATAGTACCAAGGATACAGAATTTATTAAATTTACCAAAAGGTCAAAGTTTACTTGCCGTAATTTTAGTTTTATCAATAATGATGTTACCAACAATAATATCAGTTTCTCAAACAGCTATAAAAGCAGTACCAAAAGCTTACAAAGAAGGATCTTTAGCTTTAGGAGCATCTAAAATAGAAACAATATTTAAAGTTGTATTACCAGCTGCCAAATCAGGTATCTTAGCAGCGGTAGTTCTTGGAATCGGGAGGGCGATAGGTGAGACTATGGCAGTAATCCTTGTAGCAGGGAATTCGCCAGTTATACCAAGCTCATTAGTAGATAGCGTAAGACCTTTAACTACTAATATAGCCCTTGAGATGGGATACGCTTACGGAACTCATCAAGAAATGTTATTTGCTACTGGAGTTGTACTATTCATGTTTATCTTAATACTTAATCTAGTGTTAAGAAAACTAACAAGTAAGGGAGAACAATAATATGAGAAAATTAAAAGATAATATATTAAATTCTCTGCTATATTTATCAGCATTTGCAACTGTAGGATTATTAATATTAATAGTAGGATTTATATTTGTCAATGGAATAAAAGGCGTTAGTTTAGATTATATATTTAAAGATTATTCAGCATCAGGAGATGGTGGAATATTACCAATGATAGTCAGCACAGTATATATGGTAGGTGTGTCTATAGCAATTGCAACACCAATAGGAATATTATCAGCTATATATCTTAATGAATATGCTAAAAAAGGTAAGATAGTAGAAACTATAAGGTTCGCTACAGAATGTTTAGCAGGTATACCATCAATAATTTACGGTTTATTTGGAGGAATATTCTTTGTTGTAACTTTAAAATTACAATATTCAATTATTGCAGGAGCATTGACAGTAGCCATAATAATTCTTCCTGTGATAATAAGAACTACAGAAGAAGCATTAAAAACTGTACCAAATGAATATAGAGAAGGATCTTTAGCTATGGGAGCGACGAAGTTCCAAACTTTATACAAGGTTATTTTACCAAGTGCTCTTCCAGGTATACTTTCAGGAGTTATATTATCAATCGGACGTGTAATAGGTGAATCTGCAGCTATACTTTTAACAGCAGGGACTGTTGCAAGTATGCCATCATCAATATTTGATAGTGCTAGAACATTAACTGTTCACTCATACCTTTTAACAAAAGAAATGGGTGATATAAGTGGTGCAGCTAGTGTCGGAGTAGTATTAATAATAATAGTTTTAGTATTAAATACACTTGCTAAATTTATTGCTAAAAAATTAAGTAAAGGTAATATATAGTAGTTCAATAAAATCGGATTTTAAGCACAAACAACTTTTTCAATTAAGGAGAAAATAATATGAGTGTAAAAGATATAAATAAATTAAAAATAAGAGATTTGGACTTATTTTATGGAGATAAACAAGCTCTTAAAAAAATAAATATGGATATTAAAGAAAATAAAGTTACAGCATTAATAGGTCCATCTGGATGTGGAAAGTCAACTTTTTTAAGAACTTTAAATAGAATGAACGATTTAATAGAAAATGTTAAAATAGAAGGCTTGGTAGAAGTTGATGGAGAAGACATCTACAAAAATAATGACGTTATAAAATTAAGAACTAAAATAGGAATGGTATTCCAAAAAGCCAATTTATTCCCTATGAGTATATATGATAATGTAGCTTATGGACCTAGAATACACGGAATAAAAGACAAAGCTACTTTAGATAAAATAGTTGAAGAAAGTTTAAAAGGAGCAGCTATCTGGGATGAAGTAAAAGATAGATTAAAAACACCAGCTCTTGGACTTTCAGGAGGACAACAGCAAAGGGTGTGTATAGCTAGAACTATAGCTATGAAGCCGGATGTAATACTAATGGACGAACCAACATCGGCTCTTGATCCTATATCAACTGCCAAGGTAGAAGAGTTAATATTTGAACTTAAAAAAGATTATACTATAGTGATAGTAACTCATAATATGCAACAAGCAGCTCGTATTTCGGATGATACAGGTTTCTTCTTAAATGGTGAATTAATAGAGTATAATAATACTAAAGACATATTTACTATTCCATCAGATAAGAGAACTGAAGATTATATAACAGGAAGATTCGGTTAAAATTTATTATTAAAACTGGAAAGAGGTGCAAACCATGGTTATTACAAATTTAGATGTAAGTATTCAATCTCTTAAAGACTATACATTAAGGATGATTGAAAAATGTCAAGAGTCTGTAGATTTATCAGTAGAATATCTAATAAACAAGGATATGAAAAGAGCAAAAAAAGTTATCAGACAAGACGATGATATTGATATATTAAGGGAATATATTAGAGACAGAAGTATTGAACTTATGGCTTTAAAACAACCTTTGGCTAAAGATTTAAGATATATATATGCTCTTTGTGATATCTCGACTGAGCTTGAAAGAATTGGTGATTATGCAGTAAACATATGTACAGAAAGTTTAGAAATAGGTGAAGAACCGTTTATAAAAGATTTAATAGATATACCTAAAATGAAAGATATATGTGTTGAAATGTTAAATGGATTATGGGATGCATTAAAAAACGATGATGAGAAATTAGCATTTGATGTGGCGCAAAGAGATAGAGAGATCGATGAGTTATATAAGAAAGTAAGATTAGATTGTTTAAAAGTTATGCATGAAGCTCCTGATAAGAACATAAATCAGGGTATGAGATTAGTATTTATAGGGAGATATCTTGAAAGAATAGGGGATCATATAACTAACATATGTGAAAAAATCATTTATGCTAAAAACGGTGAGATGGTAGAAATAGGGTAGATAAAAAATAAAACTGCATTTGCAGTTTTATTTTTTTATTGTTAATGTGCAAGAAAAAAATGTAAAATTATTTAAATACTATTCATGACATTAATAAATATATTATACTAAATATGTATAATTGACATCGGTGGAGGAATAATATGCGGATAAAAAACTTTATAGGTATGAGAACATTAAAGACAGGTATTGCTGTGACTTTATGCTGTATACTAACTAGATTTGCAGTAGATAATATGTTTTATTGTGCTACAGCATGTGTGGTAACTATGCAAGATACAATTAAAACATCTTTTAAAATGGGGTCGCAAAGAGTTTTAGGGACATTAATAGGCGGAATAGTAGGGTTTCTTTTGGTTCTAATATCGCCAGCAGATCCAATACTTTGTGGTATAGGTATTATGATAGTTATAAAATGTTGTGAAACATTGAAACTATCATCTTTAGTAGTATCTAGTGTAACCTTCTTTTCTTTATATTTAGGATACATAAATAGTACGCCTCTTGTTTATTCAGTACAAAGGGTAATTGATACATCTGTAGGGGTCGTAATGGGATTAATAATTAATTATATAGTTGCTAGGCCTAACTATTATAATAGTACTATGGATGAGTTTATAAAAATTAAATCTTTATTCAAAGAAAATTTAAAGTCTATCGTCATGGGAAATAGAAATATTAAAATAGATGAAATTGAAGATAAAATTAATAATTCAGAAAAAATTTATTCAAAGCTTATTGATGAATTAAATTATAGTACAAAAAATATGAATTTAGATTTGATAGATGAAACATTAGATATTTGTAGACAAGTATATTTTCATATAAAATCAATAGAGCTTTTGGAAAAAGAATTATACTTAACTAAAGAAAATCATAAGAAATTAAAAAAGTTATATAAAAATGATATTATTAAATTAAAAATTAATGAAAAAGAAAGTCCTGTATTTAACTTCCATTTAAACAAAATAATCGAAAAAATGAATATGCTAAATCAATTGATAGACGTGAAGAATTAAAATTATTTAGTATAAAAGCCATGTATTAGGGACAAAATTACTATATAAAATATAGTCAAAAGAGTGGTTAGTCATGATGAAAAAAGCAAAAAATATAGTACTTAAATCAAGCATTTTTTTTATGTTCTTGATATTAATTGTAACAGCAGTCAATAAAATAACTGTCTATGGTGATCAAAATGATAAAGTTGCTTATATTACTTTTGATGATGGTCCTTCTAAATATACTAGTCAAATCATTAATATTTTAGATAAAAATAATGTAAAAGGTACATTTTTTATGGTAAATGATAACATGATAGTTTTTAAAGATGTTGTTAAGAGGATGAATTCAGAAGGTCATGGGACTGGATTTCATGGAGTTACTCACGATATAAAAGAACTATATAAAAGTGAAGACTCAGCCATAGAAGAATTTAAAACTTGCAATAGAACTTTTTACAATATAACAGGACAGACATCTAGATTAGTTAGGATACCTTTTGGTAGTAAGCCTTATATGGTAGAAAGTATTTATAAAAAATTTATCGATGAAGGATTTCTAGTTTGGGATTGGACTATAGACACAGAAGATTGGAAGTCATCAGAAGATCAAATCGTAAGTAATATCTTATATTATGCACGAGAAAAAGATGATATTGTAATTTTATTACATGAAAATCAAAGGACGGTAGATTGCTTAGACAATATTATAACTATATTAAAAGAAAGAGGATATGAAATTAAACCTATTACTGAAGACTTAAAACCGAAGAACTTTTGGTAAGAGTTCATGAATATATAGATATAATTAAATTGACAATAATCCTAAACATTAGTTATAATAATTATTAATAATAATTTAATGAAAAGACTGTGAAAAAGAGGAGTATGTAAATACACTATAAGAGAGGAAAATCAGTAGCTGAAAGATTTTCTTAGTCAATATTTACAGAAGGTAGCTTTGGAGTTTCTAAGCTGAACTAATAGTAAGTTTAGACGGTGAGAATCGTTAAAATCTATTGAGAGCCATAAATAATTCAGCTAAGCAAATTTATTAAGTGAGTCTGATTTATGAAACGCTTGCCAAGGCATATAGTTGGTGACATGAGCAAAGTGAATTTTTTATGGAATTAAGGTGGTAACGCGAGCTTTTCGTCCTTATTTTAAGGATGAAAAGCTCTTTTTATTTAAAAATGTAAATAGTGTAAATAAAAATCAATATGAATTTACATAGAAGGAGGATAACAATGGCAATAAAAAACTTATCAAAAACTTATGATCCAAAAGATTTTGAAAAAAGACTTTACAATGAATGGTTAGATAAGGGTTACTTTAAATCAAGTCCAAATCCAAATAAAAAACCTTTCACAATAGTTTTACCCCCACCAAATATAACAGGACAATTACATATGGGACATGCTCTTGACCACACACTTCAAGACGTACTTATAAGATGGAAACGTATGGACGGTTATGAAACTTTATGGCAACCAGGTACAGACCATGCATCTATAGCTACAGAAGTTAAAGTTGTTGAAAGAATAAAAGAGCAAGAAGGAAAAACTAAATATGAATTAGGTAGGGAAGAATTCCTAAAGAGAGCTATGGATTGGAGAAATGAGTTTGGTAGAAAAATAGTAGACCAAATGAAACAATTAGGAGACTCTTGTGACTGGGATAGAGAAAGATTTACAATGGATGAAGGATGTAATGAGGCTGTTACTGAGTTCTTCATAAAACTTTATGAAAAAGGTCAAATATACAGAGGAAACAGAATAATAAACTGGTGTCCAGATTGTAAAACTACTTTATCTGATGCTGAAGTTGAACACGAAGAAAAAGATGGAAACTTCTATCATATAAAATATTTCTTAAAAGATAGTGATGATTTCTTAGAAATAGCTACAACTAGACCAGAAACATTATTAGGAGACACTGGTATAGCAGTAAATCCAGAAGATGAAAGATATTCTCATTTAGTAGGAAAAACTGCAATACTTCCTTTAGTAGGAAGAGAACTTCCAATAGTTGCTGACGATTATGTTGATAAAGATTTCGGAAGCGGTGCAGTAAAAATGACTCCTGCTCATGACCCTAATGACTTTGGTGTTGGTGAAAGACATAACTTAGAGCAAATCAACGTTATGAACGAAGATGGAACTATGAATGAACTTGCTGGTAAATACCAAGGTATGGACAGATATGAGTGTAGAAAAGAATTAATAAAAGACTTAGAAGAGCAAGGATACTTAATACAAATAAAAGACCATCCACATGCAGTTGGTACTTGCTATAGATGTCATACTGTTATAGAACCAAGATTATCTGAACAATGGTTCGTAAAAATGGATGAATTAGCTAAACCTGCTATAGATATATTAAAATCAAAAGAATTACAATTCGTACCTGAAAGATATGACAAAACTTACTTACAATGGTTAGAAAATATCAGAGATTGGTGTATATCTAGACAGTTATGGTGGGGACACCAAATACCAGCTTACTACTGTCAAGAATGTGGTGAAGTAGTAGTTGCTAAAGAAATGCCAAAATCATGTAGGTGTGGATGTGGAGAATTTAAACAAGATGAAGACGTATTAGATACTTGGTTCTCATCTGCATTATGGCCTTTCTCAACATTAGGATGGCCTCATAACACTGAAGAATTGGAATACTACTATCCAACTAACGTATTAGTTACTGGATACGATATAATATTCTTCTGGGTTGTAAGAATGGCATTTGCAGGAATGTTCTGTATGAATGAAAAACCATTTGATCATGTATTAATACATGGATTAGTTAGAGACTCTCAAGGTAGAAAAATGAGTAAATCTTTAGGAAATGGTATAGATCCACTTGAAGTAATAGATCAATACGGAGCTGATGCTTTAAGATTCATGTTAGTAACAGGAAACTCTCCAGGAAATGACATGAGATTCTACATGGAAAGAGTTGAAGCGGCTAGAAACTTTGCTAATAAATTATGGAATGCATCTAGATTTGTATTCATGAATATAGATGAAGAAATAATGAATGGTGTTACTAGAGAGTCTGTAGAAGCTAATTTAACAATAGCTGATAAATGGATAATATCAAGAGCTAACAATGTTGTTAAAGAAGTTATAGACAACATGGATAAATTTGATTTAGGTATAGCAGCACAAAAAATTTACGATTTTGCTTGGACAGAATACTGTGACTGGTATATAGAAATAGTTAAGCCAAGATTATATGGTGATGATGTAGCAGCTAAGAAAGCAGCTTTATACACATTAACTTATGTTCTTGAAACTATATTAAAATTATTACATCCATATATGCCATTCATAACTGAAGAAATATATACTTACTTACCAACTGTAGAAGGAAGTATAGTAATAGCTAACTGGCCACACTATAAAGAAGAAGATAACATGTCAAGTGAAGAAGAAATGATGGAACTTGCTATGGAAGGTATAAGAAATATAAGAAATGCTAGAGCTGAAATGGATGTTCCGCCATCTAAAAAAGCTAAAGTAATAATAGTTCCAACTGAAGAGAAAAAATCAGCTGTAGAAGCTACTAAAGAATACTTTGTAACTTTAGCATCAGCTTCAACAGTAGAAATAGCTGATAATGAAGCGAACATACCAGAAGATGCTGTATCAGTTGTTATAAACGGAGCTAAAATATTTATACCACTTGATGAATTAGTTGACTTCGAAAAAGAAAAAGAAAGATTAACTAAAGAAAAAGCTAAATTAGAAAGTGAAATAAAAAGAGTTAATGGAAAACTTTCTAATCAAGGTTTCTTAGCTAAAGCTCCAGAAAGCTTAGTTAATGAAGAAAAGGCTAAAAAAGAAAAATTCGAAGAAATGATGAAATCAGTTCTTGAAAGACTTGAAAATATAGAAGCTAAATTAAAATAATATAAATAGTGAAAAGCTACTTTTGTGATTATTCATAGAAGTAGCTTTTTTATACAATAAACATTAAAATATATTATAATAAACTATAGATACTTAAAATTTATATAAAATAAAAAAGAAATTAACATAAATACTTAAAATAAGTTGAGGGGGAAAATAATGAATTATCAAGAGGCGCTAAAGTTTATAGAAACATCACATAAGTTTGGAATGAGGCTAGGATTAGAAAATACTTCTAAATTATTAGAGTTATTAGGAAACCCACAAGATAAACTTAAGTTTATTCATGTGGCTGGAACAAATGGAAAAGGTTCTGTATGTTCTTTTATATCAAATACATTAAAAGAGCAAGGATATAAGGTTGGATTATATACATCTCCATATTTAGAAGATTTTACAGAAAGAATACGACTTAATGGGGAAAATATACCAAAGGAAGATGTAGCTAGAATAGTTACTTTGATGAAGGATAAAATTGAGATAATGGTTCAAGAAGGATTTGCATATCCTACTGAGTTTGAAATAGAGACAGCTATGGCATTTTATTATTACTATGAGCAAAAATCAGATTATGTGGTATTAGAAGTGGGTCTAGGAGGAAGATTTGATGCTACCAACGTAATCAAAACACCTTTAGCTAGTGTAATAGTATCTCTTAGTTTGGATCATATAGGTATACTTGGAGACACACTTGGAAAAATAGCTTATGAAAAAGCTGGAATAATAAAAGAAGATGGTATCACCGTTGTTTATAAACAAGAGAAAGAAGCAGAAGATGTAATAAAAGAAGTTTGCAAAGGAAAAAATAATAAATACGTTGAAGCTAATTTTAATGATATGGTCATAAAAAAATCTGATATAAACTCTCAAATATTTGATTGTATAATATTAGGTGAAAAATTAGAAAATATGGAAATAAGCTTAATAGGTGAGCATCAAGTAAATAATGCAATACTAGCTTTAACAGTAATAAAAGTATTAAAGGGTATTAGAAAAGTAGAAATAAGTGAAGACTCAATTAGAAAAGGATTATTAGAGACTAAATGGCCTGGCAGGATAGAAAAGATAAAAGATAATCCTACATTTATTATAGATGGAGCTCATAATGAAGATGGGGCTAAATCTTTATCAAAAGCCTTAAAAAAGCATTTTAAAGATAAGAAGATGACATTATTAATAGGTATGTTAAAAGATAAAGATATTGATAGTGTACTTGAAATATTAATGGACAAGTTTGATAAAGTAATTACGACAACACCTGATAGTGATAGAGCTATAAGCTGTGAAGAATTAAAAGAAAAAATAGAAAAATATGTGGAAGATGTTACTGCTATATGTGACATAGATGATGCTGTTAAATATGTTTTAGAAAATGCAAAAGAAGACGAGGTTATAATATCAGCTGGTTCTTTATATATGATAGGAACTGTAAGAAAATTAGTTAAATAAATATGATAAGAGAATAAAAAAGGTAGTTATAATGACTACCTTTTTTATTTATGTAGTTAATTTTTTATAAAGATTCTATTATTGCTTTAGATAATTGGTCTGGGCAAGAAGTATTCTTAGAGCCACAAGTAGTTCCTTTTAATTTTTCAGCAACTTCTAATGCATTTTGTCCAACTATTAACTTGCTTATACCAGCTAAGTTTCCATTACATCCGCCTTCGAATGTAGCTTCACTTATAACATTGTTCTCATCAACTTCTAATTCTATTTGACGGCAACATACTCCACTTGTTTTAAATGTTATTTTCATATCATCTACTCCTTAAAAACATAAATATTTCTAAAATTTATAATATCAATATAAACAGTATAAAGCAACTAGATAGAAGAATAATTATATATTTAATCTAATATATTATTATAGTATTAAAAATATAGAAAGGAGGATAATGGGTGAAGGTATATATTTCTAATTATCTATCAAAGAGTATAAGCATAATAGACTATGAGACGCTTACTTTGGAGAGAGAGATAAAGTTAGATGAAAATATCTATCCACATCATTTCTGCATAGATAAAGAAAAAAATAAAATGTATTTACCAAGCTCGAGTAATGGTATTTTATATGTTTTAGACATGACCAATGAGAAAATTATAGATTCATCGTCTATTGGAGGGAGTTTGACGCAAGTAGCATTGTATAATGAAGAGATTTTTATTGCCAATGAAGATTCAAATAGCATATACTTCATGGATAAAAATACACTAGACCCGATAGGAATGGTTAGTGTTGATGATATGCCTCATGGTTTTTGCTTTGATTTGCCAAGGAAAAAACTATATGTGCCATGTATGGACTCCATAACGTCGATTGATATTATTAATAAAGTTGTAGAGCAAAAAATGAGTATAGATTTTAAAGCTTGGCATGTTCAGCTAGATAAGTATAAAAATGAAATATATGTATCTACATTAGATGGTAAGGTTGTTGTTATTGATGAAGAAAGTTTACAAACTAAACAAGTATATGATGAGTTTTTATTACCGGTACAGATATCTTTCAACTATAAAGATAAAAAGGTATATATAGCTGACCTAGGCTATAAAAATATAAAGATATTAGATTATAATCAGGTTAAATATATTGGAAATATAGATGTTGATGGAATTCCACAAGGTTTGGAGATTTCTAAGGATGAGAAAAGATTATTTGTATCAGATACTCAACGAAATTCGGTAAAAGTATATGACACAGCTACAAATGGATTAATAAAAGAAATAAAAGTTGGAAAAGAGCCTACAACAATTATTTGCATGTAGGCTCTAGTGAATATCTCGAATCAGTAAATTTATAACTTCTGCATACATATTAGAAGCATTATTGTTCCAATTATTACAGATCTGTTTTGCTTGTTTTTCTGATGAAACATTTAAATTTAAGTCTATTAAATTACTTTGATTTTCTATAACTCTTAAATTAACAATGAATTCATTCTCACTTTGTTTGACAAAGCTTGATTTAACTTGAGTATCTGCTAACAAGCTTTCTTTATTATTTTTTATGTAGTCATCAATTTTTAAAGCATATGATTCTGGTATTCTTGTTAAAAAATACTCTAAAGTTTCTAATCCTTTTTGAGTAAGACAATAATACTCTCTTCCAGAATCTTTATATGGTTTTATAAACTTAGAATCCATAAGTTGAGAAAGTATTTGTTGAAAAGAAAAATAATTCATCATTTCAGTTTCTAAAACAACTTGTGTTATCTGTGAGTTAGTTAAATCCATATTGATTTTGTCTAAAATATATAAAATTAAAAGTTTATGATATGCTAGCTCTTCAGTTGAGTTTTCAAACATATTATTATCCTCCGCAAAACAATTTATATTATTATATTAAACTAAATTATAAAAAAATAAAAGTGGTATTTAATAATAAAAAATTATTTAGTTCATGTAATAATTACATGAACTAAATATCAATTTGATTGTATATATTGCTAGAAATATAGAATAAAGGCTACCTAAATTAGGTAGCCTTATTTTTGCTAGGTCTATAAACTAATTATTTACCTGCCATTTGTTTTTCTGCCATCTCAACTAATTTTTTAGTCATATATCCACCAACATAACCATTTTGTCTTGCTGTTAAATTACCTTTATCAATGTTTTCGTAATTAGCTAAGCCTAATTCACCTGCTATTTCTAATTTCATTTGATTTAAAGCAGCTCTCGCTTCTGGTACAGCTTGTCTGTTGTTAGAATTTGACATAATAGATTTCCTCCTCTAAAGTTGAAATTTTATTTAATAACATCATCTGATGATGTTACTATTAATTTATCCATTCTAGATTAATATATGTCTGAAAAAAAAATCCAAATAAGTCGACAAAATGTTAAATAGGTATTTTTTTGTTTTTTTATAGCCATTTAATGCTTTTGTAATTTTTCATTAGCAATAAAAATACATATATTATAGATGTATTTTACAAAGGAGGTAATAAAATGAATTATACATACAAAAGAATCAAGGCATTCATCCTAAGTATAAGCGTATTTTTAGTGGCACTACTTACAATAATAGGTTTTATTATTAGTATAAAAAATATTTGTTCATTAATACAAAAATATGAGAGTCCTATAAACAGGGTTGACACTAAAGAAGAACAAATTGCACTAACTTTTGATGTTGCTTGGGGAAGTGAAAACATAGAAGATATTTTAGATATATTAGATAAGTATAATGCTAAAGCTACATTTTTTTAGTTGGTAGTTGGATAGATGACAATGAAGATTTAGTAAAAGAAATACATAATAGGGGGCATGAAATAGGTAATCATTCTAACACACATACTTCTTTTACAGAAATATCTAAGGAAAATAAAGAAGATGAATTATTAATAACATCTACAAAAATTAAGAATATAACAGGTGATGATGTGAATTTATTTAGGCCTCCTTTTGGAAATGTGGACAAAGAGACAATAGATGTTTGTAAATCCTTAGGATATCACACTATAAAATGGGATGTTGACTCTGGGGATTGGAAAAATATAGGCTCAACATATATTCTTGAGAGAGTGTCAAAAAATACAAAACCAGGTTCAATAATATTATTTCATGCAAGTTCAAGAGATGTAAGTACATATTTAGAAGAAACTCTTAGTAATTTACAGCAAAAGTATTCTATGGTCACAGTTTCACAATTGATTTATAAAGATAACTATAAAGTTAATGATTCTGGAGTTCAAAAATTAAAGGAAAAGGATTAAATGTAATAAAAAGTTAATCTTATAAATATATTTATTGTATAAGTAAAGATAAAGCTATAATTAACAATTTTGGGGGGAGAAATAATATGATAATTGTTAAGGACGATACTAATGTTGTAAATTTAAAAGGAGAACTTGAAGATGAATTAGAGTTTAGTCATGAAATTTTCGGAGAAAAATTCTATAGTACAAAAATTAAAATTAATAGGCTGAGTAATTCTAATGATGTTCTTCCAATGACAATTTCAGAAAGACTTTTACAAGAAATAGATTTTGAAAAAGATAAAATAGTCAGTGTTGTTGGTCAGTTAAGATCTTATAATAAAAATATTGATAATAAGAATAAGCTTGTTTTGACTGTATTTGTTAGGGAAATAAAGGCAATAACAGATTTGGATGCTAAAGATCCAAACAGCATTTTCTTAGATGGATATATATGTAAAGCTCCTGTTTATAGAAAGACACCACTAGGGAGAGAAATAACAGATTTATTGGTAGCCATTAATAGACCATACAATAAATCAGACTATATACCGTCAATCGTTTGGGGGAGAAATGCCAAATTTGCTAAGAATTTGAATGTTGGAGATAGAGTACAAATGTGGGGAAGAGTACAAAGTAGAGTATATGATAAAAAATTAGAAGCTGGTAGTTCAGTTAAAAAAGTAGCTTATGAAGTATCTGTTTCTAAGATAAAAAAGATGGAGTTGGAAGAAGAGGAATAAATTTAACATAAATAATGAATTATTGTATTGAATACTTAATTAGGATTTATTATAATC
This sequence comes from Terrisporobacter mayombei, assembly GCF_014333445.1. Lineage (GTDB taxonomy): Bacteria > Bacillota > Clostridia > Peptostreptococcales > Peptostreptococcaceae > Terrisporobacter > Terrisporobacter mayombei_A. The sequence goes on along the minus strand of NZ_JACRYU010000014.1, from coordinate 137,638 downwards.
TAATAATGACTGGAATTTATGAAGAACTTTATAGGGAGGATAACGTGGAAAGTTTACTATATCATAAATATGAATCATGTTCAGGATTACTTGAATTTTCGGAAGAAGTACTATCTTTTCTAAATAATATAAGGTATGATATCGGGAATAGAGTATTATTAGTTGGAGAAGTAGGAGAGCTAGGGAAAAGAATAAGGGCATTCGGGGTACAAGTAACAATTTTAGAACATAGTAATAGGGAAGAAATATGTTTTTCCCATGTAATGAATGAAAACTGTACCGTTGTTAACGGCCAATTAGAATATATGCCTTTCAATGATAAGTATTTCGATAAAATTATAGTATTAGATTATTTAAATCATACGGCAGATTGTAAGAAATCAGTAAAAGAAATCAATAGAGTTCTTAAAGATAACGGAGAAGTAATTATTGAGGACTTAAACTTAAAGGACCTAAAAGTAAAATTAAAGTATTTCAAACATAGAATATGCGGTGATAAGATACACTACAATTATCCTAGTGAAGTATTAGATATATTTAAATCTTTTAATTTTGATGGTAAGTTAAAAGAAATACAAAATAAAAGATATATTTATATAGGAAAAAAGAAATAAAAGAGTTAGAATATAATCAAATAATAAAATGAAAGGCTAGGTTAACCTAGTCTTTTGTTATAAGGAGAGATAAGAGTGAATATAAACTTTTCAATTGTAGCTGTAGTAATGCTATTTGTTATACTTATAACTATACAAATAACATTAAATAGAATATATGTTGTTTTAAAAGAAATAAGATCTTTACTTAATATAAAAAAAACTAGGGAATAATTAATATGAATGGTTTAAGTGATATAAAGCAGGATATTCAACATATTGCAGAAGCTATGCTTTCTGTTTTAAATATTGATGTTACAATAGTAGATGAAAAATTAGAACGAATAGCTGGTACAGGTACTTATTTAAATAAAATTGGTGAAAAGATAAATAGACACTCAGCATTTAAAAAGTGTCTAGAAGAGCAAATATTAATATATATTGATGATGCAAAGAGAAATCAAATTTGTAAAGAGTGCTATAATAATGAGCATTGCAAAGAATTCGCTGAAGTATGTTGTCCTATTGTATTAGACGGTCATTCATATGGGGTAGTGGGGCTTATAGCCTTTAATGAAGAGCAATCTTCTAGAATAGTTAATAATGCTAAGGATTTGACTAATTTCTTAGGAAAAATGGCAGATTTAATTTCAAATAAGCTTAAAGCACAAAATAAGACGGAGGAATTAGAATTAGAAAAAAAGAAATTAGAGATTCTACTAAATGGTATGAATAAGGCAGTAGTTTCTATTGATATTAAAGGTAATATAGATAAATATAATCTTAAATTTAAAGAAACATTTAATATAAAAGATGATAAATTAGAAACTGGAAATATATTTGAAATTTTAGATTTTATTAAAGAGACATCAGAAAAAGACTTTAAAAAGTATAGAACAGGTATATTCTCATATGAGAAAAATGGTCGAAATTTAAAGGGAATATACAACATAAATAAAATAGTAGTAAAAAATAAATTAAAAGGATATGTAATAGATTTTATTGAAAATAAAGAGGCAATAAAAAACTATAATAAGATAAATAAAGATTATAAAATTACTTTAGATAATATAATTGGAAATAGTGATATAATAATCCATACGAAGCAAAAATCTTTAATTGCATCGAAATCAAGCTCAACAGTTTTAATAGAAGGTGAGAGTGGTACTGGTAAAGAGCTATTTGCTAGAGCAATACATAATCATAGTAACAGGACAGATTATCCTTTTGTTACTGTTAATTGTGCGGCAATACCTGATAATCTACTTGAAAGTGAATTATTTGGATATGAAGAAGGTGCATTTACAGGAGCAAGAAAGGGTGGTAAGTTAGGTAAGTTTGAAGTTGCTCATAAAGGAACTATATTTTTAGATGAAATAGGTGATATGAGCTTACATTTACAAGGAAAACTTCTTAGAGTACTGCAAGAAAGAGAATTGGATAAGATTGGTGGTAAATCTAATATATCTATTGATGTAAGAGTAATTGCTGCAACCAATAGAAATCTAGAGAGGATGGTTCAAGAGGGACACTTCAGAGAAGACCTTTATTATAGATTAAATGTTATTCCAATTACTCTACCAAGCTTGAGAGACAGAAAAGAAGATATACCTTTTTTAATAGATTATATGATAAAGGAATATTCTCAAAAACTTGATAAGGATGTTATTGGAATTGACGAAGATGTTAAAAGTGCTTTAGTGGATTATAGCTGGCCAGGAAATGTTAGAGAGCTACAAAATATAATTGAGTATAGTATAAATATGTCTTCTTCACGAATATTGACTTTAGATATAATCCCTAATAATATAAAAGTGCAATATTATGATGATGTGAAAGATAAAAAAGAAGAGATTAGAACTCTTGAAGATTTAGAAAAAGAAGCTATACAAAAAGCTATGAATAAATTTAAAAATTATAAGAAAGATAAAGAATTGGTAGCAAATGCTCTTGGAATATCTAGAGCGACTTTATATAGAAAATTAGAAAAATATAATCTAATCTCAAAATGAGACTAAAATCTCATTTTGAGATTTTTTTTTATTATTTTGAGATTTTATAAAAATACAGAAAATTTAACCTATAAAGTGAAAACTATTAAAGTGCATATATTATTGAAAACTCGAGATATTTAATTATAAAAAAATATTATTTAAATATGGGAAAAATTAAAAAGTTGGCATGAAAATTGCTTTGATATTATAATGAATATATAATTTTTGAATATGGTTAGAGGGAGGATATAAATATGATAGATTTAAGAGACAAATTAATCGATATATTAAAAGCAGAGGTTAAGCCAGCTGTAGGATGTACAGAACCAGTTGCTGTTGCACTTGCTTGTGCAAAAGCGAAAGAGTTATTAGGAGAAGAAGTAGTAAAAAATCAAATACTAGTAAGTCCAAGTATTTATAAAAATGCAATGTGTGTTGGCATACCAGGAACAGAAAGATTAGGATTAAAAATAGCCACTGCCATGGGATTTGTAGGTGGAAAGTCAAAGGACGGATTAACTTTATTAGAAGGATTAAGTGAAGAACAAGTAAAAGAATCAGAACAATATGTTGATACAAAACCAATAAGTATAACACCTATAAATACTACTGAAAAAGTTTATATAGAAGTAAGATTAACAGGAGAAAACAATACTTCTAAAGTTATAATAACAACAAAACATGATAATTTCGTTTATTTACAGAGAAATGATGAAGTATTATTAGATGAAATGGTTCAAGAAGTTAAGGAAGAGATACAACAAGAAAAAACTATAGAGCCAGTAGAAATAGAAAATATTATGGATACTATAACTATAAAGGATTTAGTAGAAAATGTAGAAGCTATGAATTTTGAAGATATTAAATTCTTATTAGATGGTGTAAAAATGAATATGGATATGGCAAAGTATGGTTTAGAAAATAAAGTTGGTATAGGTGTTGGAAAAGGTATAAAGGAATCTATAGAAGAAGGATTATTGGGGGATGGAATAATGACAAAGGCTATGATGTTAACCGCCGCTGCATCTGATGCTAGAATGGGTGGAGCAAAACTTCCTGTTATGAGCTCTAATGGTAGTGGTAATCATGGATTAACTGCCATACTTCCTATAGTTGCATATACATTAAAATACCCACAAGATGATGAAAAATTAGCAAAAGCTTTAGCTATATCTCACTTAGTAACTGGATATATTAAAAATTATACAGGAAGACTTTCTGCAGTTTGTGGATGTGGTGTAGCAGCATCTACTGGAGCTAGTGCAGGTATATCATGGTTAATGGGAGGAGATATGAAACATATTTATGGGGCTATAGAAAATATGATAGCTGATTTAAGTGGTATGATTTGTGATGGAGCTAAAGCCGGATGTGCATTAAAATTATCTTCAGCAGCTTCAGCAGCAGTTCAAAGTGCTGTTATAGCTAAGCAAGGATATACTGTTCCGCCTTTAAATGGTATAGTTGGTGAGCAGGTTGAGCAATCTATAAAGAACTTAGGTGAAGTTAGTGATAAAGGAATGAAGATAACAGATGAGATTATATTAAACGTAATGAATGATATGAACAAAGTTGATTAAAACCATCTTGCAAAAGAAGTTAATCTTTTATAAAATGGAAATATCATCATTTATTTAGGAGGTTAATCAATGGATATTGATAAAAAAGTATGGGAAGTACTTTGCTCGGAAGAACAATTAAAAACTAGAATACAGGAATTAGGAAAAGAACTTTCAAGAGATTACGCTGGAAAGAAATTAATGGTAGTGTCACTATTAAAAGGGAGCTTCATTTTCTGTGCTGATTTAGTAAGAGAAATAGATGTACCTGTAAGAATAGAGTTTATGACTACATCAAGTTACGGACATGGAGAACAATCTACAGGTAGAGTTCAAATAGTTAATGATGTAAAATCAGACTTAGAAGGATTTGATGTATTAGTAGTTGATGATATAACAGATTCAGCTCACACAATGTCTCATGTTATGAAACATTTAGCAGCTAAGAATCCAGCAAGTATAAAATGTTGTGTATTATTAGATAAACCAAGTAGAAGAGAAGTTGAATTAGTTCCTGATTACTGTGGATTTACTATAGAAGATAAATTTGTTGTAGGTTACGGATTAAACTACGGAGATTACTATAGAAATATACCATATGTTTTTGCAGTAACAGATCAAGATAGATAGATATATTAAAGGGTGTTAGGCTGAAATAGCTTAACATCTTTTTATTTTTAGAGGCGGGGATGTGGTTACTTATAGCTATATCAATAGTATTAAGGGAATTTACATTATCTTCGGTGTTTGTAGGAATTACAATTATAAGAATTATTTATAATATTAATATTATGAAAAGAAATGAGATTTAAACCAATTGTCAACTTTAAGAATAAAGATAAAAGAGTATAGGGAAAAATCTCTTATGAAGCAAAATGAACTGGCTTAGTTAGTAGGTATAATACGTGAGAAAATTGTTCATCTTGGAAATGGAAAATACAATCCTTCACTAAAACTAGCTATGATATAGCGAAAATTTTTGAGGTTTCTGTTGAGGAACTATTTTTGTTTGAAGATTAAAAATTCTTGTGTTTATACATTGATTATTTTCTGAAATAAAAATTATGAAATTTTAATTAAAAATGACTATGATTTTATAATCATAGCCATTAAAAACAAACTTCTAGAGTTTAGGTTTTATTATAATTTTTCCATCCTATAACCAATTTCTCTATTTGCTAATTCATAGCCTTTTTCTATCATTTCTTCCCTACTTAATCCATTTCCTAATAAACCATCTATTGTTAGCTGATTTCTACAATTAAAATATTTATCCAATAGTTGTTCTTCCAAATCACTTTGAGTTTTTAAGTCACCCTCATGCATTATGTATTTAACATCAAATCCTTCTTTAACTAATTGCCTACCAACTAATATTGCTCTAGAGCATCTGATAGGTTCTTGCATGGCACTTAATAAGACTATTTTATATCCCTTATTGCATCCTACTTTTAATCTTTCAATTCCTCTTTTAAAGCTATCCTCATGAATAACCTTTTTAAAATCAGCATATCCTTCTTCGTTATAGCTTTCTCTCGTTTTCCTTTTTGCTCCAAATTCATCTGCCATATAGATATAGGTATATCCTAGTTTTTTTAAATTATATTGAAAAACTTCTTTATTATATTGAACATTATATTTAGAATATGGAATTTCTCTAACATCAACAACACAATCAATATTATATTTTTTTAAAATTTCTATTAGCTTGTCAAATGGATAATTAGAGTGACCTAGTGCATATACTTCCATAATAATCACTTCCTTAATAAATTTAATTACATATAAATAATACCCTTCATAATTATAAACAAATACCAAAATTGCATTCAATAGGTTAGTTTTTATAAAACATTTAATACTATGGTTTATAAGAATATATTACATTTAAGTAAAATGATAATGTAATTAAAGGTAGTTATATACTCAAAGAAAAATATGATGATAGAAAGTAAATGAAAAAAATTAAGAAAGAGAATTTTTATTGTAACTAGTGGTAATACTTATTAATAATATATAACAAGCTTATTTATTGACATTTAAATGAAAAAATAATAATATAAAAATATAAATTATATAATAAATCCGGTGATGAGGAAGAGTAATTAAATTTAGATTCAAACTAGAGAGTTAAGGGTGGTGGAATCTTAACAAGAAAGAATTTAATGAATGGGCCTTTTAGGAGTAAATTGAAATCATTTTGAGAGTAGACTTTACCGTGTGTTGCACGTTACAGCAATTGAGGTATGATAGTACCAATAATTAAGAGGTGTATTTTGTAGTACACAATTTAGGTGGCAACGCGGATATTATACTCCGTCCTATTATTTAGGACGGAGTTTTTTTATTATATGGAAATAACATAAAATTACTTTAAAAAATATTATAAGGAGATAAAAAATGAGCAAAAAAATAATATTAACAGGTGATAGACCTACTGGTAAACTTCATTTAGGTCATTACACAGGTTCTTTAAAAAACAGGGTAGCATTACAAAATTCAGGGTTATACGATATGTTTGTAATGATAGCAGACCAACAAGCATTAACAGATAATGCCAAGGATCCGCAAAAAATAATAGATAGTGTAATGGAAGTAACGCTAGACTATTTATCAGTAGGATTAGATCCAGATAAAACTAATATATTTATACAATCACAAATACCAGAATTAGCAGAACTTACAGCATATTACTTAAATTTAGTTACAGTAGCTAGACTTAATAGAAACCCTACAGTTAAGGATGAGATAAAGCAAAAAGGATTTGGAGAAGGTATACCAGCAGGATTTTTCGTTTATCCAGTAAGCCAAGCAGCTGATATAACTGCTTTTAAAGCTGATTTAGTTCCAGTAGGTAACGATCAAAAACCAATGATAGAGCAAACTAGAGAAATTGTAAGAAGTTTCAATAATACTTATGGAGAAGTTTTAGTTGAGCCAGAAGGAATGTATCCAGAAGGTGTAGAAGGAAGAATGCCAGGAATTGATGGTAAGGCTAAGATGAGTAAATCTTTAGGAAATGCTATATACTTAAGTGATGATTCAGAAACAGTTAAAAAGAAAGTAATGAGTATGTACACAGACCCTAATCACATAAGAGTTGAAGATCCAGGATGCGTAGAAAATAACACAGTATTCACTTACTTAGATGCTTTCTACAAAGATAAAGAGCATTTAGAAGAATTAAAAGCTCACTACAGAAGAGGTGGTCTTGGAGATGTTAAACTTAAGAGATTATTAATAGATGTACTTGAAGAAGAATTAGCGCCAATAAGAGCAAGAAGAAAAGCATTAGAAGAAAATAAAGAATATCTATATGAAGTATTAAGAAAAGGTAGCGAAAGAGCTAGAGAAGTAGCTTCAGGGACTTTAAAAGAAGTAAGAGAAGCTATGGGAATAGAATATTTTAAAGGATTATAATATGTAATAAATGAAACAAAGGTGTTATTCTTTTAATGAGTTAAATCATTCTAAGATAACACCTTTTTGAATGGTATGGAATTTATAATTTATCTGTTTTTGGATAAATTATAAATTCTAACCTGTTAACCTTAAAATATTTATATATTAAGTAAGATGATGTATAATTTTTATATGTTATTTTTATATAAATTTAGATTTTCAACATTTGTATATACGTTAAAATAAAAATCACAAGAAAGGGAAGGCTTTATGAAAATATTTAATCAATTAGGAATAATACTTGGAATTTGGGCTGGTGGAGAAATAATTAGTTCTCTATTCAAGAGCATTATAAATATTCCTGGAACTATAATAGGAATGATAATACTATTTTTATTTTTACAATTCAAAGTCATAAAAGAGGATACAATTAAGGAAGTAACGGATTTTTTACTTAATAATATGGCTATATTCTTTGTGCCAGCAGGTGTATCTCTTATACAATCACTAGGTTTAATTACAGAAAATATTGTAGTTTTGATATTATGTATAACGTTAGCCACTATAATTATAATGTTTGTAACAGGAAAGACTGTAGACTTTATGATTAGGAAAAGTTCTATGAAGGTGGAAAACAATGACTTAGAAAATGAAGAATTAGCATAATAAGATTATGGTGGGAGGAAATAAATGCAACAAATATTAAATACTCAATTATTTGGACTAGTTACTATTTTATTTTTTTATAATATAGGTTTATTTATGCAGAAGAAGGCTAAAAAGCCAATATTTAATGCTTTATTAATTTGTATAATATTAATAATATCATTCTTAAAAATTACTAATATACCTTATGAAAACTTCAAAATAGGCGCAGATATATTAAACTTTCTGCTAGGACCTGTTACAGTAGTGTTAGCAGTACCGCTTTATAGACAGTTTAATTTATTTAAAAAATATATGAAGGAAATTTTAATAGGAATATCAGTTGGTGTGGTAACATCTTTCATAATGGTTTTTGTTATAGGAAAATTAACATTAACAAATTACGAAATAATATATTCTATTTTACCAAAATCTATAACAACACCCATGGGTATATCTTTAGTTAATGCATTAGGAGGGGTAGAAGCTATAACAGTTGTATGCATAATTGCAACAGGTATATTTGGAAATATACTAGGAGAAATAATATTAAAAGTAGCAAATATAAAACATCCCGTTGCTAAAGGAATTGCTATGGGTACAGCAGCGCATGCTATGGGGACAAGCAAAGCTTTAGAAATGGGAGAAGTAGAAGGAGCTATGTCTAGTTTATCTATAGGTATTTGTGGAGTAATGACTGTATTATTAGTTCCGATATTTGTAAACCTTATAGGTTAAAAATAAAAGCTATACACTTTATTTGAAAGTGTATAGCCTATTCATATTTCATAACAATAAGTTAAAATATAATGAATAACTTAAGATTCTTAGTCTAGATTTCTTAAATCTTCCATTAATTTTGTTTTGTCAGCAGTTTTTTCATCTTTTACTTTTATTATTTTAGCAGGAGAACCAGCTACGACTACACCTGACTCTACATCTTTAGTTACGACAGAACCAGCAGCTATAACAGCGCCTTTTCCGATTCTAATCCCTTCAAGTATTACTGAGTTAGCCCCAATCATAACATCATCTTCTATTATAACAGGAGAAGCTGAAGGTGGCTCTAAAACACCAGCAACGACAGCACCAGCCCCAAGGTGAACATTTTTACCTAATGTACCTCTTGCACCTATTACTGCATTCATATCAACCATAGAGCCTTCACCAACAATAGCACCTATATTTAGAACAGCCCCCATCATTATAACAGCATTTTTTTCAATAGTAACCATGTCTCTTATTATGCATCCTGGTTCAATTCTAGCGTCTTCATGTAAGAAGTTATAAAGAGGTATAGCAGAATTTCTTCTGTCATATTCCACATGAATATCGTCTATAGAAGCTTTTAATTCTTCTAAGTCATTCATTATTTCTTTATGGTCTCCAATTAAAGTATAGTTTCCGTTACTCCCAAATACTTTATATCTATTATTTTTCTCAATTTTTATATCACCTGATACATAAATTTTAACAGGTGTTTGTTTTTCAGCACATTTTATATATTTTGCTATTTCGTAAGCATCGTTTAAGTTTACCATCTTCATCCTCCAAGTTAGTCTAGCATATTATCCATATTATAGTATCCAGGTTCCTTATTTACTAAATATTTAGCAGCAGCCATAGATCCCTTTGCAAATATATCTTTAGATTGAGCTGTATGTTTTAGCTCAACTATTTCATCATGACCTGCGAAAATAGTAGTGTGTTCACCAATAATAGTACCACCCCTTACAGCATGTATACCAACTTCATTATTAGTTCTTTTGTCAGAACGTCCATGTCTTCCATATATAAATTTAGTATTAGGAAGAACGTCTTTAACTCCATTAGCAATCATGACAGCAGTACCACTTGGTGAATCTAATTTTAAATTATGATGTTTTTCTATTATTTCTATATCAAAGCCATTAAGCATCTTAACAGCCTCTTTAACTAATTTAACTAATACATTTACACCTAATGACATATTAGATGAATGGAATATAGGTATAATTTTAGAAGACTCTCCTATTTTATTTAGTTCTTCTTCATTAAACCCTGTTGTAGCTATTACTAAAGGTGTTTTTGTAGTAGTAGCATAATTCAATACATCTTCTATAGCAGAGTGGTGAGAGAAATCTATTATCACATCACCTTGCTCTTCAATGTCGCTCATTTTAGTATAAGTTTTGAATGGAACATCTAATTTATCTTTTGATACACCACAAACTAATTGAAGATCTTCATCTTCATTGACGCATTTAGTTAAAACCATCCCCATTTTACCACTATATCCATTTATAATAACTCTTATCATATTTCCTCCCACAACTAAAATTCTAAACTAGTTAATCCTTTTAATTCAAATCCCCAGTTTATTAATTCTTGTTTTAAAACTTCGATGTTATTTTCTTGCATTTCAGCTAGAGGAAGTCTTAAATCTCCCACATTAAATCCTAATAAATTCATAGCAGTTTTCACTGGAACTGGATTTACTTCTATAAATAAAGCATCTATTAAAGCTTTCATACCTAATTGTAATTTTCTAGAACCTTCTATATCTCCATCATGGAATTTTTCCACTAAATCATGAGTTTCTTGAGGGCATATATTAGCAAGCACTGATATAACACCAGCTCCACCAACAGATAATAAAGGAAGTATAGAATCATCATTACCAGAATATACAGCAAATCCTTCAGGCACTAATCTACAAATTTCTGTAACTTGAGCTAAGTCTCCGCAAGCTTCTTTAATAGCAACTATATTCTCAACACTTCTTGCTAAGTCAGCAACTAAAGAAGGTGGAATATTAACTCCTGTACGAGAAGGTACATTGTATAAGATAATAGGTAGATTTACATTTTCAGCTATCGTAACAAAATGCTTTCTCAAACCTGATTTATTTGCTTTATTATAATAAGGACTTATTATTAAAAGTGCATCTGCACCATATTCTTCAGCTTTTTTACTTAACTCAATAGAGTGATTAGTATCATTTCCACCGGTACCAGCTATTACAGGTATTCTTTTATTTACTTTTTCAATTATATATTTTATAGTTTCTAACTGCTCTTCATCGCTTAATGTACTAGCCTCACCTGTAGTACCACAAGCAACTATTGCATCAGTTCCATTTTCTATGTGATATTCCACTAACTCACTAAGTTTTTCGAAATCAACTTTTCCATTCTCATCAAATGGTGTAATTAAAGCAACTGCAGAACCTCTAAATATCATTTAAAATCTCCCCTTTATTTTAAATTTAATCACTACTAATTACTATTTATTATTATTTGATTTTAGACTAAATCATATTTTAATAATAATTCTGCTATTTGTACTGCATTTGTTGCAGCGCCTTTTCTAATGTTATCAGCAACAACCCACATATTAATGCCATTATCAACACTAAAGTCTCTTCTTATTCTTCCAACATAAACTTCATCATGACCCTCAGCATCTATAGCAAGGGGATATTCATTTTTTACAGGATTATCAACTATAGCTATACCTTGAGCATTTCTTAATTCAGTAAATATATCCTCCAATTCAAATGGTTTATCAAACTCTAAGTTAATTGATTCACTATGAGCACCTCTTACAGGGACTCTTACAGTAGTTGCAGTTACTTTTATATTATCGTCACCTAAAATTTTCTTAGTTTCATTTACCATTTTCATTTCTTCTTTTGTATATCTATTTTCTTCAAACACATCAATATGTGGAAGGCAGTTAAATGCTATTGGATGAGGATAGAATTTATTTGGCTTACCTAAAACACCATCTTCTAAATCCTGAACCCCTTTTACCCCAGACCCTGAAACTGCTTGATATGTTGAGTAAACAACTCTCTTTAAACCATATCTATCATATAGAGGTTTAAGAGGAACCATAGCTTGAATAGTAGAGCAGTTAGGGTTTGCAATAATTCCTTTATGATTTTTAACTGCTTCAGGATTTACTTCTGGAACAACTAATGGAACATTAGGATCCATTCTCCATTGGCTTGAATTATCTACAACAATAACACCTTTAGAAGCAGCTATTGGAGCATATTTTTCACTTACAGAGCCTCCAGCTGAAAATAAAGCTATTTGTATATCCCTATCAAAAGAATTTTCGTTAAGTTCTTCAACAACAATTTCTTTACCTGCAAACTTTACTGTTGTACCAGCAGATTTAGCAGAAGAGAATAGGTAAATATTATTTATAGGAAATTGTCTTTCTTCTAAGACTTTTATAAAAGTTCTTCCAACCATTCCTGTAGCGCCAACTAATGCAATATTAACTTTTTTCATTTTAATCACCCCATAATATATTTTTAATTAAATATTAATAACATAGAGATAATCTAAGGGAGTACTTTTAAATAATTATACTAAAAAAACGCACAAAGGAATACTTTGTACGTTAGAGTGCACATCAAAGTAAACCTTGTAGCTCACCACTTAGATTATAAGTGACAGTGTCATACATATTTTGTATAACCCCAAAGAATCTCTTTGCCAAGATTTTCTTTTCGGCAATAATTCCTTTCTTTGATTATTAACACCTGCCGACTACTTTCAAATACTAATAATTATTGCACCTCTACCATAGGTTAAGATAGTTTTTAAATTACTATTAATGGTAGTATATTTGAAAAGAAAAATCAATAAAAATTGTAAAAAATTACCTTGAATTATACCTAGATTTTTTTTTAAAACTTCGGTATTATATCATTATGAATTATTTTAAATATGTAAAACTTAATTTTTATAATTTAAAATAAATTTTATATTAATATTAAACAATTCTTACTAAGAATGTATAATTGAACTATAAGATATATCTTTTTAAGATATATATTTTTTACTAAAGAGAAATAAACAAACTCCAAGGAGGAATAACATGGAATCACTAAAAGAACTATACAAAGTTGGTAATGGACCATCAAGCTCGCATACAATGGGACCTCAAAGGGCAGCAGAGCAATTTAAAAATAAATACCCAGAAGCTTCAAGCTATAGAGCTCATTTATATGGAAGTTTAGCTGCAACAGGAGAAGGTCATTTAACTGATTATATAATAAAGAAAACTTTAGAACCTAAAGACGTTGAAATCGTTTGGAGAGAAGATGTTGTTAAAGAATATCATCCAAATGGAATGATGCTTGAAGCTTTAGATGAAAACAAAAATGTAATCGGAGATTGGACAATCTACTCAGTAGGTGGAGGTACAATAGCTGAAGAAGGAATGAGAAATAGCGGTGCAAACGATACTTACCCACATTCTACATTAGAAGAAGTAATTACTTGGTGTGAACAAAACAACAAAAACTTCGCAGATTATGTTAAAACTTATGATGATAAAGATATAATGGATTACTTAGGAACTATCAAAGATGCAATGCAAAAATCTGTTGAAGATGGTTTAGCAACTACAGAAGTTATACCAGGTAAATTAAATTTACAAAGAAAAGCTAGATTTTTCCATGAACAATATGAAAAAAATAAACAATTAAATACTTTAATATACTCATATGCTTTAGCTGCTTCAGAGCAAAATGCATCAGGTTATGTTATAGTTACTGCTCCTACTTGTGGATCAGCAGGTGTTATACCAGGAATATTATTTGCACTTAAAGAATATGAAGGATACACAGATGAGCAAATATTAGATGCTTTAGCTGTAGCTGGTTTAATAGGTATAGTAGTTAAGAGAAATGGTTCTGTATCAGGTGCAGAAGTTGGATGTCAAGGTGAAGTAGGTGTTGCTTGTGCAATGGCTGCTGCTGCAATAGCTTTCTTAAAAGGTGGATCTTTAAGACAAATAGAATATGCTGCTGAAATAGGATTAGAACATCACTTAGGAATGACTTGTGACCCAGCTTACGGATATGTTCAAATACCATGTATAGAAAGAAATGCAATGGGTGCTCAAAGAGCATTTGATGCTGCTAACTATGCATTATTAACTAACGGAGAACATCACGTAACATTTGACCAAATCGTTGAAATAATGGACGAAACAGGTAGAGATATGATGGATAAATATAGAGAAACATCTAAAGGTGGAATCGCTAAATTATTCTTCACTTGCTAAATTTAATATAAATTAAATATTGATAATAATGAAAGAGAAACAAAATATTTTGTTTCTCTTTTTTTTATTTACTATTATAATTATCTATAAAATGGAAAAGAGGGGACGTTTAGTATGAATATATCTTATCTAGATGAAAAAGTAAGATGTCATAGACAGAATTTACATCAATTAGCTGAATTATCGCATAAGGAATTTAATACAGCTAAGTATATTAGAGATTATTTAGATAAATTAGGAGTTGAGTACGAAGTATATTTAGAAACAGCTACAGTAGGAATAATAAAGGGGCAAAATCCTAAAAAAACAATTGCATTTAGGGCAGATATAGATGCACTACCAAGTAAAAATGGAGCAGAGCATTTATGCGGTCATGATGGGCATATGAGCATATTGCTGGGATTAATCGAGTATTTGGTATCTAATAAAGAAAGGTTAAAAGATAATATAGTTTTTGTGTTTCAGCCAGCAGAAGAAGATACAGGTGGGGCTAAACGTCTTATGGATGCTGGAGTATTTAAAAAATATAATGTGGATGAAGTTTATGGATTACATATACATCCAGATTTTGAAGAAGGTTATATAGCTTGTAGACCTGGATATCTAATGGCTCAAAATGGAGAAATAAATATTGATATAATAGGTAAGAGTGGTCATGGTGCAATCCCTCAAAATGCAACAGATTCAGTATTAATAGCAGCACAGTTTGTTACAAGTTTGCAAAGTATCATATCAAGAAACATTAATCCTATGGAGGGAGCTGTACTGACTATTGGAAAGATAAGTGGTGGAAATGTAAGAAACATTGTTGCAGAAAGTGTAAGATTAGAAGGTACTATGAGGTGTTTTAATCCAGATGTATATGAAACTATGGCTAGTCGTATAAAAGAATTTGCTAAAGGATTTGAGATATCTTATAATTGCAAAGTAAACATAGAAATTATAGATGGATTTTTAGCTGTAAAAAATGATGAAAAATTATATGAGGAGCTAGTAAGTGCTGTTGGAAAAGAAAAAATGATTCAAACAGAGCCATTAATGATTTCAGAAGACTTTTCTTACTATCAAAGAGAAGTACCAGGAGTATTTTTTATGTTAGGGGCTAGAAATGAAGAAAAAGGATTTGTAAATGGACTCCATAATATAAATTTTAACTTCAATGAAGATATATTAGTAGAAGCATTGAAGATATATGAAACTATTTTAAAATATAAAAAATCACTACAATCTTAATTTCAAAGATATATTTTTGCTATATATAGGATAAATACTTTGATTAAAAAAATATGTTATTTGAATTTAGTATAATAAAAATATACCCCTTAGATTTCTGTATAAATTTTCATCTATATGACAAAACTACAGAAAAAAGGGGTGTTTTTTTATGGATAATAATAAGTTAACAAAAGAATTTATTTATAAATGTGAGAAACAAAGAAAGAAAAATGAAAAGAAAGTAAAACCATTGACAAATGATGATATAATGAAATATGAGATAGCCCAAGAATTGGGCTTACTTGATAAGGTCGATGAAAAAGGATGGGCAGGTCTTACTGCAAAGGAAGCAGGAAGAATTGGAGGGATCCTCACATCACGAAAAAAACAATTAAAAAAGAAAGTTGAAGAAGAGGATAAAAAGGATGAATCAGTATAGTGATTTTGCCTTTGTCTACGATGAACTTATGAATGAAGTTGATTATGACAATTGGGTTAGATATATTGAAGATATAATAAAAAGTGAAAATGTTGAAGTCAAAAATATATTAGAATTAGCATGCGGAACAGGTAATTTAACTATACCACTTACTAAAAAAAATTATGATATAGCTGCAATAGATATATCAGAAGAGATGCTAAGTGTAGCTAGAGAAAAAGCAGAAAAAGAAAATGTTGAATTAGTACTTTTAGAGCAAGACATAACAGAACTTGATTTTGAAATTACTAACCTAGATTGCATTCTTTGTGGATGTGATGGATTTAACTATATAACTTATGATGAAGATTTAGAAGGAGTATTTACTAAATGTCATGAGTTATTAAAAAAAGATGGAATATTTATCTTTGATATAAGTTCTTATTACAAGTTATCTCAAGTACTTGGAAATAACATGTATGGAGAAAATAGAGAAGATATAGCTTATATGTGGCAAAATTATTTCGATGATTATGATAATTTAGTAGAAATGGAATTAGCGTTTTTTGTGAGAGATGAAGAGGGTAAATTTGAAAGATTTGAAGAAACTCATCTTCAGAGAGCTTACAAAAACGAAGAAATAATACAATTACTAAAAAATGCAGGATTTGAATATATTAAAACATATGGAGATTTTAAGTTAGAGAGTCCTAAAAATGACAGTGAGAGAGTATTTTTTGTTTGTAAAAAATAATAAATAGACGGAGGAATAATAATGAAGGATTATGTTATAAAAGCCATTAGTGGTAATGGACAAGTAAGAGCTTATGTTGGAACTACAAGAAATTTAGTTCAACAAGCTAGAGATAATCACAACACAGTAAAGGTTGCAACAGCAGCTTTAGGAAGAACTTTAACAGCTACATGTATGATGGGCTTAATGATGAAAAACGAAAAAGATGAATTAAGTGTAATTATAAAAGGTGGAGGACCAATAGGAACTATACTTACAACTGCTGACTCAAAAGGTAATGTAAAAGGATACGTGCAATATCCCGATTTAAATGGTGTAGAAGTTCCAAACTATCCAAATGGAAAATTAAATGTAGCAGGAGCTGTTGGTAAAGATGGCTATGTAAAAGTAATCAAAGACTTAGGTTTTAGAGATCCTTATGTAGGTTCATATCCATTAGTAAGTGGAGAAATAGCAGAAGATTTCACTCATTACTTTGCTTTATCAGAGCAAACTCCATCAGTAGTATCTTTAGGAGTTCTTACTAAAGAAACAGAGGTAGAACAAGCTGGTGGTATAATAGTTCAATTAATGCCAGATGCTACAGAAGAAACCATATCAACATTAGAAAAGAACGTATCTAAATTAAAGTCAGTAACTACAATGCTAAGTGAAGGCATGAGTCCAGATGATATGTTAAATATAGTATTAGATGGTCTAGATCCTAAAATATTAGATATATGTGAAGTTAAGTTTGATTGTAATTGCTCTAAGGATAGAATACAAAAAGTTTTAATATCTTTAGGTAAAGAGACTTTAACAGAGATAATTGAAGAAGATAAGCAAGCTGAAATAAGTTGTCATTTCTGTAATAGTAACTATCACTATACAGAAGAAGAATTAAGAGAAATATTAGATAATATGTAATTTTAATATAAATATAAAAAAAGGGACTGTTTAAAAACAGTTCCTTTTTTTATAAATTGCAACCTATTAAATTTCGCGAAATTAATAGGTTATTCTTGTAAATTTAAATATTTTAAAGGAACGATAAGGTTTTAAATTATTGGCCATAGCAGTTAAGAGAATTTTTTATATAAAACAGGAAAAAATAAATTAGATGGTTCATACCATGTATTTTACTAAAGTTAAAAAATTAACGTATAATTTACAAAAAAACTACTTGAAAAATGGTTTTCATTGGGTTAAAATAAAATTATCTTGTGGGACATAAAATTAATATAAGGGACATGAAAAGTCCCGCTACATTATTAATCAAGAGGATATTATCATGAAAAATTTATTAAAAATTCAGCAGAAGTTAATTCCTGAAGTTGTTGAAAGCATGACAAAAAGATATTTGATTTTAAGAGAGATATCTTTAAGTGGTCCGATAGGAAGAAGAGCACTAGCTACATCTTTACAAAGTGGAGAGAGAATAATAAGATCTGAAACAGAGCTTTTAAAGCAACAAGGTCTTATAGATGTAAACTTAAAAGGAATGACTATAACTGACGAAGGAAGAGATTTATTACAACAGTTAAGAGAAGGTATGAATGATGTAATTGGATTGAAAGCCCTTCAAGAAGAAGTTCAAAAGACTTTGGGCATAAAGAAAGTTATATTAATACCAGGTAGTTATGAAAAGAATAATAGTTTACTAAAAGATGTAGGGAAACAAGCTTCAAAGTACTTTTTAAGTGTACTTAATGAAAATAGTGTAGTTTCAATTGCTGGTGGAAGCACAATGCTTGAATTTGCTAAAGCAATAAAGTGTGATAAAAAATATAGTTCTACAACAGTAGTTCCAGCAAGAGGAAGCGTTGGTCTTGATATTGAAACACAATCAAACAACGTAGTAGCAGAAGTTAGTAAGAATATTCATTCTAATTATAAATTATTAAATATACCAGACGAGTTAGGAGAGGAGTCCATAAAAACTCTTACTCAAGAGCCAGAGATAAAAAATACATTAGAGTTAATTCAAAACTCAGATATATTAGTATTTGGAATTGGTAGAGCTGACGAGATGGTAAGAAGAAGAAAATTATCAGATGAAAAAGTGAAAGAAATAATGGACAAAGAAGCTGTAGGTGAAGCATTTGGACATTTCTTTAATAAAAAAGGGGAAATTGTACATAAGTTAAATACAGTGGGGATTGATATGGAAACCTTCAAAAATAAAAGAGAAACTATAGCTGTATTTGCGGGGAGAAAAAAAGCTGAAGCTTTTATCGCAATTTCCAAAGTAAACAAGAATATAGTACTTGTTACTGATGAAGAAAGTGCAAGACGTATTCTTGAACTAATTGAAGTTAACTAGATTAACTAGTACAAATAAAATCAAATTAAGCCATGTAGGAGGTATATCAAAGATGGTTAAAGTAGCAATTAATGGATTTGGTAGAATAGGTAGATTAGCATTAAGAAAATTAATGGAACAAACTGAAGAGTTTGAAGTAGTTGCAATTAACGACTTAACTGACGCTAAAACATTAGCTCATTTATTCAAATACGATTCAGCTCAAGGTAGATTCAACGGTGAAATAGTTGTTGAAGAAGGAGCTTTCGTAGTAAATGGACACAAAATAAAAGTTACAGCTGAAAGAAATCCAGCTGACTTACCATGGGCAGAATTAGGGGTAGATATAGTATTAGAATGTACTGGATTCTTTACTTCTCAAGAAAAAGCTGGTCTTCACTTAGAAGCAGGAGCTAAAAAAGTTGTTGTATCTGCACCAGCAACAGGGGATGTTAAAACAATAGTATTTAACGTAAACCAAGATACTTTAGATGGAACTGAAACAGTTATATCAGGGGCTTCTTGTACAACTAACTGTTTAGCACCAATGGCTAAAACATTAAATGACAAATTCGGTATAGAAAAAGGTCTTATGACTACTATACATGCATATACAAATGACCAAAATACATTAGATGGTCCTCATCCAAAAGGTGATTTAAGAAGAGCTAGAGCTGCAGCAGGAAACATAGTTCCTAACACTACAGGAGCTGCAAAAGCTATAGGTTTAGTTATACCTGAATTAAAAGGTAAATTAGACGGAGCTGCTCAAAGAGTTCCAGTTGTAACTGGTTCATTAACTGAATTAGTTTGTACTTTAAAAGAAAACGTAACAGTTGAAGAAGTAAATGCTGCTATGAAAGCTGCTTCAAACGAATCATTCGGATACACTGAAGAATACTTAGTATCTTCTGACATAATAGGAATAAGCTATGGTTCATTATTCGATGCAACTCAAACAAGAGTTATGGAAGTTGATGGTAAACAATTAGTTAAAGTTGTTTCTTGGTATGACAATGAAATGTCTTACACTTCTCAATTAATAAGAACTTTAGGATACTTCGCTAAATTAGCTAAATAGTTTGATATAAAGTCCGGGTTTGTAGTTTTATACTACGGGCTCTGGACTTTTTTTAATAATAAAAGATATAAAATATATTTATGAAAAGAGTATAATAAAATCGGAATAGTTTGACTGAAAGGAGATTGTACTATGTCTATGCTAAACAAAAAAACAATCGAAAACATAAATGTTAACGGGAAAAAAGTACTAGTAAGATGTGACTTTAACGTACCACTACAAGATGGAAAAATAACTGATGAAAACAGATTAAACGGTGCATTACCTACTATAAAATATTTAATAGAAAATGGAGCTAAAGTAATACTTTGCTCACATATGGGTAAACCAAAAGGAGAACCTAAACCAGAATTATCTTTAGAGCCAGTAGCTAAAAGATTATCTGAAATGTTAAATCAAGAAGTTGTATTTGCTGCAGATGACAATGTTGTTGGAGAAAATGCAAGAGCAGCTGTAGAAAAAATGCAAAACGGAGATGTAGTATTACTTCAAAATACTAGATATAGAAAAGAAGAAACTAAAAACGAAGAGAACTTCTCTAAAGAATTAGCTTCATTAGCAGACATATTTGTAAATGATGCTTTCGGTACTGCTCATAGAGCTCACTGTTCAACAGTAGGTGCTGGGGAATTCTTAGAAGAAAGAGCTTGTGGATACTTAATTCAAAAAGAATTAAAATTCTTAGGAGAAGCAGTAGCTAACCCAGTAAGACCTTTCACAGCTATACTTGGAGGATCAAAAGTATCTGATAAAATAGCAGTTATAAACCAATTATTAGAAAAAGTTGATAACATAATAATCGGTGGAGGAATGGCGTATACATTTTTAAAAGCTCAAGGGTATGAAATAGGAACTTCTTTATGTGAAGAAGACAAAATAGATTATGCGAAAGAAATGTTAGAAAAAGCTAAAGAAAAAGGTGTTAACTTCTTATTACCAGTTGACTCAAGAGCAGCTGCTAAATTTGCTGCTGATGCAGAGGTTGTTGTAACAGAAGATCAAAACATACCTGCAGGTCACATGGGACTTGATATAGGACCTAAATCTGAAGCTAAATTCGTAGATGTTGTAAACAATTCTAAAACAATAGTATGGAATGGACCAATGGGTGTATTCGAATTTGAAGCTTTCGCAAAAGGAACTTTAGCAATAGCAAAAGCTATGGCTAACTTAGAAGGGGCTACAACTGTAATCGGTGGTGGAGATAGTGCTGCTGCTGTTAACCAATTAGGATTCGGAGATAAAATGACTCACGTATCAACTGGTGGAGGGGCTTCATTGGAGTTCTTAGAAGGTAAAGAATTACCAGGAATAGTTGCTTTAGATAATAAGTAATTTAAATAAATAAAAGCTCGCACAGGGAGGAAGTAAAATGAGAAAACCTATTATTGCAGGAAACTGGAAAATGCATAAAACGATAAAAGAAGCAGTAGAATTTGTTAATGAAATAAAAGGGAACTTAAATGATGAAGCAGTAGATGCTGTTATATGTGCACCATTTACTTTATTAAAAGATTTAAAAGAAGCAACTGAAGGTACTAATGTAAAAGTTGGTGCTCAAAATATGCATTTCGAAGAAAATGGAGCATTCACAGGAGAAATATCACCTTTAATGCTTAAAGAATTAGATATAGACTATGTAGTAATCGGACATTCAGAGAGAAGAGAATATTTCAATGAGACTGATAAAACTGTAAATAAAAAAGTTTTAAAAGCTTTAGAAGTTGGAATAGATCCAATACTTTGCTGTGGAGAGACATTAGAACAAAGAGAAACTGATAAAACTAAAGATGTAGTTAAAGAACAAATAATAGCAGGATTAAAAGATGTTAAAGAAGAAGACCTTAAAAAAGTTGTTATAGCTTATGAACCAATATGGGCTATAGGAACTGGAAAAACTGCTACAGCAGAGCAAGCTAATGATGTTATATCTTACATAAGAGAAGTAGTTGCTTCTGTATATGGAGATTTAGCTAATGAAGTTAGAATACAATATGGTGGAAGTGTTAAACCAGGAAATGTTGTAGAAATAATGGGTCAAAGTGACATAGATGGTGCATTAGTTGGTGGAGCATCTTTACAACCAGCTGACTATATAGCACTTGTAAATTACCAAGGAGTGAAATAGTTTAATGAAAAAACCAGTAGCTTTAATAATTATGGATGGTTTTGGATACTCAACTGAGGATAGCGCTAGTGCAATAGCTCTTGCTAAGACTCCAAACCTAGATAAAATAGTTAAAGAATACCCAAATACATTAATAAATGCTAGTGGTCTTGATGTTGGACTTCCAAATGGCCAAATGGGTAACTCTGAAGTTGGTCATACTAATATAGGTGCAGGAAGAATAGTATATCAAGATTTAACTAGAATAACAAAATCTATTGAAGACGGAGACTTCTTTACAAATGAAGTTTTAAGTCAAGCTATGGATAATGCTAAATCACATGCACTTCATATCATGGGATTGTTATCTGATGGTGGAGTACATTCACATATAGATCACCTTAAAGCCTTAATCAAAATGGCTAAAGGACAAGGTGTTAAAAAAGTTTTTGTTCATGCATTTACTGATGGTAGAGATACGGATCCACAAAGTGCTATAAACTATGTTAAAGATATGGAAGAATATATGGCAAGTATAGAATGTGGTGAATTTGCTTCAGTAAACGGTAGATACTATGCAATGGACAGAGATAAGAGATGGGAAAGAGTAGAAAAAGCTTATAAAGCTATGGTTGAAGGAGAAGGAGAAACTGCTTCTTCTGCCAGTGAAGCTGTGGAAAGCTCTTACCAAAAAGGAAGTAATGATGAGTTTATATTACCAACAGTTATAATGAAAGATAATGCGCCAGTTGGTAAAATATCAGAAGGAGATTCAGTTATATTCTTTAACTTTAGACCAGATAGAGCTAGAGAAATAACTAGAGCTATAGTTTGTGAAGATTTTACTGGATTTGAAAAAAATCAAGTAAAGACATTCTTCGTATGTTTAACTGAATACGATATAACTATACAAAATGTAAATATAGCATTCTGTCCAGCAACATTAACAAACACTCTTGGTGAATTCCTAGCTAAGAATGGAAAAACTCAATTAAGAGCTGCTGAAACAGAAAAATATGCTCATGTTACATTCTTCTTCAACGGTGGTGTAGAAGAGCCTAATGAAGGTGAAGATAGATTATTAATACCTTCTCCAAAGGTTGCAACTTATGACTTACAACCAGAAATGTCTGCACCAGAATTAGTTGAAAAAGTAATGGCTAAAATAGATGAAGATAAATACGATTTAATAGTTGTAAACTTCGCAAATCCTGATATGGTTGGTCATACAGGAGTTATGGAAGCAGCTGCAAAGGCTGTTGAAGCTGTTGATGAATGTGTTGGTAAATTAGTTGATAAGCTAAACTCAGTAGGTGGTAGTGCAATAATAACTGCAGACCATGGTAATGCTGAATCAATGTTTGATTTAGAAACAAAAAAAGTTATCACAGCACACTCAACAAATCCTGTTCCATTTATAGTGACAGGTGAAGAATTTAAAAATGCTAAATTATTAGAAGATGGTAGGTTATCAGATATAGCACCAACTTTATTAGATATGATGCATTTAGATCAGCCAGAAGAAATGACTGGTCATTCATTAATAAGTAAATAAAATCATCTTTGCTCAAAATGAAGAAAGTTGAGATTTATAAATATATAATATATTAATTTATTAACAAGATTTAAAATGAAAATTATAAAAAGGTTACTAGTTTAGGATGAAATTATATTTACAATTAAAATTTAAAGTAATTATTTAAAAATTTATAAACTTACCCATCAATAAGTATAATAAATTTGAAATTATTTATTTTAAATTAAGATTCTTAAATTAGTACGCATTAATTAATAATTGAAGGGAGAAATACAATGTCAGTAATAGAATCAGTATACGCAAGAGAAGTCTTAGACTCAAGAGGAAACCCAACTGTAGAGGTTGAGGTAGTTTTAGAATCAGGTGCAGAAGGTAGAGCTATAGTTCCATCTGGAGCATCTACAGGAGCTTTCGAAGCTGTTGAATTAAGAGACGGTGACAAAGGAAGATACTTAGGTAAAGGTACTCAAACAGCTGTTGATAATGTAAACAATATAATAGCTGAAGAATTAGAAGGTATGGAATCAACTGACCAACCTGCTATAGATGCATTACTAATAGAATTAGATGGAACTCACAATAAAGGTAAATTAGGAGCTAATGCAATACTTGGTGTTTCTATGGCTGTTGCTAGAGCATCTGCTGAAGAATTAGGATTACCATTATTCCAATACATAGGTGGAGTTAACGCTAAACAATTACCAGTTCCAATGATGAACATATTAAACGGTGGAGAGCATGCTGATAATAACGTTGACGTTCAAGAGTTCATGATATTACCAGTTGGTGCTCCTTCATTCAAAGAAGGTTTAAGAATGGGTGCAGAAGTATTCCACTCATTAAAGAAAGTTCTTGGAGAAAGAGGATTAGCTTGTGGTGTAGGTGACGAAGGTGGATTCGCTCCAAACTTAGGATCAAACAGAGAAGCATTAGAATTAATAGTTGATGCTATAGCTAAAGCTGGATATGAGCCAGGAAAAGACGTTATGTTAGGATTAGACGTTGCTGCTACAGAAATGTACAACAAAGAAACTAAAAAATATGTTTTAGCTGGAGAAGGAAAAGAATTAACAGCTGAACAAATGGTTGAATTATATGAAGATTGGGCTGCTAACTTCCCAATAATAACTATAGAAGATGGTTTAGATGAAGAAGACTGGGATGGATGGAAAGTTCTTACTGAAAGATTAGGAAACAAAATCCAATTAGTTGGAGATGACTTATTCGTTACTAACACTGAAAGATTAGAAAGAGGTATAGAAGCTGGTGTTGCTAACGCTATATTAATAAAAGTTAACCAAATAGGTACTATAACTGAAACTTTAGATGCTATAGAAATGGCTAAAAGAGCTGGATACACTGCAGTAATATCTCACAGATCTGGAGAAACTGAAGATACTACTATAGCTGATTTAGCTGTAGCTGTAAATGCTGGACAAATAAAAACTGGTGCTCCATCAAGAACTGATAGAGTTGCTAAATACAACCAATTATTAAGAATAGAAGAAATGGTTGGAGAGCAAGCTAGATACTGTGGATTAAAATCTTTCTACAACTTAAAAAAATAGTTTGTAATTAGTAAGAGTGCATTACTAACAATTCTAGTATAAAAAATCCTAGTCATTCGTAGTATTCTTAGGCTACTGACTAGGATTTTTCATAAATATAAATATAAAATAAACAACATTATTTATTATACACCAAAACTGACTTAAGTGTGTAATAAAAGCAAGAGGGAGAGTCAGATATGATAAACAACATAAAAAGAACTAAAATTGTTTGTACGCTAGGACCAGCTAGTGAAAGTGAAGAAGTATTAAGAGAGCTTATAAAAAGTGGTTTAAATGTATGTAGAATGAACTTTTCACACGGTTCTCATGAAGAGCATAAAGGGAGAATAGACTTAGTTAAAAAAATAAGAGAAGAATTAGGTCAACCTACAGCTATTCTTTTAGATACTAAAGGTCCAGAAATAAGAACAGGACAATTTGAGTTACCAGAAGTTCTTCTAGAAGAAGGACAAACTTTCACAATAACAATGAAAGATGTTATGGGTAATAAAGAAATATGTACTGTAAGTTACAAAGGATTAGCAGATGATGTTAAACCAGGAAATACTATATTAATAGATGATGGTTTAGTAGGTCTTACTGTTAAAGAAGTAAATGGTGACGATATAGTTTGTATAGTTGAAAATTCAGGAATAGTTAAAAATCACAAAGGTGTAAATGTGCCAGGTGTTAAGGTAAATTTACCAGCTATAACAGAAAAAGATAGAAGCGATATCGAATTTGGTATTAGCCAAGGAATAGATTTTATAGCTGCATCATTCGTAAGAAAAGTATCTGATGTATTAGCTATAAGAGAAATATTAGAAGAAAACAATGCAACTGATATAAAAATAATATCTAAAATAGAAAACCAAGAAGGTGTAGATAATTTAGATGAAATAATAGAAGTATCTGACGGTATAATGGT
The DNA here is from genome assembly GCF_014333445.1 of Terrisporobacter mayombei. Classification (GTDB taxonomy): domain Bacteria; phylum Bacillota; class Clostridia; order Peptostreptococcales; family Peptostreptococcaceae; genus Terrisporobacter; species Terrisporobacter mayombei_A. The sequence goes on along the minus strand of NZ_JACRYU010000014.1, from coordinate 111,505 downwards.
AGCTAGAGGGGATTTAGGTGTTGAGATACCAACAGAAGATATACCAGTTGTTCAAAAATTAATGATAAAAAAATGTAACGAAGTAGGGAAACCAGTTATAACTGCTACTCAAATGCTTGACTCTATGATGAGAAATCCAAGACCAACAAGAGCAGAAGTTACAGACGTTGCAAATGCAATTTATGATGGAACAGATGCAATAATGTTATCTGGAGAGACTGCTGCAGGTAAATATCCAATAGAAGCAGTTAAAACAATGGCTTCAATAGCAAAAAGAACAGAAGAGACTGTAGATTACGATAAAGCTATAAGAAGCAAAGCTAATAAAGCTAAAAATGTTACAGATGCAATAAGTTATGCAACTTGTACAACAGCTATGGACTTAAATGCAAAAGCTATAATAAGTTCAACGTCTTCAGGTCACACTGCAAGAATGGTATCTAAATTTAGACCAGACTGCCCAATAGTAGCTACAACTGATAATGAAAGAGTTATGAGACAGTTATCATTAACTTGGGGAGTTTTACCATTATTAACTTCAAATGCTGGAAACACTGATGAAGTTATAGAAAATGCTATAAAATCAGCTGAAAAAGCAGAATATATAAATAAAGAAGACTTAGTAGTTATAACTGCTGGTGTACCAGTTGGTGTAAAAGGAACTACTAACTTAATAAAAGTAGAAACAGTTTAATAAAAGAAAAGACAGTTTAATAAAAACCTTTAAATAAAAATTTTCCTAAATAGGCGATCTCAAAAGAGTTCGTCTATTTTTTTATAATCTAAAGATTAGCTCTTGAGTAATGGAGTAAAATATTTACTTTTTAGATTATATAAAATTTTTTAGGGAATAAATTAATTAAACTTTAAAAATAATAATCAATATAAGAAAGGAGTGCTTATATATGAAGAAATTAGCTACATTCGCAGGAGGGTGTTTTTGGTGTATGGTAAAGCCTTTTGATGAATATAAAGGTGTGGAATCTGTAATATCTGGATATACAGGAGGCTATACAGAAAATCCTACATACGAAGAAGTATGTACTGATTTGACAGGACATATTGAAGCTATACAAATTACTTTTGACGATGAAATAATAAGTTATAAAGAACTATTAGATATATATTGGAGTGTTATTGACCCAACTCAAGAAGGCGGTCAATTTGCAGATTTAGGTCATCATTATAAGACTGTGATTTTTTATCATGATGAAGAGCAAAGAATGGAGGCAGAAAAGTCTAAAGAAGAGTTAGATAAAAGCGGACTTTATGATAAACCTGTAGTTACTGAAATTTTAAAAGCAGTACATTTCTATGAAGCTGAGGATTATCATCAATATTACTATAAAAAGAATCCGACTCACTATGATAGATATTTCCGTGGTTCTGGAAGAGCTAAGCATATTAATAAAATGTGGGCTAAGAAAAATCTTACTCCTATGCAATATGAAGTAACTCAAAATGCAATTACTGAGCCACCTTTCAGAAATGAATACTATGATAATTTTGAAGTGGGTATTTATGTTGATATTGTAAGTGGAGAAGTTTTATTTACCTCAAAGGATAAATTTGATTCAGGGTGTGGATGGCCAAGTTTTGCTAAGCCAGCTCAAAGAGGAGCATTAGCTTTTAAAGAAGATTATTCTCATAATATGAATAGGGTAGAAGTAGTAGGTGGAAAAAGTGGTTCTCACTTAGGTCATGTATTTGATGATGGACCAGAAGAATTAGGTGGGCTTAGATTTTGTATAAATTCAGCATCACTTAGATTTATACCTAAGGATAAAATGAAAGAAGAAGGATACGAAGAATATTTACAGTATTTATAGCAAAACTATTATAGTAGGAGGACGATACTATGATAGATAGAAAAAACATCAAAGAAATGTCAAGACAACAATTAAATAGGAATCGTAACTGGATAGTACCTGTTATATTAAGTGCAGTTACATTTTTAATTACAGGATATTATCCTAATAATATGAGTATGAGAGACAGTAGCCTAATGTCTTTGTCCATAGCACTAGTAATGACTACACTAAATATATTTATGACAAATAGCTGTTTACAAATTGCAAAGAGTAAAGGTAATGAAACTGTAGGATGGGCAAGAATATTAATTACCCTTAAAACTTTTATAAAGTGTATTTTATATTCTATACTAATATCATTAATAGAACTAACAGTAACTTTAGGTGCAGTTCTTATAGGAAGCATGTATCTAATAAAAATACCAATTTTAGGAACTGTCATATTGATTATAGCTTTATTTATTGGAGGGATAATCTCTATATATTGCACTTTTTCAGTATTTACTATATTGGATAAAGATGTAAATGTATTTGAAGCTATAAGTATGAGTATACATCTTATAAGAGGCTATTTCTGGAAGATAATTATACTTAGTTTAAGTTTTATATTATGGTATTTGCTAGGGGCAATAACTTTAGGAATAGCCATGTTTTGGGTAGTTCCTTATATGACAGTAACTTATAGTAATTATTATTTACTTTTATATGACAAAAAATATAGTTAATGATAAAGAACTATTCCTATTTAATTTGGGAATAGTTTTTTGATACAAAACATGACTCAATTCATTGTAAATGATAGAATACTGTGGTAAACTAAAGGTTGAGTATTTATTAATATCGTAAAATAGGAGGTTACCTATGATAAATAATGTATTAATGGGAATACAACTTGTATTGGCTATATTCTTGATGTTAGTTATAATGCCACAAGAAGGTAAAGGAAACTTTTCATCAGAATATGCTGGAGATGATGAATCACAAGCGTATTTTAAACCAAGAGGAAAACAAGCATTTCTTTTAAAATCAACAAAGATAGTATCAGTACTATTTTTTATAAATGCATTAGCATTATTAGTAGTTAATAAATAATATTAAATATTGGCCAGGATTTAATATTGTAATATGTTAAAACTTAAATTTAGTTTTTAAATGAAAGAATGATTATCTATTTAGATAGTCATTTTTTAATTGCAAGGTAAATTCCAATATATGGAATAATAAGATTATTGCTGGGGTTTACCTTATTTGTTATAATATAAGAAAATTATACTTATAAAATAGAGGGAGACAACAATGGATATGACAAACATATTACAATGGACTTTTGTGTCTGAATGTGAAATACCAGGAGATGTAGATGAATTATTAGTTTCAGGGGAAGTGGCAGTAGCAGCATATAAAACATTAAGAGATAGTGCAATTTTCACTAATAAGAGATTAATAGTTAGAGATGCTCAAGGTTTAACTGGTAAAAAAGTAGAGATATACTCTTTACCATACTCATCAATAAACATGTGGTCAACAGAAAACGCTGGTAAATTATTTGATTTAAATGCAGAAGTTGAATTATGGACTAGGGCAGGTCATATAAAAATAAATCTACAAAAGGGAGTAGATATTCGTAAGTTTGATAGAATAATAGCTCAAGCTTTATTATAATATAAAAAAATATAAATTATAAAAATATAAAAAGCTGATAAATTAAATTTATCAGCTTTTTATATTTCAATACTATATTAATGCTAATTGTTTTAAAATAAAAATCCATGCAAATACGGTTACTATAGATAGTGAAGAAGTAAATACTACTATTTGACTTGCCAAATCACCATCTCCACCCATTTGTTTTGCCATTTGAAAACTTGATACAGCAGTAGGTGCTGAGAACATAACCATAAGAGAAAGTAGTGCAATTCCCCTAAATCCTAAGAAATATGCAATTGATAAAAATACGCAAGGTAGTACAATTAATTTACCAAATACAACTATAGCTGTTTCTTTTATATATTTTTTTATATCTGAGAAAGAAAAAGAAGCACCTAGAAGTAGCAAAGATAAAGGTGTAGCAATTTTCGATAAATCTTTAATAGAAGATACAATAAATGCAGGCAATTTTATATTAAATATTAAGAAAAGTAGACCAAGAAATGCTCCTATTATAAGTGGATTTGTAACTATGCCATGAGCAATCTTTTTTAAATCAATATGGCCACCTCTAAACATTTCTAAAGCAACTACAGATAAAACATTATATAAAGGAACGACTACTCCAATTAATAAAGCTGTAGTTCCAACGTTTCCTTCACCAGCTAATGCAGTAGCTACTGGAATACCGAATAATACGAAATTACTACGAAAAATACCTTGAATCATTACCCCTATTTTAGAATTATCTTTTTCTATTTTAGGTATTAGTAATAATAGAAAAATAAAGGATATAATTATAGATAAGGAGGCAAATAATATCAATCTAGAATCGAATACACTTCCTACATCTGTTGTGTAAATATTATAAAATAATAAACAAGGTAAAAACACTTTAAAAGCAACGTTATTTGTTACATTTAATGAGTGTTCATCGAACATTTTCATATATTTAAGAAAATATCCAAGTGCCATTACAAGACACAATGGCGCTACTACATTAAAGGATAAAATTAAGTTATCCAAAAAATATCACTCCCCAATTATTTTTTACGTTAGTATAAATTATAAATAAGTACATTTGAAAAAGCAAATATACAATAATTAGACAAAATGTAATATTTTAGTTAAAATAAGTGGTATAAATAAATTATTATAACTATTTTAAAATAAAGAAATAACTTAGATTAAACTTAGGAAATAATATTAATAATTTAATAAATATGGATATAATAAATAAAAATAGGAGGTATTATATGACAGAGCAATTAAGAGAACAATTACTTGGGTTAATCAATGATAAACATTACAGTCCTCTAAAAAAAGAAGAATTAGGTCAAATATTTAATATACATCCAGCAGAAATGCCAATGTTTTATAACTTTTTAGATGAATTAGAAGAAGATGGCTACATAGTTAGAACTAAAAAAGGTAGAATCATGTCTCCAAATACAATGGGATTATTTGTTGGAAAATTTGTATCTCATAGAAAAGGATTTGGATTTGTTGAGTCAGATGAAGAATTCACTCAAGATTTATTTATTCCAGCTAGCGATATTAATGGAGCTCTTCATAATGATAGAGTAATGGCAGAAATAGTAACACCTGCTACTGATGAGAGAAGAGCGGAAGGTAAAATAATTAAAATAATAAAAAGAGAAGTAACTAGAGTTGTTGGTTTATTCCAAGAGAACAAGAGTTTTGGTTTTGTTGTGCCTGATGATAAGAAATTCAATCAAGATATATTTATACCAAAGAGATATTTCTCTGGAGCAAAAAATGATGATAAAGTAGTCTGCGAAATTACAGTTTGGCCACAAGAAAACAGAAAACCAGAAGGTAAAATAGTAGAAGTATTAGGTCGAAAAGGTGAAAGGGGAGTAGAAATTGACTCAATAGTAAGAGCTCATGGACTTCCAGAAGAATTCCCTAAAAAAGTAATCGATGAGGCAAATTATGTTGCTGAACAAGACTTAGAAGCAGAAATAGCTAGAAGAGTAGACTTTAGAGATTTAGATATATTTACTATAGATGGAGAAGATGCTAAGGACTTAGATGATGCTATATCAATAGAAGTATTAGACAATGGAAATTATAAATTAGGAGTTCATATAGCAGATGTAACTCATTATGTAAGAGAAAAAAATAAATTAGACAAAGAAGCTTTAAAAAGAGCTACTTCAGTTTATTTAGTAGATAAAGTTATACCAATGTTACCAAAACAGCTTTCTAATGGTGTATGTTCTTTAAATCCTTTTGAAGATAAGCTTACTTTATCTTGTATTATGGAAATAGATTCTAATGGTAAAGTTGTAAAATCTGATATATGTGAAAGTGTTATAAGATCAAAGGCTAGAATGACTTATACAGAAGTATCAGATATATTAGAAAAAGATGACGAAAAGCTAAAACAAACTTTTGCTTCTTTAGTTGAGGACTTTGTTAATGCAGAAAAATTAGCGAGAATTTTAATGAAGAGAAGAGAAAGAAGAGGTTCCATAGATTTCGATTTCCCAGAATCAAAAATAATATTAAATGGCAATGGTGAAGTTGTTGATATTAAGCCTTATGAAAGAAGAATATCTAATAAAATGATAGAAGAGTTCATGCTTGTGGCTAATGAAACTGTGGCAGAACATTTCTATTGGTTACAGTTACCTTTCGTTTATAGAATACATGAAACTCCATCAGGAGAAAAAATGGAAGACCTAAGTAAGTTTATTGCTACATTTGGATATCATTTAAAAGGTGATTTGGAAGAAATTCATCCAAAAGAAATTCAAGGTGTAATCAAAAAAATAAAAGGTACTAAAGAAGAAGAAGCTATAAGTACAATCATGCTTCGATCTATGAAACAAGCAAAATATTCACCACAATGTGTAGGTCACTTTGGATTAGCGGCAAAATACTACTGCCACTTTACCTCTCCAATAAGAAGATATCCAGACTTACAAATTCACAGAATAATAAAAGAGCAGTTAAATAATAAAATAAATAATAAGAGACAAGATCAACTTGCTCATATAGTTGAATATGCATCAACTCAATCATCAGAGAGAGAAAGAGCAGCAGAACTTGCTGAAAGAGATGTTCATGATTTTTACAAAGCTATGTATATGGCAGATAAAGTAGGTCAAGAGTTTGACGGAGTTGTATCAAGTGTGACTTCTTTTGGTATGTTTGTTGAGCTGGATAATACTGTGGAAGGTCTTATAAGACTTGCACATATGAGAGATGATTATTATATTTATAATCAAGAAACTTATTCTATAATTGGTGAGAGAACTAAGAAAACTTTTAGAATTGGTGATACTGTAAGAATAAAAGTTGAAAATGTAAATGTGGACTTTAGAGAAATAGACTTTAGTCTAATTGCTAAGTTGGAAGATAGTGATATAGAAGAAGATTTAAAATCAGAGTAATTTAATATGTAAATTAATAATATTTAAAATGATAAAAGGTATAGTGATTGAGTACTATACCTTTTTAATTTAATAGAAGAAGTACACATATATTCTAGTTTAAGTTTTCAACAAGATAAATACAAATTGTGGAAATATGAGGTAGTATTTAAATTGGGATTTAATGGATTTGTGGATAAAATGAAAAAATTCAAAAATAAGTAAATTTATAAATGTTTTATTTTTATTTCTCTTTATTGTAAATTAAGGAAGTAATATTATTCAAAATCTTGTTTAGGGGTATAAATAATTTAAATTAAATTACACAATCTAAAGATAGATAAGAAGATTTTTAAATTTATATATAAAGGAGAAAAAATGACTAATAAGGATGAAAATATAAAAGTAGGATGGAATTTTGATAATAGTTATTTAAATTTACCTAATTTTTTTTATAGTAAAATTAATATAAATCCAGTATATTCACCTAAACTAGTTATATTTAATGATTCTTTAGCAAAAGAACTAGGTCTTAATGTAGAAGCTCTTAAAACTAAAGAAGGTATCAAAACATTAGCTGGAAATAGAGTCGTAGAAGGAGGAGCATTTATTGCTCAGGCTTATGCTGGTCATCAATTTGGGTACTTTACGATGCTTGGAGATGGTAGAGCATTATTAATAGGAGAGCAAATAACTCCTAATGGTAAGAGATTTGATATTCAATTAAAAGGCTCAGGAAGAACTCCATATTCACGTGGTGGAGATGGTAGAGCCGTACTTGGTCCTATGATTCGTGAGTATATAATAAGTGAAGCAATGCATGGTCTCAATATACCTACTACAAGAAGTTTAGCAGTTGTAAAAACAGATACTCGTGTATATCGTGAAGTGCCAAAAATAGGAGCTGTACTTACTCGTATAGGAGCTAGTCATATTAGATTTGGTACATTCCAATATGCAACAGAGTTTGGAAGTATTGAAAAAGTAAGAGAGCTAGCTGATTACTCAATTAAAAGACATTATCCTCATATTCAAGATGATGAAAATAAATATTTGAATTTCCTAAAAGAAGTAATAAATGCTCATGCTAGTTTAGTTGCTAAGTGGCAATCAGTTGGGTTTATACACGGTGTGATGAATACTGATAATATGACTATTAGTGGAGAAACTATTGACTACGGACCTTGTGCTTTTATGGATAAATATGATCCAAATACAGTATTTAGTTCTATTGATAGAAATGGTAGATATGCATATAAAAACCAACCTATAATGGCAGAATGGAATTTATGTAGATTTGCAGAAACATTGTTACCATTAATTAATGAAAATCAAGAAGAAGCTGTAAGGGTAGCTCAAGATGCTATATCAAGTTTTTCAGATATATTTGTTGAAAACTGGCTATCAATAATGAAATCTAAATTAGGTATTTTTAATAAAGAAGCACTAGATAAAGCTATAGTAGAAGATTTACTAAGTATGATGCAAAAATATGGTGAAGATTATACTAATACTTTTGCTTCATTAACTACTAGAAAAAATATGCATAGTGGAATGTTTGCAACTGCAGAATTTACAAACTGGCATAAATCATGGCAAGAAAGATTAGAAAGACAAGAAGAGTCTATAGAAGAAGCTTATGAATTGATGAAAAATTCTAACCCTGCAGTAATTCCAAGAAATCATAGGGTGGAAGAAGCAATCGAAGCAGCAGATGAAGGAAATTATGATGTAATGTTAAAACTTCTTCATGTTCTTAGAAATCCATTTGAATATTCAAAAGAACAAGAAGAATACTCAGACTTACCAAAACCTTCATCGCAACCTTATAGAACTTTCTGTGGAACATAAAAAATATGAAGTGTAGTTTGATTAGCTACACTTTTTTAGTATCCAACAGCAAAATGTTTATATTATTAGGAAAATTTGACACAATCATCTAGATAAATTATTTAAATATTATATTTAAAAGATTTTTACTTTGGTATTAAATTAGAAAATGACATAATAGGAGAGACTATGATGAACGAGATATATGATGTGATAATAATTGGTGGTGGACCAGCTGGAATTTCTGCTGGATTATATGCAGGTAGAGCTGGATTAAATACTTTAATAATAGAAAAACAATATTTAGGTGGACAAGCAGTAACAACTTTTGAAATAGTAAACTATCCAGGAATAAATGAAATTGATGGACCAAGTTTAGTTGATAATATGAGAAAACAAGCTGAAAGTTTTGGTGTGAAATTTGAGTATACAGAAATAGAATATGTTAACTTTGAAGATAAAATTAAAATTATAAATACTCAAAAGGGACAGTTTTCGGCTAAATCAGTAATAATTGCTACAGGAGCAAATCCTAGAAAAGTAGGATTTAAAGGTGAAGATGAATTCTATGGTAGGGGAGTATCTTACTGTGCTACATGTGATGGTGGATTTTATAGAGATTTAGATGTGTTTATAGTTGGTGGTGGATATGCTGCAGCAGAAGAATCTTTATATTTGGCAAGGCTTGCTAGAAAAGTTACTATTTTTGTAAGAAAGCCTAAATTCTCTTGCCCAAAACCTATGGCAGACAAAGTTTTATCTAATGAAAAAATAGAAGTTAAATTTAATTGTGAGGTTTCTGAAATTGGTGGAGAAAATCAACCAACTTATTTAGAATATTTTAATAATGTTACTAATGAGAAATTCAGATATGATTTATCTTCAGGTGATAGAGCATTTGGGTTATTTGTATTAGCTGGATTCATACCTACAACAGATTTATTTAAAGGTGCTGTAGAATTAGATGAGTATAATTACATTAAAACTGATGAAAATATGAAAACTAATGTGGAGGGAGTTTATGCAGCAGGTGATTTAAGATCTAAATTACTTAGACAAATAGTTACGGCAGTCTCTGATGGTGCTATAGCTGCGACTTCTTGTGAAAAGTATATAGAGGAAAATAATTAATAATTTATGGTGGAACAGGAGTATCTGATGAGGATATGAAACGTTGTGCATCAGATGGTATGAAAAAAATAAATGTTGGAACTGAGTTAAATAAATCTTATATAGAGGAAGTAAATAAAACATTCCCAAATGCAACACCATTAACTTCTTTAAGAGGATTATTAGGTCCAGCAAATGATAGAATAAAGGATATAATAGTAGAAAAAGCTACATTATTTAAAATATAGTTAATAAATAGCCTATTATAATACAAATTATTGATAAAAGCATTAGATATTCCTCTTTTGGTTAGGAATATCTAATGCTTTTTAATGTAAAAAATATAAAAAATAAACTTAATAAAAATTTAATTTTATATAGATACATTTTTATCTCAATATATTTAAATAATTCTACTTTTATATTATCAATATTTATTTTAATTTTAAAAAAGCTAATAAAATAAGAGTTGCTCCACTCAACCATGATAAATTCAAATCTGATTTCTCTGCTACTTTATTTCCTAGAAAGCATCCGACTAATACAGCAATCATATTTATAATAAGAGAAAAAAGTATGATTTGAGTAATGTTAACTGATATTAAACCTGTACTAAACCCGGCAGCTAAGCCATCTAGAGAAAGAGCTACTGCCAAAGAAAAAGATTCTTTGGAGGAAAGTTCCAATGAATGATCTACATCTGCCTCAGTACTATCTAAACAAACTCTAAGAAAAAAATTAAAGTCAAAAAGTTTAAATGATAAATCTCGAGAGTAATTACAATTTTTATTTAGTAACGATTTTAACGTACTGTTAAATAATTTAGCCAGGCCTAACATTAAAAGTATAGTAACACAAATACTTGTAGTAAAAGCAGGTTGAATAAAGTTACTTATAATACTGCCCATAAAAAGAGCTATACCTAAAATAGTAGAGCAGACAATATTAATTATTATAGCTGATTTAAAGGGAATTTTGATTTTACTTGAGCCATATGCAAAACTTGCTACGAATGCATCCATAGAAAGGGCACTTACAAGTAAAATAGCATCTAGAGCTGGTAATAAATATAATGAACTAAACATAGATGACCCCCTATTTTTATATTTGTATTAACAATATATTGTAAATACAAGGATTATGTTACAATTAAAAATTATATTTAGTATGAACTATTTTTATGATAATTGTATTAAATAAGTAATTTTAAAGTATAAAGAAACGAATTTTAGATATTAATAATGAGTATAAATAATCTAAAATTATATAGAATATAATTACAGTTTTATTTTAAAAAATAATGGACAGAATAAGATTGTTGATACAGATTTTGATGTGATATATTTTTCATATTCATTAACGATATTTACCAATAATATTGAGATTTATTAAAGTATATGGTATACTAATGCTTGTTATAATGAAATAATAATAAAGAAGGTGAGAGTATGGCAGGAGAAAAAACATTAGCTACAAATAAAAAAGCTAGACATGAATATTTCATAGAAGACACATATGAATGTGGAATAGAATTAAAAGGAACTGAAGTAAAATCAATAAGAGCAGGTAGAGTTAACTTAAAAGAAGGTTATGCGTCTGTAGATAATTCTGAAGTTTTCTTAAAACAAGTTCATATAAGTCCATACGAGCAAGGAAACAGCTTTTACAAAGAAGATCCTCTGCGCACAAGAAAATTATTACTTCATAAATATGAAATCAGAAAACTAATAGGGGCTACTACTATAAAAGGTTATTCTTTAGTTCCTCTGAGAATGTATCTTAAAAATGGTAAGGTAAAACTTGAACTAGGACTTGCAAAAGGTAAAAAACTTTATGACAAACGTCAAGACTTAGCTAAAAAGGATGCACAAAGAAGAATAGAGAGAGAGATGACTGGAAAATATTAATTATATTAGCAAATTAATTTAGTTGCATTTAGATCAAAAAAGTAATATATTATATATACAGAAAGTCAAAGAATTAATACAGGATAATAAAGGGTATACCAATTTTGACACAACCTTTTAGATATAAAAATAAAAACTTAATATGATTTGGTGAAGAAAAAAGTTTGCGATATACAAGCAGTCTCAATGACTTTAAACATCCATGGGGGTGTAAAGGTTTCGACGTGGGTTCGGAACTTGGGGCAGCGTGTCGTGTTACTCTGGGTCACGTAAAAACTGGGGAACTTAAAATAAACGCAAACGATAATTACGCTTTAGCAGCTTAATTGCTGCTTGTCCCGCCTAGCCCTCCTGCCGGCTAGGCCTGGACATCATTCATGCAGGGAACTACTTTTAGGATGTCTCGACTAAAAGCGGATTAACTGGGGCTGGCCAAGGATAGAGTTTGTCACTGGACGCTATCTGCGGTGAAATTCTAAAACAGATGACTACACACGTAGACGCAACGAGGAAAAAGCTTACGGACAGGGGTTCGACTCCCCTCATCTCCACCATTCAAACCCTCGAAAAGAGGAAAAAGGAACTACTAAGTTTATGACTTAGTAGTTTTTTTATTTTAATTTATATTTTGAGTTAATAATGTAGCTTAATATTTTTTTTATTATTGTAATAATCACTTTATTAAAAAAATATATTATTATCTAATACAAACTTGACTGAGCAATATTAAATCAAATATATTGATAGTAATAACTTTGAATAAAGCTAGAATTATAAATCTATAAATTGGGTTTTAGGGAGAATTGTAAAGACTTATGTAACTAATAAGAAAAGTAGTGTAACTTATGAATATGATAAAGTTGGTAATAAGACATAAATGATAAAAGAAGGCTCAATTACTAGTTATGAATATAATAACCTAAATAAGCTTATATCATCTGTAGAAAGTAAAGATGGAAAAGAAACATCGAATAAAACTTATATTTATAATGCTAACGGAAATTAAACTGAGGAAAAAGATAGCATGACAAACGTAACAGTAGAAAATACTTATGATGTTGACAATAGATTATCTATTTATTTCCAAATAAATTATTCTAATTAACAACAAATTTAAATTAATGTATGGTAATATAGTATAACAATGATTAAAAGTCGAATTTTGTCGTTTGTTGTAAAAATAAAGGTGGATTATAATGAAAAATAAACATATAAAAAAAGTATTAGCTATGGCTTGTATGTTTTTTTGTATAAATATTAATACAAGCTATGCAAATATAGTTGAAAATTATAATTTTAAAAATATAACAATAGAAGATGGGTTATCTCAATCTACTGTAGAAACTATATACCAAGATAGCAAAGGCTATATATGGATAGGAACTAATGATGGTCTTGATAGATATAATGGATATGAATTTAAATATTATAAACATGATAAAGATGATAAAAATTCAATCCCTAATAATTATATTGTAGATATTATAGAAGATAAAAAAGGATATATATGGGTTTCTACTATAAATGGACTAAGTCGAATAAATACAGATACAGATGAGGTAAAAAATTACTTATCAGATAAAAATAATGGTAATTTATCTGATAATAATTTATGGCAAATTCTTTATACTACAGAAGGTAAGTTTTTAGTTTCAAGTATAAATGGACTTAATTTATATGATGAAGAAAATGATACATTTAATAGAGTGCTATCTAAAGAAAATGAACTTCCAAGCCAGTATATATATTCAGTAAAAGAAGATTCTAATGGTCATATATGGGTTGGAACTGATAAGGGTTTAGTTGAGTTAGATAAAAATTTAAACTTAGTAAAGTCTTATGAAGATACAATTGGAGAAAGTGCAGTATATAATGTATATGATGACTCAAAAGGCAATTTATGGGTTTGCACTTTGGATAATGGATTATTTAGAATAAATTTAAGTGATAAAAGTGTAAAGAATTATAAAAATACCTCTAGTGAATTTTCAATAATGAGCAATACTGTAAGAGATGTGATAAATGATTCTAATGGAAAGTTATGGGTTGCTACAGATAAAGGGATTTGTGCTTTTGATTATAAAACGGATAAGTTTAAAAAATATAATAAAAAGGCATATGAAAGCAATACTTTAGTAGATAATATGGTATTTTGTTTATTTAAGGATAGAAGTGGGATTATGTGGCTAGGTACATATAAAGGAGTATCTATCTTTAATCCAGATACTAAGTTTTTACATTATAAGTCAAATCCAAATGATAATGACAGTATAAACGGAGATATGATTCAAGGTATATACAAAGACGATGATAATCTAGTATGGATGGGAACTGGCGAACAAGGAATTAACATTATGGATGGTAAAAGTACTAAGTACATAAATACAGAAAATAGTAATTTACTTAGTAATACAATACAGGATATAACAGGATATAAAGATAATATATTTATAGGAACTAATGAAGGTTTATCTGTTTTAGTTAAAAATGGTGATGATTATACTATAACAAACTATACAGAAGAAGATGGTTTACCATCAAATAAAATAAGATCCTTATTTTTTGATTCAAAAGAAAATTTATGGATAGGAACTTATAAGGGATTAGCCATATTAGATTCAAATAACAACCTTACAGATATTACCTATATGCTGGATGATATGGGAGTATCGGATAAATTTATAAGAGCTGTATTTGAAGATTCAAAAGGAAATTATTATATTGGATGCTTTTTAGATGGAGGCTTAATAAAAATTAATCCAAAAACTAAAGAATATAAAGTATATAGAAATATTGAAGGTGATAAAACTAGCATAAGTAGCAACTGTATAAGATATATAAATGAGGATTTAAATGGAAATATATTAGTTGGAACAAGCTATGGGTTAAATATTTTAGATACAAACAAAGATAGATTTGAAAGCTATACAGAAAAAGATGGACTTATAAATAATATTGTTTATGGTGTACTGGTTGATGATGATAACAATATATGGATGAGTACAAATGGAGGTATATCTAGACTTTCAACTAAGAAAGATGTATTTGAGAATTTTACTATAATAGATGGACTTCAATCTAATGAATTTAATGGAAGATCATGTTTCAAAGCCAGCACTGGGTATATGTATTTTGGTGGTGTAAATGGATTTAATGTTTTTAATCCTAGTGATATAAATGCATTTGAAGTTAAACCAGAAATTATGATTGATGATTTTGAAGTTAATGGAATAAATAAAAAAGATATATCTAATACTGAACTTAAGTATAGTGAAAATAATATAAAGATAAGTTTTTTTACAAATGATTATAGGAATACAGGAGCAATTCAATATTATTATAAGTTAAATGGAGAAGAGTGGGATACAACGAAAAATAATTCTATTTTATTTGTTAATTTAAATCCTGGTAAATATGAATTAAGGGTAAAAGCAAAAAGTCAACAAGGTGTTATGAGTGAAGAACATGTAATTAAGTTTACTATTGAACCTCCATTTTGGAAAAGTAAATTAGCAATTTGTATATATTTATTACTTATAGCTTTAGCCATAATTAAAAATAGACACCAGGTAAAGAAGCTAGATAGATTAGTTAGTGAAAGAACTAATGATTTAAGAATAGAAATGGAGAAAAATGAATCATTATTTAAAAAAGTATTAAATCTTGAACAAAACAAAAATAATTACTTTGTTAATTTATCTCATGAACTTAGAACTCCTTTAAATGTTTTATGTGGTATCAGCCAATTAATAAGAAATATTTCTAAGAAAGAGATGTTTATAACTCATGATAAGCTATCTTATTATATGGATATAATGGATAGAAATACTTCTAGATTGTTGAATTTAATTAATAATATTATGGATAATACAAAAATTGAAAATAATAGTTATGTTTTAAATAAAGAAGATATAGATATAGTTTATTTAGTTGAAGAAACTGTTATTGATATGAGGGATTATATAGAAGAAAAAGGTCTTGAATTTATATTTGATACAGATGTAGAAGAAAAATTAATTAACTGTGATAAATCGGAAATAGAAAGATGCATTATAAATTTAGTTAGTAATGCTGTTAAGTTTACTCCTAAAGGTGGACTAATAGAGGTAATAGTAAATGATCTAGACGATAAGGTTAAAATATCTGTAAAGGATAATGGTATAGGTATTAGTGAGGAAAATAAAAGGTTAATATTTGATAGGTTTAATCAAGTCGTAGATAAAAACGCTGAGTCAAAAGGAGGCAGTGGTTTAGGGCTTACTATTTGTAAACAGCTTATAACTCTTCATGGTGGTGATATATATGTGGAAAGTGAAGTTGGTGTAGGTAGTGAGTTTATAATAATACTTCCTGTTAGTTGTGATTAATTAGTTTATGAAAATACTATATGTAGTGATTTTATTATAAGTATGTAAATAATGGGATTTGATAAAAAGTACAAGTTTCGACAAAATAAAACAAAACAAAGATGTTATAATGCAGAAGTCGAGTGATAATATAATTAATGAGGGAGATTAGAAATGACTTGCAACTACTATGAAAGCACAAACTTTGAAAATTTATTATCTAATACAAATTCTACATATAGTTATTGTAGTAATTGTAATAGTGGTTTTGATTTGGCTTATAAAAATATGGCTATAGATGCTGTTTTAAAGCAACTTTTAAATGTACTGACTACTTCAAATGAAGGGTATTTAAAAATTGAAGTTAAGGTAGAAAATGACTTTATTTTTCTTATAATTAATAATGTAAGGATTATTAGTGTTGATTTTAAATATGATTTTCTAAATAAAGATGTATATTATTTAGAAAATATTATTTCTGAATTGGTTGAAGATTCTTGTAATTTTAATTTATCAAATGTTGATATAATAGTATGTGAATAAAAGTAGATTTACAGGTGATTATAGATTTCTAATTAAAAATTTAATTAGAATGGTATAAGGAATAATTGATTTAGATATAAGTTAATAAACAAAACGTAATAAATAATATTATGAATATATATTATATTTATGATATCTATTCAATAGATAGGATATAAAACTAATAAAAAGAGATGTTAGTAGAAATACTGACATCTCTATTTTTATGCCTAAATTTAAGGAGGAATAAAAAATGAAGATTTGGAAAGAGGGGCAATTAAATCTATTAAAAGGTTATCCAAAGGAGGTTGTTGATAGTGTTAATGAAGCTATAAGGATATTAAATGACAACTACGGATCTGAAAGAAATGTTGACAAAGATTTAGGAGGTTATATAGAGTTAATTAGGTCTTTAGATGAACTAAAATCATTAAAAAATAGTATATTACAAGGTTTAGTAGAAGAATATAGTGATGAAATATGCACTACTGAAAATGGAGATGTATATAACTCAACATTATACATTACATCATCAGATTATAATGTAATGGTAATTACAAAAAATAAAATAACAGATGAATTATTAAAATAAGCATTGATACTTACAGGTATTGATGCTTATTTTTTACTTGCGAAGATTTAGATTAAGATAAAAAATACATTAGATTTTACAATAGATAATCTAAATGAAACCTTTTTTGAAAAAAGTTATTATTATATAACGGAGAAAGGAGGTTGTGTATGAGCAAAAATAGTGAAGATTATAAAGGTATATACGCTGATATGTTAGAGGTTTTAGGCGAAGATGCTGTGAAAATTATATATGAAAACTATAAAGGTCAACAAGTTACCTTTCCAATGAAGCTATACTCAAATGAATATATAGAAAAATATATAAGGAAGAATTATAAAACTAAAACTATAAAGGAAATGTGTAGGGATTTATCTTATACTGAGGGATGGGTAAAGCACTTAATAAAGAAAATGAAATTACAAGATAAATAATATTAATTACTTTATATCTGTAGAAAAATATATGTTTTAATAGGAGGAGAAGATATTGAAGCAATTTAAATTTCAGGGGACTAAAATAATAATACCAGAAGCTATAGTAAGATATAATGAACTAAAAGTTAAATACAAGAAAATAGCTATTGAAGCAGAAAAGGAATTTAGAAACATATATATAGAAGAGAATAAAAATATTGAGGATGTCATACAAAATGCTTTTGACCAAGGAAACAAAATAATAGAAAATGTTGTAATGAAAAGTGATGATATAGACTTTAGAAGAATTAGTGAAAGTAATTTTATAGAACACTACTATCTTAACTATTTATTAGACTGGCAAGAAGCCTACAATGTGATTTGTGAAAAATATATGGATATAGTTCTTAAGTAATCTGAAAAAGATGCTTATAGAAAATACAGAAAAGAAACAAGAGGAAGATGGCAAGGTGGTGGCTTTGGTATAAAAGGTGCTGTAACTGGAGCTGTACAGGCAGGGGCTATGAATATGGCATCAGGAGCTATACACTCTACTTTTAATGTAGCTGGAAAAATGGTATCAGGTATGATGGCTAATAGGAAGAAGTCTAAGTTGTTTAGAGAGAAATCTACTTTAGATAATCTAGCAACAGAATTACATGATGCTATATGCAATCTTCATCTAGCAGTAGCACAATATATAAAAGATACAACGGGTAATGAGATAATGGGAGTGTCACAATATGGCGTTGATTTAGTGGCAAGAAGATTACAAAAATTAGTAAACTCTAATACAGATGGTGAATATAAAATTGAAGAGTTAGCTAAAATAGTAGAAATATATCCATATAGTGAAAGTATATATCAATATATGATACAAGAATTTGGAGATAGTAATAATGAGGTACAAACAATAGCTGAATACTTCGGATGTGATGTATACAAATATAAAGAAAAAGTATTAGATGAAAAATTTAAAAAGCTAAGTACAGAAAATGAAGAAAAAACTAAGGAAAGTAAAGAACTTATTATCAATGAAATAGAGAGATTAGGGCTTCCTAAAAATCAAAAGTGTATAGATAAATTAGATAAGAAGTTAGAAGAGTATGATATACAATTTAGAACTGTAAATGAGATATTATTTGATACTAGAGAAGAAGCATTAAAAGCTAGACAAGAAGTTGAAAAAATAGAATCTATAACATCTAATATAGATAATGAAGACTTGGAAAGTCTTAAATTAGGATTAGAAGCTTTAAAAAGTTTAGATTTAGAAGAGAAAATAGTAAATCCATATTTAGATGGATTAGAAAGTAAGATAAATAAGATTGAATTAGAGAAAAGAACTATATATATAAAACCACTTGAGAAATATAAATATAAAATAAATGATAAAAAGACAAAGAAGATAATTTTTGATACAATTGATGAAGCAGATGTAGCAAGAAGAGAGCAAGAATTAATAGAATCCTGGCATAAAGAAGTAGAACTAACTCAATTGTTTGAGAAGGTTGAAAATGAGATACAGACAGAAATAAAAGAAATATATATAACTCAAATAAATGAGATAAGGGAAAGCATAAAGAAAAGTCATGAACGTAAAGTCAATTTATATGATTCGAGAAAAGAAACAGTGAGAAAGTATATACTTTGGAGTCCGTTGTTTTTAATTGTAGCATTAGCTTGTTTCAGTGGATTTGGTTTAATTGGAAAAGTTATTGTAGCTTTTATAGCTTATATTTTTATATTTAATCTTATTGAATCTGTAAAGGATTATAATGAAAGTAAGAAAGCAAAAAACTTTAGAGACAATGTAATAAATTAGAGATCAAATAGATATAATAGAAATGAATAATAGCTCAAGCAAATATTTTAAATAGTTATTTTAAGGGATATTGTAGTCACTGCAATATCCTTTTTTAGTTAAAAAAATATTCAATAAAGAATCCGAATTTATTTAATAAATAAAGGAGGTGATGATAATAACACCGATAGACTTATTTATATTAGGATTACAAGCAGGTATAGGAGCTTATTTATGGGCAAAAGAAAAAATAAAGTAGAGGAGGATAAATTATGCAATGGTTTTTATTAGGAGTTGTTGCTGGAGTTGGTATAGCAGTAGTTGTAAATCAAGAAAGTATATTATCCACAAACTCAATGATGATACAAATATAATATAGAAAGCTATTCACAAATAAGTGTGGATAGCTTTTTAATTTTATGATTAAAATGATTAATTTTTAGGAGGTTAAAATATGTTTGATAATGGAAGTAGATATATAACTAGAGGTGTAGAAAATAAAATACCCTTGGATTTACAAATATTTATGTGGCAATTAATAGAAGAATTAAAAGATACAGTTGAGGAAGTAGATTATTTACAAATATTTAATATAGTGGTAGTTGATGAAATAGAAAATAAAGTAAGAATAATTCATTCACAGGAAGTGCCAGAATATAAGAAAATTTGGATAGTTAATACTAGTGAGCCTTGTGATAGTGAAAAGATATTTGTAATTGATGATAATACACATAGTACGATGTTATTAGCTGAGGAATATTGATACGAAAATTAGTAATTTGTTGATATATAAATTACCTAAGAAGATATGGAGGTAAGAAGATGGCTAAGAAGATAAAAGAAGAGTTATTTGAAAAAGAAACACGATATTGCAAGATAATAAGAAGTGTTGAATTAAAAGATGGCGATGAATTGTTTACACTTGAAAAAATATATATAAAAGCATTAAATCGATATGAAATAAGACTATGTCTTTACCTTGATTGTAATGACAGAAATCGCAAATTAATACCTAGACCTGTTGATATAACTCAAGAAAAGCTGATAGATTTAATTGCATTAGGAGTTACATCAGGGATATTAGATGATGAATTTAAGAAGCAACTTAAAGGCTTTATAGTTTAATTAGGAAAAGAGTATATAAGATTAAAAGATCCTTAGTTGTAGTTAGTACAGTTAGGGATTTTTCTATGTTCCGATAAATTTAGGAGGGTATAATATGATGATTACAAATAAAAGTGAAGTTATTAATAAATTATTTTTTAAAGAGTTACAAGATTTAATACATAAATATAATAATATGGACACTAGAACTATACAGATAATTGAGAGTATTTATTTAGATATGAAAGATAGTAATTTAAAGGAGTACTTACTAAGTGAAAAGGATAAGTTAGAAGAAGTAATTCAATACTATAATAGTAATGAGATAGGCATAAATGAGATAACATTCTTTGCTTGGTGTAACTGGCATATTGAAGAAATGAATATAAGAGCATGTGAAGCTTATTATATGGATTTATGGAAAAATGGATATACAGAAGTAGATGAATATTTAATATATAGTAATAGTAAAGATTTAAAGGATTATACTAAGGATAAGCTAGATGATATGCTTGATTCAAGCTATGATATTGATAGGTTATTTGATAAAGAGCAGATTATTGATTTCTGGTTAGAAGGAACAAGTAAAGATGAATTGATAAATGAGATGATATATAATACTGAAATAGAGGATATATTAGATATAGATCCAGACTACTGTTTTACATTTAGTGATGATAAAGAGTATGTATACGCAAGTATTTAAGAAGTGTTATTAGTTAATAATAGGGTTTTTAAAACTCTATTTTTTTTTGTATAGTATAAGAGGATAGTAAAAATTTATAATATTTAAATCTAGTAATTAAAACTAATTATAAATAATTATTTGCAATTAATTTTAATTATTAAATTTATAAAATTATTATAAAACCAATAAAAATAAAAGGGAGTGAATATATGACTGTAGATTATGTATCATTAAATATGATTGCAAAAGAAATGTATCATGAGGAGAATCCTCTACCAAAATCTAAAATAAAAGATTATCAAAGAAGTAAAAGAGAGCAATTTAATAAGGTGATAGAATTATTAGGATTAGATATTAATGAATATAAAGAAGAAATAAAAATTAGTGGATGTAGTGATGTAAGTATAGAATATCATATACCACAAAGAGAAAAAGTTATGTTTAAGTATTGGATTAAAAATTATAAAAATACGAAAAGTATAAAATCATTAGAGAAATTAGAAAGAGATAAAAAGAAAGTTAATAAACTAGAATCAGAAAGTATAAATGAACAAATAAAGATTGCAAAAGATAATGCATTTATGGAAATGAGCTTTATGTTAATTAATGAATATAAAAATGATTATCAAGAATTGACTAATATTATGAATATATTATTTACAAAGAATCAATATTTTTTTTCTAAGATAAGCGAAACTTTACATAGAGAAACTAGTAAAATGTTAGAGCCAATATTTAATAATTTAAGAGGAGAAAAATCAAGGGATATAAATGATTATGAATTTAATGAAGAAAGAAGAGCACTTAGATTAATTAGTCAAAAAGAAAGTGTCATATTACTATTAATGTATAAAGATAAGATTAAAAAACTAGGTCAGGAGCTTGATGAAATAATTAGAATAGTGGAAGAGATTAGTATAAATAAAGTATCAGATGGATTTAACAGTGATAATCAAGATGCAAATGATGCATTAAATAATATTACAGAAGCAATTAAGGAATATAGTAAGAATAAAGAATGTACAACATGGCATAATACAGATTTTACTGATTACAATGAAGAATATATAAAAAGTTTACTTAAAGACATTACTTTCAATCAAAGAATCGGAGAAATAGAAATTTCTACAAACTTATAACTAATAAAGGATAGCTTAATAAAGAAGCTATCCTTTATTCTGTCATGAAGATAGGGGGGGGAGAGAAAAATAAAAAAATCTCCCCAATGTACCTTTATATATCTATACATTATAATTAGTCTTGTAAGAAATAAGTAAGATAAAATTCAAAAATATACAAAGTAAAAACCTATAAAGTCAAATCGATATAGGTAAACCTTAGAACATTGAAAATTAAATACAGGAGGAGATTACTATGAAGTGTGTAGCAGTTGATACTGAAACTAATCATTTAAATTTTAGAAAAGGTGATATTAAGCTAATTTCAATTTATGGTGATGGAGGGTATTCAGATACGTATGAGGATATTTTATCCCTAAAAGATATTTTAGAGGATGATAGTATTACTAAAATATTTCATAATGCAATATTTGATGTTACTTGGTTAATCCATAATGGTATCAATGTAACAAATTATGTAGATACAATGTTAATGGCTCAAATATTACAGTATGAAGAGGTTAGTCTAAAATATCTTACTAAACAGTTATTAAATGTAGATTTAGATAAAAATCTACAAAACTCTGAGAATTGGAAATCAGATGTATTAACAGAATTTCATAAGCAATATTGTTTAGATGATTCAAAATATACCTACAAATTGTATAAGTTGTTATATGATGAAATAGTATCCAAAGATCTTATAGAGGTTTTTAATCGTGAAATGAAGGTTATTCCAGCTATGGTTGAATTAAAATTAAATGGTATAAGACTAGATATGGAAGGTTGGGGCAATGAGGTTAAAAACTTAGAATCAAAGGTAAATGACATTGGAAAAGAATTTAAAGATAAAGTTGGAGATAATAGCATAAATTTAGAATCACCACAACAAATAATAAAAGCTTTTCAAAGAAATGGGATACCTATAAAAAGTACTGCTGATGAAGTTTTGGCACGATTTGAAGATGATTACGACGAGGTCAAATTATTACGTAAATATAGAAAACTTCAAAAGAATATATCTACTTTTGGCTACAAAATATCTGAATATTTAGATAATTGTGGGGTTATAAGACCAGATTGGAAGCAAATAGGAGCTATAAGTGGTAGAATGTCTTGTTCTAAACCTGCTTTACAAGGTGTTCCTAGAGTAATGAAACCTTATTTCAAAGCTAGGGAAGGTAGAACATTTGTTATTGCCGATTTTAGTCAAGTTGAGTTAAGAATATTAGCAGAGGTATCGAGAGACAAAACCATGATAGAGGTATTTAATAATGACAAAGATCTGCATACAATTACTGCATCGAAAGTTTTCAATAAACCAATTAATGAAATAACTGATTTAGAAAGACGTATGGGTAAATCCTTAAATTTTGGAATAGTCTATGGAATAACTGAGATTGGTATTCAAAATCAAATAAGAAAAACTACTGGAGAAGAAATAAGCATATATGAAGCATCAAGGTATAGATTGAATTTTTTTGAAGCTTATAAAGATGTGTATGTATTACAAGATATATTGCTAAGGTCACAGAAAATAAAAAGTTTAGGAGGGAGGATATGGTGTAATAAATTAAAACCTAACCAAAAATTAAATTACTGTATTCAAGGTACAGGAGCAGATATACTAAAAGAATCATTGATAGAATTTTTAAGGTCTAGGAATAAAAATTGGATGTTATGCTCAGTTGTACATGATGAAATAGTAATTGAAGTACCAGAAGAGGAAGCTAATGATGCTTTGAATATTCTAAAAGTTAGTATGGAATGTGGTATGGCCAAATTCGTTAAATCTGTACCATGTAAAGTAGATATAAATATAAGTAAAAATTGGACTAAATAGGAGAAAATAGATATGATACTAAGACAAAATAATTTAATAATAGGTATGAAAGACAATAATAATGGAGTACAAGACGGAAATTATAATGGAAAAATAACTGATATAAGATTAAAAGCACAACAAGCAACACAATATGGATTTAAAGATATTTTAACAGCAGAAGTAGAGATAGATCTTGACGTGACACAGATAAAAAAGAATACTTCATACTATATATCAGATAAAGAAGGAACTAGATTCTCTAGATTTTTAGATGATATGAAAATAGATAGAAACTCAGAAGAATTTGATGTGAATGAATTACTTGATGTGAAGGTAGAAGTAACCATAAAGAATAATAAAGTTGGTGATACAGTATACAGTAATATAGATAGAATAGTAGCTATATAAGGAAGGAGAATCTAATATGATATTAACTAGGACTCAATTTGCATCACTTTATATTAATCCAGCATATGACTTAAAAGGGATTACATATAAAGAAAAAGTTTCTTTTTATAATGAGGAGGGTGTCCTGATATTTAATACTAGAGAGTTTGTTAATACACTCAAATTTACTTGTAGTATTATATGTTATAGGGAAGATTATTTAGTGTATAACTATAAAACTGGTTTATATGATACATTATCAATTAAAGATTTAGTCAGATTAATAAAGTATATATTAGATAATATAGATAGAAGTTTTTGGTCAATTAAAAATGAATCAAAAATAATAACATTAATAGAGAGAGATTATGATACATTGAAGGAATTACCATCTTATGATGAATATATATTCTTTGAAAATGGTGTTTACAACATAGAAACTAAAGAGTTTGAAGATTATAATCCTAAATTAGTTGTAATGAATAGAATAGCTAATAAATACAATAAGAATGCTCAATGCCCTTTATTTTTAAAGTTTATAAGTGAGTGTATGTGTGGAGATGAAGAATTAATTAAGTGTATTCAAGAAATTATGGGATATGTGTTAATAGATACAGCTAAAGCACAGAAGTTATTTTTATTCTATGGTATAGGAAGCAATGGAAAAAGTGTGTTATGTGATTTAATTATGCATATGTTAGGTAAAGGAAATGTATCATCTATATCACTTAATCAATTTAAGAAAGATTTTACTGTATCATGTATTGTTGGTAAAAAAGCAAATATATCATCTGAGAATGAGGCTAATTTTGAAACAGAAAAATTAAAGGCAATATCTAGTGGTGATTCTATAACTGTTGATGTGAAATATAAAGAGCCATATGAGTATAAATCTACTTGCAAATTAATATTTGCAAGTAATACTCTACCTAATACGGCGGATAATACGCATGGATTCTATAGAAGGTTACTAATAATCCCATTTAACAGGGTTATTAGGGATAGTGAGAAAGATGTTAATTTAATTAATAAATTAACTTGTGAAATAGAAGGTATTATTATGTGGGCTTTAGAAGGATTACATAGATTAATTGATAATAATTATAAATTCACTGAATCTAAAGTAAGTAAGTCATTATTGTCATCTTATAGAGAAAATCAAGATCCAGTATATTCTTTTTTCAAGGAGAGAATTAAACATGATAAAAATAATAAGATAGATAAAAAAGATTTAATCAGTGGGTATATAGATTGGATTGAATTTAACAGCATTGATTCAAATGGAACTGAAAGTACATCTAAATTTTGGAAAGAGTTAAAACGAGTCTCATTGCTAGAGGGAATTAAAATAGAAGAAGTAAAATCTAGGAATTGTAGGTTTATTAAACATCTAGGATGGGTGGCATAAATGGCAATTGGGGCAGCTAGTATAAAAGTTTTAATTATTTTGACTAATAATTTTTTTTATTATAGATGCCCCACTAGCCACTATTGCCACTATGGAGTGTAAAAACTAAATAGTTTTAGTTAATGATTATAAATACATATATTTAAGTTAAGTATCAGTGTAGATAAATAGTATCAATTGATTATCAATTGATACTTAAATGATAAAAAATACAAAGGATGGTATATAAAATGAAAAATAAAATAAATGATATATTAGAAAATGCATTAAGAGAAGGAAAGAATATAAAGTTAAGTTCAAATGATTATAAAGAATTAGTTAAATATCTTAATCCTATAGCGAAGAAATTTGTAAGAATGCTATGTGACCAAGGATACATAAAATCAGATCTAGTAAATATAGTAGGAAGTGAATTTATGGGATTAAGAGCTAATTTGAAATTAGATAAGGGTACTCTGAAAGATTTAGGTGAAGTAGATAATATAATATCTAAATTAAGAATAAAGCCTAAATTAATATCAATCAATGGAAATGATATAGATTTATTCTTCCAGCCTAATCAAGTGATAAATCTTAAATCAAAAAATGATTATATAGATTTAGTGTTTAGTTTTATAGATTATATAAGTGAATATAAAGATCTTGGAATTAAGTTTATAGGATGGAATTTAGAAAACCATCAGTTGATATCAAATATATCTAATAATGATAGTAATAATAGCTTTACTGAAGAATTATTTAATTGGTCAGAGTGTGATATTTATGATTGGAGTGAACAATTAATAGAAATTTAATCAGATAAATTAGGATAGATTCAATTTAGTTTATGAATTTATCCTAACCCAATTTTGAATTTATAGATTTTATAGATAGATATTATATTATTGAGGAGAAAGATATATGGAGAATGTATTTACAGTGAAGATTGATAGAAAAAATTTATATGCAAGAAAATATGAAAATAAAATATATAAGGGGGAGATTAATCAAACAATACGTATTAAAAATAGTTTTGTAGAAGTGTTTGCAAAGATGATTAATAATAAAAATAAAATTAGCATTAAGTAAAATGGGGGATATTAATATGAAAAAAGCAGTAGTATATGCAAGATTTAGTTCAGAGAATCAAAGAGTTTAAAAAAAGCTCCGTATTAGTAGAAATATTAATAGGACACGACTTTAAAACCAGTAACTCCTAAAGCCTTACGACTACAATATAGGATGAAATAAGCTTATATGATAGTGAGAAAACTCAGAAACAACAGTAAGGATAGTATATGGTGAAAGCTTAAGTACTGATGCAATGGATGTTTGGTCGCCAAATTCCGAATAGGAAAAGGTCAAACGACTATCTCGTAAGAGAGTACATTACAAGCTATTGGTAATGGAAATGGGTCGCCCTTAACATGTAATGATGAAGGTGAAGAAATAGTCTACACTCATATGAAAGTATGAGGTCATCAATAAAACAGATGACATCTATGAAGTAGCGTTCATAGGTAAATATAATGGATGAATCAATAGATGCTCAGGTAAGAGCAATCAATGAATATTGTGAGAAAAATAATATACAAATAGTTAAAACATTTGCAGATAGGGCTAAATCAGCCACATCTGCAAATAGACCAGAGTTTCAAGAAATGATTAAGTTTTGTGAGAATGATACAATAGGAATATCTATGGTTATAGTACATAAATTAGATAGATTTTCTAGAGATAAGTATGATTCAGCCATGTATAAACAGAAGCTGAAATTAAAAGGGATTAGAGTAGTAAGTGTGTTGGAGAACCTTGATAATTCTCCCGAAAGTTTGATACTTGAATCAGTAATAGAAGGAATGGCACAGTATTATTCAGCTAACTTAGCAAGAGAAGTAGCTAAAGGTCAAAAAGAAAATGCATTAAAAGCTAGACATAATGGAGGTACTCCACCATTAGGATATGATGTAGCAGAAGATAAAACCTACATTATAAATGATGAAGAGTCTAAAGCTGTAAAAATCATATTTGATAGATATGTAAATGGATATTCTTATAGTCAAATAATAGATGAATTAAATAAACTTGGATATCGTACAAAAAGAGAAAACAAAAACTTTAGTAAGAATAGCTTATATAGCATATTAAGTAATGAGAAATATACTGGAGTTTATGTATTCAATAAGACACAAAGAAAAGGTGTTAATGGAAAAAGAAATGGTCATAAACAAAAGAATGAGGAAGAGATAATTAAGGTTGAAGGAGGTATGCCACAAATAATAGATAAAGAAATATTTGAACAAGCACAAGATATGATGAAGAAAAGAAAGAGAGCTCCAGGAACAAATAAAGCAACTACATTCTATCTATTAACAGGTTTAGTGCGTTGTGGAGAATGTGGACATATGTATCAAGGTAACAAGAGATATGATTCTTATAAAAATGTATATATATCATATAGATGTGGATGTAGAAAGCAAAAGAGGGATTGTGATAATAAGGAAATACGAAGAGATGAATTAGAAGAGTTTGTACTAACAGAACTAGAAAAACATGTATTAAATGATGATGCAATACCAGTTTTAAGTAAGGAATTAAATAAGAAGTTACAAGATAAGAATCATAGTAATGAAGAAATGCTAAATAGTCTTAGAAATAAGCTTACCAAAGTTAATAAGGAGATAGAAAACATATTGAATGCTATTATGAATGGAATAGTAAATAATATGTTGAAAGAAAAACTAGATGAGCTAGAACAAGTCAAGGTAAACTTAGATTTGAAGATAAATGAGTTAGCTATAGAAAGGACTGATGGAGAAGAAATACTTATAACAGAAGATCAAATTAGAAAGATGTTTGGTAGATTTAAAGAGTTTGTATTAACTAGAAATTTACCAGAGTGTAAAAAGTTTATAGGAGATTATGTAAAAGAAGTAGTAGTATATAAAGACCACGTTGAGGTTATATTCAACGTGGTCTTTTCTTTTTATGAAAATAATATAACTCATAATGCAATGATAGCTGCTATAAGGAATGATATTAAATTATAAGACGTATTATTATCCTATATTTTGGAATTGAAAATATACTAGAAAAAAATATATATAACACATGAATTACTTGACAAAAATAGAAAATATAGTAAAATTAATTTATAAATATAAATAATAAGGGTGTGATTATTATGAATTTGAATAGGAACGAAGATTTTAGAAGTATAATAGCTCAAGCCATAAAAGATGCTTATACTGAAGATATAAGAGAATTAAAAGATAATTACGAGTTAAAAACTTTTAGTAGTAGACATGCTTTGGCTAAAGATCTTTTGAATACATATGTTTTTAAAAGGTTGGAAAAAAATAGGTTTATAATTGAAAAATTTAATAGAGGAGCACACGAATTTATTTCAATATATGACAAGAAAGAAAAAAGCCTATATTCTTTAATGAAAATGAAAACATTTAAAGGCCTAGAAAAGTCAAAGAAAAAGAAAAATGTACATTATTTAGAATCTTTAGGACTACTTAATAATAATACAATACCAAAGGAGTCTCAAATTGAATTTTTTGAGGATAAGTATAGACAAAACTTAATGGAAGAGTTGTTACTTAAAATTGTTAGTAAAGAAGTAGTTGATGAAGTAGAAGTACATAAATTAATAACTTTTGATATAAAAAATAATGATTTAACTTCGATATCAGTATTCCAATTAAATTCACAGCTAGATATAATAGATGAGGAAAGTTGGAATGAGTATATCGGAGTTGATTATGATGATATAGGTACTAGGGAGTCAAATATGGATACGACTAAAGAGGGCTATGCTTTAGAAGAAGAAATTCCATTGGGTATAAAAGGTACGGATATACAAATAAAAGTTAAATAGAAGAAGGAAGGATTTAAGCCTTCCTTTTAGGAGGCTTAATAGATTATGTTAAAAAATAGAAGTTTTAATGGAGGTAGGCTAAAATCTGCAAGAATATATAGAGAAAAAACAATTTCTCAATTAGCAGATGAAACGGGTGTCAGTAAGCAGGCTATATCACAATTTGAGAATAATAAAACAACTCCTGGATTTGAAACGTTAATGAGACTCACTTATAGTCTACAGTTTCCAAAGGATTATTTTTATGAAGAAGATGATATTTCTATAATAGTAGGAAATACTTATTTTAGAGCTCAGGCTTCTATAACAAAAAAGGAAGAAGCATCTTATGCAGAAAAGTTATCAATATTTGCAAAGTTATATACTTTTATAGAAGATTATATTAATTTTCCGAAGTTAAATATACTACAATTAGATCATAGTAATGATATTGATGATGTAGAGCTTATATCAGAAAAACTTAGGGCGTACTGGGGACTTGGTGATAAACCTATTGTTAATCTTGTAAATGTAATGGAAAAGAATGGATTTAAAATAACTTCTTTTGATACTGAAAATTCTAAGATAGATGCTTTTACTCAAATGCAAAAAGTAAATAATGAAGTAAAATATTTTATTGCTTTAGGTAATGATAAAAACTCTGCGGTAAGAAGACATTTTGACCTGGCTCATGAGCTAGGACATATAATGTTGCATGAATGGGTAGAAGATACTAGTACTATATCGAGAGAAGAGTATAAAAAAATAGAAAATCAAGCAAATGAGTTTGCAGGAGCGTTTTTATTACCGAGAAGAGGATTTTTAAATGATTTAATATACCCGAATAATTTAGATTTTTATGTGGAATTAAAACAAAAATGGAAAGTTTCAATAGGAGCAATGCTTATTAGAGCGTATAAGCTAAATGCAATAACATATAATCAATATCAATATATGATAAAGCAAGCATCTAAAAGAGGATGGAGAACATGTGAGCCATTGGATGATAAAATACCATTGCCAAAACCAGTATTAGCTAAAAAGGCTTTAGAGATGCTTATTACAAATAATATCCTTACAAAGTCACAATTAGTAGAAGAAATACACAAGAGTGGTATAAGTATAGATAGGGAAGAAATTGAATTTCTTTTAGGACTAGAAAAAAATATGTTAAAGCAGGAGTATAACAGTAAAAATGTTATAAGCATAAAGTATTAAGTAAACATGGGGGGAATATGGAAAAATCAATAGATGAAGAAAAAGCACATATATATAATCATTGTCTAGAAAATTTTAAGAACATACAAGAATTAATAAAATTTGCTGATCAAAAAGCATCAGGTTTACTTGTAGTGTATGGTTTTCTAATAACCATATACATAAACTTTTTTGAAGATACAAAATTTATTGGGTTACAAGAAGCATCAATTAAAAATTGGATGATATTGCTTTTAGGATTAGTATTTTGTATAACCATGATAGTTCAGATATTTTATGTGGTTTTTAAAATAATTGTTCCTAGAAAAGCTAGTAATTACGAAAATGAAGCTAAGTGTACATTTTATTATGAACATGTAGCAAAAATGGGAAAAATAAATTTCATTGAGCTAATTAGAAATGAAAGTATAGATAGTAATATAGATGATGTAGCAAGTCAAATATATGAGATATCAAGGATTTTAGATAAAAAATATGAGAATATAAGATTTTGTATTAAATTATTAATATTATCAGTAATATCTCTAATTGGATATGTTATATTACTGATAATTTAAATATATAGGGGAGAATTAAAATATGGCAGACTATGATTATAAAGCAGGTAAAAAACGAATAGATGATATATTATCAAATGAATTAGAGGTAATAGAAAAAGATAAACTTCCTTCTGATGATAAACTTACATTTGATAATGGATATTTTAGTTGGGTTACAGGCATATTTGTAGATATTAGAAATTCATCAAATATATTTGCTAATGAGGATAAAGAAAAAGTATCTAAAATAGTGAGGTGCTTTACCTCAGAAATAATAGAAATATTAAGGGATGATGATAATAAAAGAGAAATAGGTATAAGGGGAGATTGTGTTTATGCAATATATACAACTCCACAAGAGTCAGATATTTTTGAAGTAGTAGATAAATCATTCTACATTAATACATATTTAAAGATGCTTAATAAAACATTAAAAGAGAATGAGTTTGATGAAATAAAAGCAGGAATAGGTATATCTAGCTCACAAGAGCTTATAGTTAAAGCTGGTAGGAAGGGTGTAGATATTAATAATAAAGTATGGATAGGTGATGCAGTAACAAAAGCATCAAATCTATCTTCTCTTGGTGATAAAGATGGTGTGGAAAGGATAGTAATGTCTGAGCATACATATCTAAATATAATAGATAAACTGATCGAGCGTAATGGAGAAGATGCAAAGACATGGTTAAACAAACACAATGATACTAAGTATGGGATTTATTATGATGCCAATATAATAAAAATAACATTTAATAATTGGATTAATGAAGGAATGACAGACTAATTAATAGGAAATTGTAGAATAAGTGTGTAAATTGTGGATTTGATTGTTGCGATTCATCTCCACCATTCAAACCCTCGAAAAGAGGTATAAGTAACTACTAAGTTTATGGCTTAGTAGTTTTTTTATTTAATGAGTAATGATTATTTGTATAAAAATCATTATAAAAAGTATGATAGTATAAATCAAAGTGTTTTTATAATTTTGATAAAATATTATAAAAGTATTATAATATATAGAAGTATTATAATAGTTAACTATGGAGTGATAAAATGACAACTAAACAAAAAGAATATATAAATTTAGATGAGATACAAGATTTTATAAGTGGTGACAATAAAGTAAGAAATGAAATGAATTTGGATCAATTAAATATAAGTGATAAAGAGAGGGCATCAAATCCAATATTTAAAGCATATGGTTATCCTAGTAAGATATATTATCCTAATATACAAAAATATATAGATGCATATACTGAAGAAGGTGGAGTTGTATTAGATTCATTTTGTGGAAGTGGTACACATTATTAAGATAAGCATTGATACTTACAGGTATTGGTGCTTATTTTTATTTTGCCTAAAACCTTTGAAATAGGAGGAATAGATGATATGTGGACTATAATAATAGCATTTATATTAAGACTTATAGCTGAAGTTTTTTCCTTTAAACAAAAATTTGCTATACAGCATATTTAATTTGTTATAATATGTTTGTCGTTCATAAGTTTATGTATTTTCGTGCAAAGTAGTTTTGCGATTATTATTACTGTAACATGAAAATAAACTTATGGACTATTTTTATATATTTTTAGCTGTTGCACTTAATATGATAATTTATCATTAATAAAGAAAATAAGCTATTGAAAAATATAATAAAACAAAAATTTTATCTAAATAATCAATTGGACAAACTAGAACCAAAATAGATATAATCAAAAAGTAAAATAATGTAAAAAAATAACGAAAGGGAGTGTATTATGAAAAAAGTTTTTAGTTTATTATTGTGCATTATTATGAGTATTGTCATGCTCGTAGGATGTGGGGGTAATGCAAGTACTAGTAAAGAAAATACAGATAATATAGTAATACCTGTAGCTTCTACAGTAACTACAATGAATAGATTATTAGAAGGGATGAAAGAAGGATATTTAATGCTTGCACCATTCTCTGATGAATTATTCTATAAAAGTGCGGATGGGACAAGATATTATTTAGCTGAGAGTTGTGAAATTTCTGAGGATGGATTAACATATACGGTTAAATTGAGAGATAATTTAAAATGGCATGATGGAGAAGCTATAACAGCTGATGACCTTATATTTACAATGTCATGTATAGCAGATACTGACAATGGAACTGATTTTACAGGAGCTGCATTTATAAATGATAAAGAAGTAGAAGTTAATAAAGTTGATGAATTAACTGTTGAATTTAAAATTCCAGAAGTTTCAGCATCATATGAAACAAAACTAGGTGCTGTAACGATTATTCCAGAGCATATATTTGGAGGAAATACTGATATAAAATCAGCAAAAGCTAATTTACAAGATATAGGGTCTGGACCATATAAATTAAAAGAATTTAAAGATGGTGAAAGTTTAGTTCTTGAAAAATTTGAAGATTATTATGGTGGAGAGCCACAAATAAGTACAATAGCATTTAAAGTCATATCAGATGTGAGTGCCCAAGAAGTTGCAATGCAAAATGGAGAGATAAATTTAATGGAATTAGCTGATGCTAATGCTGTAGAAAAGTATTCTTCAGAAGAAAACTATCAAGTACATGAATTCCCAGAAGGAAGGGTTAATTATATGGCTTGGAACAAATATAGTGATACTTGGGAAAATAAAGATGCTTTAGAAGCTGTATTTGCAGCAATTGATGCACAAGAAATAATTGATGGAGCTTATGGTTCAACTATGGCCCAAAAAGCTAATAGTATATTAAGTAATGTTAATATGTTCTATGATGAGTCAATAAAAGGATATGAGCAAGATTTAGAAAAAGCTAAGGAGTTAGCTAAATCTTCAGGATTAACATCTAAAACTTTAAAGTTATACTATAACGCTGATAGAGCATATATGGAAGAATCTGCTTTAATAATACAACAACAATTAAAATCAGCAGGAATAACATTAGAAATAGAAGGTGTAGAGTCCAATGGATTCTTTGATATAGTATTTGGAGATGAATCAGATTATGATTTATATTTAAATGGATACGGAGCAGCTGTTGATCCAGATGAAGTTATAGCAGGAATGTTTGACGGAACATGGGGAATAAACGTAGATACAAGTGATGAAATACTGGATTTATTCAAACAAGGACGTTCTACAACAGATGAATCTGAAAGAGAAGCTCTATATAAAGAAATACAACAAAAAGCTGTTGAACAAAAAACAATATATCCGATAGCTTATCCTAATTATAATTTTGTATCTTTAAAAATGCTAGATGGTGTAGATTTATACAATCATACACCAATATTTGAAGATTATTCAAAGTTAAGTTACAAATAAAATATCAAAAATAGAGTTTAGGATTTCTATTTATGGAAAGATAAATATCCATAGGTAGAAATCCTATTATTTTAAGAAGGAGTAAATATGGGTGATTATATAATAAAAAGATTTTCGCAAATGGTTCTTGTATTAGTTATGGTTTCTGTTTTTTCATTTTCTATTATATATTTTGCGCCAGGAGATCCTTTGTATATGTATACAACACCTTCGGCTTCAAATTATAAATTATCAGATGAACAGCTGGACTCGATGAGAGAATCGTTAGGGTTAAATGGTAATATAGTAGAACAATATACAAGTTGGGCAAAAAAAACATTACAAGGAAATTGGGGACTATCAGTAAGTAATCATCAACCAGTTAAAGATCAAGTTTTAGATAAATTACCAAATACAATGTTGCTTATGGGTTCTGCATTGATTATCTCAATTATAATTGCTATACCACTGGGACTCATAGCTGGATTACATAAGAACAGTTATATAGACAATATAATAAGTGGAATTTCATATTTAGGAATATCACTTCCTGCATTTTGGTTTGGAATAATACTTATAATAGTGTTCTCATTGAAGCTAGGATTATTACCTAGTTCAGGAATGAGAACAATGGGGGTAAATTCCGTTTTGGATGTTATTAAACACGGAATATTACCAGCTATAGTTTTAAGTGTAAATAATATGGCTGTTTTGGTTAGATATATTAGATCAAATACAATAAATCAACTAGAAGAAGACTATGTACTAACTGCAGTATCAAAAGGAATATCAAAAAAGCATATTTTATTTAAACATATTTTAAAAAATTGTTTACTACCAATTATAACTATAGTAGGTATGAATTTTGGAAAGCTTGTAACAGGCTCATTTATAGTCGAATCTGTATTTGGATGGCCAGGTATTGGGACTTTAGGTATGACAGCTATTAATAATAGAGATTACCCGATGATAATGGGGATTACCGTGTTATCATGTGTAATTTTGCTATTAGGTAACTTTTTAGCTGATATTTTTTATAGTATAGCTGATCCAAGAATAAAACAATGTAAGGAGAACATAGATGGATAATAATTTAACATTAGAAGATTTTCAACCTGTAAAACGTAAAAAATTAATGGTTGAAAAAAGTTACTATAGAAGTACATTTTCTACAATAATTCATGTTTTAAAAGAAAATAAGCTAGCTATGGCTTGTGTATTTATATTGGGAATTATTTTCTTCGCTTCTGTATTTGCATTTTTATCTCCTTATGATCCAGATATTGTGAATGTAGGTGAAAGATTGCAGGGAATTAGTAGTAAGCATATATTAGGAACTGATGATTTAGGGAGAGATTTATTTACTAGAGCACTATATGGAGGTAGAGTTTCATTACTAGTTGGATTTTCGTCAATGATAGTTTCTGTAATAATAGGAACTTGTGTAGGTACTATAAGTGGATATATGGGAGGAACAGTAGATATTATATTGATGAGAATTGTTGATATTTTATTATCTGTTCCAAGCTTGCTATTAATAATAGTTTTCTACTCATTTGTATCACCAAATATAGTTACACTAGTAATTATGTTATCTATGTTCTCTTGGACAAATGTTGCAAGAATAGTTAGAGCAGAAACTTTGTCTATTAAAGAAAGAGATTATGTGATAGCTGCAAAAAGCTTAGGTGTAAGTGATTTTGTAATAATAATAAGGCATATCATTCCTAATTTAGCATCTCAAATTATAGTGGCAGCAAGTTTGAGTATTGCAAATGCAATTTTAGATGAATCTGCACTGAGTTTCTTAGGATATGGGGTTCAGTTACCAAAATCATCATGGGGAAGTATGCTTCAAACTGCACAAAAATACATTCTTTATGATCCTTTGTTAGCTATAGTACCTGGTATCTTAATACTATTTACAGTTTTATGTTTTAACATTTTAGGGGATGTGCTTCAGCATGCTCTAGATCCAAAATTAAATAAATAGGAGGATAAGTATGGATAAATTATTAGAAGTTAAAGATTTAAAAGTATCATTTCATACTTATGCTGGAGAAGTTCAGTCAGTAAGAGGAGTAGAATTTTATATAAATAAAGGTGAATCATTAGCAATAGTAGGTGAATCTGGATGCGGAAAATCAGTAACTGCTAAAACTATAATGGGATTAATAAATTCATCTGGTGAAATAAAGAAAAATAGTGAAATATTATATAAAGGAAAAAATATATTAGATTATACAGAGAAAGAATGGCAAAATTACAGGGGGTCAGATTGTTCTATAGTTTTTCAAGATGCATTGGCGGCATTAAATCCAACAATGAATATAGGAAATCAAATTATAGAAAAAATAATAGCTCATAAAAAAATATCAAAAGAAGAAGCAAAGGAAGAAGCTATAGAATTATTAAAGTTAGTAGGAATACTAAATGCAGATAAAAGAATAAAACAATATCCACATGAGTTTTCTGGTGGCATGAGGCAGAGAGTAATGATAGCTATAGCTATTGCTTGTAATCCCAAAATACTTATAGCTGATGAGCCAACAACAGCTTTAGATGTAACTATTCAAGCGGATATAATAGAATTGATTAAGGATTTACAAGAAAAATTTAATATGTCTTTAATTATTATAACGCATGATCTAGGTATTGTTGCTGATGTTGCAAAAAAAATAGTTGTCATGTATGCAGGCAAAGTAGTAGAAAGTGGAACTAATTATGATATATTCTATAATCCAAAGCATCCATATACAAAAGCATTATTAGAAGCTGTGCCAAGATTGGATTTAGATGATAAAAGAGAATTATGTGCTATAGACGGTACTATACCTAGTATGATAAATACTCCAATAGGATGTTCATTTAGTAGTAGATGTAAGAACTGTATGGTTATATGTGAAAATCAAGCTCCACCTAAGTTTGAATTTAATCAAAATCACTACGTAGAATGTTGGTTATATCATCCTATATTGCAAGAATCTAATAAGGAGGATGATATGTAATGAGTAACAAAGAAAAAATATTATTGGAAGTTAAAGGTTTAAAGAAATACTTTAAGTCAAGAAAAAAACAAATACTAAATGCTGTTGATGATGTTTGTTTTTATATAAACGAAGGAGAGACTTTAGGTATTGTAGGTGAATCTGGATGTGGCAAAACAACATTAGGTAGAACATGTATTGGTATATATGATAAAACTGATGGACAAGTCTTATACAAAGGTAAGGATGTTCATGATTTAAATAAGAAAGATAAAAAGTTATTTACAAAAGATGTTCAAATTATATTTCAAGATCCTTATGCATCATTAAACCCTAAAATGAAGGTTGGAAATATAATATCAGAAGGAATAAAAGCACATAAAATTTTAACTAATAAAGAAGATATAGATAAAAAGGTCAAGGAATTATTAATTAGTGTTGGGCTTCATGAAGAACATTCAACAAGATATATACATGAGTTTTCTGGTGGTCAGAGGCAAAGGGTAGGTATTGCAAGAGCTTTAGCTGTGGAACCAAAACTAATAGTATGTGATGAGCCTATATCAGCACTAGATGTATCTATACAAGCTCAAATAGTAAATTTACTTATGAAACTTCAAAAGGAAAAGAATCTTACATATATATTTATAGCTCATGATTTATCTATGGTAAAATACATATCTGATAGAGTAGCAGTTATGTATTTAGGCAAAATAGTAGAGATTACAACATCGGATAATTTATATAAAAGTCCGAAACATCCATATACAAAGGCATTGTTGTCTTCTATACCAATACCAGATCCAAAGATTGAAGAAAATAAAAAACGTATTAAACTTGAAGGTGAATTACCAAGTCCGATAAATAAAAAAGCAGGATGTAAATTCCAAAATAGATGTAAATACTCTAAAAAAATATGTAGTATAGAAGAACCTTTATTGAAGGAAAAGGAAAGTAATCATTTTGTGGCATGTCATATGTTTTAAAATGATAAATTATCAATATAAATGCAACACTTTATATTTATATTGAATCAAAAATCTTTGAAGGTGTTTTAGCACTTTCAAGGGATATTATTTATTACAGTAACTATAACATCAAGTTATTTCTGACTTATAGAAAAAATTAAAACTCTTAGGATAAAATTATATTAAGGAATCGTTTGTATTTTTAATATCTGCATATCCTGAAAAAATTTTACTTCTATCAACTGTAAATATTTTAATTAAACTATTTGATATTTTTGAAATTAGTAAAGCAATGTAATTTAAATATTTAAGGTTCATTAATAGATGAAACTATAGAATTAACAAATAACATATATGAAACTATGGATAAAATAAATCAGATATTAGAGAATAAGTTAAATTTCTAAGTGTATGGATTATATGATATGTTAGAAGATGTAAAGTTAGAGAGTGTATAAGATAATCCTGATGTATTTAAAGAAGAATATTTAAAATTACAAAATAAGTAGTAGATGTCAGAGGATAAAGTGTATTAATAACAAGTGTAAATATATATTATATCCTTGAGTTATATTAAATACATATCCTACTAGATAGGAACATAAAAACTAATAAATGGAGATGTTTGTATAAATGCTAACATCTCCTTTGTATTTATATACTTATATATATGAATAAACTTATTAGTGTTAATCTTTCACAAAAATATTTTAAAATATCAAAAAATAAGTATTGTAATATTTTAGAAAACGTTTTATAATGGATTTATAAATATGAAACGTGTAACTATTAAATTAGGCATGAGTTCTTAGATGTTTTTATTCTGAGGATTCGTGCCTTTTTGCGTGGAAAGGAAATCCTTTTATTTAATAGGGAGGAAATAAAGTGTTTAATTTTTTCAAAAAAAATAAAAGTTATAAGATACATGCGGTAGTGAGTGGTAACAGTATTAATATTGAGAAAGTAAACGATTCAATGTTTTCAAAAAAATTAATGGGTGATGGAGTGGCGATTATTCCTAGCAGCGATGTTGTTGTGGCTCCTTGTGATGGTAAGATAAATGTACTTACTGAAACTAAGCATGCTTTTGGGATAGTTTCAGATGATGGAGTTGAGATATTAGTTCATATAGGAATTGATACAGTCAATTTAAAAGGTGATGGATTCAAAAATGAAGTATCTCAAGGTACTATTGTTAAAAAAGGTGATCCAATAATACGTTTTGAAAGGGAAAAAATAGCTTCTCAAGGAATTGATTGTACAACAATAATGGTTGTGCTAAATCATACTGAATTCTCAAAAGTAAGTTGCATGATAGAGAATGATGTTGTTGCTGGACAAGATACTGTTATTGAAATTATGAAGTAATAGGAAGGATGTAATTTTATATGATAGCAACAAAAATCTTTAATAATAATGCGTTGTCTACAGTAACTGATGACGGAAAAGATGCTATTTTACTAGGACTTGGTATAGGTTTTAACAAACGTCCAGGGGATGAGATTAATGAAGATAAAATAGAAAAAATTTATTATGTTCAAGATAATATGCAAACAAAATTCTTAGAATTATTAAAGAATGTTAGTCCAGAAGTTATGGATGCATCACAAAAAATTATAAGTCTTATTCCAGGAAATGAAGGGAAGTTTAATAACAAGGGGATATTATCTTTAATAGAGCATATTAGTTTTGCAATAGAGAGAACAGAAAAAAATGTATTTTTACCTAACTTAATGCTTTCGGATATAAAGATAATGTATCCTGAAGAGTTTGAATTAGGCACAAAAGCTTTAGATATTATAGATGAAATATGTCATATTTGTTTACCTAAAGATGAAGCAGGATACATAGCACTACATTTTGTTAATATGCAAGCAAATAATAACTTAGCATACGATACTTTAAAATTTGTAAAAGGTAATATTGATTTAATTAAAGAATGCTATGGAATAGAATTGGATGAATCAAATTTAAATACAATACGTTTTATGACTCATCTTAAGTTTCTTGCTCAAAGAATATTTAAGAACGAAACTTATCAGGATGATAAAATGATCGAAATGTATGATTATTTAATCAACAATCATCCTAAAAATGTAGAGTATTTAGAAAAGTTAAATGAGTATACTGAAAAAGAATTTAAGTATAAGTTAGATAAGCCTGAAAAGATTTATTTATTATTACACTTAACAAAAATTTTATAAAAATAAAATGGATTGTGACTGGTAATGCAGGCAAGACCCAGAAAATTAACATATTATATATGTATTTTTTGGGTCCTTTTTTTTAGCACAAGATAAAAAATATATAATTTTATGAGGAGGTATAGGAGTGAAAGAAAAAATACTTGGAGGATTAGAAACATTTGCAAAAGCAATGGTTCAACCGTTAATGTATCTATCAAGTGCAGGTATATTAATGGTAATAGGTGTATTACTTACAAATGATATGTTAGTAGGATTACTTCCATTTTTAAAATGGGAACCAATCCAAATCTTTGGAAATTTAATTTATAACTGTGTAATGGCTATTATTAATAACCTTTCAGTGATATTTGCTATAGGTATCCCAGCAGCATTAGCAAAAAAAGAAAAACATAAAGCCGCATTAATAGGATTTATGAGTTACTTTATATATCTTACAGCTTCTAATACTATGTTAACTTCACTAGATCAGTTAGCACAAGGAAGTGAAATGCTTGGTTTGATAGGAACTGGGCAGGCTACTATTTTAGGTATTCAAGTTGTAGACACTAGTGTATTTGGTGGTATTATTTTAGGATGTATAACAGGATACGTGTTTAATCGTACAAGTCAAAAAACATTTAAAGGAGCTTTACAGATATACTCTGGAGCAAACTTTAGTTTTATATGTATGTTCTTTATGTCTATTTTATTCGGTGTAGTTATGAACTTTGTATGGCCTTTAGCTCAACAAGGAATTGCATCTCTTGCAAATGTTATTAAGAATACAGGTACATTTGGTTTATTCCTATATGGATTCTTAGAAAGAATATTAGTTCCAACAGGATTACACCATTTAATATATACACCATTCCAGTTTTCTGATTTAGGTGGAGTACTTCAAGTTGGTTCACAAACAGTTGCAGGAGCGTATGCAATAGTTATGACAGAAATGAATCTACCAGTTGAACGTTTCTCAGATAGTATATACTACATGGCAACTGGATTTACAAAGATGTTTGGTTATATAGGTATAGGAGCTGCATTTATTCATACTGCGTATAAGCATAATAAGAAAAAAGTTAAAGCGGCTATTATTCCATTAATAGTTACAGCAGCATTAGCATCTGTAACAGAACCATTAGACTTTATGTTTGTATTCTGTGCGCCATTATTATTTGTTGTACATGCAGCTATATCGGGACTATTTATAGCCTTATTAAAAATATTTGATGTTACAGCATTTTGTGGAGGAAATCTATTAGTATCAATTATAATGAATACTACAGTAGGTGTAGAAAAAACTCATTGGCCAGTGATGATGATATTAGGAATTGTACAAATCATTGTATACTTTGTAGTATTTAGTTTCTTAATTAAGAAGTTTAACTACAAAACACCAGGTCGTGAAGATGATGGTACTATTACAGATAAAGAAAAAGCACAAAAAATTAATTTAGATAAAGATATAGAAAATATAGTCAATGGATTAGGTGGAAAAGAAAATATTAATACAGTAGAAAATTGTATCACTAGATTACGTGTTAATGTAAAAGATGAAAGTAAGATTAATGAAGATGTAATTAACTTAACACCAAATAGTGGCA
This sequence comes from Terrisporobacter mayombei, assembly GCF_014333445.1. Classification (GTDB taxonomy): domain Bacteria; phylum Bacillota; class Clostridia; order Peptostreptococcales; family Peptostreptococcaceae; genus Terrisporobacter; species Terrisporobacter mayombei_A. The sequence goes on along the minus strand of NZ_JACRYU010000014.1, from coordinate 68,986 downwards.
TTGTTAAAAAAGGAAAAGATATACAAATAATTTTTGGACTTCATGTACCAGATGTGAGACGTGCAGTGGAAGATTATCTAGAGGTATGCTAAATATAAATTTTATTAAGATATAAATATAACAGAGGAGGATAAAATATTATGATTATTACTGTTGTTGGTGGAGGAAGTACATTTACTCCAGGTATTATTAAGTCAATTGCACAAAGAGCAAAAGAGTTAGAATTAGATGAAATTCGTTTATTTGATATTGATAAAGAGCGTCAAGATAAGGTAGCTGTTGTTGTTGAATGGATATTAAGAGAAGATGTTAAAACAGATGTTAAATTAACTGTAACAAATGATGTGGAAGAAGCTTATACAGATGCTACATTCATATTTGCACAAATGCGTGTTGGTAAGTACGAAATGCGTGAGCAAGATGAAAAAATACCATTAAAACATGGATGTGTAGGTCAAGAAACTTGTGGTTGCGGAGGTATGGCATATGGATTACGTACAATCAACCCAATGATAAAACTTATAGATGATGTAGAAAAATATGCTAAGAAAGATCACTGGATATTAAATTACTCTAACCCAGCTGCAATTGTTTCAGAAGCTTGCCGTAAATTAAGACCAAATGCAAGAATTATAAATATATGTGATATGCCAATAGCCATTATAGATATTATAGCTGAATCATTAAATATAAAAGATGTTCATAATATACGTTATGACTACTTTGGTTTAAATCACTTTGGATGGTTTACATCAATAGATTACAAAGGTAGAGATATAATGAGAGAAATCAAAGAATACATAAAAAAACATGAAATATTACTACCTGAATCTTATATTGAGAGAATAAAGAAAGCTCAAAGTGTAGGTAATCGTCACGCTGTAAGTAGTTGGAACCATGTTTGGAAATCTGTCTACACAATGTTAGAAAGCTTCCCTGAATACTTACCAAACACTTACTTAACATACTATCTTTTAAGCAAGGAAACTGTAGAACATTCAAATATAGAGCGTACTCGTGCAAATGAAGTTATGGAGAGTCGTGAAAAAGACTTATTTGAAGGGGTAGACCACTACTTAAAAACAGGTGAAATATCACAAAAAGCATTCTACGCAGGATCACATGGAGACTGGATTAGTGATTTAGCAGTTGCAATCAAAAATGATACACATGCTCGTTTCCTAGTTATAACTGAAAATCGTGGAGCTATACCAAACATGCCATATGATGCAATGGTAGAACTTCCAGCATACATAGGAAAAGATGGTCCAGAAGTTATAGCTAGAGGTCCAATACCTCTATTCCAACAAGGATTAATGATGCAACAACTTAACAGTGAAAAATTAATAGTAGAAGCATGTATTGAAAATAGCTATGAAAAAGCATTACAAGCATTTACATTAAATAAAACTGTTCCAAGTATGAGTGTTGCTAAAGCTATTTTAGATGATATGATAGAAGTTAATAAAGGATACTGGCCAGAATTAAGATAATATTATAATATAAATCGTGGGTATGATTTATTTGAATCATCTCCGCCATTTAAATCAAGGAAAAACACATTGACAATTTTGTCGATGTGTTTTTTATTTTAAATTAACAATTCTTAAACAATTTTTAAATAAAGAAAAAACAATTAAAATATATTCTTTAGTCATAATAAAGAACAAATAATTATGATATAAAGGGGCAGAAAATGATGAGTAATACATTATATTTAGTAACAGGTGCAGCGGGATTTTTAGGAAGTAATGTTTGCAGACAACTTTTAGAAAGAGGAGAAAAGGTCAGGGTACTTGTATTGCCAAATGATCCGGCAATAAAGTATATTCCGAAAGAAGTTGAAGTGATAGAAGGGGATCTGTGTAACTTTGATTCGTTAGAACCATTTTTTACAGTGCAAAAGGGAATAAAAACAATTGTTCTTCATGTGGCAAGCATGGTTACAGTAAATCCAGAATTTAATCAGAAGTTGGTAGATGTGAATGTTGGAGGAACAAAAAATATGATTGAAAAATGCATGGAACACGAAGAGTGCGAGAAAATGGTATATGTAAGTTCCACAGGAGCGATTCCAGAACTACCTAAGGGAGAGCGTATTAAAGAAGTGAATGAATTTGATCCGGATAAAGTGGTTGGATGGTACAGCCGTACAAAAGCGATGGCAACAAAGGAAGTATTGAATGCAGTAAAAAATCGTGGATTAAATGCGTGTGTGGTTCATCCAAGTGGAATTTTGGGGCCGAATGATTATGCAGTTGGTGAAACGACAGGAACGATCATCCAAATTATTAACGGTGAAATGCCAGTGGGTATGCAGGGGTCTTTTAACCTGTGTGATGTTCGTGATTTGGCAGATGGCTGTATCGCAGCAGCAGACAAGGGACGTAAAGGCGAGTGTTATATCCTTGCAAATGAGGAAGTGACTTTAAAAGAAATGTGTACAATGTTAAATAAAGATTTGGGATGTAAATCAATTCGTGTTTATATTCCACTTAGCATCGCAAAATTTTTAGCAAAAATTATGGAAAAACAAGCTGCTAAAAAAGGAACAAAACCGATGATGACAACATTCTCTGTATATAACTTGCAAAGAAATAATAGCTTTGACTACTCTAAGGCTAGAACAGAACTTGGTTATAAGACACGTTCCTATGAAGAAACATTGCATGATGAAGCAGTTTGGTTGAAGCAGGAAGGGAAAATTGCAATTGCAACAAATTAAAGATAAAAATTGATGAATTAATATTTTGTAAACAAAAGTCAAACATTACTTAAATAATGGATTAGTACTATTATATCATTAAATGAAACAAATTTAAGGAGGTTAACAAATATGGCAAAATCAAAATTAGTAAAAGTAAATGAAAAAATTGCGGAAGGTGTAGTTGGTAGATATAAAAAAATTGAAAATGGTGTAGTTGGCGGATTCAATAAAATTGCAGACAAGTTTGTAGATAACTTTCTGACAAAAGAAGGAGAGTCTGTAGAAGAAGCAAAAGAAAGACTTGCAAAAGAACAGCAGGAGAGAGAAGAAGCGAGTGCAGCAGAAAGAGAAAAGAATTCATATAATTCATTATCCTAGCAGAGGGAAGGTAGTATTCAGGATTTACAACATATGTACTATCGGTATATACTTTTTATAAAATTAGGATTTATATAATCAATATGATAAAAGCATAAAAATTGAAATCACTACTGCTTATGGCAATTCGTAATATTAGATATATTGATGCGTATGTTTGTATTTTATCATTACAGACTGCAATGCGTGCTTCTTTTGGGCTGTCGAAAGAAATGAAAATATTTATGAATGGAATTACATTAATAGCAGTGTGACTTATAATTTTGACAACAGGAATTCATGAAATCTGTTTGTATGAAAAATTAAAAGATAAATTTTACAGTGATAAGGATGAAGCAAAAATGATAAATATATTGGTAGTAGAAGATGATATTAAATTAAATCAGATTGTATGTACCTATCTGAATGATAGTGGATTTCATGCAAAAGGGTGCCTGAATGCAAAAGAGGCATATAGTGAAATGTATAACCATATTTATGAATTGATTATTTCAGACATTATGATGCCGGAGATTGATGGATTTGAGTTTGCAGAAACAGTGAGACAGGTAAACAAAACAATTCCAATTTTATTTATGTCAGCGAAAGATGATTTGCCGTCTAAGAAAAAAGGATTCCAAGTTGGAATTGATGATTATATGGTAAAACCAGTAGAATTGGATGAACTGTTGCTGCGTGTAAGGGCATTGCTTCGCAGGGCAAATATCGAAATGGAACGAAAACTGACTATTGGGAATTTGGAGTTAGATGCGGACGGAATGAGTGCAGAAATTGACGGAGAGGAAGTAAACCTTACGACAAGGGAATTTAATATTATTTATAAAATGCTTTCTTATCCGAAAAAAACATTCTCTAGGGCTCAGCTTATGGATGAGTTCTGGGGTGTGGATAGTGCTACCAACCTACGAGCAGTAGATGTCTATGTGACGAAACTTCGAGATAAGTTATCGGATTGCGATGGTTTTAAAATTGTAACGGTGAGGGGACTTGGATACAAGGTGGTGCTATTATGAGAAAAGGCAATGGTTATAGAAGGGTAAAGAAAAGCCGTTTTCCAGCCTCTCTTTTTGTTACCTATCTCATAGTTCTTTTGCTGATGTGTGGTGTCCATACAGGTCTTATTATACTTTCAAATAGGGAAAATTGGAGCAAGGTAATTCAGGTTATTGTACCGGTGGCATATTGGGTAGTTGTTGCTGTAGGACTTACTTTGTTTACAAGAAGAAAGATAATGGCTACTTATGAGGAGCCTATGCAAAATCTGGCAAAAGCTACAAGAATAGTAGCAAATGGTGATTTTTCGGTGTATATTCCCACACTAAATACTTCTGATAAATTGGATTATCTAGATGGTATGATTTTGGATTTTAATAAAATGGTAGAAGAATTGGGAAGTATTGAAACATTAAAAACGGATTTCGTGTCTAATGTATCCCATGAAATGAAGACACCGATTGCAATCATCAAAAACTATGCGGAATTGATTAAGATGGATAAAATTACAGAGGAACAAAGAAAAGAATATGCACAGTCGATCATAGATGCCTCTGTAAGATTATCCAATTTAATCAGCAATATTTTAAAATTAAATAAGTTGGAAAATCAGACAATTACTCCGGAAGTGGAAGCCTATGATGTATGCAGACAGTTATGTGAGTGTGCAATTTTGTTTGAAGATGCATGGGAAGAAAAGGAAATTGAGTTAGAAATAGAGATGGAAGATGTGGCTATGGTAAGAGCTGATGAAAGTCTTTTGGAACTGGTATGGAACAATCTGCTGTCCAATGCGATTAAGTTCACAGAACCAGGTGGAACTGTTGCCATTAGACAGATATCAAAGAATAATGAAATTCAGGTGTCAGTTTCAGATACAGGATGCGGTATGAGTAGCGAAAGCGTGAAACATATATTTGATAAGTTTTATCAAGGAGATACATCCCATTCAAAAGAAGGAAATGGTCTTGGGCTGGCTATGGTAAAGAGGGTAATAGAGCTCTTGGATGTAGAGATTCATGTTTCTAGTGAGGAGGGAAAGGGAAGTACCTTTACCATTACATTACCTTCAGCTGATACTGCTAATAATGTGAGTGGAGGATGGCAATAATGGATAAAATAGAAAAAAATCAGAAAGAATTTGTCGGGTATGAATACAAAGAAGTGATTGCCGAGAGTAGTAAAGCTTCATTTATTTTTGATGCATATGAAAATTTCGGATGGGAGCTGGATGAAAAATTAAATGGAAATATTTATGAAAATCCAGTGAAGAATATCCCTTCACCATACCAGAAGAAAATCGTAATACGATTGAAACGAAACCGAAAGATTTCTAATAAAATGGAACTTACCAGACTTCAGAGGAATTTTGAAGCGTGTGTAAATGAAATAGAAGAATTAGAAAAATCAAAAACTTCTGCGGCAACTATATACGCGCTTGTTATCGTAATTTTGGGAACCTCATTTATGGCAGGTTCAGTTTTTGCTGTAACGGCACAGCCACCACATATTGTTTTGTGTATTTTGCTTGCAATACCAGGTTTCATTGGCTGGATAATCCCATATTTTGTGTATAAAAAAACGGTAAAAAAGCAAACAGAGAAGGTAATACAACTAATAGAAGAAAAATATGATGAAATTTATAAAATATGTGAAAAGGGAAATAAATTGTTGCATCAATAATGATTATAAATGCTGTCTGTATGTGAAGTGTAGACAGCATTCTTAGGTGATTATTTTAGATATCTTCAAACTGATGGATATACAGGGTATAACAAAGTTGAAAATACATTACCAAAAAGTTTATTCCATCACTATGCTTTGCTATTAGTGCAATAACTTTAATATTTGCGCAATTTGGAACGGTGGTACCAACAACTCATCATATAACTTTGCCAGCTGCAAATGCATTTGTACTGTCAGGAAATCCTACAGTAGGAATAATAGTTGCTATTTTATGTTCACTATTAGGAGACTTTTTTACTAAGACATTTAATAGTTATTGTGATAGTCATATAGATCCACCTGCTTGTACTATATTTATAATGACGTTTATAATTTTAGCTATATTTGCTTAGTACTACATAATATTTCCATTTATTTTTCTTAGTTTACGATATTAATTACAACTAATATAAAAAAGAGGACACATGTAAAATGTAGAAAAAAATCTCAAGTGATTACTAAAATATTAGTGTTTACTTTTATTTCAATATGACTAGATTATAAAACTTAGATAAACATTGAAACCTAGAATAGTTGGAATTGTTAGATGTTATGGTTCAGTAGTTCCTTTTATTTTGTCTTTTAGCACACAATCATAAAAATAGGATAAAATAAATAAGATAAATGTAGATTTAAATATAAATGAGATAAATGATTATAATGTTTAGGATAAATAGTAGTGAACAGTATCCTAAGTAACGGAGTACGGTTTTATTAGAGAATTATAGTTTATTTTAGGTTAAAATATTATATAATAATCATACAACTAAAAGATGCTTGGTGTGTTAACACCAAGCATCTTTTATAATTAAAGAATAAATTAATCCTGATAATATAGCTTTAATTTATATACGGTTATTTTTTAGCTTTAGATAAGGCATTTTTCACAGCATCTATAACACCATTTGAAGAATAAGTTGAACCACTTACTGCATCAATATCATATGTTTGTTTATCTATTATTTTTTTAGGAATATAGTCAAAAGCTGGTTTATAAAATTTTTCTCCTACTTCATTATGACTAACTATTGAGATATCCTTTATTAATCCATCTTTTATCGTCACTAGAACTTTAAGATCTGGTCTGTATCCATAGCCAGTACCTTCATATATTCCATCTTTATAATCACTGCTTATATTGATATCGTTTATATTTATTTTAGGATTTAAATCTGATTTAATACTATTGATAACTCTATCAAACCCAATAAACCCTCCAACTTCAAATATATGTAATACTGTAACAATAATAAGCAAGACTGTTAACTCTCTATGTTTTTGTATCCATGTCTTTCCGATATGTTTTTTTTCAATAAATGTATACCATAAAAGTAGCCCTATTATCAGACAGATTGTCCCATAATTAAAGCTTATGATTGAATATGATGAAAGAATTCCATGAATAAGTGATGATATTAGAAATAAATATCCTAAGTTGATATGATTTTTTCTTAAAAACTTATTTATTTTTATTAATAAATCCTTAGCACAACCTTTTTGTATTTTCTTTTGTATAATTTTGATTATCCATATGATGCTTAGGAGTATTCCTGATATTACTGCTAACCAGGCAAATAAAATATTAAAAAATAAAGTCATAATACCTCCTGATGTTTTTAGTTAATATTATATTACTACTTATTATTTAGTTTCATATTTTTGAACTTATTTATATGAATATTATACATAAGTTTCATAGAAATTAAAAATTAATATAATCTCAGTATAATTAAAAAAGACGGCATAGAAACCGTCTTTTTTTAATATTTTAATTAGGTTCTTACAAACTAACCTAAAGTCTACGAAATGATGATTTAGAGTATAATTAGATTATCCGTTCATACCGATTATCATACCTAGTACATAAGGAACTAACCATATAGCCCAAACAACTATACTAAATTTATGGAATATTTGCTTTGCTTTTTCATCATTTTTTCTTAAAATAATTGTTGCCCATATAGCATGGAATGCCATAAGTAATAAAGCTATTAAACCGGTTATTCCGTGTAAGTTAAAACTAAATCCGCCGCTAGATATTTTACTCATTATAGTAGTACCTGTAGTATCACATATAAATCCTATCCAAAATATTATCGCATGCCATTTTAGTAGTGTTCCTTTTTTCTTTTCTCCAAATACACCTATTGTGTAGAATGTAAGTGCTAAAGTCATGAAGACTATTGCACTAATTAATAATGTAGACATAGAAATCCTCCTAATGTGTTATTTGAACATTGTTCATTATAAGATAAAAAAATATATAATAAATAGTATTTTATCTTCACCTATTTTAGAGATGAAGATACTTAAACTATTTATTAACTTAATAATTTTTTTAGTACAAAATCTAGTAAACTATAATCTTTATTAAATTTCTTTAACATTACAATAAAATTGTCTAAAATAAATTTTGCAATTTCATTTTCACTAAACTTATCAAAAATTTCTTCATTAAATTCAGATTTATGATTTTTGATTAATTCACTAAATATGTTTATTAAATTATCCATAAATTGTGATTCTTTTGTCTTACCCTTATATTTATTTACATAAGATAAATTAGTTAAATCTTCTAACCAATTGCTTTCAAACTGTTGTAAATAATTTAAAATATGAAAATAAAAAACTTCTAATTGTTTAAAAAAATCTAAATTAGGATTATAAATTTTATTAAAATCAGCAAAACATTCCTTCCAAAAATCTTCTACAATTGCAAATATAATATCTGCTTTTGTTGGATAATAATTGTATATTGTACCTAGTGCAATATTACATTTTGACGCAACTTTTCTCATATTCATCTGAGAAAGTCCTTCTGTATGAGCGATTTCTTTAGCTTCTTTTAGTATATGGTCATACATATTTTCTGTTGATCTTGAAATAGTTAACACCTCACTTATATGAACATTGTTCAAATTTATATTAATTTATTTAATTATCAATGTCAAGTTTTTTAATCAATGAAATTAAAATTATTCTATGCAATGGATAAAGAGTATATAGTTATAAAATTGTGTGCTAAAAAGAGGAATAAACTAAAGTTAATGAATTCGTAAGTAACTTAATTTGTATATTCATAGAAATAAATATACAAAAAGTAGCTACCAGGTTTATAAGTGACTTGATAGTTACTTCTTAAATTAGCCATTATAAATTGTAATTTAATAATCAATAGAATATAGTCATTATTAAAAAGATGGTTAATATAAAAAAGGAGTGTATAAAATACACTCCTTTAAAAATAATCAACTTAAAAATAATAATTAAGCTATTTTTGAAGATGAATTGCTTTGTAATTTAGATATTCTTTCTTTATTTAATTTGCTCATACCTATAGATGCAGTTATTAAAGCAGCATAACATACAACTATAAATGCTAATACGAATATCCAAGCTACACTGTATCCCATGTTATCAACTAATAATCCGAATAATGATGATCCAGCAGCAAATCCTACTGCGAAGAATATTTGAACTACACCAAGTATAGCACCAAACTCTTTTTTACCGAAGAATGATCCTGTAAGTAAAGAAGGTCCCATCATGTAAGCGAATACTGATAATCCTTTTAAAGCAGCAAATACAGGTGCTAACATAGGTATTAAACCGGCATTCATTAGAGCTAGACAAGAAGTAGCAGCTAATACAAAGGCAACTATAAGTCCTTTAGTTATACCTAATTTATCGAATATTACTCCACCAAATAAGTTTCCACCAAGTGAGAATATAGCGAATGTAGAACCTACAAGACCAACTATCATAGGATCAACTTTTAAGAAGTTCTTTAAGTAAGCTGGATATTGTACAGCAAGTACAGAAACATACATACCTAAGAAGAATAATCCTAAAGCTAATATCCAGAAGTATTTAATGTTTTTAACTTCTTTTAAAGAATATCCCCAATCAACAGAAATATTACTTTCTTTATCTTCTTCTTTTTCGTTATCTTTTTTCTTACCTTTAACTATTTCACTATCATTCTTTGGCATTCTTAGGAATAATAAAGTTATAGGTATACCTACAACTAATGATAAAGCACCAAACATAAAGTATGATTTAGATATCCCGAAATTAGTTAATGAATAAGCAGTCATACTTTGAAGGAATATATTACCTATAGATCCCCCAGCAAAAGCAAGTCCCATTGCTTTACCTTTTGATAATTCATCAAACCATCCATTTATTAATAAAGGAACCCCGATTGAAGATATAGCAGCTGTACCAACTTGAACTATACCAGCAATAAGGTAAAATTGCCATAATTCTTTACACATAGAGAATGCTAAGAATCCTCCACCTGAAAGTATAGAACCCATTAAGTACATTGTTTTAACACTAACTTTATTGAACATTGATCCAATAAATGGAGATGCTATGGCAGATACAACAGTTCCTAATGTGAATATTAATGAGAATCCAGCTTGTGTGAATCCATATCCTGAATTAGGATCTAAAATGTAAGCCATAAATTGTGGTTGGATGTTAGAAGCAACACCAAATGGTATAGCTTGTATAAGCATACATGCAACAACGATTAACCAACCAGTTGTAAATTTTTTACTCTTACTTTGGTTTAAAGTACTCATAATATATGATTTCTCCTTTTATATAATTTCTTATCTACATTTGTAGATATATAATTTTATTGATGTAGATATATGTCGAATTATCGAATATATCCTAGGAAATGATATCATAAGTTATATATTAAGGATAAAAGAATGTTGATGAACAAAATTGAAAATAAATTCAAAAAAATTCAAGTTGAATCAACTTATGTTTATTTTAAGATTGTCGGATATAATATTAAATAGCTAATATTAGCTGTATTATTAATTTTAGTATCTGTTTATTTTTTATATATTGGTATATAATAGAGACGCAATCTATACTATTAATTTTATAATAAGATATTATACATAAGGATGGATTAATAATAAATAATGAAATAATATTAGTATGATTAGCAAGGAATAATAAAAATGACCAATTAGTAGAGGGAAGGTGGACAATTTGAGAAATATTGCATTTGGTGAATTATTAGAGAAGTTACTTTATCTATCAAATCAAAAAAAAGGTTCATTAGCAAAAAAATTAGGATATGATATATCGTATATAAGTAAATGGGTTAATGGAAGAAATTTGCCTACACAAAATAATATATCTAATATATGTAAAACTACATCAGAATTTATAGTTGAATCACTAAACCCTATATCAAAGCAAGAACTTAAGCACTATTTTGAAATAGAACTAGAAGTAAATGATGATAATAGACTAACTGAATATATTGAGAGGAGTCTAAGAGAGTCTTATATAGATACAGTACAAAATAGATATTTCAGTATATGTAAGAGTACACATTCTCAGGATAATTACAATAGCATGATGCATATAAACCCAAGACTTAGAAAGAACTATTTATCAAAGGATGTTGGTTCATACATAAGTGAGTCAGGTAAGTTAGACATAATATTGTCCACAAATTTATATAAATTAAAAAGTGATGATAAAGTATCTATAGCTGAAATGAAGTCCATATTAGCTGAAACACAAAAGAATAATGAGGTAAAAGCTAGGATATTAATAGGGTTTGAAGGCAGTGAAAAAGATACTATATTAAACACTTTAATTATAATAAATATGATAACATCATACCCGAATTTAAATTTTGAAGTATACAATTGTAATGTAGATAATAGCAATATTTTATCAATTACCAAGGATAGAATATTCCATAGTGCCATATATGCAAGTGATGGACGTTGTCTATTTACAAATATGTCAAAGGAAAGATCCATAATAGATGACATTTACTATAGTTTAGAGGAAATAATAAAGAATCAAGGTAAATTACTTGTAGAAAAAAAGGCCCCACTAGATATATTAAAGGATAAAACTTATATACAATATATCATGGGTCAAGATTTAAAATGGGTATTAGGATCTATGAATGAGTTTTTTATGCCATCAGACCTATTTATGGAATTAGCAGAAAGTATATTTGGGAATGATGAAGAACTATTACAAGAATTAGTTCAAATAAACACATTTTTACAAAATGTAGTATACAAATCTAATATAAATGTACTGATATATGAATCACAATTAATGAAATATATATCAACACGGGAGATAACATTCTTTAATATGCGTATTAAATTGACTTTAGAACAAATGAAAAGACATATAAAAAATATAGAGGAAATAATAAAAAATCAAAAATATATAGAGATAAAACTTATAGAAGGAAATTTTTTAGAAGCTATTGATTCAGATTTAAACCCATCTATATATTTATCTAAAAATTTAAAGCTAATTAAGACAAATCCTATAGGGCAAGTCAATGATTATGCAGTTGTCAAAGATATGGAATTCAATAAGGTATGCGATGAATTATTTGATAAGATGTGGTATGGAAAAGAAGGAATGTTATTAAGTGAAAAAAATGATATTTTAGACAGGATATCAAAAGCATTGATTTATACTAGAATAATAAGTGGTGAAATTAACTAAAATTTATATTTATATTTTATATTTTATATAATTATTTAAAAGGAACTTGTTTATTAAAAAATTCATACTATAAAATGAGGATAATCTAAATAAAAGTAAGGTGACAATAATTATAAGTTTAAAAATATTTTTAATTACTTTACTAATCAATCTTAGTACAGTTTTTATAGTATATGGGAAGATTATTTTTGTATTTTTAAGTTTATATACTAGGTAAAATAGTAAATAGAAAATGAATAATATGTAAGCTGATGGATTATACCTTTGGCTTATTTTTTTATTAATAATATTATGGAAGTTGGTATAGATATAGGAGAAATAAAAATGATAAGTAATATTGGGATAAAAATAAACATATTTAAAATAGACATAACATAAATATTAAAGGTTAGAGTTTTAATATTGTGGAGGTTTATAGAATGAATAATTCAAATAAGTTTTTCATATGTAGTATTTGCGGGAATATAGTAGAAATGATAGAACCTAAAGGACCTAAAGTAGTATGTTGTGGTAAGCAAATGGATGAATTAGTGGCAAATACAACAGAGGCTTCAGTAGAAAAGCATATACCAGTAGTAAATATAAATGATAATATAGTAAAAGTACAAGTAGGAAGTATATTACATCCTATGACACAAGAGCATCATATAAGCTGGATATATGTTATAACTACACAAGGTACACAGCGTAAATGTTTAGAAATAAATAGTGAGCCAACTATAGAATTTGCTTTAACTGAAAATGATAAATTACTAGAGGTATATGCTTACTGTAATCTTCATGGATTATGGAAAGTGGAGTTATAGATAAAAATTTTAATTAAAATTAAAACAAGTTATATAAAAGTAAAAGATAGATTAAAAATGGACTCTAGTTATTAGGGTTCATTTTTTCTGGCAATTGATTTGTACTGTCATCCTAGAGATTTTAATTATACTAAGAATACTAGCAAGTACATTAGTATTTTACTTCTTCTTTTGAAAATAAGAAGAGAGATTTTGTAATGATGTATTAATATGAAAAATAGAGCTTTAAATTGTAATGCAACAAATTGTGCTCATAATTTTAATCGTGAATGTAGGTCAGGTGCAATAAATGTAAGTGGTCGTAGCACAGAGACATATAATCATAAATTTAAAGGCCGGTTATATAAAGGTTTACCACCTATGATATTTGCTTATTTAGACAAATTTAGAAAGAAAAAATGAGGATATATTTGCATTTAAACCTACGGAAGAACTTGCTATACAATTTTATTTACAAAATCTTTGCTTTCAAGCTCTTTAAATTTTTCACTTAGAACTTTTGACTTAGACCATAGATAGGCTTTTGAATGTCTAAAAATCTCTTTGATCTAGCATATAAATGACCTAATATAAATACTTTCTATTTACCTAGGATAAACTACATGGCAGGAAATATTATTTGGGAGGGAATTATTAAGAAGGAAGTTGTTTTTAATGGAAGTCATAAAAAAGAAGGAAATACTTACAACGCAATAAAAACGGTAGTCAAGAGTTAGAGAAAAACGGAGTAGAAGTAGAAATTATTCATATTGGAAATAAATCAGTATGTGTATGTTTAGCATGTGGAAGAAATAAAGATGAATAAATAAATTTTTGAGCTTTTTACAATTGTATAAAATTACATAAACATTTTAAGTATATTGAAATATTGAACTACTGAGTTATATAGCTTAGTAGTTAATTTTATTTTATAAAAAGTATAAATTACTCTGATTATAATTGTTCATAGTTAATGTAGTTATAATAAATTAGGTTTATTTTAGTGATAAATTAAAATTTAGATATAAAAAGTGAACAGACATATTTAAAGTTTGTAGAATTTAATAAAATTTGATGTTTTTATGTAGAATTAATGTATAATTATGATATGAAATTTATATCTTATAAAAAATATATTTTATAATTAAGTTTATAAACGTGTACATTAAGGAGATGATGACTTGTGGATATATCAAAAATAATTGAAAATAAAGGATTAACTGAAAGAGAGACTGAAGTATTAAAATATATTATAGAAAATATAGACAATGTAAATAAAATGGGAGTAAGAGGTATCGCCAAGGAAAATTTTACATCAACTTCTACAATAATGAGATTATCTAAAAAACTTGGATACTCTGGTTTTTTGGAGATGCAATATAATTTGCTTTCTATTGTAAAAAATGTAACAGATAGAGATATAAATAATAGTAATTTTATAGATAGTTTAAATATGGATAGTATAATCGAAATAAATGAGAGAAAAGATATAGACAATTTTATTGATATATTACTAGAGGAAAATTCAAAATTTATATTTATATATGGTAATGGTTTTTCAAGTATAGTAGCAGAATATATAAATAAAAATTATTAGTCATGGGTAAAAGATGTATATTATCAAATGGTACTGATTCAATAGGTATATTTGAGAATAACTTAGATTGCATAAGTTGTATTATAGTTTTTTCAAAATCTGGAGAAAGTCCAATGGTATTAAATAAAGTTAAAATGGCAAAGAAGCATAATATAGAAGTTGTTTCTTTTACAAATGAAGAAGAGAATAGCATAAGTAAGTTAGCTGATATAAGATTTAGAGTACAAGACACAGATAAATTAGATGTTAGGAATGTGATGCCAAATACTTTTTTCCCTAAGATGCTTGCCATGATAGAGTTTATAATATTTGAATATTACAAGAGAAAGAATAACTATGAAAAGTAACGTGTTATATAATTAAGTAACACGTTTTTTTAAAGGCTAAATATATGTACATAGAGTATATTCAAACTTATAATAGCACTAGGTAATCGTTTTTCTATAATTAGGGAGGAGTAATAATGAAAGAAAAAATATTTAATCAATTACAAGCTTTTTCAAAAGGTATGTTTACACCAGTACTGATATTACCAATAGCGGGTATAATAATAGCTTTTGGAAACATTTTAACTAATGCAAAGTTAGCGGAGTATTTACCATTTTTAAATAATGAATTAGTTTTTGGTCTAGGTAAAATGTTATCTGGTTCATTAGTATCAATATTAACAAATTTAGGGATTATATTTTGTGTAGGTCTTGCGCTAGGTCTTGCAAAAAAGAAAAAATCAGAAGCTGCATTTACAGCAATGTTAGTATTTTTAGTATTTTTAAATGCAATGAATATATTTTTAACTTTAACTGGGAAGCTAGTTATAGCAGAGTCTTTAAGTGGAACAGGTCAAACTACTGTTTTAGGTATCCAAGTTTTAGATATGGGAGTATTTTTAGGAATAATATTAGGATGTATAGTAGCTTATATACATAATAGATTTTGTGAAAAAGAGTTCAAAGGTGCTATGCAAATATACGGGGGAACAAGATTAGTATTTATAATATTAATACCTGTTACAGTTGTGTTAGCTATTGTACTTAGTTATGTATGGCCATCAGTACAAAATATGATTTCTAGTTTGGGTGAATTTATAACAAGTTCTGGTAATTTTGGAGTATTTACTTATGGAACACTTGAAAGGTTATTAATACCTACAGGTTTACATCATTTAATATATACACCTTTCTTATATAGCTCATTAGGTGGGGTAGCAGAAATAGGTGGACAAGTATTTGAAGGCGCTAGAAATATTTATTTTGCTGAAATGGCAGATCCAACTATATTACAACTATCTCAAAGTGTAATATGGGATGCTAGAGGTCTTTCAAAAATGTTTGGTTTAATCGGCGCATGTTTAGCAATGTATCACACAGCACTTCCACAAAACAAAACTAAGATTAAGGCTATATTAATACCAGCAGCTGTTACATCAATACTTGCAGGTGTAACTGAGCCAATAGAATTTTCATTTATGTTTGCAGCACCAATATTATTTGTAATACATGCAGTATTAAATGGTTTAGGTATGGTGGTATTAAATATATTAGGAGTTAGAGCAATAGGTCCAAATGGATTAATAGACTTCTTATTATATAATTTACCTCTTGGAATAGCCAAAACAGGATGGCCGATGTATGTCTTGGTAGGTATAGGTCAATTTGCAGTTTATTATATTATATTCAGAGTGTTAATAACTAAATTAAATTTAAAAACACCTGGTAGAGAAGCTGATGGTAATACAAAATTATATACAAAAAAAGATTTAAAGGAAAAGAATAATACAAATGATAAGTCTAATGAAGAAGATTCATTATCACATATTATAGTAGAAGGACTTGGGGGAAAAGCTAATATAGCTAAAGTTGATAATTGTTATACAAGATTAAGAATAACAGTAAAAGATCCTAATAAGGTAAATGAAACTTTATTAAAAAATGAGACAAGTGCTAATGGAGTAGTTATTAAAGGGGAAAATATACAAATAGTATACGGTCTTAAAGTTAATGGAGTAAGAAAAGATTTAGATGAATACCTAGGAATGGTAGTAAATCAATAGAATTTTTATTAAAAGAGTGACTTCTAAAAATATGAAAGTCACTCTTTTTAATTGGAAAATTATTTAGGATTTATATTAAGTAAAGTTAGCTTTTAATCTATAAATTTAAAAATATTAGGCAACCTGTTTTTACTTAATGTAACCTGTGTTTTAAGGATACGAAAATGTTTACTATTAAAATTGATTAATATATAATCACATTAAGTTAACAGACAAATAATTCCAAATTAGATAAAAATATAAATAATAAATATTATGATAGAAGAAAGGTGAATAAATTATGAAATCAAATAAGAAATTCTCAGTTGTCATAGCAGGAGGAGGAAGTACATTTACACCGGGTATAGTAATGATGTTACTAGACAATATAGATAGATTTCCACTTCGAAAATTAAAATTATATGATAATGATAAGCAACGTCAAGATGTTATAGGTGAAGCTTTAGATATATTATTAAAAGAACATGCTCCAAAAATAGAGTTTACATATACTACAGATCCTGAGGAAGCATTTACAGATGTAGATTTCTGTATGGCTCATATACGTGTAGGTAAATATGAAATGCGTGAAAAGGATGAAAAAATACCTCTAAAACATGGTGTTGTTGGTCAAGAGACTTGTGGACCAGGGGGAATAGCATATGGAATGAGATCAATAGGTCCTATGATTGAGTTAATAGACATCATGGAAAAATACTCTCCAGATTGTTGGATGTTAAATTACTCAAACCCAGCAGCTATAGTTTCAGAAGCTTGTCGTATATTAAGACCAAATTCAAAAGTATTAAATATATGTGATATGCCAGTAGGAACACTTCGTCGTATGTCTCAAATAGTAGGGTTAACACCAAAGGATTTAGAAGTTAATTACTTTGGTTTAAATCACTTTGGTTGGTGGACTAGTGTTAAAGATAAAGAAGGAAATGACTTAATGCCTAAGTTAAGAGAGTATATATCTGAAAATGGATATTTAAATCAAATAGAAGTTGATACTCAGCATACAGATCCAAGCTGGCAAGATACTCATAGAAAAGCAAAAGATTTAATTGCTCTAGACCCAAACTTTTTGCCAAATACTTATTTAAAATACTATTTATATCCAGACTATGTTGTTGAACACTCAAATAAAGAGTACACTCGAGCAAATGAAGTAATGGATGGAAGAGAAAAAACTGTATTTGATGCAGCTAGAGCAATAATAAAATCAGGAACATCAAAAGGTTCTGAATTCCATATAGATTCTCATGCATCATTCATAGTTGATTTAGCAAGAGCTATAGCTTATAACACTAATGAGAGAATGTTATGTATAGTTGAAAATAAAGGTGCTATAGAAAACTTTGATCCTACAGCAATGGTAGAAGTACCATGTTTAGTAGGTAGTAATGGAGCACAGGCTTTAGTACAAGGAAGTATACCACAATTTGAAAAAGGTTTGATGGAACAACAAGTTTCAGTAGAAAAATTAGTTGTACAAGCATGGATAGAAGGAAGTTACCTAAAGTTATGGCAAGCATTAACTCTTTCAAAAACTATACCAAGCGCCAAAGTAGCTAAAGAAGTATTAGATGATTTAATTGAAGCTAATAAAGAATATTGGCCAGAATTAGTATAATCTTATAATAAGAAAGGTAATGTTACAATGCTATCGATATTTAAAAAGAAAAATAATAATTCACTTACAGCATTTTCTACAGGAAAAGTTATACCAATAGACCAAGTAAATGATGAAGTATTTTCATCAAAGATGTTAGGCGATGGAATAGCCATTTATCCTGAAAATAATGACGTAGTAGCTCCATGTGATGCAGAAGTTACTATGATTATGGAAGAAACTAGACATGCAATGGGACTTAAGTTAGCAAATGGTATAGAACTTTTATTCCATATAGGTATAGATACTGTATCTATGAATGGTGAAGGATTCAGTATACATGTAAAATCAGGATACAAAGTAAATAAAGGAGATAAGTTAATATCATTTGACAAAGACTTAATAAAAGAAAAGGGATTAGATGATGTAGTTATAATGGCTGTTACTAATTCAGATGAATATAAGTCTATAAAATATAAAGTTGATATTCAAGCAGTTTTAAATGATACAGTTATAGCTACATTCTAAATATTCAGTAAGTAAAGTAGTTACTATGGAAATTCACATAGTAACTACTTTTTTATTTACAATCAATTGGAAAACCTACATTTAGTAACTACTATAAAAATATAACAGAATGTATATTTTATAAAAGTGAACAAGGGGGGAACGAAAATTGAAGGATGAAGCTATAACAAATCTCTTCAGCATAGACTCAGAAAAAATAGTATTAGGCTCTTTAATGTGTGACAACACTACTTTTCAAATTGCAAAGGCATCATGCTTAACTACTGAAGATTTCTATTTTGAGGGGCATAGAATGATCTACAATATCATAAAAGATTTAATCAAAAAAACATAATATCAGAGCCAAACTTAGTAGCAGAAAAACTCAAGCTATCAGGGCATTTGGCACAGATGGGGGAGTATCTCAATTAATTGTATTTACTTGTTTAGTAGCCTCTGAAAGTAATATCGCTTATTACATAAATATAATTAAAGAATTTACAATAGAGAGGAAAATAGAAAAGCTTATCAACAACATAGATAAAAACATGACATCCATAGATACAAAGGAATTTATAACCTTATGAGAAAAATTTAGTCAATGTAATAGAGCATATGGCTATGGTAAAAGGAATGAAGTTATTTTTATTAGACAATCTTATGACCATGGATTTTAAAGATGATTACCACAAAAATGAAAATAAATATGACAAGCAAGCTAGTATGGTTAAAAAATTAAAATATTTAGCTAAAAATATGGACTAGTAATAATTCTAGTTGCTCATCTTAACAAAGAATCTGAAAGAGGAGGGACTCACTCCATGTATGGCGTCCTTGGTGTTAGTGAAATAGTAAATTTATGTGATTTTGTATTTAAATTAATAATCCAAAAATTAAAAAGCCTAATTTACAGCAATGGTCGCAGTACTTTGATTATATGATAAGAATTGATAATCGTCATATAGGTGATATTAGGGATGTGATAGACTTTTGCTAAAATGACCATTTCTAGAGTAGTAATATACTAAGTTGTAGAAAGCTTAGAGAAAAATTTGATACACTTTATCAAAAAAATAAAGATAAAGATTTATCTTCAAATTATAGTAAATTTAACACTTATAAAGGTAATAATAATTCTCCTCATCAAATTATATCAGAGCATAGAAATTTATCAGGGTTCAAAGAATGGAGTTCGTAATGTAGCTACTACAATAAAAAACAAGCAACTACAATGATTGTGACAAAAAACTTCTGAAGCAAATGTATAAAACCTTGGCTATGAAATTTCATCAAGATAAATGAAAATAGCGACGAAAGTATAAGGTCTATGCAAATAATAAATAATTAAAGGAAGAGTGGCGGATATAAAAGTATTATTCTAAAATATTTAAAAAAATAATAGGCTATGATTTTTAAATCATAGCCTATTATTTTATCAGAGTTTAAGGAATATAGTTCATAATGTGATTATCATGAGAAAAATTATAGTAACTACCATATTTTTAGTTAAATGTATTTATTAAGTTAGGTAAATAATATCTTTTCATTTTCAAATAATCATTTCTAGTTAATTCAAATATACGCGATACTTGAAGATTATTTCTAGGCTTACAAGTTTTTATATATTTAAAGCCCAAGGTTTCAAGAGATTTAGGTGTATACTTGTTTTCAGAATAAGTAATTGCAATTAACTTATCTAAATTCATCAATTCAAAACCAGTTATAAGAGTTGTTATTGTTAACTCAGTAGCAAAATTATTACCCCAATACTTAGGGTTAATGCAAATACCTATTTCTCCTTCTCTTGACCATGTTGATATATTATTGATTCCGATATTTCCAATAACCCTTTTATCAGGTTTATAGTATATAACACAGTGTCCTATTTTACCCATTCTATAATTATTAATAAAAAAAGAATTTATAAATTTTTTTGTAGTATTAATATTTTTATGAGGTTTAAAAGGTAGGTACTTTACTACTTTTTCTTGACTAAGATATTCATACAAATCATAGGCATCATTAGGTGTTGCAGGTCTAAGCATGAATTTCGGTGTTTCTATTACTTTCATCTGGGGATATTCAGAATTTGAAATCTTATATCCAAATATAGTATCCATTATTTTTACCTCTTTATATATGATATTTATTATAAATTATGTGTCTAGATATAAATATGTTAAAATGATTAGCAAATTAAGTCTTGTGCAGAAACATTATAAAAATAAAAAAATGAATAATTTGAATATATTTATGTCTAATCTTAGTCTAATAGATGTAAAGAAAGTTTAAATGAATTCATTGAAAGGAATATTTACGAAATATGTTAACTGAAATAAAAGTAAGAAAAGCGATAAGAGGGGATAAGCAGGCTTTTTTAGATCTTATAGAACCGCAAAAAGAAAAGCTGTATAAAATTGCTTATACCTATGTAAAAAATGAACAAGATGCACTGGATATTATTCAAGAAACCATATGTAAGGCATATGTATCTTTGGATAATTTAAAAAAGCCAAAATATTTTAACACATGGCTTGTGAAAATACTCATTAATATATCCATAACAACTTTAAATAGAAATAAGAAGATAATTTATTTAGAAGAAAAAGAAGTGGAATGTGATAATAGCTCTATATCAAAATGTGATGATAGATTAGATTTATTGACTGAACTTGGTAAGCTGGATTCTAAATACAGAGATGTGATAGTTTTAAAATATTATGAGGAGTTTACAATAAAAGAAATTGCAGAAATTTTAAATATACCAATTGGTACAGCTAGAACAAATTTATACAGGGGATTAGAAGTTCTTAGGAAATCAATGAAAGAGATGGTGATTTAATATGAAGGATATAAAAATATCGGATAATATAGAAGTATCAAGTAAATTAGATGAATATATATTAAAGGGTTTAGAAGAGGGAATTGAAATAAAAAATTACAAAAATTCAAATAAAAATAATAGCAAAAAACCATATTTAAAAATAGCCATGTTAGTAGGTGCCATATCATGTGCTACAATAACTGGTGCTTATGCAATAGACAAGATAATCGATTATTTTAAGTACAATAAAGATTCCATATATAAGTATGAAGAAGAAAAAATGCAAGAGCATGCACAAGTTATAAATAAAAGTGTAAAACATGATGGAGTTGAATTTAGATTAGATACTGTAGTAGCAGATGATAGCTATATTGTTCTTAATTATACTGTAACTAGTGATAAGGAAATTTCTAAACTAGAAGGTGGAGAAGAGCTAATAAACAACGTATATATGGCGAATCCATTTGTTAGATTGCTTAGGGGGGATAAAGAGGTATTCGATGGAGGAAATATAGAAAATGAAGCTACTTTTGTATCAGACTATCAGCTTAAAGGTATGATTAGACACAGGGTAGGAAGATATGATATAAAAGATGAAACAATACTTACTGCTGATACTTGGGAAGTATTTGGTATAGAGAAAGATTGGAGTATTGATTTTAAATTAGATAAAAAATCAACAAAGAATAACTCATACAAGTATGACATTAATAAAAGTCAAACATTAGCTGGAACTATGGAGCATAAAGGTAAAATCGTAGAAACAAAAAATAAATTTACGGTAGATAATGTTACAATATCACCCCTTGGAAATTTAATTACTATTACTGAAGAAGTAGATGCTCCAGAAAGTGATAATCTTCCTTACATTGGTGATAGATTTGTATTACTTGATGAAGAGAACAACCATTTAGATGTATTATCATATTCATTACAAGTACCTGATAAGCCAAATAAACCAATAACTTCATC
Source organism: Terrisporobacter mayombei (assembly GCF_014333445.1). Classification (GTDB taxonomy): domain Bacteria; phylum Bacillota; class Clostridia; order Peptostreptococcales; family Peptostreptococcaceae; genus Terrisporobacter; species Terrisporobacter mayombei_A. The sequence goes on along the minus strand of NZ_JACRYU010000014.1, from coordinate 46,335 downwards.
ATATGAATTTTTATTAAACAATAAAGATATCAAATCCATGACTTTAGTACCTATAGAATATGAAAATGCTATGGAAAGTAAATTGTTAAATCTTACACCAATTAATAAACTACCAATTGAATTTGAAATAAGTAAATATGGCAAGGTAAAAATAGATAATTTTGAAATAGGTGAAAATCAGATTAGATATAGTTATAAAAAAGAGGGAATAATACCATATTTATCAGATTTAATATTCTGTGATGAAAATGGGGAAATATTATTTTTTGAAAATAGCTTCTCTAAAGAATCTGTGGATAGGGAGAATAATAAAGTAGATGTAATAATAAATCTTGAAACTAAGAAGGATAAAGAGATTGCTAAGAAAATAAAGAATGTTACTGTATATGATGATAATGGATTAAAGTTAATGTATGACAAGAAAATAGATATAAGTTTAGATAAATAATAAAGTATTTCAAGCAAATGTACTATGGGTAAAATAGATTTTAGAAAAGTAAAATTATATAGAACAAATGAAATTTTATGGTTAATTTTGGATGGGTATTTTTTACTTTTATGTTATACTATTTTTGAAAGAAAGTATAAAAATTAAAATATATTTTAAATATAATTAATAATTTTTGTACTATCTTATTAAGGAACTAACTATCGTTTCTAATGAGAAATTGGGGGGATAAGTATGAAAATAACTGAAGGATATATGCCTTTTGAAGGGTTTAAAACTTATTATCGTATAGTAGGCGAAGGAACAGAAGGAAAGAAACCATTAGTATTACTTCATGGAGGACCAGGTTCTACACATAACTATTTTGAAGTATTAGATAAAATAGCTGAAACTGGTAGACAAGTGATAATGTATGACCAAATTGGATGTGGAAATTCGTTTGTAGAAGGACATCCAGAATTATTCAACGCTGATACTTGGATAAAAGAACTTATTGAACTTAGAAAACACCTAAGACTTGAAGAAATTCATTTGTTAGGTCAATCTTGGGGAGGAATGCAGGCTATCTGGTATGCCCTTGAGTACAAGCCACAGGGGATTAAATCATATATTCTTTCATCTACTCTTTCTTCTGCAAAACTTTGGGAGAAAGAGCAAAAAAGAAGAATATCATATATGAGTGAAGATGACCAAAAAGCTTTACTTAATCCAGATTACGATAGCAAAGAATACAATGATTCATTAGATAAGTTTATGAAAATGTACTGTGCAGGTGAAGTAACAGAAGATTCTCCAGAATGTTTAAGAAGAGCTAAAAAAGCGGGTTCTGAAGCATATGTTGTAGGATGGGGACAAAATGAATTTTCTCCTACAGGTACTCTTGCTGGATATGAGTTCACAGATAGATTACATGAAATAAAGGAACCTTGCTTAATAACTAGTGGAGCAATAGATTTATGCTCACCATATATTGCAAAAACTATGTATGATAGAATTCCTAATAGTAAATGGGAACTATTTGAATACTCAAGACATATGCCTTTTGTTGAAGAAAATGATAAATACATGGAAGTTCTAACTAAATGGCTAGATGCTAATGATTAAGATTATATAAATTTAAATAAAGAGATTAAGTTATATTAAGCTGAATCCAGTTTACATATATGCTTAATCTCTTTTTTATTGAATAGTAAGCCTTGTGCAATTCTAGCATATTAAATGTTATTATGTAAATCTAGTTTTCTATATTACTGTATTTTAAACTCTTCTAAATTTGCTAATAAAATAATTGTAAAACAATTAAATTATTTTTGTTTATTTAAATATTTGTCCTTATGGATATGGAAAGTTTTTCTATTCGAAATTATATTATTATACTTGTATACTAAGCAAAATTTAAAAAATATTAAATTTTGGAATTTAATTATAAAATTCGTAAAAATCATATGATTAAGCAATTCCAATGAATTTGATAAAGATATATATTATAAAATATATATAAATAAAATTAAATAAAAAAATATAAATAAAATATTTACACTAGTATACAAGCGATGTTACAATCAAATTGTTATTTGAATAACAAAAAAAATATTGGGAGAAGAGATTAATATGAACGAAGTGAATAATTTAGAATATTTACAACAAAAATCTAAAAAGCCATTTGGGGTTAAGGATAAGTTAGGGTATTTATTTGGAGACTTTGGTAACGATTTCATGTTTATATTTGCAAATATGTATTTCATGATATTTTACACTAAAGTATTAGGCGTAAGCTCAGCGATGGTAGGTACATGTTTTTTAGTTTCAAGATTTGTTGATGCTTTTAGTGATATAACAATGGGACGTATTGTAGATAAATGCCAACCTACAAAAGATGGAAAATTCCGTTGTTGGATAAAAAGAATAGCTGGACCAGTAGCAATTATGAACTTTTTAATGTATCAGTATAGTTTGGCAAACGCTTCTATGACAATAAAAGTAGCAGTAATGTTTGTAACTTATTTATTATGGGGTTCAGTATTCTATACAGCTATAAATATACCATATGGATCAATGGCATCAGTTATAACAGATGACACAAAAGAAAGAGCATCTCTTTCAACATGGAGAACTATGGGTGCATCATTTGCAGGTGTAGCAATAGGTTCAATTACACCTCAATTAATTTATTCTGCAGATGCAGCTGGAAACCAAATAATAAATCCAGAAAGATTTACATTAGTAGCAGGTGTTTTTTCAGTAGCAGCATTTATTTGTTATATATTATGTTTTGTGCTTACAACTGAGCGTATTGAGCCACAAGCTAAAGAATCTGAGGAAAAATTATCTTTAGTACAAACATTTAAAGCTTTAGGATCAAGTAGATCAATGGTTTCAATAATAGTAATAACTATAGTAATGATACTTAGTTCATTTATGACACAAACAATAAATACATACTTATTTATAGATTATTTTAATGACGTAAATGCGTTATCGCTATTAAGTATAATAGCATTACCTATAAATTTACTTATAGCATCACGAGCAGCTAAATTAGCTCAAAAATATGGTAAACGTGAAGTTAGTATGATTGGTGTATTCTTAGGTGGTGCAATATATTTAGTTACATATTTTATAGATTTAAAAAATGCATATCAATTTCTAATTGCATATGCAGTAGCAACACTTGGTACAGCAATATTTAATATGTTACTATGGGCATTTATAACAGATGTAATTGACGACAATGAAGTTAAAACTGGTGAAAGAAATGATGGAACTACATACGGTGTTTATTCTTTTACTAGAAAGTTAGCTCAAGCATTAACAGGAGCTATTTCAGGATATGCTTTAACTTTCATTGGATATGATTCAATAGCTACAACACAAACTGAAAGTGTAAAACATGGGCTTTATGTTTTATCTACAGTATGGCCAGGTGTTGGTTATATACTAGTAGCATTATTACTTATGTTCGCTTATCCTTTAACTAAAAAGGTAGTGGAAGAGAATGGGATTAAATTATCTAGTTTACGTAAATAAATATAAATAATGTAGATTATCATGTATTTCAGAATTTAAAGATATTGATTCAATCGATTCGTTCTATGGTTCAGGAAATGCACTTTGGTAATTAAAATAGGGATGTAGTCTAAGTACTACATCCCTATTTTAATTACAAGGAAATTATATTGATTTTGAAACTGCACAAAACTTCTATATAATAGTAAGATGAACAAGTGTAAAATATATAAAAGTGAAAAAATTATAAATATAAATTTGAAAAATCACTTTGATGTCATTGACAAAGTGTCATTTTTAAATTGTGTTTAATCTATTTTTTATTATAAAGTAGTCACTATATAAAAACGCAGTAAATACAATACCAATTTTAAATAGAATTAGGGAAAAATATTACTTACATTCTATCTATAGTAAAAATTATTTGTAATATGTAAAAAGATAAATAGGTATGGTAATATATGTATATAATGTGAAGATAATAATTAGGGGGAATAAGACTAATGTATTTTAGCAAAAATGATGATAAGTTTTCAAAGAAAATTTTAACGGCTACTATGGCAATTGCTATACCAATTATGATTGACACTATTCCAACCAATGCAGAGATTAATGAAATGGTAATACAGAAGAACCACGAGCAGATAAGCCAGAGGAACCATCAATACCAGAAGTGCCGCAGACTACTAAAACGGGAACAGTAAAGGCAAGTAGTTTAAATATAAGAAGTGGATATGGAACAAACTACTCTAAAATAGGAAGCTTATCAAAAGGAACTAAAGTAGAGATAGTAGAATCGAAAGAAGGATGGAATAAGATAAAATATAAATCAGGATATGGATATATATCAGCAAGTTATGTAATGTAAATAATAAAATAAACACTCAACTATATTAAGAGAACACTAAACATAAAAATTTATTTAAAAGGTCTGTGCTCAATACTATATTGTAGCCAGACCTTTTAGATTTTATTTTGGTATAATTATTTAGTTTAGATTAATATTATGCCAAAAGATTTAAAGTATGAGTGTTATATGGGAAATGAAGAATTAGAATTAAAAACTTATTAAAAATTTCATAGTAATTAGTGTAAAATAATATATATATTCATAATATAAAAAAGATTAGGAGACAGAGTATGAATTATTTAGACAATGATATATATGAAATTAATAAAATAGATGCTCATAATAAGTTACAAGAGGCGATAGAAAATATATTGGGAGAAACTAAAGAAAAGAATTTTAATAAATTCATGTCTTTATGCAAAATGTCAGCACTTCAGGGGAATTCACATGCTCAATACATATTAGGTGTATTTTATGAAGATGGTATAGAAGGATTAGAAGGATATTTTGAAACTGATATATCAGCAGATGAAAAATGGTATGATATGATTAGTTATGAAAAAGCATTAGAATGGTATGAAAAGTCTGCCAATCAAGGGTATAAATCAGCTCAATATATGACTGGACAAATGTATTTTAAAGGATTAGGTGTAGAAAGAGATTATAAAAAAGCGCTTTATTGGTTCAAAAATGCCAAAACTGAATATGCTTGTTTTTATGTAGGAAATATATATGAAAAAGGATTTGGCGTTGATATAAATTATAAGAGTGCAATTAAATGGTATGAAAAATCTGCAGAATTAGGAAATTCAAATGCAGCATTTAATTTAGGTGTTATGTACAAAATGGGTATGGGTTCAAATGTGGACCATAAAAAGTCTATGGAGTGGTACTTAAAGGCAGCGGAAAAAGATAATGCAAACGCATATTATAATATAGGACTTATGTATAGGTTTGGAGAAGGGGTAGAAGAAGACTATAAAATAGCAATGAAATATCATTTGAAAGCAGCTGAATTAGGAAGTGAATCAGCTATGTGTCAACTAGGGTATATGTACGACCAAGGATTAGGAGTAAATATTGACCGCAAAAAGGCAAGAGAATGGTATGAAAAGGCAGCGAACCTTGGATATTCAGATGCCCAATGTAATTTAGGATACATTTATCAAGAAGGACTTGAAGTAGAAGTAAATTATAAAGAAGCAATGAAATGGTATTTAAAAGCGGCAGAGCAAAATGAGGCAATTGCAAAAAGTAATTTGGCAGAAATGTACTTATATGGACAAGGTGTAGAAGTAAATTATAAAAAAGCCATGGAATTATATGAAGATGCTTTAAAAGATGCTATGAGTACAAATGATTCAGAAGAAATATCAATAGTTATTTATAATATTGCTGAAATGTACGAAAAAGGATATGGTGTAGATGTAAACTATACAAAAGCAATAAGCTTATATGAAGAAGCAGCTAGCTACGGACTTGAAGAAGCTGTTAAGAAGTTAGATGAGCTAAAAAATAATGATAGTTGTGAACTTGAATTAGATGATTTAATTTTAGAAGAAATATAAAATAAAACCACCAAATTATTTGGTGGTTTTTATTGTTTATTAAGAATTATATACGTCTACATATAAAGTATTCTCTGATTTTGCGACAACTACAGAAGTTGCAGCGTATCCCATCACATTAAGAGTTGTAGTAAACATATCCATAGGTATGTTGATTGTAATTAATATAGCGTATGCTATAAGTTCAGTATCGTTGTTATATCCCATACTTGAAATAATTAGTAAATAATACAATTATTGAAGAAGCAGAAGCTATAAGAGCTAGGATAGCAATTAAAATTATATTGGAAAATGTTGCCTTATGTTCGGGACTATCAGGTATAAATACTTAACCTACAGATTGCATTATAGCAGTACCATTCATATTTATTGTCATACCCAATGGTAAAACGAAAGATACTACATCTTCGTTTTATATAAAAATACTGAACAAATTGAAGAAGTGATATTAACTGTAGCAAGATATGTAAATGAAGGTTTAAGGTGTTTTATACCATACACCGCAAACGTTCATGATACTAAAGCCAACATAGCTATTGGTGTAAAGTTAAATATCACAAAGTTTAAGAAGACTGTTATTATATTATTTATATTTGTAAGTGTTTTTTTACTACTAATATTTGATCTCCTAGCTTGTTAATATAAATTCCTGTAACTACCCCTAAGAAAACTACTGATAAAACACGACTATTTGTAATAAGTACATTTTCTATATTATTTGGAACAGCATTAAGTATTACCATTAATGGATTACCACTAGAAGCAACCTGACTTGTTACTGTTCCACCAGATAAAGAAACATTGAATAAGCCTAAATTATATGTAATAAACCTGCATATTACAGCAACAATTAATGGAAATATTAATGTAGTTAAAAATCCGGATAACGTTTTATCTGAAATATGACGAAGCTTTTTTGTATCGTTAATTTGACACATAGCAAGTGTAATTGATGAAAAATCATAGGAATGATAATAAGCTGTAAACAATTTATAAATAGTTGACCTATTATATAGAAGATATCTATTGCGTTCTTACCTACTTCTACATTAATGTCTTGGAAAAATAAATTATTGATAGTGTAGTTACTTTGTATAAAAACTTAATAAATAGATTTTTATAAAATTTTTATACAAAGTTGTTTAAACACAATAATAAGTGGTATATATATATCGTAAACAAGATTATAGTTTTAAAGAAGAACGTAATAATTAAATTAATATAAAATATAGGGGAGGAAATTTAAAATGAAAAAATTTGTTTGTACAGTATGTGGTTATATATATGAAGGAGAAACTGCTCCAGAAGTATGTCCAGTATGTAAAGTAGGAGCTGATAAGTTCGAAGAAATGACTGGAGAATTAAAATGGGCAGATGAGCACAGAATAGGTGTTGCTCAAGGAATAGACGAAGAAGTAATAGAAGGATTAAGAGCTAACTTCGTTGGAGAATGTACAGAAGTAGGAATGTATCTTGCAATGTCAAGACAAGCTGATAGAGAAGGGTACCCAGAAGTTGCTGAAGCTTACAAAAGAATAGCTTTCGAAGAAGCAGAACATGCTGCTAAATTCGCTGAATTATTAGGAGAAGTTGTAGTTGCTGATACAAAAGCTAACTTAGAAGCAAGAGTAGAAGCTGAATATGGAGCTACTGAAGGAAAATTAAAAATAGCTAAAAGAGCTAAAGAACTAGGATTAGATGCTATACATGATACAGTTCATGAAATGTGTAAAGATGAAGCTAGACATGGTAAAGCATTCTTAGGATTATTAAACAGACATTTTGGAAAATAAGCTTAATATAAAAAATAAAATCTTATCTTAATTAAAGACTACCTTACAATTAATCATTAATTTGTGAGGTAGTCTTTTTATATATTTAAATATATGTATTTTGATTATATAATTTTATATCTCATAATTTGATTCATCTCACCTAACTTATTTTAACGACAAAATTAAAAATTGGTTTGGATTTTATGCTTATGGTAAATATGAATCTAAAAAATAAATGAAAAGATTAATAGTATTAAGTAAAATGGAATGCTTCAAATTACTAATTTGCATTGTGATACACTCAGAATAAATTAAGTTATTTGCCATCAAAAAAAATTAATATTAACAAAAAGGTTTAGGCTAATAAAAAAATGTGTATATACTACATATAGTATGTGTAGTTTAGATTAATAACTATATGTAGTATATGTATATTATACTAAACATAAATATATCTTAAATGTAAATGATAAAACTATAAATATAAATAAATGAATTATATTAAAAGGATGGTAATAATGAACTGGATAGAACTAAATAACCAAGTTATCATAAAGGACAAAGAAGGGAAGTATCAATTAGAAAAAGACAAAGAATCTCTAGAATGTTACATAAAAGACTATGTTACACCGAGGCTTAAAAAATTTAATAACTTAGAAGAGAGACTTACATACTTAATAGAAAATAACTATTATTCTGAAGAAGTAATAAATAAATATAGTATGGGGTTTATGGAAAAAGTTTATAAGCTTATAAATGATTCTAATTTTAAATTCCAATCATATATGAGTGCAAATAAATTTTATCAAAACTATGCATTGAAAAGTGATGATGGAAAAATAATATTGGAAACTTATAATGACAAGGTATTAATAGTTTCTCTAGCCCTTGCTGATGGAAATGAAAAATTAGCTTTAAATTTAGCTGATAAACTAATAAAACAAGAATTTCAACCTGCCACACCTACTTTTTTAAATGCGGGAAGAAAAAGAGCCGGAGAGATGGTTTCATGCTTTTTATTATCAGTAGAAGATAGTACAGAAGGAATATCTTATGCCATATCTTCAGCTAACCATTTATCTAAAATAGGTGGTGGTGTAGCCTTAAATTTAACTAAATTAAGAGCTTCAGGGGAATCTATAAAAGGTATAGAAGGTGCAGCTGGTGGTCCTGTTGGTGTAGCTAAAATGTTAGAACAATCTTTTAGTTATTTCAACCAAATGGGTGCTAGACAAGGAGCTGGAGCAGTTTATTTAAGTGTATTCCATCCAGATTTTGAGCTATTAATGGATACAAAGAAAATTAATGCTGATGAGAAGGTAAGGCTAGCAAGTTTATCATTAGGAGCAATTATTCATGATAAATTTATGGAATTAGCTGAAAAAAATAAAGTAGCTTATGCATTTTATCCTCACTGCGTATACAAAAAATATGGTGTTCATCTAGATGAAATAAAAATGGATGAATGGTATGATAAGCTTGCAAATGATGAAGATATAAGAAAAAAGGAAATAAATCCAAGACAAATGTTAACTAAAATAGCACAAATGCAACAAGAAAGTGGATACCCATATGTAATATTTATAGATACTGCCAACAAAGAACATGTATTGAAAGATGTTGGTACAATCAAGATGTCTAACTTATGCTGTGAAATTTTCCAATATCAAACATCTTCGGATATAAAAGGTTATGGAGAAAAAAATTATTGGGGACAAGATATAAGTTGTAATTTAGGGTCACTAAATATAGCAAATGTTATGGATAATAAGGATATAGAATCTACTGTCAACACTGCTATTAGAGCTCTAACTTTTGTATCAGATAAAACAGATATAAAGCAAGTTCCTACAGTAAAAAATGGTAATGACAAATCTCATTCTATAGGATTAGGAGCTATGAATTTACATGGATATTTAGTAAGAGAAAATATTTTATATACTTCAAAAGAGGCAGTTGAGTTTTGTAATGTATTCTTTGCAATGATAAGATATTATGCAATTAAAGCATCTATGGAAATAGCAATAGAGCGAAATGAGGCTTTTGATGGTTTTGAAAAATCAGAATATGCCAAAGGCAAAGAAAGTGCAGTGTTATCAAAATACTATAGAGAATCTTATTTACCGAAGTCAGATAAAATTAAAGAATTATTTGAAGGAATTTATATACCTACAACTGAAGACTGGTCAAAATTATTAGATGATGTTAAGGAAAAAGGAATATATAATGCTTATTTAACAGCTATAGCACCTACTCAAAGTATTAGTTATGTACAAAATGCAACTTCAAGTATAATGCCAATTACAGAGCCAGTTGAAGTTAGAACTTATGGAGACTCTACCACTATTTATCCTATGCCATTTTTAACTAATGAAAATATGCTTTACTATCAATCAGCATATAGAATGGACATGAGAAAAGTTATAGATATTGTTGCAACTACTCAACAACATGTGGATCAAGGTATATCTACAACATTATTTGTAACTGATGATAAAACAACTAGAGATATAGCAAAATATTATATATATGCTTATAAAAAAGGTTTAAAAAGTTTATATTACACAAGAACAAAAATGACAAGAGATGATAATGAGTGTCTAATGTGTTCTGTATAGGGAGATGAAATTATGACATTTACATTAAATAAAATACACAAAGCAGTTAACTGGAATAAAGAAGATGATAATTTTACTCAAGTTTTTTGGGACCAGAACGTAAAACAATTTTGGCTACCAGAAGAAATTTCAGTGTCTAAAGATCTTAAAGTTTGGAATGAATTAAGTGAAAGAGAAAAAGATTTATATAAAAAAGTTCTAGCGGGTTTAACACTATTAGATACTAAGCAAGGTAACAATGGAATCCCATCAATGATGAGCTTGACTGATAATTTACAAAGAAAAGCAGTACTATCATTTATGGGAACTATGGAAGAAATACATGCAAAAAGTTATTCTTCTATATTTACAACACTACTTTCTAATAGAGACATAGATGAGCTATTTAACTGGATAGAAAGTGAAAAAACTTTACAAAGAAAAGCTGACTTAATTTTACAACAATATGAAAATACTACAGATAAGAAAAGTTTATATTTATCTATGGTGACTAGTGTATTTTTAGAGAGTTTCTTATTCTACTCAGGATTTTTCTATCCACTATTCTTAGCTGGGCAAGGAAAGATGGTAGCAAGTGGGGAGATAATATCACTTATTCTAAGAGATGAATCACTACATGGAAAATATATAGGTCTTCTTGCACAAGAAATGTATTCTTCATTTGATTTAGAAGAACAAGAAGAATTAAAAAATAAAATGTATAGTATTTTTAATGCCCTTATGGAAAATGAAATGGAATATACTTATTTAATTTATAATGATAGTGGACTAGAAGAAGAAGTTATAAATTTCTTAAAATATAATGCAAATAGAGCTTTAGAAAATTTAGGTTTTGAAGATTTCTATAAAGTTGATGATATAAATCCAATAGTATTAAATGGTTTAAGCACTGAAACAAAAACACACGATTTCTTCTCGACTAAAGGTAATGGATATCAAAAAGGTGTCTATGAAGAATTAGAAGATGAAGATTTTATAATTTAAAGATATGATATAAAGCCTTGTTAAATTTAACAAGGCTTTTATTATTACTACTCGTATTCATATATCTCAAATATTATTTTAAGCTTTCTCTAAGTTAATTTGATTTTTCTACATATATCTAATAAATTAATAAAAAAATATAAATTTGATTATATATATTGAATCTTAAATTTTCTTAAGGTTAATTTTTTTATATTAATGATATGATAAAGTGCTAAAAATTTATGGTATTATTAATTGGGGGAGAGTGATAAATTTGAAACTACAAAAACCTGGAATGAGAAATATAAAAACAGGCATAGGTGTTATGATATGTGCTTTAGCTGGATATTTTAACATAGTAGACAATTCATTTTTTGCAGCAACAGCTTGTATAGTAAGTATGCAAACTACTGTTAAAGGTTCTTTAACAGTAGGTTTAAATAGACTAAAAGGTACTTTTATAGGAGGGTTAATGGGATTTTTATTTGTGCTTATTAATCCTGGAGATCCTATACTATCTTGTTTAGGTATAATTGCAACTATATATATTTGTAATTTACTAAAAATAAATAAATCTATAACTATTGCTTGTGTAGTATATTGTGCAATATATTTAAGTATAGGGAATAATAATCCAATAGATTACTCTATAAATAGAATCATAGATACTTCCATAGGAGTATTAATTGGTGTGGCAGTTAATTATTATATATATAGACCAGATTATTTAAATAGTATTTATAAAGAAATCAGAATAATAGAAAGTACATCTATCAAGCTGTTAAAAGCTGAAGTGGAAAAAGGTGCTCATGGTGACATATCTTCTTTAAAAAATGAGATTACAAAATTAGAAGGATTATACAAAAACTTTTTAGAAGAATTAGAATATAGCAATGATGAAGCTAATAATAACGAAATAAATATAGTTATAAAAAAGTGTAGGCAAATATATCTACATCTCCAAATTTTAGAACAAATGAAGGACAAATGCTATTTAAGTAAAGAGAATTATCTTAAGTCTAAAAGTATATGTGATGAATTGTCTGATGGTAAGTATGTTAAGGATAACGTGAGTACAGTTTATAATTATCATATAAGTGAAATAATAGACAATATAAATGAAATTCATGAAATAGATGAAAGTCAAAGTGAAAATAATGAACAAAAGATAGTATAATGACAAACTAAATATAAAAAGGGCTTTAGCAATTTAATGATGGCTAAAGCTCTTTATTATTTATCTCAGTTTAATTATTTAAATTATTACCAGTTATCACAAGAAAATGAACCTTATTTTATAGACTTAATTATCCAATGTTAATCATCTAAAATTTCAAATTAAGTGAAATAAATCTATTATAAAAAATAATAATTTATCATTTAAATGTGTATGCATGCTAAGTATAGTGATTTAAAACAAATAAAACACTTATTTCTGGGTTGACTTTTAGATTTAAGGAAGATAAAATTAAAATATAATCGGTCGCTTGACCGACTAAAATTACAAAAAATATAGATTAATAATGCTGTTGATTTAGTTAAATAATATTTATACAGGGAGGGGTTTTATGAGCACATATGTGAGAGAACCTATAAACGGATTTACACATTTAGGTGGTGCTATTCTTTCTTTTGCTGGTTTATTAGCATTAGTTATAAAAACTACGTTAAATAATCCATCAACTGTTGATATAACTGCGGTAATTATATTTGGAGTAAGTTTAATATTGCTATATGCTGCATCAGCGACATATCACTTAGTTATTGCATCAGATAAGGTAATTGCTTTTTTAAGAAGAATAGATCATTCTATGATTTTTATTCTTATAGCAGGATCTTACACTCCATTTTGTTTGATTGCATTACAAGGACCTAGAGGATGGATTTTATTTAGCATAATAGCTACTATAGCAGTATGTGGTGTGCTATTTAAAATGATTTGGTTTAAATGTCCTAGGTGGATATCTACTTGTGTTTATATAGGAATGGGCTGGATTGCTATATTTATAATGAAACCACTTTATAACTCAATATCATTTGGAGGAATGCTTTTATTAGTATTAGGTGGAGTGTTTTATACGATAGGAGCTGTGATATATGGACTTAAGCCAAAAGCTATTAAATTTAAAAATTTAGGATTTCATGAAATATTCCATATTTTCATTCTTTTAGGGAGTTTATGTCACTTTATATCTGTATATAAGTACGTAATATAAATGAAAAAATAAAGAAAGAATCACCTATAAAGGGTGATTCTTTTTAATAGAATTTATTTGCACGCACCTCTAATTTATTTTGTATCATATTTAAAAATATTGATAATATCCAATAAATAGATATAGCTGCAATATAAACTTCAAAATATTTAAAATTTGAAGCAGCTTCCACTTGAGCTATTCCCATTATATCTAGTACACCAATAGTAAGACCTAAAGAAGAACCCTTTATAATATCTACAAGAGAGCTTGCAATAGGTGGTATAGCAGGAATTAAAGCTTGAGGTAAAATAATTCTTGTCATACTTTGAAATTTTGTTAATCCAAAGGCTTTACATGCATCATATTGTCCTTTATCTATACTATTAATTGCCCCTCTTATTATTTCACAGATATAAGCTGCAGAATTTAACCCCAAACAAGTTATAAGTGCTGTATATGGAGAGCAAGTTTTCATTATTGGTATTATCTTAGGTAATCCAAAATAAAATAAAAATATTTGAACCATTAAAGGTGTACCTCTAAAAAATGATATATAAACTTTAGTAAAAGTACGTAATATTTTTACTTTAAAATGTGTAAACAGTGCTAATAAAGTACCTATTAGTATGGCTATAAAAAATGATATAGTTGATATTAATAAAGTTGTTCCAAGACCATCTAATAATAATGGAATAGCTTTAAATGAATATGAAAGTTCTATTCCACTCATTATTTAGCTTCCTTAGTTATATCATAACCAAGCCATTTTTCTGATAACTTAGTCAATGTTCCATCTTCTTGCATTTCTTTTATGACTGTATTTACTTTATCAGCAAGTGCTTTACCTTTTTCATTTTTTTGAACAGGGAAGGCAACTTCACCAAATTGAATTGGTTTTTCTACTAGTTTTAATTTTAAATTATCTTCTTTAATAGCAATTAATGCTTCTACATCTTGAGCAATAACTGCATCTAGTCTACCCATTTCTAAGTCTTGATAATTTCCTTTTAAAGTAGCACTTGAGTAGTTAACTATCTCTATTTCATTATTTGGATATTTTTCTTTAACTATTTCATTTGCAACAGCACCTGTACCGATACCAACTTTTTTCCCAACTAAATTCTCTAAAGATTTTATATTATCATCATCTTCTCTAACTACTATATTAGTTCCACTATAGTTATATGGATTTGTAAAATAATATTTTTCTTTTCTTTCATCTGTTGGAGTAAGTTGAGCTGAAATTACATCTGCTTTATCTGAGTCAAGTAGTCCAAATAATCCACTGAAGTCTGCAAGTATCCACTCTACTTTATCTCCTGTACGTTTTGAATACTCATTCCAAAAATCCACTTCGAATCCTTTTAATTCCCCGTTTTTTTGGAATCCAAATGGATAATATGTTCCAGATGTTGCTACCCTAACAGTTTGACTTTCTTCACTAGTAAGATTCTCATTATTTTTGCTTGAAGAACACCCTGTTAATAACATGATAGAAACTAATGTCATAATTAATATTTTTACTCTTTTCATATTCTCCTCCTAAATACATTAAATTCGATAATATTCCCTATATTATATTAAATTCTGAATTTTGTTCATAGTATAACATAGTAATAATTGGTAAGTAAAATAGAAATATTTAATAAAAAAGAATAATTTATTAAATATTTCTATGATAACTGGAAAGTATTGACTTATTACTAATTTTAATTGTATATAAGAGATAGAATTGATATGAAACTATTATGGGGAGTTTGAATATGATTATAGATGAAATAAGTAAAATAGCAAATGAGATAGAAAATGACATAGTAGAAATTAGAAGAGTAATACATAGAAATCCAGAGTTAGCTTTTGAAGAATTTGAAACTAGTAAGATAATAGTAAATAAGCTCTATGAAATAGGAATTAGTGATGTAGAGATACTTGAAGGTACAGGAATAGTAGCAATATTAGAAGGTACAAAGAAAAGTAATAAAAAAGGAAAAACAGTAATGTTTAGAGGAGACATGGATGCACTTCCAATAAAGGAGCAAACTAATTTACATTATAAATCATTAAATAATAATATGCATGCTTGTGGACATGATGTACATGTGGCTTGGACTTTAGGTGTTGCTATAGTACTTAGTAAAGTGAAACATCTATTTTATGGGAAAGTAAAATTTGTATTTCAACCAGGTGAAGAAATAGGTGGAGCTGTTAAAATGGTTAATAGAGGTATATTAAGCAATCCAGATGTAGATATTGTAGTGGCAGGTCATTGTTGGCCTGATATTAAAAGCGGTGAAATTGGAATAGCTCAAAAGGTAGCAATGGCATCTACAAATACATTTAAAATAACTATAGAAGGTAAAGGAGGTCATGGAGCAAATCCTCATGAATGTATAGATCCAATATCAATAGGATGTGAAATTTATTCGTCTATACAAAAAATTATCTCAAGAAGGACTAATCCTGTTAACCCTACAGTTGTTTCAGTTTGTTCTTTTAATTCAGGAACCTCAAGAAGCACTATACCTAATATTTGTGAAATAGAAGGAACTGTAAGAGCTATTACTTATGAAGAAGTTTTAAGAATTAATAAAGAGATAGAATTTTTATCTCAAAAAATATGTGAAATATATGGAGGAAAATCTACCTATGAATTAGGGGGCATTTGTTTACCTGTTGTTAATAATGAAGAGTTAGTAAAACAAATGAAAACTAGTGCAGTAGATATTATTGATGAAGACAAGATAAGGATTATACATTATCCTGCTATGACGGGGGAAGATTTTTCTGAGTATTCCAGCAGAAAAGATGGAATATTTGTATATATTGGATGTTCATTAGAAAATCAAAATAATAAATTGCACAGTTGCAAGTTTGATATAGATGAAAAAATAATAAAAAAGGCAATATGTATATTTTCTAAATTTATAATAGACTATTTGAACTGAGGGGTGAAATTATGAAATATAATTTTGATAAAGAAGTTTGTAGAAAAAATACAGGTAGCTTTAAGTGGGATACATTAGAAGAAAAATTTAATAATAAGGATGCCATTCCTATGTGGGTAGCTGACATGGATTTTGAAGTGAGTAAAAGTATAGTAGATGGAATTAAAAATAGATTAAACCATAGTGTATTTGGTTATGGAATTACTTCCGATTCATATTTTGAGGCTTTTATATTATGGATGAAAAATCAACATAATTATGATATAAAAAAGGATTGGGTAGTATTTTCTCCAGGAGTAATACCAGGTATTAGTCGTGCGATTGGTGCATTTACAAATAAAGGTGACGAAATAATTGTGCAAAGTCCTGTATATCATCATTTTTATAGTGTTATAGAAACAAATGGATGTAAGGTAGTAGATAATCCTTTGGTTTTAAAAAATGGAAGATATGAGATGGATTTTATAGACTTAGAAAATAAAATTACAGATAAGACAAAAATGATAATATTATGCAGTCCCCATAATCCAGTGGGGAGAGTATGGAGTTTTGAAGAATTAAGACAGTTAGGTGACATATGCTTAAAACATAACATATTAGTTATTTCAGATGAAATACATAGTGATATAGTTTACAAAGGTTATAAACATACTGTTTTTACAACTATAGATGAAAGATTTAAAGATATATCTATAATATGTACAGCTCCTAATAAAACCTTTAATATAGCAGGATTTCAAACGGCTAACATGGTGATTTCTAATAAAGAACTTAGAGAGAAGTATAATAAATTTACAGAAAATCAATTTTTCTATGGTCATTCTATATTAGGAAATATTGCACAAGAAGAAGCTTATAAAAATGGTTATGAATGGTATGTACAATTATTAGAATATTTAGAAGAAAACAAAGAGTATGTTATAAAATTTATAGAAAATAGATTACCACAACTTAAGGTTGTAAGACCAGAAGGTACTTATTTATTATGGATAGATTTTTCTAACTTAAGTATGAGTGAAGAAGAACTAAGCAAGTTTTTGATTCATAAATGCGGAGTTATTTTAAATGAAGGCAATGAATTTGGTAAAGAATGTGGTCAGTATCAAAGAATGAATATTGCTACACAAAGAAAGAAATTAACTACAGTATTAGAAAAAATGGAAAGAGAAATTTCAAAGTTATAGAGGGAGATAGATGATAAAATTAATTAATATTCATAAAAAATTTGAAAATATAGAAGTATTAAAAGGTGTAAACCTTGATATAAAAAAAGGGGAAGTTATAGCAATTATAGGTCCATCTGGAACAGGTAAATCGACTTTATTAAGATGTATAAATTTTCTAGAAAAAGCTGATAAAGGTAGAATTATATTAGATGATATAGATATAGATATGCAAAATATAGAAAATAAAGATGTGGAAGAACTAAGAAAAAATACATCAATGGTATTCCAAAACTATAACTTATTTAAAAATAAAACTGCTTTAGAAAATGTAATGGAGCCATTAATTATAGCACAAAGAAAAAGTAAAGAGGAAGCTGATAAAATTGCCAAAGACTTATTAGAGAAGGTTGGATTACTAGATAAAAAAGATGAATACCCAAGTAGATTATCTGGTGGACAACAGCAAAGAGTAGGTATAGCCAGGGCTATGGGAGTAAACCCTAAGGTTATGTTATTTGATGAACCTACTTCAGCATTAGATCCTGAACTTGTGGGAGAAGTATTAAATGTAATAAGAAATTTAGCTAAAAAGCATACTACTATGATTATTGTTACACATGAAATGAAATTTGCAAGGGAAATAGCTGATAGGATTATATTTATGGATGGAGGTAATATAGTAGAAGAAGGTAGTCCTGAAGAAATTTTTATAAATCCTAAAAATGATAGGACTGTGAAATTTTTAAATTTAGTAGGAGGGAGATAATAATACTTTATTACATTTTATAACAATTATAGATATATACTACGAAGGTAATTCAAATGGTAGATTATAATTCATGTCCATCAAATGGAAGTTGTAGTGAACCAGCTACTTCTTTTGGAATAGAAAATAATCAAAATAATAAATTAAAAAATAAGCTACTTTAATATAAAAGCACCCCAATCGTTAGAATTTTGGTCCAACAATTGGGGTGTAGTATAAAATATACTATATCTTTTTATTTTTTATCAAGTTAATAATATAATCAGTTGAATCAACTTTTAAAATTAAGACGATCAAACCATAGACAATTACACCTACACCAATTGAAACAACTAAAGCTAAAAATTCGCTTATTAAAGATATTTTGCTGAAAATAAACAATACTATGCCAGCCATTACAGCTGAAGCTATCAATGTTTTAAAAAGGGTTAATATAATACTTTTGCCATTGAATTTTCCTATTTTTTTTCTAAGATTATACATTAAAAAGCATACAGCGAATATTGCTGAAATACTTGATGCTAATGCAAGTCCTGAAACTTTCATAAATCTTATTAATATTAAGCTGAAGAAAATATTAAATACAACAGATAATATACTGTTCTTCATTGGAATTTTAGTATCTTGTAATGAGTAAAACACTCTTACCATAACATCCCTCATTCCAGTTGCCACTATACCGATAGCGTATAGAGATAAGACTTGAGCAGTTATCTTAGTTGCATTTTCATCAAATGCACCTCTTTCAAAAAGTATTCTTATTATAGGTTCAGCTAATATAAATGCACCTACAGAAATGGGCATAGTTATCAAAATAACTAAATTTACTGATTTGGAAAATGTAACTTTTAGTTGTTTTAAGTTATTATCAGATCCTAATTTAGAAAATAAGGGATATATTACTGATGTTATTGAAGCTACGAATAATCCTATAACAAAAATATCTAATTTGTATGCATAGTTTAATGAAGATATAGAACCTGTTGATATGGTTGATGCTAAGTTTTTATCTACTAAACTATTTATTTGGTTTGCTGAAGTACCTATTAAAATAGGAACTATAGCCATTGCCATTCTCTTTAAATTTTTATCAGATAAATTAATATTTAGTTTATATTTAAATCCATTTTTATAACAAAATGGAATTAAAAATATCATCTGGAGAAAAAATGCAATTACAGTTCCATACGCTAGCATATTTACACCAAATTTTTTACTAAGTAAAACAGCTATTATTATGGAAATATTATACGGTAAAGGCATAAGTCCTGTAATTAAAAAATAATCATATATTTCTAAATAGGCTTTTAATACATATGTAACACAAACTAAACCAACTGAAAATAAAATAATTTTAGTTAATTGCATAGTAAGTTGGAGCCTTTCTCCCTCAAATCCCATTGCAAATAATTTAACTAATGGCTCGGTAAAAAACCATCCAAATATGATTATTACTAATGAGATTATTAAGATAATATTTATGATATTACTAGTAAATTTTAAGGCTTTTGCCTTGCCTTCATTCGCTTTTATATCTGTATAAATTGGCATATAAGTACTTTGAATAGCTACACAAAGTAATGACATAAATGCTACTGTTATAATATTCAAAGCCATTAAATATGAATCAGATATAACACCTGTTCCATATACATATGCAATAGTAAGATCTCTTAAAAAACCAATAACCTTTGATATCATTGAGGCTATAAACAATATAAAGGCTGATTTTGCTACTCTAGACATATAGTTACCTCTTTTCATATTAAGTTAGATAAATATAATCAATATATTTAATTTATATTTTGATTTATACATTATATTATAGCCTATAATGTTACTTTATTTAGATTCTTATATTATAATTTTTGGAAAAATATCTTAATATATTTAATTTTTACAAAGAGTGTGCCAAAAATGTAACAGCCTTTAAACTTGTACATTATTCGTAAAAAAATTACATTAAACTTTAAAATTATGGGTATATATTAAATAGAAGATTGATTTATTAAAAAATTTGATATAAATATAGATACAAATAAAGACGATTAGCATAGACTATGGAGGTAATTGAAATGGGAAATTGTAATTCATGTCCATCAAAAGGAAGTTGTAGCAAACCACCTACTTCTTGTGGAATAGAAAATAATCCAAATAATAAAATAAAAAATATAATCGGAGTAATGAGTGGAAAGGGTGGAGTTGGAAAATCAACAATAACATCTTTAATCGCTAAAAAATTAAATAAACAAGGATATAAGGTAGGTATATTAGATGCAGATATAACTGGACCAAGTATACCAAGACTTATGGGAGTACACGATCAAAAAGCCTTATCTAGCAACGGAGTAGATATATATCCTGTAATAACTAAAGATAATATAAAAACTATGTCTATAAACTTTATGGTAGAAGACGAAAGTCAACCAGTAGTATTTAAAGGACCTATGTTAACTAGTACAGTTCAACAATTTTATAATAATGTAATGTGGGAAGAGTTAGACTATTTATTAATAGACATGCCTCCAGGAACAGGAGATGTAGCTCTTGCAGTTATGCAAAACCTACCAATAACAGGTATGATAATGGTGTCTGTACCACAGGATATGATATCAATGATAGTTGCTAAAGGTATTAATATGGCTAAAAAACTTAATGTTAATATATTAGGTATTGTTGAAAATATGAGTTATATTGAGTGCCCTGATTGTGGTAAAAAAATAAAATTATTTGATGCTGATGACACAAGTAAATTCTTAGATGAAATGAATTTACAACTTTTAGGTGAGTTACCTATGACTAGAGAAGTTATTGAAATAACACATAAAGGGGTAGACAATATTAGTGAAGAATTAGATGATATTTTAACTGGAATAGTTGAAAAAATAAAGTAAGTAATTATTTAAAAATAACACTTTATTTAAAGGATAGTGTTGAAAAATAACATATAATTAAAGAGGGTTGAAATCAACCCTCTTTAATTATATGTTAATACCATTTTTAACTTTCAGCTAAGTTTTATTAGTACTTTATATGCACACTAAAATATTTGTTTTGTGTATACTTGTATAAATTTAAATATGTTATAATTTACCTAATTATTAAGTTTGGGGGTGATAGTCATGAGAAAAAGTAAGTTTATAAATGGAACTATATTTATACTTAGCCTTATTTGTTTGATAATATCATATAAATTATTTTGGAACTTAGGTATCTACGTAGATGAGTCTAATACATCTCCCGATGTAGTATTAGGTGGAGAGTTCTGGCTTTATATGAATTGGTTAAGGTTGGTTATTTCTGCTTTGATTTGTATTTTATCAGGTATAAACTTGTTTAGATATGAGAAATAATACATAAGTTTATTTTCAACTTAGACATGTTTATTAATAATATCTTTGTTATAAGTACAATTATATAAAATAAGATTAATAGATAGTAGAATACATGAACTAGAAAGATGGGTTAGATATTTAGAAAATAATAGATGATAATATTGTTTATAGATTAAACTATATAATTATTATAAATTATATATATTACGAACTTTAAATTCAATGGGGGGATTTATATATTTAAGAAAAAACTAAAAGACATACTAAAGGTATTATTACAAAATCCTATTCTAATAATTTTATACTGGATTTTTTGTTATGAACTATCTTTATTATGCATGTACGGAAGAGTCAATAATACTATTTATATTTTACTAGGTTGTATATTATTTTTTATATCTATAATTATATTTATTATTATTAAAACTATAAAAAACAAAGATTATAGTCCTAGGGAGTTAATTAAACTAAAATCATGGAAATATATTTCTATAATAATTATTATTGCAATAACATCTATATATGGAATGAAAATCTATGAAAGTGCAACAAATTATAGGGGAAAACTTTCATGGGTTATAGAAAGATTAAAAAATGAAAGATCAGTTGAATTTGAACATAATAATATATATAAATATGGTGTAGAAGGTATTTTTCAAGATATAAATAAAAAATATACTTTGCCAAATAAATTATATATGTCAAATGTATTTGAGCTTGAATTTAATTCAGATGGTACGATTACATCTTTATATACATTTGTTTATGGGAAAAATAATGATGGAGAAGATAAAACGTATTTAATAACTTATGATAAAAGTAAATCAAAAGATATTACATTACGATTAAATGGATATGCAAATTTTGATTATAACGATGATAAACTGATAGAGCCTTTAATTGAGACAGTAAATGCTATTCCTTTCGAGAAAACAACTAGTAAGTTTAATGAAGATAAGTATGGATTGGTCTATTATGGAAAAAGAAATTGGGGATATAACACAGATGGTATAATTAATATAAGTGAAAAAGGTAGGGAATATTATTTTGGAGAGGTAAATATTGAAACAATTGGATATACTGTATCCATATTTGTACCTGGAAAAGAGCAAGATATAATACCAGATAGATATAATTTGATATGTGATTCAAAATGGAGTTAATCATGTATGGAGCCAATAATTAGATATGAAGAACCTTCTATGAATAATCAGCAGGATATAATTGATGGAAAAGGACAATTTCATTTATCAGGAAAAATTGCTTATAAATTGGATGTTACAGATAAAGCATTAGGTAGCACTTTTTATTCACTTAGAAAAACTATTGATGGTGGAGTTAATTGGCAGGTTATAAATAAGAATCCATTCAATGGGGCTATTGGTAGCTTATCAGGGATGACATTCATGGATGAGCAGCTTGGGTTTATAGTAGCAAATAACCCTTCTGGTGATAGTGGAGATTTATACAGAACGGATAATGGGGGTATATCTTTTGAAAAGATAGATTATAGCCCATATGAAGTTAAGTTAAAAAATGGAGCACCTATAGTACCTTTTGATTGTCCAGGTATTCCTTATGAAAAGGGTGATATTATTTATATGTTAGTTGGACAGGGAACAGATGGAGATTACAATGGTAATAGTAAAGCACTTTATCAATCTAAAGATAAAGGTAAAACATGGGAATATGTAGAAGAAGTTAAAAAATAGATTTATAAGTATTAAAACTAAAAATAATTAACCAATAATAGTTAAATACTTAGATCTATATACTACAATCTTACTATAGTAATTAATAATAACTTCAGGTATCTCTACTATTATCTCTTTAAGAATATGACATTCCTCATAAAACACATATTCACCAGTTACGCTATCTCTATAATTATTCATACAGATATTTGAATTTCGATACTTTCATTTTTAAAAGAATTTACTATAATTTAATGGACCTACATTTTTCTCTGCTGTATTTATGTAGTCTGTAGGGGGGGAGATATATCAGTGTAAGTCTTTCATAGTAGTGGTCTTTATAAAAAATAGTCTGCTGATTATATCATATGTAATTTGAAAATTACTTATAAAAACAAAAATAGGAGTTATAACATCTAGAATTTTAAATAATAGTATGCTATAACTCCTAAAATTTATCCTTGTGAAACTTGTTGTTTTACTATTGATACTTCACTATCTGTAGCAGCTTGAGCAGGTATGTAGTAACCTTTTTCTTTAGCTTTTTTAAATAAGTTGTATTGACGAACTTCATCTTGATCTCTCATTTGTTGTATAGTTTGACGAAGTTGTTCATTTTCTGTTTGAGCTATTATACCACCATATCCAGCTAAACTTGCATTTAACCCACTAAGGTAATCATTTATCATTTCTTTTTCTTGCATAGTTTTACCTCCTAATTTAAGAATGCCATTAATTTTTCTTTGCTAGCTTTTGCATCTTGAGCATCTTTTGTAAGCATTTGTTGTAGTTCAGGATCAGTACATTTTGAAGCATATTCATTTAATTTTTTTTCTATAGTGCAATGAGCACCTATTAGATGACGTATATTTTGTAACTCTAATTGATTTAATTGATGAAGCATTTTAGCACCTCCTTAATTGAATTCAGTAATAGTATTAAACAAAAAACTTTTATTATTCAGAGAATATTATTTAATTTATTATTATATAATTATTGAAATAAGTTATAAATGTATAGATTATATCCATCTTTTTTACAAATAATATATTTAAAAATATAAAAAGGAGAAAAAACATGGATAAAAAAACAAAGTGTGAATGTAATAATCAATGGGCAGGTTCAAATATTTCTTGGACAAGCAAAACAGATGTAAAAGAAAAAGATGAGAGAAATAATCAATGGGCTTCTACACTTAAGAAAAGCCCCGATATGTATGAGGAAGAAGAGATAAATAGTAAATAATTGCCTAGGATGCTTTAAACCACTTTTCTATTTAAAATAGTTAAGTGGTTTTTATTCTTTTTCTATGTAAAAGTAAAAATTAATGAATTAATAACTAACTAGAATTATTTAAAAAGGTTTAAACTAATATATACTTGGTATAATATGTAATATAAATAAAAATCGGAGGAATAAAAAATGTTGGAAGTAGGAGTAAAAGCACCAGACTTTAAATTACAAGACAAAGATGGAAATGAAGTTAGTTTATCAGACTTTAAAAATAAAAAAGTAGTAGTATATTTTTACCCAAGAGACAATACACCAGGTTGTACTAAACAAGCTTGTGCATTTAGAGACAATTACGAAGAATTCCAAAATAAAGACGTAGTAGTTATAGGAATAAGTAAAGATAGTGTAAAATCACATAGTAACTTTGCACAAAAACATGAATTACCATTCATATTATTATCAGATCCAGAACTAGAAGCTATACAAGCTTATGATGTATGGCAAGAAAAGAAATTATACGGAAAGGTAAGCATGGGTGTTGTTAGAACTACTTATATCATAGATGAAAATGGAATTATAGAAAAAGTATACAATAAAGCTAAAACTGATAAAAATGCGATGGAGATACTTGAATATTTAGGTTAGTAGATGAAAAACTGGGATGTAATCCCAGTTTTTTATTTTAAATAAAACATAAAATTAAACTATATAAAATTTTCTAAGGGGGTGACCTAAAAAATGCCTAAAGAATCAAGACGTGGATTTGATGAAAATGATAAAAGGTGGTTTTCTCAAAAAGAGCTATCAATATTAACAAAAGCAAAGGAAGAAGTAGAATGGCTTATAAATAGGGAGTATAAACTTGATCCTGTAGTTACTTTTATATCCAATAGATATCAATTTTCAAATAGACAAAGAGATTGTATAAAAAGGGTAGTATGTACTAATGAACAAAAAGAAATACGAAAAAGTAAAGTTTTATCCATAGATAAGCTAAGTGAAGGAACTATTTATATAGACGGTTTTAATTTAATAAT
Organism: Terrisporobacter mayombei; assembly: GCF_014333445.1. GTDB lineage: Bacteria > Bacillota > Clostridia > Peptostreptococcales > Peptostreptococcaceae > Terrisporobacter > Terrisporobacter mayombei_A. The sequence goes on along the minus strand of NZ_JACRYU010000014.1, from coordinate 20,730 downwards.
AACATTAGAGGTTGCTTTATCAAAAGGAACCTTAATTGTAGGAAGTGATGATAATATTAGAGATTTAGCAGGACTTAGAGGAACTTATAAGGTTATTAATAAAACAGAAGAAGCATTAAACTTAATATATAAGTTTTTAGAAGAGAATAATTGTAAATCAGTAATTTTTTATTTAGACTCACCAGTATCTAATTCAGGAAATTTAAAATATAAAATCTTAGAATGTGTTAAGGATAGAAATATAGATGTTAATGTTGAACTTGTAAATAATGCAGATGTCATTTTAGAAAAATTAGACAGAGTAGTGAGTAGTGATGCAGTAATAATTGATAAATGTATAAGTTACTTTAATCTAAGTAAAATTATAATAGAAAAATATATAAAAAATGCTAATGCTATTAAGTTAAATTAAAATTATATTAATATAAAAAGCTACTACTTACTAGTAGCTTTTCTTTGTGAAACTATACTTAACATTCTAAATAATGCAGTTATAATAAGTACACCCATTGATATGGCACCACCAATGAATAATACATCAGCACCTTTAGAAATTGCATTAGCATAATCATTTTGAACTAAATAAAGCATAGTTTTATACATTCCTAAACCAGGAACTAACAGTATAATTCCAGGTATTACAAAAACTGTTGCTGGCTGTTTTAATTTTCTAGCTAAGATTTCGCTCATTAAAGAAACTAAAAGGGCAGCCATGAAGTTAGCAACCATCTCATTATCTGTAAGTGTAATAAAAAAGAAGTATATAGACCAACCTATTCCTCCTACAAATCCGTTAGGTATAAGTGTAAATCTAGGTGCATTTAGAAAAACTGCAAAACCTATTGTTGCTATAAATGAATATATAAAATGCATGAATATAGACATATCAGTCATTATACTAATCCTCCTAACATAATCCAAATATCAAGAACCATACCAACACCACAAGCTATACTTACTGCAGTAACAAGTGCATCAAATGCACGAGCAACACCAGACATTAAATCTCCAGAAATTAAGTCCCTCATACCTTTTATAAAAGAAACCCCTGGTAGTATTGGCATTATTGAACCAACTATTAACATTGCAGGATTAGGTAGAATATCTAGTTGTGTTAATAAAACACCAATAGTAGCAATAAATGTAGATGCTATCAAACTAGCGAAAGCAGGAATAGTACTTATACCTATAATTTTGTTATAGATTTTTACTGATATTATCGATGTTATAAAAGTTGCTATAAAAGTAGGGAGATTATTTCCATCTACTAAACCAGCAAAGAAAGCAGAGCCAATGCCTGTGAATATATATTGAGATAATTCCGAATAAGAATTAGTATTAACTATACTCTTTGCCTCTTCCATAGCATATTCTACTGTTATATCTGTATCGCTGACAAACTTTCTAGAAAGTTCATTTAATAAAGATATCTTATCTAAATTCATAGATCTTGACCTTATGCTGGCCATAAATGAATATCCATCAAATCTAGAATCAGAGATAATAATTACAGTAGGTGATGTAAATACATTTATATGGTTAAATCCCCTAGACTTACAGATTCTTAAAATTGTATCGTCTACACGATATGTTTCAGCTCCGTTTACAAGCATAAGTTCACCTATGAATAATGCTAATCTAAGGACACTTTTCTTATGATTTTGGTTTAATTCCTCATTCATAAACTTACCTCCCTCAAAATATGATAAGTAGAATTTTGTCTAATTAGTTAGTTGGTACATGTGAAACATATTTTTCAAACCTAGTGTAGTATATAATATTTATAAAATGAAAGTCAATAAAAGTAGATAATATTTGCTACATTGTAATTTAATAATTAATCATATGCTTAAACTTGTTAAATTTTATCTGTTATTTATAAGTGTAAAAAGAGTATTTTTATATGAATTAAAGATAAATAAAGTAACATTTCTAGGTTTCAAAATGTGACTAATAAAGCTATAATAATATATATATATAGTTTTTTATAATAAAAAATATAAAATTATTATAATTTATAATTTGCGAGGGAACTAAAGTATATGAAAATAAAAGATATAACTTATTTTTTAGAAGTTGTAAAAGAAGGTAATTTTACTAAGGCTGCAAATAATTTATATATTTCTCAGCCAGCTTTAAGTAAAAATGTTAAAAGTTTAGAAACAGAAATGGGTACTCAGCTTATAGAGAGAAATTCAAAATCATTTAAGTTAACTTATGAGGGAGAAATTTTTTACAAAAATGCAAAGGAATCTATGGATATAATACAGCAAGAGCTAAATAATCTTCAAGATACATTTAATTCTTGTAAAAGAATAATTACTTTAGGATTACCTCCAGTAATAGGAAGTGTATATTTCACATCTGTTATAGCAAGTTTTAAAAGTAAAAATCCACATATTGATATAAAAATAGTAGAGGAAGGGTCTAACCATATAAAGTCAAGTGTTGAAGAAGAACGTATAGATATAGGAGTAGTAATTTTTCCTATAGAAGATGAAAACTTAATAACATTCCCTATTACAAATGGAAATGTAATGCTAGTAGTTGGAAAGAATCATAGATTATCAAACCTAGAAAGCATAGATGCAAAGGAGCTTAAAGACGAGAAATTTATAACCTTCAATGAAAAATTTATGATGTACAATAAAACTATAAAAATATGTAAAGAGGCAGGATTTGAGCCAGATATAATCTTAAAAACTTCTCAATGGGATTATATTATGGAGATGGTAGCTTTAGATCAGGGTATAAGTATTATGCCAGAGCCAATCGTGCAACGATTTAAAAATGATGATATAAAATTAATATCTATTGAAAATTCAAATATAAATTGGAATACAGGATTTATTTTAAAGGAAGATAAATATATTTCTAAAACTTTAAAATCATTTATTGATTACACAATAAAAGAAATAAATAATGATTGATAAATAATTATCATTTAATCAACTATATAGAACAATTGATATGATTAATTCATAACTGAAATTCATAGATGCATGTAAAATAGGTATTTAACAAAATAAAAAAATCCTCTTATACTAAAAAATGAAAGGTGCAGTACTTCTTATTCTTAGAACTATACTTTGAATAAATTCCATTTAGTTATGCATTTGATTATGGAATACTTAAGAATTATTTGCCCAATTACAATAAAACAAAAGTAAAGTCTTAAGGAGGAAAACGATGTCTAAGGTTTATATAGTAGATGCTAAAAGAAGTCCAATAGGGAAATTTTTAGGAAGTTTATCAACAGTATCTCCAGCAGAGTTAGCTGGTCAGGTAATGAAGTCAGTTATAGAAGAAAATAAAATAGATGTAAGTAAAATTGATGAAGTTATATTAGGAAATGTATTATCGGCTGGTCAAGGTCAAGGTATAGCAAGACAAGCTTCTATATATGCAGGAATACCAAATGAAGTGCCAGCTTACTCTCTAAATATAATTTGTGGTAGTGGTATGAAAAGTGTAATGACTGCTTATTCACAAATAAAAGGTGAGATGGCAGATTTAATAGTAGCAGGTGGTGTGGAAGTTATGTCTCAAGCTCCATATGTTACAGATTCAAATGCAAGAACAGGTAATAAAATGGGTGGAATGAATTTAAAAGACTCATTAATACTAGATGGTCTTACAGATGCATTTAATAACTATCATATGGGAATAACTGCAGAAAACATAGCTGAAAAACACAATATAAGTAGAGAAGAGCAAGATGATTTTGCAATAAAGTCTCAAACAAGAGCTATAAAAGCAGTAGATGAAGGAAGATTTAAGGATGAAATAGTTCCAATAGAAGTAAAAACAAGAAAAGCTGTAACAATATTTGATACAGATGAATATCCAAATAGAACTACAAGTCTTGAAAAACTTTCAACTTTAAGACCTGCATTCAAAAAAGATGGATCGGTAACAGCTGGGAATGCTTCGGGAATAAATGATGGAGCAAGTATAATAATAGTTGCTTCAGAAAAAGCAGTAAAAGAATATGGATTAAATCCAATAGCAGAAATAGTATCAGTTGGACAAGGCGGAGTAGATCCTGCAGTTATGGGGTTAGGACCAGTACCAGCAATTAAAAATGCTTTAGATAGAGCTAACATGAAGTTAGAAGAAATGGACTTATTAGAATTAAACGAGGCATTTGCAGTTCAATCATTAGGAGTTATAAAAGAATTAAAAGAAAATCACAATGTTACAGATGAATGGTTTGATGAAAGAACAAATGTAAATGGTGGAGCTATAGCAATAGGACATCCTCTAGGAGCATCAGGAGCAAGGATAATTACAACTCTTATACATGAGATGAAAAAGAGAAAATTAGAAAAAGGTTTAGCATCACTTTGCATAGGTGGTGGAATGGGAACTTGTGTAATTGTTAAGTCAGTATAGTGAATAGAGGAGTTATATAATGAAGAATAAAATAATAAGTATAGATAATTTAAGTGAAATAGTAAAAGACTCAATGACTATAATGGTCAGTGGATTTATGGGATGTGGAAGTCCTCATAAAATAATAGATAAATTAATTGAATTAGGTGTAAAGGATTTAACTTTAGTATGCAATGATACAGGTCTTTTAGATTATGGAGTAGGAAAAATGGTTGTAGCTAAACAATTTAAAAAAATTCAAGCTACTCACATAGGTTTAAATCCAGAAGCGATAAGACAATTAAATGAGAAAGAAACTGAATTTGAGCTTATACCTCAAGGAACAATGGCAGAGAGAATAAGAAGTGCAGGTGCAGGACTTGGTGGGGTAATAACACCAACTGGTATAGGTACTTTAGTTGCAGAAGGAAAAGAAACGATAGTAATAGATGGAAAACAATACTTAATAGAAAAACCTATAAAAGCAGATATAGCAATAATAGGTGCAAGTAAAGTTGATGAAAAAGGTAATGCTTATTATAGTGGTTCGGGAAGAAATTTTGCACCAATAATGGCAACTGCTGCAGATGTAGTTATAGTTGAAGCTGATGAAGTTGTAAAAGTTGGAGAAATAGATCAAGAACATGTTATGACTCCACATATATTTGTAGATTACATAATAAATGGAGGAGAGATAAATGGATAGAAGTCAAATAAAAAGCTTTGTAGCCAAAAGGGTTGCTAAAGAATTAAAAGATGGAGATGTTGTAAATCTAGGAATAGGATTACCAACATTAATACCTAACTATTTACCAGAAGGAGTAGATATAACACTTCAATCAGAAAATGGATTTGTAGGTATAGGTCCAAGTCCAGAAGAAGACAAAGTAAATAAATATATTGTAAATGCAGGAGGTTCACCTGTAACAATACAAGAAGGTGGAGCTTTCTTTGATAGTGCAGCTTCATTTGGAATAATAAGAGGTGGCCACGTAGATGTAACAGTACTTGGAGCATTACAAGTAGATGAAAAAGGAAACTTAGCAAACTGGATGATACCAGGGAAATTAGTTCCGGGAATGGGTGGAGCTATGGATTTAGTTGTAGGAGCTAAAAAAGTAATAGTAGCTATGGAGCATACAGCTAAAGGAAAGCATAAAATTTTAAAAGAGTGTTCACTACCTTTAACAGCTAAAAATCAGGTTAACTTAATAGTGACTGAAATGGGTGTTATAGAGGTAACTGAAGAAGGTTTAGTTTTAGTTGAGTTAAATGAAGAATTTACAGTAGAAGAAGTTCAAAATGCAACAGAAGCTAAATTAATAATAAGTGATAATTTAATACCAATGAAATAGTAAAAAATCACAAAAGCACAAAGTTAAAAAAACATAGATGCCTTAATAACTATTAGGGCATCTGAAAAAATACTAAAAGGGAGAAGACACTATGTTCAAAAAGTTTACAAATGGGTGCGTTAACCTAGTTCAAAATTATTTACCAGATCCATTCTTATTTTGCATAATGATAACTTTTGCAATATTTTTATCAGGAATTATATTTACAGGACAAGGCCCAATGGACATGATAGTACATTGGTCAGGAGGATTTTGGGGATTATTAGCATTCGCTATGCAAATGGCATTAGTACTTGTACTAGGTCATACATTAGCAAGTGCTCCAGCTTTCAAAAAAGTACTTAGAAGATTAGCAAAAATACCAAAAACTCCAGGACAAGCAATATTAATGGTAACATTTATTTCAGGATTAGCTTGTTTAATAAACTGGGGATTTGGATTAGTTATTGGAGCAATATTTGCAAAAGAATTAGCTAAAGAAGTTGATGGTGTTGATTATAGATTATTAATAGCTTCAGCTTATTCAGGATTTTTATTATGGCATGCGGGATTATCAGCATCTATACCTTTAACATTAGCGACAGGTGGAGAAGCAGTAGTTTCTGCAACAGCAGGTGTGATATCTGCAGAAGGTGTACCAACTAGTGAGACAATATTCTCGTTATCAAATATGTTAATAGTAGGAGTATTAATATTAACTTTACCATTACTAAATAAAGCAATGCATCCATCTAAAGACAAAGCTATTATAGTAGATAAATCATTATTAGAAGATGAAGATGATTTTGTAGCAATGACAATTGATGAAATGACTCCAGCAGATAAATTAGAAAATAGCGCGATAGTAAGTATGCTAATTTCTGCAATGGGATTTGCTTATATAGTTTACTACTTCATAAATAACGGATTTAGTTTAAATCTTGATATAGTTAACTTTATTTTCTTATTCTCAGCAATAGTATTGCATAAAACACCAAGAAGATTTTTACATGCTTTAAGTTCAGCTTCAAAATCAGCAGGACCAATAATGTTACAGTTCCCATTCTATGCAGGTATAATAGGAATGATGACTGGTGTAAACGCTGATGGAGTATCTTTAGCAATATTAATATCTGATTTCTTTGCAAACGTTGCTAACACATTTACTTTCCCATTATTTAGTTTCCTAAGTGCAGGTATAGTAAACTTTTTTGTACCATCAGGTGGAGGACAATGGGCAGTGCAAGCTCCAATAATGATGCCAGCAGGTGCTGCATTAGGTGTTGATCCAGCTAAAACAGCAATGGCAATAGCTTGGGGAGATGCATGGACAAATATGATACAACCATTCTGGGCATTACCAGCACTAGGTATAGCAGGATTAGGTGCAAAGGATATAATGGGATTTTGTATAGTTGACTTATTATATTCAGGTGTGATAATAGCTATGGGACTTATGTTTATAGGTATGTAGTTTAAATAAATATTTATTTTATAATTAAAAATCCTAGAGATAGATATTCTGTGTGTCTTATCATCTAGGATTTTTTTATTATATGGAATTTATGATATAATTTTTAGAAAAGAATTATTTATTAAGTTAATTTGATTTAGATAAATGAAAGGATTGAAGAATTTATGGAATTTATACCAGCTAAAACAATTATTTCTGGATATAGCGATAATCCCAACTGGTTTGGAATTAATTATAATATGAACATATACATAGGTTGTTGTCATCAATGTATATATTGTGATTCTAGAAGTAATTGCTATCAAATTATAGACTTTGACAGAGTTAGAATTAAATATAATTGTTTAGAAATAATAAAAAAAGAACTTCAATCTAAAAGAAAAAAGGGAGTAGTAGGGACTGGGGCTATGAGTGATCCATATAACCCTTTTGAGAAAAAGTACATGTTAACTAGGGCAGCTTTAAAATTAGTTGATGATAATAGATTCGGTATATCAATTGCAACTAAAAGTGATTTAATAAGAAGAGATATAGATATATTAAAACGAATACAAAGTCATTCTCCTGTATTGGTGAAAATGACAATAACAACTTTTGATGATGATTTGTGCAAAAAGATTGAAAGAAATGTAAGTACTACATCACAAAGATTTGAAGCTTTAAAAGAATTATCAGACAATGGTATATATGTAGGAATACTTCTTATGCCTATTTTACCATTTATAAATGATAATGAAGAAAATATTAGAAGTATAATAAAAAAAGCACATGAATGTGGTGCTAAATTTGTTTTCAGTTATGGCCTAGGAGTAACACTTAGACAAAATCAAAGGGAGTATTATTTTCAACAATTAAGAAAAATATTTCCAGAACAAAATTTAGATAGAAAATATATTGAAACTTATGGAGATATATACGAAAATTCATCCCCTAGAGCAGAATATTTATGGAAAATATTTAAAAACGAGTGTGAAAAATACAATATTTTATATAATATGAATGATATTATAAGAGATTATAAAAAGAATTATGAGAAAACTCAAATTAGCTGGTTTTAAAGAATTAAAAGAAGTTATAATAATTAATATTTTATAAAGTATTAAATGATTAATAATAAATGAAAAGATTTGATGATTAGAATTCAACTAGTAATATTTTAAAAGGAGCAAATAAAAATGACCAACTATTATTAGTTCGTCATTTTTATTTTAGATTATATTTAAGATTTTAATTTTAATTATTATAGTAAAAATTATCTCTAAGAGTTTGTGCATTTTTTCTATTTATTAAGAACTTTTTTAGCTCAGTTAAACATAAAAATAAAATAGCACGGTTTTCAAATTCATCTCTATTTTTAGGAAGAGGTTGACTTTTCATATCTTTAAATATATCTTCTAAATCTTCTAGTAATAGATTTACTGTATTAGTTTCAAAAGAAGTATTTCCTATTTTATTTATGAATTCAGCTATGATATATCCTTGGTAAGGAACATAATTTAATTGCAACGCCAAGTTATATAATGTAGCTAATATATCTTTTTGGCTTTTTATTATTTCCATATGTTCTAAGAAAAATCTAGTGTCGCTTAATAAATTATTATTAAGATTTTCATAAGCGGCTTTTGTACTTTTATTTATTAAAATATTTAATCTATCAAGATGTTCTTCATAATCAGATTCTTTGTTAGGATTAACTATAGTACTTGCAATATCTATAAGAATAGTACTCACTTCTTTTTGTAGTCGCTCTTGACCATTATAAATTTGTTCTATATTAGAAAGCATGAACATATTTATTATAATTCCGATACCTGCACCTATTATAAATAGTCCTGTTTCATTTAATATCCAATATAAACTCATAGACTCTTGTAATAAATAGTGAGAAGAAATTACTACACACATCGCTATTACATATCTAATTTTTAAAATAAAGCAAGTACTTATAATAAGTAATATGTAAATTGAAAATGAATATAAATTAAACCCCAATATATTGAAACATAGATAAGAATAGACTGTACAAATCACAAACCCTAATAATTTCCCAATAGCATCTACTACAGTTTCTCTTTTAGTATCTTTTACAACTAAAAGTGTTATAACACCTGCGACAATTGAATATTGTAAATTAAAAATTGAAGCAATAAAAATAGCAAGGGAACTTCCTAGTGACAGTTTTAAAATCTTAAATGCATCAGTTTTATTCAACATAAAACCTCCCTTATTGTTATTTGTAGCCATATTTTATCATATATTTAATAGTTAATATAGATTAGTTTTACCTAAAAGTATAATTTATATTGTATGTAGTAGTTTTAAAATAATATAATGATTCCTAAAAATAAGAAGTAAAATTAAAAAATAGTATAAATAAATTAAAAAGCAAGTCTTAATAGACTTGCTTGAAAGTATATACGTACATTAATTTAGTGAGCTGTTCCATATAAATTTAAAATCACAACTCCAAAAACAACAAAGAATACTCCAACAAAACTCATAAAATTTAATTGTGATTTGAAAACAAAAATAGAAATAATTGTAGTTGCAACAATTCCAAGACCACACCAAGTAGCATAGGCAACGCTTAAATCTATATGTTGAATAGCTTTTGATAGAAAGAAGAAGCAAGTCATATAGGAAACGATGCATCCTAAGGTATAAGGAAGTTTAGAAAATCCTTCTGAATATTTTAATAATGTAGTTGCTACTAATTCAAGAGCAATAGCTAATATTAAATACATATATGGCATGTTTAATCCCTCCTTTTAAATATATTAGATAAAATTTTATTATTAAAGATTACTTTTTTCATCCATAGCTTCCTTAAAAAGATTAAGGAAAAGAGTATTATTTTTAGTCATATTATTTCTATTAATTTCTCCCATATGCTGCATTACTTTTTCTTCAAGATTATATAATTCAACAAATATTTTATCAGCATAATGTCTACCTTCATCTGTAAGTAAAATTTCTTTATGTCTTTTATCTTTAGATAGTGATTGTAATAAAATATAATTTTTTTCTTCAAATTTTTTTAATATAGAGTTTACAGTCTGTTTAGGAAATAGCCAATCATCACATATTTTTTTCTGAGTACAGATATTATCTTTACTATCCCATATAGCATATAAAACGAAAAGAGAATGGTAGCTTAAGTCATGCTCTTTTGCCCATTTTCCATATAAATTATTTATTTTAGACCAAAATGAATAGTACTCTTTAATATGATACTGAATATCATCATTCATAATTATCACCTCTACAATAGTCCGAATTAGTACTAAATAAATAATATCTAAATTTTATGTACATGTCAATTGATTTTTCTATTCATATATAAAATTTTATAAACATATAATTAATACTACTATTGTCATAACTAAAAACTAGGAGGAGAGTTTATATGAAAGGAAGGTCAAGCTTAATTAATATAATAAAATTTGCAGGTGCATATATAGCATTCATCATTGGATCGGGATTTGCAACAGGACAAGAGATAATGCAATTTTTTACATCAAATGGACTTTGGAGTATAGGTTCAATAATTATAAGCTTAATTTTATTTACATATTTCGGCTCAACAATTATGGGTTCAGGTTACGATCATAGAAATATAAAACAACATAGTGCATATAAATATTTTTGTGGAAAATCTTTAGGGCAGTTTTATGAAATTTTTATACCAATTTTATTATTTGCTAGTGTAGTAATAATGATTTCAGGTGCAGGAGCAACTTTAAAAGAATACTATGGATTGAATTATTACATAGGATGTGGCATGATGGCAATACTTGTTCTAATCGCATATATATTTGGCCTTAATAGCCTTATAAATATAGTTGGAATTATAGGGCCAGTTATTGTGTTTTTTTCTATGATTGTAGGATTTATTATATTATTTCAAAACATAGATGGATTAAAAAATATTAACTACATAATGCAACATATTGAAATACCAAAAGCAGGAGGTGGTTGGATAAGAAGTGGAATTATATATGCTTCATATAACTTAGTTGGAGGGGTCATGTTTTTTACTACATTAGGCAAAAGCGCAGAAACTAGAAAAGAAGCTGTATATGGTGGGATTATAGGAAGTATTGTAATAATGTCTGTTATTCTAGTTATGAATTTAGCTTTATTGTCAAAGGTAGATAGCATATATAAATTATCTATACCAACACTTTATTTTGCAAAATCAATATCACCTCTACTTGGTAAGATTTTTTCTGTCATATTGCTTTGTGGCATATTCTCAACAGCAGCTCCAAACTTTTGGACTGTATGTACTAGAATTTCTAAAGAGGATGGAAAAAACTCAAATCTAATTGCAGTACTTGTTGCCATACTAGCTTTTTTTGGAGGATTACTTCCATTTGAAATGTTAGTTGGAAAAATATATCCTTATGAAGGTTTTTTGGGAATAATATTGTTTATTTGTATGTTAGGTAAGCAAGTTAGTAAGAAAATAATTTAAACATGATTGTAAAAATTTGCTTTCTTTGAGTTACGTGTAAGCAAGAGTTTTGTCCGTTAATAAATAAGGTATTGATAAAAAATCAATACCTTTAATTTATTGAAAATAATTTATAACAAAGTTAATATTTCATATAGAAACTTTAATGGTATACAATCATAAATCTGCTATTTTCATTTAGTTAATATTAAATTTTCCATGATATCTGAGTATTTGTATTTTTTTAAAATATCTTCTAATACCTTCATAGAAGAGGATAATATCTTATCTTTATGATAAACCAATTTAAAAGAACGTTTAAATGGGCTTAAATTTATGTTATTTATGATTTGAATTTTATTATCTAAAATATCTTCTTCAAATGTATGAATGGATAAAAGGGATAAGCAATTATCATCTAAGATTGCTCTTTTTATAGTATCTGTTGAACTGGCCTCCCAAGCTATTTGAACAGAAATTTTATGTTTAGATAAAAGGTGTTCTAGAAAATCTTTTGTTCCACTGCCATTTTCTCTAACAGCAAATCTTTGATTTTTTAAATCTGTTAATTGTAGATTCTTATTATCTAAAATAGAGTGATTATTTTTACATAATAAAACCAAGTAATCATCTATAACAGGTATAGTTATTAAATCAGGTGATTGAATGTCTCCTTCTACAATTGCCATATCAAGCTCTGATTTTAGCAATTTTTTTTCTACTGTACTTGTGTTATTAACATAAGAGTAAGTATTTACATTTGGTGATATTTTATGAAATTCCTTTAACACTTTTGATAAGATGTAAGTACCTACTGTTACAGAAGCACCAATTCTTAAGTTTTCTATATTTGAACTATCATTCATAGCTTTTTCTAAGTTATCAAATTGATCTACAACTTCAATAGCATATCTTAAAAGTTCTTTTCCAAATTCAGTTATATAAAGTTTTTTGGATAATCTATCAAAAAGCATAGCGCCGTAATGATTTTCTAATTCACGTATGACCTGACTTACTGTTGGTTGAGAAATGAATAAATTTTCACCTGCTAAACTCATGTTACCTGTTTTTGCCACTTCTATAAAAATTCTTAAGTGACGAATAGTCATAATAATCCCTCCCTTATCAAAAAAATTATTCTGATTTATATATTATCAATAGGTTTTACCTATATTATTGATAAGATAATACCATTTTTAAAATACAATCTCAAGTGCTACAATTATGTTGACATGGAGATAAAAGGTAAAAAATGTAATGTGGTATAATTTATATAATTCATGATATACATTTAAAATGATTACATATTGATGAAAAGTAATTTATAAAGGGGGATAATAATATGGCGACTTTAACAATAAGTCCAGCAGATGAGAAAAGAGTAAAGGCATTAGGTTTTTTGAGTAATAAGGGAACTGATAATTTTTCAGGAAGAGTAATAACAGTGAATGGAAAAATTACTGCAGCTCAACACAAATGTATAGCTGAAGCAGCAGAATTATTTGGAAATGGAGTAATAACTTTTACAACTCGACTTACAGTGGAGGTACAAGGAATTCCATATGATAAAATTGAAGACTTCAGAGCATATATTGCAAAAGAAGGCCTTGAAACTGGCGGAACAGGTAAAAAAATACGTCCAGTAGTTTCATGTAAAGGTACTACTTGCCAGTATGGTTTAATAGATACATTTGCTTTATCAGAAGAAATACACAAGAGATTTTATAAAGGTTATAGGGAAGTAACCCTACCACATAAATTTAAAATAGCAACAGGAGGATGTCCAAATAATTGTGTTAAACCCAATCTAAATGATTTAGGAATAATAGGGCAATGCATACCAAATTTTAATGAAGATTTATGTAAGGGATGTAAAAAATGTGTTATTTCAAAAAATTGCCCAATGAATGCATGTGAAGTAGTAGAGGGCAAATTAAAAATAGATGAAGAAAAATGTATACATTGTGGTCGTTGTGACGGAAAATGTCCATTTAAATCTATAACAGATAGTCAACATGGATTTAAAATATATATAGGTGGTACATGGGGAAAAAGAGTTTCACATGGTATAGCTTTAAACAAAATATTCACTGATAAAGAAGAGGCACTTGATATAATAGAGAAAGCTATATTATTATACAAAGATCAAGGTATAACTGGTGAGCGTTTTGCAGCAACTATAAATCGTATAGGATTTGAAAATGTAGAAAAACAATTATTATCTAACGATTTATTAGAAAGAAAAGAAGAAATAATAAATGGAGAGACTAATGTAGCTGGAGGAGCTACTTGCTAATTTAATATGAACGAAAAAAGTATCTTGCTATTAAGTGAGATACTTTTTTATTAGTATGTTTATATTTTATGTAGTTTTAATAAGGTAATAAAAATATATATGGGATATAATTAAGATACATAATAATATATTTATAAAATAAAAAATAAAGAGGTATACATAATGGATATTTTTATAATAGAAGATGATAAAGCATTAAGTAGGGAGATTAGTTTAACGTTAAGTAAATGGAATTATACTGTAAAAGAAGTTAAAAACTTTGAAAATATAACTAATGAAGTATTAGAATGCAATCCAAAATTAATATTAATGGATATAAATTTACCCTGTTATGATGGTTTTTATTGGTGCTCTCAAATAAGAAACTTTTTAAAGGTTCCTATAATTTTTATTTCATCTAGGGATAATGATATGGATATAATAATGTCAATAAATATGGGAGGAGATGACTATATTATGAAGCCATTTTCACCACAGATATTAGTTGCTAAAATTCAAGCAATACTTAGAAGAACATATTCTTATAATAGTGAACTAAAAAGTGATATTATAAAATTTAAAGATACAACTTTAAATATAGTTGAATCAAAACTTTATTTTAAAGACAAAAAAGTAGAACTTACTAAAAATGAACTTAAAATAATGAAAATACTTATGGAAAATCAAGAGAAGATAGTAAGTAGAGATGAAATAATAGAAGAACTTTGGGATACAGATGAATTTATAAGTGAAAATACCCTTACTGTAAATGTGAATAGACTTAGAAAAAAATTAGATACAATAGGGCTAGAAGATTTTATTTTAACTAAAAAAGGGCAGGGATATATAATAAGATGAGTTTTTTTAAATATTTAAAGGATATAAAAGTATTTTTAATTTTAATCGTTTTTATAATGATTATAGTTAATACAATTATATTGTTAGATCCAAATTTATCTAAAAGTATAGATAGTTTGATTTATATAAATATACTAGTCATAACTACTTCCATAGTATTTTTGATTATATCTTATAGTACATATAGAAAAAAAGAAAATAAATTTATAAATCTTATAAATGATCCAAATCAAGATGAAAACTACATTAAAGATAATTACTTTTATATGAATGTCATGGAAAAAATTGAAGAAAGTCAGAAGGAAGTAGATAATTTCAGAGATGAGCTTGAAGAAATCAATGATTATATGACTAACTGGATACATGAGGTGAAAATACCCATATCAGTACTTCAAATAATAAGTAAAAGAATAAATGAAATTGACGAAAGTAGAGAGTTATCTAAGCAAATAAATACTGAAATAAGCCGTATAGATAAACTTGTTGAGCAAGCTATGTATTCTAGTAGAGCAGGTAATTATAACTCAGACTTTTTCATAAGTGAAGTAAATTTAGAACATTCAGTAAAAGAAGTAATTAAGAAAAATAAGTACCAATTTATATATAACAAGATAGATTTACAAGTTGGAGAGTTGAATAAAACTGTATTAACTGATAAAAAATGGATTACTCATATAATAGAGCTAATAGTTGATAATGCTATTAAGTATAGCAACATGGGTGGAAAAATAGAGATATATTTAAAAGAAAATAAAAAGGGAACGGAATTACATATAAAAGATTATGGCTTAGGGATAGCACCTCAAGATATTGAAAGAATTTTTGATAAAGGATTTACTGGAGTGAATGGTCGTAAAAGAACTAAATCAACAGGTATGGGGCTTTATATATCTAAAAAAATATTAAACAAATTAAGTCATAATATAGATGTAATATCTACACCAAATGAGTTTTGTGATATTTATATTACATTTTATAATTTATCAGATTACTTTAATTTAGGATAACATTAATGTGACATAAATGACACATACCCTCTACAAACTGTTAGGTTAATGGATGGAATACATTATTAGAACTTTATAAAATATAAGTATAATAAATATTAGAAATTTGGAGGGTATCATGTTAAAGGTTGTTAATTTGAAAAAAGATTTTAAAACAAATAAAAATACATTTAAAATATTAAAAGATATAAACTTAGAAGTTAAAGAAGGAGAATTCTTATCTATAATGGGTCCTTCTGGAGCAGGTAAGACCACATTGTTAAATATATTATCAACTGTAGATAAGCCAACTTCTGGAGGTGTATATTATGATAATAAAGATATAGGAAAAATGAATAATAAAGATCTATCAAAATTTAGAAGAGATAATATAGGATTTATTTTTCAGGATTATAATTTATTAGATAGTATGAGTGTGGAAGATAATATAGCACTTCCATTGGTAATAGGAAATGAAAAACAAAGTAAAATCAAAGAAGAAGTATTAAGACTAGCTAAATTTTTCGGTATAGAAAGTCATTTAAAAAAATATCCTTATGAATTATCAGGTGGACAAAAGCAAAGAGCTGCTGCAGCTAGAGCTTTAATTACATCACCTAAAATTATATTTGCTGATGAACCAACAGGAGCATTAGATTCTAAGTCTTCTTCAGAATTGTTAAATTGTCTGAAAGATATGAATGAAAAATTTAACGTGACTGTAATAATGGTTACTCATGATCCTTTTAGTGCAAGTTATTCTAAGAAGGTAATATTTATAAAAGATGGGAAGTTAAATGCTAGAATTGATAGCAGTGGAAATAGAAAAGAATTTTATAATAATATAATGAATTTACTTACTTCCATGGGAGGTGAAGTAAATGAACTTCTTTAAGCTTTCATTTATGAATTTAAGACAAAATATAAGAAATTATGGAATGTATATTTTCTCCATGGTATTTTCTATTGTAGTATTTTATAATTTTATAACGCTTATGTTTAGTGAGCAATTTAGAGCATTACAAGATTTAAAAGTAATTTCAACCATATCTATGATGTGTGCTATGGTACTATGTTTGTTCTTCATATTCTTTATTTCTTACTCAAGTAGTTTTTTTATAGAACAAAGAAAAAAAGAATTTGGTATATACACTTTTATGGGTGTGGAAAACAATAAAATAGCACTTTTATTTGCTCAGGAAGGATTATTAATAGGAATAATAGCTCTAGTAGTTGGCATATTCGGAGGAATATTAACTAATAAATTGTTTTTAATGGCACTTGTTAAGGTTTCAAACATTAATGCTATTATGAAATTTGAAATATCAACACCAGCAATACTTGTAACTAGTTTGATGTTTTTAGTTATATTAATTTGTGTATTTATAAAAGAATATATAATTTTATTAAGAACAGATATAACAAAACTTATAAATGCAACTAATATATATCAAATTGATAATAGCAAAAATAAAACATTACAGGGTCTATTGGGACTTATAGTAATAATTTTTGCATATCAATTGATTATTTATTATAAGAAATATAATATTCAATTTCCTATAGCAATAATAGGTACTGTAGTTTTAGTTATTATAGGAACCATGCTATCATTTAAAGGATTTTTTACATTTATCATATCAAAGTTAATTAATAATAAGAATTTCTTATATAAAAGTACTAATGTATTAAGTTTTAATAATATTATCTTTAGAATAAGGGACAACAATAAAGTATTAGGCCAAATTACTGTATTAATAACATGTTGTTTAACATGTATAATAGTATCAATTTCTATGAAAACTTTATTTAGCGAAGGCCAAGAATCAGAGTATCCTTACAGCATTATGTATTTAGGTGATAGTAATGACACGATTGTAAATCAAGCTTTAACATTGAGTAAAGAAGAAGTAGATTTTAAATTTGATACAGAAGTTATGCTTGTTGAAACTAATGAAAATCCAAATGAAATGGGACCAATTCCTTATACAGATGATGTGGATTTAATAAAATATTCATCAGTAGAAGAGATATGTGAATATAGAAACTTAGAGAATGAAAAGAGATTTCTAGATACTAAATTAAAAAATAATGAGGCAATTTTTCTTATACCAAAACAACTTATAAATGCTGTTAACTTTAATGTTAAGTTTAAATTAGGAGATAAAGATATTAGTATTATTGATTCTTATACTATGAATTTATTTGGTACATTTAGAGAGGGTAAACCTATTATAATAGTCAATGATGATACTTATGATTCAATAAGTAAAGCTTTTGGAAGTGAGAAAGAGAGGGTATCATGTATTACCCTTAAAAATTTTGAAAATACTGCAAATATATCAAAATATATAGAAGATAATAGTAACATACATGTCTACAGTGTGGATAATTTTGACAAAGAAAGTTATAACTTTGTTAATTCAATTTACTTTATTGGATTATTTTTATCACTAGTATTTATAGTGTCTATAGGAAGTATTATGTACTTTAAATGTATATCTGATGCAAGCAAAGATAAACCTAGATTTGATACACTTAGAAAAATAGGAACTAGCCAAGAATATATAAACAAATCCATATTTAAACAGGTAGGAATATTTTTCTTATTACCAGGATTAGTAGCTATAATTCATAGCATAGTAGCTGGATATTCTGTTACAAGTTTCTTTAATCAAGATGGAAAAATATCTACATTAATAACTATATTAGCATTTTCTTTAATTTATTTAATATATTATTTAGTTACGGCTAAGAAATATATTAATCTTACAAAATAAATAATTATTTTTTTACCATATTTTTACGTTATTATTTAAGTAGAAATATGGTTTTTATTAGTTTGAAGGATATTTAAATTGAATATATTAGGGAGGGATTAAAATAAAAAAATTTAGAATTACATCCATTTTATTACTTGTATTAGGAATTTTATTAAATATAATTACATCAAAAATTCCATGGATAGTAGAAAAATACTATTCCAATGGGATAAATATATACATAGTAAAGCTTTTAAGCAAGGTATCTAGTTTGGTGCCATTTTCATTATTTGAAATGCTAATTTATATAGTAATTTTAGCTATTGTAATATTTATAATATACTCAATAGTTTATATAATTAAAAATCCTAAGAATGCTTTCTCATATATGAAAAGCTCTATTTTAAATATTATATCAGTATTTGGTATAATTTACTTTATTTTCGTAACTTTATGGGGAATTAACTATAGTAGAATAGATTTGAAAACTTCGCTAATTGAAGATTACAATAAAACTCATAACAAAAGTATTACCAAAGTTGAATATGATAAAGAAGATCTTAATAATTTATATAAATTTTTAATAAAAAAATGTAATGAAACTAGAGAGTTGGTATTAGAAGATGAAGATAATGTAATGAAGTGTAAGGGAAATTATAAAGAAGTCTTATCTAGCTCAAGGGATGCGTATGAAAATGTCACTATCTTAAATTTAGATAAAAGAGGAGAATATGCTACTCCAAAGCCTATTTTAAATTCAAAATTATTATGTTATACAGGAATAACAGGTATATATTCACCATTTACAGGAGAAGCCAATATAAATATAGCTGTACCGGATATTTATCTTGCTTTTACTATACTTCATGAAATGGCTCATCAAAGGGGATATGCCAGTGAAGATGAAGCTAATTTTTTAGCATATATAGCTTGTATAAATAATAAAGAATTTGATTTTAGATACTCTGGATATATAATGGCTCTTAAATATACATCGTCAGCGATGGCTACTATAGATTATGAAAATTATAAAAAGTTTAATAAAAACTTATCTCCAGAGGTTACGAATGACTTAAAAGATAGCAGTGAATTTTGGAAAAAATATGATGGTAAAATTAGTAAAGCATCTGATAAGATGAATAGTACTTATTTGAAGTCAAATGGAGTAAAAGAAGGAACTGAAAGTTATGGAAAGATAGTTGATCTATTGATTACATATTATTCTTTATATATTAGGGACTAAAAGTAGTTTTACTACTATTATACATATAATAATAATGAGCAATAATTTATTGAGATGAGTAATTTTTAATAGTATAATAAATTTACTTATATAAAATATGAGGGAGTTGATATTATGGACGATAGAACAGGCTTTAATGAAAAATATATATATTGCTCTAGATGTGGTAAAAGAAATTCTTCTAATAGTAAATACTGTATAAACTGTGGAAATAAGTTAAGAAGTATAGAAGATTCAGTAAGAAATACTGCAAAAGAAGTAAAAGAAAGTATAAAAAATAGTCAAACATATAAAGATTTTACTTATACTAACTATGATGACTCATATGATGATAATTTTAGTGAAAAAGATATGGTTAATTTTATACAAAAAAATACAGATTACTATATATCAACATTTAAAGATATTAAAGAACTAAGAAAATCAACAAGTTGGAACTGGGCTGCATTTTTCTTTAATTCATGGTGGTTTTTATATAGAAAGATGTATGCATATGGATTTGGAATAATAATTGGATCATTTATAATAACATCTATAGTTCCTTTATCTGGATTCATAATTAATATAATAATATCAATATTATCAGGATTATATGGTAATATAACTTACTTGAAATACACAGAAAAAGAGTTGCAATCACCTGATAGAATGGATGAAGATGTTAAACAAAGAATATTACTTAGTAGAGGTGGCGTAAATATAGTAATACCTGTTATACTGGCAGTACTTACGATAGGTGGGATTTTACTTGCTGGAGCTATAGGAGCATTCTTCTATATGTTTTCTTCACCATACTTCTACTAGTTATCAATAAAACCTAACTAGAAATAATAAAACACATAGTAAATATGAACTGCACCCTTTGTGTGGAACAATATAAAACAACCTAGGCTACCTTTTTCTTGTATTTTACAGGAGAAAGATAGCCTAATTTTGCTTGTATTCTTTCTTTGTTATAATAATCTATA
>NZ_JACRYU010000016.1 GCF_014333445.1 Terrisporobacter mayombei | reverse complement strand
TATTTCTGGTGAATAGTGTACTCTTGTACTCATAATAAAATAACCTCCTTTAAAATCATACATATAGTATGTTTCAAAAGAGGTTGTTTTATTTATTCCCGTGTAAAGGGTTCACTTCAATTCATGGAAGGGTTTTTATTTATACAAAGTTTTACTTAGTAATTAATTAAAAATTACTTATCTTCAGTTTTATTTTCTTGTTTTTTCTCATCTTCTTTTTTAGACAATATATATGTTTCTATATCCTCTACAACATTTCCTTCAGTAAAATTAATAGCTTGCTTTATAGCATTCTTTATTGCTTTTGAGTTAGAACTTCCATGGGCTTTTATAACTCCACCTTTCACTCCTAAGAAAGGTGCTCCACCATATTCAGAATAGTCAAGAAAAGCTTTTAGCTTTCTCATATCTTCTTTTATTAATAAAGCTCCTAACTTTCCTTTGAAACTACTCATAAGAGTCTCTTTAATAAGCTTCATCATACCCATTGCTACACCTTCACAAGTCTTTAACATTATATTACCAGTGAAGCCATCGCAAACTATTACATCTGCTTTAGACTCTATTACATCTCTACCTTCTATATTACCTACAAAATTTAAGTCCATAGTTTTTAATTCATTGTACGCAGATTTCACAAGTTCGTTTCCTTTTCCTTCTTCAGAACCTATATTCCCAAGTCCTATTCTTGGATTTTCCATACCTAAAACTTTCTTAAGATATATATTACTCATCATAGCAAATTCGCTTAAATTTCTAGGCTTACAATCTGCATTAGCACCACTATCAGCTATTATAGTCATTCCACCTTTTATATTAGGCATACAAGGACATAGACAAGGTCTATCAATCCCCTTTATTCTTCCTACTATTAATGTTGCTCCTGTAAGAAGTGCTCCTGTACTTCCTGCAGAAACTATAGCATCGGCTTTATTTTCTTTTACTAAATTAAGTGCAACTACCATAGAGGAGTCTTTTTTTCTTCTTATAGCTTGAACTGGTTTATCTTCATTTTCTATTACTTCTGTTGTATGAATAATTTCTAATTTACTTCTATCAAATTCATAATCAGCAAATTCTTGTTCAAGTAGTTCTTTATCTCCTGTTATAGCTATTTCTACATTAAATTCATTAATTGCTTCTACAACACCGCCTACTATAGCTTTAGGTGCATTATCTCCACCCATACCATCTACAACTATTCTCATACTGACCCTCCTTGTTTATTTATTTACATATGTATAAATCTTTTTATTTTTACAAATTTTTACTAATATTTTATATTAACTAATTATTTTTTTCAACTTCTGTTTATATTTATATTTTAACAAAAAAACATGTAGATTAATCTACATGTTTTTAAAAATATCATTATTCAGATATAACTTCTTTACCTTTGTAGTGTCCACAATCTGGACAAACTCTATGTGGTAATTTTGGTTCATGACACTGTGGACACTCTACGAATCCTGTTGCTGTCATTTTTGAGTTAGCCGCTCTTCTCATTTTAGTTTTTGATTTAGCTGTTTTACGCTTAGGTACTGCCATTTACGCCACCTCCTTAGTCATTTTTGAACAAATCTTTTAATTTAGCAAAACGTGGATCTATTTCATCCTCGTCGTTGGCAATTTGGCTACATGCACAAGTTTCTCTATTTAGGTTAGCTCCACAATTTTGACAAAGCCCTTCACAATCTTCATGACAAAGAACTTGCTGTGGTAAATTAAAGATTAATGTTTGTCCTATTATATCAGTTAAATTAACTTCATCTCCGTCAATAATAAAAGCATCATAATCTTCAAATTCGTCTTCATCAAAATTCTCTCTAACTAAGAAACCCTCTATAGCATATTCTATTGGTACTTTAACTTCATCTAAACATCTAGCACAATTATCTAATATTTCAAAGCTAACAACAGCATCTAAATAGTAGCCTTTATTTGTTCTAGATACCTTACCTTTAAGGTTAATCGGTGAAGTTATATTATATGTGTTCTCACAATAATTAATACTATCAATTTTTTGTGAAAAATTCAAGTCTATTTTATCAGTTTCTTTTCTGTTTAACTTATCTAGACTAATTATCATACTTTCACCTCGTTATATTACCAAATTCATTATACAAATCTAGTCAATGTTTGTCAAGTATTTTTACTTGATAGTAAAAAATAAGATTACAATACTTTTTATTTGTTTACTGAAATATATCAATAAATCATTTTAAGGTAGGTCAAAGCCTACCTTAAAACTTTACATATATTATTCACAATAAAAATATTTTTTAACAATTAAAATATTTTATTAATTATTTAACTAATGCTAAAGTATCTCTAGCTATCATTAATTCTTCGTTAGTTGGTATTAATAATATCTTAACTTTAGAATCTTCAGTAGATATTACTCTTTCTTTTCCTCTAACTTTGTTAGCTTCTTTATCTAATTTCATTCCTAAGAATTCCATGTTTGTAGCTATAGCTTCTCTCATGTCTATTCCGTTTTCACCAACACCTGCAGTGAATACAACAGCATCTACACCGTTCATTTCAGCAGCATAAGATCCTATATATTTCTTAACTCTTTGAGCATATGCATCTAAAGCAACTTGAGCTTTTTCGTCACCATTAGCAGCTGCATCTTCTATATCTCTGAAGTCACTTGATATACCAGTCATACCGTATACTCCAGATTGTTTATTCATTAAGTTATCTAATTGATCTGCATTTAAGTTTTCTTTTCTCATTAAGAATGGTAATATTGCTGCATCTATATCTCCACATCTAGTTCCCATTATTAATCCTTCTAATGGAGTGAATCCCATAGAAGTATCTACACATTTTCCACCATCTACTGCTGCTATAGAAGCACCATTTCCTAAGTGGCAAGTTATTATTTTTACATCTTCTATGTTTTTACCTAACATAGCAGCTGCTCTTTGAGATACATATTTGTGAGAAGTACCGTGGAATCCGTATCTTCTTACACCATATTTAGTGTATAATTCATGAGGTAATCCATATAAGTAAGATTTTTTAGGCATTGTTTGATGGAAAGCAGTATCGAATACAGCTACCATTGGTACACCTGGAAGTATAGCTTTACAAGCATCTATTCCCATTATGTTTGCTGGATTGTGAAGTGGAGCTAAATCTATACATTCTTTTAATGCAGCTTCAACTTCATCATTTATAACTACAGAAGTAGCGAATTTTTCACCTGCATGAACAACTCTGTGTCCTACAGCTTCAACTTCTTTAATATCTTTTACACCACCATAAGTTGGATCAACTACAGCATCTAAAACTAATTTTATAGCTTCTTCATGATTTTTCATTGGTTGTTCAACTATGTATTTACCTTCAACACCATCTTTTTCTTGCTTTAATATAGAACCTTCTATACCTATTCTTTCAACAAGTCCTACACATAATACTGCTTCATTTTCCATATCTATTAATTGATATTTTAATGAAGAACTACCACAGTTTAATACTAATACTTTCATTATTAGCAATCCTCCTTAAAAATTAAAATTTTCCTTAAATTAATATTCAAAATGATTATTTAACTTTTTATTTTATTGTCAATCATAATAAATATAACACCTTTTTAATTAAAAGTACATACTATTTATAAATATTTCATTACGTAATATTTTTATATTACAATGAAATCTAATACCTTATTTGATATAATAAATAGTCAATATGTTTTGATTTTTTAATATGATGTCTTACTTATTATTGATATAATAAAATATATTTATGTGCATTTTTCACATATTTATATTATTCTATTATTAAGTACTTCATCTAAATTTGTCAACTTTTAAATTATAACATATTATATAGCAAAAATTACCATAAGGAGAAATATATGAATATACTAGGACTAATTGTTGAATACAATCCTTTTCACAATGGTCACTTATACCATTTAGAAAAATCTAAAGAAGTAACAAAAGCAACTCATACCATAGCTGTAATGAGTGGCTCATTTTTACAAAGAGGAGAACCTGCTTTATTTGATAAATATACTAGAGCTGAGATTGCTGTAAAAAATGGTGTGGACTTAGTTATAGAACTTCCAACCCTTTACTCTTGTCAAAGTGCCGAAATTTTTTCCCATGGTGCTATCACGACCCTGAACTCATTAAACTGTGTAAACTCAGTTTGTTTCGGAAGTGAAGAGGGAAACATAGATATTCTTCAAGCTATTTCAAAAATATTAGTTGAAGAACCTATGGATTTTAAAACATATTTAAAAACATATCTTGATGAGGGATTGGTATTCCCTACAGCAAGAAGTAAAGCATTATATGATTATATAAATAAAAATAATCTTTTAGAAATATCTGAGGATAAACTTCAAAATATTTTAAATTCATCTAACAATATACTAGGAATTGAATATATAAAAAGTTTAATTAAGCTTAACAGCTCTATAAAACCTTTTACGATTACTAGAATAGCTTCACAATATAACTCAAGTGATATAAGTAGCGATATTTGTTCTGCAACAGCTATAAGAAATGTTTTAAAAGATAATTCTAATTTAAAGCAAATTGAAAATGTTATTCCTAATCCTACTTTTATTGAGATAAAAAATAATATAGAGACTAATTTTAACCCAGTATTTGACTATATGTTTTATGAGTTACTATGTTCAACAATAATCAGAGATTCTGAAAATCTACATAAATATTTCGAAGTTAACGAAGGAATAGAAAATAAAATTTACTCAAATATATTTACAAGCAAAGATTTGGATGATTTAATTTCATCGGTGAAATCTAAACGCTATACTATGACTAAAGTTAAACGTACATTAAATAATATTCTATTAGGAATAACCAAGGATGATGTAATTGCTACGAAAGATATTCCTCATGTTCCATATGTAAGAGTTTTAGCTTTTAATAATAAAGGAAGAGAAATTATAAAAAAAATAAAAAAATCATCAGATATAGAAATAATTACTAAACTCTCTAAAATCAATCATATTGATGATTCTTTATTTAATACTTTAATTAAATACGATATCAAATCAAGTAATATGTATAACATTATTTATTATAAAAATAATAAATCTCTAATAAAAGGACCTATGGATTTTTACTTATCCCCAAGATATGTTTTATAAATTACCAACAGAGATGTCTCAAAATGATTTTTTACATTTATAAGAAGACATCTCCTTTTCCTTATTTACTGAACTATACCTTTATACTAAAATAATATATTTTACATTATAATTTATTTTATCAATTGATAAATTTTTCATATTTTATTTTCAATTTTAATATAATATCTTAAAGTCTTTAATACATAGGTGATAGTATGAAAATCTCAAAACTAATAAAATATTTTGTACCTAAGTTAATTGTATTAATTTTAATAGTAGGTATAATATTATTTCCTGATGAATCCATAGATGCTGCTAAAGATGGAATCAATATCTGGGTTAATACACTAATACCATCTCTACTTCCTTTTATAATTGGTGCAAATATAATCGTATCATTAAAAGTTGTAGATATTCTTGGTACTATAATTAACCCCGTCACACAATTTATATTCAATGTATCTGGTAAGAGTTCTTTAGTATTTGCAATCGCAGCTGTGTCAGGATATCCAGTTGGTGCAAAGCTTGCTTCCGATTTAAGAGATAAAAAAGAAATATCTGTATATGAAGCCCAGAGGTTAGTTTCATTTTGCTCTACTTCAGGTCCTTTATTTATTATAGGTGCAGTATCAGTTGGAATGTTGAACAGTGAAGATTTAGGATATTTAATGCTTATATGCCATTATTTAGGCGCTATTACTGTGGGTTTATTATTTAGAAAATACGGACACGAGAAAAGAAATAAGTCTAAGTACGATTTAACGAAAAATCTAAAAAATATTATAAACACTCCAGAAGAAAATGGTTTCTTTGTATCTTTTGGAAATGCTGTTGTAAATGGTGTAAATACTTTGTTGGCTGTAGGAGGATTCGTAATTATTTTTTCTGTTGTATTTGAAATACTAGATTTATTTAATGTTATTGATGTTATCTCACATTTTATATGTATACCTCTTTCTATTTTTAATGTAACAGAAGAAGTATGTTCTACTTTTCTGAGTGGATTATTTGAAATTACTATAGGCTGTAATAATATATGCGAACTTTCTACACTTTCTGAAGGAATTAAAGCTAGTCTGTGTAGTTTTATAATAGGTTTTAGCGGTTTATCTATCTTAGCTCAATGTTGCAACTTTATAGGGAAAACGGACATAAAAATTAACTTGTACATATTTAGTAAATTTTTACACGGTTTATTTGCTGGTATATTTACTTTCTTGCTTTATCCAATTAGCCAAAATTATTTACCTGCATCTAATATTTCAAATATTTACAATTCTATTTATAATAATAATATATGGAATCAATATTTTTATAATTTTAAAATCTTCTTAGTTATAATTATCATAGTCTACATAATTTACGATGTTTATTTTGTATATAAAACAAACAAATAAAACTATTCTATAAAAAACAACTTAAATTAATTATAAAAACTCCTACAATACTGTAGGAGTTTTTATTAACCTTCTCTTAGCTCTCTTTTATTAACTTTAACTATCTCTAAAGTTTCTATTAGATTTTGCTCAACTGAACTTATAACATCCTCTGCATACTCTAAAGAGCCTTCTCTTATCTCAACTGCATATGCTTCAGCTTTACTTATAATCTCTGCAGCTCTCTCTTTAGCTCTTACAACAACCTCATTTGATTCCACAATATCATCAAATTGTTGCTTAAGGTTCTCTTCAAACTTCTCACCTTCTATAACCTTCAACTCAGCTTCTTGATTAGCTTGAGCTATTATCTGATCAGCTTCTATTTTTGCTTCTGTTATTATTCTTTGTCTCTCTTTATTTATCCATATAGCTTGATTAACTTCCTCTGGAAGTAGTAATTTTATATCATTTATAATAGAAAGTATTTCTTCTTTTTCTATACTTATAGATTTCCTAGCAAGACCTTTTACAGGTGCATTTTCAACAAGTTCTTCTAATTCTTGGAATAAATCCATTATTTCTAAATCGATTTTCATATTATTCCCCCTAAATCTGTTTTACTATTTAGTCTTTTTTTCTAATTCTTTTAATACCTCAACAGGTACAAAATTAGTAACATCTGCTCCAAAGCTTAAAACTTCTTTTATTAATGACGAACTTACAAAAGAGTATTTTTTATTTGTTGGTAAAAATATTGTTTCTATATCAGGGTTTAATTCCTTATTCATATGAGCCATCTGTAATTCATAATTCACATCATCTTCACTTCTAACACCTCGAACTAAGGTTCTAATGCCATTTTCAGAACAATAATTAACTAATAGTCCTTCAAAACTAATAATTTTCACATTATCTAAATGTTTAGTACATGACTCAATTAATTTTACTCTTTCTTCTAAATTAAAAAGTCCTTTTTTATTTGGATTAATAAGTACTCCAATTTGTAATTCATCAAATAACTTTGATGCTCTAGAAATTATATCTAAATGTCCATTTGTAATTGGATCAAAACTTCCTGCAAAAATGGCTTTACGTATTTGATTACCCATGTTATTCCTCCATTTTATAGAACGTTAGTGTTGTATTTCCATATTTCTTATCTCTACTCTTATAAAGTCTTCCTATACTATCTGGAAATTTATCTTTAGTGTCATGTTCAACGACTATTATTCCATCTTCCTTTAATAAATTGTTATTATCGATGCTATTAAGCGCATCATCAAACATATTTTTATAGTATGGAGGATCCATAAAAATAACATCAAATGTTTCTGTTTTTAATGCTAAGGAGTTTATAGCACTTTTAAAATCACAATTTAATACAATGCTTTCTTTTTCTACCCTTGCTTTTTTTATATTAGACTTAATAATACCAATACTTTCTTTGCTGCTATCAACAAAAATACATTTATTAGCCCCCCTAGATAGGCATTCAATACCTAAAGAGCCTGTCCCTGCAAATAAATCTAATATACTACTCTCCATCATATATGGATTAATCATATTAAATAATGATTCCTTAACTCTATCAGTTGTAGGTCTCACATCATTATTTTTAGGAGCATTTAATTTTAAACCTCTAGCTTTTCCTGAAATAACCCTCAAAATTATATCTCCTTCCTATATTCTAACATAATTTTATCTAATTTAACGAGATTTCTTCACGTTCACTAAATTTATATAATATTTCTTCTTTTAATTTTTTATTTTCTTCTAACTGTAATTTTAAGTCTTGCCCAATTATATATCTAGCTTCTACTTGAGCTAACTTTAATATTTTCATATGTTTAAATATATTAGCTACTTTAAGCTCTGGTAGACCATGTTGCCTTGTTCCAAAAAACTCCCCTGGACCTCTTATTTCCAAATCTTTTTGTGAAATTTTAAATCCATCTGTAGTTTCTTCCATTATAGACATTCTTTCTTTACATACTTCAGTTTTAGAGTTATATATCAATATACAATAAGATTTGTGCTTTCCTCTTCCTACACGCCCTCTTAGCTGATGCAATTGAGCTAATCCAAATCTTTCAGCATTTTCTATTATCATTAATGTGGCATTAGGCACGTTGACACCAACTTCTATAACTGTTGTAGAAACTAATATATCTAATCTTTTATTTTTAAAATCATCCATAATAGAGTCTTTCTCACTTGGTTTCATTTTACCATGCAAAAGACCTACTCTTAAATCATTAAAAAACTCTCTTTTCAATTCTTCGACTAATTCTACCGCTGCTGTAGCTTCTATCTTTTCACTTTCATCAACTAAAGGACAAACTACATATACTTGTCTACCTTTTTGAACCTCATCCCTTACTAAATTTTCATAAGCTTCATTTCTTCTTTTATGTTCTATAGCTATAGTTTCAATTGGCTGCCTTCCTGGAGGAAGCTCATCTATTATGGATATATCTAAATCACCATATAAAATAAGCGCTAATGTCCTAGGTATAGGTGTTGCTGTCATAACAAGTATATCTGGACTATCTCCTTTATTAGATAATCTACCTCTTTGTCTAACACCAAATCTGTGTTGTTCATCAGTTATGACAATACCTAAATTTTTAAATTCCACTTTATCTTCTATAAGAGCATGTGTACCAATTAAAATATCAACTTCTTGATTTTTAACCTTATCAAGTACTTTCTCTTTTTGTTTTTTTGTAAGGCTACCTACTAATAGCTCAGACTTGATATTAAAGATTTCCAGGGTTTCCTTGAATGATTCGTAATGTTGCGCTGCTAAAATCTCTGTAGGAGCCATTAAAGCCCCCTGATAGCCATTTAAAACAGCACTAGCAAGAGAAAGTAATGCAACTACTGTTTTACCACTTCCAACATCACCTTGGACTAATCTGTTCATAACTGTGCTAGATCTCATATCATCTAAAATTTCGTCTAAAGCTCTATTCTGAGCTTTTGTGAGTTTAAAAGGTAGTGAATTTACTATATCATTTAATTTTTCATTTTCTTTAAATTCTATACCATTAGATTCATTAACTCCATTTTTAAAATAAAATAGCCCTAGCTGTAAAATCAAAAACTCTTCAAATACCAGCCTATATAAAGCTATTTTTAAAGCATCTTTACTACTTGGGTTATGTATATTTCTTATAGCATAATCAATACCGCATAATTTATATTTATCTATTATATACCTAGGTAAATATTCTTTTATTTTAAATTCTTCTTTTAAAAGAACTGATTTAATCATACTTCCCAATTCTTTATTTGTAAGTCCATAAGTCAAGGGATAAACTGGTTGTATTTTGCAAGTAGACAGTGGCGCATTGGTATAGTGTTCTATCTCACAAGAAGATAATTCCTTAAAGTTATTTTCTATTTTAACTTTTCCATAAGCTAAAATACTATCTCCACTTTTAAACACTTTAGTTATATATTCTTGATTAAAAAAAGTTAATCTTATATATCCACTTTCATCTCTTACATCAATTTTAGTAATATTCATGCTTTTTTTATGGCTATAAGTATCTATCCTAGTTATAATACCTTTGATAGATACTTTTTCATCATTTTCTAATTGACTTATTTTTTTTATATTACTTCTATCTTCATATTGTCTTGGAAAATAATATATAAGATCTTTTAATGTAAAAATTCCCAACTTATTCAATTTGCTGGCTCTTTTAGGACCAATACCTTTTACAAATTGTATTTCTTTATTTAAGTTATTCATAATTATCACCTATTATCTAAAATTAACTACGAATAAAAATCCTGTATAACATACTAAATACAGTATGATTATACAGGACTAATTAATTATTATTCAACTGAAATCAAGTAGTAATAAAGAGGTTGTCCTCCATAGTGTAATTCAACATCTATATCTTCGAATTTTTCTTCTAAGTCACTTGCTAAAGCTTCAGCATCTTCTTTTGAAGTATCTTCACCGTAGAATAAAGTTATTATGGCACTATCTTCATCTACTAATTTTTCTATTAGGTTTGTAGTTATTTCATTAACACCTTCACCAGCAGCAAGTAACTTTCCTTCTGCTAGACCTATTATATTTCCTTCTTTTACTTCAATATCATTTATAACTGTATCTCTTACAGCATAAGTTACTTGACCTGATTTTACTGTAGATAAAGCTTCTACCATATTAGATTCATTTTCTTCAGCAGTAGCATCACCATCAAATGTTACTAATGTAGCAAATGCTTGAGCAACATTTTTAGTAGGTATAACTATTATATTTTTATCACTTAATTCTTTAGCTTGATTTGCAGCCATTATAATATTACTGTTATTTGGTAGTATTATAATGTTTCTTGCGTGTAAACTTTCTATTGCTTTCATAAAATCTTCTGTACTTGGGTTCATTGTTTGACCACCTTCTATTATGTGATCTACTCCAAAATCTTTGAATATTTGAGCTAAACCTTCACCCATAGAAGTTGCTATAAATCCGTATTCTTTTTCTTCAACTTGTACTTTTTTAGTTTGTTCAGCTTCACTTAAAACTACATTTTCATGTTGAAGTTTCATGTTTTCGATTTTTATAGTTAATAATTGTCCATAACTTAAAGCTTCTTGTAATGCAAGTCCTGGATCATTAGTATGAACATGTACTTTTATAACACCTTCATCGCCAACAACAGCTAAACTATCTCCAAACTTCATAAATTTCTCTCTTATTACAAGATCGTCTACCTTGTCACTTTCTAAAATAAATTCTGTACAGTATTGGAATTTAATATCTTCTGTTGATATATTTTGTTCAACTTTAACTTCTACATTACTAGATACTCCACCTGCTATAGAATCTATATTATTGCCTTTTAAAGATGATAACATCCCTTCTAGAATAAGTACTAAACCTTTACCACCTGAATCTACTACTCCAGCTTCTTTTAATGCTTTTAATAATTCTGGTGTTTTTTCTAATGATTCATTTGCTTGCTTTACCACTAATTCAAGGAAATCTATCATATCCATATTTTCATTAGCAGTTTTGACAGCATACTCTCCTGTTTCCCTTATTACAGTAAGAATAGTACCTTCTATCGGCTTTATAACAGCTTTATAAGCAGTATCTGAACCGTTTTTTAATGCTAAAGCTAAATCATTAACGTTTAATGAATCTTTACCTTCTATAGATTTTGCTATACCTCTTATTATTTGTGATAGTATAACACCTGAATTTCCTCTAGCTCCCATTAAAGAACCTTTAGAAAGAGCTTTACCTATATCTGTTATATTATCATTGTTAACTTTTGATAATTCTTTTATTGCATAAGATATAGTTAAAGACATATTTGTTCCTGTATCTCCATCTGGTACTGGAAATACATTTAGCTTATCTACTAAATCTTTATTATTTTGAAGATTATTTGCACCTGAAACAAACATATCTCTAAATTTATTTCCATCTATACATTGAATCATATTTTTCCTCCTATATTACTTAACCCTTATACCTTGAACATTAATATCAATTTTACTTACCTTTATTGATGTAATGTTTTCTACTGAATATTTTACTCTGTCAATTATGTTATTTGCTACTGTAGAAATATTAATTCCATATTGCATTATAACAAATAATTCTATCTCTAATGTATTATCTTCTGTCTCTATTACTTTAACACCTTTTGTTGCATTATCACCTTTTAATAATTCGACAATACCTTTTATTTTTTGCGAGAAACCTACTAATCCGTAACTCTCCATTGCAGCTCTATATGCAATTTGAGCTATAACATGTTTATCTATTTCTATACATCCATATTCATTGTTTACTTTAGTAGCCATGGTTTTACCCCCTCATTTTATTTTATTAATTTTATATTTTGTTCAATATTAATTAAAATTTCATTACAGTAAATATTTTTACTTTATTTTAATAAATTATAGTTTATATTTTTATTTTAGACAAGATATATAATACTATAAGTAATTAATAATGAAAAGTTAATTAATTTACAACTAAAAAGACGTTTATTCTACTTACCATAAGGCAAATATAAAAATGTATATTTTTCATGAAATATAGTAATTTACCTCACAGTAAAATAATGACTATAAACTTTTATCATTATTTTCTTTTTTAATATTTACATTAGTAAAATTTATATATATAATTTTATATGATAATAGGAAAATCTTCAATATCTTAAGAACAATTATATATTTTTATTGCAGAAATTCAAATTTTATGTTAATATAAATATGTTTTTAGTCTTAAAATAGTTATCATTTTAAGGAGGTGTATATAATGTCAAGAGTATGTTGCGTATGTGGTAAAGGTAAAGTTTCAGGAAACCAAGTATCACACTCAAATAAACACAGCAAGAGAACATGGGCTGCTAACTTAAGAAACGTTAAAGTTATAGAAAATGGAACTCCAAAAAGAGTTAAAGTTTGTACAAGATGCTTACGTTCAAATAAAGTTGAAAGAGCTTAATAATAAATTAATTTTATTAGTAAAGAGCCTACTATACTGTAGGCTCTCATTTTTTATCTAATAGTTTATCATCTTTTCTTTATTTATTGTTTTTATTTCCTCTCATAAATTTCAAAACAATATTAGAAATCCACTTTGGTAATTTTATAGTTACCATCTTCATAATTATCCCCTCCCAGGTTAATACAAGTCTCTATGCTCTAAATAATACCTATAAAGATTAATCATAATATTAATAATTTTTATGCAGTATATTAAGTTTATAGACCTTTTATCAATAACTTGTAACTATTACTTGTTCTAATTTATTACCCATATGTATAACCCTTTTTCATGTCATAAAGACTATATATTTTAATCACATATAAAACTTCTATATAATTATATTAAGGAAGGTTCTTGTTTTAGAATTATAAATATATAAAACTTTAATAGAATTTAGTTTTATCTACAACTCTATCTAGTTAATCCTCTAAAAAAAATATTATTACTTAGATTTAATTAATATATTATATATTAAAAAGTATATTTTAACTAAAAAATGAACCATTTTATCGTATTATAGTTTATAAAAAAATCCTTCGTAATATATATTACGAAGGATTTTTTATTAAATATTAAAATTCCGTATAATTAATGCACATCCATCTTTTATACTTATTATACATTCATCTTCTAACATAACATTAGAGATTCCTAAAGGAGATAAGTGATTTACTGTAGCATTATCTAAAGGATATTCTAATTTTTTCAATGTTACACCTTTAGATTCTCCATTTATAGATATCACAGATATAGTATCTCCTTTTTTTCCCTTTAAATTGATAGTCTCATTTTTAACCATTAAGATTTCTTCTTCACTAGTCAATATTCTAGGTTTCATATTATTTTCTTTTATGTAATTCATTAGACCTATATTAGCTAAAGTATGATCTATCCTTCCACCTAATGTGGCAAAAAGATCTATTTCATCAGCTCCCAGCAATTTAGCTAAATATATACATATTTCAGAGTCAGTTTCATCTTTATGAGAAGGGTATCGTTTAAATGTCACATTTTTATTTTCATAATACTCTATTACTTCTCTTTTTATAGAATCTAAATCTCCTACAATATAGTTCGGTGTAATATTCATTTTAAATAAATGATTACATCCACCGTCAGCCCCTATAATATAATTATAATTTTCTTCAAGTATTATTTCTTTTGTTCTTTTATAATCTTTTACTTCTCCATTTAATACAATACAAACTTTCATTGATCTCTCCTAAAGTTTAGCATTCTCTCTCATTAATTTTACTGTTTGAGATATATCATCACTATTAAATATAGCTGAACCTGCAACTATTATATTTGCTCCAGCTTTCACAACTTTATCTATATTATTTGGCTTAATACCACCATCAACTTGTATATCAACATTTAGATTTTTTTCATCTATTAATTTTTTTAGTTCTTGAATTTTCTCTATTGTACTTTCAATAAAAGATTGTCCTCCAAACCCTGGGTTAACAGTCATTATAAGTACCATATCTACATCCTCAAGTACATGTTTAATAGTTTCTATAGGGGTAGCTGGGTTTAAGGCTACACCTGCTTTTACATTGTAAGATTTTATATTTTGAATAGTTCTATGTAAATGTCTACATGCTTCTTGATGAACAACGATTAAATCACTACCTGCATCAACAAAATCCTTAATGTAATTATCAGGATTTTCTATCATAAGATGAGTATCAAATACCATATTTACATCTTTTCTTAATGATTTAACAATACCTGGTCCTAATGTTATATTCGGGACAAAATGTCCATCCATAACATCAATATGTAAATATTCACACCCTGCTTCTTCTACCTTTTTAACGTCTTCTAATAATCTTGCAAAATCTGCTGATAATATTGATGGTGCTAATTTTATCATTTCTTAATATCTCCTTTTCCCTTGTCTTATTTCATTTAGTAATTGTATATAACTTTCATATCTTACTTTTGAAATTTCCCCTTCTTCAACAGCCTCTTTCACTCCACAACTTGGTTCATTTTCATGGATGCACTTATTTCCAAATCTGCAGCTGTCAACTTCATCAAACTCAATAAAATATTCTTTTAATTCATTTTCATCTATGTCATCTAATGTTAAAGAAGAAAATCCTGGTGTATCTGCTACAATTCCACCACATTCTAGTTTTA
The DNA here is from genome assembly GCF_014333445.1 of Terrisporobacter mayombei. Classification (GTDB taxonomy): domain Bacteria; phylum Bacillota; class Clostridia; order Peptostreptococcales; family Peptostreptococcaceae; genus Terrisporobacter; species Terrisporobacter mayombei_A. Next base: position 329,194 of record NZ_JACRYU010000016.1, on the reverse strand, counting down.
AAAGTTCAGCATGTCTTGTAGTATGCTTTCCTCTTTTTATTTTATCACTAACTTCTCCAGTTTGTAGTTCAAAGTTTGCATCTATTTCATTTAATAGGCTTGATTTTCCTACTCCTGATGGACCTGCAAATACTACTACACTATTATTTAGTTCTTCTTTTACTTTATCTATATTCATTTTAGATTTAGTGCTAACTGGGATAACTTTATATCCACTAAGTTCATATATTGATTTAATTTTTTCAGTAGTATTATCTTCATCTAAGTCAACTTTTGTAAGTACTATTACTATTTCTAAATTTTCTCTTTCCGCAAGAACTATAAATCTATCTAACAAAGATAAATGAGGTGTAGGGTTTTTGACAGCAAAAACTATTAATGCTTTGTTAACATTGGATATTGGTGGTCTTATAAGCTCACTATCTCTCTTGTCAATTTCTTCAACAACACCTATTTTCTTTTCCTCATCAACCACACTAATTTTTACTCTATCTCCCACTAGAGGTGTTTGTTTGTTTTTTCTAAAAATCCCCCTAGCTCTACATTCGTATAATCCCTTTTCTGTATCTACGTAGTAAAATCCCCCTATTCCTTTCATTATCCTTCCATCTAACATTAACTGCCTCCTTATTTTTAATTAACACTTTATTATATATTACCACAATAATTTTATTATTTTTTAATTAATTATCATATATCAGTTTTTTACGGATATAAAATAAACAAAAACAAAATATAAGTAAGCTATGCTTACTTATATTTTGTTAATATGAATTTAATTTTATTCTTAATTACTATTTATATTAGTTTCATTCATTGTCTGTTGGCTAGGTGGGGTACCAGTACCACTTCCATTACCTTCGCCGCCATTGTTAGTTCCATCAGTACCACTTCCATTACTTCCGCCGCCATTGTTAGTTCCACCAGTACCACTTCCATTACTTCCACCGCTATTGTTAGTTCCATCAGTACTACTTCCATTACTTCCACCACTGTTTTCACCACCATTAGCATTGCCATTATCTTCACCATTATTATTTGAGTTAGAACCATCTTCAGTTGGTTTTTCCTCTTCTGCCGGTTTATCTTCTGTTTTTTTACCTTTACTCACTACAACATTTATAGCATCACCTTTTTTAACATTTCCAGAGCCAGCCATAGGGTTTTGATTAATCACCGTACCAGATGCATAAATTTCACTATACTCATAACTTACAGCTCCAAGTGATAATCCCTCTTGACTTAATACTTTCTTAGCATCTTCTAATGTATAACCTCTTAAATTAGGTATTGATAAATCTTTTGGCCCAAGACTTATAATTATGTGAATAGTATCACCTTTTTTAAGTTCCGTACCTTGAGATGGAGTTTGTGATATAACATGATTTTTTTCTATTAAAGAATCATTTTCTTCTGATATTTCTAATTTTAACCCCGCATCCCTAACCATTTTGTTAGCATTTTCAAGACTTAAGTTTAAAAGATCTGGAGCATAAATTACATCATCATTATCATTATTTCCTAATAATCCAAATCCATTGGTTGATATCCCAGCAAATACTAAAACAATCAAAGCAAGTATAGCAATTAAAGTCCCTTTAAACCCTTTTTTATTTTTGTTTTTCTTTTGCTTTTTCTTAATTTTCTTTTCCTGCTCTTCTTCATATGTATCATCATTATCATCATATTCTACTTCAGGATCAACAGTATTTTCTTTTTTTGTAGATGAATTTATTACAGCAGAATTATTCATTCTTTTAGTAGCAAAATCATCATATTGTTTAATAAAATCTAAATCAATATTTTCTTCAATATATTCTATATCTTCAATAACTTCTTCACTACTTTGATATCTATCTTCTGGTGATTTTTCCGTTAATTTTTTTATTAAAGTTCTTATACTTTGAGGTACATTAGTTTTTTCCTCTGGTGTAAATTCTATATCCTCATTAATATGTTGAAGTGCTATAGAAATTGGACTATCACCTTTAAAAGGAACTTTTCCAAGTATCATTTCATATAAAACTATACCTAAAGAATATAAATCAGCATTATTTTTTACAGATTGACCTTTAGCCTGTTCTGGAGAAAAATAATGAACAGAACCGATTATACTACCTATATTCGTCATAGTAGAATTAGTAGCTGCTTTAGCTATACCAAAATCTGCAACCTTTACATTTCTACCTTCATTAGAAATCAATATATTATGAGGTTTTATATCTCTATGAATAACTCCCTTTCTATGGGCTGCTCCAAGGGCTTTAGCTATTTGTTTTGTTATATCTAAAGCTGTATATTCATCTAGTGTCCCTTCATTTTTTATAATTTCCTTTAAGTTTTGTCCATCAACATATTCCATTACAATATAATTTACTTTTCCATCACAACCAACATCATATACGTTAACTATATTTGGATGAGTAATATTAGCTACGGCTTCTGCTTCTCTTTTGAATTTTGCTAAGAATTCTTCATCATCAACAAATTCTGGTCTTAATACTTTTACAGCAACGATTCTATTTAACAATCTATCTTTTGCTTGATAAACAAAGGCCATTCCTCCGTCACCAATCTTATTTATAATTTCATATCTATTTCCTAAAATTGTTTCTCCCACAATATCACCATCCTAATCTATCTTACTTAAGATAACAGATATATTATCTCTACCTGAATTCTCGTTAGCTTTATTAATCAAATCATCACATAATATTTTAATGTCTTTATCCTGCTTAATTATTTCTTTTATAGATTTATCTTCTACACATCCTGTTAAGCCATCTGTAGCTAAAAGTAAAATATCATTTTTTTCAATTTTTTCTCTAAAAATATCTACAATAATAATTTCTTCAGCACCCATAGCACGTGTAATTTGATTTCTGCGAGGATGGCATCTAGCCTCTTCTTCTGTTATTAAATTTGCACTTAGTAATTCCTCAACTACAGAATGATCTTTAGTAATTTTTTTCAATTTATCATTATGTAGTAAATAACATCTGCTATCACCGACATTTGCTATAATTACATCATCCTTATAAACAACTGCTACTACAAGAGTTGTTCCCATACCTTCACAAGAAATATCTGCTAAAGATTTTTCATATATTTTTTTATTTGCATAATTATATCCCTGCTTGATTACATCATCTAAATAATCCATTTTTATGCCGCATTCTTGTAAAATATTCTCTTTTAAAAAATCTATAATACTTTCTACTGCTATTTTACTTGCTACCTCTCCTTTTTTATGGCCACCCATACCATCGGCTAAAGCAAATATCCCTATATAATCTTCCTCAGTCTGTATAACTTCCCCCATACAGTAATCTTCGTTATTTTTTCTAACTTTTCCTACATGAGAGTCACAATTATAAATCATAGAAATTACCCTCCTTATTTACTTGTGTTGTCTTCTAAGCTGCCCACAAGCTCCTCCAATATCAGATCCCATAGATATTCTTACTGTAGCTGGTATATTGTTTTTTTCTAAAATATCTCTAAATTTATAAATATATGTCTTATCAGGTCTTTCAAATTCACGCTCTTCAACTTTATTTATAGGAATTAAATTTACATGACATAACATTCCTTTTAGAAGTTTTACAATTGCATCAGCTTCTTTTTTAGAATCATTGACTCCTTTAATCAATGAATATTCAAAAGTAACCCTTCTATTTGTCTTTTGAATATAATACTTACATGCTTTTATTATATCATCTATTTTGTATGCATTGGCAACTGGCATTATTTTTTTTCTTTCTTCATCAAAAGGAGAATGTAGCGAAAGAGCTAAATTAATAGGTAGTTGCAAATCTGCAAATTCATACATTTTGGGCACAACACCACAAGTAGATAAAGTAATATGTCTGTATCCTATATTTAATCCATTTTTATCGTTAACTAATTTAAAAAACTTCTTAGTATTCTCAAAGTTATCTAAAGGTTCTCCACTTCCCATTAATACTAAGTTAGAAACTCTTTTATTAGTATCTTCTTGAACTTTTAAAATTTGATCTAAAATTTCCCAAGGTTCTAAATTTCTAATTAATCCTTCTAAAGTAGATGCACAAAACTTACATCCCATTCTACATCCTACTTGATTTGATATACATACAGTTATTCTATCTCCATAATCCATCATAACTGTTTCAATTATATTTCCGTCATTTAACTCAAATAAATATTTTTTTGCTTTATCTATTTTCGATTCCAGTACTAACTCTTGCTTTATATTCCCTATATAAGAAACCTTATCTAGTTTTTCTCTTAAACTTTTAGGTATATTTACCATATCATCAAAAGTTTTTGCACCTTTATATATCCAAGAGAAAATTTGACTACCTCTGAAAGGTTTTTCTCCCATATCTTTTAAAAATTCTTTTAATTCATCTTCTGTAAAATTCTTCAATGCTACTTTATTTCCTGACATATTATCACTACCTTACTCTTATTAATTTTGATATAAAGAATCCATCCATTCCATGAATATTAGGATAAATTTTCATATATCCATTTTCTTGATTTTCTAAGTCTATATTGACTTCATTTATCGGAGCTAATTGAAAGTTTTTATTTTTTTGTAAAAATTCATTTATAACATCTATATTTTCTGCTTCTTGAATTGTACAAGTACTATAAATTAAAGTTCCGCCATTTTTAACATATTTAGATGCATTCTCTAAAATCTTCTTTTGTATAGAAGGTAAATCTCTAAAATCTTCTTTTTCTTTATACTTTATTTCTGGTTTTCTTCTTATGATTCCAAGACCTGAACATGGAACATCTGCAAGTACATAGTCAAACTTATCAATACTTTCTCTATCTAGTTTCATTCCATCAAAACCTTCTACTTCGACATTTTCAAGGCCTAATCTCCTACAACTCGCCTTTATTAATTTTAGTTTGTGATCATATATATCTCTAGATATAACTTTTCCTGTATTTTTCATTAAAGTTGCTATATGAGTAGTTTTTCCACCTGGAGCACTACATAGGTCTAATACTAGTGCATTTTCCTTTGGATTCATAACTTTACCAACTAACATAGAACTTATATCTTGAATAGTAAACAACCCTTCTTTATATAATGAGTTATTTTCTATATTTTTTAAATTTTCTACTTTAATAGCTTCTTCTATTTGACTTACTTTAGATGCTTTAACACCTTGTTCTTCTAACTTTTCAATTAATTCGTCTCTAGTTATTTTCAGTGTATTCACTCTTAAATATATACTAGGTTTTTCTGCATTAGCGTCTAATAAGTCCATAGTAAATTCTTTACCAAAATGAATCATCCAGTTTCTTATTATCCATTTATCATAAGAATATTTAATAGCTAAATAATCTATTTCGTCTTTAACATTAATACTTCCTATAGTTTCTTTTTGTCTTATTACATTCCTAAGTATTCCATTTACAAAACCAGATATTTTAGGATTTTTTTTCTTTGCTAAATTTACAGTTTCGTTTACTGCAGCATAGTCAGAAATACTATTTAAAAATAAGATTTGATAGATTCCCATTCTAAGAAGAGTTTTTACGTAAATTTCCATCTTATTAGTTTTTATTTTAGATAACTTATCAATTATATAATCTATATAATACTTATTTTCTATTACTCCGTATATTATTTCTGTTGCAAGTCCTCTATCTTGATTTGATAATTTTACATCTTTAAAATGTTTATTAATTGCCATATTCGAATAGTTTTTATTTTTTTCTATATCTAATAAAACTTTATATGCTATTTCTCTTGCGTTCATATTTATCTCCTTATATTATCAAAATTTAATCAAATTTTGATTTTTATATACTTTTTAAAAAAGGCCCTAGTAAACTAGGACCTAAATATTAATCATCACGATTTTGTGCAATCATTACTAATCTTAGTAATTGAAGAATTGCAGTTACTGCTGCTGCAACATAAGTTAATGCAGCTGCCTGAAGTACTCTCCTACTATCTCTTACTTCACGATCATCTACTATACCTAGGGAAGTCATTTGAGCTAATGCCCTACTTGAAGCATTAAATTCTACAGGTAATGTCACTATTTGAAATAAAACTGAAGCTGAAAATAATAATATACCCATTTTTAAGAAACTTCCTCCCATTAAAAATCCTAACATAATAAATATCCAAGACATATTTGAAGCAAAGTTAACCACAGGAACTAAACTGCTTCTTATATTTAATGGTACATATCCATGAGCATGTTGTATAGCATGACCACATTCATGAGCTGCAACTGATATAGAGGTTATAGAATTTCCACTATACACATCCTCTGATAATCTAACCACATTAGATCTTGGATCGTAATGGTCACTTAATCTTCCTCTAACCATTTCTATTCTTACATTATATAATCCATTTCTATCTAGTATTTCTCTTGCAGTTTGCTCTCCAGTATATCCTCTTCCACTTCTTACTCTAAAGTATCTATTAGTTGTAGAACTTACTTTGAATTGAGCATATATTGTTAATAATATAGCCGGTATTATTAATATCATAGTAGGATCTATTCCATATCCATAACCACCATAATACATTCCAGGATACATATAAAACACTCTCCTTATTTACCTGTAAAGAAATTAATAGCATTCTCTACTTCTTTAATATTAATATTTGTATCTATACAAGGACCATTAGGTCTTAAGTTGAATACTCCAAGAACAGGAATCTTATCAACATCTCGAACTCCAGATGTCAAATCTCTTTCACAAGCTACAGCAATAACAGCCTTTGGCTTATTGTCTATAATAAATTTTCTGGCTAGAGTTCCTCCTGTAGCTACAAATACTTTAGTATTATATTTTTCTTTAAGTCCTAGCAAATCTTTTACTTTACATCTACCACATTTTTTACAATTTTCTATATCATTTGTTACTTTAAGCTTGCAATCATGATTTTGAATGCAATGAGGTATTAATATTATTAAGTCTTCACATTTAAAATTATACTTATTACTATAAATGTAAGCATTATTTATTTTTATATATATTTTTCTTATTTCATCTTTCGATATTCCTATAAATTTAGCAATTTTGCTTATTATAGGAAATATAATACTTACTATCTTAAAGTTAACTTTCATTAATTTATTATCAACATTTTTATCCTTTGCTATATAATAAGTTGTAATTGTTGAAAATATAGTTATTAATATTATTCCTATAAAAACTATATTTATCACTAAACCTAGTGTATTTATAAACTTCGATAAAAATAAGTTAATTATAAATACTCCACTAATAAGTATAATTAAAAAAACATTAATTGTAGTAATATACTTCTTTATATCAGTCATTCCCCACCTAGCCTAATATAGTACCTTCTTCTATTTTATTTCCTTTTATATATTCACATACTGCCACTCTTTTTTTATTTGGCATTTGTATTTCCTCGATTAATAAAACTTTATTATTAGTAGATACTCTTATTCCATCTTTATCTACTTTGATTATTGTACCAGGTTCTTTGCTACTAGCTTCATCTAACACTTTAGTTTTCCAAACCTTCATAGTTTTTCCCTCGTAAGTAGTATAAGCACTTGGCCAAGGGTTAACACCTCTTACTAAATCATGTATTTCTTTTGCACTTTTAGAAAAATCTAAATTTCCTAAAGATTTATTCATCATTGGTGCATAAGAAGATTCTTCATCATTTTGTTTGATTCTTGGTGCACACCCTTTTTCTATTAAATCTAAAGTTTCTATTAAAAGCTCTCCACCTTTTACAGTCATCACATCGTGTAATTCACCAGCTGTTATTTCGTTATCTAGAGGGAATTCATTTTGAAGTATTATGTCTCCAGTATCTAGACCTTCATCCATATACATTGTTGTAACACCTGTTTTTTCTTCTCCATTTATTATTACCCAGTTTATTGGTGCTGCTCCTCTATATTTAGGTAATAAAGATACATGTACATTAATGCATCCGTATTTAGGTATATCTAATAAAGCCTTTGGCAAAATTTGTCCATATGCAACAACTACTATTACATCAGGATTTATTTCTTTTAAAGTATTTATAAACTCTTCATCTCTTGCTTTTGTTGGCTGATATACAGGTATATTATGCTCTAAAGCAAGTTCTTTAACAGGAGGCATACCCATTTTTTTACCTCTACCAATAGGTTTATCAGCTTGAGTTACAACTCCAACTATTTCACGATTTTCATTTATTAATTTTTCCAGACATCCTTTTGCTATATCTGGTGTTCCCATAAATACGATTTTCATTTATATCACTCCTATTATTTTTCTATTTTATCTACAAATAATATTCCATCTAAGTGATCTATTTCATGACAGAAAGCTCTAGCTAATAGTTCTTCACCTTCTATTTCAAAAGTATTTCCATGTCTATCTTGAGCTCTTACCCTTACCACATATGGTCTTTTAACGTCACCATTTTCTCCTGCAACACTTAAACAACCTTCTGCATCTATTTGCTCACCACTTGTTGCTATTATTTCTGGATTCACAAGTTCTAATAAACCATCTCCAACATCTATTACTACAACTCTTTTCAATATGCTAACTTGAGGTGCTGCAAGACCAACACCATCAGCTTCATACATAGTATCTGCCATATCTTCTAATAAATCTATTAATTTTTGATCAAATTTTTCTACAACCTTTGATTTTTTTCTAAGTACTGGCTCTCCGATTTGAGCTATTTGTCTAATTGCCATTATTTCTTCCTCCTATAATTAAAGAATATTGTTTGGATTAACATCTATAGATATATTAACATCCTTATCAAATACAACTTCTTTCTTCGTTATACATATATATTTTATTATACCTTTTAATAAATTAATTTCAATATTATCATCTTTAAATAATAATTGATATCTATAATTTTGATTAATTTTGGAAATAGCACAAGGATTCGGACCTAATATAAATTCAAAATCCTCTACTCCTCTATTTTTTAATAAATAGATAAGAGAATTGTACATACTTTTTATATTCTTCTCAACGAGTTTTTGATTACGTCCACTTACAACTACACTTATCATATTATTAAAAGGCGCATAAGAAAATATTTTTCTAATTTTTATTTCATCTTCGTAAAATCCTTCAAAGTCATAATTTAAAGCCCTTCGTATTACGTAGTGATCTGTGTCATAAGTTTGAAGCACAACTTTACCTTCTTTATCGCTTCTACCAGCCCTGCCTGATACTTGAGTAATTAACTGAAATGTATGTTCAAAACTTTTAAATTCAGGGAAGTTTAACATCATATCAGCAGATAGTATTCCAACTAGTGTTACATCCTCAAAGTCCAATCCCTTACTTAACATTTGGGTTCCTATTAAAATATTTGCTTCTTTATTTTTAAATTTATTTAAAATTTTATCAAGTTCTCCTTTTTTAGAAGTTGTATCTTTGTCCATTCTAAGAACTTTTGCATTTTTAAATAATTTTTTTATTTCTTCTTCTACCTTTTCAGTTCCTATACCAAAAGGTTTAACATAATCACTACCACACTCTGGACAAGTTTTAGGTATATTTTCTTCATATCCACAATAATGGCATCTACCACTATTATTATTTTTATGATATGTCAAAGAAATATCACAATTTTTACAAGAAAAAACAAACCCACATTTTCTGCAAGATACAAAGTTTCCGTATCCTCTTCTATTTAAAAACAATATTACTTGATTATTGTTACTTAGTTCAGTTTCAATTTCTTCTTGAAGTTTATAAGAAAAAATACTTTTATTACCTAAACTTAACTCTTTTTTCATATCAACTACTTCTATGGCTGGAAGAGGCTTTTTATTAGCTCTTTCTTTAATAGTGATTAGCTCATATTCATTATTCTTAGCTCTGTAATATTCTTCTACTGATGGTGTTGCAGATCCTAATACTAATGTTATATTTTGCTTTAACACCATATATTTTCCAACTTCTATTGCACTAAACTTTGGATTTTTTTCCGATTTATATGCACTTTCATGGAATTCATCTATTATAACTACACCTAAACTATTAAAAGGGGCAAATAATGCAGATCTAGCTCCAATTAATATTCTAATTTTACCTTTTTTAATAGCTTTAAATACATCATGTTTTTCGCCCTCCGAAAGCTTACTATGAAATACTCCCACAATATCGCCAAACCTATTTTTTAATCTAGAAATAGTTTGAGGAGTAAGAGAAATTTCTGGAACTAAAAATATACTATCCAAACCTTGTTTTAGTGCATAATCAATTATTTCTATATAAACTTCTGTTTTTCCACTACCTGTTACACCATGAATCATATAAGGTTTTTTATCTTCATCAAACATTTCAGATGTAATTTTATCTACTGCATTTTTTTGTTCTTCATTTAATATAATTTCTTTTCTTCTTTCATCATAGAAATCATTTGGATTTCTATAATAATCTTTAAACTGAAGCATAATTAAGTTCTTATTGTGCAAAGAACTTATACTAGATTTTGAAGCATTTAATAATTTAATTAAATCATTAATTTCTACCTCATCATTATGTTTTAAAAAGTCTATAATTTCTCTTTGCTTTTGACCAAGCCTAATCTTATTAGATTCTATGTAATCTTCTATAATATTTTTATCCATATTTAAAGATACATAACAAATTTTTTTCTCATTTTTTTGACTTTTATAATTCCAAACTATCTCTACTAACTTCTCTTCTTTCATTTTTAACAAAAGATTATTAATAGATGAAGATAGTTTCAAATCCTTAGGATTCATTCCTTCATCTATAGCCTTTTCTTTTATTAATTTATCTACTTTAATTTTATTTTTATTTTCTATTATTGTATTAATAATAAACTTTCTATTTTTACTTAAGCTATCTATTTTTTCGTAAAAACTCTCAGCATCTAATTCTCCTAAGTTATCATGTAAACTTATTTCTTTAAAGCTATCTACTTTATATCCCTTTGGATGAAGTAAACTAATACAGTCCATATAAGTACACAAATATCTATTTTTCATCCATTGTATAAGTTTAATATCTTCAACTTTAAAAATTGGATATTCATCTAGTATATCAAATAATTCTTTAATATCTATATTATTTTCAACTACATCTGTAATTAGAAATACATAAGCTTGTATAGGCTTGTTACCCTTGCCAAAAGGTACTAATACCCTATGACCAACTTCAATATCATCTAAAAGAAATTCTGGTATTTTATAAGTAAATAAGTTGTCTGTATATATGCTGTTGTTTTTAACTATAACTTTTGCGTATTTTTCCATATACATAGATTGCTCCTTAAAATTCGCTTCGCCTAAGTGATTGCCTCGACGAAACATTTCATGTGGCCAACGACAAGTCTGTTGCTCCAATTAATATGTGATTATTTATAATCTTAATCTAAAAATATAAGCACCTATAAATAGATGCTTACTTTTCTAATAACGATTTTATCTTGTCTAAGATAACATCTGCAACCTCATCCTTTTTCATTTGAGGATATTTGCTTATATTACCTTCTTTATCTATTATTTTAACAATATTTGTGTCAGTTCCAAATCCTGCACCTTCTTCAGTTAAATCATTAGCTACAATAAAGTCTAAATTTTTCTTTTTGACTTTACCTTTTGCATTTTGAATAAGGTCATTAGTTTCAGCAGCAAATCCCACTAAAATTTTATCATTTTTAATTTTGCCTATTTCAAAGGCTATATCCTTATTTCTATCTAACTCTATTACTAAATCATCATTACTTTTTTTAATTTTTTTATCACTATAAGTTTTAGGTTTATAATCTGCTACTGCAGCACTTTTTATAATTACTTGGTTTTCATCAAAATTATCTATAATTGCATTGTACATATCTTCTGCTGATTGAGTTTTTATTAATTTTTTGATATTAGAAGGTGGCTCAAGATTTGTAGGGCCACTAACTAAAGTTACATCTGCACCTCTGTCAGCAGCTACTTTAGCAATAGCATATCCCATTTTTCCAGTAGATCTATTAGTTAAATATCTTACAGGGTCTATACTTTCTACTGTAGGTCCAGCTGTAATCATTATTTTTTTACCTTGTAAATCTTTCTTAGTATTACAAAGTAAATCTACTACAGCATCAACGATCACTTCTGGAGAAGCTAGTTTTCCTTCTCCCACATCTCCACAAGCAAGTCTACCACTTTCAGGATTTACAAAACTATAATCTAATTCTTTTAGTGTTTTTATATTTTTTTGAAGAATAGGATTTTTATACATGTTTGTATTCATAGCTGGTGCTATAAGTACCTTACCTGTAGTTGCCATAACTGTAGTTGTCAGCATATCATCACAAATACCATTTGCTATTTTGCCAATTACATTTGCAGTAGCTGGTGCTATTAAAAATACATCTGCTTTTTTTGCTAAAGATATATGCTCAACATCCCAAGTTTTTGGTTCTTCAAACATATCTGAGACTACATAATTTTGACTAAGTGATTGAAATGTTAATGGTGTAACAAATTCTTTTGCATTTTTAGTCATAATTACATGAACATTAGCATTTAATTTTTTAAGTTTACTTACAATATCACAAGCTTTATATGCTGCTATTCCTCCACTTACTCCAATTACTACAGTTTTATTCTTTAACATATCTTACTCCTCGATTAATTTACTTTGTCCCTCAGCATGTAATGCTTCTTGTATTTCTATTTCTTCTTCAGTTAATAATCTGTAAGTTATTTTACCTTCAGATATTTCTTCAGTAGCAAGCATTACTGGTTTACCTTTATTTATTTTGCTATCTACGTAAGACTCATTTCCATCAACTAATTCTCTAGCTCTCTTAGCTACTGTTCCTACTAAATAATATCTGTTGTCTATTTTTGCTAATACTTCGTTTATAGATGGTTTCATTTTATAATTCCTCCTTAAATTTTCTTATAATTTCTTCTTCATATCTTGCAGATCTATTCTTTTCTGCACTTATTATGTTTTCAATCTCTATTGCAGCTTCAACTTCTCTATTAGTTTCGTTGAAAATAAAATAGTTATAATCTTTAATTTGTTTAATTTCTTCAAAAGCACAACTTAGTCTCTCTTGCATTTGCTCTTTAGTTTCTGTTCCTCTTGAAGATAATCTACTCTCTAGTTCATTTAGACTTGGAGGTAAAACAAATATTAATATAGCTTCTGGGTATATTTGTTTTACTTGTCTTGCTCCTTGCATTTCTATTTCAAGTACAACATCTTGACCTTTTTCTAAACTCTCCATAACAGGTCCCTTTGGAGTCCCATAGAAATTACTGTATGTTTGAGCATATTCTAAAAACTCATTTTTACTTATCATATCATTGAATTTTTCATGAGTTAAAAAGTAATAGTTTTCACCTTCTACTTCACCATTTCTTGGCTGTCTAGTTGTTGCTGATACAGAAAGTTTTAAATCATTATTTCTGTTCATCAATACTTTACAAATAGTGCCTTTTCCTGCACCAGATGGCCCCGATACAACTAGTAAAAGACCTTTCTTATTTATAACCATTAATATTTCATCCTTTCAACTTATCTATATAGTATTATACATTAAATAATATAAATAATACTTTATACTATTCAATGTTTTGTATTTGTTCTCTAATTTTTTCTAGTTCACTTTTAACTTCTACAACTAAATTAGTTATATTTATATTAGATGATTTTGAGCCCATTGTATTAACTTCTCTATTCATTTCTTGAATTAGAAAATCTATTTTTCTACCTATAGATTCATTTTTTACAACTGTATTTTTAAGCTGTTCAATATGACTTCTAAATCTAACTATCTCTTCTGTAATATTACTTTTGTCCGCAAAAATTGCAATTTCTTGTGCTAATCTATTTTCATCTACAATACTTGGATTATCAAGTATTTCATTAATTCTAGTGTTTAATTTTTCTTTATATTCATCTACAACAGTATCTGAATACATTTCAATTTCGTTAACTATATTTTTTAGAATATTACATCTTTCTAATGTGTCTTCAGCAAGCTTTTTACCTTCTTCTTGTCTCATTTGACCTAATTTTACAAGTGCAATATCTAAAGCTTCTCTAAGCATTGACCAGTATAAATCTTCATCTTCTTCTTTTTCCTCACATTTAACTATATCAGGAAATTTAGCCACATTCATGACACTTATATCATCTTGTAACTCAAATTTTTCTTTTATTTCTTTTAATATATTTACATATTGAGTTGCTAATTTATCATCGAACTTTAAGTTTACATCCTCTGAACCAATTAAGTCAAGCTTTATATATAAATCAACTCTTCCTCTTTTTACAAAATTCTTAACGTAATTTCTAATTTTATCTTCTAAAAAAGATATTTTTCTTGGTAGACGCACATTTATATCACAATATTTATGATTTATAGTTTTACACTCTATTAAAAAATGATAATTATCATTTTTAAACTCACCTCTACCAAAACCAGTCATACTTATAGCCATTTTTATACCTCCAAAGTTCCTTCACATATTTTCACTGCATTTCCAGTCATATATGCAAAGTCCTCTTCTAAATCTATTTTTATACTTCCACCTTCTGAAGTAACATTAACACTCTTGCCTACTTTACCTAAGTAATTACTAATTATTACTGAAGCTGTTATTCCAGTTCCACATCCTAATGTATATCCACAACCTCTTTCCCATGTACGCACTATTATATTTTCTTCATCTAATACTTTTACAAAGTTTACATTAGTTTTTTTAGGAAACTTTTCATGTTTTTCTAATAATGATCCGTATTTATGTACTTCATCCATATCAAATTCATCTACAAATACTACGGTATGAGGAACTCCCATTAGCATAGAACTTATAGTAAATTCTTTATCTAAAACTTTTACAGTTTTATTTATAAAAGTATCATCTTCATCATTCACTGGGATATCATATGATTTAAAGCTTCCAGACCCCATATTTATTTTTATAGTATCTATTTTATTTTCTTTTAAGTTTATTTTTATTTTCTTTATTCCATCTAATGTATAAACATCAAATTCTTCTTTGTCAACTATATTATTGTCATAAACAAATTTAACAAAACATCTAATTCCATTACCGCACATATGAGCACGACTTCCATCAGAATTATAATAAACCATTTCAATGTCTGCCACATCACTATTTTTCACCACTAAAAGACCATCTGCTCCTACTGAAAATCTTCTATGACAAACTTTCTTAGCTAATTCTCCATAATTATCTGTATCTATATTATCAAATCTTCCATCTATTGCAATAAAATCATTTCCTATTCCTTGTAACTTCCAAAATTTCATTTTTCTATCTCCCTTTTTTCATTATTTCTAACTAAATATTATACCTTATTTTTAACTTTTTTTCTATTTTCATTTTAAATAAAATATAAAGATATATTTAATATTATTTAATTTTACACATTTATATAAAAGATTGTGTGCCTAGTATTCACAACTTGGTTATAATATGTAATAATAAGTTTATTACTTATGTTTGAAAGGAGATTATTATGGCTTTAGATGGTTTAGTGATTCATAGCCTAGCACATGAGCTACATTCTAAGCTTGTGGGTGGTAAGATAGATAAAATTCATCAGCCAGAAAATGATGAATTAGTTTTATATATAAGAAATAATAAAGAAAACTTTAAGCTAGTATTAAGTTCTAGTGCTTCCAATCCTAGAGTTTATATAGCAAATAATTATAAAAAAGAAAATCCAATAAAAGCACCTATGTTTTGCATGTTATTTAGAAAATACATACAAGGCGGTATTATAACAGAAATTTCTCAAGTTAATTTTGAGAGAATAATAAAAATTAGTGTTGAGTCTTTTGATGAATTAAAAGAAAAAACTACAAAAGATATCTATATAGAAATAATGGGGAGACATAGTAATATAATTTTAGTTCAACAAAGTGAAGAAAAAATAATAGATTCTATAAAAAGAATTCCTCCTAGTATAAGTAGAGTTCGTCAATTATTACCAAACTTAACTTATGAACTACCTCCAGCTCAGGATAAAATAAATCCAATTAAGGGTGCTTCTATAAAAAGTTTTATCAATATCTTGAGAGAATTTGATGGACCTCTTTTTAAAGGTATCTATTCTAAGTTTTTAGGCGTAAGTCCATGTGTTGCTAAAGAAATTTGTCATAGATCAAATTTAAATCCCAACGATAAAGCTGAAAGTATGTCTAGAGATGAGTTGTCTATTTTATATAGAGTTTTTTCAGATTTATTTACTAAAATTAAAAATAATGAATATTCTCCTTGTGTAGTAATCGATAAAAAACTTGATAAGGTAATTGATTTTAGTTGTATTGATCTTACTTATTTAGATGATAATAAATTTATTAGAAATGATAGTATATCCCAAGTTATTGAAGATTACTATAAAACAAAAGACATAAAAGATAGAATTCATCAAAGAACTTCTGATTTAAGAAAAAGTATTTCTATTAAATTAGATAGACTTTATCATAAACAAAAGAAAATAGAAAAAGAATTAATAGATGCTGATAATGCTGATATTTATAAAGTTAGAGGTGAACTTCTAACGGCCTATATATATATGATAGAAAAAGGTATGAAGAGTATAGAGGTTGCTAATTTCTATGATGAAAATTATAGTAATATAACTATATCTCTAAATGAGAACTTAACACCTTCTGAAAATGCTCAGAAATATTTCAAAAAATATTCAAAATTAAAAACTGCAAAAAAAGAATTAACTTCTCAAATAGAAATTTGTAATGAAGAAATTGAGTACCTAGAAAATATTATGTTAGGTATTGAAAACTGCGAAAACTTAGATGAACTTGAAGATATTAAGGAAGAATTAATAAGACTTGGGTATGCTAAATCTACTCGTAAATACAAAGTTAAAAAAGATATAGATTTGACTACAAAACCAAACCGATTCATATCTTCAGATGGATTTACTATTTTAGTCGGTAAAAATAATAAACAAAATGATTACCTTACTCTGAGAATAGCAGATCCAGAAGATATTTGGATGCATACTAAAAATATTCCTGGCTCTCATGTTATTATAAAATGCGCTGGAAAAAATATATCTGACGAAACTTTATATGAAGGTGCCATGCTTGCTGCTTACTATAGTAAAGGAAGAATGTCATCTCAAGTTCCAGTAGATTATACTATGAAAAAACATGTTAAAAAACCTAGTGGCTCTAAGCCCGGTATGGTAATTTATGAAACTAATAGCACAATTTATGTAACACCTACAGAAGAAATGATTGTAAAATTAAAAAAATAACTGTAAATAAAACAGATAATAAGTTTTTATAAGTTTATTGTCTGTTTTTTTATCTATGTGTTTTTATCAGAGGTAAGTATATTATATTATACAGATGGTATTTATACTAATAAAGATTTTGGTAATACATACTTTGATAAGGATTTACTTCTTAATAATAATCTATAGTTTGACCACTATACAGACAGCACATCATATGATGTGGCAAGTTACAGATAAAGGAACTATAAATGGTATAAATGCTAAGTTCGATATGAACTATACATTTTTAAAGCCAGCAAGCGATAAAATCATTGCTCTGAACATGAAAGCTACTAATATGTGATTACTAAATCTAACCTAAACGTTAAAAAAGGTCCTTCTACTTCTTATGCTAGATTAGGAACTTTAAAATCTGTCACTAAGGTTGAAATTGTTGGTACTGATTCTAAGACTGGTTGGTATAAAATTAAATATAAAAATGGTTATGGATACGTTTCTAACGATTATATAAATTTATAATTATAATACAAAATAAAAGCTCTGATTACAACAATCAGAGCTTTTATTATTTCAGTAGTATACTAATGCTATAATAATATCTTTATAAACTTAGTTCTAAAGACAGTTCTTAATTCTACTTTATCAAATTATATATTAAATTTTATTGAAATATAATTCAGTATTTTTAATAAATATTGTCATATAATCATTTACTATTGTCGAATTTTATTATATAGTTATTTTATATATAATCAATATTACATTTTTATACATTTATGTGAAAAATATAATATTAACACCATATCAACTAATCAAAACTTTAGTGGAAAGGAGATTATAATATGAAAGAAGTAAACTTCTTTCATATATGGGGGGGTAAATTTATGAAAAAAACAACAAAATCATTTCTCGTATTATCATTATCCATTACAATGGTTTCTCAAAATGTAATTTTTATAGCTAATGCTGAAGAAATAACCAAAACAAATATTGGTAAAGAAAATTCTTTATTAAGCATCAACTTAAATAATGAAGCTTTTTTAGTAGAACCTGATCCAAAAGAAAATCCAACTTACAATATGGGTCTACCTAATTCTACTTATAGCAAATCCAGTCGTAGTATGAAAAATTTACCAGTAACACCTATAACAAAACCAAATGTTATTGGATTAGGAAAAACTACTGCAGAAACTTTAAATGTAAGAAGTGGACCATCAACATCTTATGATAAAATCGGAACACTAGTAAAAGATTCTTCAATTGAAGTCTTAGAGAAAAACAGAACTTGGTACAAGATTTCTTTTGAAGATAATGTTGGATACATTTCATCATCTTACGTTAAGTTAAATCCAATTGAAAAAGGTATAGATGTAAGTAAATGGAATGGTACTATCGATTGGAACAAAGTTAAAGCCAGTGGTATTGATTATGTTATAATTAGAGCTGGATATGGAAGTAAAACAATAGATCCTCAGTTTAGATCTTACATAGAAGGTGCTAGTAAAGCTGGTCTTAAGATAGGTGTTTATTGGTTCAGTTATGCTTACAATGTAGAAATGGCAAAAAATGAAGCTAGAGTTTGTTTAGAAACTATAGCTCCTTATAAAAATAATATAACTTATCCAGTATACTTTGACTTCGAGTATGATAGTATAAGATATGCCAATGACAATGGTGCAACAATAACAAAATCTTTAGCCACAGAAATGGCTAATACGTTCTTAAATGAAGTAGAAAAACAAGGATACACAAGTGGTATATATACTAATAAAGACTTTGGTGATAGATACTTTAGTGAAGATTTACTTCTTGAAAATAATCTTTGGGTTGCTCAATACTCAGATAACTGTACATATAATAGACCTTATATGATGTGGCAATATACTGACCAAGGTACTATAGATGGTATTAATAGTACTAAGTTTGATATGAATTATACATTCTTAAAACCAACAAGTGATAATAGCGTTTCTAATCCTACAAAAGAAAATATAGAAGATGCTTCTGTAGATAAAATTGATTCACAAGTTTACACTGGAAAAGAAATAAAACCTGATGTAAAACTTACTCTTAATGGACAAGAATTAAAACTAGGTACAGATTATGAAGTAAATTACTCTAATAATATTAATGTTGGTGTGGCAAATGTAATTATAACAGGTATAGGAGGTTATGAAGGTACTATAAAAACTACTTTTGAAATAGTTAATTTTGTACCTAATATAGTAACTAATCTTTCTCTTACTAAAAAAACTTCTAATTCAATACAGTTTTCATGGTCAAAGCTTGATACTGTTGATGGTTATGAAGTTGAAAGATATGACTCAAATTCTAAAACATATAAAAAATTAAGTGATGTTACTGATAACTCATATACTGATATGAATTTAAACTCTGCTACATTTTACAAGTATAGAGTAAGAGCTTATAAGCTTATAAATGGAAATTATCATTATGGTGATTATTCTGATATATTTACTGAAGTTACAAATGTAGAAAAAGTTTCTAATTTAAAATTAAATAGTAAAACTACAACTTCTTTAGATATTTCTTGGTCAAAGATAAATAATTCAACTGGTTACGAAGTTTATAAGTATGATTCAAACTCTAATTCATATAAGTTATTAAATAAAATAATAAGTAATTCAACTACATCTTATAAAGATAGTGGATTAAAACCTAATACTTCTTATAGCTATAAAATAAGAGCTTATGAAGAAATTAATAGTAAAGTTTATTACGGAGAATTCTCTTCAGTCTTAGATGCAAAAACAGATGCTGAAGTAAGTGTAATAAAAACAGGTGTGACAAAGTCAAACTTAAATGTTAGAAAAGGTCCTTCTACTTCTTATTCTATACTTGGTACTTTAGCTTCTGGTTCTAAAGTTGAAATTGTTGGTACTGATTCTAAAACTGGTTGGTATAAGATAAAATATAAAAATGATTATGGTTATGTATCTAATGATTATATCACTATCCAAAATTCATCTAATGATACTAACCCACCTGCTTCAACTACAACGTTAGGTGTTACAAAATCTAACTTAAATGTTAGAAAAGGTCCTTCTACTTCTTATTCTATACTTGGCACTTTAACTTCTGGTTCTAAAGTTGAAATTGTTGCTACTGATTCTAAGACTGGTTGGTATAAGATAAAATATAAAAATGATTATGGGTATATATCTAATGATTATGTTACTGTACAAAATTCATCTAATGATACTAACCCACCTGCTTCAACTACGAAGTCAGGTGTGGCAAAATCTAACTTAAATGTTAGAAAAGGCCCTTATACTTCTTATGATATACTTGGCACTTTAGCTTCTGGTACTAAAGTTGAAATCGTTGGTACTGATTCTAAGACCGGTTGGTATAAGATAAAATATAAAAATGATTATGGTTATGTATCTAATGATTATATAACTATTCAAAATATATCTAATAATACTAATCCACCTGCTTCAACTACGAAGTCAGGTGTGGCAAAATCTAATTTAAACGTTAGAAAAGGTCCTTCTACTTCTTATACTATACTTGGTACTTTAGCTTCCGGCACTAAAGTTGAAATCGTTGGTACTGATTCTAAGACTGGTTGGTATAAGATAAAATATAAAAATGATTACGGTTACGTATCTAATAGCTATATAACAATTAAATAATAAATTTAAGGCTTCCTTTAAGGAAGCCTTTTAATTTAATCACTATATTTTAAATCAAATGTTAAATTTCAACTCTTATAGTACTCCCATTTTAGTAAATAGCTTTTCAAAATTATTTGTTGTCTCCTCACTTAAAGTAATATCTCTATTTTTCACCTTATCGTAAAATTCCTTAGCAGCCATTGTTTTATTCTCTGTATAGTATATTTTGAACTTATTTTTATCTTCTTCACTGATTAGACACTCTACAAACTCTGCATGTTTATATATTTCCTTATCTTTATTATCATATGTATCACTACAATTTGTAAAAAATATATCTTTATTTAGTTTAAGATTTAGATTTTCTATCAATTTATCACACTCAACAAATCCTGCCTTATCATAATCTAAAATTACTTTAAAATCACATCCCCATCCTATTAAAATAGAAACTATAACATTCACATTTCCTGCTCCAACAGAAGGAATTATATACGGCATTTTATCTTCTGGAACATTAAAATAATATAGCATGGCAGTATAATACATATAATCAGTTATACCTTCCGTAACTATATTCATCTTTTCTCCTTGTGGGCCTATATTGAACCTTAAGTCAGCACCTATAGCTTGAACTAAAGGGCTTAAAGTCTCCCGTTTTGATGCCGTATTAAACTTATTATCGTAAGCAGTATTATAAATATTTGTATTACCTTTTTCGTCTTTTTCTATGGCTCTTACATTGATTATATTATTAGAGTCTATCATATATGGAGAATGAGTTGAGTAAACTACTTGGTTGTCATTTTTACATAGATAATAAAATAATCTAAGTAGCTCTCGTTGGGCATTTACATGAAGATATACTCCTGGTTCATCTAATAAAAATATCACATTTGTATTTCTTAAATCATTGGCTAAAATATCAATAAATAAATTCAAATACCATCTAAGACCATTACTTCTCTCACTTATATTAGTCGTATTTTCATTAGTTTTTACCAGAATTTTTAATGTATCATTTTTAAATAAAACCTTAATTTGAACATTTTCTTCACTATAAAAATCATTAAATCTTTTTTGTATATTATATTTTACTTTTTCTTTAATTCTATTTCTTATTAATTCTCGTTGATTTTCATCATCATTTTCCATAGCAAGTAAATAGTCTATAGGACTTACTTGACTAGCCAATACAAATTTATACAGAGAACCTCTTTTGTCTTTAATTTCTTTTTTAACTTCTTCTATTTGATATTCACTTTGTAATTCTTCTTCATTCTTTCTATAATAAAATCTAGGTAATAGAGAGTACTTCTTGCGAATTTTACTTTTTACTATTTCAATATGCCTAATTAATGTATATCTTTTTTCATCATATGCATTATTATAAATAACTTCTTCATTTACCTCTACTCCTTCAATGAAAACATAACTTGATAAATCACTAATATTATTATTCTCATCACCTTCACATGTCATGCAAATATAATCTCCCCCATAAGAATTAAGTATATATAACAATTTATTTAGGCTCTTCTTATATTTAATCCAAATAGTATTACTTATATTTGATAATGAATTAATATAATCCTCTATCTCTTTATAATACTCCTTATCTGTACTATCATAAAAATTACTCTCCAAGTAAGGTATTAACTCTTTTGTCAAATAGCCTATAGATTTATTTAGTTCTAAATCTTCTTTGAATAATTTAGAAAATCCTCCTTGAAATTCAATTTCCTCATTCTGTGAAAAATAAAAAATAGTATTTTCTTTATCTAAATTTTTATATTCTTTAAGCTGATCTAATTCTTTATTTGTAAATTTAATCTCAACCTCTAAGAAGGTTTCATCCTTTTCCGAACCATTATTAAATTTATAAAATTCATCTAGTATATAATGTCTAAAAGAAATAGCACCTAATATTTCAAGTACATTACTTTTTCCACTATCATTCTTTCCAATTAATGCTGTAACATCATCTTCTAATATTAAATTATTTTTTTGTGTCCCTATAGATTTATAATTGTTTATTGTCACGTTTAATATCCTCATCTATTTCACACTCCAGTATCAATCTTCTATAAATATATATTATAATTATAGTTGTTATAGTAAAAAAAAATCACAAACTATAAATTAACTAATTTATAATTTGTGATTAAAATTATTATAAAATTTAAATCTACTTAGTTACTAACAAGTTCTACCATAGATTCACTTTCTTCTTTTTTGAAATCTTTATGATTTATAACTCTATTTATTATTATTCCCACTAATGCTGCTAAACTTAATCCAGTTAATTTAGCATTGCTAGCAATTGGTATACCTATTTCAACTCCTGTAAAGTGTTTAATATAACAAGTAGTAAGACCTACTACTAGTATTACTGCTATTACAGATACATTTGTACTTTCTTTATAACACTCACTATCCTTTATTGTTTTAATACCTATAAAAGTTATCATAGAAAATAAATATATACTTATTCCACCCATAACTGGCTGAGGTATACTTTGTAATAATCCTCCAAATTTCCCTACACATGATATAACTATTGCAAATACTGCTGTTAACCTTAATAATTTAGGATCATAGTTCTTAGTTATTGCAAGTAATGCCGTATTTTCACCATAAGTTGTATTAGCTGGACCTCCCATAAAACCTGCAAATAAAGTTGCTAGACCATCTCCAAGTAATGTCTTATGAAGTCCTGGATTTTCTAAAAAGTTTTTACCAACTACAGCTCCATTTGTAGTAATATCACCTACATGTTCCATAAACACTGCTAAAACCACTGGTGCAATAATTACTACTGCTTCTAAGCTAAATTTAGGTGCTGTGAAGTTTGGAATTGAGAAATAACTAGCATTTGATACTGCACTAAAATCTGCTATTCCCACTATTGAACTTGCTATAATTCCCACGAATATTGCTATTATTACTGCAAATTGTCTTACACTACCTTTTGCAAATTTATTTATTCCTACCGCTACTCCTAATGTCAAGATAGCAACACCTATATGGTTCATTGCCATATTAATAGCTGTTGGTATTAAATTTAAACCTATAACAATTATCATTGACCCTGTAACTTGTGGCGGAAAATATCTTTTAACTTTTTCTGGTCCTACAATTTTTACAATAAGCGACATAATTACATATATAATACCTGCTACAATTATACCACCTTGTGCATAAGATAAATCTCCATTAAAGGTCTCACTAACTTGGTTTATAACTGAGATAAATGCAAAACTAGAACCTAAAAATACAGGTACTTTCCAATCTGTACATTTATGAAATATTAATGTTCCTACTCCTGCACAAAATATTGCTACTGTTGGATCAAATCCTGTTAAAAGAGGTACTAACACTGTAGCTCCAAACATAGCTAATAAATGTTGAATCGATAAGACTGCTTTTTTCATTCTTTAATTCCCCCAAAATACATAATTATTTTTATTATTCCTCAATACTCACTGAATCTTCCGCATCGCATTCACTTAATTTAACTGATATTATCTCACTTTTAGATGTCGGAACATTTTTACCAACATAATCTGCCCTTATAGGCAGTTCTCTATGGCCTCTATCAACTAAAACTGCTAATTGTATAGCCTTAGGTCTACCTACATCCATAAGCGCATTTAAAGCAGATCTTACAGTTCTACCTGTGTATAAAACATCATCTACTAAAATTACTGTTTTATCATTAATATCAAAATCTATTTTAGTTCCATTTACTACAGGATCTATTTGTTTTTTACTTAAATCATCTCTATACAAAGTAATATCCATTTGTCCTGTTTGAATTCTTTGCCCTTCTATAACTTCTATTTTATCAGCAATTCTATTAGCTACTGGAATACCTCTCGTTTTTATACCTATTAGAACTACATTTTCTATTCCCTTATTTCTTTCAATAATTTCATGACTTATTCTTGTTATTGCTCTCATTATTGCTTTTTCATCCATTATTTTTGCTTTTTGCATATTATACCTCCTAAATCTATATTTATCTCTAATACCTACTTTTAAATACCATCTCAATTATAAATATATTTTTATACATAAAAAAACTTCTTATCAGCAAGACAAGAAGCTAGTATTTTTACATAAAAATTCTATTGTCACATGCCTTATGATATCTCTGTATCACTTTAAAGGTATTTAATTACTACGACTTATTATATAGAAATAATAAGTTTTTTTCAAGGTTATTTCTCAATTATTAAATTATTTTATTCTATTCATTATCTTTTTAAAATATTCTGGTAACTCTGAATCAAATTCTACATATTTATTTTTTGTAGGATGTATAAATCCTAATTTTTTAGCATGTAATGTTTGACCTGTTACTTTTAGTTTATTGCTTTTTGGTCCATATAAAAGATCCCCTAATAAAGGATGGTTTAATGAAGCTGCATGAACTCTAATTTGATGAGTTCTTCCTGTTTCTAAAGTTGCTCTAACTAAAGTATAATTTTCGAATCTTTCAATAACCTCAAAATGAGTTACAGCTCTTTTTCCATCTTTAACAACAGCCATTTTTAACCTATCCTTAGGATTTCTTCCAATAGGTTTATCCACTGTTATTTTATCTTCTTTAAATACTCCATGACATATAAATTCATATTCTCTTGTTATAGAGTGATCTTTTAGCTGATCTGCTAAAGAATTATGTGCATTATTATTTTTTGCTATCATTAATAAACCCGATGTATCCTTATCAATCCTATGAACTATTCCTGGTCTTATAATACCGTTTATTGATGATAAGTTATCTTTACAATGATATAAAATTGCATTTACTAATGTATTTTCATAGTTCCCTGGTGCAGGATGTACTACCATGTTTTGTGGTTTATTTACAATTAGCAAATCATTATCTTCATAAACTATATCTATGGGAATATCTTGAGCTTTTATTTCTAATAATTTTGGTGCTGGTATTTCTATTATAATTTTATCTTCTTCTTTTACTAAGTATTTTGCTTTTTCTATTTTATTATTAACAGTTACTTTTTTATCTTTTATTATTTTTTGTATATAACTTCTAGACATATCTCCAAGTTGACTTGACAGATATACATCTAATCTTTCTCCTTCTTCCTCTTCTAAAACTAAAAATTCTCTTATTTCATCCATTATTTCACCTGCTTTTTATCTTCTTCTTCATTAAACAATATATATGCACATAGAAGTACCGTTCCTACTACTACAAAACAGTCTGCTAAGTTGAATACATAGCTCCAAATTATATGAAAATCCAAATAGTCAACTACAAACCCTAGCCTTACTCTGTCTATTAAATTGCCAATGGCCCCTGAAATAATTAGTAATATGCCTATCTTACCAATATTACTAACTTTCTTAGTATGTAAATAGTAAAGACCATAACAAGACGCTAAGGCTGCAACTACTATAAATATAGTTTGATTATTTTGTAACATACCAAAAGCTGCACCTCTATTTTCCACATATGTCAAATTAAATATATTTTCAATTACAGGTATACTCCCTATTTCTTTTAAGAAATTTAAGGCCCAGTATTTTATTATTTGATCTAAACCAATAAGTAAAACCATTATAATTTCATACATTAATCTTTCCTCCTAAATAAGTATCATCTTTTTTATTATACAAAAAAAGCATATTTAAAGAAACAAATTTCTAAAAAGATGCTTTTTTGTATAAATCAATATTTAATTTGCAGCTTCTTCTGTTGATTTATTTTCTTCTATATGATTTATTAGTTCAGATACAGTTACAAATTTATATCCTTTTTGTAATAGGTCTGGTATCATTATCTCTAAAGCTTTTACTGTCTGAGATTTCGGTGTTCTTATTCTATTATAATCATGTAATAAAATTATACATCCATTTTGAATTCCATCTTCTATAGCTTTTACAATAGAAGTCACTCCTGGGTTTGACCAATCTCTAGCATCTACATAAGACCATAATACTATGTTCATATCATTTTGCTTTATAATTTCACACATATCCTTACTTATAGATCTATAAGGGGGTCTAAAAAATTTTGGATATACTCCTGTTACAGATTTAATTTCCTCCTGTGTATCACCAATTTCTTTTTTGATTTTATTATAACCATTTTTAGAGACATTGATATGAGTATAAGTATGATTCCCGATTTCATGACCTTCTTCAAATTCTCTTTTTATAAGTTTTTTATTGTATTGAACATTTTCTCCTACAACAAAAAATGTTGCTTTAATGTCATATTTTTTCAAAAGATCTAAAATTTGAGGAGTAAATGTTTCATCAGGGCCATCATCAAATGTAAGAGCAACAACTTTTTCATCTGTACTCCCACATTTAATGATTAATCCATCATATCCATTATTTATATTATCAAATTTACCTGTTTCGATTTTTTCATTAGACATATTACGAATACTTACACCTATTAATATCATCACTGCAAAAATCAATACATAAATGGTTTTTCTCATGTGAAAACACTCCTTACAATAAGTATCTATTTTTATTTATTCATTGTCATCATCTAAACCATTTTTATTTAAGTCAGTTAAGTCTTTTATATATTCACTGTAATACATATCATTATAAGAATTTAAAGGATTTTTATCTACACTTTCACTAATATCAGGTCCCACAACTATTTCTTTTGCACACTCAGCGCATAAAGTTGTTTCTGGTATTATTTCCAGTCTATCTTTTTCTATTTCTTTATGACAATTTGTACATATTCCATAAGTTCCATCTTCCATTTTCTCTAAAGCTTCATTTATTTCATTTAAAACATATTGTTCATGATTTATCAAACTATTATCCATATCATGCATATATACATCTGTACCTATATCACCAATATGATTATCATAACTTGATAATTCACCTGTACTGTACTTCTCACTAGTATGTCTATCTGTATCACCAAACAATGTATTATCATTCATTCCTTCAATTGTTTTAGTTACTTCTTGTTTTTCTTTTTCTAGCTTTTTTCTTAAATCCATAATGTCACCTCATCTATTTTCTATATTGTTGTACTATATTTAATAATTTTGCTATGTATCTACCTACTATAGGTAGATCTACCCAACTGAATAATAAACCAAGTACAATTGCTGCAAGTATAGTAAATCCTATTGCTTGACCAAATCCCTTTCCAAGGCCAGCAATAAAATTAATTATAAATAATCTTCTTTTGCTATCTGTTAGATACATATAATCTCTAATTCTACTTCTTTCGATTATTATTATTAGTTTTTCTAAATATCTTTTTATAATACCTAATTCTTTTTTTGAGTCATCAGATAAATACATCCCATTTATAAGCCTATGTATATCTTCAATACTTACATACTGCTCATTATCATCTTTACATTTATCTGTATAAGATTTTTCTATTTCCTTTTCTATATCCAAGTATTTTTCATCATATTCTTTTATTTTTGTATTTTTTAAATTTTTGAAGTTATCCTTAGGAATATATGTATTAAATTTCATATCTTCACATCCTTTTATGAAGTTTTAGCATTAAATTTAGTATGTGAAAAAATATTATAAAAATACAAAAAGCAAAGACTAAAATTCATATTAGAATTTTTTGTCTTTGCTTTAAAAAAATGATATTTTATATTTATGAATTAAAATATTTTTAAATATCAAAAGGAAGTCTAGTCGACTTCCCCAATAATTATAATGCTCTTAGCATTTTTAATACTATATCTTTTGAGTTTTCTGCTGCCTCTACAACAAATTCATCATAAGTTACATTAGCACTTCCATCAGCTTTATCTGACATTGCTCTTATTATTACAAACGGAATATTATTTAAGTAACAAGCATGAGCTATAGCTCCACCTTCCATTTCACCACAATAAGCTTTAAAATCATTTTCTAATTCTTCTTTTAATTCTTTAGAACTTATGAATATATCTCCTGTAGCTACTCTACCTTTTACTATGTTAAATCCTTTGCCTTTAACTTGTTCTAAGCTTGATTCATATGCTGCATTTATAAGACTTTCGTCAGCAACAAAAACAGAGTTATCCATTTGAGGTATTTGACCTTTTGAATATCCAAAAGCTGTAGCATCAACATCATATTGTATCGCTTCTGTTGATATAACTATATCATTTACACCAAGTGATGAATGTATAGCACCTGCAACACCTGTATTAACTACTGCATCAACTTTAAATTCACTTATTAATATTTGAGCACATAAAGCAGAATTTACTTTTCCTATACCACATTGAACTAAAACTATATCTTTTCCTTCTAGCTTCCCTTCATAGAATTTTAAACTTGCTTTTTCAACAGTTTTTTCTATATTCATTAAGCTTTTTAATGTTCTTACTTCTTGGTCCATTGCACCAATTATTCCAATTTTTTTCATAATGCCTCCTACTTTAACAGTAAAAAACCGTTCTATAAAACTAGAACGGATTTTCTATATATATATATTAAATAATATGTTTTACAATCTATTTTGTCAAGAAGTTAAAAATTATAATGATGCTATAAGTATAGCACCTTCAGAAGTATAAGTTCCCATAGCTGGTCCAACTTCAATTATTAGTATTTCTTCAAAATAATATTCTGATTCTAACACTTCTTTAATTTTTAAAGCTTTCTCAAGGCAATTAGCGTGACCTATAGCTAATTTTTTATTTTTATATTTATCAATATTATCTCTCATATATTGAACAACTTTATTTAAGCTATTCTTTTCTCCCCTAGCTTTATCAATCGGCTTTACTAATCCATCATTAATATGAACAATTGCCTTAAAGTTTAAAATACCTATTATCTTACCTGCTATTGGGTTTATTCTACCACCCTTAATTGCATTTTCTAAAGTGTGTAAAGTTCCATAAAATATCAATTCACTTTTCATTTTTTCTATAGTAGATACTATTTCATCCATATCTTTTCCTTCAGATACCATATCAGCTACTTTAGATATTAATAAAGCTTGTCCTATAGATCCTGTAGTTGTGTCTATTATTTCAATTCTTTTCTTATTTCCATGTTCTTCTTCATACATATTTTTTGCAAGTAAAGCACAATTATAAACTCCTGATAACTTACTTGTTAAGCAAAAAACTATAATATTATCTTCATCACATTCAAATGCTTCTATATATTGACTCGGAGATGGGCATGCTGTTTTTGGTAATTCACTATGCTCTTTCATCATCTCATAAAATTGTTTATTTGTTAAATCTCTTGTTGAGTAACTTCTCTCTCCAAAAGAAACTTTTATATCAACTATTTCTATCTGACTTTTATCGATTAAATCTTGTGAAAGATCACAACTACCATCAGTTATTAATTTTATATTTTTCATTCAAATACCTCTCCCTAAATAAGTTAATATTTATCGGTCAGTTGACCGAACTAATAATTATATTTTATCTTTTAAAAAATATTTTGTCAATAATAAGAAAATGAAAATGTTTTTTCTAATTTGACAATAATTTTTGTTAACATTATAATATTTTTATAACTATATATTAGGAAGGATTAAACTATGAAATTAAATAGAGGAACAAAGCAAAATCATAGTATGAAAGAAAAGATTTTATTAGCTTCTATTAATTTAATGACTAAAAATGGTATAAATAATACTTCTTTAGCTGACATAGCAAAAGAAGTTAATATAAGTAAAGGCACACTATATTATCATTATTCATCTAAGGATGATATTATATTTGATATTGCTGATAATCATTTAAATATAATTTCTGAAGCTTTATTTGATTGTTTGAATAGAACAAATCATCATTTTACTACAGAAGAGTTAGTTCTTATAATTCTAAAAAATATATCTAATATTGAAAAAACTGGAAGAATTCATATGTATTTATTATGCGAAGCTATAATAGGAAATGATGCATTAAAAGAAAGAATTGGTCTTAAATATGTAGAATGGAGAACAGCTCTAGAAGAACAAATTATTGAAATTATATCTGATAAATCTCGCGCTAAAGCTGCCTCATTTTTATTAATATCTATAGTTGATGGGCTAGTTGTACAAGCCCTTTTAAAATCTGAAAAAGTTCCATATGGAGAAATCGCTAGATTCCTAGTTGATTATTCTGAAAAAATAAAAAAACTACCTCTTTAAATTATTTCTATTTAAGAGGTAGTTTTTATTTATAAGATTAATACTAAGATTTATCTTCTATAGTTTTAAAATAAAATATTATTTTCTTATAACCTTTATTCCTGTATTATGACCATTTAAGTCAAACACTTCTAAAGCTTCATCATTAGTTCTTTCAACTGATAATGCTAAAGTTTCATTTTTGATATATTCTTCAAATTTAGCAACTGAATTAGCTATTTCATCGTCACCACAGTATTTTATATCTATGTTATCTAATACTTCGAAGTTGCTAGATTTTCTTAGTTGTTGAACTTTAGATATAAATTCTCTTGCATATCCTTCTTGGATTAATTCTTCAGTTAAATGAGTATCTAATATTACGAATATGTTATTTTCCATACATACATCGAAACCTTCCTTAGAAGATATATTTATTAATACATCATCTTTACCAAATTCAAATGCTTCACCATCTAAATCAACACTTACCTTTTCACCAGCTTCTAATTTAGGTACTACTTCATTAGCACTTAATTTAGCTAAAGCTCCTGCAAAGAATTTCATTTTTGCTCCAAGAACTTTACCTAAAACTTTGAAGTTTGGCTTTAAGCTGTAGTTCATATATTCACTTAAATCATCAGCAAATACAACTTCTTTAACATTTAATTCTTCTTTTATTAAATCTACAACGTCACTTATTCTTTCTTTATATTTTCCATCAACTAAAACTTTTTGTATTGGTTGACGAACTTTTATTTTACTTTCTTCTCTAGATGCTCTACCTAAAGTAACTAATGTCTTAGTTATTTCCATTTTATCTTCTAACTCTAAATCTATTAATTCTTTATTAGCTCTTGGATAGCTAGCTAAGTGTACTGATTCTTCATTAGTTAAGTTTCTATATATCTCTTCTGATAAATAAGGAGCAAACGGAGCTATCATTCTACATAATTCAGTTAATAATTCATAAGTTGTGTTGTATACTGCCTTTTTATCTTCTGTTAATTCTGTAGCCCAGAATCTTCTTCTAGAACGTCTTATATACCAGTTAGATAAATCATCATTTATAAATGCTTGTATACTTCTTATAGTTTTATTAACTTCAAATATCTCAAGATTTTCTTCTGTTTCTTTCTTTAAGTTGTTAAATCTTGATAATATCCATCTATCAAGTTCTGGTCTATCTTTGTATTCAACAAAGAAGTCAGTTGGATTCACATTATCAGTATTTGCATATAATGCGAAGAAGTTATATACATTTTTTATAGTTCCTATGAACTTACTTTGTATTTC
This sequence comes from Terrisporobacter mayombei, assembly GCF_014333445.1. Classification (GTDB taxonomy): domain Bacteria; phylum Bacillota; class Clostridia; order Peptostreptococcales; family Peptostreptococcaceae; genus Terrisporobacter; species Terrisporobacter mayombei_A. Next base: position 296,896 of record NZ_JACRYU010000016.1, on the reverse strand, counting down.
TCTAAGACCTGATTCGTCAAATCTTATTGGAGTCCATGGTGGAGATACATATAATAAGTACCATCTTAAAGCATCTGCTCCATATTTATCGAATAGTTCAAATGGATCTACAGTATTTCCTCTAGATTTACTCATTTTCTTACCATCTTTGTCAAGAACTAAATCATTAACAAGTACATTTTTGTAAGGAGCTTTTCCTGTTACAAATGTAGATATAGCAAGTAATGAATAGAACCATCCTCTAGTTTGATCTATACCTTCACAGATGTAATCTGCTGGGAATAGTTGATCAAAGTTTTCTTTATTTTCAAATGGATAATGATGTTGAGCAAATGGCATTGCACCACTATCAAACCAACAGTCTATAACTTCTGTAACTCTTGTCATTTGTTCTCCACAGTGATCACATTTTAAATGTATATCATCTACATATGGTCTATGAAGTTCAACAGTTTTCGGATCTATATTTTCTACAGCTTTGGCAGCTAATTCTTCTCTAGAACCAACAGATTCTTTATGACCACATTCACATCTCCATACGTTAAGTGGAGTACCCCAGTATCTTGTTCTTGATACTGCCCAGTCATTTAAGTTTTCTAACCAGTTACCAAATCTTCCTTCACCAACGAATTTTGGATACCAGTTAACACCATTGTTATTTTCTATTAACTTATCTTTTAATCTTGTCATTTCTATATACCAGCTTGGTTTCGCATAGTATACAAGTGGAGTTGAACATCTCCAGCAGTGTGGATAGTTATGCTCTACTTTTTCTTTTGAGAATAACTTATTTTCTTTAGCTAACCATTTTATTATGTCAACATCTAAACCGTCTTCCATAACAAATCTACCTTCCCATGGTGTAGCAGTGAATTTACCACTTTCATCAACAGGTTGTAATACTGGTAGATTGTATTTTCTTCCTAGATTATAGTCATCTTCACCAAATGCTGGAGCAGTATGAACTATACCTGTACCATCTTCAGTTGTTACATAATCACCAAGTGTTATGAAGAATGCTTTTTCATCAGTTGTTACAAATGGCATTAATTGCTCGTATTCAACACCTTCTAATTCAGCACCTTTCATAGTTTCTAATATTTCGTAAGTTCCTTCACCTAAAACTTTATTAGCTAATGGTTTAGAAACATAGTATATTTCATCATCTTTTTTAACTTTTAAGTAATCTACTTCTCCGTTAACTGTTAAAGCAACGTTTGAAGGTAGTGTCCAAGGAGTAGTTGTCCAAGCTAAGAAGTATTCATTTTCAGCATCTTTTCTCTTGAATTTAGCTATAACTGTATTAGTTTTAACTTCTTTATATCCTTGAGCAACCTCATGTGATGCAAGACCAGTTCCACATCTTGGGCAATATGGAAGTATTTTATGTCCTTCGTATAAATATCCTTCTTTATTGAATTTGTCTAATATCCACCAAACTGACTCTATATAATTATTATCTAAAGTTATATATGGATTATCTAAATCAACTTCGTATGCCATTCTTTCAGTCATATTTCTCCATTTACTTTCGTAAGTGAAAACTGACTCTCTACACTTTTGGTTGAATTCAGCTATACCATATTCTTCTATTTGTTGTTTATTAGTTAAACCTAATTCTTTTTCAACTTGAAGTTCAACTGGTAATCCATGAGTATCCCATCCAGCTTTTCTTTTAACTTGATACCCACTCATTGTTTTATATCTACAAACCCAGTCTTTTAGAGTTCTAGCAACAACATGGTGTATACCTGGATTACCATTTGCTGTTGGAGGTCCTTCGTAAAATACGAAGCTCGGATCATTTTGTCCTTTTTCTAATGTTCTGTTTAATACGTCTATATCTTTCCAATATTCTGATACTTTACTTTCAGCATCTTTTACTGAAGTATCTACTAACGGCTTAAATTTTTCCATTAAGTTCACCCTTTCATTATGATTTATTAATTAATTTAACATTAAATTATTCCCATATTTTTGACAATAATGCCAGTTTATATATACTTAAAAGCTTTATGAATTTAATATTAAGCTAGTTTGGCTAATTTGGAATATAAAAATTACCTTCTCTTAATCCGTTGCATGGACGCTACACTTCACGTCGACAACGACTTCATTTGTTGCTTAGATTAAATATGTTAGAAAATATAATCTATCAAAAAAATCAGATAAAATATATTTCTATATAAAAAAACTCGTCCCCTTAAATAAAAGGGACGAGTTGAAATCGCGTTACCACCCTAATTCTATATATACTCAAAATATATATAACACTCTATAGTTTAACGGCACTAACCGGCACAGCTTATTTGATTAAAATCTTTCAGCCTACAGCTCAAGAGTGATTTTCAACTTTATTCAATTCATTGGTTCTCACCATTCCCAACTCTCTGTAAAATCTCCAAAAGCCTACTCTCTCTATCCTTGCTTTTAAATATGTAATTTATTCTTAAAGTATACAATAACTTATGTTTTCAGTCAATACAATTATTTATTAAAGAAAAATTTTATTATTCAAGAGCAGATGCAGCTTCATCTTCTGCTAAAAAGTCCCTTCCTTCATTTCCTATAAAGTCAATTTGTTTAAATGGTTCCTTGCAATGTTCATCTACATCATAAAATATTTCATCAATATTTCTCATTTCATCTTCTATTAATGACTTAAATCTATTTCTAAATACTTTAAATTCTTTGACTAAAGAATCATATTCCTTTCTTAAGTCTACAATTCTTTCATTACAGTCTTCTATAATTTGCTTTGACTTTAATTCAGCTTCTTCAACAATAATTCTAGCTTTTTTATTAGCAGCGGTACATGTATCTTCTGCTGCTGTTTGAGCTGTTATTAATGTTGCATTTAATGTATCTTCTATACTTTTATATCTACTAACTTGTTCTTGATATAATTTTAATTTTTCTTTTAAATCTAGATTTTCTCTGTATAGGTTTTCAAAATCTTCTTTAACACTATCTAGAAAATCATCTACTTCTTCTTCATTATACCCTCTAAAGCCTTTTTTAAACTCTTTATTTTCTATATCTACTGGAGTTATCATATTATTATCCTCCTATACCAATAATCTTCCAAGAACTTTTATTTTACCTTTTTTAGTAAGATCACCTATATCAATTATTTGAGATCTTCCCTTTCCTCTTACAGAAATCATACATCCTGACTTTATTTCCTTAGAACAAGATGTAATTTTTTCATAATTTACTTGAACTTTTTCAGCATTTATTAATTTAGCACTTTCTTGTCTAGAAATATTATATAATCCACTTATTATACAGTCTAATCTACTAGAAGATACGGTAAATGAGATCTCTTTATAATTCGGAGGATTATATACAAGTTCTTCTCTAGAAATTTCTTTTATTTTCACATTATTTCTAGCTACTTTTTCTAAGTTCATTACTATAAAATCACAAATATCATTACTTACAATTACTTGACAAAAGCTTTCGTGTATAATTATATCTCCAATTTTTTCTCTCTTTATACCTAAATTTAATAAAGATCCTAAATAATCCTTATGATTTATAGATTTAAATTTAAAATTTCCTTCTATTTGTATAAATCTTAAATTTTCTTCAATATCTTCATATTCCATATAAAAAGGATATATAAATAGTACTTTCCTTTCACTTTCTTCGTATCCACCATCTACAGTATATTTTAAATCATCATTGTAGTTTAGAATAGCTATTGCATTTTGTACTTCAAATGGGTTTAAAAAATCACTACATTTTACATCATAATTTTTTAAACAGCTATTTGCCTTATCGATAATTTTAAACATATTATTCTTAAGTTCTATATCTTTAATGTAAGATGTTAATTTTAATTTATCCATTTTTTATACCTTATCTTACCAAGCAATGCTTATTATTAGCCTTTGAACTATTGAAATTAAGAAAAATGCTATTATTGGTGAAAAATCTATAGGTATATCTATATATCTAAATAACAATTCTCTGATTGGATACATTATAGGTTCTGTCAGTGTATTTAATATTTCATATATCTTTGAATATCTAGCTCCTGGAAACCAAGACATTAAACATTGTATTAATATAATCCAAGTTAATATATCCAAAAATTTGACAAGCACTATAGCTATCATTTGCATACTCTTGCTCCTTTATTTTATTATTTTTGCCAAGGGAAAAATGCCTTACTTTCTAATTCTTTTTTTATATTCGCATCAATATCAACATTATTTGGTGCTAATATAAATATGGATTTAGAAACCTTTTGCATACTTCCTTCTAAGATATATACTGCTCCACTCATGAAGTAGTATATAGATTTTTTAGTTTCTGGATCTTCTTCTAAGCTCTCTAAATTTACAATTACAGCTCTTCTTTGCTTTAAATGGTCTGCTATTATAGTAACATCATCATATTTTTTAGGCTCTACAATAACCACTTTCATTTGACTATTAGTATGTATATTTACAACTTTACTACCTTTTGTTATAGAAGGCACCGCCACAGGCTCAAGTTTTGAATCATCTTGCATGTTTTCTACAGACTCTTCACCTTCGAAGTCATCATCCTCATATTCTTCTTCAACAGACATCCAATCCTTAAATTTTTTTATAAATCCTTCACTCATTTTATATTCCTCCCTATATTTTCTACTAGTTATAATTTCTTGGCCCAAAAATAGAAGTACCAACCCTTACTATAGTTGCTCCTTCTTCTATAGCAATTACATAATCATGACTCATTCCCATTGATAAAGTGTCCATATCTACATTTGCTAATTCTAAGTCTTTAATTTCTAAAGATAAATCTTTAAGACCTTTAAAAACTTTTCTTATTTGCTCTTTATCTTCTATAAATGGAGCCATTGTCATTAAGCCCTTAATTCTTATATTATTATATTTTTCAGAAACTTCTCTCACAAAATCAATAACTTCTTCTCTATCTAGACCATGCTTACTTTCTTCTTTAGAAATATTAACTTGAACTAAACAGTTAATAACTTTATCTATTTTTTCAGCTCTTTTTTGAATTTCTTCGCATAATGAAATTCTATCTAATGAATGAATCATATATGCTTTATCTATTATGTACTTTACTTTATTTGTTTGAAGTGTTCCTATTAGGTGATATCTTACTTTATCTCCTATGGCATCATATTTTCTCGCTAGCTCTTGAGGTTTATTTTCACCTATATCTGTAATCCCTGCATCAATAGCTTCTAAAACTTTATCTACATCTACAGTTTTAGTAACTGCCATTAAATTAACTTCATCTTGTCTATTGCATTTTTCTTTTATATCATTAATTTCTTTTTTAATAGACATTATATTTTCTTTAATTGACATAATTACCACCTTCTTATTTAATTATACTAATTAACTATTTTAATACTTCTATTTATAAAGTTAGGCTTTAAAATAATTCTATCATACAAATCTACAGTATCTATACCATTTATTTTATTTTCTCTAAAATCTATGTATATATAATCATCGTCTTCGTAGTAATTTCCTTTTATTTCTGTAAACTCAGGCTTTTTTGTTTCTTCATTTATTACATAAACGCCTCTTTTTTTATGTTGTTTCACTATAGAGTCTTTTGGTATCCTTAAAGCTTCCATTTGTCTATATATTATATCAAATTCTTGATTCCTTGTATCAAAAATTCCAATATTTTGTTGTGTAATTTTAATTATTGTAATAAAATAATCATCTTTTTTATAAACTCTATATATTTCTCCATTTATTTTTTCCTTATTCATTTCAATTTTAACACTATCACCTTCATTAAACAACTTCTCATCATTATTTACAAATACTATATATATTTCATTAGTATTTATAACTCTGAAGATAACATCCCCTTCTTCAACTTGTCCATTATCACCTTTTGATTTTTTAAAATTATTTTTTGTATTTTCTATATCTTCTTTAGTTATATTTTCTAAAGAATCATATGTGTATACATCTTCATATTCATCATATTTCAAGGATAATACCCCTGAACTTTCAGCATAATAACTGGTTGTATTTGATTTTACTTTGCCTTGTAAAATTTTTAATTGCTCTTTTTTAGAATATAAAATTCCTTTTTTCAATGAATTATTTTCTTTTTCTATTGCTTTAATATCATCTTTCAAAGTTTGAATCTCTTTATTTATACTCTCATTTATCTTGTTATTGTATATAATAGCTAACTCTTGAGACTTATGTATTTTTTCATTTTCTGATACAGATAAAGATAAAGTCCCATCAGTATCACTTTTCACTAAATATTCATCTCTTATTACTAGAGCTTTAACATTTTTCTTTAATGTATATACATCATTTTCCAATAATAAATTTGATGTATTTGAACCCATCAGAATCATAATTGCTTTAAATAAGATATATATAAAAATACCTAAAATAAAAACTCTAGTATACTTTATTTTTTTCAATATATCACCCCAAAATCAAAAATAATTAATTATATATTTTCTTTAAATACTAGCTTAAATCCTTCTTAGTATAAGTGATATACTCATATTTTAATTTGTTTCTTATAAACATTTTTTTCTATTTTTCTTTAAAATACTAACTTTATATTATTAATTTCTGCCGATTTTTATATCATATTATCAATTTCAGTAACCCCTTAACATACTTTATGCTAATACAATATTATTTATAAATCATTTTATGTATAAATCTGAAATTAATATTAATCATGCATATTTTTTAATATTTAGATAACAATATTTAAATGAAGAAATATCTAGGAGGAAGTAATATGTCTAATAGAAAATTAACTTGCTCAGCAAGAGGCTGCGCACATAATTATGATGGTGATTGTAATGCTGGATATATTAATGTAAGAGGAAGCTCTGCTATGACCACATCAGAAACTACTTGTTCATCTTTCTTTGATGACAGTGTAGGACTTTTTACAAGCGCAATTGCCTGTGGTAACAAGACTGATCCAGATGATATAATATGTGAAGCTTTTAATTGTATTTATAATAAAAGTAAATCTTGTTTAGCTGATAATGTTCATATAAATTCAAATTTTTCTTCTTGTGAGACTTTTAAATGTAAATAATAGATTTTAACTAATTTATAAACTTAATAATAATATTCATAATAAAAAATTTGCTTCGCTTAAGCCGCTTCATATCGGCGTCAATATGCCTTTGAGCAATGTATTGGGGAATCATTTTAGGCAATAATCCTGCTCAAAATTTTCTTGTAATAAAAAAGAGAGATTAAAATCTCTCTTTTTTGTATGTAAAATATAAAATTATTTTATAACATCTACACCCATGTATGGTCTTAATACTTCTGGAACTACTATAGAACCATCAGCTTGTTGATAGTTTTCAAGTATAGCTGCAAAAGTTCTACCTACAGCAAGACCTGATCCATTTAATGTATGACAGTATTCAGCTTTAGAATTTTTGTCTCTTTTAAATCTTATACCAGCTCTTCTAGCTTGGAAATCTTCACAGTTTGAGCAAGAAGATATTTCAACATATCTATTGTAACTTGGCATCCATACTTCTAAGTCATATTTATATGCAGCTGTAAATCCTAAATCACCAGTACATATTCTAACAACTCTATAAGGAAGACCTAATACTTGTAATAAATGTTCTGCATTAGCAGTTAATTTTTCTAATTCATTGTAAGATTCTTCTGGTGCACATATTTTAACCATTTCAACTTTATTAAATTGATGTTGTCTTACTAAACCTCTAGTATCTCTACCAGCAGAACCTGCTTCTGATCTAAAGCATGGAGTATATGCAGTAAAGTTTAAAGGTAATTGTTCAAACGGTAATATTTCGTTTGCTACTATATTTGTTAAAGGTACTTCTGAAGTTGGTATTAAGTAGTAACCAGTATCTTCTACTTTGAACATATCTTCAGCAAATTTAGGTAATTGACCAGTTCCAAGGAATGAATTACTATTAGCCATAAATGGCGGTATCATTTCTGTATATCCTTGAACAGTTGTATTTTCATTTAAGAAGAAGTTCATTATAGATCTTTCTAATCTAGCACCTAAACCTCTGTATAAAGTAAATCTTGAACCTGTTATTTTAGCAGCAGTTTCAAAATCTAATATTCCTAAATCAGTTCCTAAATCCCAGTGAGGCTTGAATTCAAAATCAAATGTTCTTGGCTCTCCCCATTTTCTGATTTCTATATTATCTTCATCAGTATCTCCTTGAGGAACATTTTCATTTGGAACATTCGGTATTCTAAGTAATCTATATTGTAATTCATCTTGAACATTTTTTACTTTTTCATCTAACCCCTTTATTCTTTCAGAAAGATCCTTAAGTTTAACTTTTTCAGCTTCTGCTTCGTCTTTTTTTCCTTCCTTCATTAATTGAGGTATTTTCTTTTGTTCAACGTTCATTTCGCTTTTTAAAGCCTCAACCTCTTTTAATAATTCCCTTCTTTGATCATCTAATTCAACTACAGCATCAAGATCGAATTCTTTTTCTCCCCTTCTATCCATAGCTTTTTTAATATCTTCTAGGTTTTCCCTTATCCTTTTGATATCTAACATTTTCTTTCCTCCTACATTTTGTCTACAAATTGAATTATGTATATTCTCTAAGAAATATAAAAAAATAAAGTATAATCAATCCATTTTAACTATATTTTAAGCATTAAGCATAATCTTGTCAAATAATTTGAAAACTATATAATGAATTCTTATACTATAAAATTATCATATATATGATTATAACCAATAATATTAAAAATTTCACATACTATTCTACAATTTTATAAAAAGAATATTAAAAATGGCTCTTGAAAAAACAAGAACCATTTTTATATCTATAAATTTAATATAACTATCCAACTTTTGATTTATTTAAAGCTTCTCAGAAATCTATAACTTTTATTTCAAGTGCAACTTGGCCAAAAGTAATATCTTAACTATTTTTACCAGCTTTAATTAGAATAAACTCCGCATTTAGCTCCCAAAGCTATAGTTGTGGCAACGCTGGTTATGTTACCAATTCCTATACGTCGAGATAATGCCGTACAGAAACCATTGAAAGATGAAACAACTTCTTTAAATTTTTAATCTACAAATAATAAATAAACTATTTCTTTTTAAAATTTATTTTTTATAATAAAATTGTTATTATATTCATACTTCCTTCATTTATAATCTTTTGAAGAGTCTTTTGTATTTTGCATCTAATCTCTTCAGGCATAGTATATAATTTACTTTGTAATTGTTCTTTTACTAAATCATTTAGGGATTTACCAAACATATTTTGCTCCATAAGAGCATCTGGATTATTTTCAAATTCTTCAAGAAGAGTTTGAATCATTTCGTCTCCTTGATTCTGATTACCCATTATTGGAAATACTTCCGTTGATACATCAGCTTTTATTATATGAAGAGAAGGTGCATTAGCTTTTAACTTAATTCCATATTGTTTTCCTTGCTTAAACTTCTCTGGTTGTTCTAAAGTAAGTTCATCCAATGATGGTGATACTACTCCATAACCTAAGGTTCTAGCATCATATAGAGCACTTTCTACCTTATCATATTCATTTTTAATTCTAGATAATTTAGTAAGTAAATTAAGTAATTGACAATCTCCTTCAATCTTAAATCCACTTTGTTCTTCTAATATTTCATAGAATAACTCTTGTTTTGTACATAAATCAATATTAATAATGCCTTCTCCTAGGCTGACATCATCTACTTCACATTCTTCTAAAAATGGCAGGTTATTAAATCCTTCGATAACATCATTAATATCTCTAATTTTATTAATAGAGGCTATACCTTCTTTTAGAGTATTTATGATATTTGTCTTAATCCAGTGATTATTAGCTAAACCTTCAACCCAATCTGGTAAATTTATTCTTATTTCAGCTAGAGGAAAATCATATAATACAGTTTCCATTACTTCTTCAATATCATTTTCATCCATTTTATCAACATCAATAGGTATTACTGGAACTTGATATTTTTCTTCTAAGTCTTTTCTTAGATATTTTGTATCTTCACTCTTTGGATGTTTTGTATTCAAAACAACAGCAAATGGTTTCTTCAAAGTTTTCAATTCTCTTATTACTCTTTCTTCTGGTATTACATAATTACTTCTATCTATACCTGTGACAGAACCATCTGTTATAATAACAATTCCTATTGTTGAATGATCCTTTATAACTTTTTTAGTTCCTATTTCTGCCGCCTTTTCAAAACTCATAGCTTCTTTTGACCATGGTGTAGATACTAGCCTTTGTTTTCCATCTTCTTCATGACCTAGTGCTCCATCAACTATGTATCCTACGCAGTCTACCATTCTAACTTTTAGAGATACAGTATCTTTAATTTTTATTTCAACGCCATCAGCCGGAACAAATTTAGGCTCTACTGTCATTATGGTTTTACCAGAACCACTTTGAGGTATCTCATCTTTTGTTCTTTCTCTTTTGAAGTCATTTTCTATATTAGGCAACACAAGAGTTTCCATAAATCGTCTTATAAAAGTTGACTTTCCTGTTCTTACAGGCCCAACAACCCCTATATATATGTCGCCTTGAGTTCTTTTTGCAATGTCTTCATATATATTGTTCATAATAATTCCCTCCTGCATATAATTTCTTAATTAATTATATTTCAGGAGGGAATCTTTTATTCATATATATTTGTCCTTATTAAATAAAAATCAGTTTTGGAATAATCCGTTATTAACCGTCTCTTCCATCTCATGTTTTTTAGATCTTGTCATAAGTTCTAATACTGCTTCATTAGGATTAGCACCTTTATATAAAACTGAATATATAGCTTCTGTAATAGGCATATCAATATTTAATTCTCTTGATACTTTATATGCAACTTCAGTAGCTGTTATTCCTTCTACTACCATTTGTACTTCCTCTAATGTTTCTTTAAGACTTTTTCCTTGTCCCATTAATATACCTGCTCTTCGATTTCTACTATGCATACTTGTACAAGTAACAATTAAATCACCAATCCCAGCAAGACCTGTAAATGTATTAACATTAGCTCCCATTGCTACCCCAAGTCTTCCGATTTCGCTTATACCTCTTGTCATAAGTGCAGCTTTAGTATTATCTCCATATCCAAGACCATCACACATTCCTGCACCAAATGCAATTATATTTTTTAATGCACCACCAAGTTCTACTCCTACTATATCAGGATTAGTATAAACCCTTAAAGATGGACTCATAAATGCGTCTTGAACCTCTTCTGCATATTTTATATCTTCACATGCTGCAACTAGTGTTGTTGGCATAAATTTAGATACTTCTTCTGCATGAGATGGCCCTGATAAAGTTACATAAGGATTATATGGTAATTCTTCTTTAACAACTTCAGATAATCTAAGTCCCGTTCCTTTTTCAAGCCCTTTAGCAACATCTACTATTATCTGATTATTGTTTATAAATGACTTAATTTGTCTACATACACTTCTCACAGCTTGAGATGGTACAGCAAGTACAACTATTTTACTATTTTTAATTACTTCTTCTAAGTGATTAGATACAATTAAATCATCTGGGAAAATTATTCCTGGTAAGAATTTACTATTCTCTCTGGTATCATTGATTTCCTCAACTTGCTCTACATCCCTTGTCCACATATGTACATCGTGCCCATTTTTATAAAGGCTAAGTGCAAGTGCACTCCCCCAACTTCCAGCACCTATAACACACATTTTTTCCATAAAAACACCACCTAATATAGTAATTTAGTTTTTCTTTTCTCCAATTTTTCTTTCAGTACCATTTAAAAGCCTTTTAATATTTTCTTTATGAGTATAAGCAACTGATATTGTTAAAAATAAGGTTACCCATACTCCTTTTAGATTATGGTTTATTATCATTAAAATTGGTGATAATCCAATACCAAGTATTGAGCCTAAAGATACATATTTAGTTAATGCCACTATTATAATAAAAAAACCTAAACAAGTTAATGCTGTTACTGGATTCATAGCAAGCATAGAACCTAAAGAAGTTGCTACTCCTTTGCCCCCTTTAAATCCAAGAAAAACAGGGTAGTTATGTCCAAGTACTACAGCTACTACAGCTAAGTAAGCACATATAGTAACATCAATATGTAATACATATGCAATTATTTTAGCCATCCATACCGCTATAAAACCTTTTAAGACATCACCCGCAAAAGTAAATGCGCCTGCTTTTTTGCCAAGTGTTCTTAAAACATTTGTAGAGCCAGCATTACCAGAACCTTGAGTTCTTATATCAACTCCAGCAAGTTTTTTAGCTACTATATAAGAAGTTGATATATTACCAAGTAAATAGGCAATTATAATTATAATTAAATAAGTTAACATATTAGCCCCCTAAAGATTTTATCTCTTTCTATCCTTTTCCTTATATTCAAATTGCATTGAAGTTCCTTCAAATCCGAAGTTTTCTCTTATTTTATTTTCTAAGTATCTTTGATAAGAGAAGTGAGTTAAATCCTTACTATTTATATATAAAGTGATTTTAGGTGGTTTAACTCCTGTTTGAGCACCGTAGTAAATTTTAAGTCTCTTACCTTTGTCTGATGGTGGTTGATTAAGCATAACAGCTTCCCCTATAACATCATTTAATTGTGAAGTACTTATACGTTTAGAATGTTCTGCTGCCACTTTATCTACAGTATCTAATATTTTATTCATTCTTTGGTTAGTTACTGCTGATACGAATAATATTGGTGCATAGTTCATGAATGGGAACATGTCTCTTATTTCATTAGTATAGTTTCCTAATGTTTTATTATCTTTTTCTACTAAGTCCCATTTATTTACTACAAATATACATCCTTTTCCTTCTTCATGTGCTATACCGGCAACTTTTGTATCTTGTTCTGTGACACCTTGAGTAGCATCTATAACTATTAATACAACATCTGCTCTAGAAACTGCACTCATAGATCTAAGTACAGAGAATTTTTCAACTCTTTCGTATACTTTACTTTTTCTTCTAATTCCTGCCGTATCTATTAAAAGATATTGTTGATCTCCTTTTTCGAAATATGTATCAACTGCATCTCTAGTAGTTCCTGCAATTGGACTTACTATAACTCTATCTTCTCCTAATATTTTATTAAGTATTGAACTCTTACCTGCATTAGGTTTCCCTGTTATAGCAACTCTTATTATATCTTCGTTATACTCTGTATTTAATCCTTCTGGGAAATTCTCAACTATTTCATCTAATAAATCTCCAAGTCCCATACTGTTAGCACTTGATATTGGATGGGGCTCTCCTAATCCTAATTCATAAAAATCGTAAATATTATCAACTAAATTCATATTATCGATTTTGTTAACTGCTAATATTACTGGTTTATTAGTTTTTCTTAACATTAATCCTACTTCTCTATCTGCAGAAGTTATACCACTTTTACCATCAACAACAAATACTATTACATGAGCCATATCCATAGCAAGCATTGCTTGATTTCTCATTTGAGTTAATATTATGTCATCATTTTCAGGTTCAATTCCACCTGTATCTATTAAGGTAAAATATTTATTTAACCATTCTACTTCTGTAAAAATTCTATCTCTAGTAACTCCTGGAGTGTCTTCTACTATCGATATTCTTTTTCCTGCTAATTTATTAAATAGAGTAGATTTACCAACATTTGGTCTTCCTACTACCGCAACTATGGGTCTATTATCCATATTAATTCTCCTTCCTATTTAGTTACTTTGTCTACCACATCTATTCCTTCATTTTTACATGGTACAACTTCAATGTTTAACTTTTCCTCTAATTCTTTTAACGTAATATTATCTAAGAAAATTTCTTCATCTGCTTTCATCATAGACCTAGTTATATATAAAGTCTCTCCTAAGTCTTCATCTTTTAATTGGTCAATTAAATCAGTAGCTGTTAAAAGACCACTTACGGTTATTGTTTCACCAAAGAAGTTATTTTTTATTCTGTATACATTAATTTCAATATTTTTAAACTTCTCCATTATTCGATTAGCCATATGGAGCATAAATTCATATGCAGATTTTCCTGTTGCTATAGAAACTTTTTTTGTTTTGTTTAACCTTTCGCCTGTAATAGTATCTAGATAATTAACAATTTCTGTTCCCATTTTAGTTATCATACCAACACCGTCTTCAAATTGAACAAATCCCTCATATTCATCATATTTTAATAATGGCCTTTTTGCAATAATATAAAACTCATCAGATAAAAATGCAAATCTAGTATTTAATTCCTTAAGATATTTTTCTTGAAGCTTATGAACTTGGTCAATAGTTTCACCTGCACTATTTTCGTCAAATATTTCAAGCTTAGCAAGATTGTTTCTATACCTAGTAATTCCTACTGGAACTATTGCCGCACTATGAACATAAGGACTAAGACTAGCTAAATCTTCTAGTGTTCTTTCTAATTCCTCTTTGTCATTATATCCTGGACATAATACTATCTGAGCATTCATTTCTATTCCTGCATCTGCTAATCTTCTCATTATATCAATTATTTTTCCTGCAAATTTATTATTAATCATTTTTCTTCTTAATTCAGGATTTGTCGTATGTACAGAAATATTTATAGGACTAATCCTATATCTTATTATATTATTTATATCATCTTCGCTCATATTAGTTAAAGTAACAAAGTTACCTTGTAAAAAAGATAATCTTGAGTCATCATCTTTAAAATAAAGAGTCTCTCTCATTCCTTTAGGAAGTTGATCTATAAAACAAAATACACATTTATTTCTACAACTTTTAGCCTTATCTATTATTGGGTTCGTAAATTCTATTCCTAATTCTTCGTCGTAATCTTTTTCAATTTCATATAAGTAAATTCTGCCATTTGGCTTTTGAATTTCAAGTTCGATATATTCATCACTTATTAAAAATTTGTATTGAATTATATCTTCAACTCTTTCATTATTTACGGATAAAAGTATATCTCCTACTTCTATTCCTAATTCGTCAGCTATGCTATCTTTATAAACCTTACTAATTAAATTATTTATATTTTTTACATTAACTTCCATATTATGATTCACCACTTTTCCAATTAAATGTATTATCTAATTATAGATGTAAATACATCATCTTATCATACATGATTTAAAAAAATTAGTCAACTTGTATCCACTCTAAATTAGATTTGTATACAAAAAGGCACCCTTTAGGTACCTTAATGCCTTACCACTATTAGAACTTCATCAGAGATTTGATGAACCATACCGTCTACACATTTTGCCATTAGCATTGCTTTACTTTGTAGATCATCATCATCATTTGCATAAAATATAGGACATCCACCTACTGTATTCATGTTCTTATCAGTTGTTATTACTGCTAGTGTATATGAATTAATACCCACATCTTTTCCCATTTACTCATTTTCCTTTCTTAATATGCTCATATTTTTTAATGCTAAATTTTTCCCTCTTGCGCTTGCAAGTATAGGACATGATTTCACAGCTTCAATTATCTTTCTCTCATCTTTTACCATAGGAATAAAAGCCATCAAAATACATTGTGTATTTGGATCTTTTCTTGGTAGAGGAGAAAAAGCTGGTTCATTTACCTCTCTCAATACACCCATTCTTGAATAAAGATTATAACAAATAGCTTGTCTTTGACCAGGATAAGTAAGTATAGCAGCATTGGCATAACTATTATTTTTAGGTCTTATTTCTATTCCCACACCTTCTTTTAAATATCTATCTCTATCTTTTTTTAAGCCTATATTTGTTATTCCTTTTAAACTACCTACTTGTAATATAGTTTCATCAACAAATTTAATATCTACTATTGATACTTCTGCTATATCTCCTATATTTTGTCTTGATAAAAGTTTTCTAAATACAAGAGCAGTTACAATACCACTTATAGTACTTATTAATATGGCTGGATTATCAGTCATATTAAATTCACCTATCAATATATAAAAAACTGTAACAGTTAGAAATGAAGTTACAATACACATATAGTTTCTTATTTCATAAGTTCTACATACTTCTTCTATAAAAGAATTTCCTCTTGTAACTAACTGTGTACCTTCTAAACTTTCTAAAGTATCTCTCCTATTACTTCTTACTTGTCTAAATTGCTCTGCTGCTAAGGATAAAAAAGTAATAGATGTATAAGATCTATTCATAAGAGCAGGTATTAATAACGCACCTAATGATGATGCAACAAAAGCAAGTACAATTTGTGATACTAATATATTAGGCTGTGTTGGATATTGCTTTTGATCTAGATTTAACATTATTAATCTTGAAACAACCCCTATTATAATTCCTATAAAAAATATTTTATCCATTTAACCACCTCTTTTAATCACTTATTTAAAAAATACAGGTTTTTTCTTATATGCACTTTGTTTTCCTTTTGCTGTATCTAATATAGGTGCACTTTCTGCAACTTGAATAAGTTTTACTTCATCCCTTAATAAAGGAATTGTAACTATTACCACTGACTTTCTATCTAAATTAGTTCTTGCAATTGTTTTTATATCCGTCTCATCAACATCTTTATCTATTCCCATATGTAAATAAATATTATGCATGATAGCTCTTTGTTCTCCAATATCATTTATTATTCCAAAACTAGACATATCTTTAGGTACTATTTCAATAGCTATTCCTTTTTCTAAATATTTTTTTCTAGTATCTTTAAGACCGATATTGGTCATAACTATATCATTTACTTTTAATATGGGGCCATCAAATGAAATTTTAGCAGGATAAATATCTGCCACATCTTTTATACTACTTCGTCTTAACATTCTTCTAAATATAAGAGTTACTATAATACCTCCAAGTGTAGCAAAAATAGTGCAAATCAAAGCATCAGCATCATATTTTCTAGCTATATAAATGTACGTTATGGAAGCAATTAATGCTGAAAATAGACTTACATAACTTCTCACTTCATATGTGTTAGCTATTACATCAATATATGGCTCTCCTTTACTCACTAATTCATCTGCATCTGTATTTTCTAAGGTTATTTTTTCTTGTTGTGCCAGACCTTGAAATTGTTGTATGCCTACTGCTAAAAATGTCAAAGCTGAAAATTCTTTATCTATAAGTGCAGGAAAAGCTACAGCGCCAAGTGAAGCAGCGAGAGATGCAATAATTATCTGCTCTATATAGTCTTGCGGTGTTGTAGGGTATTGATTATCTTTAACTCTTAATAATAAAAATCTACACAAAGTACCAATTATCATAGCTGCTATAAAAGCATGTCTAAATAGAGCATCATTTATTTGGCTATCGTTCATAAATCTAAATCCTCCTAATAGTTTCTTTGGTTAAACTTTAATTCTTTAATTAAAATTTCATAAATTTAGTTTGTGCAAAAACAAAAAAAAATTTCCTATTAATCTAGGAAATTTTTTTCGGTAATGTGACTATGAACTTACTCCCCTTTTGGAATTCACTTTCTACGCAGATTCTTCCTTTTAAAGAATTTACTATATGTTTTGTTATAGCAAGACCTAATCCTGTACCTCCTACAGATCTACTTCTTGCTTTATCTACTCTATAAAATCTTTGGAATATTTTATCTATATCTTCCTTCGGTATCCCAATACCATTATCTATAACTTCTATAAATATCTCATCATATTTTGTATATTGATTTATTATTACCTCTCCACCTGCTGGAGTATATTTAACTGCATTATCAATTAAATTTAAGAACATTTGCTTAAGGTAATCTCCGTATGCTTCTACTACGATTTTTTCATCTTCAAAGTTATAGGATATAATTATATCTTTTTCTTTTGCAATATAATTTATCATTTCATAAACTTCTTTAAAAACATCGTATAGTAAAATATTTTCAGTTACTAAATTATTTTTATTCTCAATTGAAGAAAGTAATAATATATCCTCTATTAATCTCTTCAATCTATCTGACTCTTTTTTTATTATAGCTAAAAATCTATTCCTTTTATCTATATCTATATTTTCATTCATTATTAATGTTTCTACAAATCCATTAATTGAAGTTAGAGGTGTTTTTAATTCGTGGCTAACATTAGCAACAAAATCTTTACGCATATTTTCTAATTTAACTATTTCTGTTATATTTTCAATATTAATAATAGAACCTATAATAGCATTTTTAGAATTTTGTAGATATACAGGATCTATCTTTATTTTATAAACAGTCTCATCTTCTAATGTTAAATTGCTATTTTCACTTTCTTTACTTCCTACATATCTTTCAACTTCTTTTAAAATTGCCTGTACATTTATAACTTGTTTAATATTTTTGCCTTCTTCATTTCCTCTAGTTTTACTCTTTATTATCTTTCTAGCTTCATCATTTATTAAAATAATATTCCCATATATGTCTATTACCAATATCCCATGAGATATACTTTTTAAAACTGATGTCAACTGAAGATGCTTATATTCAACTTCTTCAATAGTATTTTCCATAGTTTCCATCATAAAATTAAAATTCCTACTAAGCTCTCCTAACTCACCTCTAGCTGATGTTTGTAATCTGCTATGAAATTCTTTATTACTAACTTTATTAGATATTTTTATGAAACTATTTAAAAATCTTCTTAAAGTTACTGTATATCTAAATAGCAATATTGCTATACTAGCCGCTGCTAGCATGATAAAAAAGTAAATACTACTAACAGGTTCCATATCTTAATCTCCAATCATTACTCTATTTTATATCCTATACCTCTAATAGTTTCAATATATTTTTCATTACTATCTGGTCTTTCTATTTTCTTTCTTAAATATCTTATATGAACGTCTACAGTTCTTGTCTCTCCATAAAACTCATATCCCCATATTTTATCTAATAAAAAGTTTCTAGACAAAACTTTTCCTTTATTTTGAAGTAATATCTTTAACAAATCAAATTCTTTTAACGTTAAGTCTAATTTTTGCCCATTTTGGGTAACTTCATGTTTTATAAGATCTAATTTTACATCTTTTACAGTTAAAATTTCTTCTTCTCTAGATGCATTCATATTATATCTTCTTAAAACTGAACTGATTCTTGCCAATAATTCCTTTATACTAAATGGTTTTGTAATGTAGTCATCTGCTCCACCTACTAAACCTTCTACTTTATCACTTTCCATATTCTTTGCTGTAAGCATAATAATAGGCGTATTTTTCAAATCTTTATCTTCTCTTATTTTTTTCAAAACATCAATACCACTTATATTAGGTAACATCCAATCTAAAAGTATTAAGTTAGGTTTCATCTCTTTTGCTTTTAAGAAACCATCAAAGCCATCATAAGAATAGTCTACAATATAATCTGATGTTTCTAGGTTAAATTGTAATAACTCTACTATATGTTCTTCATCATCAATTACAAGAATCTTTGTCTTCATCATTATTCCTCCCTATCTAATTTGTATCATGGTTCCTATTCTCTTTTGAGTTTTATTGTGCTTTCTATAAGAATAAAATTTTTCATGATTACAATTAGTACAAATTTGAAGATTAATTATATTTTCCTCTTTAACTTTACAGTCTTTTAACGTAAGTTCATTAATCTTCCATAAATCTAAATAATATTTGTTATTTTTTATTATATCGAATTTTCCTGCATGATTTGCTAAATTTATGTTAAATTTTTCAACAAGATCCTTAGATACTTCATAGCAACAAGGACCAATAGATGGACCTATTACACATACTAAATCTTCTGGATTAGTATTATAATTTTTAATCATTTCTTCTATTGTTTTTTTTACTATTCTATCATAAGTACCTCTCCAACCAGCATGGACAGCACCTATAGCTTTATTTTTAGAATCTATAATTACAACAGGAACACAGTCTGCTGTTAAAATTAATAGAGGCACTTCTTTAACATTTGTAATTAGAGCATCTCCGTCAATTCTTTGTCCTATATTTTCTATGTCTATTTTATTTACTATACTTGAATGAATTTGTGAATTTCTAGTTAAGTTTGTTAATTTAAACTCATCTTCTTTAAAAGTTTTAAATAAATCATCTTCATTTTTTGCATCAATATTAGTAGTTGTCATAACTAAATTTACAAAATCTATCTCTTTATTTATTCTATCTATCTTTATGTAGTCTTCCATTTCTTATTTATCCTTTTCCATCAATATTGTTTTTAACTCATTTACAAAAGTATTAATGTCTTTAAATTGTCTATAAACTGAAGCAAATCTAACATAAGATACTTCATCAATATCTTTTAGTTTGTCCATTATCATTTCGCCAATTAGTCTGGCTTCCACCTCAGTCATATAATTTTTGTTAATTTCATTTTCAATGTAAGATACTACCTCTTCAATTTGGTCAATTGATACAGGTCTTTTTTCACAAGATTTAATAATACCATTTTTTATTTTTTCTCTATCAAAGTATTCTCTAGTATTATCTTTCTTTACTACCATAACTGGTGTTGTTTCTATTGTTTCATAAGTTGTGAATCTTTTTTTACAAGCTTCACATTCTCTTCTTCTCCTAATAGATTTACTATCTGTATGTCTTGAATCTACAACTTTAGATTCTTTATAATTACAATAAGGACATTGCATGTTCTTCCTCCTTAGTTTATATAAATTTATAATTTTATCTTATCTCATCAATGTCTAATCTCTTTTCAGAACCTATATTCACTATTATTGTGTCGCAACCTATTTTAAGTATATCATTCCAAAATATCACATCCATATCAATTCCTCTAGAGAAAAATCCTCCTCCACCGTCTCCAGTTGTAGAAAAAGATAGAACTCTACCTTCATTTATATCTATGTCTATATCTGTGATAAATCCCATTCTCTTTCCATTTTTCACATTGATTATTTCTTTATCCATTATATCAGATACTCTTATCATATTATAACATCCTCCTTAAAAATACAAAAAAAATATACTCTTAATATTTTTATGCGAAAAAATCCTTAGTATTCTTATACTAAGGATTTTTTCTAAATGCAAAATTAAATATATTTTCTCATATTTTTTAGAGCATTCTTTTCTATACGTGAAACCTGAGCTTGAGATATACCTATTTCATCTGCTACTTCTATTTGAGTACGCCCCTTGTAAAATCTCAAATCTAGAACAAGTTTTTCTCTACTATTCAGTTTTTTTATTGCTTCTTTCAGAGCTATTTCTTGAAGCCAATGTTCATCTGTATCTTTTTTATCTTGTACTTGATCTAAAACAAATATAGCATCACCATTATCTTGATATACTGGATCATATAAAGATATTGGATCTTGTATTGCATCTAGTGCCATAACAACTGATTCTACATCCAGCTCTAATTCTTTTGCTATTTCTGAAACCGTAGGTTCCTTTGAATTATTTCTAATTAATTTTTCTCTCACTTGAAGAGCCTTATAAGCAATATCTTTTAAAGATCTACTTACTCTAATAGGATTATTGTCTCTTAAATATCTTCTTATTTCACCTATTATCATAGGAACTGCATAAGTTGAAAATCTTACATTTTGACTTAAATCAAAATTATCAATAGCTTTTATAAGACCGATACACCCAATTTGAAATAAGTCGTCAATGTTTTCTCCTCTATTGTTAAATTTCTGAATAATACTTAGAACTAATCTTAAATTTCCTCTAACAAACTGCTGTCTAGCCTCCTCATCACCTGCCTTTATTTTTACTAGTAATTCCATCATCTGATTATTTTTAAGAACTGGCAGTTCTGATGTATTAACACCGCAGATTTCAACCTTATTAATTTGCATAAGTTTCAGTCCTCTCTTAAAAGATTATTTATATGAAATTATTTACATATCATATATTTTTATACTTTCATTGAGATATTATTTAACTTATACAAATTTTTTCATTTCCTTTTTTAACCTACTAATAATTTTCTTTTCTAATCTAGAAATATAGGATTGAGATATACCAAGGATATTAGCCACTTCCTTTTGTGTTTTTTCATTTCCTCTAGTTGTTAGTCCAAATCTTAATTCCATAATTTGCTTTTCTCTATCTGATAATTTGTCCAAAGCCATAAATAATAAATTTTTATCTATTTCCTCTTCAATTATCTTATATATCTCATCATTTTCTGTTCCTAACACATCTGATAATAATAACTCATTTCCATCTAAATCTGTATTTAGTGGTTCATCAAAGGATACTTCCACCTTTTTCTTATTATTTTTTCGAAGATACATTAATATTTCATTTTCTATACATCTAGATGCATAAGTAGCTAGTTTTATATTTTTATTAGATTTAAAAGTATTAACTGCCTTTATAAGTCCAATAGTTCCAATTGATATTAAATCTTCCACATCTATGCCTGTATTTTCAAACTTTCTTGAAATATATACTACTAATCTTAAATTTCGCTCTATTAATATTGATTTTACACTTTCATCTTTTTCCAACCTATCAATCAGTAACTTCTCATCTTCAGGTTTCAATGGTGGAGGCAATATATTTACACCACCCATATAATACATACCATTAGTCTTAATTATCCCTAATTTTGCACCTACGTTTAGTAACCACGAACTAACTTTTAATTTAATTTTCATTATTGTTAATTTCAATTATAACCCTCCCCATTTTTAGACCTAATAAAGTATACTTGGATTTAATATGGCATTATAATTTTCATCAGTGAAATTTGATATACCAAGTACAATATTGCCTATTTTCTTATTATCTATAAGTATATAGTCAGCCTTAATCCCTAATACCATACTTGTTTTACTGCTAGTAGCATGATTATAAGGTATTAACCTTACCCGAGATGATATATCCTCACTTAAGTTGTTAATAATTTTTTCTGCTAAAAGGATATCTACATTTTCATAATTACAATTTGCAGGCAAATATTTTTTCAAAATATAAGAATTTACCATAACCACATCACTTTTACTTATTGGATCTTTTAATAAATTTCCACTATCTAAAAGAGCTACACACTTTAATTCTTCTCCCAGTAAACTTATTGTAATCTCCTTTGTAAACTCCTTAATATGATTAATTAATGTAATATCCGAATATATTTTCTTTAATAACTTGCAACTTATATATGCGCATATTATTATAAATGAAATTTTCAAGTCACTTATACCCGTAAAATAAATTATAAAATATGTACTTCCACAAACAAAAATATTAACTAATAAAAAACTAGTCAGTATCTTTAATAAATCTCTTTTATCTATGTAAACGAAAGAGATAAGTCCTATAATTGTAATAAAAATTGCTTTCGAGGGTAGTGTGTACAAAAAATGCATCTTTGGAAACAGATATATTACTGAATAAATAGTGCCTATGATCGATCCCATTATTTTCCTTATAAAACTATTCGTATTTTTTACAAGTATAGAAGTACAGCTTATAATAATATAATTTATTAGTAGGTTTTCAATAATGTATATATCTAGATACATTAACTACTTCCCCCCTTTTCATGTATATATTATAAGTCAGTAAAAAAAAATAATATGTCAGTTTTGACAGTCGAATAAGAATAAGTTTATTATAAAAAAACACAAAAAAAGAAAAGATTCTTTCTTTTCTTTTTTTTAATAGTAATATATAACTTTTTTAAGCAGTATAAAAAATAGTTATTAAAACTATTTTGGCGTAATTACATCTACTTCTTTATAATTTATAATATGCGTAACAATTTAGTATTATAACAAAAAATAAGAAGCCAAAGCTTCTCATCTTTTATATAAATATGTTATTTTCTATTTCTTCTTAAGAAAACTGGTATTGGAGGTAAATCATCATCCATATCATTCATATGAGATGTATGAGTATTTTTAGCTTCTACTTTTTCTTGTACTTTTTCTTCTCTAGTAACAGCTACTTCTTCTTCAACTTTTTTACTTATTGTTTCAGAAGGTCTATTCATTCCTCTATTTTTAAAGGAATCTTCAAATCCTTGTGATGGATTAGTTTCAAATCCTGTTGCTATAACAGTTATTGCTATTTCTTCTCCTAAATCTTCTCTTATAGAAGTACCAAATATTATGTTAGCTTCTGGATCACATGATTCTGTTACTAAACTTGATGCTGCATTAGCTTCAAATAATGTTAAATTACCACCACCAGCAACATTAAGTAATACTCCTTTAGCTCCTTTTATAGAAGTTTCAAGAAGAGGTGATTGTATAGCTTCTTTAGCAGCATCTATAGCTCTATTTTCTCCACTAGCTATACCTATTCCCATATGTGCTAAACCTTTATCCTTCATTATAGAAGTTACATCGGCAAAGTCTAAGTTTATAAGACCTGGCATTTTGATTAAGTCAGATATTGATTGTATACCTTGTTTTAATACATTATCTGCAATAGAAAATGCATCTACCATAGAAGTATTTTTTTGTACTATTTGTAATAATCTATCGTTAGGTATAGTTATTAATGTATCTACACTAGCTTTTAGTTCTTTTATACCTTCTTCAGCATTTTTCATTCTTACTTTACCTTCAAAACCAAAAGGCTTAGTTACAACACCAACTGTAAGAATCCCCATTTCTTTAGCTAACTTTGCTACTATTGGTGCAGCACCTGTTCCAGTACCACCACCCATACCTGCAGTAACAAATACCATATCCGTTCCTTCAAGTAAGCTTACTATTTGTTCTCTACTTTCTTCAGCCGCTTTTTTACCAACTTCAGGTTTAGCTCCAGCTCCTAATCCTCTAGTTAACTTTTCGCCTATTTGAACTTGATTTTCCGCCATAGAAGATAACAAAGCCTGCTTATCAGTATTTATTGAAATGAAATCTATTCCTTTTAATTCTTCCCTTATCATTCTGTTAACGGCATTGTTTCCACCGCCACCGACACCAATAACTTTTATAATGGCATTATTGTTGTCAGTTTCTATGTCAATTCTATTATTACTCATTATCTAAACCTCCCTATCTTTCGCATTAAATAGTTATGTATTATGATTATATCATTTTACTTAGCATTTTTGTTAACATATAACTATCTTATTCTACAAAAATACTTATTTTCCTTTTATATCTCATATATACAGATTTATATATAGTTATTTTTCTTATCGTCTTGTCAAATAACATCGATAAATATCTTTTTAAATAAAATAATATAAAAGCTTTCTATTCTCTATATTATTATACTCTCAATTATAATGATTTGAAAATACATATTTTCTAATTTTATAAAAAATTTCAATAAATTAATTATATTTCATTATAAATAAATGTTTTCCTGGCATGATTCATATAAAACTCCCATAATAATTTTACTTTCAATTATCCATAACTTTCAAGTTATTTTGTAATATTAATATTTTTTATATTTTTATTTAGAATAAGGCTTATATAATATATAACTACTACATGTGAAGTCAACACTTCCGTAAGTTTGCTTTCTATTTCGTAAATCTATTAATACTTGACTTAACTTAGTTATATTTTTATCTATATTTTCATCTTTGTTTAGATTAATAGTAAGTCCGCTCTTACATTTCATACTAATTGTAGATATATCATTCAAATCAATAGTACTTAGACTTCTAAGTATATTTTCTTCTTTTAAATTACTAATCAATGTTAATAATACTTTTTTATCATTATTGGTAAATTTAACCTCACAATTTCTTATACTATAATCTACATTAATAATAAAAGAATCATCTTCTAAATCTTTCTTTTCATCAATTAATTTTCCTTTATCATCTATATAACAATAAGATTTGTTGTTATATAAAGGTCCTATAATGTTTTTTTCCTGAATTTCTACTATTAATTTATTTGGTAATTTTCTTTTTATCTGACACTCTTTTATATAATTATTACCTTCTACTTTTTTTTGCAACTTTTCTAAGTCATAAGAAAATATATTTTTTTCTTTATCAATATTTAGTAATTTATTAATTTCCTTTCCACTAATATTTTTATTATTATTTATCACAACTTCTTTTATATTAAATAAATCACTATTCAAAAATAAACATGTGCATATTATTATCAATAAAGAAAAAAATAAAATTCTTATTAGTTTATATACATTAATTCTCTTTCTTTTTTTCAAGTGCACACCTCCTACAAGTTTTTCCATGTAAATTATTATATATTAATAATTTTCTTATAATTTAAATACTTCCTTATGACTTTAAATCCCTACAAAAATTTAATTTTTTAGTTAGCAAATTAAATCTATTTCCTGCAAAGAATTTGTTTTTTTTTAATTATCTATCATCAAAATACTTTATTTTCTAAGAAACAAGTACAATTTTTCTACAATAAAAATTTTCTCTACTCATGATATCAAATCTCCTGAAAAATATACTCCTTTATAATTTAAATAGTCAAAAATTATATCTTATATCAAACTGGATAAATTATCGATTTATATATAATATGAAAAAAGCTTAAGAGACCAAAAGGTCTTTTAAGCTTTTTTTATATCTGCACCTAAATTTTTTAAAATTTTTTCTATATCTTCGTAACCTCTTTCTACATGATGTATATCACTTATTATACTTTCACCTTCACCAACTAATGCTGCTAGAATTAAAGCTGCACCACCCCTTAAGTCGGGACACTTTGTTTCTGATCCATATAGTTTTTTGACACCTTCTACACGACATACATGTGGATTAATAACTTCTGTTTTAGCTCTCATTTTATTAAGTTCACTACAGTGCATAAATCTATTTTCAAAAATAGTTTCATAAAATACAGTTTCTCCATCAGCAAGTGTCATCAAAGACATAAGTTGGGCTTGCATATCTGTTGGAAAATTCGGATGTATATCAGTCTTAACAAAATTTAAAGATTTTATATTTTGTGGAGCTTTTAAAATAAGACCTTCCTGTGTATAATTAATATCACATCCAGACTTTATCAAAAGATTATTTATTGGATCAATGTGAGATCTTATAATTCTATCTACTTCTAAAGTTCCTCCCGTAAGAGCACTAGCCACCATATAGGTTCCAATAGCTATCCTATCAGGAATAACAGTATGCTCTACTTTATCTAATTTTTTTACCCCTTCTATTTCTATAAAATCAGTTCCAGCACCGATAACTCTAGCACCCATTTTATTTAAATAATTCTGTAAATCTTCAATTTCTGGCTCTTTTGCTGCATTATATATTCTAGTTTTCCCTTTTGCTTTTACTGAAGCTAGAATTATATTTTCTGTTGCACCTACACTTGGAGTTTCTAAAATTATATCTTTTCCTATTATATCTTTTCTTTCGCAATCTATAATTTCACCTTCATCTATTTTTACTCCTAACCTCCTTAATGACTTTAGATGTAAATCTATAGGCCTTTTACCTATTGCACAACCACCCGGCTCATATATCTTAACATGTTCTAATCTACTAATCATTGCTCCTAAAACAATAATAGAAGATCTCATTTTTTTTACATAAACTTCATTTATTTCATTAGATGTCAAAATTGAACTATCGATTATTAAGTCATGGTCATCAAGCTCGACTTTACATCCGATACTTCTCAATATATCTATCATAGTATAGACATCGGCAATTAGTGGTACATTGTGAATAATATTTATACTTTCATTTAATAATGATGCAGCCATCAATGGTAAAATGGAGTTTTTCGCTCCTTTTATATTTAAGGTTCCGTGTATTTTATTCCCGCCAGCTATTATATATTTAGACAAAACGAACCCCCCTAATCATAATATTAAATCCCTTTTTATTAAATATTATGAGTTTAGGGGGGTATATGTTACTTTTTCTTTATTCCGATTGTTTTTATTTCTTTAGATTCACTATTATCTTTTTCTTCTTTTATAACAGTTTCACCATCTTTATCTTTATTTTTATCTTTAACATCTTCAACTTTACTAACTTTTTTTGATGATTTTATTTTTTTATTTTCATTGTAAGCTATCATTATTTCATCATATATAGCATCAATAGCTTGAGGCTTACCAGCCTCTTTACTTGCATTCGACATATCTATTAGAAGCTCTCTATCTCCTAGTAATTTAAATACTACTTCATTTAGTCTTTCAGGAGTTAGCTCTTTTTCTAGTATAGCAATACCAGCACCTTGAGCTTCTATGCTTTTCGCGTTGTATTCTTGATGGTTTTCTGCTGTATATGCTTTAGGTATTATTATCGATGGCTTACCAAGAGCAGTTATTTCTGCTAAAGATATTGCACCAGCACTTCCTATTACTATATCACTAGCAGCTAATCCATCTGCCATATTATCTAAATAAGGCATAACCCTTTGATAAGGTTTTAACTGTATATCACCTAAAGATTCCATAAATTCATCATAATATACTTTTCCAGTTGCAAATATAAATGCTATATCTTCATCAACCATATTCTTAATTACAAGCTTCATTGCATCATTTATTTTTCTTGATCCACCACTACCACCATAGCAAAGAACCATTTTTTTATCTTCATTTATTCCAAGTTTTCTTCTTGATATTGATTTTCTAGCTTGTAATATTTCTTTTCTAACCGGATTTCCTGTAAGTACTAATTTGTCCCTACTATCTTCTGGGAATCTTTTATGAGAATCCTCAAAACTTGTAAGAACCCTTGTAACTACCTTAGATAGTATTTTATTAGTTACTCCAGGAAAAGAGTTTTGCTCATGAACTATTGTAACTGTTTTGTTAAGAGCAGAATTAAAAAGAACAGGCCCACTAACATATCCACCTGTACCAATTACTATATCTGGCTTAAATTTCTTAACAATTCTTCTAGATTCTTCTAATCCTTTACATAGTTTGAATACTCTTTTTATATTTTCTAGATCTATTTTTCTCCTAAATCCTTGTACTGTAACTGTTTTTAATTCATATCCGTACTTAGGAACAATTTCTGATTCTATACCTTTTTCTGTCCCTACAAATAATATCTCACAATCAGGATTTTCTTCTTTTATTTTGTTTGCGATTGCTATGGCAGGATAAACATGACCTCCTGTTCCTCCGCCAGATAGTAATACTTTCATCCTATCATCTCCTGTTAATTAATCTTGACATGTTTTGAGACGTTTAACACTATTCCTATTTCACCCATAAGCATGGTCAGTGATGTACCTCCATAACTTATAAAGGGCAGCGCTACACCTGTGTTAGGCATTGATGATGTTGCTACAGCAATATTTAATGCTGCTTGAATACCTATTAATGCTCCTATACCTATAACTAACATACATCCAAATATATCTTCACATTTTAAAGCTATTCTTACACATCTATAAACTAATAATATAAATAGCATGATAACTAGTATACATCCTATTAACCCTAATTCCTCACCTATAATTGCAAATATAAAGTCATTTTGTGGTTCTGGTATGTAAAAGTATTTTTGTCTACTCTTTCCAAGGCCAAGTCCAAATAAACCTCCTGAACCTAGAGCATACAAACTCTGTATAACTTGATATCCTGATCCAAGTGGATCTTGAAAAGGATCTAAAAATGCCATCATACGTTTCATTCTATAAGGTTCTGCAATGACTAAAGCTGCAAATAATCCTACTCCAGTTAATCCCATTCCTCCAACAAATTTCATATTCATACCTGCAACAAATAACATAACGAATACTACAAGTATAACTGTTCCTGCTGTTGACATATTAGGTTCAAGCATTATTAGTATAAAAAATACCGCAGGCATAATTAAAAGTGGTAAAATTCCCTTTGTCAAAGATTTTATTTTGTCATATCTTATTTCTATTAATTTTGCTGTAATTATTACACATGCGAATTTTGCTATATCTGATGGTTGGAAAGTTGCACCTCCCACACCTAGCCATCTTTTTGCCCCATTCACCTCTTTACCTAGAGGAGTTAAAACTAAAATAAGAAATATTATAGCTATTGCACAGATATGTATGGAATACTTCTTCCAAAGTCTATAATCAACATTTGATAGAAACATCATTCCTGCAAAACCCAGCGTTGCATAAATTAAATCTCTTTTTAAAAAATAATAGGGATCATTATGTTTAAATGAAGCTTGAATATAACTCGCACTAAACACCATGATGATCCCAAAAAATACTAATATCATAGTGGTATAAAATACCACTGAGTCAAAATCCGTCTTCATACCTTTGTTAATTTGTTTTTTTAAAATTTTACTAGGCATCTGATAGACTACCCTCCATTCCGCAATAATTGCTTTGAAGGAGTTATTTTAAGCTGTTAACATTATCTTTGAAGTCTATTCCTCTCACTTCAAAACTTTTGTACATATCCCAGCTTGCACATGCAGGCGATAAAAGAACTACATCACCTTTTCTAGCCAGGTTATATGAAGCCTCAACGGCTTCTTTCATGTTATTTACTCTTATAATAGTTTTGTAATCTTTAAGTTTTGCACACTCTTCTATTAGAGGTGCAGTCTCACCCATTAAAACTAATGCTTTAATATTTTTCTTTCCTATTTCCAATAGCTCGTTATAGTCACTGTCTTTATTGTATCCTCCAGCAATTAATATAACTGGATTATCATAAGATTGAATTGCTTTAATAGTTGAGTCTGGATTAGTTCCTTTAGAATCATTTACAAACATAATATCATGTAAAGTTCTTACATACTCTAATCTATGTTCTACTGCTTTGAATGTTTTAAGCACATGTCTTAGTATTTCTAAATCAATTTCACATACATAAGCCATTGCTATTGCAGCCATACAGTTTTCTAAATTGTGCGGTCCAGGTAAGCTTAATTCGTTTTTATTTAATAAAACTATTTTCTCTTCTATATCTATAACTATATTGTCATTTTCGTCTAAATATACACCTTTATCAAGTTTTTCTCTTCTTGAGAAGAAAATAACTTGACCATTACACTTATCACTTAGGTCTCTGACTTGTTTATCATCATAATTTAATATGGCAAAATCATTATTATTTTGATTTTTAAATATATTAGCTTTAGCAGCTATATAATTTTCCATAGTATGATGTCTATTTAAATGGTCCGGAGAAAGATTTAATATTGATGCAACTTTTGGTTTAAAGTCAACTATACTTTCTAATTGGAAAGAACTAAGTTCTGTTATAAGATATGAGTCTTCATTTGTAGTTTCTACTGTATCTATAACTGGATTTCCTATATTTCCAACTATATATGTGTCTTTATCTGCTGCTTTAAATATTTCACCTACTAAAGATGTTGTTGTAGTCTTTCCATTTGTTCCTGTTATTCCAACAAATATAGGATTTTTTGATAACCTATATGCTAATTCGACTTCTCCTATTATCTCTATATTTTCTTCTTTTAATTTCAAAATAAAAGGTAAATCTAATGGAACTCCTGGAGATACTACTGCTAAATCTATATGATCTACATTTTCTGGATGATACCCTAAAATATACTCAGCATTTTTCATTTCTTTTAATTCTTCTAATATATCTTTAAGTTTTTCTTCATCCTTTATGTCATTTACTATTATGTTTGCTTCTAGCTTATCTAATAACTTTATTGTTGATACTCCAGTTCTAGCAAGACCAACTAGTAATACATTCTTATTTTTCAAGTTCATCTTTATACCCCCGATTGATTAGAATACTGCAATAATTCCTATCCATGCTAGTACTACAGTAGCTATCCAAAATATAAATACAACCCTTGTTTCTGGCCATCCACATTGTTCAAAATGATGATGTATCGGTGCCATTTTGAATACTCTTTTTCCAGTTAATTTAAATGATAATACTTGTATTATAACTGAAAGTGCTTCTGCAAAATATATACCTCCAACTATTGGTATTAATAGAACAGAGTTTGTTAATACAGCAAATGCTACTACTGCTCCACCTAAAGCCATAGAACCTGTATCTCCCATGAATACTTTAGCTGGATATGAATTAAATCCTAGGAACCCTAAACAAGCTCCACCAGTAGCTGCTGCTAAAATTGCCACATCATTATTTGAAACTGATATTGCAAGCATCATAAAGAAAATTGATACTATTAATGTTACACCTGATGCTAATCCATCTAATCCATCTGTTAAGTTTACTGCGTTCACTGTTCCTATTATTATAAACATCATTATTGGAACATATAAAGATCCTAAGTTAATAATGTAGTCTGTAAAAGGTATCATTATTTGTGTTGCACTTGGTGATGCAGAATATTGATAGTAAGCAACAAAAAATGCAATAGCAAATTGAAGGACAATTTTTTGATAAGCTTTTAGACCTAATGATCTTTTCATTTTTATTTTTATAAAATCATCTAAAAATCCAACAAATCCAAATCCTGTTATACAGATTAATCCTACTAATAAATCTTTATTTATTTGAGCTCTTGTAAGTCCAGTAATAAGGATAGCTATTATCATTAATACTCCACCCATAGTTGGTGTTCCATTTTTTAACAAGTGAGTTTGTGGCCCATCATCTCTAACCGTTTGACCAAATTTAAATTTTGCTAACATTGGTATAAATATTGGTCCTAGTATTACTACTATTAAAAATGCAATTATTGCTGTATAAGTAAGTTGCGTTATTCCTAACATAATATAAACTCCTCTCCCTGGTTCGCTAAATATTTTGTCTATTTATTAAGATGTTCTACGATTTTTTCTAAATGCATTCCTCTTGATGCTTTAACTAATATAACATCTCCGTCTTTTATGATGCTATCTAGATCTTCTATAGCATCTTCTTTATTGTCAAAGTGATAAAGATTTTTAGAGTTAAAATTATTTTCTTGTAGCTCTTTTACAATATACTCTGAATCTTTACCAATTGCTACTAATATATCTATATTTTCTACAGCAGTTTTTCCTACTTGTCTATGTGCGAATTCTGAAAATTCACCCATCTCAAACATATCTCCAAGTATTGCTACTCTTCTACTTTTGTATCTTCCTAATATATTTAATGCAGCATTCATAGAATCTATGCTAGCATTATAAACTGAATCAATTATTGTTATATTATCTTTTTTTATTATGTCTAGTCTATTTTTTGTACATTCAAATGCTTTTAAACCGTCTTTTATTTCCTCTATTGTCATATTAAGATTAAGACCCACTAAGATTGCACTCATGGCATTATATATATTATGTTTTCCTACTGCTGGGATGAAAAATTTTTCTTTATCGCCATTTATTACTGCAGTAAAAGTAATACTATCGTCAGTCATATCATAATCTTCACAATATATATCATTATCTTTTTCAAATCCGAAAGTTTTTAACTTATAAACTAATTTTTGATTTTTTAAAGTTTTTAAACAATCATCATCTCCATTTACAATTAATAATGAATTTTCATTAAAGTTCGTAGTTATTTCCATTTTAGCTTTGAAAACACCATTTCTGTCACCTAAATTTTCAACATGTGAATACCCTATATTAGATATGACTCCTATTTGCGGATTAACCATATTGACTAAATACTCAATTTCTTTAAAATTGCTCATTCCCATTTCAATTACTGCACATTCATGGTCTCTGTTTAAATTAAATAAAGTCAAAGGTACTCCAAAATGGTTATTTAAATTACCTACATTTTTTAATGCATTATACTTTGAACTAATAGTAGAATGTATCATATCCCTAGTAGTTGTCTTACCTACACTACCTGTAACAGCAATATAAGGTATTTCAAATTTTTCTTTATAAAATCTAGCTATATCACCAAAAGCTATTTGTGTATTATCAACTTCTATTACATTAACTTCTTTATTTTCTATGTCAACGTTGTTATTTTTATTCTTTATAATAGTTCTACAGCCTTGATTTATAGCTAAGTTGATGAAATTATGTCCGTCTAAGTTTTCACCTACTATGGCAACAAAAGCATTATCTTTATTCGCTTTTCTACTATCGATGACAACATCATTAACTTTGCTGAATTCTTTAGATTCACATACTAAGTTGCCTTTACTTGCAAGTATTAACTCTTTTATAGTTAAATATTCCATCTTAACCTCCTTATCGATATTAAATTTTACAACTATCTTTATAAAAGGCAATGCATAATATACATTGCCTTTTATATTTTATCTTAATAATTATATACCATATTAAGTTTTTTTTGAAGATATTTATAAGTTTCTATAATATTAATTATCGAAGTATAATGATATTAAAGATTCTTCATTGACGCTTATTCCAGGTTTTGGGAACATGTCTGTTATAACAGTTCCTTCTTTAATTTCAATATCATTATCAACATTAGCTTCTAATTTTGCTTCTTGTAAAACTTTTGTTGCTTCTTCAATAGTTAGCCCTCTAACATCTGGAACTTCTACTTTATTTTTAACATTTTCCTTTTTTTCTTCCTCTGTGTATCTAGGTTCAACACCTAAATATTTTAAGCAGTTATTCATTACTTCTTTTATAATAGGTCCACCTGTCTGGCTACCAAAAGCTGCTACTCCTGTTGGTTCATCAACTATAGCAAGAACGGCTATTTTAGGATCATCAGCTGGTGCTACGCCTACAAACGAACATACATATTTACCTTGAGCATATGAACCATTAATAACTTTTTGAGCTGTTCCTGTTTTTCCACCAAGTCTATATCCTGGTAAATATGCTATCTTACCTCCTCCTTCTGTCACAACAGATTCCATAATTTCTCTCATTTGTGCAGAAGTCTCTTTAGATATTACCTGTCTAACTTTAACTGGTTCAACTTCTTCCGTTATATTTCCTTTATTATCTGTATAAGCTTTTACTAGTCTAGGCTGCATTAGATTTCCATCATTTACTATAGCAGAAACTGCTGTTATTAGTTGTATAGGTGTTAGAGAATTAGATTGACCAAAAGAAATTGTAGCAAGTTCAACTGGTCCAACATCTTTTTCCTTATACATAACACCTAAAGCCTCACCAGGTAAATCTATACCTGTCTTTTTAGTTAAACCAAATCCTTCTATGTAATCATATAATTTTGATACTCCTAGTCTGTTACCTACCTCTATAAACACAGGGTTACAAGAGTTTTGTACTCCTTGCTTAAATGTTTCAGTGCCATGAGGATTATAAGATCTCCAACATTTAAGTTTTTGTCCTCCTACCGTTACACTACCTTTGCAAACAAACTTATCATCTTGTTTAACAACACCTTCTTCTAATCCTGCAGCAGATGTAATAAGTTTAAATGTTGACCCTGGCTCATATGTATCACTTACAGCTGGATTTCTCCACATTGAAAAATAAGCTTTCATTTTTTCATCATTGTTTTTACAGTCATTTAGCAATTCTTCATAATATGGATAAATTGCCTCTGTTGGTTTATTAGGATCATAATCAGGCTTATTTACCATAGCTAAAATATTTCCGGTACTAGGTTCCATAGCTATTATAGTTACCTTTGCTGCATTATTTTTTTCATATGCTCTTTGGGCTGCTTTCTCACAATAGTGCTGTATAACTTCATCTATAGTAAGAACCAATCCATTTCCAGTTGTAGGTTCATAATACTGCTCTGATCCTTGTGGAATTTCTTTTCCTGCTGCATCTGTGCTAACTATCAATTTTCCAGATGTACCCTTCAATACACTGTCATATTTAAGCTCTATTCCAGCTACACCTGTTGAGTCAGATGATGTATGACCTAATACATAAGATGCAAAGTTTCCATAAGGATAATATCTTTGATTGTCTTCTGCTACCCATATACCAGATAAGCCAGCTTTAGTAATTTTATCTGCTGTTTCATCATCTATCCATCTTTTAACTTTAACTAGTGCCACATTTTTCTTATTTACTTTTTTATATACATCTTCATATTCTTCGTCAATAATTTTTGCAAGTTCCTTTGATGTCTTCTCTGCATCTTTAACTTCTACTGGCTTACACCACACTGTATATTTTGTTATACTTACTGCTAACTCTTTCATATTAGTATCATAAATAGTTCCTCTTTTTGCTTCTATAGGAATTTCTCTTGTCTGTTGTTCTGATGCCTTTGTACTTAACCACTCTCCTTTTACTAACTGCAAATATCCAATTCTACCTATAAGACACAAAAATAAACTACAAGCCAATACCATTACAACAACTAATCTTTTCTTACTTTTTATCCTTATTTTCATTAACAACCTCCCCCTTTAGTTTCCCATGTCAATATATCTAATTTGACTTTTTGTAGGGTAATCCATATCTAACTCATCTTTTGCGCTTTGTTCAATATTTGTTATATTATCGTATTTTAGTTGCTCCATTTTTAATCCATCTAATACTATCTCTTCTTTTCTTAAGCTTTTTTTCAAATTATTTATTTCATATTTGTAATTTGAAACTATTGCATTTCCACACAAATTAATTATAAGTATTGCTAATATGGGAACTATTAATAAAATGGGTCTTAATATTTTTTTTATTTTTCTCTTTCTATTTCTATTCTTTTTTCTTCTCTTATATTCCCGTATGTTTTCTACCTTATTCTTTTTCTTCAAAAAATCACCCCTTGCACTAATAGCAAATATTTCAAAATTTACATACTTAAAATATTTGTTTTAATTACCTTAGCATCCTTTAAATACTTATACAAAAATTAATACACAAAAGAGTAAAATATATAATTTATTTCAAAATTTTTTCATATATTTCATAATTTATTTTGTAATTTTGCTGATTTTCATAGAATTAATTTTTTAATATGTTTATATATTCAAGTAAATAATTTATACTGTAATTAATTTCTATTTACTAATATTTAATTATATAAGACTGGAGGAATATATGAAAAAAATTATGCTTTCACTTGTAGTAATATTTTCATCTTTGATTTTTTATGGCTGTAGTCAAAATAAATCAGAATATAATTTAGCCTCTTTATCAAAGATAGATATTAGCGCTTTAAGTAACAACGATATTTTAAATATAATTAATGATGAAGATTTACAGGAAGGTGTTTATGAAATAATAACTGAAGAAAATAAATATATATTTTTTAATGGAATAAAAAATGAATTCAAAGAAATAAATTCTTATTTAGAAGATAAAACATTTATAATAAAAGCCAATACAGCTTCTTCTTTAGATATTAATAAAAAACTTTATGTTATAAGAGAAAAGAATACTACATATTCAGGAAATGAAAATGCCTCATATGATACTATAGATATTTTGATAAATGAAAAAGAATCTTCATTCTCAAACATTTATATAATTGAAAAATAAAAAATTCGCTTCCCTTAAGTCACTACATTGGTGCTCCGCTTTATATATCACTTTGCAAAATAATAAGCTCATTATTTTATTCAAATAATGAGCTTATTATTTATATTTATTATCTATAAGTTATAAGTTTTCCATTTGCCACCTTTATATCTAACTACAAAACAAATGGCTCTAAAAATCCAATCTATACTCATCGCTATCCAAACTCCCATTACTCCAAGTCCCATATATCTGCCTAATACATAACTAAATCCAATTCTAAAAATCCACATAGATAAAATAGCAATTATCATACAGAATTTCACATCATTTGAAGCTCTCAATGTATTTGGCAATACAAAAGATATGGTCCATATAAACACAGCAATTACTCCATGATATAAAATAATCACCTTTGTCATCTTAGCTGTATATGGAGATAAACTGTAAGCTTTAATTATAATTGGCAAAGCAATAGTTGTAATTAATACAGCTATTAATATACTCATAATAGATAATTTAATTAATTTTTTTGTATAATATTTAGTCTGATCAAAATCACCTGCGCCAATACACTGAGATGTTACTGCAAGAGCAGCTTGACTAATTGCCATTCCCGGTACAACCTGAAATAATGCAATAAAATTACCAACTGCGTTAGCTGCAATAGCTGCAGTACCAAAAGTTGCTATTAAATTTAATACGATAATTTTACCAAGTTGAAACATTCCATTTTCTAAACCATTTGGTATCCCAATATAAAGTATCTTCTGAATTAATTTTTTATCGAATTTCTTACATAGTTTTTTTGATAAATGAATTTGTAAATCTTGGTTTTTTATCAAATAACAAATCACTAAAGCTGCTAACATTCTAGAAAATACAGTAGCTATTGCTGATCCAGCTACTCCCATTTTAAAACCATAAATTAAAATAGCATTACCTGTTAAATTTACTAGATTCATCATAATGGATATTTTCATGGTAATCTTTGAATTGCCCATTGCACGAAATAATGCTGCACCACCATTATAAATAGCAATAAAAGGAATTGAAGTAAATATTATCATAATATAAGTGTTAGCATATGACATAACATCAGCTTCTATTTTTCCAAATACAACATGCAATATAAAATATTTGGATAAATAACAAAGTATCATTACTACTATAGAACTCACAGTGAGAAAAAGTACTAATTGATCAGCTGCCTTGCATGCACTATCTTCTCTTTTTTGACCTATATACTGTCCTGCAACTACTGCACCACCAGTTGCAAGGGCAGTAAAGGTATTTATTAATAGAATGTTTATACTATCAACTAGAGAAACTGCCGA
The DNA here is from genome assembly GCF_014333445.1 of Terrisporobacter mayombei. GTDB lineage: Bacteria > Bacillota > Clostridia > Peptostreptococcales > Peptostreptococcaceae > Terrisporobacter > Terrisporobacter mayombei_A. Next base: position 258,468 of record NZ_JACRYU010000016.1, on the reverse strand, counting down.
TACTGCCGCTTCTCCTAAACTTGATACCATCATAGAATCTACTAAACCAACTGTAACTAAAAGTAACTGCTCTATTATTAGCGGTAAAATTAATCTATAAAGACTTTTATCTGAAAATAAATAATTCCTTCTATCTTGACAACCTTCCATTCAACGTCCCCCTTTTTGTATTATTTTCCCAATTAATTATAGCAGATACTTTGTGTATATACTAAAAATAAAATTGCCAAATTTATGACAACGACTCTGATATACTATAAAAGTAAGCATCTCTTTAAATTTTCCTTTATTAAACTTGTCAATATAATTTAAAATGATAAAAAGATGAACTCTTCACAAGTTCATCTTTATATATATTAATATGAAATTATACTGAAGCTTTTTCTAATGCCTGATTTAAATCCCAAAGTAAATCATCTATATCTTCTATACCTACAGATACTCTTATCATATCTGGTGTAACTCCAGCTAATTTCTGTTCCTCTTCATTTAACTGAGCATGAGTAGTACTTGATGGATGTATTACAAGTGATTTAGCATCTGCTACATTTGCAAGATGAGAGAATATTTGTAATGATTCTATAAACTTGATTCCAGCTTCTAGTCCACCTTTTATACCAAAAGTAAATATTGAGCCAGGTCCTTTTGGTAAATATTTTTTTGATAATTCATGATATTTATTTCCTTCAAGCCCTGGATAATTTACCCATGCAACTTGTGGATGATTATTTAAAAATTCAGTAATTTTTTTAGTATTAAAAACATGTTTTTCTATTCTTAAAGATAATGTTTCAAGACCAATAAGTAGTTGAAAAGCACTTTGTGCACTTAAGCATGCACCTGTGTCTCTTAAAAACTGAGCTAATAATTTTGTGATGTAAGCTGCTGATCCAACATCTTTAGCATAGTTTAATCCATGATAAGATGGATCTGGCTCTGTAAGGCATGGAAACTTTCCACTTCCTATCCAATCAAATTTCCCGCTGTCTACTACTACTCCACCTAAAGTAGTACCATGACCACCTATGAATTTAGTAGCAGAGTGGACAACTATATCAACACCATGATCAAATACTTTTACTAGATAAGGAGTTCCAAAAGTATTGTCTAACATAAATGGTATTTTTGCTTCATGAGCAACCTCTGCTATTTTTTCTATATCAATTATATTTATTCCTGGATTACCTATTGTTTCAGCATAAATTAATCTAGTTTTATCGTTTATAGCTTGCCTAAAGCTTTCTGGATCATCCGGATCTACAAAATGAGTAATTATTCCTAACTTAGGTAGCATATTTGCTAATAAATTAAATGTTCCACCATATATTGTTGGTGCAGCAACTATTTCATCTCCAGCCTGTAAAATATTAAGTATCGCAGCATTAATAGCTCCCATTCCAGAAGAAAATGCTACAGCTCCTACTCCCCCTTCAAGTAAGGCCATTCTTTCTTCAAATACTGCTACTGTTGGATTTGATATTCTCGAATAAATATGTCCCGGTGTCTTTAGTGCAAATAAATCTGCACCATGTTGAACGCTATCAAAACAATAAGATGTTGTTTGATAAATCGGTACTGCTCTAGATCCTGTAGTTTTGTCTACACTTTGCCCCCCATGAATTTGCAATGTACTAAAACCTAATTTTCTATCTGCCATTCTTTTACCCCCTGTAATTTAATATATATTTTATATTAAACTATATATAAAAAATCTTCTTATAAAAATTATCTTAGTATTAAAAAACTCTTTTATCATTAAAGATAAAAGAGTTTTTTAGTCTAAGAACATCTCTTATCTTTCTTATGTTTCCATAAGTAGGATTTAGCACCTATCTATTTATAGGTTGCTGGATTTCATCGGGCCTATTCCCTCCATCACTCTTGATAAGATTTTTTACTATTAATTTAATTAAGTTAATTGTATACATATTAATTGTACACAGCAACAGTAAAATTATTTTTATATATATTTATTTCTTCTCTGCCACTCTTAATTTAGCACTTCTAGCTCTTGGGTTCATTTCTATTTCTTCATCACTTGGAAGTATTGGCTTTCTTGTTATTACCTTGACTTCTGATACTTTATCACATTGACAAATAGGAAGTGCTGGTGGACATATGCAGCTTAATGATAATTCTTTAAATTCATTTTTTACTATTCTATCTTCTAAAGAATGGAATGTTATTATGCAGACCCTTCCACCTTTATTCATCATAGATACAGCATCTCTTATCATCTTATTAATTACACCAAGTTCATTATTTACTTCTATTCTTATAGCTTGGAAGGTTCTTTTAGCTGGATGAGGTCCATCTATTCTAGCTTTTTTAGGTATAGCTTTTTTAATTACTTCCACAAGCTCACCTGTATTTTCTATTGGTTTATTTTGTCTTTCTTCCACAATAAACTTAGCTATCCTTTTTGCCCAGTTATCTTCACCATAATCTCTTATGATTCTTGCTAAGTCTTCTTCACTATAAGTATTAACAACATCATAAGCAGAAAAACTTTGTCTAATATCCATTCTCATATCTAGCGGTGCATCATGCATATAAGAAAACCCTCTATCAGCTTCATCAAGCTGATGAGAAGAAACTCCTAAATCAGCTAGTACACCATCTATTTTATTAATTCCTAATTTTTCTAATTCTTCTTTTATGTTTTCAAAATTACTGTGAACAAACTTTACTCTATCAGAATATTCACTTAGTCTTTCCTTAGCAGTTGATATGGCATTTTTATCTTGATCAAATCCTATAAATAGTCCTTTATCCGATAATCTTTTTACAATTTCTTTAGAGTGCCCTGCACCACCCATAGTGCAGTCCACATAAACTCCATCTTCTTTTATATTTAAATTTTCAATACATTCATCTAATAGTACTGATACATGATTAAATTCCATTTTTTCTTCTCCTTAAGAGTTACTCTTCTTACTGTCTATTTTGCTTTTTTTGATAATATTTTATGTAAAATCCCACAAAGTATTATTCCTACTAAACTTATAACTTGAGCCATTCTAAGTGGTCCAAACATAAGAGAATCTGTTCTCAAACCTTCTATGAAAAATCTTCCTATAGAATATAAAATTATATAATAAATAGCAACTTGACCTTCATATTTTTTATTTTTTCTAAAGAACCATAAGAATATAAATATACCTAAATCCCATATAGATTCATAAAGAAATGTTGGATGAACTTTTATTCCATCTATCATTATTCCCCATGGTAAGTTAGTCGGACCTCCATGAGCCTCTCCATTAATAAAGTTCCCCCATCTACCAATCGCTTGACCTAGAGGTATACCTATCATAACAGCATCAGCCATCTTGAAGAAATTAATCTTTTTAGTCTTAGTATAAACAAATCCTGCTAAAATCCCACCTATTAAGGCACCATGAATGGCCATTCCACCGCCTCTGAAATTTAATATCTCAGATAAGTTTTGAGAATAATATGACCAGTTAAATATTACATAATAAAGTCTAGCTCCTAATAACCCACAAGGTATTGCCACTATAGCTAAATTTAATATATCATCTTCACTTATATTTACTCTTTTACCTTCTTTTAATGCTAGTAAAACACACAGTATCATGCCCGTAGCCATTAATACTCCATACCACATTATATCTAATCCAAATATAGTAAATGCTACTCTATTCATTTTAACACCTCTTATAATTTAAATAATCTACTTAAAAAGCCTTTTTTCTTAGGTTCAAATTCATAAGGTGTTGGCACCATTATATCTTCATCATTTGCAATTGCATTGTTATTTTTTATAAATATGTCATCTGCATAATCTTTAGAATATTTATCACTTACATGTTTATAAGCATCTAAAAATATAGGCGTTCTTCTTTTACTTCTATGAGCATCCGATCCAACTACATGAACCATATTACGTTTTATTAAAGTATCACAAACTTGTTCTATTGTCTTGCCACTTTTACCTAATATACTATTAGAATTTACTTGTATTATAGCTCCTGCTTTTATAGCCTCATAAATTAAATCTGGATTTTCTTGTACTTCTATGTATCTTTCCACATGGGCAAATACAGGTATATAGCTTCTTTCTTTTAACTCATATACTATATTACATAAGTCTTTTGGAAAATTAGTCGGTGGGAATTCTATTAATAAATACCTACTGTTATTTAAAGTATAGAAATCCAACTCATCTATTTGCTTTATTAAATCTTGTGTATAATAAATTTCATTCCCAATTAAAACTTCTATGTCTATCATATTCTCTTTTAGTACATTATTAAAATCATTCAATTCCTTAAGCAATTCTTCACCCTTTTTATAGCTGAAGTCTGGATGATAGTGAGATGTATTGATTATTTTTTTTATGCCCTGTTCTTTAGCTATCATGGCCATTTCTATAGACTCATTTAAGCTTCTTGAACCATCATCTACTTCAGGTAAAATATGACAATGTATATCAATCATAAAACATAGCCTCCTTAGTCCCTAAATAATTAGCTTTCAATTTTTATTATACCAGTTTCTGATTAATAAAAAAATAGAATCCCTTAATTATAATTTATAATTGACTATTTTACAAGAAATAAGTAAAAATTCACTTCACTTAAGCCACTGTGTAGACTCTCAACTTCATATCACAATGTATTCAACTGTTGCTCAATAACTAATGTTTTGATTAAAAATTATCGACAAAACAGATAATTTTTAATCCTTTAATATATAAAAAAGGATAATTTATGTAAAATTTAATTAAATTGCCTCTATTAATTAAATTTTCCACAATTATCCTTATTTATTCAATGATTATTATTCAATTTACATTGGTTCTACTATAGATATTATACAGTTTTCTTCTTTAAAATGACATTTTAATCTTTCAGTAACCTCTTCAAATGTTACATCTTTCATAACTTCTACATAATCTAATAAGTTTATACCTTTAAATTTATATGTTATAAAGTTATTTGCTATAAATGTAACCGAATCAAAGTATTTTATGAAGTTACCTATCTGTTTCTTTTTAGTTCTTTCGAAAGCTTCTTTATCTAATCCTTCTTCTTTAAACTTTTCTAAATAACTTATAATTATTTCTTTTACTTTATGCGGATCTTTTGATTCACCACCTATTGACGTATAAGAATAATCAATTTGTGACGAGAATCCAGCTCCAAAGCTAGGAGTTATTAAGCCTTGCATATATAAATCTTCATATATTACGCTACCCTTTTTGAATAACATGTCATTTAATATATCTGTTATTACTTCATATCTTAATAACTCATTTCCTTTTATACCTACTTTATCATCTTTAAAACATATAGAGAACATAGGCATTGATATTGGGAATTTCTCTACTATTTCTTTTTGATTAACTCTAGTTGGCTCTTGTGGGTAAAACCTTACTATTTCTTCTGGTAATTTTTCTATATCTTTATGATTTGCATTCTTAGCATGCTTAAATACTTCTTCAGGGTCTAAATCACCAACAACAAACAAAATCATATTTGCTGGGTTATAGAAAGTATTATAGCACTTATAAAGCTCTTCTTTAGTTATTTTATATATGCTATCAACAGTACCTGCTATATCAATTCTAGTCGGATGATTTACATACATAGCTTTTAATGCATTAAAGAATACATTCCACTCAGGATCGTCATTATACATTTTTATTTCTTGCTCTATTATTCCTTTTTCTTTTTCAACATTTTCATCTGTGAAGTAAGGTGTTTGAACATAGTCTATTAAATGATCTAAACACTCATAGAAATTCTCTGTTGCTGAGAATAAGTAAGCTGTCATTGTAAAATTAGTAAATGCATTGGCACTTGCTCCCCATTTAGAGAATTTATCAAAAGCATTACCTCCATCTGGTTGCTCAAACATTTTATGTTCTAAGAAATGTGCAATACCAGCATTTACTACAAGTTTCTCTTTCTCATTTATAGGTATAAACTCTAAATCATTTGAACCATAATTAGTTGCAAGGACTGCATATTTCTTTGTAAATCCCCTTTTAGGCATGAAATAAACTTCTAAACCATTTTCTAATTTTTCATAATATAATTCTTCTTTTAATAAATCATTAACTATCTTTTCCATCATTATGCCTCCTTGCTATTACTTAAGAAATATATAGTATCAAGCTCTATATCCTTAACAGCTCCCACTATATTCTCTATCGTAATTTTCTCTATTATTTCAATTATTCTTTCCACACTTGTATTAGTTTGACCCATGGATTGTGAGAAGTAAAAATCAGATGCTCCTCCAATAGAGTCTTTTATTGTTTTTAATGAGCTAATAAGTGCACTCTTACTATTTAATAACTCTTCCTCAGAAATTTTTCCTTCTTTTAAGTATTCTAATTGCTCCTTAATTAATTTTACCGTTTTATCATAATTAACACTTTCTATACCAGATGATATAAACATAGAAGTTTTATATTTTTCAATAGAAGAATAAATGTAATAGCATAAACTTTCTTTTTCTCTTACATTCATAAATAATTTAGAATGAGGTCCTCCACCTAATACATTCGAACCAACAAGTAATGAATAGTATCTGTACTCATCTTTGTAATCTACATTACATCTATATCCCATCACTAATTTTCCTTGAGTTATATCCATATCTTCTTCAATAACTTTTACTTCTTCAACTTTCTTATTAAATTCAGCTCTAGGAATTTCTATAATTTCTTCTCTATCAAAATTAAATCCATTTGAGATTATGTTTACTATTTCTTCTTCGTCAAAATTTCCTTCTACAACTATATCAATAGGAGAATTTTTCATTATTTGTTGATAATGTTTATATAAATCTTTAGCAGTTATTTTATCTATATCTTCTAAATATCCTAAATCACTTATTCCATATCTTTCATTCTTAAACATTTCTTCACGAGCACGTTCTATAGCATATCTACCTTTATCATTTATTACTGATTCAATTCTATGTCTCAAACTTTGCTTTTCTATTTCAACATACTCCTCTTTGAAACCACCATCTATTACTAAAGGATGATTTACTACTTCATCTAAAAACTCCACAACAGATTTAAATATTTTTTCATCTAAATATTTTTCATCTGTACTTATAATTTTAAAAGTTATTACTTGAGTTTCTCCTCTTTTACTGGCATCTGCCCCTATAGATACTCCGTATAAATCATCTTGATGAGCTGTCATTTCTCTTGCACTTGGATATCTTTCACTACCACTTTTTATTATTGCAGGAAGTAGAGCGTTTTTCGTCACTTCATCTTTATCTAATAATCTTTGTATATAAATACTTACTAAGTTTGTTTTAAATTTTTCTTCTGGTATTAAAGTTAAATTAATACCTTTACCTAAATTTATAGTTTTAATATTTTTCATTTTTACCTCCTCTTATGAGTTAACTAATGTATATATAATAAATGATATATATTCATAAATTTTCCTTTTATATAATTATATCGTTTTTATTATTTTCTAAAATAGTAAATTTTATTTTATTTAAACAATTTTTATTAGGATATGCTAAATTTAAACTTTAAATCCTTTATAGAATATAAAATTCTAAAAAATTATTGTTTTTTACATAAAATAACTTAAATTAAATTGGTTTACACACCTTAATATTATGATGTATAATCAATATGTATGTCTATAAAGACGAATAAGCTTATTATTAATATTGAAAATAATTAAAATACAACAAATATGTAAATTCATATAAGAAAGGAAGATTATCAATATGAAATTAGGTATAGTAGGATTACCAAATGTAGGTAAAAGTACACTATTTAATGCTATAACACAAGCAGGTGCAGAATCTGCAAACTACCCTTTCTGTACAATAGAGCCAAACGTTGGTGTTGTTTCTGTTCCAGATGAAAGATTAGAAGTACTTAGACAAATGTATGACTGTAAAAAAGTTGTTCCAACAGCTATAGAATTCTGTGATATAGCAGGACTTGTTAGAGGAGCTTCAAAAGGTGAAGGTTTAGGAAATAAATTCTTATCTCACATAAGAGAGGTTGATGCTATAGTTCACGTTGTTAGATGTTTCGATGATACTAATGTTGTTCACGTTGATGGAAGTGTTGATCCACTTAGAGATATAGAAACTATAAACTTAGAATTAATATTCTCTGATATAGAAATATTAGAAAGAAGAATACAAAAAAGTACAAAAGCTGCTAAAGCTGATAAGTCTATAGCTGCTGAAGTTGAATTCTTAAAAGAAATATTAACAGTATTAGAAGATAACAAATCTGTCAGAACAATGGATTTAACTGAAGATCAAAAACAATTTGTTAATACTTTAAATTTATTAACTTCTAAACCAGTAATATATGCTACTAATGTTTGTGAAGATGATTTAGCTGATGAAGCTGAAAATAATGAATATGTTAACAAAGTTAGAGAATTTGCTGCAACTGAAAATGCTGAAGTTGTTGTAGTTTGTGCACAAATAGAAGCAGAAATATCAGAACTTGAATCAGAAGAAGAAAAGAAAGAATTCTTAGAATCACTAGGACTTGAACAATCAGGTCTTGATAAATTAATAAAATCTTCTTATTCATTACTTGGACTTATGTCTTATCTAACAGCTGGAGTTCAAGAAGTTAGAGCTTGGACTATAAAAGTAGGAACTAAAGCTCCTCAAGCTGCTGGCAAAATACACTCTGATATAGAAAGAGGATTCATCAGAGCTGAAATAGTTAATTATAATGATTTAGTTGAATGTGGATCTTTAGCTCATGCTAAAGAAAAAGGTCTTGTTAGACTTGAAGGTAAAGACTATGTAATGCAAGATGGAGATGTTGTAAACTTCAGATTTAACGTTTAATAAAAATAAACTTACTTTATAACAAAAAGTTGGATAACATACTATCCAACTTTTTATTATGAATAAATTTATCAGTTCTAACTTAATTGCTTTCTTTTTTCTAAAACTTTTCTAGCTGCATCCTTTGCAATTTCAGATTCATTAAAAGGTATTTTTTTACCTTGTATTAATTGATAATTTTCATGTCCTTTTCCTGCTAGAACTATAATATCACCTTCTTGAGCAATATTTATAGCTTCTCTTATAGCATCTTCTCTATCTGGTATCTTTATAACATGACATGAAGAGTCTATAAAAGATTTAGATATATCATTTATTATGTCCATGGGGTCTTCAAAATTAGGATTATATGATGTTAATATGGCTAAATCACATTCTTTAGCTATTACATCTCCCACTTCTTTTCTCCTAGTTTCCGTTCGTCCACCTATAGATCCCACTAAACAAATTAATCTATTATATTCATAATTTTTAAGAGTTTGTAAAATATTTTCTAAACTAATTCCATTATGAGCATAGTCTATTATTATATTGGCATAAGGAAGTATGTTTAAAACTTCTACTCTACCTTTAACTTTTACACTTTTCAATGCATTTAATATATTTTCTTGACTAATACCCAAATATTTACAAACAGATATAACTGCTAAAGCATTATATACACTAAATATTCCTGGAGAACAGATAAAACATGATTTTGTTATGTGTCCATCTTTACTATAGTCAAAAGTAACACCTAAAGAATCAATTTTTTTAGAATGATTTATATTAATAGCATTTAAATCTCCTTTTCCATGAATCGAAAAAGTTTCAATATTACATTCACAATTTGCTATTATTTCATTTGCATGTTTATCATCTACATTAATAATTGCAAACTTAGTCATTTTAAATAATTTTGCTTTACAATTTAAGTAATGTTCAAATGAGTGATGTTCTTTCGGACCTATATGGTCTGGTGATAAATTAGAAAAAATAGCCACATCAAAGTCAACATCTTCAACTCTATAATGCATTATTCCACCAGATGAAACTTCCATTGTTACACATTGAACACCACTATCTAGCATCTTTCTAAGTATTCTATGAATTTCATAACTTTCTGGTGTTGTATTAACTGTATCCTCAGCTATTTCATTATAAAAAACTCCATTAGTTCCTATTACACCTGTATTTAATCCTGCTTTATTCAAAACAGAACTAATGTAATTTGTTATAGTTGTTTTTCCTTTTGTTCCTGTAACCCCTATAATTTTTAATTCTTTTGACGGGTGTAGAAAGAAATTATGAGAAATTCTAGATAAAGCTCTTCTAGTATTATCAACATAAATTTTTATTGCATCTTCATTTAAAGATAGAATATTTTTATCATTTTCCATATTTTTTTGTACTAAAAAAACTCTTACACCTCTATTATAAGCTTCTTCTACAAAGCTATGACCATCTACAGTTGCTCCTATCAATGCCACAAACATAAATCCATCTTCACAGCTATTGAAATTATATGCTATATCTTTAATATCTATATTTTTTATTTCCTCTAATGATAAATTAGATGTAAAATTAACCCCATCCATCAATTTAAATAATTTCATAATAGCCTCTCTTTCTACCTTAAAAAGAGTTTTTTCTTACTCTTTCGTTGTTGTCAAATTATTTCTATTACTTAATAATTAATACTCTAATGAGTTTATATAATTTCCATAAAAATTATTATTTATATAATATAAATTATATCATCTCTATCGTATAATTAGAAATTTAATTTAACTATTTTTTATAAATAAAAAGAGTGTTGACATCAACACTCTTTTTAATCTATTATATATGTTTTTTTAACCATTCTTTTCCTTCAACTAGCCTCGCTACTAACATTGAACATACAGTATTTGTAGTTGAGTTTAATACTGTAGCTGGAGCATCTATTATTGTACTTATAACAGCTATTATTGGTAATGCTTCTGGAGAGAATCCGTATACACTTATTATTAGCATCTCACCCATTAAGCCTCCACCAGGTATAGCCCCCATAACAGCACCAACTAAGAATGATACTGCAAGTATTCCTAATATAGCAGATATGCTTGTCATATCTTGACCAAATAGTCCAAATAAGAATGTTACTTTTAATACTCCACCTATAACAGATCCATCTTTATGAACATTTGCTCCTAAAGGTATAACTGTCTCTGCTATATCTTCAGGTACATTCATTTTCTTTGATGCATCCATATTTACAGGTATTGATGCTGCACTTGAACATGTTGCTAACGCTGTAACAGTTGGTGGAACGACTTTCGACCAGAATATTTTTATTCCATCTTTTCCACCTGCAACATATGCGTATAAAGTGTAGAATCCAAAATAGTATACTGCTGTTAATATTAAGTATAATATGAATACTCTAGCATAACCTGAAAGTATTTGTGGTCCTAAATCACCTATTACTGCTGCAAAGTAGCATCCTAATCCTATTGGAGCGAACTTCATTATTAAGCTTACTATTTTCATCATAACTTCAGAACCAGCTTGAACAAAGTTTGCTATAGGTCTTGCTTTTTCTCCTGCCATTGCTGTAGCTACACCAAATAGCATAGACATTATTATTAATTGTAACATATTACTCTTAGATAATAAATCTTTGAAGTCTGTAACTGTTACTGTATTTACTAATTGTTGAACTAAACTTACTTTTTCTTGTCCTTCTGATGAAGCAGAAGCTATTATATCACTAAACATTTCTGGATTTAATCCTTTAGTTGGGTTGAATAATAATACACCTACTATACCTACTATAGCAGCTATAACAGAAGTAATTGTAAATACTATAACTATATTTTTAAGTATTTTACCAAGTCTTTTCATTTCACCCATATTAGATATAGCTGATGTAACACTGAAAAATACTAGTGGTACTAATATCATGAATAAGAAGTTTAGGAATAAATCCCCAACTGGCTGGAATATAGCCGCTTTTGGACCCATATAAGCCCCAACTATACCTCCTAGTAATATTGATCCTAGAAGTACAATAGTTGATTTGTAATTTTCAAATAATGATTTCACTATTTTGTCTCTCCTTTATGTTATTTATAATTTCAATAAGCAATCATTTGCTATTTCTTTATCATCAAAGTGATGTTTAACTTTTCCTACTATTTGATAGTTTTCATGTCCTTTTCCTGCTATTATGACTACATCTTTTTCTTCAGCCATTTTAATAGCAGATTCAATAGCTTCTTTTCTATCAATTACAACTTTATAGTTCTCATTTTCTTTATTTAATCCTACTAATATATCATCTATTATTAATTTTGGATCTTCTGTTCTTGGATTATCAGAAGTTACTATGCATACATCTGATAATTTTTGAGCTATTGCTCCCATTAAAGGTCTTTTCGTAGTATCTCTATCTCCACCACATCCAAATACTGTTATTATTTTACCTTTAGCAAATTCTCTAGCAGTATTTAATATATTTTCAAGGGCATCTGGAGTATGTGCATAGTCAACTATAACACTTATATCTTTATCATTTGGTACTGTTTCAAATCTTCCTGCTACACCATTAGTACTCTTTAATGAATTAAGAACTACTTCTTTATCTATGTTTAACATATAGCATCCAGCTATTACTGCTAATGTGTTATATACTGTAAATTTCCCTGGTACTGGAACAAATACATCTTCCTCATAAGTTGGAGTCACTAATTTATACGATACTCCCTTGTCACTTATTTGTATATCTTTTGCCATAAAATCAGCTTCATTATCTATTCCATAAGTATATGCTGGTGTTTCTAATGATTTTATATTATTGTAGATTTTTTTACCACCTTCATCATCTATATTTATAATATTTGCTACAGAAGTTTTATAGAATAACTTTTCTTTAGCCTGTCTATAATCTTCTAAATCCTTATGGAAATCTAAATGATCCGGTGTTAAGTTTGTAAATATACCTATTTTAAATTCTGTAGCATCTACTCTATTTAATACTAATGAGTGAGACGATACTTCCATTGCACAGTAGTCACAATTATTATTTAACATTTTATTGAAATATTTTTGTAAATCAACACTTTCTGGAGTAGTTGAGTTTGATTCTACTTCACTTTCTCCATCAAATATTTTAATAGTACCAACTAAACCAACTTTATTATTGTTTGCTTTTAATATTTCACTTAAAAAAGTTGTTATACTAGTTTTTCCATTAGTTCCTGTTACACCAATAACTCCAAATTGTTGAGATGGATGATTACAGAAATTATCTGCTACAACTGCCATTGCAGCCCTTGTATCTTCTACTTTTACGAAAGTATATCCTTCTATTTCCACATCATCTTGAACTAAAAATGCTTTAGCTCCTTTTTCTATAGCACTTTCTATATACTTATGTCCATCAGAGTTAAATCCTTTTACACATATAAATAATGTATTTTCATTAACTTTTCTTGAATCATATTCTATATTTTCTATATCTATATTTATATCACCGTATACACTAACTACTTCTAATCCCTTTATGATATCATTTAGTTTCAATTTAATACTCCTCCTAGTTTTATATCTTTTTATTTTAATTCAACCTATAAAGGTTAAAACCTATTCTCATTCTTTCTATTACTATTATATTAGTATTTATATCTAAGAACATAACTAAAAATGCTTGTCACATTGCAAAAAATGCTCTATTATAAAGGGTAATACATTTTATAGTGAGGTTCTATTATGGATAAATTAAAAAATAGTGTTGGTTATTTAAATGATGATTTTAAAATTTTTCATATAAGAGATAAAAAAGACATTACATTTGAATATCATCACCATGATTTTAATAAAATAATCATCTTTATTGAAGGAGATGTAAATTATTTTATAGAGGGAAAATCATATAAGTTAAAACCATGGGATATTTTATTTGTAAATAATAATGAAATCCACAAACCTGAAGTAAATCCTAATGTATTCTACGAAAGAATCGTTATATGGATTAATCCTAATTTTACAGATAACTTTATGAATAATTTTAATAATATAAATACTAATTTGTTAAATTGTTTTGAATTAGCAAGTGAGAATAAATATAATTTACTTCGTCTAAATCAAACTTCAATTTCTAATTTAAAATCTTTTGTTTTTCAAATAAAAGACTGTGAAAATAGCAAGGAATTTGGAAGTGATATTTTAAAAAATTCTTTATTCTTACAACTTATGGTATTGATTAATAGGTTATTTCTAACAAGCGAAAAAACTAATATGGATGATATTACCTGTGATAAAAATATTGAGGAAATTTTAAAGTATATCAATGATAATATTGATAAGGACCTTTCCATAGATAATATATCTTCAAAATTTTTTATTAGTAAATATTATCTAATGAGAAAATTCAAATCTCAAACTGGAAGTTCAATTCATAGCTATATTATAAAGAAGAGACTAATTCTTTCAAAACATCTTATACATGAAGGCTATCCTATGAGTGAAGTATCAATTAAGTGTGGATTTAACGATTACTCTAGCTTTGTTAGAGCATTTAAAAAAGTCTATGGTGTATCACCTAAAAATTATTTAAATAGTACTACTATCGATACTATATTCTTAGAAGAATAAAAAATTTGCTTCGTTTAAGCCACATAAAAAGATTATAGATTTAAATCTATAATCTTTTTATTATCTATCTTCTTTTATTAGACCTTTTTTATAAGCTATAATTAACATTTTTAGATCATTTATTTCTTGTTGTATTTTCACTCCATCATAAGTGTCTCTAACAAACATCCTTTGTGCTCTATTTTCAACTATTATAGAAGTTGATAATATATCACTCTCATTTTTTATAGATTCTTCAGCTGAAGAAAATGGTTCATGAGAAACTAATTGCATCATTTGTGAGTTATAAATTAATGTATAACCAGCTATTCCAGTTTTACCTTGATAAGCTCTAGAAAATCCTCCATCTATGGCAATTATTTTTCCACCAGCTTTTACAGGACTTTCCCCGTTCTTACTTTTAACTGGAACATGTCCATTTATTATATGTCCTGTTTCATAATCTAATTCAAATTCATTAAATATATTTCTAAGTATATCTTCTTCTTCTCTTAAATTATAGTATGGATTTTTATTTTCTTTATGCGCTTCTTTTTCTGATATAAAATATCTTTCATAAGTAGTCATATCATCTTTTCCAAATAATGATGAACACTTACCTGTCCATAAATACCACATCATATCTTTTCCATATATTTTTTCTGGATTTTTATTTTCCAAGAAGTAACCTTTCCTAATATATGACTCCATTTTATCCATTAATGCTCTGCCACTATATTCTTCATTATCTATCTTCATAGACATAAAGCTTCCATCATCATTTAATGGTACACATCCATGAACTAAAAGATTTCCATTAGTTTTTAAGTATATACTTCCTTTTGAGAATAGAAACTTTGCATGTTTTTGAAGCTTCTCACTATTTTCAAAAGAATTCGCTAGCTTTTCTATTACTATTTCTTCTCTATCAGTTAATTTATATGGATTTTTAGGATCTATAGTTGGGAAGTTATTATCCTTTAATTTATAAGTTTTTCCTTTTAATTCAATAGTTCCTTCTTCATAATCTACTTTATCAAGTAGTAATCTATGCTTCATTTCAAATTCAGGTCTTCTATTAATTATTTCAGCTTCTAGCTTAAATTGAATTATACTAATAGCTTTATGCATTTTTGCGATTAATGATTTTTCTGTTTTTGATACTTCACTATCTCCTATTTTAGGCATAAACTCTGTACAAGGATCATCTTTATATGCATCTAAAGCAAAAGTAGCAAGTGGTAGTATATTTATACCATATATATCTTCTACAATATCTAAATTTGCATATCTTGCAGATATTCTTATTGCATTAGCCACACATACTTTTTGTCCTGCAGCAGCACCCATCCATAATATATCGTGGTTACCCCATTGTATATCTACATTATGATAATTCATTAATGTATCCATAATAATATCTGGTCTAGGGCCTCTATCATAAATATCCCCTACAATATGTAATCTATCTATTACAAGCTTTTGAATAGCTTTTGATACTTCTATAATAAATACTCTTGCTCTATCAATCTCGATAATATTATCTACTATACTCTTATAGTATTCATCTTTGTGGGGACTTGCTGAATCTGGATGTAATAATTCTTCTATTATGTATTTAAAATCTTCCGGAAGAAACTTTCTTACTTTTGATCTTGTATACTTACTTGAAGCATATCTTAAAAGTTCTATAAGCCTATATATAGTTATTCTATAAAAATCATCTATATCTTCTGAGTTATCTTCCTTTTCTATTAAATCTAATTTTTGCTCTGGATAATAAACCAAAGTAGCAAATCTTTTTCTTTCATTTTCCAACATTGTATTACCAAACAATTCTTCTATTTTTCTTTTAACTACTCCAGATGCATTTTTCAAAACATGAACGAAGGGTTCATACTCACCATGAACATCTGATAAAAAATGTTCTGTACCCTTAGGAAGATTTAATATAGCCTTTAAATTTATAATCTCTGCACTAGCTTTAGATATACTAGAATATTGTGTTGATAGCAATTTTAAGTATTTCAGTTGGCTATTTAAATATTCATCTGATACTTGATATATTTCTTTCATGTAAAACTCCTCCATCTTAAATTTCTTACTCCTAATGATTATACCATATATTTCAACAAAGTATTTTATCACTTATTATAAAACTTAAATACATAAACTAATGAGTTTTTCTAATATGAAATTAAAATCCTTAATAGCTACAATAAATTAGTAGTTTATTTAATTAATATATTGCAAATTATAATTTATCCATTAATTCTATAAATTATAATTTACATACCATAAAAAAAACGATGGTTAAAATCATCGTTTTTCGGGGAAGGTTAAGTTTTAAGTATTATTGTTTATGGCTGCAATGATTTCCTGATGAACATCCACTACAGCCAGCATAACTATTATTACTTTTAGACTTCTTTATAAAGTTATATATTGATAAAATTACCATTAAAGCCGCTCCTATTCCAATTATATAATTTATAATTTTTATCCCACCTTAATTATTTACCTAAAATATAAATCCACATATATTGTAGATTATAAATGCTACTATCCATGCAATTACCATTTGATATGATATAGTTATAAAAGTCCACTTCCAAGACATCATATCTTTTCTAACAACTCCAACAACTGCAAAACAAGGCATACATAATAAGTTAAATGCCATATATGAAAATGCTGATGCTTTTGTAAATAACACACCTATACCTGGTAATACTACACTTTCATAGCTACTTTTGCCAAAGTATCACTAACCCCATGTAATACTCATAATGTTGAAACTATATTCTCTTTTGCAATCCATTCTGTTACAATACCAACTGATGACTGCCAATTTCCAATCCAATAAACGATACTAATTATTTGTTGATAATATTTATCATCTACTCAAATATTAATATCACTTTTTAGATCTGTCAATGAGTTTTTGAAAATAATTATTATTGTTACAAAATAAGTAGATTTATCTTTTTCTATTAATATCCTGCTATATAATTCCCTTACTCTTCTTGAAACTGTACATACATGATTCACAATCTCCATTACATTCTTTTATTTTACCTAGACATTCTTTAAATGATACCTTACTGCTATTGTAGTGTCTTATAACAGGTATATTTTTCTTTTTTGCTTGAGTTTCCACTACTGTTTTTAACTTATGAGAAACAGTTGATGTGAACATTACTACAGCATCTGGTCTGCCAAAATCTTTTAGCGCTTTGGATGACATATTTAGTATTATTTTAGTTTTATACCCTTCTTCTTTTGCTAAATTTATGTAATCCCTTTTCATTCTTTCATTTCCACCTATAACTAATAAATTCATTTTATCCTCCTCAAATCCATTATTGATAATAATTATCATTTACTTTCAAGGTATCATTCTTAATACACGTTGTCAAGCTTAAAATTATTTTCCTAATTCATTTAATATTACTAATATATTTTCTTTTAAATTCTAATACTAAAAATATAAGACATTTGGAAGGTGATATTATGTTCGAAGAATTATTAATAAAATACGCGTCTCCAACGTTAGGTGGAATTAAGACTAGTAATCTATTCAAAATATATTTAAATGACAATATTAACTTGGAAAATCTAATATCCCATTATAATGGGATATTGAATCCTTTTGGTATTTACTTATACACATTGTATAAAACAAATACATTTGCTTTACTTTATATATATAGATTGAAGTATTTGATTGAAGACCTTTCTAATTTGGAAGTAATTAATTTCCTTAAATCATATAATTATAATCCTTTTAGTGTTGATGACTGTTTGGATAAATTAAGAAATGAGTTCGAATCAAAACTAAAAACACCTCACGAGATAGGATTATTTTTAGGATATCCCATTGAAGATGTTAAAGGATTTATAAATAATCTTGGTAAGAATTATAAATTATCTGGTTGTTGGAAAGTCTATGATAACGTTGATGAGTGTGCAAAAAAATTTAAATCTTATAAGGAGTGCAGATCTAGATTCGAATTTTTATATGGTAAAGGATGTCCTTTAGAATCATTAATTTATTAAAAATCATTAATACATTACTCTAAAAAAAGAGTCTTTAATAAAACAATATCGATTAAAGGCTCTTTTTTAATCTAATTTTTATAAATATTTTATTTAAGTAATATATCTAAAAATTTATTTTTATTTTCTAGAAATGATTTAGTTATTTGATAATGTTCAGTATCCTCTAATTTAGTTTTCTTCAATCTTCCATTTTTTATTTCATATATAATAGAGTTTGGATAGGACATCAATATTGGTGAATGAGTAGAAATGATGAATTGACAGTTTTCGTTAATTAAGTCATGTATTCTCGTTATCATAGACATTTGTCTAGTAGGAGATAAAGCGGCTTCAGGTTCATCTAATATGTATAATCCATTTTTTGAAAATCTATTAATCATTATTGACAAGAATGATTCTCCATGTGATTGTTGATGTAAGGATCGTCCTCCATAAGAGTCTATTACATCTAGTTCATCTATATTAGAGGCTAAATTATACATAGATTCTGCCCTTAAAAAGAATCCATCTTTAGGAGTTTTTATTCCTTTTATAAGATGTATATATTTGTATAATAAAGAGTGACTGTTATATGTAGAGAAGTTAAAATTTTTAGTTCCACCCTCTGGATTAAAGCCATATGCAATTGCTATAGCTTCCAACAATGTAGATTTGCCACTTCCATTTTCACCAACGATAAAAGTCACTCCTGGATGTAACTTTAAACTAGTTAATTCTTTTATTATTGGTAATGAAAATGGGTAGATTTCATTATTTACAATTTCATTTCTATTTATTTTAATCTCTCTTATAAATTGATCTAAGTTAATTTCTTCCATATTTAATACTTCCTTTGCAATAATCTATAATACTACAAAAAATTCTTCCCTTAAAGCTTGTGGGAAGAATTTTTTTGTATATTAGTTAAATCCTATCAATTCCATTTCATCAACATATCCATTAATCAAAGCGTCTTCTCTAAGTACTGCATATAACTCTGCATTTGTAGCTTGAATATATGGATTTACATAGAATACACCAACTACTCCAAAAGTTATAGCTGATAAGATATTCCATCCTATAAAAGATAAATCTAGAATAAAAGTATTCCACTTATTGCCCATCATCATTTGTTTACTTATCTCAAAAGCTCTTTTTCTATCTATATTAGGATTTTCACATAATATATATGGTATCATTCTATATTCATAAGACTTTATTATGCCTGGTATAACAAGTAATAAACTCCATAGGAATATAAATAATTCTTGCATAAACATTGTTATTACGCTATTTTTTAATTTTCCACTTTTATAAATACAAATTAAGCTATCTAAACTACCTTCTCTTTCTCTAATATTCATAAAGAAATTATTAGCCCCAATCTGCAATGGATATGCCACAAAAAACTTAATAACAATACCAATAATAAATACTATAACAACTATTATTATAACTATAGGTGCAAAAACATTAAAAAAAGTGCCTATATCCTCTTCGATAAATGTTTCATCACTTGAGTATTCATCATAAAATTGCTCTCCATCATCATTATAATAATTTTCGTCATAGTCCTCATAGTAACCATTATTCACTTTATTATTTATATAGGAACTTGCTGTAGAACTCACACTACTGCTCCCTCCACCTCCTACTCCAAATGATAAGAATAGTAAAATGACACATACTAGTACTGACTTCCAATAAGATCTCTTAAAACTAATTTTCCCTCTTTCTTTTAATTCAATTCTATTCCACATATTTTCCCTCACTTAATTAATATTTTATAGTAATTATATTTTATTATAAATCATATAAAATATCGTTACAAAAGTGTAAAGTTTTCCAAAGTCCATATTTCTTATTTTCATAAATTTGATAATTCATTTCTTGAAAGCAAAAATTTTTATCTAATATTAATAATAACTTATTACATAATAAATATAATCTTTTTAAACTAATGATTTCTTAAGTGACTCTTTTAATTTACAATTTTTAATATAAAAAATGGTGGACTACAATAGTCCACCATTTCTATATTAAAATCTTAGTTCTTTAATTTATATTATTGAGCTAATCTTTTATAACTTTCTAATCTATCTTTAGCAGATTCTTCAGCAGCTGTGAATAATTGTTCAGCTTCATCTGGGAATTGCTTAGCTATAGCTGAGTATCTTACTTGTTTCATTAAGAAGTCTCTGAAGCTTTCAGTTGGTTCTTTTGAATCAAGTGAGAATGGATTTTTACCTTCTATTTTAAGAGTTGGATTATGTCTGTATAAATGCCAGTATCCACACTTAACAGCTTGTTCTTCATTAGCTATAGTTCTACCCATACCTTCTTTTAATCCATGAGATATACATGGAGCATATGCTATGATTAGAGATGGTCCATCATAAGCTTCAGCTTCAACAACAGCCTTAACGAATTGGTTATAGTCAGCACCTATAGCTACTTGAGCAACGTATACATTTCCATAACTCATAGCCATCATTCCAAGGTCTTTCTTTCTAGATCTCTTACCAGATGCAGCAAATTTAGCCATTGCAGCAATTGGAGTAGATTTAGATGACTGACCACCTGTATTTGAGTAAATTTCTGTATCAAATACAAGAACATTTATATTTTCTCCTGATGCAAGAACATGATCTAATCCACCATATCCGATGTCATAAGCCCATCCATCTCCACCAAGAATCCATTGAGATCTCTTAACTAGATAATCTTCTCTTTCTTTTATTGATTCTATTAACGCTTTTACTTCTTCATTATCTGTTTCAACTTTATTTATAAATTCAACAACAGCCTTACTTGCTTCAACAGAAGCTTCACCATTATCTTTATTATCTAACCAGTTTTGTAATACTTCTCTTCCTTCTTCACAGCAAGCATTAGCAACTAGTTGTTCTATATCTAAAGTTAATTTTTCTCTTATTTGCTGAACACCTAAATGCATACCTAATCCATATTCTGCATTATCCTCGAATAATGAGTTAGCCCAAGATGGACCTTTACCTTCGTGGTTTGTAGTATATGGAGTCGATGGAGCTGACCCACCCCAAATTGAAGAACATCCAGTAGCATTTGCTATCATCATTCTTGGTCCAAATAATTGAGTTACAAGTTTAATATATGGAGTTTCTCCACATCCAGCACAAGCTCCAGAGAATTCCATTAATGGTTGTCTAAATTGAGAACCTTTAACAGTATTAACATTCATTACATCACCTTTTGGTGAAACTTTACTTGGGTTTACTGCATAAGCCCAATTTTCAATTTCAACATCTTGAGTATCAAGAGGCTTCATTACTAAAGCTTTACCTTTAGCTGGACATACATCAGCACAGTTTCCACATCCTGTACAATCCATTGGAGATACTTGTATTCTATATTGTAATCCTTCTAATCCTTTACCAGTAGCTTTTTTAGCTTCAAATGCTTCTGGAGCATTTGCTAATTCTTCTTCATTTACAAGAACAGGTCTTATACATGCATGTGGACATATAAATGCACATCTATTACATTGTATACATTTTTCTATATCCCATTCTGGAACATTTACTGCTACTCCACGTTTTTCATAAGCTGCAGTACCTGCTGGGAATGTACCATCTTCATATCCTAAGAATGCACTTACTGGTAAGTCATTACCTTTTTGAGCACTCATTGGTCTTAATATATTTTTGATGAAATCTGGTTCTTCAACCTCAGGGTCATTATGTGAATCAGTAGCATTTGCCCAAGAAGCTGGAACCTCTACTTTTACTAATGAATTTATACCAGCATCAACAGCTTGGTGGTTCATATTTACTACTTTTTCACCTTTTTTACCGTAAGCTTTTACGATAGAATCTTTTAAGTATTTAACAGCATCTTCAACTGGTATTATATCAGCTAATTTGAAGAATGCGGCTTGGCATATCATGTTTATTCTATTTCCAAGTCCTATTTCTTGACCTATTTTAACAGCATTTATTGTATAGAATTGTATGTCATTTTTGGCTATATATTGCTTCATATCTGCTGGAAGGTTAGCATCTAATCCTTCTGCATCCCATATTGTATTAAGTACGAATGTACCACCTTTTCTTAATCCTTTTAATAAATCATATTTGAATACATATGATTGATTATGACAAGCAATATAATCAGATTCATCTAAAAGATATGTTGATCTTATTGGTTGATCACCAAATCTTAAGTGAGACATTGTTATACCACCAGATTTTTTAGAATCATAGTCAAAGTATGCTTGTGCATATTTATCTGTGTGGTCACCTATAATTTTTATTGCTTGTTTATTAGCACCAACAGTACCATCTGATCCAAGTCCCCAGAATTTACATCTTACAGTTCCTGGAACTTTTATTTTAACTTCTTCTTCTACTGGTAGTGATGTATTTGTTACGTCATCTACTATACCTATAGTAAATCCATTTTTAGGTTTTTCTGATTTTAAGTTTTGGAATACTGCATTTAAGTCAGTCGGAGTAGTATCTTTTGATCCTAATCCATATCTTCCACCTACTATTAACGGAGATATTTCTGATTGAGCAAATACATTACATACATCTAGATATAATGGCTCACCGATAGCACCTGGTTCTTTAGTTCTATCTAATACACAAACTCTTTCAACAGTTTTAGGCACACAGTCTAAGAAATGTTTTGCAGAAAACGGTCTGAATAAGTGAACTTTTACTAAACCAACTTTTTCTCCTTTAGCATTTAAGTAATCTATAGTTTCTTCTAAAGCTTCTGTAACAGAACCCATAGCAACTATTAAATGTGTAGCATCTTCTGCTCCATAGTAATCAAATAAGCTATGTTTTCTTCCTGTTATTTCGCTCATTCTTGCCATATTTTTTTCTACTATTCCTACTATATCATTGTAGTATTTATTAGAAACTTCTCTTGTTTGGAAGTATATATCAGGGTTTTGAGCTGTACCTCTTGTTACTGGGTTATTTGGAGATAATGACTTATCTCTAAATGCTTGTAAAGCTTCTTTGTCTAATAATTTAGCATAATCTTCATTTTCCATTAATTCAACTTTTTGGATTTCATGAGATGTTCTGAATCCATCGAAGAAGTGTAGGAATGGTAATGACCCTTCTATTGCAGACATATGTGCAACAGGAGCTATATCAGCAACTTCTTGAACTGATCCTGATGCAAGCATAACAACACCAGTTTGTCTAGCTGCCATAACGTCCTGATGGTCACCGAATATAGATAATGCTTGTGAAGCTAATGCACGTGCAGTAACGTGGAATACACCTGGTAATAATTCACCAGCACATTTATACATATTTGGTATCATTAATAATAAACCTTGTGAAGCTGTAAAAGTAGAAGTTAAAGCTCCTGCTTGTAATGAACCGTGGAATGCTCCAGCAGCTCCTGCTTCAGATTGCATTTCAACAACTTTTACTTTTTGTCCAAATACATTTTTTCTTCCTTGAGACGCCCATTCGTCAACTAATTCTGCCATAGTTGATGATGGAGTTATTGGATATATAGCAGCTACTTCAGTAAACGCATAGGCAACATGAGCAGCAGCTGTATTTCCATCAACTGTTTTCATAAATTTAGCCATTTTATGTTTCCTCCTTAATTTTACCCTAAATACTATACATTTTTTATTATAGTATGTTTATAAAACTATCAATCTTGTCAATCCATAAGTACTAGCTTGTTTTATAAAACACTTTTTACATTTATTAACAATATTCTGCTTATTTAGTTAAAGTCCTTTATAAAATTAACGCTTATTTTTAATTAGATAAAAAATTTTTTTATTTTGTTGAATTTTATTTATCCTAATATTACTTTAATTTTAATACCCATTTTATAACAAGCTAATCAAATCACTTATTATTGGTTAAAATTTCCTTAAGGCATGATGATCCATACTAGATTATTTTTTCTTTAAATAAGATACTTTTATCACTAAAATCACATTAGTATCTTAGTATCCTACTGTATCTGTTTCTTTTCCAGTAGCTATTGATATAGATGAACTAGCTCCTATTCTTGATGCTCCAGCATCTATAACCTTTATAGCATCCTCAGTAGTTCTAACACCACCTGATGCTTTAACGCCAATATTTGCTCCAACTACATCTCTCATTAGCTTTATATCTTCTGGTGTTGATCCACCTGTTCCAAATCCAGTTGATGTTTTAACATAATCTGCTCCAGCTTTCACTGAAAGTTCACATGCTATTGTTTTTTCTTCATCAGTTAAGTAACAAGTTTCTATTATAACTTTCACTAAAGCTTCTTTATTTGCAGCATCTACAACTGCTTTTATATCATTATAAACTAAGTCATAATTTTTATCTTTTAAAGCTCCTATATTTATAACCATATCAACTTCATGAGCACCTTTTGCAATAGCATCTTTTGTTTCAAAAGCTTTTACCTCACTAGTATTCGCTCCTAAAGGGAATCCTATTACTGTACAAACTTTTACATTACTGCCTTCTAATTCTTTTTTAGCAAGTTCAATATGAGTAGGATTTATACAAACTGAAAAGAATCCATGTTCTTTAGCTTCGCTACAAACCTTTATTACATCCTCTCTGCTTGAAAAAGCTTTTAGTACTGTGTGATCAATCATATTAGCAATATTTTTTTTCATTGTTAAACTCCTTTTATATTATGTAATATTTCCTATCTCAATCATAAATATGTGTAATCATATTTATGATGAAAGTGATGCATTGTGAATAAATATACGTTCACTATTATGTTAGCACATATAAATATTTTTTTAAAGGAGAGTTTCCTCTATTTTCTTAATAATATTTAATTACATATAGTTTTTAACTTAAAAAAATAAATATTCAAAAAAATAAATAAACTGCTAATATAATTTAAAACACTTTGTATTATTTGTGACTTTATCTACATTTATATATTAGTACTCTTATAAATATCTATCAATAAGGCACTATTTTTATACGTAGTATCAAAAAGTATACTATATACAATATTCCATTCCTTGATTTTTACTTTAACTAAGTGTTATAATCACTTTTGAGTATTATTAATTTTGATAATTTATATATTAGGGGTGGGAATAATGGATAATGATATTAACTTTCATGATGCATGTCATAATAAAAAAGGTTGTAAACAATATGAAACTTGTCCTATGAAATTAGTCCATAAATTAATTTCAGGGAAATGGAAAATTCTAATACTGTGGTATCTTTGTGGAGGAGCATTAAGATTCAGTGATTTAAAAAGAAAATTGCCTAATGTAACTCAAAAAATGTTAACTAACCAGCTTAGAAGCCTTGAAGACGACGGATTGATTTATAGAAATGTTTATCCTGTTTTTCCACCAAAGGTTGAGTATGGTCTGACAGACTTAGGAAATAGTATTACTCCCATGTTAAAAGAAATGTATAAATTTGGAATAATGTATTCTAATCATCATAATACTATTGAAAATAAAGAAGATCTTATTGAAATTGACATGTAATTGGCTAAGAGATAAAACTTACTCTTAGCTTTTTATTTTTATATAATAAAAAAGTATGCCATTAATATGCATACTTTTTTATTATATAAAATAATTACTTAACTAGAGTTACTAAGTCTCCATTTTTAACTCCAGCAGCATTTCCTTCTTCTAAGTCAACATGCATTTCTAATTTGAAAGCAGCATTAGCTCTAACTAATACATTATTGAATAAAAGACCTCTTTCGCCTTCAGTTTGAACTGAAACTATTTCTTTATCTTTAACACCGAATTTTTCAGCGTCTTCTAAGCTCATGTGGATATGTCTAGAAGCAACTATAACGCCTCTTTCTAATTCAACTTCACCTTTAGGTCCTACTAATTTACATCCTGGAGTACCTTCAACATCTCCTGATTGTCTAACTGGAACTACTATTCCTAAACCTCTAGCATCCGCTAAAGATACTTCTACTTGAGATTCTGGTCTAACTGGTCCAAGGACTCTCATTTTTGTACTTCCTTTTGGTCCAACCACTTCTACCATTTCTTCACAAGCATATTGACCTGGTTGAGATAAATCTTTCTTGTGAGTTAACTCATATCCTTCTCCGAATAAAACGTCTACATCTGCTTGACTTAAGTGTATATGCTTATTTGATAATGCTATTGGTAATTTCATAAATATAACCTCCCAAAAAATTTTATACATATTTATTAATTAATCATTATTAATTCTGCAATTCAATTATACATAAGTTTCTATGTAAAATCAAACGATAATAATTATTTTGATAATTCTTTTAGTAAATTGAAATATCCTGGAAAAGAAATATCAATAGATTTGTCACTGTCTAGCAAAATATTATTTTCAGAAATTAAATTTGCAATAGAAAATGCCATGGCAATTCTGTGGTCATTATAAGTTAAAATTTTTCCACCTTGTAGTCTACTTTTTCCTTTTATTATCATTCCATCCTCTAATTCAATTACATTAGCTCCAATATTATTTAAATTATCTACAACAGATTTTATCCTATTACTTTCTTTAACTTTTAACTCTGCCGCATCTTTTATAATAGTATCTCCTTCAGCCTGAGTTGCTAGAACTGCAATTATAGGTATTTCATCTATTAATCTTGGAATAATATCTTTGTCTATTGTTATACCTATTAGATTAGGGCTATATCTTACAAGTAAATCGCCTACTTTTTCTCCACAGATTTCATGTTCTTCTACGATTTTAATGTTTCCATTCATTTTTCTAATCACATCTATAATTCCCACTCTTGTATCATTTAAACCAATATTTTTTATAAATACTTCTGATCCTTCAGTAATTAGTCCTCCAACAATTATAAATGCTGCCGAAGAAATATCTCCTGGTACATATATGTCTCTGTTATAAAGCTCCCCTATAGGATTTATTTTTATATCCAAATCATTTATCTCTATATCAGCACCAAAAGACTTAAGCATAATTTCTGTATGATTTCTACTTTTATATTTTTCATGAATTATACTTGTATCATTTCCATATAAACTAGCTAGTATCAATGATGACTTAACTTGAGCTGATGATACAGGCATATGATAATCTATATTAGTTAAATTACCACCTTTTATAGTTATAGGTGTATAATTAGCATCTTCTTTTCCATTTATGATAGCACCCATACTTCTTAGTGGATTTGTTACTCTTTTCATAGGTCTTTTACCTATAGATTCATCTCCTATTATAGTAGTTTCAAAGTTTTGTCCGGCTAGGATTCCCATCATTAATCTTATAGTAGTACCAGAATTTCCAACATCTAAAATACTATTTGGAGCATTTAATCCTCTTAATCCTTTTCCTTTTACAAAAATGTCCGTATTATTTATTTCTATATCTACACCCATTTTTCTAAAACAAGCAACTGTACTTAAACAATCTTGTCCCATTAAAAAATTACTTATTTTATTGTTTCCTTTCGAAATAGATGATAACATTATTGCTCTATGAGATATGGATTTATCTCCTATTAATTCAAAGGTTCCTCTAAGCATTATTGCACTCCTTTATCACATCAATTATTAAATCATCTTCTATATTATCAAATACTTCCACTTTTCCTTTTCCTGCTGGAAGAACTAAATTAATTTTACTGAAACTATTTTTCTTATCACTTTTTATTATATTAAATATTTCTTTTTCATCTTCGTAATTAAAAGTGACTGGAATATGGAATTTTTCACATAACTCTAAAAATTTATTATAATATTCTTCCTCAATTAAATTTTTTCTTAATGATAACTTAAATGCCATGTTTATTCCTATACTTACAGCATGTCCATGACTAATATGACATAATTTTTCTATACCATGACCAAAAGTATGACCTAGATTTAATATTTTTCTAAGTCCTACTTCTTTTTCATCTTCATTAACTACATCAGCTTTAATTTGCACACATCTTTTTACGACATTAAGCATTGTAGATATTTTTCTATCCAATATATCTTCATAATTTTCTATCAAATAATTTAGAAAATCATAATCTTTTATAAAAGCATATTTAATTACTTCTCCCATACCACTTAAATATTCTTCTTCTGGTAAAGTTTTTAATGACTCCACATTTATAAAAGTTATCTTAGGTTGGTGAAATGCACCTATTATATTTTTACTATTTCCTAAATTAATACCCGTTTTTCCACCTATCGATGAATCAACTTGAGCAAGTAAAGATGTAGGTATTTGAACATAGTCTATTCCTCTCATATATGTAGCAGCAACAAATCCAGCTAAATCACCTACTACTCCACCACCAAGAGCTATTATTAATGATTTTCTGCTTAAGTTTATTTTTTTACAATAACTCATAATTCTTTCATAGTCTTCTAATGACTTTGAATCTTCACCAGGATTAATTATATATTCATAAATACAACTTCCATTTAAATGCTTCATCATACTGTGTAGTTGATAATTATATGTATTGTAGTCACATATTACAAAGTAAGCATCATATTTTTCATTTAATTCATCTATGGAATTTAAGTTACAAGCTTCGTATAAGCTTTTTTGAAAATTTCTATAACCTTCGTCTATATATATTTTGCAAGTATTATTTATTATTTTTTCCAACCTCTATCACCCAACCTTTTTATATATGAATCATAATTATTTTTTAAGTCTATTAGGCTATCCCCACCTATTTTATCTAATAAAAATTTACAAATAACAAAAGCAACCACATTTTCACAAACTACACTACAAGCAGGAACAGCACAGGAATCCGAACGCTCCACACTAGCTTTGTATTTTTCAAGTGTATTTATATTTATAGTATCTAATGGCTTGTATAGTGTTGGTATAGGTTTCATAGCACATCTTATTATCAACTCTTCTCCAGTAGTCATTCCACCTTCTATACCACCTAAATTGTTAGTTTTTCTTTTTATGCCGCTATCATCGCAAATTATTTCATCCATTATATCTGAACCACTAGAGCTAGCAACATCAAACCCAAGTCCTATTTCAACACCTTTTATTGCTTGAATAGACATTAAATGCATAGCTAAATTACCATCTATTTTTTTATCAAAATGAGTATATGAGCCAAGACCTGGTATTAAATTTTTTACTCTTATCTCAACGATACCACCTAGTGTATCCCCTTCTTTTTTGCATTCATCTATTTTTTTGATTATTTTTTCTTCTATGTAAGGATTTACACATCTTATTTCACTGTTATCTACATTATTTTTTATAAAATCGAAATCATATAAATTTTCATCTCTTATACCTCCTATTTGTATTACATGAGATACAAAATCTATATCAAAGTTTTTAAGTACTTGTTTACAAATAGCTCCTACAGCTACCCTAGAAGCAGTTTCTCTTGCAGAAGATCTTTCTAATACATTTCTTGCATCAGTAAAATCATACTTTAAACATCCTGTTAAATCAGCATGTCCCGGTCTTACATTTTCAACCACCTTTGCTTCTAAATTTATATCTCCCATTGGAGCCATATACTTTGTCCAATTTTCATAATCTTTATTTTTAATTTGAAAAGAAATAGGGCTTCCAAGAGTTTTCCTACCTCTAACACCACCAATAATATTTATCTTATCTTTTTCAATTTTCATTCTTCCACCACGCCCATATCCACCTTGGCGTTTCCTAAGTTCTTCATTTATCTCTTCTATATTAAGCTCTATATTAGATGGTATCCCATCGATTATTGTTATTAAACTTTGTCCATGAGATTCACCACTAGTTAAATATCTTAACATTCGTACTCTCCTTTTGAATCAAATTTATTCTTTTCTTAGTTTACCAAAATAAAGTAAAAAAAGACATAAAAAATTTGATTCGCTCAAAATGTCCTTTTTTACATCTTCACATTTGTTGATATTTCTTCGTTTCTTAGATTATCCACAAATTCAAATATCAATATAATATCCTAGTAAGCAAAAAAGAGCTAAAAAGCTCTTTATATAGATTTTATTTCTTTTATATAATTTTCTATAGCATTATCAAGTTTATTTCTGAATTCTTCGTTCTCTTCATATAAGACCTCATCACTATTACTCATATATATATTATAAGCTAACTTAGTATTTATACATTTGAAAAATATATCCATTACCAACTGACCACCTAAAAATTGTATTTCATGATATGGTTCTCCACCTACAGCTATATACATTCCTCTTCTATCTTTTTTAGTATCTATAGAAGGTTTCTTAAATATATATTTACTTGCATAAATAGCTTGAGTTCTATCTACTAGTGTTTTTACTTTCGTTGATACACTTCTAAAGTAAGTAGGACTTACTACAATAGTGCCTTTTGAATTATCAAAATCTTTATAAATAGGAGTCATGTCATCTTTTATTCTACAATAACCCTTTTTCTCACAAAAGCTACAAGCATTACAATAATCTATATCCATATCATAAAGATTAAGTAATTCATACTCTATATTATCAGATTCAAATTTTTCTATAATATTTTTTATTATTTTATTACAATTTTTGCTTCTTCTTGGGCTACCATTAATTATTATGACTTGATCTTTTTTTTCCATAAGCTCCCTCCTATTTATTTTTTAACATAAGTATTAATATATCGTCTTCAAAGTTATCACTTCCTGAAAACTCTTCAATTTCTTTTTTCAAATTCTCGACAATTTTTTTTCTATTATTTTTGTAGTTATTTTTTACAAAATTTTTAAGTCGTTCTAATCCATACTCTTCTTTTTGTGCATCTTTAATTTCAAGAGTACCATCAGTAAACATAAATACCATTGGGTAGTCTTTTATGCTAAAAGTATTGCTATGATATTCTCCATCTGGCAAAACACCTATTGGTATACCTTTTTTGCAGTTTAAAGATTCTATAATATCACCATCTTTATCTATTATTATAGGACTATAATGTCCAGCATTGGAAACAGATAATATATTTTCATTAGTATCTAATACATTAATTAAAGCAGTAGCAAATACACCCATTTTATCAAATTCATCATATAATATTTTATTTAAATAAGTTGCAATTTCACCTGGCGTTTTAAATTGATAACATAATGTTTTAAAAGTCCCTTTTATCATTGCTACCATATAGTTCGCTACTATACCATGCCCCATAACATCAGCTATAATATATGCTACTCTATTTTCATCAATTCTGTGAGCATAATAAAAATCTCCCCCTACAACTGTAGCTGGCTTATGGTAGAATTGTAATTCTTTTTCATCATTACAATCCATTCTACTTTCATCCATTATAAGTTTTTGCTGTTTATTTAATATATTTAACTCTTTTGCAATCAGTTTATGTTTAAGATTTTGTTCATTATATCCATAAAGCTGCATTGCTATTATAACTTGCTTAGATAAAATGCTTAAAATATTTAAATCATCATCTGTATATTTTTTGCCATCTTGGCATAGTATAACTCCCATATGTTCATCTTCATTAGTAAGTTTATAAAAGATGTAACTATTGCCAACTATATTCATATCCTTATCCAATTCTGTTTCATTAACATATAGTCCGTTTACTTCTTTAGCTAAAAGATATTGAATTATTTTTTGTACATTTTCATCTCTTTCATCTAGTCTACAGTACGATCTAAACACTTTATTTTTGCTACCATTATTATCAATTAAAATAACCGCATCTTCACTATTTGTTGTTTTTTTCGCAATATCACTTAAATGAACTAAGAATTCATCTATATTTTTGTTTAAATATAATCTCTTAGTAGCTTCACTTATTAATTCTAGAGCATTTCTAAGTTTATCAATCACAAAATTCTTTTGCTTATTTTGTGCTGTTATCTCAATAGATAGGGCTATTAAAGATGCAATAGAAGCAACAAAATCTATATCTTCATCATTTAAATAATCACCTTCAGATAGGAAACATGTCATAAATCCTAACACTTGTTTATTATAAATTAATGGGAATACAATTCGACCAATATACCCTTCTTGCCTAGCAAGTTCTATCTCTACCTTAGCTCTTTCATCTTCAAAAATATTTTTTACATAAACTATCTTTTTTTCTTCTACTGCCTCGTGTATATATTCTGGGTAATCTTCATAAAAATTAAATTTTACCCCTCTAATCTCGTCACCTACAAAAGTTTCTTTTATGTATTCTAATGTATTAGAACATACTAAATATGCATGGTTATAATCATTGTTATAAAATAAATTTACGCAAGCTTTTCTTGGGTAAACAACTTCAAGCATTTTTTCTATTATGTTATCTTTTATTTCAAAAAAATCAGTAGATTCCGCTACCATAGATGATATTTCTACTAAATTTTTCATCTTCATATTAGTGTTGCTCATAAATACACCTTCTCCTCCTATAAATTTCCACTATTCTAGAACATTATTGTAGCATATTATTCTATAATTATATAGTTAAATAACTGTTTAACTCCTCTTAGAAATAAAGAGACTTCTATATTACTCAATTCTATTACTTATATTCAAATATTTTTTACTATTTCCATAATGACTAAATTTAAATTAAACTTTTCAATACAAACATTATAAATTTAATTAATCTCTAATTAAAATATAAATTCTATCTCTCAAATTACTTTAATAGAATTTTTTAATTACAGTTTATACAAGAACATTTAATATAGTATTTATTTGAATTGCATAATTGTCTAAAAATAAAATTTTATAACCTTTATACTTAAAATTTCCATTTAGATTTGAAATATAATTCATTATATAATATATATAAATAAAAGGGTATATTTTTAGATATACCCTTTTATTTATATATATTTGTTTAAATTATAATTACTTATACTATTGTCTAAATGTTATGTATAAATTTCTAGCCGTATAGACAAATACACTTATAAAACTTATTCCAATAAAATAATTGAATCCTGTAAGTAGACTAATTACAAGAAGAGTTATTAATAAATTTATACCTCTTTTACTGTCTTCATTTATAAAATTATCAGCTGAAATTTCTATATTATTCTTTACATTTTCAATAGCAGCTTTGACTTGTTTTTCATAACTTATTTTATATACTAAGTAAACTAATTCTACTAATAAAACTCCTATACCTAATAAAGTTTTCACATAAAAGGCTAAATATAAAACAAATAATGCTAAAACTATTTTTAATCCTTTCAAAAAGAAGCTATCTATTTTTAATGTTACATTTCTAAATTGCTTAAATCTATTTCTAAGTTCGTACTCTTTATTCGGCATATTTTTCATTTTTGTTTTTACTACTTCTGAATAAAATAGTTTAATTAAGTTATTTATCATTGTTTACACTTCCTTTAAAACATCTTTTTATTTTGATTTTTGCTAATATTTATTATTTTTATACTTAATTTACATAATTTACTCAAAGATAAGTAATTAATCAGTAATAAATTAGATTTTATAATATAAAAAGCCCCTTAAGAAGGAGCCTTTTTATTATTTCACATATAATCGTGTACTTTTATTCAAGAATAAAAGTATCGCAAGAAGCATCTTGAGCATTTATTTTTACACTTTCTGCTTTACATAGTAAGTTCTCATTATACTTGCAATTAGCTGCCTCACATTTTATATCTTGTGTTTGAGTATAACCATTATCAACAGTATTTGTAAATCCACTATTAGCTCTATTTACATAAGATGCACAAACAGTTTCACTAGTAGAAGTAGCTTGACGT
The DNA here is from genome assembly GCF_014333445.1 of Terrisporobacter mayombei. Taxonomy (GTDB): domain Bacteria; phylum Bacillota; class Clostridia; order Peptostreptococcales; family Peptostreptococcaceae; genus Terrisporobacter; species Terrisporobacter mayombei_A. Next base: position 224,316 of record NZ_JACRYU010000016.1, on the reverse strand, counting down.
CCACCTACTTTTATTCCTCCTGCTTTACATTCACGACTTGAATTATAAACACAATCATCTGCATTACATTTTAAACTTCCATTTTGCATATTACTTACCTCCTAAAGTTTTTCATTTTTATTATGCTCAAATTTCAAAATAAAAAAACATAAAAATACAAACGTACATATTCTTATACTTTTTAATTTTTCTGACAATAAGTATTTAAAATATAAATTTTGGAAATAATAACTTTAGAACTTATTTTAAAAATAGGAGTGGTCCCTTATGGAGATAAAGGAATTGGACTTAGAAACAAGAAACAAGATATATAGTCACACGAAAAGCATTTTGAGAAAATACCAAAAGGGAATTATAACTGGCAAACTAACTGCTGATAAGTTTGCACAAAATATACTTTGCGATGAATATATTTGTAATCTTTTAAGCCAAGACTTAATACACCAAGAAGATTTCCAAACTTCTTATATAGACTACATAAATACATTAATCAATATTCAAAATGAAAATCTATCAATTTCTCGCAAAAGCAAAAAAGAAAAGAAAAAAATTGACCCACCAAGTATCTCTCAAAAAATTAAGCTAAAAAATATTTTACAAGATGGAGGCTATGAATTAGTAATTCCTATACAATACTTAAATAGTAACGATATGGATTCTATTATTGAATATATTGAAACAGGTAATATTGATTTAGGCAATGAAAGAATTTATAACTACATACAAAAAAACAATTTTAACTAAAAAAGAACTACTAAATATATATTTAGTAGTTCTTTTTAATTATAATTTTTTAATTTATCCCATAGCTCTTTCTAATTTTGATAGATGTTGAATTGGATAATATCTCAATAATTCTCTAAATTGATCTACCGATAAACCTTGTGTTGTAGTATATATTCTTATTTTTCCATCTACATCTGCATTAATAAAGTCTTGTTTTATTTTATCAAAATCTACAGCCATACTAACACTCCTTATGTATTAATTTTTGTATCTAATGTTATTCTAACCAAGACCTATTATTTTATTTATCTTAATTTTATAGAAGCCCTAAATGTTCAATCAATATTTTTATTCCCATTAATATTAAAATTGCACCACCTACAAATTCTGCCTTTGATTTATATTTAACTCCAAATATATTACCAACTTTTACACCTATCATAGATAATACAAATGTAACTATCCCTATAAATGAAACTGCTGGTACTATATCAACTTGTAAAAATGCAAATGTAACCCCTACGGCTAATGCGTCTATACTTGTTGCTATAGAAAGCATAATCATATTTTTGAATCCAAGTTCATTTTCTTCTCCAACTGCAACCTCTGCTAAGCCTTCTACAACATTTTCATCTTCTTTTTCCCTAGACTCTCTTATCATATTTATACCTATAAAAGATAATAAAATAAATGCTATCCAGTGGTCTATACTGACTATATAATCCTTAAACTGCACGCCAAGTATAAACCCAATAAGTGGCATACCTCCTTGGAATCCCCCAAAATATAAACCTACTTTAGCACATTTTTTTAATGATACCTTCCTTAATGAAAGACCTTTGCATATTGCTACTGCAAAAGCATCCATAGATAACCCTACTGCTATTACAAATAACTCTATTAAACTCATATTATTTATTTCCTTCCTTTCAAATTATAAAACTTTTAAACAAATCGCTTTGATTTTATTGTCCCATAATAGATTAAAAATTATTTATTTCACATAATTAAAAATTTGCTTACCATATAAAAAAGACCCACCTATAGCTTAAGCTATAGATAAGTCTCATCATTCAAAACAAAGCCAGATAGTAAAACTATCAGTATGTTGACTATGTTACACTAAAAATAATAGTGCCAACTACTCCCTTATCAAAGTATTTTTATTATATTATATTTATTTCTTATAGTCAATATATTCCATATTAAACATTTTTTAGTTATTTTTATGTAAATATTATTATCTTAATTATCGTAAAAGAGGTAAGTTTAAAGCATTTTATACCTTAATCTTACCTCTTCCTTTATTACTTATATATTGTATTGTTAGCCTTATAAACTATTGTTGGCTTTTACCTGCCATTTGTTGTTCAGCCATTTCAACTAATTTTTTAGTCATGTATCCACCTACATAACCATTTTCTCTAGCTGTAAGGTTTCCTTTATCAACTTGTTGATAATTAGACATACCAAGTTCATTTGCTATTTCTAATTTCATTTGATTTAATGCTGCTTTTGCTTCTGGAACTGCTGTTTTGTTGTTATTGTTAGTTGTCATGTTATATTACCTCTTTTCTTTTTAATATTTGTTTCTAATACTATTATGTTACAAATGAGATTTAACATGTATGCAATTTCTGACAATTTTTTTAACAATTGGTTCCAGCCAAATATGCTGTAGAATAAGCTATTTGTAAATTAAATCCTCCAGTATATGCATCAACATCAATTACTTCTCCTGCAAAGAAAAGATTTTTTATTAATTTCGATTCCATAGTACTAGCATTTATTTCACTTACCTTAACACCACCTGAGGTTACTATTGCTTCTTCTATTGGTCTGTATCTTTTCACTGTAAAAGTAATATTTTTCAATAAATGAACTAAATGAAGTCTTTGCTTTTTAGATATTTGATTAACTTTTAAGTGTTTTGGTATTTCGCTTAACTCAACTATTATTGGTATAAATTTCTTCGGTAATAAATCACCTAATGAATTTTCAAAGTCTTTATTTGTGTATTTTTCAAAATCTCTTATTATTCTCTTATCAAGCTTTTCTTCATCTAAAGCTGGTTTTAAATCTAAAATAATTTTATAGTTTTCTTTTGATGTATCCTTCATTCTGCAACTTGCAGACTTTATTATAGGACCATCAAGGCCATTTTTAGTAAATTCCAATTCACCGAAATCATCATATATTTTTTTATTTTTACTATTAAGAACTTTAATCGCAACATTTCTAAGAACTAGTTTTTCTAAATCTCTCACAAATCCTTCTTGAACCTCTATTCCTATTAATGATGGCTTAGTGGGAATTATCGTATGTCCTAAGGCTGATGCAAACTTATATCCATCACCTGTTGATCCTGTTAATGGATAGCTCATTCCTCCTGTTGCTATTATTACACTGTCACATTTTATTTCTTGATTATTATTATAAATAACTTTTTCAACTTTAGAGTTTTTAGCTACGACTTTATTAACCTTTGCATTTAAAATAACTTTAACTTTTTTACTATTAACTAGTTTTTCAAAAGCTTTTACCACATCTAAAGCCTTATCACTTTTTGGAAATACTCTTTTCCCTCTTTCAGTTTTTGTTTCAAGACCTAAAGAATTGAACATATTCACTGCATCGTAATTTGTAAATGTATAAAAAGCACTATATAGAAACTTTCCATTCGTAGGAACATTTTCTATAAGCTCTTCTACATCACAATCATTTGTTATATTACATCTTCCTTTTCCTGTAATTAAAAGTTTTCTTCCTAGTCTATGTTGTTTTTCTAAAAGAATTACCTCTGCTCCATTATCTGCTGCTGTAGATGCAGCCATCATTCCAGCTGGTCCTCCTCCTATTACTACTACCTTTTTCAAATAATCATCCTTTCACTTTAAATAGGAATAATTATGCTAATTTAAATAATTTAAATAAAGCGGGTGCACCTGCGATTCCCCAAAATATTACTATTGTATATTTAATATATTTAAAAATACTTATAATATCTTCTGATTTATTTATCACAAAATTATCACCTATAAAATTAAGTACTAAGTAAATTAATAATAATGATATTATTCCTACTATAAATCTTCCTACTTTTTTTCCTAATCTATCATATTTAGAAGTGTTTTTAGCAAAAATATTTTTTCTTTTTTGATTCCCATCTGTACTAAATTGAATGTAAGTATCCTCAACCATATATCCTAAAATAAATCCGGTGTAAAGCCCAAACATTTTATATAAGTCTTCTCCACCCACAAAATATGTAAATAATCCAAATATAACTAATAATAGAACTAGTATATAATAATTTTTAGTATCATCTATATAATCAAATAATTTTACAAATAGTATACTAAGTACTATACCAAATATCCAACCAGCAATCACATCTGTTGGCCAGTGAACTCCAAGATATAGTCTTGACACTCCTGCTCCTAAAATCATGATTATTCCTATGATATAAATCCATGTTTTTTTGAACAATAACATTAGGCTAGTCCAAAAAGTTGTACTTGTTTGTGTATGACCACTGGGGAAAGAATACCCTGTTGCTGTTTCCACTCTAAGAGATTCTAAACCTTCCATTCCAATTGGTCTTGGCATTTTGATATAATTTTTTATCCCTGCATTTATATTTAAACTCCCACAAAGAGCAAATAAAGTTCTTTGCCCAGCTCTTTTATTAACACACCAATATAGTATAGCTGTTAAAACAGTTATTACAGGCACTTCTGTACATATAGTGAAAAATGTAAATATACACGTAAAAATATCATTTCTCATATTTTGAAGTGTCATTAATATCTCTAATTGATACTCCATAGTTTACCACCTTCCAATAAAATACTTTTCCTATATTATTTTACATAATTTCTAACAATAAATATATACTTTTTGACGATAAATATATATTCTTGTATTATTTTTAATGTGAAAAAGGAGTATAAGTTTTTCTTATACTCCTTTGTATTATTAACCTTATATATCCTCTACAATACCTATATAAGGAAGATTTCTATATTTTTCAGCATAATCAATACCGTATCCAACTATAAATTTATCTTCTATAACAAATCCAACATAGTCAACTTTTATATTTGAAGTTCTTCTTTGTGGCTTATCCAATAAAGTACAAAGTTTTAATGATTTAGGTTTTCTAGTTTTAAGCGTTTCAACTAAACTACTTAAAGTTAATCCCGAATCTATTATATCTTCTACTATTAATACGTTTTTATTTTCTATATCTACATCTAAATCTTTTATTATCTTAACTGTTCCAGATGAAGATGTTGATGTACCATAACTAGATACACTCATAAAATCCATATTAACATCTAAATTTATTTCTCTTATTAAATCAGCACAGAATACACTAGCACCTTTTAATATTCCAACTACTAATAATTCTTGCCCTTCATAATCTTTTTCAATTTGTTTTGCAAGTTCAACAACTTTTGATTTTATCTCTTCCGCAGAATACATTACTCCATTTAATTTATACATATTCTCCTCCTACTAATCACGAATCATATTTATTATAACATATATTTTTCTATATTCAAGTTTTTTTGTTCGTGATTTTCTTTTTTGTATAAAAATTTGTTTTTCCATTACTGTTTATAATTATTGTGCCAATACAATATTATTTTTATTCTATTGATAACTACATATATTAAACTTATACTATACTATATTAAGATAAAATTTATTTTATCAACGTTATTCTAAATTTGGAGGTTTAATTATGAGTGTAAATCATGGTGCTAATTTATATGATTTGTCAGATAAATATGGCTTTTCAAAAGATGAGTTTTTAGATTTCAGCTCTAATATAAATCCATTGGGTACATCTAAATTAGCTAAAGAATATGTCATTAAAAATATTGATATGGTTTCAGTTTATCCCGATGTTGAATATAAAGATTTAAAAAAATCCATATCTTCTTACTGTAAATGCGATGAGAAAAATATGGTTTTAGGAAGTGGTGCAACAGAGCTTATTTCCTCTTTTATAAGTACAATAAGACCTAAAAAAGCGGTTTTATTATCTCCCGCTTATTCTGAATATGAAAAAGAACTAAAAAAAAATAACTGTGAAATAATCAAGTATTTTTCTAAAGAATATAATGAATTTCGAATAGACACTGTAGAATTAATAGATTTTATAAATACAAATGAATCTGATTTAATAATAATTTGTAACCCAAGCAATCCTACAGGATTTACTTTTTCAAAATATGAGATAGAACTTATTTTAAATAATACCAATGCTTTCGTAATGGTAGATGAAACTTATATTGAGTTCACAAATACAGATATATATTCTTCAACACCTTTAGTAGATAAACATGAGAACTTATTTGTTATAAGAGGAACTTCAAAGTTCTTTTCTACTCCAGGAATAAGGCTAGGATATGGATTAATAGGAAATGAAGAGGTTAAAAACAAAATAAATGAAAATTTAGACTTGTGGAATATAAATATAATCGCTTCTACAATGGGTGAAATAATGTTTGCAGACAAAGAATATATTTCTCATTGTGTAGATATAATTTTAAAAGAAAGAGATTATCTACTTAAATCATTAAGTAATTTTGATGATTTTCAAGTATTTGAAAGTAAAGGAAACTTTATTCTGTGTAAAATAAAGTCAAAAAAAACTACAGCTAGTAATCTACGTGATCAATTAATACCAAAGAAAATTATTATAAGAGATTGTAAATCTTTTGATGGATTAGATGAGTATTATTTTAGAGTTTGCGTATTAAAGCCAGAAGATAATAGATATTTAATTAATTGCTTAAAAGAAATCTTTATTTAATACATTTCAGTATTTTGATTTTAAACAAATAGTTTTAAGAATTATATTTGTATGCAAATCATATAAAGTATAATTTCATTAATATAAAAAAGTTGTTTTAATTTATAAAACAACTTTTTTATATTACATTTATCTTAATTTTCATATTATTAATACTAGCGTTTTAAATATTCTATAATTGCACCTTTAGCCGCTTCATCTGCTAAATCATTATAAATGCTTTCATTACTATGAGCTTTTACTTTTACAAAACAAATATTTAGTTCCTTGCTCATTTCTTCCATATACTTAACATATTCCTGAGTATATTCATTTTTAGCTTGCCACTCACCACTAGCCCAAAGCGCTATATTTTTTAAATCATGATATATAGCTATATTTTTTTTACCAGATTCTTTGGCTTTATTAATAGCAACTTTTACAGATTCTAGTTCTCCAACTATATTCCACTGATCCCACTTATCATATCCTGCATTGAAATAAGTTTCATAAGTATTATTATCAGTATTAAGGACTATTACTCCAGAACCAAATACTTGATTACCTCTATCATAACTTCCATCTACAAAAGCAATAAATTCGTATTCGTCTTTCATATCTTCTGGATTTATATAAGATTTAAAAGTTTTTACATTTGCACTACTTCTAATAGGTTTAACATCGTATCCTGATTTTAAAACCTTTTTAGTTTTTGGACTTACTTTTTCACTTATATTACTTTTAGATTTTTTTACCTCTTCAGTAGTAACTTCTATTTTATCATCATCAATAAACTCTAAAGCTTCTTCTATGGTAGTAAAACTTTTATATTTTGCTCCCTTAAACCCAGTTACTTGTTCAGAACAATCTGCCCAAGTTAAGTATATTCCAGGTGTTTTTCCAACTTTAACTGCATAGTATTTCTTTTTTGGCATATTAAATTTCCTTTCATTCGTATATTATGAACTTATTCTATAATACTAAAATAAATCATTAATATCTAAAAAAATTATTTATTTTTTCAAAAATATAGTCAGAAGGATGAGTAAAATACTGTCTAGTTTTCTCTTTTGCTCCTTCTATAGTATCATAACTCAATGTATTAAATATTTCTTTTAGTATCTCATTAACCTTATCTAATTCTTCAGTATATATTTTTTCACTGAAAATTTTAGTCATATTTTTCATATGAAGAAAAATATCTTTAAGAACTTTCACACTCTCTTCTATATATTCTAATTCTATATCACCAAATAAAAAAGCTTCTTTTAACAAAAACATGTGGTACGCATTTTCTATACCCATGTTATTTATAAAGTCTTCAATTGTCAGTTCATTTCTACTATACTTATCACTATTTCTATATTGCTCAATCATTTCTATCGAATATTCTATATCCTTATAATCTTGGGAAAGTTGTTTATATATGTCATAGGTACTTTTATTTGTACAAGAAAAATAAATTCTTTCAAGTTCTTTTGAAGAATATTTTTTAATCATTTTCCATGCTACATAATATGCTATATTAGCTGACTTATCTATTGGAAATTTACTATCACCACTACTAATAGAAGGTATACCTATAGTTTTATTATCATTTTCTATAGCTAACTCAATAGAGTTTTTATAACAAGAATAAAGTAACTCACTTTCATTTTCATCTCCACCCTTATACTTAGGTGTTACCGTGTGTATTATACTTTTTACCTTTAAATCATATCCTTTTGTAAGGATACACTGTCCTATTTCACAACTACCTATCTTAGATAGCTTTTTACATAGCTTCTCTCCTGCTCTTTTTTGAATTAATTTATCTAATCCTTCTTTACCACTAAAATATTCATCCGTTGGATTAATAATTGCATCCACACTTAGATTTACTACTTCATCTTTAACTATCTTAATTCTATCTTCTAAATTATTTATATAAATCCCCCCCTTTCATATGGAAAATAATGTACATAAGAAAACGCACAGTGACCTCTCACCATACGTTAAGTTGAAATGCATTAGAATCTTTATATATTTTATACTATTTGCTTAAATTATAATCTTTTTTTGCTCATTTATCATTTATAAAGTTAAAAAAGTTAGACTAATCTAACTTTTTTAATATAATTTCATCATAATATCTTTACTCTCTATCATTATCTTCTTCACATAACCCAATAGAAAGTTCCATAAGTGCTAGTTTTTTTTGTGCATCTATTTTAAATAACCTGCTAAAAAAATATAATATTAGCTTCATATTATCCCCCCATAATGTTAGCTGCCTCTAACTTAAAAATGTCGATATAATATATAGTATGAAATATTATCATATTGGCTACTCCAGCCTATTAAATCTATGATATTTGATTATGCTTCTTTATATTTTATAATAATATAAATACGTGGTATAATATTATAAATCTAAAAAAGGAGTAATTATTAAGATGGCAGATTTTAAATATGATATAGTTGAAGAAATTGGTGTAATATCAGAAAATTCCAAGGGCTGGACAAAAGAATTAAATCTTATTAGTTGGAATGGTGCTAAGCCTAAATATGATTTAAGAGATTGGTCTCCTGGACATGAAAAAATGGGCAAAGGCATTACTTTAACTGAAGAAGAAGTACAATCTCTAAAGGAAATTATAAATAAATTATAAAGTTCTAAATAATAATTTCACATAAATAAAAGCTCTCTTGATGAATTTTTAAACTACAATTCATATAAGAGAGCTTTATGTTTATGACTTTATATTACCTCACTATTTTGACTACTTTTTACACATAAACTAATAACTTATTCACTAAATTTATGTATGCAATCTATATTACATAATACATAATACCTATTAACTGTGTTATACTTCCTAACAGTACAAAAACATGAAATACACAATGCATATAACTTTTATTTATACCTATGCCATATAATATAGCTCCTATTGTATAAAGAATTCCTCCCAATAACATAAAGATAAACCCATTCCATGTTAAAGCTTCAATAGCTATCGGAAGAATTAATACTATTGCCCATCCCATTACTAGATTACATGTCATAGAAAAAGTAGCATATTTTTTTAGATCAATTGCATTAAATACAATGGCAATTATAGCAAGACCCCATTCTAAAATAAGTAATGTCCAACCAATATTTCCATTAATATCCCTAATAGAGCAAAGTGCAATAGGTGTATATGTCCCTGCAATTAATATATAAATTGCACAGTGATCTAAAACTTGAAATACTCTCTTTGCAATACCATCTCTTAATCCATGATAGATACTAGACATGCAATATAATAAAATCATAGTTATTCCATATATAATTGAAGATATTATTCCCATAACATTATGATGCCATGCTGAAATCACCACACATGCAATAAGTGCAATAACACCTACGGCTCCTCCCACAATATGAGATATATAATTGAATCTTTCTTCACCTACTGTATAGTTTGGTAATTCTCTATCCACTAACTTTGTTCTCAAAATTTTCCTCCTAATTTCACTTTATTTATTTTTTATTTAACTTTATATATTTAAATTATAATACTTTATTTTTATAATAATACTATTTTAGGAAACATTAATATTTTATATATTATATCAGAAAAATATTTTATTTTGAATATCAAATATTTTCACTTTACAAATACAAATTTAGATGATAGTATATTCTTCAATAGTCGTTATATATTAGGAGGAATTAAACATGATAAAAATAATTTGTGACAGTATGTCTGATTTGCCTTTAAATATACTTGAAAAATATGATATTGATGTAATACCATTAACAGTAATTTTTAATGGTACTGAGTACTTAGACGGAGAAACTTTAACTAAAGATGAATTTTATAAAATGCTTAGAGAAACTGATATGATGCCGAAAACTTCTCAAGCTACATATGTACAATTTAAATCAGTGTTTGAGAAATATGATAATCCTGATACTGAGGTTATATATATAGCAGGTTCATCAGTCGCTTCTGGTACTTACCAAAGTGCTACATTAGCTAAATCTGATGGACATGATAATGTAACATTATTTGATACAAAAAACGTTGCTATAGGTAGTGCATTATTTGTAATAAAGGCTTGTGAAATGGCTAAAAAAGGTCATCCAGTAGAAGAAATAATTTCTACTTTAGAAAAATTTAGAGATGAGGTTGAAGTTGTTTTCTCAGTTGATACTTTAGAATACTTAAAAATGGGTGGTAGAATTTCATCTACTAAAGCTGCTTTAGGTAATTTATTATCTATTAAGCCTATATTAGAAGTAAAAGATGGTTTAGTAGCTCAAAAATCTCAAGTTAGAGGTAAAAAACAAGTCTACTCTGCATTAGCAAAATCTATAGTGAGCAAGTTCGGAAAAGACTTAAAAAATAGAAGCATAATTATAGGTTGTGGTGATAATAAAGAAGATTTAGAAGTAGCAAGAGAAGCCCTAATGAAAGAAGCTGAAATAGGTGAATTTTACTATGTTAATATCGGTTGTGTAGTATGTTCTCACTCTGGACCAGGAATACTGGGTATATCTTGTATGTAGTTTAAAATCACAAAATAAATTTTTTAATAAATAACTAAAAAGGCTAAAAAATACAGGTAAATGTATAATTACAAATTTACCTGTATTTTCAATTACATATTAAGATTTTTTCAGATTAAAATTTTATTTATTATCTTACTAATTCTAATTTATTATTTGGTGAATCCATTTCTTTTTTTGATTTTTTGGCATTACTATAAGTTTTATATCCACAACTAATCTCCCTTGTCTATTTGCTGACTATACCAAGTAAATCATTGTCGTTTTTTATTTCCAAAGCCTATTACCTCTATAGCATATATTTATATGATGTTTTCATTTTACTATCCACAACAGTAGTCGCTTTTTCAAAATACCACTATATTTAAAGTTAAAACTGTTAATAATTTATAGAATCTTTATCGCAAATCTAAATAAAAAAGTAGTAAATCAAGCTAATGATTTACTACAAATCTATCTATAAAGCAGCTATTAAAATTGCCCCTTCAGAAGAATATGTTCCTATTACAGCACCTACTTCTTCTATAAGAATATTTTCAAAACTATGTTTTTCTAACATTAGCTCTTTAACCTTATTTGCTTTTTCTATGCAGTTTGCATGTGAAATTATTAATGATTTATTCTCATCTTCATTTATTGTATCGCAAACTTTATCAATTACTTTTTTAATAGAATTTTTATCACCTCTTGCTTTATCTATAGGCTTAACTTCTCCATCTCCTATTTTTATTATAGCTTTAAAGTTTAGAGCATTTATAATTTTTCCTGCTAATGGATTTATCCTTCCACCTTTGATAGCATTTTCTAGAGTTTCTAAGGTTCCATAAAATACAATATCTTTTTTTATACTTTCTAAACGTTCTACAATTTCTTCAAAAGTTTTCCCTTCTCTTATCATATCATATCCTTTTATTGCTAATAATCCTTGAGCAACAGATCCCGATTCACTATCTATTACAGCTATCTTTTTATTTGGATTATTTTCTTCATACATTGATTTTGCAAGTAACGCTGACGAATATGTCCCTGAAAGTTTTGATGCTATAGTTAACACTATTACATCCTCTTCACCTTCATAACTTTTTAAGAACATATCTGGTGATGGACAAGATGTCTTTGGAAGCTCCTTAGATTCTTTCATTTTTCTATAAAATTCTTTCTTTTCAAGTTCACCATCCACATATATTTCTTCTCCAAATGAAATATTTAAAGGAACTATATCTATTTTGTATTTTTCTATTATCTCTTTGCTTAAGTCACAAGAACTGTCTGATATTATTTTTATTTTATTCATATTTATATCTCCTTTTTATTATCCGCTTACTCACTTGTCGGTCGACCGACCGAAGCCCTACACAATAATATTATCTTCTAATCTTATTACTGTCAATCTAATTCTTTAAATAAATCAAATATTTTTATAATCAAACTTATCGACAATAAAAACAAGACTAGAAAAACTCTAGTCTTGTTTTTTGCTAATTTATAATTATTGTAGTTGTATCTAGCACATTATCATATATCCACTGGGCATTTTCTACTGCCAATCTAATACATCCATGACTCAAAGCCATACCCAATCTGGCATCTATTATTTCTGTACCTTCTGCATTGAATAATATTGAGTGATAATAATAACTACCTCTAATTCTAGTTGCATATTTTACCCTATATACATCAGATCCAAAGTATGGCTTTCTTCCACTTACATAATAAGTTCCTGTAATAGTTGGAGTACTAGGTTTACCAACTGTACATTCCCACTTATATAATTGTTTCCAAGTTCCATTTTCAGCTTTTTCAAAGATATAAGTAAGCTTATTTTCTAAATCAGTAGTGATAAGATGTGTTGTTGGACTTTTTATCCCATTATCATTTACGAATCTTAACATATCTGTATAAAAATATTCAAAATCATAACCTTCTGGTGGATTGCCATCATCAGATATAAAATAGCTAAAAATATACCCTTCTTGATCATCATACATAACATGACTCCAGTCTCCATTTGTAGATAAAACTTGTACTCTTGATTTTGCAGGTACTACAGTTACTGGATTTGATTCAGATGATGGATAAGATCTCAATGTTACACCTGTCCATGTATATTGGGTTTTAGATAAATACTGATTATATACATATCCTCTTTGCCCATTATATACAACTTCATACCAATCCTCTTCTCCATCAATAACTTGTACTTTTGATCCAGCAGGAATAACTGTTATTATATTTGAAGATGTTGATTTCTCTTCTCTTAAATTAACATTTGCCAACGTGTATTTATATGCAGTTTCCTCGGTCTGTCTTTTAAATTTTCTCATAAACCCACCCCTAAAAAGTATTTTACAATAGTTTATGAATATATCTATTTATTTGTGTAGGTATTTTTTAGATATATATTTAGCATAATTCCTCATTTTAACTGTGCTAATATTTTCAAGGGGTATACTTGTTACATTTTCTTTAAATATTACTATTTCTAACTCAGGTAAATAATCTTTTATGGCTTGAGCTAGTGGAATCCCATTTTCAAATATTTCAAAAGTATGAGAATTTCCACATATAAAATTAAGTCCTAATTCCTTAGATTTTTCTAAAAGGGGATGAGGTGAAAATACACGACTAAAGCTTACTAAAACAGTATCAATATTGGGGAATTTCAAGACTAATTCTTCTAAATGTTTTGATGTAAAGCCTGTATGAGGAAAAATATGAATTAAATTTTTCACACTGCTACTTTCATTACCTAATAATATTTCTCCTCTTAAGCATAAGCTATTTTTTTCATTATCGTTTAATAAACAAGTATGGGAATCTAAATCCATTAGATTATTTAGTCTATTTAAAATATCTCCCAATGTTTTAATTTCAGGAAGAGTCTTTCCAATATACACAACATTTCCAGGGATATTATCATAAGAAAAGTTACTATAATAAGGTACATGACCATGTATCCAAGACATCCCAGGATGCAAACCATGCAAAGCTTCATGAACTTCAAATAGTGCTATATTATATAAATTTAAATAATCTTTTAATAATAATCCTCCAAAATTACAAGCATCTGCTACAGGATGATGAGCAACAATTGCATCTACACCTGTAGCCCCAGCTAATTCGATATCGTGTTCTGATAAAGTCATAGTAACAGCCAATTTTTCTACTTCCATATCTAAGTTCCCACTAATTAATCCAGGTAACTCTGTCACCGCTTTACCTGGTATATTAGAAGATTTAGTAACAACATAATGGTTTTTATTACTAGAAAAATCTCCACTGTTTTTCAAGCATCTTCCATTTGTAATATTATCTAATACATCAAGTATATCTGATACCAATACCATTTTTTCCTCCTTATTATCATAATTTATTTGTATTCCCTATTTTCATATATGTTTTATGTTATTTATATAATATATTATCTACTAAATAAAAATTTCACTCCAAAGGTATTGGCGATAAACTATAGACTTCCTAATATTAAAAAATGGACTACCATTATTGGTAATCCATTTTTTCTTAATCAATGTTTAATTCTTCCACATTTATGATAAACAAATTATTTATTACTGATTTTATTTTGAGAATATAGTATTTCCTTGTTTTATTGTCTCTAAAACTTGTATACTACTTATCTCATTATTGGCTACTTCAAGTGGGTTTTTATCTAATATAACTAAGTCAGCATATTTCCCTACTTCTAAGCTACCTTTGATATCTTCTTCAAAGTATTGGTATGCACCATTTATAGTAACTGCTCTTATAGCATCCATAACTGATATTCTTTGATCTTCACCAAGAACTCTTCCACTTTGAGTTTGTCTATTCACTGCATTTTGAATAGCAAGTATTTGATTAGGCATTTTTACAGGTGGATCTTGGTGTAGAGTGAAATTCATACCTCTTTTTAAAGCTGAATTAGCTGGAGATAATCTTTCTGCTCTTTCTGGACCAAATACTGATTCATAGTGATAATCTCCCCAGAACCATATATGATCTAAGAAGAAAGTTGGTAGTATACCTAATTCTTTCATTTTATCTAACTGATCTTCTCTTACTGTTTGAGCATGAACCATAACAGGTCTTAACTCTGTTTTATTTCCTGTTAACTCTAAAGCTTTTTCATAACATCTTATAAATTGATCTGCTGCTGCATCACCATTTGTATGTACATTAACTTGTATATTTCTTTCTATACAGCCTTTAAAGTATTCTATTACTTCGTTATCTTCTTGTGTTCCATATCCACAGTAATCTTCTGGTTGACCCTCTGGAACTACATGATAAGGTTTAGTTAACCAAGCTGTTTTACCTTGTGGAGATCCATCTAACCAAGTCTTACCACCTAGTAATTTATAATGATTGAAGTATTCTCTGTTTGGAGTTCCTTCATCTTTTAATAAATCGAATGTTACATGTTGAACAGCAAATCCAACTATATCTAATTTTAATACATTGGCATTAGCCGCTCCTAGTAATAATTGATTCATTCCCGCATCAACACTAGCATCTTGAGTAGTTGTTATACCATATCCTGCATATATATTTTGAGCTTGTGATATAGCATTCATTAATGTTTCAAAAGATGGTGTTGGTATGCATTTTTTAACTTCTGGATCTAAACATGCATTTTCCTCTAATACACCATTTGGCTCTTTTGAATCTGGTGAAACCGTTCTTACAACTCCACCCTCTGGAACTTTATAATCATCTCCAACATATCCCATTAACTCTAAAGCTTTTGAGTTAGTCACTGCTAAATGTCCTGATGCATGACTTATAAACATTGGTATTTCGCTAGATACTGAATCTAGATCAAATTTAGTTGGATGTTCTCCGTTTTCAAATCTAGTATTATCGTATCCAAATCCTATTAACCATTCACCATCTTTAGGTGGATTATTTTCTATTCTCTCTCTTACTATATTTACTAATTCTTCTTTTGTATTGCACTCACTAAAGTTAATTATCATTAGAGTTTGTGCTATAGCAACTATATGACCATGAGGATCTATGAATCCTGGAAGAATCGTTTTTCCTTGTAAGTCAACTTTCTCAGCATCTTTATCTAGTGATAGTATTTCTTCATCACTTCCTAATGCTTTTATTATTCCATTTTCAATTAACATAGCCTGAACAATAGAATCTTTCTTATCTACTGTTATTATGTTTCCATTATAATATACTGTTTTTTTCATCTGTCAAATCTCCTTATTTAGGAATATTTTAGTACTAAGTACTTTAATAAATTAATTATAATCATAATGCCATTTATTGAGAACATTTTCTATGTTATGATGCACATATTTTTTTATGCATATGTACAATTGATTTTTATCATAAAACAAGCATTCATCTTTACAACAAATATTTAATCATAAGAGCTATATAAATTTTACTTCTATCTCCTATATCACTTAAATTTATATCTAAAATTTCTTCAATCTTATTTATTTTATAATTCATAGTATTTCTATGTATATATAATGCATTTGCAGTCTCTACTACTCTACAATTATTTTCAAAATAATTTATAAGTATTTCTACATAATCCGTATTATTTACTTTATCATAGAACACTAAATCTCCCAATATTTTATCATAGAAACTTTTCATTTTATCTTTATCATAAAGATCTAAAAGTAATTTATATAAATCTACTTCATTATGTTTTAAGTGGGCATTATTATTTCTTAATAGCCTATTTATTTTGGATATTTTTTTAGCTTCTTTATAACCTTTATGTAAGTTTTGTAAATTACCACTTTGATTTTCTACTGCTATGTAAAAATTAGCTTCATTGAATTCTTTAACTATTTTTATATAAATATTTTTAACTATACTTTCTATTTCTTCTTCACCTTTATTATAAAATATAATTATAATTGACTGACCCGCGCTTAAACAAAAGAAATTATTCCTAATATAAACTAATTCTTCTTCAATAAAATTAATCATTTGTGAAGTATGTTCTTCCACTCTATAGTTCTTAATATCTTTAGACTCTAACTCTATTAATGCCACAGTGTATTTCCATTCATTTTTAAATCCTACTTTATTAAGTCTAGGCATATATAATTCACTATGCTCAGGGAGAAAAATAGCATCTTTAAAAGCATTCGATATTTCTATATATGTCTTTTGTGATTCTATTATATTTATTGTTAAACTCCTCATTGTATCTGACATCTCCGTTCCCCAAGGAACTATAAATAAAGGAAAATCATTATTATCACAGTAATCGATTACTTTATCACTTATATTTTTAATATATTTTCCAATAAATACTATTAAACCACTTGCATCTCGTTCATTGGCTTTCTTTACTAATTTAAGCAAATCTTCATCACTTTTCATAACTAATCCTGTTGTAAAAATTAATTCTTTACCTTGTATAAAGTCTACGATTTCTTCACTTTCTGCTGTATGAGTCCATTTAACTTGATTTTTTAATCCATTCTCTCCTGCTATTAGATTTACACCATACTTTTTTACTTCTTGATATAGGTACTTTAATCCAACTGACATTTCATACTCCTTCCATTTATATAAGATTTATATTAATTAAAAGTAAATCATCATTTAAACTATTCATTGTAATATTTTATACTAATTTCTACTTTTTACAAATTATAATTACAAAAATATTTTCTAATTATAAAATAAGCATTTGTAAAACTTTTTTAATAAACAATAATAAAGAGATGAGCTATAAAACTCATCTCTTTTAAATTAAATTTAATTATCAATTTTTATTATTATACATTTAAGGATATTTTACACTGCTACTTTTTCCGCTCCTTCAGCATAAAACATTTCTTTATTAAAGTCATTTTCACTATTTGCTACTATTAAAGTACACACATTATCACCCATAACATTTACAGTTGTTCTAAACATATCTACAATTCTTTCAACACCCATTATCAAACCAATTCCCTCTAGTGGAAGATTTACTGATGTAAGCACCATAGATAACATTATCATACCTACCCCTGGTACACCTGCTGTACCTATTGATGCTAATGTAGCTGTTAAAACGATTGTCATCATCTGATTCATCTCTAAATCAATTCCATAGATCTGAGCTATAAATAAAGCTGCCACACCTTGCATAATAGCTGTACCATCCATGTTTATAGTTGCTCCCATAGGAATTGTAAATGATCTTGTTGTTTTTCCAACACCTAATTCTTCTAATATTTCCATACTTGCAGGTACAGAAGCATTACTTGATGAAGTTGAAAAAGTTATAGCTGCAACTCTCGTAAATTTCTTTAAAAAAGGTTTTATTTTTTGTTTAGTAAATAACTTAAATAGTCCACCATAAACTAAAGTTACATGTATTAATAATCCTAAAAGAACTACTGCTAAATACTTAACTAAAACTAATATGGCATCTTTCCCTACTGTTGAAAAAGTTTCTGCAACTAATGCAAATACTCCAAATGGTGCCGCTAACATTATGATTGATACCATTTTCATACATATATCATTTGCATTTTCAAATATTTTTCTCACTGGATCTGCTTTTTCGCCTATCATGCTCATTGCTACACCTGTAAGTAATGCAAAGAATATAATTTGTAACATATCACCATTTGCAAAAGCTGCAATTGGGTTTGATGGTATAATTCCAAGTATTATATCAACAATTGATTTAGATTCTCCTATTGCTACTTCTCCACTCATCATAGAACTCATATCAAGACCTACCCCAGGTTTTAATACACTTCCTAAAAATAATGCTATTATAATTGCTACCGCTGTAGTTGATAAGTAAAACACCATAGTTTTACTACCAATTCTACCTAATTGTTTAACATCCCCCATAGATGATGACCCACATACTAAAGATACAAATACTAAAGGTACAACCATCATTTTTATAGATGTCGTAAATCCTGTACCTAAAACCTTGAATATCCCACCTATTATTACTGTATCTTTTACATAACTTGATGGCATTGATTTTAAAAATAATCCAAATATAAATCCTAAAAATAATCCTATTAAAATTTTACTAGTTAGTGTGACTTTTCTCTTCATAATAATCTCCTTATTGTATAATAATTTCGCTTGCTACTATTTTATTATACAATATTACTCACAACTTTTGTTTATTTTTTTAAGTGTATATATTTATAGAATACTATTTTATTTATTTTTTTAAGTATATTTTAGTTTTGTTTTATTATTTTCATATATTATCAATTTAAATACGATTTATTAATGTATATGTACAAAAATTTATTATTTTTTAATTTTGTTCGTATTTTGGGTTACATTATTCATTTATCTTCCAATAATACATATAAAAAAAGTCTATTAATTAAGTAATCAATAGACGTTATTTATAAAATAGTATATATACAATAATATTTATAACTATTCTTTTCTTTGATTATTTATAATTATGTTTTCTATATATAAATAAAAAATTCAATTCGCTTAAGACACTACGTTAGTGCTCCACTTCGTATAGTCAACGCCCCAATACATTCCTTAAGCAATGTATTGGGGAATAGTAAATCTAAAACTATAGTTATCACGATAAAATTTCTATTTTAGTATTACAATATTGTATTAAAGGCATAGAAGTATCTATATCTTTTTGTTTCATTACCCTAGTAATATCATATAAATTTTCACTCTTTTTATATATGGCATAAACAGATTCTAAAAAACCAGGAATACTATCTGTAAACTCCTTCGATGCTCTGCAAACTTGACAATCTTCAGCATTCATCTTACTTCCCACAGGAATTAATACATCAATTTCGATAGGATATAATTTCCCCCCTACTTTAAATAGACAATTATATTCATCTTCTGAAAATTCTTCATTTGATGAAGATTCTATTTTTCCATCTGGGTTATTACTGACTTTATGTGAAGTCATTTTGCAGTTATCATAATTTTCTTTTGTAGTCGTACTTCCTGTGAAATCACTTTCAATAATTTCTACTGATGCTGTCTTTAAATTATAATCTACTATAATAGTTTCATTAGCTGAAAAAGTTATTATCCTTTTTATTTCTTGATTAATTACCCTTTGGCCAGTTATTCCATACTCTATTTTCAAGGAATTAGCATTTCTTACATCTACTAATAATTGACTTAAAATATTATTATCGTCCATTACTTTTCCCCCATTTAATTATAAATCCTTATACTCTATAATAAAAAACTTCAATTTAACCAATTTATAGATTTATAAGAATCTTATTATTTTTTAAATATCATTAAATTATATTCAGAGTATCATAAGTTTATTACTTTTTAGGCATTAAAAAAGTTGACTCTTAAAAGCCAACTTTAATATATATCTATTTCATAATTTTTACCTATTGTTTATTATTTTTACTAGTGAACTTAACTTTTCTTCATCTATATCACCAAAAGGACTTTTATCAACTCTTACTGCTGTTCCAAAGTGGAAATCTGTAGCATTAGTAGCACTTCTAATACTTTCTATATTCTCAAAGTTTAAACCTCCTCCTAAAAGGATATTTATATCATTTGAATTTTCTATCATATATTTGATACTTTCTGTGTTATCACATATATTACCTAATCCACCAGCAGTTAATATATTTGTTATCTTATCATATTTATTAAGAACTTTTATACTCTCTTTTACATCAGTTTCATCTACGGCTTTATGGAAAGTAACATCTAGACCAGAAGCCACATCTAAAAGTTCTTTTAAATTTTCTTCATCTATGTTATTGAATTTATCAATCATACCAAGTACAATTCCATTTGCACCTAGTGATTTTATTATCTCTATATCTTTTTTCATTATCTCTATATCATAATCACTATATATAAAGCCTTTAGCATGATTTCTAACCATTACATTTACTGGTATATTCACACTATTTACTACTTTTTCTATTGTACCATAACCTGGAGTTAGTCCTCCTTCTGTTAATGCACTTACAAGTTCAACTCTATCTGCTCCACAAAATTCAATTGCTTTTGCATCTTCGACACACATGCCTATAATCTCTAACATAAATCCTCCTTCGCTAATTCATAAATAGCATTTGAAAATATTTTTGCATTCAATATGATATCTTCTATATCCATATACTCATCTGGGTTATGAGCTATACCTTTTTGCCCGGGAAATGACGGACCAAAAGGAACTATATTAGGCATTACTTTTGCATAAGTACCGCCATTAGTTGTGACAGGTGTCCCATCTAATCCAGTTACTTCTTCATAAGCTTTTTGTAGTCCTCTTACTAATTTACTATCTTTATCGAAATACACCGGATTAAAATTTAATACAGTTTCTATATTAATATTTTCGCCTAAATTATATCTTAATTCATTTAAAACATTTTCTAGTTTATAAGTAAAGTCATATTTTACCTTCAAATCTAAAACTAAATTATCATCCACTTTTTGTATTTCTTTAAAAGTAACTAATACTTTATCCGAAAGCTTATCTATAAAACTTAAAAATTCACTCTCATTTAAGTTGTTTTCGCTAGTAATTTTAAATCTGGCCATACCTTTTTCACCGTAAACAACAGGATATTTACAATCTGGTGTAAATCCCATTAAAGGAGCTTTTTCTTTCTCTAAATAGTATGGAATATCTTTAAACCCACTTTCTTCATTTGTTCCAAATATAATTCTAACTTTTGTTCCGATCTCAAGCCCTGATTTCTTTATAGCATATAATCCATAAAGAGCACTCATTATAGGTCCTTTATTATCAAGTACTCCTCTTCCATATATCTTTTTATTTTCTATTTCTCCACCATAAGGATCATGAATCCAACCTTTACCCTCTGGAACTACATCAATATGACCAATTACACAGATATAATCTTCTCCTTCACCATACTCTGCATATCCTATGTAATTATCTAGATTTTTAGTTTTAAATCCTAGCCTTTGTGAAATTTCTAATGCTTTATTTAGTGCATTTCCTACATTTTCACCAAAAGGGAAGCCATTTTCAGACTTCCCTTCTACACTAGGTATTTTTACTATATCTATAATATCATTGATTAAATCTTGAGATATCTCTTCAATTGTATTACTTAAGATATTCATAAAAATTCCCCCTAATTATTAATCTATATTTCTATAGGTGCCTTTATTCTAGCTGCATAAGCATCTAACCATTCTTTTGATGCCACTTCATGTACTGTTTTTCCATCTACTCTATTTGATATATAAACAGTAGGCTCTTCATTTTTTGTAGCAACTGAGAATGTAAAGTCTGCTATATTAGTTGCAACTCCCCATTCACCTTTATTATTTAATGCTACTAAAGATAAATCTCCAGCTTTACCTCTTCTTCTTATAAGCTCTTTATCTAATTGATTTACTGCTATATCACATGCGTCTTGAGGATGTTTTCCTTCTTTCATAAGTCTTACTATTTCATAAGATATACATCCTTTCATTAAGTCTTCACCAAGACCTGTAGCAGTTGCCCCACCTACTTCACTATCAACATAAAATCCTGATCCAGAAAGTGCAGAATCTCCAATTCTACCTCTTTTTTTCATAAATAATCCACTTGTTGATGTAGCCGCACACATTTTACCCTTTTCATCTAAAGATATCATCCCAACAGTATCATGACCTATATAAGGGCTAAGACCTTTTTCTAATGTTTCTTTCTTTCTTTTTTCATAATGTAACTTAGCTCTGTCTGTTAGCATATTTTTTCTTTCAAAGCCATTTTTATGAGCATACGCTTCTGCTCCTGCTCCAACTAAGAAGTTATTAACTTTTTCATCACTTAATTTTCTTGCTATACTAACTGGATTTGCGTAATCTCTTATACCAGCTACTGCTCCTATTGCAAGTGTATCTCCATCCATATAAGCTGCATCTAATTCTACTTCACAGTTTTCATTTGGAAGTCCACCATATCCTACTGATTTATAAAAAGGATAATCTTCAACCATTTTTACTGCTAATTCCACAGCATCTCCTGCATCCATTCCTTCATTAAGACCTTTACAAGCTTCAGTTATTCCCTCTATTGCCATTCTCCATGTTGCTATCATTGCCCACATAATTAATTCCTCCTAAATTATTGAAGCCCTGATTAGTCAGGGCTCCGTTTCTTAATAACAAATTTCTTCTTTTAGCATTTTTATATCTTCTTTATTTGATAGTGCCTTAGCTAATTTGCATATATTTTTTAAACTGTCATTTAAACCTATTCCACCTTTTTTAGGTGTTTTTACTATATGTAAATCATTTTTATATTTTTCAATTAAACCCTCATTTTCTTGAGACATTGCAACAAATGAAGGTATATTTGTTTCTTCATTTATTTTTTTAGATAATATACAACTCATCTCAGAGAAGTTCTCATAGTTAAAGCTTGGCCCACATATTACAACATCTGGACTTAATTTTTTAACCATTGCACATATTTTATTACTTACTTCTTCTGAATTTTTCATGAAAAATTCATCTCCACAGTAAAGAGTAGCTACTATTTTTGAATCACCTAAAAATGGCTCCATCATGACACCTGGACCTAATGGTAATGATTTACCTGCAGGTGGTAAATCTGCTTTTTCTTTACCTCCTGCTCCAGCTTGAATCTGATCTAGTATCATTAAAATTTTACTCATAATAGCCTCCTATAATACCAAATCATCAAATGATAAATCGTCATCATCAATTGATTCATTTTGTTGTTCTTCTTCTTCTCTTAGATATTGATTATCTAACATTTTTATAAATGGTATATACATGAATACACCTAATATAAGTAATATTACTTGAAGCACTGCACCTTGCCATCCCGTAGTCAAGAACCCTGAGAATATTATAGGTGTTGTCCATGGTAACTGTACTCCATTTGTTAAAGGAACAAGTCCTGCTGACATACAGAAATAAGTTATTATTATATTTACTGTAGGTACTAAAACAAATGGTATTAATAAAATTGGATTTAACATTATTGGTAAACCAAATATCAGCGGTTCATTTATTCCAAATATTCCTGGTAACATAGATAATTTTCCTAAAGATTTTATACGTTTACTTTTACAAATTAATACCATAGCTATAAGAAGTGATAATGTACTTCCTGCACCACCGAATGTAGCAAACATATCTTGGAATTGTCCTGTTATTATATTTGGTATTTCTAAACCAGCTTTAAATGCTTCTAAGTTTTCAGCTGATAATATTTTTAATATTGGATTGTATACTGCTCCTACAACACTACTTCCGTTAATTCCAAAGAACCAGAATAGGTGTAAGAATATATATGCTATAGTCATAGCGCCTAAACTATTACCTAATGCTAATAATGGCATTTGTAAAAATAAGTATACAAACTCATGTATATTTCCATAAGGAGTAAGTTCTACTAATGAGTTAATTATAAAGTAAGTTACCATAACAACTGCACTTGGTATTAATGCTGCGAAAGATTTTGAAACAGTTGGAGGAACTCCATCTGGCATCTTTATTACCCAACCTTTGTTAGTTATTGCTGCAAATAGTTTTACTGATGTTATAGCTGTTATCATACCGACGAACATACCTTTAGATCCCATCCATCCTAATGGTATACCAGTAACTTCATAAGCAGTTTTTGTACCTTCTGGTGTGAATGGTATTTTAAATGGTGTTAATATGAAGAATGCAACTAATGCAACTGCTGCTGAAGCAATAGGGTCAGCACCTATTTGTTTTGCATAAGAGTATCCTATACCAAGCACTGCAAGTAAAGTCATAACTTCAAATGTAGCATTTACTGGATGAGCCATTTTAGCTGCCCAATCTGCTCCGAAGAACTGAGCCCAAAACTCATCCCATCCTGGTATTGGGAAGTTAGCAATTAATAAAAATATTGAACCTACTATTAATAATGGCGATGAAACTAAGAAACCATCTCTGATTGCTATAAGTAACTTATTTTGGCCTATTTTTTCTGCCATTGGCATAAGTACTTTTTCTAACTTTGACATAATTTTGTCCATTGTCATTCCCTCCTAAAAAACTTAATATTCCCTAAAATTTACTTTTAAGCATTTGCTGCTTTATTGGCTTTGATGAGTTTTATAGCTGTCTTAAGAACTTTTTCCCCATTCATAGTTCCATAATCAGACATATCTATAACTTGTACTGGTAATCCTTTTGGCTCGAATTTTGATTTTATCTCGTTATACATGTATTTAACTTGTGGTCCAAGTAATATACAATCTGGATTTCTTTCTTCAACGATTTTATCTATTTCTAAATACGGAAAAGCTTCTACTTCTATTGGTAAGCTATGTTCATCTGCTACCTTTTGCATTTTACTTGCTAATAAACTTGTTGACATACCTGCACTACAAAATAAATAAATTTTTCTTTTCATAATTAACACTCCTTTATTTGTTCATTTCTTTTCTTAAATCAATTATTTCTTTTATAAGATTTCTTTCACTCATGCAAGTCATTAGATGATCTTGAGAGTGTATTAATAACATTGATATTTCAGGTTTATTCCCTGCTGCTTCACCTTGAATTAAATTAGTTTGTATTTTGTGAGCATTTAATATTTCTTGATTTGCTTCCTCTAAAAGTTCTTCAGCCTTTTCGAAATCCTTTTCCTTAGCACTAGATAATGCTTCATATAATTTTGATTTAGCATTTCCTGCATGTATTATAATCCCTAAAACTATTTCTTCCATTCTTAATCCTCCATACTACGTTTAATATATATTTTTATAATTAGTCAGTACTATATCATTTTCTTTAATAAAGTTTTTGACTTCTTTGCTCGTTAATATTTCATGTTCTGTTACTCTTTCCATTGCATAAGATGTTGATTTTAATAAGTAACTTTCTAAGAAGGCTGGATGAGACATTATATCACATACTTCATAAGACTTTATTTCTTCAACGTTTTTTTCAAAATAATCTATACCTATATTTTTATTATAAAAAGTTCCTATGCACGGTACTACTTTTTCATAATCAAAATCATATTTAAATCCACCTCTTATTGGAAGTTTGTATTTATCTAATATAGCTTTTATAACTTCTTCAAATTGAGGTATTGTATGGACATGATGATGACTATCTAAATGAGTTACTTTAACCCCAGA
The DNA here is from genome assembly GCF_014333445.1 of Terrisporobacter mayombei. Lineage (GTDB taxonomy): Bacteria > Bacillota > Clostridia > Peptostreptococcales > Peptostreptococcaceae > Terrisporobacter > Terrisporobacter mayombei_A. The sequence continues at coordinate 198,143 of NZ_JACRYU010000016.1, read as the reverse complement.
TTTTATAACTTTGTCTATTTGAGAACAAAATTCTATATATAACTCATCTAAATCTATACACTTTATTATTTCTTCATTTATTCTTCTATGAAATCTTCCATTTTCATCAACTAAGGTTTTTAAATTATCATTTAATGGCTTATTACAACTTAGTGTCATATGAACTCCACATCCAAGAGTATCAAAGTCTTGCAATAACTTAACACCATGATTAAATCCCGGCATATTAGCCATTATAGTAGTTGAAGTTACAATACCATTAACATGAGATGATATAATCCCATAATTTACTGATTCACAATACCCAAAGTCATCTGCATTAACAATTAACTTATTCAATTTATCACCTACTATACATAAAACTTAGGAAGATATTCTTTATGAGCTTCCATTAATTCATCTAATATAACTTTCGCTTTGTCATCAGATGGTGTTAATGGATTTATACATAATGCTGTATAAGCTGTATTATAATCACCTGTAACTGCTGCTTTTGCTGCTAAAAGTTCAAATGATTTGATATTTCTTACTAATCCACTTATAGCTACTGGTAAATATCCCATAGATATAGGTCTTGGACCTTCTTTTGTTATGATGCAACTTACTTCTACTACTTCATCATCTTTGAAATCGCTTATTGCACCTTTATTTAAAGTGTTTACCACTTGTATATCTTTTTTATTATTATAGATGGAATTTATTAAATTACATGCTGCATCACTATAATAAGCCCCTCCCCTTTGTTCCAGTTGAGGTGGTTTTATATCTAAGCTTTCATCTTTGTAAATCTCAAATAATTCTTCTTCTAATTTCTTAACTATTTGTCCTCTTATTTTTCCTTCTTTAAAGTCATCAAGTTCACTTTCAAGCATATCCTCTTTTTTATAATAGTATCTATGGTATGGACAAGGTATAATACCTAGTGATTTAACAAATTCATTATTAAATCTAATATTTTTTATATTTTTCATACTCATATTATTTTCTAAAAACTTTTCAACTGCTTCTTTTGTTATGTCATTTCCATCAAGCCTTACTTTAAGTCCATATACCATATGATTAAGACCTGCAAAATCCATATCAATTCTTTCTGAATCAACTCCTAATGCTTTTGCAACTTCTTTTTTCATACCTATTGGTACATTACAAAGACCAATATATTTTTTGAAGTCTGTATATCTTAAAACAGCTTCACTTACAATTCCAGCAGGATTTGTAAAGTTTATAAGCCAAGCATTTGGACAAAGTTCTTTAATATCTTTAACTATATCTAATATCACAGGTATTGTTCTTAATGCCTTAAAAAGACCTCCTGCTCCATTAGTTTCTTGACCTATAACACCATGAGATAATGGTATTTTTTCATCTTTTATTCTTGCATCTAATTGTCCCACTCTAAGCTGAGTCGTTACGAAGTCTGCATCTTTAAGTGCTTCTCTTCTGTTTAGAGTTGTATATATTTTCATATCAACTCCAGCTTTTTTAACCATTCTTCTAGCAAGGTTTCCAACTATCTCTAGTTTTTCTTGTCCTTCTTCAATATCAACAAGCCATAATTCTCTTACTGATAGCTCATCGTATCTTTTTATAAACCCTTCTACTAATTCTGGTGTGTAACTTGAGCCACCACCTATGGTTACAATTTTAACTCCTTCTACCATTTAAATCCCCATCCTTTTTATTAAGTCAAATTTGTTAAAATTAATTTACTTAATATCATTATATTTTATAAAAATAACATAAAAAGCATAACATTTTCCCTTTTTCGGAAAACATTATGCTTTATTTGATCTTTATTCTTTTTATACTAAAATATTTTTTATGTCTTTTATGTTACAGTTCATTATTTCCTTTACCATATTTTCATCTTCAGTAAGCCTTGATACTTCTTGGAATAACTCTTGAAACTCTTCTCTATTATCATTTTTATATGCTAGTATGATTATTATTTTTGTATGGTGACCATTTTTTAATTTTATAGGATTTTTTAATCTGGCAAAGCAAAGTACTGATTGTTTTACATATTTGATATCCCCATGAGGCAATAATATACCATTTCCTATATATGTAGGACAAGCATGTTCCCTTTCAATTATGGATTTTACATATTCTTTATCCACATAATGTTTTTTAACCAATCTTTCTGCTAGATATTTTATACACTCATATATATCTTCATAATCTATTTCTTGTATAAAATAATCAGAAATCATAAGTTTATTCATAATTCTATAAGAAGTATCTTTTACCTTTATATTTGAAATAAAATCTTTTAATTTTATTTCATCTTCTTTTGTAAATAAAGGAGTTGTTATGAATTTAGGAAGATGAATATTTTCATAGTCTCTTAATGTTATCATAAAATCTATATTTTTATTAAATTTATTTCTTTTTAAGTCTTCTTCCCTTATGGTTTCAATTATTTTTATATCATCAAAATTTTTTTCTAATTTAACTTTTAGTAATGTACTCACACCAAAACTTAGAGGACAAACTATGGATACTCTCTTAAAATCTTCTCTATTTCTCTTTTTTCTTTCTAGCGATACCTGAAAATGAAGTGTTAAGTATGCTATTATATCTTCACTTACATATACATCATTATTATTTCTAATAGCATCAGAAATAACATTAAATAAAAAATAATATTTGCCTTTTATATCTTCTAATAATGGATTTTTTAGACTGACATTATTTTTTATTTGTTTATTAGTAGTGTTAATGTGATATAGCAAGTGTTCATATAATAAAACATCTTCCTCAAAATTTATTCCTGATTCTTCAGATACTAATTTAATAATTTCTTTAGTCTGCTTTTCGATATCTTTATCTATTATTAAAGTTTGATTATTAGTTAATTCTTTGTTCATACTTTGAATTAAAGAAAGAAAAAATATTTTTTCATTTTTATTTATATTTATAGCTAAATTTGATTTTAATTCTTCTTCTATATCATCTAATATTTCTATTAAATTCCCATAGTCATAATCTTCATTTAAATTTAAAGATTTACCTTGTCTAATTCTTATAATGCTTATAATAAAAAATAATGTTAACTGTTTGAAAGATATATCTGTAAATCTCATATTTAATCTTTCTTCTATCATATTCATTATATTTCTACATACAATAACATCAACTGTATGGAAAATTTCTACTTCTTCCATGTTAAGCCTAAAACTATCTATATATTTATAAAAATAATCAACTAACATTATCCTTATATTTTTTTCAGCACCTAAAATAGAAATCCCTGTATTTTTCTTAATGTTTAATTCTAGTTCATATTCATTCAAACTATTAATTAAAGCATTTATTTCTTCTCTTACTATATTCTTGTTTATATATAACTTTTTAGAAATATCCGATACTGTTATCTTAGTATTTTTATTAATTAATAATAAATTTAATATTTCTATATGTCTATACAAACTACTATTTAATTTTTTGACTTCTCTTCTTAATTTTTGACTTACCATATTTCTTTCATTATTATGATCTATTAATTTTAGACCTAAGTTAGAAATTCTATCTATTCTAACATTAGAAAATGTACTTAACCAATTGTTTATGTCATTACAATAATTTCTTATACTTCTTTCTGAACAACCTAATTTTTCAGTTACATAGTTTGTATCAATATAATCATTCTCTTTAATTAACATCCCTAGGAATTCTTCTTGTCTTTTATTCATATTACCCCCATTTAATATATCCTTTGTTGAATCATTTTTATTTAAATATAGTCATAATTAAATTAAGAACTATTTAGCTATTTATTTTTATTAATATCTTAAATATTCTTAATTTTACATCAAACATTAAAATTGTATAAATAATAAAAAATAAGATATATATATTTATTTTTTATTATTTATACGATTTTCAATATATTATATTAAATAATAATTAAACTACTAAATTAATATTTATAAAAATAATTTTTTTAGGATAAAAATATACACTTATTATTAACAATTTTATATCTTAAATCATAGTATATACATAACAAAGGAGGTGCATGAAATGACCAACCTTGTCCCTGACACAAATCTAAAAAGAATCATAAATGAATACTTTTCCAGACCAGAAGACACCCAAATCACCAAATCAGATTTAGAAAGTATTAATAGCTATATATATACAGATGACTCCTCCATCGGATACTATATAAGCTCATTAGAAGGGTTACAATATGCTAAAAATATGACCGAATTGTTAATTGAAAATAATTTGATTATAGATATAAATGCTATAAATAGTCTTGAAAAGCTAAACACTTTGTTTTTAAATAACAATAATATAAAAAATATACCTAATTTATCTAAAATGACTAATCTAAATTCTTTACTTCTTAGCCGTAATAAAATCCAAGATATATCTCCACTTACTACTAGTAAAAGCCTAAGAGTTATAAAATTAAATGAGAATATGATAAGTGATTTATCTCCTTTATCAAGTATAAAAAATATCAGTGATTTAAAAGCTATAGATCAAAATATACAAATAAATGACGTATTAGATTTATCTGACTATTATGTACTAGATATTAGCTTTTTAAAAGATATACATGGCAAAACACCCTATAAAATAATCCCTTCTGATTTAGGCATGTATAGTGAAATAAATAAAAAAATAATTTGGGAAACTGAAATAGTTACTTACAAAAACCCAAGCTTTACTTTTTCTTGTGAAGATTGTAATTTTTCAGGTGAAGTAACTATAAATATAATTGGATTAAATAAAATTATTTCTATCCCAGATGATAATCTAAAAGATAAAATAAAAAGTATACTAGACATAAGACATAATATTATCACTAAAAAAGATTTATTAAAACTAAGAACTTTAGATCTTAGTAAAATGGATATTACGTCTCTAAAAGGGTTAGAACATGCAGAAAATTTGTATACACTTATAGTAGATGAGAGTAACATAACTGACTTTCAGTATATTCCTTCTTCTGTAACTTATTTCTCTGCTAAAAACTTAATTCAAGAACTATCAATACCAGATAAAAAATTAAAATCTATAATTAATATTACATTAAATAAAAATGATAAATCTATAATTACACTTGAAGACATAAGGAGATTAACTGTATTAGATGAGTTTGGTAGTTATATAAAAAATCTAGAGGGATTACAATATGCTGAAAATCTACAAATTCTAAGTTTAGTAAGAAATAAAATATGCGATATAAGTTTCCTATCTAATTTAAAAAAATTAATTTACTTAGACCTTCGTGAAAACAATTTATATGATCTATCTTACTTATCTTCTATATACAAAGATATAAAATTTTTATATGCAAATAAACAGGAAATTTATATAGAAAAAAAGATTACTAATCATAATGACTTTTTTGAGTTATCTTTAGACTTTCTAAAAGATCTAGATGGAAATATAATAAAAAATATTTATCCATCTCATAACGGTAAATATATAGAAGATAATAATTCTATTATATGGTTTTTAGATCATACTCCTTCTAAATTTAACTTTACTTTTAGTGGCATAGATAATATTTTTTCTGGAACTGTTTATGTTCATATTTCTGAATAATATGATTAAAAGCCAGTCATAAGACTGGCTTTTATTATGTAATCTAATATGTATAAATATTTCTTTTTTTCTTCTTACGATATTTATATATGATAGCTAACAATATTAATATAATTATTATCACGAAAGCTACATTTATGTAGTTCATAATTTTAAATTTTATATGTATATTTTTTACACTATATAAAGAATATTCCCAATTATAAGTTATCCTGCCATCTTGATTTTTACTACTTGACGTGGCATTTGAATCTATGAATTTCAAAGGAGATATAATATGAAAATTTAAAGTAGCCGTATTACCTATTAGATTCATCATCATACTATCTTCTTTGGACATATTATTTTTAATCTCATCTTTTATATTAAAATTTACATCATATGTAGTATATAAAAAACTTTTATTTTTCTTTAATTTTATTAAATTATTCTTTTTAGCATTATTATAAATAACTTCATCCTTTATATTGCCTAAACTTTTACTTATAATATATCCATTATAATCTCCTTCACTTATTTTCTTTATATTATCAGCCCCATACTTTTCTTTTATTTCAAGTAATTCATCTTGTGATAAGCTCCCTGACTGCTTAGATATAAATTTCATCGACATTTTTGTATTTCCATCTTTATCAATATCTAAAGTTAAATCTGTTTTTGCACATCCAACTAAAATTATGCTTGCAAATAGTATAATTATTACAAATAACTTCTTCATATAAATCACCCCCTATATTAAATTCAAAGATTATCTACAGTAATAACCTTCTCTCCCTTTACTATTTATTTATATTTTTTATTATTTTTATAATTCATTTATTTTTAAATTATATCTGTAAAATATGTGTATGTAGTTTTATTAAACCCTGTTGGATTAAAATTAATATCAAGAAAATAAGAATATAAAAAAGAGTGACTAATTCTCACTCCTTTTTAGCTTTTTTCTCAGAAATTTTTCTTAATATAATATTTATTATAATTTATTTATAGCCACTAAAATATACTGTAAATACACAAATATAAAATAAAGTCGTTACCATAATCCATTATAATAAAAATCCATTAAATAAACTATGTACTATTCTTCACATATTCTCTTGTTAATTCTTCTGTACTCAGTTGGCGATATATCATATATTTTCTTAAAAGTTCTCATAAAAGTAGATGGTGAGTTATACCCTACAGCTACACTTATATCTCCTATAGATAGGTTAATATATAAAATTAATTCTATTGCTTTTTTCATTTTAATATCTTGAACTATTTTTACAAAGTTCTTTCCTGTGCAGGATTTTATTATTTTACTCAAGTAAAACTTATTAAATTTGAACTTATCTGCTAAATCATCCAGAGTTATAGTAGCATAGTTTTTTAAAATATATTCTAACACGTCATCTAATATTTCAACTTATTTTCTTATATTTTTCTAATTAAAATACATTAATAGGAATAAGTCTTATTATTGCAATTGGATCTGTAAGTTTTAATAGGTAGACCAGATATACCAATTTGATAAAAGTACACTAAACAAAAATTTTAGTGTACTTTTATTATACAATCAGATAATACCATAAAATCATAAATGTAACTATTCTTAATTTATTATCATAGTAATGAGTAAAAGAATATTTAGGGGGAACGCTATGAAAAAAAATAAATTAAAATCAAAAAAAGCTAATAAAACAACATCTAGAATTTCAACAGATAATACTCTAAATGAAAATAAATTATATGATGTATTAGAAAATAATATAAATACATCTTATACTAATTCTATTAATAATGTCCCTAGTGAAGAAATTGGCACTCTATTTCCACAGGATAATAATATTCAAAATACTAATACCCCACAAAATAATATACCAACTGAAAATGAAGATTATGAAGTCGATGAATACAATTTACCTGAACAAGGACCTGGCCCTGTTATTGTTCCATACAATCCTCCCCAGCAAGGTCCCGTCCCTGTTATTCCACCATACTTTCCACCTCAACAAGGTCCCGGCCCTGTTATTCCACCAGGACAAAAAATGCCTAATGTAAAATTTAAATCCGTATATACAAATACTTTCATAATATCTGGATATAGAGATGTATTATACGCCGTTGGAGCTAATTATAATCAAGGAGAAGTGTTTAGAATAATACCTGTAACTAGCACTCATGTTATACTAAGGGTAGTTGGTGAAGGCTTTATTAGGATTAATAATCAAGGGACATTAATAGCTGATACAAATAGAGATAAAGCTTCCAGATTTATTATGTTTAGACAAGGTTCCATGATATTTACACTTCTTGCTCCGAATGGGAGATTTGTAGAGGTTAGATCTAGAGACAATATGTTGGTAGCAAAAGGCACTTATGCTAATGCTAGATCTTTATTTAGATTTAGACAAGTAAATCCTTAATTAATTTATTAGCTCATGAATTATCAATGTTAAATATAAATTTTATAAAAAATAAGAAAAGGTATTCGATTTGTCAAATACCTTTTCTTATTTTTATTTAATTATCACCTAAAAATTATAATATATTATTCTCATATTATAAATATTTATTTATCTAACTCTTCATATTTTGAAATTACTTTGTTTACTATTCCATATTCTACAGCTTCATGTGAATTCATCCAGAAGTTTCTTTCTGTATCTTGTTGAACCTTTTCTAGTGGTTGATTAGTTGCATCACTTATTAATTTATTAATTCTTTTACGGATTCTTATTATTTCTTTGGCTTCTATGCTTATATCAGTTGCTTGACCTTGGCAACCACCAGCTGGTTGATGTATCATATATCTAGTATTTGGTAATGAGTATCTGTCTTCTTTTTCAGCTGCAAGATAAATTGTTATACCGGCACTTGCAACCCATCCAGTACCTATGACTATAACACGAGGTTTAACAAATTTAATCATGTCATGTATTGTATCCCCAGCTTCAACATGACCACCTTGACTATTTATAAATAATTTTATAGGTTCATCGCCCATTTCTTGTAATATTAAAAGTTGTGCACTTACTTTTTCAGCTAAAGCTTGATTTATTTCACCAGATATTATTATTGATCTAGATTCTAATAATTTTTCTAAAACTTCACCTGAATTTTCTTTCCCTTTTTCTTGTTTCTCTTCTTGATAAAACATTTCTTACTCCTCCATTGCTTAAATATAATATATCTCTAAAATTTTTCAATTTTATTTATATGCTAATTGTATCACAACAAAAAATTATTATAACTAAATTTCAAATATTTTTAGTAAACCATATTTCCATTTTAAAATAAAAAAAGCCATACCCTGACTAAATGGGCATAGCTTTTTGTTATAGAATATTAAAGTGTTTTTAAGTGAATAGAATGTTTCATATTTATTTATATTATATATACCCAGTAATTTTATTTAAAAACATATTATATAATATTTTTTTAATTATCATATAATAAACTTTCAATAAACACTCCCTTATTTAATTTATTATATTTTTATTAATCAATAATTTTGAAATATTTCATAGCATGTTCGATTCCATCTTCATCAATATCTTTAGTAACGAATGTAGCTATATTAAATAATTCTGGGTTTCCATTTCCCATCACTATACTATTGGCGACATTTTCAAGCATAGGAATATCATTGTTACTATCACCAAAACCAAAAGTATCTTCTCTATCTACATTAAAATATTCTAATAAAAAATCTATACCACTTGCTTTAGAATGACCTTTTGGTACAAATTCTCTACTCCCTTTTCCATGATCAATATAGTCAAAAATTTCTTTTATATCTTCTGAGAAATTATCTATATATTTATTTTCATCATACCTAATAAATACCTTATCAAATATCATATTCTCCATATCATATGGTTTTATAGGATAATTTTCTTTTTTAAGTTTTGTAAGAAACTCATCTGATTGTTTGTCTTTATCAACATAAAGAGCTTCTTTACCTTCTAAAATTCCATTTAAATCATATTTCTTTAATGCAGATACTATATCTTCATATTTTTCTTTTTCTAATTGTTTATAATATAAAACCTCATCATTAACTTCAATATAAGTACCACATCCACAGATATACCCATCAAAATTTAATTCTTTTATATCATCACCAATTACAGCTTTCGTTCTCCCCGTATTAACAAAAACTAAATGTCCTTTTTCTTTAGCTTGTTTAATTGCATTTTTAGTACTTTCTGGTATTCTATGTGTTTTACGAGAAAATATAGTATCATCTATATCAAAAAATAAAATCTTTCTTTGTCCCATTTTATTCATCCTCCCTAATGCATTTCTTATCTAAGTAAAATATAACTGTATACTATATTTTTTTCAAATAAATATTTCTATAAGATTATTATCTTAATTATAAATAATCGTATACATAGATATTTAACAAAAAAATTTACATAACTTCAAAAAATTTAACATATTTGAGTATGATATAAATTTTTGATATATTAAAAAGCTATATGATAATTAATTTATCATATAGCTTAATGTTACTCATCATCTTTTATACTAAAACTAGCATCATCTATTATATTTGGATCTTTATATACCTTTTTATTTCCTCTCACACCAGAATCTTGTGGTCCTTTATATTTATCTAGCTCTTCATTTATAATTCCAATTGCCCAAATTAACATAAATGCATCATCAAAAAATCCTATTGGTCCAAATAATATTTCTGGAATTATATCAATAGCAAATACAAAATATATTAATGCTACTACAAAAGAAAAGAATATCTTAGCTTTTCCAAATATTGAAACATTCCTATCACTAAAATAATCTGCTAACTTAGGTAAATTCTTAATCAGACCAAATCCAAACTTAGCATCTTTAAATCTTACTAATACCCTTTTAAAACTATCTAATATGCTGTCTCCAGTATTTGTAGATCTGTTCATCCATCATTCTCCTTAAGGATTAAATATTTCATCAAAACTAATTGTTTATACAATATATTAAATCAAAAAATGACTATATTCAAGATGTTTTTAAGTGAAATAAACCTTACTCAATAATTAGACCCATTAGTCTTGTTAGCTCTAATCCTTGACTAGCATTTACCTTAGCCTTATATAATTCTGGTATACCTACTTCTATACCGTCAATTTCACAATTAGATAAATCTACTCCTTCTAAATAAGTTTTTGTAAATACAGCCTTTTTAAAATCACAATCATCAAAATTCATATATTTATTTTTTACTTCCATGAAAACACTAGATTCAAAAGATGAGCTCTCTAAACTAACTTTATTCAGCTTACTGAAAGAAAAGCTACTATAATCCCCCAAAACATTTTTAAATAAGCAATCTTTTAAATTAGCATCTTCTAATTTTGAGCCAATAATTTTACAATTTAGAAATTCACTTCTAAAAATACTTCCCTCAGAAAAATCTATATTTGATAAATCACACTTTTCAAACACTACATCTTGTAAATCTATGTATCTAAAAGTACAATTATCAAAACTCACATTCCTAAATATACAGCTATCAAAAGATATCCTAGATTCATCTATACTTGGAATATCAATATTTTCTATTAACTTATCATAAATTTTTTCGTCTTCTTCTATTAAAGCTAATAATTCTTCTACATCATTAATAACCTCTAAGTTTGTATTAATCTTAGGCTTTTGAATTTTTTTCAATTTACTCATCTCCATCCATGAAATTCTTCTTATCTATAGGAAGAATTATTATTTTATTAAATTATATTAACATTTATTAATTTCTTTACTCAAAATTTTGCCTTCTGCATATTTTTCTAATAATGCACAGGCCTCATCCATATATTTTTCTAATTCAGCATCCCCATTAAAGGAAACAATATTCATTAAGATATGTTTTGCATCAGTAGTAATCATAGCTCTTATAGAGTCTGATGTAGTACTACCAAACTTACCTTCTTCATCATAAAATACTGGTAAATTAGCAATATTTAATTCACCTTTACCTATTCCTGCATAAGTATCCCCTTCGTCAGCAATAGTAAGATGAATTTCACCTCTTATCTTATCTAAATCATAAGTCCCTACAGAATAAGCTGACTGTAAGGAAATTAGATTGTTTATATCAACTACATTGTTAACTCTATATAAACCAAGTCCTCTAGCTATTCTTCTGTATAATGCTTCTGAAGACAATCTATATCTCGATGGATCTTTTCCAAAAACTTTATAAGCTACCCTTGAATCAGCAATATTTTTTATTTTTGAAATTTCTTTAACATCAATTTTTTCTTCTATAACTTTAGCTTTTTTATCTATACTCTCCCAAAGTTCTTCATTATCTTCTTTCACAACCACTTCAGCCTCTATTGATCCAATAGCTACATCCTTACATTTTTCAATTATTTTTTCATCTATAATTATTTTCATCTTTATATCCCCTTTTCAATATACTTAAAAGTAATTATACTATAAAAATTGTTTTTTTTCATTTTTACCAAATTTTATGATAACTAATCTTTCTCCTTATGCTAAAATTATAAAAGAAGAAAAAATTATATTTAGAGGTGTTAATATGTTAAGTGAAAAACTAGAACTAGCTTTAAACGAGCAAATAACTTTTGAATTCTACTCTTCATATACTTATTTGGCAATGGCAGCATTTTGTGAATCATCTGATTTAAGTGGATTTGCGAACTTCTTCAGAGTTCAGGCAAAAGAAGAATTAGATCATGCTACAAAGTTATACGATTATGTTTTCCAAAAAGGTGGGACTGTTGTACTTGGGGAAATAGCTAAACCAAAAGAAAAATATGATAGCATGTTAGATGTATTTAATACTGGTCTATCTCACGAAAGAGAAGTTACTAGAAGATTTTATAATTTAGCAGATATAGCTAGCGAAGAAAGAGAACATGCTACAATGAGTTTCTTAAGATGGTTTATTGATGAACAAGTAGAGGAAGAAGATAACTTCAACTCCATAGTTAAGAAAGTAAGAAGATGTGAAGGAAACCCAGCTGCTCTTTATTTATTAGATGACGAATTAGCAGCTAGAGTTTATACTCCTTTAAATAATACTAATAATTAAAATTCCCTTAACTCATATAGACAACGACATTTAAAAGCCAGTCCGTTGCCCACTAAGCGGTTAGAAATTATAAAAATATTCAACAAAAAGGTTACCTTTAATGTTTTCATTTTAGGTAACTTTTTTTAATTATAAGGAAATTATATGTTATCTGTTCTGTAGATAGCATGTAATTTTCAACTTTGTGACTTGAGCAACGGGCAAAGCCGTTGGCGACATGAGCTAAGCGAATTTTTTATTAAATTTTAATTAATTTATTAAAATTTATATTTATAACTTTTCCACTTTAAAAAAATTCTCTTTTCAAAAATAATTATAGTATTATAATTATGTTAGACAAATCCTATTAAAAAGGAGCCATATTATGAGTGGATTAAAATTAGAAAGTAAAAATAATCTAGAAAAAAATATACTTAGAGTTTCAACAGAATTATTTTTGACTCAAGGATATGATAAAACAACTATTAGACAAATAGCTGAAGAATCTGGTATAGGTAGAGGACATTTATATTATTACTTTAGAAAGAAAGAAGATATATTAATACACATCTTCAAGCAAATCTTAGATAAAATCTACGATGATGTTATAAAAAATAGTGATGATAAAAATGAAGTATTGCTAAGCTATGCACTTATTCAATGCATTTATACTTATATTCTAGTCTTTAATGAAAACTTATTTAGAATATATCTAGAAGGGTCTAAGGTAGATATTATTAGAGAAGAAGCTCAAAATATTTTAATTGATTTATGTAAAAGAAAATCAAAAGATTTAAATCATACTTTAAAAGAAAAAGATATTTACTTAAGTGTTACTATTGGATATGCTGGAGAATGCGAACTATTAAAAAGGTACTATCGTGGAGAAAAGTATTTTGATATTAATTCTATAGTAAAAAGTATTACTACTACTCGCTTAAATTTATTAAATATTATTGATAACGATAAAGTTAATGAAATAGTTGATAAAGCTATGGATGAAGCAAAAAAATTTGATTACCATAATGTAATAGATAAACTCTATTATTTTGAGTTTTAAGATGAACAATGTAAATTGTTCATCTTTTTTTTAGATATTTTTAGAACTTTTTTCCATATTTTTTCTTGACTTCTATTTAGGCACGCCCTATAATCATGTTAGTAATTTGGGCACGCCTAAATAAGTGCTAAATATTTGGAGGGGTTAAAATGGAAAAAATTGCTCAAAAAATTGCAAATCACAGCAAATCAATTTTGCTACTAGCAGTCATCTTATTAATTCCATCCTTTTTTGGTTATATCAAAACAGATATCAACTACGATATCTTAAGTTACTTACCAAATAATATTTCTACTACACAGGCTGAAAAAATATTAAAGGATGATTTTAATTGTGGAACATTAGCTATGTTAATTGTAGAAAATATGGATGATAAAGATGTCGCTAAAATTAAAGATAAAGTTTCAAAAGTTGATGGCGTTGAAGACGTTTTATGGGTTGATGATTTTATGGACTTATCGGTTCCAAAAGAAATTTTACCAAAAGATATGACTGATTTTTTATACAATGGGGATAAATCTACAATGATGATTATAAAAATGGAAAAATCTACAGGTGATATAAAAACTCAAAATGCTGTATCTTCTATTAGAAATATAGCTGGTAAACAATCTTTTTTAAGTGGTATGTGTGGAATTTTAAAAGATACAAAGGATTTAGCCGACAAAGAGGTTCCTTTGTATATATTAGCAGCTAGTATTTTAATTTTAATAATATTAGGTCTTACTTTAGAATCATCTGTCATTCCTATAATTTTTCTAACAAGTATTGGTATGGCAGTTATCTATAACTTTGGATCAAATATTATGTTTGGAGAAATATCATATATAACTAAGGCTCTTGCAGCTGTCTTACAACTTGGTGTTACTATGGACTACTCCATATTCTTATTACATCGATATGAAGAAGAAAAGGATAAATATCCTAATGATAAGAAAAATGCTATGGCAAAAGCAATTACAAATACAGTAACTTCTGTCTTTGGTAGTTCTACAACTACTATTGCAGGCTTCTTAGCTTTATGTGTTATGGAACTAGGATTTGGTAAAGATATTGGATTAGTAATGGCAAAAGGTGTATTAATAGGTGTTATAAGTACTGTTATCATACTACCTTCTTTTGTTCTTATCTTTGATAAGCAAATTGAGAAATACAAACATAAAACTATTTTGCCACAATTTAAAAAAGTATCCAAAGGTATAGTTAAACACTATAAAAAATTATCTATCCTATTTGTAATAATCTTTATACCTGCTTACTTTGGATATAAAAATGCTGATGTTTATTATAATCTGGATGAGAGTTTACCAGATGATTTTCCATCAATTATTGCTACAAACAAAATGAAAACTGATTATGATATGGAAAGTACAAACTTTATCTTAGTAAAAGATTCTGTTGCTCCAAATGATATAAGCAAGATGATAAAAGAAATTGAGGGTCTTGATGGTATTACTTCTGTCATAGGTCTTGAAAAATATATAGGACCAAGAATTAATCAAGATTTCTTACCACAAGATATTTTAAGTGAAATTAAATCTAATGGTTATGAAGAAATATTAGTCAATTCAAAATATAAAGCAGCTACTAATGAATGTAATGACCAAATAGAAAAATTAAATAAAATAGTTCATAAGTATGATAAAGATGGATTAGTTGGTGGTGAAGCACCTCTTACTCTAGATTTAATAAAAATAGCAGATACAGACTTTACAAAAGTTAATGTGGTTTCAACAGCAGCAATATTTATCATAATTGCAATTTTATTTAAGTCTATATCACTTCCAATTATTTTAGTTCTAGCTATTGAGTGTGCAATATTTGTCAACTTAGGTATTCCTTATTATACAGGAACAATAGAGCCATTTATAGCATCTATAGTTCTTGGCACTATACAACTTGGAGCCACTGTTGACTATGCAATACTTCTTACTTCTAGATTTAAAGAAGAACGAAATAATGGATATGATAAATTCGAAGCAATGGAGCGTTCTATAGAAGGTAGCGCACCTTCTATATTAACTAGTGCTTTAACATTCTTTGGCGCTACCATTGGTGTAGGATTATTATCAAAACTTGAGATGATTAGTTCTCTTTGCTCTTTAATGTCAAGAGGTGCCATAGTAAGTATGTTTATAATTATATTTATTTTACCAGCCATACTATTATTATTTGAAAGCTTAATAGCAAAAACTAGTAAAAATTTTATAGATAAAAATGACTTAGCTAAGGAAACTAATTAATTTATGGGAGGCTTTTAAGATGATTAATAAAGAAATAAAAAATAAATCTGTTGCTCTTGCAACGGTAGTATTAATGTTAGGAAATACATCTTGTATATTTGCAGATAGTAATATAAATAAAGACGAAACTGTTTATTCTATATTAGACGAAAATGGTAATGTTAATAAAAACATCGTATCAGCTTGGATTAATTCTTCATCTACTTTAGGAACTATACACGATGTAAGTAATTTAAATAACATAAAAAATATAAAAGGTGATGAGAAACCTAAAATTAATGGAGATAAAGTTACTTGGAATATTAAAGAAGATGATTTATATTATGAAGGTGAAAGCAACAAACAATTACCTATAAATGTAAACATTAAATATGAATTAAATGGAAAAGAAGTTAATCCTAAAGATATACAAGGACAAAGTGGTAAATTTAAAATTACTCTTACTTTAAAAAATAATGAAAGCAGACATGTAACTGTAAATGGTAAAGATAGAACTATATACGTACCTTTTGTAACTGCATCTGAAATTATTTTAAATAGAGATGATTTTAAAGATATAAAAACTAGCACTGGTACTTTATTAGATGAAGGAAGTAATGCTGCTATTACTTTTGTATCTATTCCTGGATTTAAAGAATCTCTTAATTTAGATAGCAAACTATCTAGTTATTTAAATTTAAAAGATAAAATAGTTATAGAGGGAAATACTACGAGCTTTGAAATGCCAAGTATAATGATAGCCGCCACTTCTGATGTTTCTAAATATTTAGAAGATGTAGATTCAGACACTAGTTTTGGCGATTTGAAAAATTCTCTAGATCAATTACAAGAAGGTGGTAAAAGCTTGGTAGATGGAGCTAAACAAGTTAGTGATGGAGCTAATACTTTAGATACTAATTATAAAAAATTTGATGCGGGTGTCAAATCTTTAGATAAAGGTATAACGACTTTAAATAATGGTGCATCTGCTCTACTTGAAAACTTGCCAAAATTAAATAATGGCGCTGTTGCTTTAAATAATGGACTTTCAACTTTGAGTTCATCTTCTAGTAAACTAAGTGATGGGGCTAAACAGGTTAGTGATGGGGCATCTAAATTAAATAGTAGTTACTCTACTTTAGATAGTGGTATTAACTCTTCTTATGATGGTGCTAGTAAATTAGAGTCTGGAGCTGCAAAACTAGAAAATGGAGCTATATCTTTAAAAGAAGGATTGAGCAATGGTAACAGTGGGGTACAAGACTTAATATCGTCTACTGATAAAGTAAGCTCCCTTGCTGATTCAGTTTCTAATGTATCATCACAACTTAGAAATAGTGGTAGTGACTCATCATCTATTAGCTCACAAATACAATCTCTTGCTGCTAGAGCTTCTCAGACAGGTGATGAACAGTTAGCTCAAGATATATTAAATCTTGGTAATACTATGGCTTCTCCATCTAAAAATTTAGAATCTGCTGCTAATGCATTAGATCAAATAAGCGGTGGATTAAAGGCTGTATCAAGTGGTCAAAAACAAGGTTTACAAAGTTTATCAAATGGTATGCAATCTGCTTTATCCGGATCAGAATCTCTTGCTAGTGGTATAACGGAACTTAAAAATAATTTATCCACTTTGAAAGGTGGACTTGGAAGTTTAAGCGCTGGCTCAAGTTCTATTTCTAGCGGATTAAAATCTTTGGCATCTGGTAGTGCATCATTGAAAGAAGGTTCGTCACAATTAGCTGCTGGTGCTAATTCTGCATATAATGGTAGTAAAGAATTATCAAATGGTACCTCTGCTTTAGTATCTGGAGGAAATGAATTAGGTAGTGGTGTTAAAGCACTAAAAAATGGTTCTTCTGAACTAGCTTCTAATTCAAGTAAAATATTAGATGGTATAGGAAGTTTAGCAAATGGTTCAAATGAATTATATAAAGGTGCAAATAAACTTAAAACTGAAGGCCTAGATAAATTATCAAGTGAAGGTAATACACTAATAAGTGATATAGATGGAGCTATGGAAGTAAAAGATAAATTAATAGATGCTTCTAAAAGTTACGATAACTTCTCTGGTATAGATGAAAGTATGGATGGTAGTGTCAAATTTGTTATGAAAGTTCAAGAAAATGACAAAAATGATTCTACTCAAGAAAATTCTTCTAAAAAATCAAACTCAAATATCTCAAGCAAAGATGATAGCAAAGAAGATTCTAATTTCATGACTTGGATAAAAAGTAAATTTAATAAGTAAATTTCATTTTTAACTCTTCAAATAAGGAGTACAGATTTACAATAATTTGTGCTCCTTTTAATTTCTAAAATCTATGTATTAAAAGCTAAGTTGTATTATAATAAACCTAGAATTTAATATTATGTTTTTAAATATGAAAGGAAACAATATGAATAAAAAACTAATCATAGAACAAACAAAAACATTTGTAAGAGATAGATTATATGGTGAAGGATCTGGTCATGACTGGTTTCATATAGAAAGAGTTTATAACCTAGCATCATATATTTGTAAAAAAGAAAAAGGTGATGAATTCATCGTAAAAATGACTTCTCTACTTCATGATATTGATGATTGGAAATTAAAAAAAGAAAATGATACCGACACCACAATAACAGGAAATTTTTTAAAATCTATAAATCTAGATGAAAAATACATAGATACTATATTAAATATAATCAAAACCATGTCCTTCAAAGGTGGCATAGTTGATTCAACTCAACATACTTTAGAAGGAAAAATTGTCCAAGATGCAGATAGATTAGATGCTCTTGGTGCTATCGGAATTGCACGAACTTTTGCTTATGGTGGTAGTAAAAATAGACTTATGTATGATCCTAGTATTAAACCTATGGAATATACTTCTTTAGATGAAGTTAAAAATAAGAAAAATCATACTGTGAATCACTTTTATGAGAAATTATTTAAATTAAAAGATTTAATGAATACTGATACAGCAAAACATATTGCTGTTGAAAGACATAAATTTATGGAACTTTTCTTAGAGGAATTTTATTCAGAATGGAATTTTAACAAATAACTATTTATTTCTAATATATAAACATAATAAAAAGGGCTTATTTCTAAATATTGTTAATATCCATAAATAGCCCTTTTATCAATATATAATTATAACTTTAACTAACTTTTTCAGTACCTCTTTCTTTCATTATCTCTACAGAATCAGCTTCTATGATTATCTCTTCATCTTCTTTCTTTAATACTCCAATAACTTTTATCCAATCATTTTCCTTTGGAGCTTCACCATTCCATTTAAACCTGAAACCACTCATCACTTCTTCTGTATGTATTTCATCATCATGCTCATGAGTACTATCAGTTAATCTATAAACATATAAATTTTCATTATTATCTTTTGTAAATATTCCCTCTATCTCAATCATCTTTCCTAAGTATTTATCTTCATCTAAATATATATCATAAATATAGTCCATATATGCTGCTTCTGTTACTTTGATTACTTCTAAATCTGTATTTTCTATATTATTTTCATTTGATTTATTTATATACTCATTATTTTTATTACATCCTATTAGAAAAATTGTCATGCAACTAATTATTATTATTGTCTTTGTTATCTTTTTCAATTCTTATGCTCCTTATATTTAACTCTTAATATTTCTATGCTCTAATAAATTTTACTACAAAATCTTTTTTCATATTAGAGCCGCTTAGCTCACTAATGAAGGTTGAACTAAGAAAAAATATTTCACCTATTTGAAAAATATATATGTTTTAAGTTATATTATAACATCATTTGCAAATTTGAATATATAATATTATATAGAGTTATTTAATCAAAATTTTTAATAAAAGAGGACGAGTATTATGAAAGGTTTACAAAATACTAATAAAACTATTAATTTATTTTATGCTGTTTTTGGTACACTACCATTACTAATAACCTTCTTCTTATATCCTATAATTCCAGATAGAATTCCTATTCACTACTATATTGACGGAATTATTAATGGATGGGGAAGTAAAAATCAATTATTTATAGTCCCATTAATAATTTTAGCCTTTGTTATTGAACAGCCAAAATTATTTACACTAACATTCAATCACGAACAAGAAGATAAAATCACTAAATATAGTAATTATTTCTTTTTAATAATTTTAAATATTTTAGTTTATGTAACACTTTATATAAGTATAAATTATGAAACATGTTTGGATAAATTTAATTTTTATAACTTTTTTAGCGGTTCTCTTTCTCTAATCTTTGCTTTTATAGGTAACTATATCCCTTACTCTAAAACAAGTTCTAGCTTTTCAATAAAAACAAAGTGTACTTTAAAAAGTGAATTAATCTGGAAAAAAGTTCATAAGTTTTGTGGGTTACTATGGTTAAGTGGAGGTATAGTGTTTTTTCCTATATTTATATTTAGTAATGGATATTATTTGCTTTTTATAACCTTATTAATGCTTTTAATATTTATAATAGCTCCTATAATTTATATCCGTTATCTAAACAAGAAAATTATAAATAATAAGTTACTAAAAAAGCATAAAACAGTCCATCAATTTCATTAAAATATAGATATTAAAAGGCTATAGAAACATATTATATAAACTATAGCCTTTACTTTAATTATTTTTAATTTTTATATTATATTACATACTATATATATTAAAATTTCGCTGACTTAAATTTATGATGTATCTTCTCAAATATTTCTATTATTTTAGGATCAAAAGATTTTCCCTTTCCTTCTAAAATTATTTCTAATGCCTTTTCATGTGATAAAGCTTCCTTATAAGGTCTTTTTGTTGTTAGAGCATCATATACATCTACTATTGCCATTATTCTAGCACTTATTGGTATTTCCCCACCTTTTAGCCCTCTTGGATAACCACTTCCATCCCATTTTTCATGATGATAATGAGCCATATCCTTTGCTATGTATAAGAAACTTTCTACATTAGTTTCATTTATCATCCTCTGTATAGTTTGACCTCCAAGTTCTGCATGATTCTTCATATACTCGAATTCTGCATCATCCAAACGTCCCGCTTTTAAAAGTGTTGCATCATTAATACCTATTTTACCTACATCATGTAAAGGTGCCGAACGAATTATATCTCTCACATAGTCAGATGTTAATATATCGCTATATAAGCCTGATTTAACAATTTCATCCAACAATATTTTCATATAATTAGCTGTATGCTTTATATGTCCACCTGTATTTTCATCTCTACACTCTACAAGCTCTGCTATAGCAAGCATCATTACATCTTGTAAATGTTCTATTAGTTCTGTTTTTTCTCGAACTTTTTCTTCCAAATCATTTTTGTACTCAGTAATTTCTAAATGAAGTTTAACTCTGTTAATTATTAATTGAGGAATATGCTTTGATACAACATCTACTGCACCTAATTCAAACCCTCTAAAATCATCATTGATATTATCTAACTCACTTATCAATATAACTGGTATATTATCTAACTTATTATCTTTCTTTATTCTTGATAAAGTTTCGTAACCATCCATATCAGGCATATTAATATCTAATAAGATTAAATCTGGTATATTTTTTTCTAAAAACCTTAAAGCTTGGGCCCCAGATATTAATAAATTCAACTTATAATAGGGTTTCAGGATTTTTTCTAAAAATTTTAAGTTAGATACATCATCTTCTACAATTACTATATGCTTTAATTTCATTATTTTCTCCTATTTTATACTATATTGCTATTTTATTGATTTTTTTGAAAATATTAGCATAACTCTGTAATTGTATTATATGATTAATTACTAAGAATTTACAAGTATAAAATTTATAAAAAAAATCCTTTCATTTTTGAAAAGATTTTGATATTAAAAAATTATTTATTATATTTTATATGAGTCCAATTTATATTATCAACATAATGTTTAACTAAATCATAGCACATATTAGGATGTATAGTTTCCTCTGTTGATATTGTTATAGTAGACATGGCTATTGCAAATTTCAATGTATCTACTAAAGATATACTTTCCATATAACCATGAGCTATGCCTGCTACAAAAGAATCTCCTGCTCCTGTAACATTTACAACTTTTACATCGTTGGCTTTTAATTTACCTTCTTCTACTCCATTATTATAGTATATTCCATCTTCATCTAATGTGATAAATACATTTTCTATACCTAAATCAACAAAGTATTTTCCAGCTCTTCTTATATCTTCTTCAGTTTTAATTTTAAATCCACACATTATCTCAGCTTCATATCTATTTGGTTTTATTGTATGGAAATTTTTAATTAAGTGCTTTACACCTTCAGCTTTTGCAGCAGAAACTGGATCTAGTATAAATTTAGTTTTTCCTTCAAAGTTTTCTAATATATATTCTACTATATCTGGTCTATCTGAATCTAAAATCATATATTCAGAATTGCTTATAATATCACCTTTAGAATCAATAAACTCTGTAGTAAATCTATCTATTATTTTCATGTCTACTACTGCTGATACCATTTCACCTTCATGATTAAGTATTGCCATATAAGTAGGTGTATGCCCACCTTCTATAATTAGTGAATCACTCATATCGTAATTCATTAGTTGTGAATGTTCAATCATTCTCTTTCCTGTTTCATCATCACCTAGGATTGATATAAATTTTGTATTAACTCCTACTCTAGACATACATTCAGCTATGTTTCTACAAACACCTCCAAAAGAAGTCTTTACTTGACCTGGGTTAGAGTCATTACATCTATAATTATTATCCGTAAATCCACAAATATCAAATACTGATACTCCGAATACTAATGCATAGGAATTTGTATTGTTCATAATGTAATCGTAACCTTTCTAAGAAATTATTTTTATATTTTATCATATTTCCAACTTGAATTTCTACAAAATTCAACATTTTAAATTGCATTTTTTTAACAAAACTATTACATTTGTATTTTATCCCACATGCTAAAACTTATAAGTATGTATAATTATTTTCATGATTCTCAAAATTTAATTTATTTTATATAAAAAAGCTGTAGCTAATAATTAACCACAGCTTTTTTTACATTTTCAAATTTATAAGCTCCATAAGTAACCATTAAATATAAACTTCTGCTGAATCCTAATTTCTTCATCCACAATATGACATGACTTTCTGGATTAAACTTACTATTTTTAGTGAGATAACCTATTTCTTTTCAAAATGTTTTTTATTAATTATTTACTTGTGCTAAATTTATAAACAGTCTTTTGCATATATTCTTCATCTTTGTTTAGCAGGGATTCTTTAATAAAACACATATTTTCACCTATAGGTGGATGTTGTGTTTCAAAACATATACCATGTCTAATAGGTGGAACTTCTCCCGTGTATGTCATTTTCTCATGTTCCCAGTTCATAGTATATACAACTACGCAATCTTGATTTGTTTCTATAGTCATATTTCTTTTTGATTTTTTATCTTCTAAATAAATTTTTTTATCATTATTTAGTAAAAATGCATGATCATACCCATTTCCAATTTTAATCTGCTCATGATTTGCATCAATATCTCTTCCTATTAATTTTAATTTTCTAAAATCAAAAGGTGTTTTTGTCACATCAATTTTTTTTCCTGTTGGAACATAGGTTTCATTAAGCTCCAATATACAGTCACTACCAAGCTTTAAATAAGAATCTGTAACTGGCTCTTTTATATTTCCACTTAAATTAAAATACGTATGGTTTGTCATATTTACTAAAGTAGTTTTATCACTTTTAGCTTTGTAGATTTCTTCAATTTTATAATTTTCATAAATATTAAAAATCACATTAATATTTAAATTACCTGGGTAGTTTTCTTCCATGTCCTTGGATAATGTACTTAAATTCAAAGTAACATAATTTTTATTTTCTTCAACTTCTACTTGCCATATCCTATGGTTAAATCCTTGATTTCCACCATGACCTTGATGAACCCCATAGTTTTTATTTAATGCATATTCTTTATCATCTATTACTATCTTACCTTCATTAATTCTTCCAGCAGTTCTTCCAATAATCGCTCCATAATAATAAGGATTTTCAATATAATCATTTATATCTTCATAAGCTAGTACTATATTTTCTAAATTATTATCTTTGTTAGGAGTTATTATTTTTGTAATAACTCCTCCCAAATTAAGTATTTCTACTTCAAATCCGTTTTCAAATTTAACATTATAGGCTACAATTTCTTCATTATTTAATCTTCCTACAGTACTCTTTTTACATTTCATAAGTTTTTCCTTTCTAGCAAAAATCTCAAAACTATATAAATATTTATCCACTAATGTATCTAACTTTTCCTGTAACTTCATAATCATCTCTAAGTAAATTATTAGATTCATTCATTAATTCTCCAAAAGTAACTATATCATTTTCTTCTAAAACTTTTACTACATTTCAAGTTCTTTGATTTTCATAAACTGCATGTTTTGCTCTTTTACTCTTATTTCAACTTTTATTAAATGTTTATTTTCTCAAACTCTTCTTCTGTATGTTTAGCTATCAAATTTACTCTTCCCGGAGAAAAAAAGCCCTTATGTCCTTATCATAATCAAAACTTTACTAAAAATTCCCAATAAATTATTTTTCATCATATTCCCCCTAAGTCTATTTTATAACATGTTTTTACTATACTTTCATGGTATCAAAAGTATCTTTAATTCACAATATTTTTTATTTAATTTTACCTTTTTTTACTATTTTTTACTTAAAATATAATATTTTTGCGTAATAATCTGATAAGTTATAAATTCCTAGAAATTAAAAAATAGTGATTTCTCAATCACTATCTTAACAATTAATTTATTACTTCACTTGTACTCTTCCTTATAACAAGTTCACTTGGTATAATAACTTTTTTACTATATTTTCTTTCTTTTATTATTCTTTCTAAAATTAAATCTATAGATGCACTAGCTAGATTTTCTATATGTACCCTAACTGTAGTAAGTGGTGGTATTGTATGTTGTGATGCTATTACATCATTAAATCCTATTATATTAACATCATCAGGAACTCTTAAATTTGCTTCATATAAGGCTCTAAGTACACCTGTTGCAATAGTGTCTGTTCCTACAAAAAAGGCTGTAGGCATTTCTTTTTTACTTTCTATAAATGCCTTTGTAGTAATATATCCACTAGTCGAAGTTACATCTTTAGTATCTAATATATAATCTTCATTATACAACCTTCTTTGAATCATATAATTCTTATAACACTCTATTCTCTTATCAAAGCTTTTTTCTTTATAATCGTCCAATGTATAAAAACTTCCTATATATCCTATATTCTTATGGCCTAATTTTATCAAATAATCTAGAGCCATTTCTGTTCCTAGTTTAAAATTTATTTTTACAGAGTCATAATTCATATCATCAGGTGAAGAGTCTAAAAATACTATATTATCATTTATATTTTTTAGATTACAAATTTGTTTGTCTGTAAATTTGCCTATAGCAATTATTCCGTTTATAGGATCATTGCCTATAAACTTATAACCTTTTTCACTTTTATATAAATTTACTACTTCTATCTCATGTTCAAAACATTCTTTATCTACCACACTTCTAAGTAGTAAATAATATGGATCTTCTAGTTGTTCACTGGGTTCATACATTTCAACAACTCCAACTCTTAATTTATTTATTAGTTTGGACTTACTATCTATTTTTCTTTGCTTTAATGTCTTATACTGCATTTCTTCTGCAACATTAAATATTTTTATCTTCGTCTCATCACTGACACTTATTGTAGTATCATTGTTTAAAACTCTAGAAACAGTTCCAACAGAAACTCCTACTTCATCTGCTATCTGCTTTAGTGTTGCCAAATACATCCCCCTCCTTTAGACATAATCCTCCAATATATTTTAAATTATAATTTTATCTTAACATATAGATAATAAATATACATTATTTTTTACTAATAATAAAAAAATATTATTATACAAACTAATTTGTAATTTACCTACTGTGTTAATCAAATTTTACAATAACAAAGTTTTTAATATATAGAGTATTATAAGATTTACAAATAAGTATATAAATTAATTAATTTATATACTTACTTTCATTTATATCACTTTTAATAAATGTTTTTTTATAAAATCGTGTAAATATAAATATTGTAGTTAAACATGCTACTATATCAGCAACTGGCTCTGCCAATAATACTGCTTTTAATCCATCTTCCATCATCATTGGTAATATAAATATTAATGGAACTAAAAGCATGATTTTTCTTAATAAAGCTAAAAATAAAGATATCTTTGCTTGACCTAATGCTAAGAATGTTTGTTGACATGATATTTGAGCACCTAGTAAGAACATTCCTACAAAATAAATTCTAATACTCCATGAAGTTATCTCCACTAATTCAGGTTTATTATTAAATATTCCAACAAACACTTCTGGGAATAAACATAATAAAACTACCATTAATGTTGAGTAAGAAAAAGATGCTATAAATAATAACTTAAATGTTTTCTTAACTCTATCCATTTGTTTTGCACCATAATTATAACTCATTATAGGTTGTGCACCTTGGGTAATTCCCATCAAAGGCATTAATATTAATTGAGAAATACTACTCATTATAGTCATAGCACTTACTGCTATATCTCCACCATATTTTAAAAGCTGATTATTTAAACTAACTAAAACTAAACTCTCTGTTGATTGCATTATAAATGGTGCTATACCTAATGATACTATCGATATGGCTATTTTTTTATCTACTGATAGATATTTTTTTCTTATTTTTAAAATACTCTTCTTTCCAAATAAGAAATTTAATACAAATAATGCAGATATAAATTGAGATATTATAGTTGCAAGAGCTGCACCTTTAACCCCCATATTTAAAGTAAATATAAAGATTGGGTCTAATATTATATTAATAGCTGCACCTATTGCCACAGTAAACATACCAATTTTAGCAAAACCTTGAGTATTAATAAAGGCATTCATACCTAATGCTATCTGTACAAATACTGTACCTATAAGATAAATAGTTAAATAATCTAGTGCATATCCCTTGGTAAGATCACTAGCACCAAACGCAACAACAATCGGCTCTCTAAGCACAAAAAATATAATTGTTAATAAAACACCACTAATTATAAGCATGGCAAAGCTATTACTCATTATTTTTTCTGCACCATCATTATCCTGTTCCCCCATTTTTATAGCAGTAAGAGGTGCCCCACCAAATCCTATAAGTGCACTAAATGCTGCCACTAATAAAACTATGGGTGTTACTATCCCAACACCGGCCATAGCTAAATCGCCACTTGGCATTCTACCAATAAATATTCTATCCACTATATTATATAGTAGATTTACTAATTGGCCTATTATAGATGGAATCGCTAGACTTACAAGAAGTTTTCCTACACTTCCAGTCCCTAAATCAACACTTTTTTTATTCATAATATCTTCTCCTTACAAATTTTAGTCAAATTAACCTCTAGTATTCATATTAATTCTTTACATGTTGAATATCAAGAATAAGAATATCTATTTTTAAGTAAATCAAAAAAAATAATGAGCTCATAAGAGAGCCCATTATTTTTTGATATTATTTATAATTGTATTAAATTAAGCTACTATATTAGTCTGCTTACTAGCTTTTCTTTGTTCATTTTGTTTCTCCATCCCTTTAGCAGATGTTAATAATAATATGAATGCCATAGCAACAAATCCTAATATTATCATCCATGTTGTATTGTATCCAAATGATGATGCCAATACTCCAAATAATACAGATCCACCTGAGAATCCTACTGCAAATACTAAGTTCATCATTCCTAATATTCCACCATATTCTTTTTTACCAAAATACTGCCCAACCATATAAGCCGGTGCCATCATATAAACATATACTGCTAATCCCCTTACTGCAGAGAATAAGTATGCATATATTGAATTATTTCCAGATAGTAATATAAATATTCCTGAAATAAATACAAATACTGCTGATAAAGATAAACATTTTACAACACCTAATTTATCAAATAATAATCCACCAAGTACATTTCCTCCAAGTGAACAAACTGCAAATATTGAACCTGCTGTTGCTATGACTACTGCATCTAATTTTAATACGCCTTGGAAATAATTTGCATACTGAACTGAATAAGCCGATACATAAAGACCTACAAATAAGAATCCTATGCTCATCATCCAGAAGAATTTATTCTTTTGTGCTTCTTTTAATGTATATGATATATCTACTTCTTTACTATTTGTATTTTCTTGTTGTTCTTTATTATTTACTTTTACTACTTCATTATTATCTTTTGGCATTTTAACTAAGAATAATGCTATTGGTATTGCTGTTATTAATGAAACTAAACCAAATATTAAATATGATTTTGATGGCCCATTGGCAACTAACGAACGAGTTGCTAATTGTTGTAAGAATATGTTACCTATTGATCCTCCAGCAAATGCTATACCTAAAGCTTTACCTCTAATATTTGAGTCAAACCATGAGTTTATTAAAAGAGGTACCCCTATAGAAGATATTATTGCTGTACCAACTTGAACCACTGCTGCAACTGTATAAAATTGCCATAACTCTGTACACATAGAGAATAAAGCAAATCCTCCACCACATAATATTGCTCCTGCAGTGTATATTATTCTTAAATTAATTTTTGAGAATAATGTTCCTATTATAGGAGCTGCTATAGCTGATACTATAGTTCCTATTGTAAATAGTAATGAAAATCCTGTTAAACTAAATCCGTATTCTGATGTAACTGGATGTATAAATAATGGCTGTATATTTGATGCTATTCCAAATGGTACAGCTTGTATTAACATACATACTATTACCATTATCCAGCCCTTTTGCATTCCTTTTTTATTTTTTATTGTATCCATAATTTAAATTCCTTTCTCCTTGAAAATCTCAATTTATATATTTTAATGAATAAGAATCTAAGTTCCATTTTACTATATCATTTTGGAGATTTTTTATATTGTATTAAGATTAACACAACATATATTTGACATTCTAGTGAATTAAAAGGATAAATAATGAATTTATGAATTCATTATTGTCATTCCATTCAAAGAAAGTGTTTTCGTGCCCAATTTAATTCCTAAATGTCCTTTTTTTAATATAAATAAAGTGATATAATTATTTTTAAATTTGAAGTTATATTCTTAAATGGAAATGAGGTATTCAATGAATAAAAGAACTTTTGGTGCAGTTTTAGAAAATTTACTGTATATATCAAAGCAAAAAAAATCTTCTTTGGCTAATTACTTAGGTTACGATGTATCTTATATTAATAAATGGGTTAATTCAAAAAAATTTCCTAGTTCAAAAAGAGCTAAAGAAATATGTAGTGATATAAGTGAATTTATTGTAAATTCTCTTGAAGAAGATACAAGAATACATTTAGTAGAGTATTTTGAATTAGAAAGTAATAATGAAACTTTTTTGTTAGAATATATAAAAGATTTATTAATAAATGTTTATTATGAAGATTCTAATAACACTAGTAGTAAGAATTTTCATAAAGCATCCATATCTCAAGAATATTACAATAGTAATTCACAAATAAGGCCACCACTTATTCGGAAAATCATTCTTCAAGAAGTAAATTCCCATATAAATTCTTCTGAAGAAATACATATAATTATTTCTCTTAACTTATTTAAAATAAATCATAAGGATAAAATATCTCTTGTTAACATGAAGAAATTTTTTTATGAATTAAGCAAAAAATGTAATATTAAAATAGATTTTTTAATGGGATTCTGTGGTGAAAATCAGGAAGAAATTCTGAACTATTTATTAACTATAAATATACTGTCTTCCTATCCTAAACTTAATTTTAATTTATATAATTGTGATGTAAGTGCCTCAACAGCTATTTTTTTGATTAAGGATAAATTCTTATGTACTACTATTTTTTCTGATGATGGCGAATGCTTAATCAGCACAACATCTAAAGACAAATCTCTAATAGATGATTTCTACGTTAATTTAGAACAGAAGATAAAAAATAAAGGCAAAAAACTTTGTCATAAAAAGTCTCCTGTAGAAATGATACAAGATCAAACTTATATTCAATATATCATGAATAATGAACTTAGATGTCTTCTTGGTTCTATTAATGAATTCTTTATGCCACAAGATTTATTTTTAGAAATTGCCGAGAGACTATTTGGAGATGATCCTGTATTGATGAACGAACTGAAAAAAATTAATGTATTTTTACACAATGCTACATATAAAGGTAAACTAAAAGTTCTTATATATGAATCAGAACTTAGAAAATATATGTCTTCAGGATGTCTACATTTCTTTAATACACCTGTTACCTTATCATTTAAAGAAAGAGAAAGACACATTGCTTTTATTGAAAAAATGCTAAAAGAAAATAATGATGTAGAAATCAGATTAGTAGATGGTAATTTTATAGAAGATTTCAGACATGCAGATAATCCTTCTTTTTATCTGTCTAAAAATTTAAAGTTTATAAAAGTTCATCCTGTATCTGGTAAAAATGAATATTCTATATTAAGAGAAAATGCCATAAAAAAAATGTCAGATAATCTATTTGAGCAGCTTTGGAACTATGAAAATGACTTACTTTTAATAGAAAGAGAAGATATATTAGAAAGAATTGCTAAATCTATTAGTTATACAAGAATAATTAGTGAAAATCTAGGTGAAGATGTTCACTAAAAAACTGGAGAATAAAACATCTCCAGTTTTCTTATTTATTCCATACACATATACCTATAGTTCCTGGGCCTGCATGAGAACCTATGCTTGGACCTATCTCAGTTTTTGTTAAATCATTAATATCAAATTCAGATTTTACAACCTCTTCTAGTTTTTCAAATTCAGATATATTGTCTCCATGAGCAATACCGATTCTTTTATTGCTTATATCATTATTTATATCAGATTTTATTAAATCAATTAATTTAGCTATAACTTTTTTCTTTCCTCTTACTTGCTCAGTACTAACTACATTTCCATTTATAACTTGTAAAATAGGTTTTACATTTAAAACACTTCCGATCATAGCCTTTCCAGCAGATAGTCTTCCACCTTTTCTTAAAAATTCTAAAGTATCTACTGCAAATAAAACCAGTATATTATCTCTTATTTCTTCTAATTTTTTTAAAATCTCATCTAAAGAGCAACCTTTGTCCCTCATTTCGCAAGCTGTTACAACTTGTGCTCCACATCCATAAGATAAGTTTAAACTATCAAAAATATGTATATCTCCATCTAAATCATTTTTTGTAATCATAGCCGATTGATAAGTTCCCGTAACTTTTGAAGATCCAGATATGTATAATATACTCATTCCTTCATTTATATACTTTTTAAATATTTTTTCAAATTGAATATATGTAACTTGGGATGTCTTTGGCATTTCTTCACAGCTTCTTAATAATTTATAAAATTCTTCATTCGTAAGATTTACTCCATCCTTATAATCAACTTCATTTATTCTTATTGTCAGTGGAATAACTTCTATATCATACTTTTCAATTAATGCTCTCGGCACATCAGCCAGACTATCACATATAATCTTTAAACTCTTCATATTTATTCCTCTCTTCTTTTGCTCATTTATTTAAAGTCTAATTATCTCTATACCCTATTTAAACAAATTAACTCAAATACCACTATATTTTTATCCAGTTAGTTTCTAATAATGCTACGACTTCATCGTTTTCATTTATTATTTCATGTTTTCCATTAATTGTATCTTCCATATTATTAGCTTGTGTTCGAACTATTACTTTATTACCATATGTGATTTCTTTTTGATATTTAATTTTTACAGAGTTTATTCTGTAATCTTTCATAATATCAAAAGGCATAGTCTCTAAAATCCATCCTAAATAAACAATATTTCCTACATGCAAGTTCAAGTCTATATCAGAATATCTGATAGAAAACTCTTTTTGAAAATCTACTCTTTCGCATCTAGAAAGCTTTAATTTATTTCTTCCTATATTATGATCTTTCTCTTTTACCCCATAAACTTTATAGTGTTCTTCTGACACAGATAATGGCCTTCTTTTTATAGAATCTACTAATATTACTAAAGTTTTACCTTCTAAAATAAGATTTTCTTTCTCTCCATAAATTTTAAATCTTCTTAAACCATAAAACTTATTCATACCTTCAATATAAGTCATGATTTTTAACTTTTCT
Organism: Terrisporobacter mayombei; assembly: GCF_014333445.1. GTDB lineage: Bacteria > Bacillota > Clostridia > Peptostreptococcales > Peptostreptococcaceae > Terrisporobacter > Terrisporobacter mayombei_A. Next base: position 166,049 of record NZ_JACRYU010000016.1, on the reverse strand, counting down.
TTATATTTAGCATATTCATAAATATTGATTTCATAATCAACTAGCATCCATGTATGATTTTCTTTAACCATATCAGAAATATTAAACCCCAAAGCCTCATCTTGGCTGAGCCCTGCATCTGCCATAAAACTCATATACGAGGTCAGAAAACATTCCCCTCTAGCATCTGTATCTCTATATGTAACTTCATATTCTTTTTCAAATATATTTTCCATATTATTACCACCCTTGCTTACATTATATATTTTATAACAAAACTAATAGTTGATATGTGAATTATTCTAATTCTAATTAATAAATATGTCAATTATTCTCATAAATGTGATTATTTATGCCTATTAATCCTATAATATATATTACTATAAAAAAAGCATTATCATAATTACATGACGATGCTTTTTTAATAAAATTATTCTATTTAATATCTTACATAAGTACTGCCATCTAAGGATTGAATAGCAGTTAAATTTGATGCATCTCCTAACATATATACTGTGTATACCCTTTGACTTTTCAAATCTGGTTGAAGTCTTAGCAACTCTTCATCATTTTGTGCTATATTTATTCTTAAATCATAATTTCCTGATGAAAGTTCTAGATACTCAGTAGCATCTAAAAATCCAATATCTGTGAATGCTAAATTCGAATCTATATATACATCAACTTCTGGTGCATCTGGTGATAAGTTTATTACTCTCAATCTACTCATATCTACTTGTAAGTTATTAGGATTTGACTCTGTATAAGATACTAATTGTAAATCATTTAAAAATCCTACAGCTGCAACTGTAATAACTTGATTTTCTGGAATTTGTATATTTTGCGTTAAAATATATTTTCCTTTTTCTCCTTCTGGATAAACTTCTATCTTATAGTTTCCCATTGAAAGTGGTACATATTCTGTAAAATTTCCAAAAGCTAAACTTCTAAATACAAGATTGTTATTAATATAAATATCTACTGGTGGTGCATCTGGTGATGCATGAAACAATCTAACATAAGTTGCATTTGAATCATTTCTAATAAACATAAGTTGTCATCCCCCCTATATAAATCATAAATTCTATAATAGTCTTTTATTATTAAATGTATGATTTATAATTAAAATTTGATACAAATCAATTTTCTATTGACAATATATGGTAACAGTTGTATTATTATATTAACAATAAGATAATTAATAATTATATTACGAAAATATAAAAATAAGTCAGAAGGCTTTGTCCTTGTGGCTTTTTTATGTTTTTACATATTTTAACCCTTAGATATAGTAATTAATTAACTTAATTGATATTCTTACTTTCCCCAAAGTATGAATTATATGTTTAAAGATGGATAAACCATCTTTTTTTTTACAAAATTATAACATATAGACTTATTCCATATTATCAAATAAATCTATTATCTCATCTCTAGATAATTTTTTAAGAGCTGTACTACTTTCTAAATTAGAATTAATTATATCCTCTATAAGATCTTTTTTAATTTCTTGCATTTCAATTACTTTTTCCTCTACTGTATCCTTTGATATCAGTTTAATAACATCTACCACATTTTTTTGACCTATCCTATGAGCTCTATCACTAGCTTGGTCTTCTACTGCAGGATTCCACCATGGGTCAAAGTGAATTACCATAGATGCACTTGTTAGATTTAGTCCTGTTCCCCCAGCTTTTAAAGAAATTAAAAACACTTTATTTTTATCAGTATTATTAAATTCTTCAAATAATGCTAATCTTTTCTTAGCATCAGTTTTTCCATCTATATAACTATAACTTATATTTTCTTCATTTAATCTATTCCCAATTAAACCTAATACTTTTGTAAATTGTGAAAATACTAATATTTTTCTAGTTTTATTAGATTTAATTATATTCATCAAAATTTCTAATTTAGAATTTTTTCCTTTATAGTTTTTTACTATAATCTCTGGTGCAATACTTAATTGTCTTAATTTAGTTAAATAAGAGAACACAGTAATATTGTCTTCATTATTTTCTAATATTCTTCTTTTAATTAAATTAACAAAACTTTTATATGCTCTTTTATGTTCTTTTTCTAATTCTACATAAAATTTTTGCTCAATTTTATCTGGAAGCTCATCCATTACTTCTTTTTTAGTTCTTCTAAGCATAAATGGCTTTATTAGATTCTTTAATTGGCTACTATTCTTATCACTATTAGCAAATATTTTTTCAAATTTATGTTTACTATATAAATAGCCTGGCATTACAAAATCAAAAATAGACCAAAGCTCTGTAAGATTATTCTCCACAGGCGTTCCTGTTAATGCAAATTTAACTTCAGCATTAATCTTTTTAATCGCATTAGTAATGATAGAATCTGGATTTTTTATATTTTGAGCTTCATCTATTATACAAAAATCGAATTTTAAATTCTCATATTTATCTATATCATTTTTATAAGTTCCGTAACTAGTTAAAATAATATCATATTCATTTATATTTTCTAGTATCTTTTCTCTAGTAATCTTATTACCATAAGCAATTCCTAGCTTTATGTCTGGAGTGAATTTTTCAAATTCACTCTTCCAATTAAAAATTAGTGATGTAGGAGTTATTACTATACTTCTTTTTCCTTTCTGAAAAAGTAGAAAAGCAAGAGTTTGTACGGTCTTACCAAGTCCCATTTCATCAGCTAAAACCCCACCAAAATTATAATTAGCCAAAGTATTAAAAAATTCAAATCCATCTATTTGATAATCTCTAAGAGTTGCTTTTAAATTTTCTGGTACTTTTATATCTTTATTTTGTTTACTGAACTTTTTCACCACATTATTTATATACTTTTGTCCATTAATAAATCTCAAATCTTCATCCTCTAATAGCTTATCTAAAAACATCGCTTTATTATCTGGAATTTTTATTTTACTAAAATCATTATAAATACCTAATATATCAATTACTTGAAATATCTTTTGTAAGTCATTATCTTTTAAATCTATGTAACTACCATCACTCATAAGGTGATATTTATAATTATCTTTATAAGACTCAAATATTTTGCCGTACTCACTTTTATCTATGCCTTCAATATTTAAATTTCCTCCTAAATATCCACCTCTAGATTGTCTAATATCAAATGTTATAGTTGGATTTATAACAACATCACCTTCTGAAAATTCTTCTTTAGTTTTATTTCTTAGATTTTGTATCCCTTTAAGAACTGTAGCAACTATATGAGGACAAACTTGAGGACCTTTATTACTAAATACATTTTGGCAATCACAACTAACATTAGATATTATCCTTGTATTTGTATTTATATTAATCATTGCAGTATAACTTCTACTATGATGTTCATCAAATACAGTACCATAAAATGTAGCTTCATCTCCTCTAATATTTGCATAATCATTGCTTACATAGTTTCTTTTATATGCTGCAAATCCACTATTATATTTTAATTTATCTGTATAACTTCTCAATACCTCACCTATTTTTCCGATTTCCATGTTCTCACCTTCTTCGTTTAAAATTCTTACTTATTATAACATACCTATCTTATTCATATTTAATACAATTTAAAAGAGCTATGCAAAATTATTCTATAAATTTTTCATAGCTCTTCTTACTTATTTTATATATAGACTTCATTTGAATAATCCTTAAATATTTTTATTACTTAGGTTTTTTCATTAATGCAACTACTCCTGCCACGAGTAAAATTCCTGTTCCTATCCAGACTATAATATCAGAAATATTTCCAATAGACACTTCTTTAATACAAAGTTGCATAATATTATTCATTTTTATACCTCCTTTTCAAACGACTTCATAATAAGTTAGCTTGCAAAAAGAAAGCTTTTACTATAAAGTATGAAAATCAACATAAAAAAGATAATATTAACTTATTTATTCTCAGTTAAAATTTTGCAAAATATTTTTAATACAAAAAAGAAGACCTATTTGAGTCTTCTTTTTAACTTATAGATAATTTTTTAAGCTGAACATTTTTCTCTGTATTTATTATTTTAGATTTTTTAATATAAATCATTATACCTAAAAAAGTAATCATCTCAGTTAAAGGAACAACTATCCATAAACTTGTTCCACCAAATAAAATTGGTAAACCAAGTACAAGAATTATATTTAATACAAAACCTCTTATTGCCGATATATAGATTGATGATTTTTCTCTACCTACTGATTGGAAATAGTTACATAATAATATGTTAATATTCATAATACAAAATGCACTTAAATATAATCTAATTGCTGGAATCCCCATTATCATAATCTCATCTGTAGTTTTAACAAATACATGAATTACTTCTTCAGTAAATAAAAATACTACAGCAAACAATACACTTCCTATAATAATAGTAGTAATCATTGCATATTTTAGCACCTTTCTTACACGTTCATCTTTTTTAGCACCATAATTTGTAGCTATAATTGGTTGACTAGCCTGTGCCACACCATTAAATAATGCTGTTCCTACTATTGCACAGTTAGAAATAATGCCGAAAACTACTATACCTATATCTCCTATATACTTTAAAATTTGTATATTGAATATGAAAATTACAAATCCTGTAGTTACCTCCATTAAGAAAGTAGATATACCACAGCTAACTATTCTTTTTATCATATCAAAAGATATACCTTTAAGTGAAACAGTTATTCTATTCTTCTTCGGTATGAAGTGAGTTAATAATACAATAGCCGTAGTTAAACTTCCTATAACAGTTGCAAGAGCTGCTCCAACCATACCCATATTCATAGGGAATACAAATATATAATCAAGAACTATATTTAATCCTGCACCTATAAGAACTGACATCATAGCAAGCTTAGGTGATTTTTTATTTCTTACAATAGGTGATAAGAAGTTAGTAGCTATAAATGATGGTATGAATAGAGATATACATCTTCCATACTTAACTACTAAATCAATTGTATAATCATTCGCCCCTAAGAATATACAGATTTCTTCTAAAAATATATTTGATAATAACGTAAATATAATACCAACTACAACTACAGATATTAAACTTGCAGAAAAATACTTATCTGATTTTTCTTTATTACCCATACCTTCTTCCACTGATATTAATATTCCTCCACCAAGCCCAAACATTAAGCCTATGGCATTATATATTACAAAGAATGGAAGGAAAATATTTAATGCAGATATTCCTTCAGCCCCGACACCTTGACCTATTATCAAAGTATCTACCAATATATATATTGAATTTACTAATGTTGAGCATATAGAAGGTATTAAGTAGTGAAAAAAGATTTTTCTTTCATTATCTTTTAATAAATTTAATTTTTCCATTATTATAATTCCTCCTTATACTTATTTTTCAATAAAAAAACCAAATAAACGCAACCTGGTGCACTTATTTGGCTATTACTTATATATATACTTAATTAATCAAACCATAATTTAAGTTGCATTGGCATTATAAAATATATAATACACCACTTAAAATGGTTCTTTTCATAATATTTATTTTATTATATTCAAATATTAAAGTCAATAATTTAAGGTATACTTTTTTATTAGTAGCCGGTAATAATGTTCCTGTAGTATCTTCACCTTCTTTAGATATTGTTCCATAGTAGTTCCCAAATAAAACTATAGCCTTATTTGAATTTAAAATCTTCAATCTGCAAAGAATAATTATTCCTAGAATTAGGTATATTATACCTAAAGCTATAAGTAAAAACATTTCTGTTTTCATATAAACAAATATTGATATAGAAAATATATCTTATAATGATATCCTATAAAAACTTAATACTATTTAGTTTTTCTAATTCTTTACAAAAAACAAATATGCTATTGTGAAAACAACCTGCCAAAATAATAAAAGTATGCCTATTCCATATCGTTCTGATATAAAAATTTGATATAACCATACAATTAGAACTATAGTTGTGAATAAAATATACAAAACTAAAATAAGATCATTGTTATTTGAATTTTTCTTTCTTTTTATATTCAATCATACATCCCCCTCATAATAAAATGATGATAGGTATTTGAATCTTTATAGGATATCATTATCATTATATTATAGTACATTTAACATCTTAAATCTGTTTTAATACAGTTAAACTTCAAAACAAACTAAGAAAGAAATCTTTTATTATTTTACTATTCCAATATTATTCAAAGGAAAAGCTCTTAAAGTAACTTCACCTACTACATCATCTAAAGATATAGTACCAATGCAAGAGTCCCTACTATCATCACTTCTTTCTCTATTATCTCCCATTGTAAATACATGATTTTCTGGAACTATCATGTCTATATCACCATATGTATGAATATCTTGCAAATAATTTTCTTCTAGAATATTTCCATTTATATATACTTTGTCATTTTCGATTACAATATGCTCTCCTGGCAATGCAATAACTCTTTTTACTAAATGCTTTTTACTCATAGTTTGATCATCAATTAAATTTGTCCTGAAAACTATAATGTCTCCCCTATTTGGTATTTTATTACTATAAGCTAATTTGTTTATTATAAGGTAGTCTTTATCTTTTAAGGTTGGATACATAGATTGTCCACTTACTACTGTAGGCTTTATAATTGTACTAATGCATGTACTGATACATATTGAAACAATTAAAGATATTCCTATAGTCTTAACCCACTCTATTACTTCTTTAATAAATTTTTTTTCCATAATACCATCCCCTATTTTAAACTTTATCACCTAGTAATAATAGTTGTTCATACGGATTACCTTCTAAATTTAAAACTTTAACAAATGCTGGCTCTGTTTTTAAACCTTGTTTTTTTAATCTTACTATTTCTTTTGTAAAATTTTCTCCATATAAATTAAGTAATTTATGTTCAATAATCATATGTCTATATCCATTAGATTTTTAGAATCTACATCAGTGCATAAATTTCAATTTCCATACTATCAACTACAAAATTACAGAGTATTATATTATTTTCTTTTTAATTAACTTTAAATCCTCTATAAAAATTAAAATTATCAATTAATATTTAATTAAACTTTTGAAAATCATCAACTTTGTATACTATATCTGAATCACCATTTGCAATATGTACACTGTTTAGATTTTTCTAAACCTCTATTTTCAATTTGCTCATTAATCGTAATAAATTTTATTAATAAAGATATATTAATAGAATTATACAGTATCTACAATAAACTAGACTTATAAGTATTTAATGAAATATTCTGAGTGTATAAATGCATATTATTTTTAATTTATGAAAATACTAAAGTTGCTACATAAATATACAAAGGAGTGAAATTAATGAAAAAATTCGTTTGTACTGTATGTGGATATATTCATGAAGGAGATGCTCCTCCAGAGGTATGTCCAATATGCAAAGTTGGCTCAGATAAATTCGAAGAGATGAAAGGCGAAATGCAATGGGCTGATGAACATAGAATAGGTATTGCTAAAGATGTAGATGAAGAAATAATAGAAGGTTTAAGATCAAATTTCATAGGCGAATGTACAGAGGTAGGTATGTACTTAGCTATGAGTAGACAAGCTGATAGAGAAGGCTATCCAGAAGTTGCTGAGGCTTACAAAAGAATAGCTTATGAAGAAGCTGATCATGCATCTAAATTCGCAGAGCTATTAGGAGAAGTTGTATATACTAGCACTAAACAAAATTTATCTGCTAGAGTCGAAGCTGAATATGGTGCTTGTGCAGGTAAAAAAGAATTAGCTACTCTTGCTAAAAAGAATAATCTAGATGCTATACATGATACAGTTCATGAAATGTGCAAAGATGAAGCTAGACATGGTAGAGCATTTAAAGGATTATTAGATAGATATTTTTCTAAATAGGAGGTTATAAAAATGGCAAAAATCGATTGTAGTGTAACAAACTGCTCACATAATAAATCATCTATCTGTTATGCAAATATAGTTAATATTTCTGGAGGTGCAGCAGAAAAAGAATGTAATACTTGCTGCGATAGCTTCCTTGATTATAAACATTATTCAAACTTAACTAATAATACTAATGATGCTGGTCCATGTGATGCACTAGTATGTTCAGTTGAAACTTGCGTTTACAACAATAATAAAGCATGTACTGCAGATGGAATACAAGTAGATTTTCATGGAAATGAGCCAGTAATTTATACTGAAACAAATTGTGCTACATTTAAACATAAATAATAAAATCAATTGATAACTTTACTTACACGAAAAGGGAGTAACTCAATACTCCCTTTTAACTATTTTATATCTGTATCTCTTATCTCTATTTCTGTTCCTTCTGGAGCTTTTATCTTAAATAAACTCTCACCTTCAACCTTATAAATTATTTCTCCATTTTTAGTTTTAAAATTATCATATCCAAGTTTTTTAATCCTCTCATATTCATTTTCAACATTATCAACTAAAAATCCCATATGAACAGGACCAGCATTCAAAGAACTCCATTTGCTAAATTCATCTCCATTTTTTGGAGTTTGTAACTCTATCATAAAGTTCTCTAACTTTAACCAAGTATTGTACTCTCTATTATGAAAATTTTTACTTTCTTTTACTATCTCAAATCCTAGTATTCTTGTATAAAAATCTAATGATTCCTTATAATTTTCAGTTTGTATACAAATATGATGTATCATCTTTATAGTCATAGTTTATCTCCTTCTATTTTTTATAGTTAACTATCATATTATATCAAATATTTGATGATATTATATTACTCTTATATTAGAATAAAAAAAGACAACTTACAAACTTGCAAGTTGTCTTTTTTATTATTTATCTACTTTAAAACTTTTTAATCTAAGAGCATTTAATAATACTGAAGTTGAACTAAATGCCATAGCAAGTGCCGCTATTACTGGATTTAATAAGGGACCTCCAAATAAGTATAATACTCCTGCTGCAACAGGTATACCTATTACATTATATCCAAATGCCCAGAATAAATTTTCCTTTATATTTGTCATTGTCTTTTTACTTAATTTTATAGCTGTAGATACATCTAATAAATCACTTCTCATAAGAACTATATCAGCAGATTCCATGGCAACATCTGTACCACTTCCTATTGCTATACCTATATCAGCTTGTGCTAATGCTGGAGCATCATTTATACCATCACCAACCATGGCAACAAACTTACCTTCTTCTTGAAGCTTTTTAACTTCGTTAGACTTATCTTGTGGTAGAACTTCTGCTAAAACTCTATCAATACCTACTTGAGTAGCTATAGCTTGTGCTGTCTTTTTATTATCACCAGTTATCATAGCAACTTCAATTCCCATTTCATGAAGTTTTTTAATAGCTTTTGCACTATTTTCTTTTACTATGTCCGCAACTGCTATTATACCTGCTATGTTATTATCTATGGCAACATACATAGGAGTTTTACCTTGCCCTGCAAGTTCATCAGATTTCTTTTCAAGATTTAATATATCTATATTTTTACTATCCATTAATTTTTTATTTCCAAGTAATATATCTCTATTATCTAATATAACTTCTATACCATGTCCAGGTATAGCCATAAATTTATCTACTTTATAGAATCCTAAACTCTTTTCTTCACAATCTCTTACAATAGCTTCACCAAGTGGATGTTCAGAAGATTTCTCTGCACTAGCAGCCACTTTTAGCAATTCTTCTTCACCTATATTATTTGCTGTAATTATATCAGTAACTACTGGTTTACCTTCAGTTATTGTTCCTGTTTTATCAAATACTATTGTGTTTATTTTGTGAGTAGTCTCTAAAGCTTCTCCGCCTTTTATAAGAATTCCATTTTCAGCACCTTTTCCTGTACCAACCATTATTGCTGTTGGTGTAGCAAGACCTAAAGCACATGGACAAGCAATGACTAATACAGCTATAAATACTGTTAACGAGAATACTACTCCTTTGCCTGCCACAAACCATGCTAATCCAGCAATTATGGCAATCACAACTACTACTGGTACAAAGTATCCAGAAATAACATCAGCTAATTTAGCAATAGGAGCTTTAGACCCTTGAGCATCTTCAACTAATTTAATTATTTGAGATATAACTGTATCACTGCCTATTTTTTCAGCTCTAAATTTAATAGTACCATTTTTATTAATGCTAGCTCCAACAACTGAACTTCCAGGATTTTTTTCTACCGGTATACTTTCACCTGTAAGCATTGATTCATCTACTGAAGTATATCCTTCTATAACAACTCCATCTACTGGTATTTTTGAACCGGGTTTAACTAATATAATATCTCCAACTTCAACTTCTTCTATCGGAATTTCTATTTCTTTGTCATCTTTAACTATAATTGCGGTCTTTGGACTAAGTCCCATTAATTTTTTTATAGCTTCTCCTGTTTTACCTTTAGCTCTTGATTCAAAATATTTCCCAAGTAAAACTAAAGTAATTATTACACCAGCACTTTCGAAGTACATATGATGTATCGCCATATGATCTCCATTATAAGCTAAATATAGCGAATATAAACTATATATAAGGGCTGCTCCAGTACCTATAGTTATTAATGAATCCATAGTAGGAGATTTTGAAATCATAGATTTTACACCTTTAGAGTAAAATTTATTTCCTGCTATTACTATTGGTATAGTTAACACTAATTGAATTAATCCAAAGTTAAGTGGATTTATATTAGGGTCAATTATTTTTGGTATAGGTAAAGGTCCTATAGGTTCTCCTATCATTTGTCCCATTGCTATATAAAATAATGGTACTGCAAATATAGCAGATACTATAAACTTAGTGAATAAGTTTTTCATTTCTTTTTCTTTTCTTATTTTATCTTCATCTACTGATTTTTTACTTTCCATTTCTAATACTTTAAAACCAGCTTTTTGAATAGCTTCTTTTATTTCATATAATTTAATTTTACTTGGTGAGTAAGTTATAGATGCTTTTTCTGTTGCTAAATTAACTTGTATACTTTCCACACCATCTAATTTTTTCACAGCTCTTTCTACTGCCTTTGAGCAAGATGCACATGTCATCCCTCCTATAGGAATTATCACATCTTTATTTTTTTCTTCTCTTATTACCCCAAAACCAGCTTTTGCTATGGCATTTTCTATATCTTTACTTTTTACGTTTTCACTATTATAAGATATACTTAATTTTTCTGTTGCCATATTCACACTAGCTTCTACACTTTCATCTAGTTTTCTAACAGCTCTTTCTACTGCTTTTGCACAAGATGCGCAGGTCATGCCACTTATTTTTATATCATCTTTAATTATATTTTCTGCCATGATCTTTCTCCTTTCAAGTTTTTTAAATATAAAATATAAACTTAATTACTTATCGTATTTGTATCTTATTATAACTTTGTGAATATTTTATGAAGGTAAATTTTATTTTTTTGGAATAGTAATTATAAATTCACTTCCAATATTTAATTCACTTTTTACTTCTATATTTCCCCCATGTAAATCAATTATGGACTTGCATATAGTAAGACCAACTCCCGTCCCTCCTGTATTTCTGCATCTAGATTTATCTACCCTATAAAATCTTTCAAAAATATAATCTACGCTTTCTTTTGGTATACCTATACCATTATCTTTTACGCTTATTTTAATAAAATCCTCAACTTTATATAATTTAATAAAAATTTCACCATTATTATTAGTATATCTAATTGCATTAGAAATTAAGTTTATTATTACTTGAGAAATTTTCTCTTTATCTATAAAAGCTCTTATATCTTCTAAACTTGAATTAATGTTTATATTTTTTTCTAAAGCATAGCTTTCATTATTATAAATAATATTTTTCACAAGTTGTTTTAAATCGACCTCACTTATGTCTAACTTACTTTCTTCGCTATCAAATTTAGCAAGATTTTTAAGCTGATTTACTAAATGACTAATTCTTATTACTTCTTCATTTACACTAATTAATCTTTCTTCACTTGGCTCCCATATACCATCAATCATAGCTTCTAAATGTGTCTGAATACTTGTAAGTGGTGTTCTTAACTCATGAGAAATATCAGATGTTAATCTCTTTCTCATATTTTCCATATTGTATAACTCTTTAGATAAATTATTTATTGAATTAATAAGATTGTCTATCTCTACAATAGAACTTTCATATTCTAAAGTTTGATCATAACCGCCTTTTTTTATAGAATCTGTCATTTTTGATACTACTATTATGGGCTTAGAAATCTGTTGTGATAAAAATATAGAAATCGATATAACAACTATAATCATTATTAAAGAAATCCCTATAATTACATTATTTATATCTCTTAAATAAGCATCTCTTATTTGATTTATGCCATTTAATACTTCTCCATTAGTAATCGTATTATAATGGTATAAAAATTTATTTTCTACAGTTAAATTTATACTAACTGCCATAATTATAATTATAGCTATCATAGTTAATGCCAAATAAAATAGTAGTTTTTTATTTAAATTTAATTTTCTTTTTTTAAATTCCAAGTTTGTACCCCACTCCATAAACAGTTTGAATTATCCTTGATTTTTTTGTATCTATTTCTAGCTTTTGTCTTAAGTTTTTAATATGAGCATCAATAATTCTATCTATTTTTTCATAATAATCATCCATCACTAATTCTAATAATTCTTCTCTTGTAAAGATTTTCTTTGGATTTTGCACTAAAAGTAATAGTATTTTATATTCTGTATTAGTTAAATAAACTGCTCTTCCTCTTATTTCTACCTCATGAGATAAAGTATTAATCTTTATTTCATCTTTAATTCTTAAAACATCTTCATTTTTTTTCATTTTTCTAAATACAGCCTTTATTCTAAAAATTAATTCTTTAACATTAAAAGGCTTACAAACATAATCATCACAACCTAAATTAAATCCATCAATTTTATCATCATCCTCAGTTTTTGCCGTAAGCATTATAATATGTACTAGAGATGTTTCTCTTATTTTTTTACACACTTCTTCTCCACTTATATCTGGTAACATTCTATCTAAAATAACTAAATCAAATTCATTATTATCAAATAAATCTATAGCTTCTTTTCCATCATGAGCCACCTTAGTATTATATCCTTCTTTATCTAAATAGGCTTTTACAACCTCTGTTATTTTTTTCTCATCATCTACTAATAGTATATTAAACATAACTCCTCCCTTAAACTTCTTATATTTTTACAATATCATATAATTATAGATTTTTTATGAATTTTTATATATAATATTTTCATTTATATTCTTCATTATTTTTTCATAATTTTAGAGTATAATATACATGTTATTAATTTAAAATAATAAATTAAGGAGAAAATATGAGCAAAATCACTAAATTTTTTGATGTATACGGTATGAAATGCCACTCTTGTGAATCTACTGTTGAACATGAAATTAATCAACTATCTGGTATATCAAGTATTCAGGCTGATCATGAAAATTCAATGGTAATCGTTACTTATGATAATGAACTGTGTAGTGATATTGAAATATTAAACGCCATAAAAAATTGTGGTTTTTCAAATAAAAATAATTTATTATTAAAAGTTTTAGGTCTTAGTATATTAGTTATATCTATGTTTTTCCTGGGAAATAATCCATTAATAGGTACTAGTACCTCTTATATACTAAATGAAACTTCCTTTTTTATGTTGTTTGCACTAGGTATATTTACATCATTTCATTGTATAGGTATGTGCGGCGGAATAATTTTAACCCAAACATTTAATAAATATGACAAAATATCGTCTTTAAAGTCATCCTTTTTATATAATTTAGGACGTGTCATTTCTTATACTATTTTGGGTGGGATTATAGGTGCGTTAGGTTCTGTATTTGCTTCATCAACAAAACTACAAAGTCTAATTCAACTTATTGCAGCTTTATTTATGATAATATCTGGATTAAATATGATAGGTATTAAATTATTCAAAAAATTTACTTTACCTTCTATTTTCAATAAAAGTACATGTGTCAACAATCATAAAAATCCTTTTATTATAGGTTACTTAAATGGTTTCTTACCTTGTGGTCCACTTCAAACTATGCAGCTTTATGCTTTATCTAGCGGAAGTTTTATAATGGGAGCTTCTTCTATGTTTGTATTTTCACTTGGTACTGTACCAGTTATGCTTGGCTTTGCATATTTATCTTCTAAAATTAGTGAAAGGTATAGCGATAGAATTCTTAAGTATGCCGGACTTTTAATAATTATATTTGGACTTTTTATGATAAAACGTAGTATTTCAATTATCTAATATTATAATAAATATATTTTATAAAGAGGTATTATCTTCATTTTAAATATGATAATACCTCTTCATAAATTTATCAAAAAATTAAATCATCTTTTCTACTATTAAGGTTAAATCCACTATCATAATTTGATTCAATACTGACTTATCAAAGTCAAACTCATCAAGAACTATATTTATCTTATATGGTAATTCTTTTTTTATTGATTTTAACCTTCTTCCTTGTATCGTCTTAACTATCTCTTCACTTTGTTCATCCATAATCTGGGGTACAAAAATTGTGTCTTCTATATTAAATATCTCTTCCCCGTTTCCAACAATAGAAAACTTCACTTTAGATATATCTCCCTCTTTAGCAAAACTATTATATTTAAAACTATATTTCAAAGAAAGATATATGTTATAAATTCCTGAATCATTAATTACTAAAGTATCATTAGGCATTTGAAGATCACTTGATTCTACTTCACAACCTGCTGTATTTATTTCTATTGGCACTGCAGTAAGATATAAATTATTTAATTCAGTCATTACTTGGAAAAGAGTAGGATCATTAACTTGAACTAGACAAATATCTTTAGGTCTTAAATAACAACAGTCTTTATTGTTATAACATTCCTCACCACATTTACATAAACATATTTCTTTACATCTACATGGACATGGAGTTTGATTTTTTTTATTTAAATTGCTATCTATATTTTCATTCATATTAATTAATTCAACTCCTTTATATATGATATATAAGTATTATCTTTATTTATACACTTCTACAATATTTTATTCCTTTTAGTCATATTTAGTGACATAATTAGATAAAATGTTTATGTTTTTAACTCTTATATCATATTAAACAATATTATTTTTATACAAAAAGAAAGTCGATAGTTTCTGATGTTTTATTAATACAATATCAGAAGCTATCGGCTCTCTTTCTTTTTATATTATTAAATATATTTGGATACAAATTTATTTAAATTTTTTCTCTACAAAATCTATTATTATTCTAGTAGCTTCATCAATTCCCATGAAACTTGTATCTAGGCAAATATGATAATGCTTTGAATCTCCCCAAGTGTAGTCCGTATAATATTTATAATAAGATGCTCTCTCTTTATCTATTTTTTTTACTACATTTTTACTTACTTCTGCTTTTATTCCATGTTCATGTATTGCTCTTTGTCTTCTAAATTCAAAATCTCCATGAACAAATATATTAACTACATTATCAAAATCTCTAAGTGCATAATTAGCCGCTCTTCCTATAAATATACATGACTGCTTTTGAGCTAATTTTTGCATTAAATTAAATTGTTTTAAAAATAATTGATGGTTTATTGGAAGTGAATTTGTACAAGAATCAAACCCAAAATAACTTAATACCTTCAAAGGCTTTTCATCATATTTTTCAAAGTATTCTTTACAATAACCACTTTCTTTTGCTACTAAAGTTAACAATTCTTTGTCATAACATTCAATCCCAAAATATTTTGATAGCCTTCTTCCAATTTCTCCTCCACCACTACCATATTCTCTACCAATAGTTATTACAAACTTGTCTTTCATAGTATTGCCCCCCACCTTATTATTAATTATTAAAAGTTATATATCAAATTTTCTTAAATAACATCTAATATTTTAGATAGTTTTTCTACTATTTTTATATGGTTATATTTTTCAAACTCATCTTTTGATGTTGTTCCTGTGGTAACTGCAATAAAGTCGATATTTGCATTCTCAGCTGCCCCAGCATCTATATAGCTATCTCCAACGTATAATACTTCTTCTTTATCACAATTAAAATATTCAATTGCCATATTTAATCCTTCTGGGTCTGGTTTATGAGTTGAAACATTCTCATACCCTATAACATAATCTATGTATTGATAACAGTCTAAGTGATTTAAAATTTTTATGATTCTTTCTCCCATTCTACTAGATACTATGCCTATTTTTATATCATTTTCCTTTAATTTTTTTAAAGTATCTATAGTATCGTCAAATAAAACTGTATTTTTTACTGTTATTTCATCAGATTTTGATTTATAAATATCTACAAATTCTTTTATTTTCACTTCATCTTCTATTTCAGTTAAAGTTTTAAATGCATTATCTAAAGTCATACCTATAGTTTTAATTACTTTTTCTCTATAATAACAATCTAAGTTCATCATTGAAAAAGTATACTTAAAACATTCAGTTATAGGCATAGTAGCATCTGCTAAAGTGTAATCAAAATCAAATAAACATAATCTATATTTCATCTTATCCCCCATTTTTTGTCATTTATTATTAATAATAACATAAATAAAGAAGGTCATTAACCTTCTTTTAATATTTTTTTAATATTTAAATTATTCTTCTAAATATATTAATAAAACCATGAATTAATATAGATGAATATGTATTCTTAATTTTATATCTGAAAAATCCTATAAATAATCCATAACTTAACATTAATAAGCATCTGATAAAAGTAATAAATATAATATGATTAAATCCTTGTCTCATAATTATTGTGTCTATATATCCTACTTGCCAAAGTGCAAAGTAAACCGTAGTAAGTAAGTATACTTTAAATTCACTTTCATGCTCTTTTTGAAGAACGCCCCATATATATGACCTAAAAAGAATTTCTTCATAAATCGGTATGATAATTATTCCATAAACTAAAGGTATTAAAGTATATATTGATACTTCTCTTTGAAGTAAAGGTGATGTAACAATAAGAAGTAATAATGCTAAGGTAACTAATAAATAATAGATCTTCGACTCTCTTGTTTTCATAAAAGAAAAAATATTTAATGATATATTTTCTCTTTTCCCTTTATAAATTATATAAATAGTCAATATTATCATAATTCCCATAGAAATAAGTATTTCATTTAAACTATTTTTAGTAATAAACGCAAAAGATATTTGTTTACCTATAATCCTTACCCCTTGTAAAATAATTAATAATATTATTATTTTAATTGTAATATAAGAGTTGTCATTATTATTTGAGTAAGTACTTTCCTTTAAATTATTATTCATTTTACACTCCTTTTAAGTAATTATTTTAAAAATTATCTCTATAATCTTATTACTAAATTTATAATTAATTACACATTTTTATTAATTTTAATTAAATTGTGTTTATTTTTAGTCAAATTATGTATAAAATTGTATCTATAAATGGAGGTTGATGATGAAAAAATTTTTTAATAATTTAATTACATTTGTATGCTTAATAACTATGGCTATATCTGGCTATAAAATATTTACAAAACTAAGTGAATATAAAAAGGCTGATAATATTTATACAGAAATTCGTGAAACAAAGGAAAATTCAAATAAAAATTTATCGTCTATAAATGATGATTATATGTTTTGGATTAATGTAAAGGGAACTAACATAGATTATCCGGTAGTTCAAGGTGAAGATAATGATTTTTATCTTAATCATGGATTTAATAAAGAATATTTGAGCTCTGGTTCAATTTTTTTAGATTATAGAAATAATTTTAATGATGATTTTAACTCAGTAATCTATGGCCATCATATGAGAAATAGAACTATGTTTGGTGAATTAATGAAATTTAAAGAGGAAGAATTCTTTAAAAATAATAAAGATATTACTATTACTTCAAAAGATGGAACTTATGATTATGAAATATTCGCTGTAGGTGTTTTTGATGCTGACTTTAGTTATAATGATGTTAGTTTTTCAGATGAAAATGAATTTAGCAACTTCTTGAATAAGATTATGAGTAATTCAACTTATAAGCGTGATATTGTAGATTCTAGTGATAAAATAATAACCTTATCAACTTGTAGTTATGAATATGAGGATGCTCGTACAGCAGTATTTGCAAAAAGAAAATAACTGAGCTTTACTCAGTTATTTTCTTTATAAAATTAATTTTAAATTAACTTTTCCTAATACATCTTTTCTAAACTTTTCTATACTTATTCTATCTATGAATTCTCCTAACTTTTCTCCAGCATAAGCTTCTTCATTATAATAATCAAGAATAACTTTTATTAAATCGAAAACTTCCTTTTCATTTAATCCTTTTGTTACTATATCTGAGCTTCTTGGATTATATCCAGCACTACCTCCTACAGTAATAAGCATCTTACCATCTAAATCAGTAATTACACCTACATCCTTTGAGTAAACGCTTGTACATGCATTTTTACACCCTGCAACGCCTATTTTAGTTCTACAAGGTAACTCCATACCATGAAAGTTCTTGCTTAATTTCATACCTAAACCTATCGTAGGATATTTAGATCTTTTACAGTAGTTTGCAGGACATATTTCCACATTCTTAACTGAATTTTGAACTCTTACTGCTGGTTCCATGTCTAGGTCTTTCCATATAGATTCTAAGTCTTCTTGTTTAAGATTTGTAATTAGTATTCTTTGTCCTGAAGTTAATTTTAAAACTCCATTATATTTTTTTGCTACTTCTGCAATTTTTATAAGAGTATCTGGAAGAACAAATCCTCCTGGTATGTGAGGTGTTATTGCAAAAGTTCTTTTAACATCTCTTATTTTTTGTAAATTTCCATATCCACTCATTTATAAATTACTCCTTATACAAATAATATTATACCATTATTATATAAAAAGTAGATTAAATTTATTTAATTTCAATAGTATAATCAGTTATAAAAATTTCTCCAATGTTTAATTTATTAATAAATTTTTTATTTTTATAAACCTTATCACTATTCACACTATCTGCTAAGCCATGCCAAGGCTCTACACATATAAATGGTGCTGTTAAATTTTCATCTTTATAATAAGGACTCCATATTCCTACTAAAGGAAAATCTTCAAAAGATACTTTTATATAATTATCTTCTTTTTTGTTTTTTATAGATAGTTCATCTATATTAGTAAATATAATAGCATCTTTTTCAAATGATTTAGGGTTTAATTCTAAAGTCTCTAATTTAGACATAGATGTAATTTCATTATAATAAGGTCCTTCTAATGAAATTTGATTAATATTATCTTTACATTTAAACTCTATATAATAATTAGATAATTCTTCTCTTGATGATATATTAAAAGCAGGATGTGCTCCTATAGAAAAATATATTTCTCTACTATCTATATTTTTTACTTCCCACTTAATATTTAACTTATTTTCTTCAAGTGTATATTTTATTAAAAGTTCAAATTCATAAGGATAGAATTTTTTACTTTCTTCATTTGATTGTAATTTATAAATAATAGAACTATTAGTCTCATCTATTACTTCAAATTCCATATCTCTTGCAAATCCATGCTGACTCATATTATATAATTTATCTTCTATATAAGTTTCATTATCTTTTAATCTACCTACTATAGGAAAAAGTATAG
Source organism: Terrisporobacter mayombei (assembly GCF_014333445.1). Classification (GTDB taxonomy): domain Bacteria; phylum Bacillota; class Clostridia; order Peptostreptococcales; family Peptostreptococcaceae; genus Terrisporobacter; species Terrisporobacter mayombei_A. The sequence continues at coordinate 146,493 of NZ_JACRYU010000016.1, read as the reverse complement.
GAGAATGCCTTCCCCAAAATGATGAATCTCCATTCCAAAGTATTTCTTTATTATACTTTTTTGAATATATTCTAGTTAATTCAGCCCCTGAATTTTTACTTTCTATAATTAAATCATTACTTTCTATAATATGCATATATTGCCTCCTAATCTATAACAAAAAAAGCTACCTCATTTATGATTTTATATCATTTTAAGATAGCTCCTTTTATTATTTGAGTTAATTATTTATTAAATGTTTTTTCGACGTAAGCTTTTATTTCTTCTGCTGTTCCAAGAGATAGCACTTCATTTGAGAAGTTTTGCATATCTTCGTATCTTAAAGAATTTATTAATTTTCTAGCAGGAAGTATAGATATTGGACTCATTGAGAATTCATCTAATCCAAATCCAAGTAATATTGGTATCATTAATTGATCTCCAGCAGATTCTCCACACATTCCAGCCCATTTACCTTCTTTATGTGCATTGTCTATAACCATTTTTATAAGTCTTAATACAGCTGGATTAAATTGGTTGTATAAGTAGCTTATTTTTTGGTTCATTCTATCAACTGCACAAGTATATTGGATTAAGTCATTTGTTCCTATTGAGAAGAAATCAACATGTTTAGCTAATACATCACTGATTACTGCAGCAGATGGTACTTCTATCATCATACCAACTTCTACATCATCTGAATAAGCTATTCCTTCAGCTTTTAACTGAGCTTTAACTTCTTCACAAACTTCTTTAGCTTGTAATAACTCTTCTAAAGAAGATATCATTGGGAACATTATTCTTAATTTTCCATGAACACTTGCTCTATATAATGCTCTAAGTTGAGTTATGAATATTTCTTTTCTATCTAAGCAAAGTCTTATAGCTCTATACCCTAAGAATGGATTCATTTCTTCATCCATTGGTAAATAGTCTAATTTTTTATCTCCACCGATATCAAGAGTTCTTATAACAATTGGCTTTCCACTCATTCCTTCTAATACCGCTTTATAAGCTGTATATTGTTCTTCTTCACTTGGGAAATCTGTTCTATCCATATATAAGAATTCTGTTCTATAAAGTCCAACACCTTCAGCATCATTTTTTATAAGACCTTCAACATCATTTGGAGTTCCTATATTTCCAGCAAGCTCAACATGTCTTCCATCAGTTGTGCAAGATGCTTGTCCTTTTAATAATTCTAAAGCTTTTTTGTATTCTTCAAAATCAGCTTTTAATTTTGTATATGTAGCAATAGTTTCTTCATCTGGGTTTATAACAACTTCTCCAGTATCACCATTAAACACTACAAAATCTCCATCTTTAATTTCTTTAGTTGCATTTGTTAAACCAACTATAGCAGCAACTTCTAAAGTTCTAGACATTATAGCAGTATGAGAAGTTCTTCCTCCTATATCTGTTAGAAAACCTAAAACTTTCTTTTTATCCATTGTTGCAGTATCAGATGGAGTTAAGTCGTGAGCAACTAATATAACTTCTTCAGCTAAATCAGCTAAATCTATTACTTTTACACCTAATATATGTCTAAGTACTCTGTTCGTAACGTCTTTTATGTCTGCCGCTCTTTCTCTCATGTATTCATTGTCCATTGCTTCAAACATAGATACAAACATTTCTTTTATTTCATTTAAAGCATATTCTGCATTAACTTTTTCATCGTTTATTTTACTGACTGCAGACTCTACCAATTCTGGGTCTTCTAAAACTAATAAATGAGCTTCAAATATTTCTGCTTCATGCTCTCCAAGTTCTACTAAAGCTTTTTCCTTTACCTTTGTAAGTTCTTCTTTAGATACTTGTACAGCATTTCTCAATTTTAATACTTCAGCTTCACAATCAGTTACCACTTTTCTTTCTATTACTAATTCTGTTTCCTCAATTACTAACGCTTTCCCCAACACAATCCCTGGAGATGCTCCTATTCCCTTTAACATGTTGCTTATCCTCCTAAAGATATTATTATATTAAAACCTGGGTAAATTAATTTATACCCAGGCATATATTTGATTATTCACCAAATCCACTTTCTACTAATTCAACTAATGCATTTACTGCTGCTTCTTCATCTGCACCAGTTGCGCATATAGTTACTTCTTCACCTTTTCCAAGTCCTAAACTCATTATTCCCATTATTGATTTAGCGTTTACAACTTTTCCTTTACATTTTACTTCAACTGTTGAAGTGAATTCTGATGCTTTTTTTACAAACATACCAGCTGGTCTTGCATGTAAACCAGTTTCATTTTTAATTACTACTAACTTTTCCATATTACAACCTCCAGGCGATTTAAAATATTTAATCAAATAATTAGCTTTTATTTTTGTTTATTAAAATCATAAATAATCATATTTGTGATTATTTTCGCTAATTTACTAGTATTTTGAGTAACAAGCAATTTACTATCATTCATTTGTTTGTTACAAATTTGGACTACTTTATCAAAATCATAAAGTTCAATCCTATTTATATTATTTTCCTCAAGCTTTCTTTCATATATACTATAAAAAATATCCTCATAGGAAGAGTTTTTGTCTATATCTAAGACTTCAACAATCTTAGGTATAACATTTTCCATTAATGTTCGACGATTTACATCTTTTTTAATATGTAATAAGCAACATAAATCATTTATTGTATCAATATTTATATTACTAAGTTTTTCAAAACAATATTTTTCATCGTATTTACAATCAAGGTTGAAGAAATAATTAACCCCATCATATCTATTATATGCTTTCATGGTATCAAGATAACCTAGTTTAATATTTGTCTCTATATGATTCTTATCTTTATTTAAAGAACCTCCTAAACATTGAGATGGTACTATTACCTTTAAATTTAAATCTTGATATCTATTAATAGTCATCTTACCAAGAAAATCATCAACTAACCTAATTACTACTATATCATTATATCCCTTTTGTGCCAACATATTAATTGGTATATTATCAGAAAACATACCGTCTAAATATAGTTTATCATCTAATTTATCTAATTTGAATATAGGAAGAGAAGCACTAGCTATTAGATAATCCACCATTCTCCCTTTTGGTATATCTTCCTTATAAAGAGTAATAGGAAAAATTTTTCCGTCCCAGTAAGCCGTTGTTATACCAAACTCAAAACTTGAATTTCTAATTTTATCTTCATCTACTTTTTCTTCCAATAATTTTCTTAAAGGACTTATATCAATACCTTGCTTTTTTCTTGCTTTATTCATTAACTCTACCACATCGTGAAAACTTTTCGGTTTCATCTCTATATCTTTATATCTTTCATATGTGTCTTCATCGATGTTCATAAAGCTTTTATAATCATAATTTATCCAAATATCCTCCATAGCTTCTAAGTCTCCTTGAGCTATAAATGCTCCATTTAGAGCTCCTATGGAAGACCCTGCTATCCCAGTAAATTGAATTCCTAAATCTCTTAAGGCTTTAAAGGCCCCTATTTGATAGGATCCTTTTGTCCCTCCACCTTCAAGGACTAAACCTTTTTTCATATTATCACCTATCTTTTAATGGAGAATATATACTACAAAATATATATTCTCCATATATTTTGTATTTTATTTTATAGCCTGTCTGGTATTTACAACTTTCACTGACTTCAAAAATAATTTCTTCTCAATTGGATTTAGTGATAAGTTACTCATTACATAATTCTCTTCGTCAACAAGATAAATCTTTTTAAATCCTGTTTTTAAAAATGACATGCACACAGTTCTTATGTCTTCATTATTTTCACATTCAAAAAATGCTGGAGTAACAACTAGTTTATATGATGATGCTTTTTTATTTTTCATAGTTTGCTTATAAGTATTTAAAAAATTACTTGCGTCTCTTCTACCTATATACCCACTCACATCAACATAAACTCTTTTTTCTTCTTCATTAACATTAATATTTATCACTTATATCCCTCCTAATAATTCATTATTCTATTATATGAATTAAAAATAGGGATAGTGCTATAATTCAAGAGATTTATTAATTAAATTACTAATTTTATTTTGCAGGAAATGGCTTTCATTTTCAAGGTAATAAATTTCTTTATTAAGGATATTATTTTTACCTTGAAACTTAAGACACTTTCTGCCATCTTGAATAAGTAATTTCAGTGAAATTATTTTTTTACATAAGTATTCTATTTCTTCATAATTATTATCTCTAAATATCTTTATTTTCATTACTCTATTAGGATAATAATCGTATACTTTATTCCCCATACACTTAGCAGTCATTTTGAAATATTTATCATACACTTTACTGTTCAATAGTGCTAATAAATATTCATATGAAAATACGTCTTTGTACTCTTCCTTAATAAAAAAAGAATATACGTCAGCACTACAAAAACTATTATTATTATCAATAGCAAATCTATTATACGTAGATTTATAAGGATACATTATTTTTTTTCTTTCAAATAGAGATGTTTCTCTTCCCCACTGCAATTCATACCATTTTCTTATATTATTTCTACACTCTCTTCTATTCTCCAATTTATTTTTATATGGTAGAAAACAATTTTCTTTAATATAAGGAAAATCATTTATGTCTTCTATATTATTAGAATATATAAGTTTTTGATTGCTTTCTTCTATAATATATTGATTTATATTTTTATTTTTTATCCATGGTTTAAGTAACCTGTTATCTATATTTTTTATTCTTTCGTCATCTTCATGAAGTATAAATGATTTATCACATCCTGTTATTACACCTTGGAAACTTTCTGCAATATCTTCTAATTTATACTCACATTTTATTTGAATTTTTTCGTATAGCTGTCTATCCTTATTATTTAATATAATCCAATTATTTCTTAGGTCACCTTGACTTATACTTATTTTTTCACAAATATTATTATTTAAAATTTCTCCTAAATTATATGTCTTTTTCAAGTTAATTTTTTCTTCTTTTATTTTATAAACTCTTATTATATTATTAATATTTTTATCATTATCAATTACATCATATTGTTGATTTTTATTACTAAAAATTAAAATTAAAGGTGATATTCCCAGATTATCAAAAACCTTAACACCATTTAAGTCTATAATTTTATTCATAATACTATTTTCAAAAAGATAATATCTAAGCAACTCCCCTGATGGACTTTCTAAAAAATACCTAGGAGTTATAAGTCCTATCTTACCATTTTCTTTAATAATATCTAAGGATTTTTTATAAAAACAAAAATATAAATCTGCTTTATCTCTATAAACATCTTTATATTCATCTAACAAAAATTTTTTATAATTTTTATCTAGCATTTTATGTCCCACATAAGGTGGATTGCCAATTATATAATTAAATTTTATGGAGTATTTTTTCTTTAGAGCGTCTTCACAAGTTATATTATAATTGATCTTTGATATGTCTTTTTCTATGTTGCCACATTCTAAAACTTTTTTAATTAGAGATTTTTTAAGAATATTTATTGCGTCTTTGTCTGTATCTGTTCCATAAATACATTTACTTGCAATATGTTCACCTATATCTTTAATATAGTATTTACCATATTTATTTTTTATTTTATCCATGTTATTTTCTATTAATTTATATAGTAAATCATAAGCTTCTAATAAAAAATTTCCACAACCACATGACAAATCTAATATTTTAGGCTCTGGATTTTCTACTATATCATGATTTAATAATATTTCTTCTAAAATATAATTTACTATAACTTTTGGTGTATAATAAATCCCCTTTGTTTTTTTATAATTTAGAGATAAACTTTCCTCATAAGATTTCGAATTTTTATAGTTATCGATTGCTCTCCCCTCCTGCAAATCAATCTCCCTTATGTTGAAATTATATCACAATTTAGCATAGTAATAAGATATAAGTAAAAATTTATATAATTCTATAATTTAATTAACAATATAAAGATAACTGTCTCTATTCTTAGAGACAGTTATCTTTATAAAATATTTAAATATCTATTATAATACTCTTCTTGCATTTACATAAGCTTTTGAATAATAGCTACTATTTAATTGAGATATTACTACTTTACCTTTGCTTGAAGAACAGTGTATAAATTCATTATTTCCTATATATATCCCAACATGACTTACATTTCCATCATTTACTCCACTTGTATCGAAGAATACTAAGTCACCTATTTTTATATTACTTTTACTTACATATGTTCCATATTTACTTTGAGCAGCAGAAGTTCTTGGTATAACAGTATTTGCTGCTTTTTTAAATACATAATAAGTATATCCTGAGCAGTCAAAACTATTTGGTCCTTCCGCAGCCCATACATATGGTTTTCCTAATAAACTCTTAGCTAGAGATATTACTTTATCAACAGTAGCAGATGGTGAAGCTGTAGTATTATCTTCAACTATTGAGTTACTTAAATATTTGCTAGAAACATATCCTACACTTCCATTATATTTTATTTTTGACCATCCGTTTGATGTTGATATTACTTCTACTTTTGCTCCTTTTGATAATGTTCCTATTACTGAATAATTTGTTGATGCTCCACTTCTTACATTTAATGAAGATGCTGTCACATATTTTATACTAGTAGATGTTGATGTATTATCTCCTGATACTTTTTCATCTAAATATTTACTAGAAACATATCCTACACTTCCATTATATTTTATTTTTGACCATCCGTTTGATGTTGATATTACTTCTACTTTTGTTCCTTTTGATAATGTTCCTATTACTGAATAACTTGTTGATGCTCCCTTTCTTACGTTTAGTGAAGATGCTGTTACATATTTTATACTCAATGATGTCGATGTATATTCTCCTACATAAGATCCATATACATAACCTGTTTTTCCTTCAAATTTAACTTTTATCCAAGATCCACTTACACCTATGTACTCAACTTTATCACCTTTATTTAATTTACATATTGATGAATAGTTTGTTGAAGGACCGCTTCTAAAGTTTACTGAATCTGCTGTTATTAATCTATATTCTGTATCTGCAGTTTGTTCTGCAAATGATGTATTCATTCCTGCATGTAGCATAACTGATGAAGCTACTAAGCCTGTTAATATAAATTTATTATTAATTGTCATAAAAATATTTATAGTTTTAATTTAAACTATAAATCACTCAACTCCTCTCCAATTGTAGAACTAAACTTAGACTACTTTTGAATAGTTCTTTCTAAACATTTATAAAAATATTATTACAAAAATGTAACTTTTTGTCCATAAGTTTCAGTGTTTTTACATTATTTACAAGAATAATTACCTATATTTAGGATAAAATAAGAGGTCAACTATTCCTAGTTAACCTCTTATTTTTAAATTTATATACTATTTTGTTCCTGTACTACCAAATCCACCACGATCATCATTTCCAAAGGTTTCTACTTCTTCCAATTCAATCTCTGGCATAACTTCCATTATTCTAAATTGAGCTACCTTATCACCTTTTTTTATCCAGGTACCTTTTTCTTCAACTCCATCTGCAATATTTGTATCTTTTCCTTGTAAACAGAATACAGGCATATGCCATTGATCATTATCTCCTATATATGTATCATCAACAACACCTACTGAATTAGTTTGGATTATCCCCCATGTTTTGAATGTTGAACTTCTTGGAGCTAAGTGCCCTTCCCATCCCTCAGGTAACTCTAAAGCGAACCCTAGTGGAATCATTGCTCTTTCTCCTTCTTTTACAAACATATCTTTATTTGCATAAACGTCAATCCAGTTGCCTTTAGCTATTTTTTTTAATCTAGTTGCTTCTTCAAAATATTTAATTCTAATTTTCATAAATGATATATCCCTTTCTTCTAATTTATAAAAAATATTATTTCATAAATATAATCTGTAACTTGAATATATTTTTCTCAAATTAATAATTGCCTTTTCTATTTTACTATAATATCTAACATTATGTAAGTAAATAACAATTTAATTTCCAGATACTTGAGTAGTTTAATTATCTATGATAATATTAAGAATGTTCAAAGGGAGGTATGAAATGAAACTTATTTTAGCAGAGAAACCATCTGTAGCTAAAACTATTGCATCCTTTTTAGGTGCAAATGTTAGATGCAACGGCTATTTCGAAGGAAATGGTTATATTATAACTTATGCATTTGGACATTTAGTATCTTTATACGATATGAAAGACTACGACAAAGATAGATATTCTGGCTCATGGAAGATGGAGAATTTTCCTTTTATTCCACAAGAGAAATTTCGATTTAAGGTTGAAGATTCTAAAAAAAATCAATTTGATGTAATTAATACATTACTACATAGAGATGATATTGAGTATATAATAAATGCAACAGATAACGATAGAGAAGGTGAATTAATCGCCTTTTTAATTTTTCTCATGGCAAAAAATAAAAAGCCTGTTAAGAGAATATTAGTAAATGAATGGACACCTCAGGATATTACTAAAGGACTTCAAAATCTTAAAGATGAAAAAGAAATGAGGAACTTACAAGCTGCAGGATATACAAGATTAATAACAGATTGGCTAATAGGAATTAATTTTACTTCTATTGCCACATTAAAATATGGAAATGGAAAATTATTAAATATAGGACGTGTCATTTTGCCTACTGTAAAGCTAATTTATGATAGAGATATGGAAATTAGAAATTTTGTCCCTAAAACTTACTTTGAAATAGAAGGAAGTTTTAGATGTAAAAACGGTGAATATAAAGGTAAACTAGTAAAAAATAAAAATAGTAAATTTGACACACCAGAAGAAGCTAAAGCCGTAATAGATAGCATAACTTCCAAAGAGGGCACTATTACTGACAAAAAAGTAACTACCTCTAAAGAATATGCTCCAAAGCTTTTCAGTTTAACTTCTTTACAAGGTTATATAACTTCAAAGTACAGTCACTTTACTTCTGATAAAGTTTTAAGTGTATGTCAATCTTTGTATGAAGGTAAAGGTAAAGGTGGATATATTACTTATCCTAGAACAGACTCTATTTTCTTGGAAGAAAGTTTAACTACTAAAGCTTCTCAAACTTTAGAAAAGTTAAAAAAAGGACTTCCTTACGAAGATAAAATTAAATTTACTAAAACAAAAAGAGTTTTCGACTCATCAAAGGTTGATAGCCATAGTGCCATCACACCTACTTATATTATTCCAACTAAATTGACTCCTGATGAATCAATTGTTTACAATGCTATCAAGGACAGATTTATAGCCAACTTTATGCCACCAGCAGAATATGAAAATACTGAAATTAAAACTGATATAGATAGAAACATATTCGTTACTAAAGGAAAAGTACTTAAAGTTAAAGGGTATTTAGAAGTGTATAATAAAGAGGAAAAAGACGATTTACTTCCATTTGTAGATAAAAATGAAGTAGTTGATGTAATAGAAATTAAGCCTTTAAGCAAACAAACTACTCCTCCTAAACCATATACTGAGGATACTTTACTTAAAGCTATGAAAAACTGTGGTAAAAATGTATCAGAGGATGACACAACAGTTTTATCAGGATATTCTATAGGTACTTCTGCTACTCGTGCTGATGTACTCAAGAAAATCAGTCAGGTTGGATATGTTAATAAAAAAGGAAAATCTTATTTTATAACCGACTTGGGTAAAAATCTAGTTGAAATTTTCCCTGTCAAAGAATTATTTGACGTGGACTATACTGGTAAACTAGAAAAAAGCTTAAGTGATATTCAAAAAGGTCAACATACTAGAAAAGAATACTTAACTAATATAATGAACTTTATTTATAAAAATGTTAATTTAATAAAATATGATAAGCCTAAAAAAATATCTACGGAAAACTTTACTTATAATTCTAAAACTAAAAAATTCGTCAGTGATAATGTTATATCAGCCTCTAAAAAAAGCTCTAAATCAACTTCAAGTAAATCATCTAAGTCAAATGGCAATGATTCACTAGGAAAATGCCCTATATGTCAAGGAGATATTTTCGAAAAAGATAAAGGATTTTTCTGTGTGAATTATAATAACTGTAAATTTGGTATATTTAAAGAAGACAAGTTTTTACAATACTATAAAAAGAAGCCAACTAAAACCATGGTTAAAAGTTTACTAAAAAAAGGTGAAGCCAAAGTAAAATCTTTAACTTCTAAAGAAGGTAAGAAATTTGATGCTACACTTAAATATGATAAAAATGATAAAGGCTATTTTTCTTGGTCCATAAAAATAGACTAAGTATATAATATTTAACTTATTTATGGAAGAAATTATTTTTCTATAAAATAGATAATATAAAAATAATATACATAATATAAAAAGCACCAGCAGATTAATTTTAATAATTAATCTGCTGGTGCTTTTATTTTATAAATCTATATAAAGTACTACTTATTTTTTAGCATAAATTTTAACTAATTCTATAGCTATTTGTGTAACTTTATCCATACCTTCTGCACTTATATGCTCTAAAGCTCCATGATAAGCTGAACCGCCTGTTCCTAAGTTTGGACAAGGTAAACCTTTAAAGCTTAATTGAGCCCCATCTGTTCCTCCACGAATAGGAGATATTTTTGCTTCTAAACCTACGGCTTCTGTAGCTTTCTTTGCATTTTCAACTAGGTGCATACATGGTTCTATTTTTTCCTTCATATTTCTGTAAGAATGTTTTATAGTAAGAGTAACTGTATCTTCTCCATACTTTTCATTCATTTCTTTTTCTATTCTTCTAAGTAATTCATTTCTAGCTTCGAATTTATCTCCATCATGATCTCTAACTATATATGATAACTTAGAATATTCCACAGAGCCTGTTGTTTCCATTAGATGATAAAAACCTTCATACCCTTCAGTTGTAGCAGGCGTTTCATTTACTGGTAATATAGAATTAATTTCCATAGCTATTAATTGAGAGTTTATCATAATATCTTTTGCACTTCCTGGATGTACATTTACTCCTTTTATTTCAAAAGTTGCAGAAGATGCATTAAAGTTTTCATATTCAATTTGCCCTTCTAGCTCTCCATCTAAAGTAAATGCATAGTCTGCACCAAATTTTTCAACATCAAAATTATGAGGACCTCTTCCTATTTCTTCATCTGGAGTAAAGCCTATGCATATTTTCCCATGAGGAATATTTTCTTTTTGTATTATTTCAACTGCAGTCATTATCTCTGCAATACCTGCTTTATCATCTGCACCTAATAAAGTTGTTCCATCTGTAGTTATTATAGTTCTGCCTTTAAAATTTTTTAGGTGAGGAAAGTCTTTAGTTTTTATAACCTTACCACTCTCTCCAAGTCTTATATCTTCTCCATCATAATTCTCTATAATTTGAGGATTAACATCTTTTCCTGTAAGATCTTCTGTTGTATCTAAATGAGCGATAAATCCTAACTTTGTTTTATCTTCATATCCTTTTGTTGCTGGTATACTTCCATATACATAACATTTGTCATCTACATGAGCATCTTCTATCCCCAGTTCTTTCATTTCTTTTACTAATAAATTAGCTAAATCAAATTGACGAGAAGTAGAAGGCACTGTTTCACTGCTACTATCACTAGTAGTCCATACTTTTATATAATTTAACATTCTTTCATAAGCTCTCATAATACTACTCTCCTTTTATAAATATATTTTTATAAATAAAAACTGGGCACTGTAACAGCTCAGAACCCAGTTGAAATTACTTTTTGATTTAGATTATATTATATAATATTTATAATATTAAACTGCTTTATCTGAAGAAGAATTTTCTTCATCTTCTACAAGAGCATTTAATTTCTTATCTAAGCTCCATAATACTATACCACATACTACAACAATTCCACCAACTATTGCATATGCAGGTGCAAATGAATATCCTGATAAGAACTCATATAAGTATCCATAAGATTTACCAGCTATAAATACAGCAAATGGCCAAACTCCCATCATAAGTCCTAAAACTTTTGCTGGAGAGAATTTAGATATAAATGAGTTTCCAAGTGGTGAGAATACCATTTCACCAAGTGACATTAATATACCAACTGCTACTATCCACATTAAGTTAGCTTGATTATCTCCTCTTACTACCTCAGCAAGAGCCATTACACCGAAAGCTGCACCAAGTAATATCATACCTAAAGCAGTTTTCTTAAACATACTCAAATCACCTTTTGGTGAATTAGCACGCTTAGTCCAATAAGATGCAAGAACTGGTCCAAGTAATATACAGCAAAGTGCATTTAATGAATCGAACCAAGAAGATGGAACCACAAAGTTTCCTATCATCCAGTTAGCCTTATTAGCATAATCAAAATCTGGTCCCCAGTGGTACATTATAGGATTATAAGTTAAGTACCAAACTATCCAGAATACTATTGAGAATAAAGTAACAAGAATAATAGCTGCAACTCTTTGCTTTTCTTTAACAGTAAGTGGTACATCATTATTTTCTTCTTTTTTAGAAGTAGTAACTTTAACTTCATCAGCTTTGAAAGGTTTTTTACCAACTTCACCAAATCCTATTTTACCACCTACTACTAACCATATTGCATCTAAGAATAGTAGAGCTGCACATATTAAGAATGTAGGTCCAAATCCAACTCCATAAGCTATGAAAGATACTATAGTAGTTCCTATGAAAGAACCAACGTTAACGAATGAATATTGAACTGAAAATGCTGAGTCAAGTTGATCTTTATCATCAAATAACTGACCATTAATTCCTGAAACGTTACCTTTGAATAAACCTGTACCTATAGATACAAGAGCTATCATTGCCCATACAAGTCCTATAGAACTTTGAGCAGATGCTTGCCATCCACATACATAACCTAATCCCATTAATATAGCACCTAATACTACACATAATCTTGGGCTTACCCATTTATCAGCTATGTATCCTCCTAATATTGGTGTTAAATAAGTGAATGCTACTAAGTTAGCACCCATTTTAGCCCCTACTGCATCAGTTAATCCAAGTCCCCCACTAGCTACCGAAGCAACTATGAATATACCGATTAGCCATTTAGATGAGTAGAATGCCATACGTTCTAATGTGAATGATAATGCACACACATAGAATCCAAAAGGATATTTCTTTTTACTTTTTACTGTGTTTTCCATATTTCCCCCATTGATGATTATATTTCTTTTGTGTACTCCTTAAGCCAGTCACTCTCTTCTGCTGTTAAATATGGACTGATTGTGTCATACACTTTTTTATGATAACTATTTAAAAAGTCCTTTTCTCTTTGTGTCATTAACCCTGGGTTAATTCCATCTAAATCAATTGGACACATTGTAATAGTTTCAAACTCCATAAATTGTCCTGATTCATTTTTTTCAACTTTCTTCACAACTAATTGATTTTCCGTACGGATACCATGTGAACCTTCTATGTAAATTCCTGGTTCATTTGTAATGACCATTCCTTCTTCTAAAGGAGTTGTTTCATGTTTTGCCGGAACAATATACCAACGGAAACCACTTGGTCCCTCGTGTACACTTAACATGTAACCTACACCATGTCCTGTACCACATTTATAATCTATTCCCATATCCCACATAGGTCCTCTTGCTAATATATCTAAATTGTAACCTCTACAACCTTGTAAAAACTTAGCCATAGAAAGATTAATCATACCTCTAAGTACTGCTGTAAAATGAGTTTTTAATTCATCATTTAATTCCCCAAGTACAAAAGTTCTTGTTATATCAGTAGTTCCTTCATAGTAATGTCCCCCAGAATCTACTAATAACATATGTTCAGCTTTTACTTCATAATCACTTTCTTCAGTTGCACTATAGTGCATCATAGCTGCATGTTCTTTATATCCTGCAATAGTTTCAAAACTTAAATCAACAAATCCATCTTGCTCTTTTCTAAGTTCTAATAACTTTTCAGAAGCACTGAGCTCTGTTATTTTTATTTTTCCTACGTTATTTTTTAGCCAGTACATAAACTTAGTACACGCAATACCATCTTTTATATAAGCATTTCTTGTATTTTTTAACTCTGTTTCATTTTTTACAGCTTTCATTAAAACAGCTGGATTTTCTATTTCTATTTTTTCTATGTCATCAGGAATGTTGTTATATAAAGAATAATTTATTCTTTCCGGGTCTAACATTACACATTCTTTTTTATCAATATTTTTTATAAATTCATAAATATCATTATATGGTTTTATTTCTATATTAAATTTAGCAAAATCTGCCTTGATACTTTCATCTAATTTATTTTCATCTATAAATAAATAAGCTTTATCTAATGTTATTATTGCATATGCAAGAACTACAGGTGTATAACTTACATCATTTCCTCTTATATTAAATATCCATGCAACTTCATCTAGTGTTGTGACTACATGCATTGATGCATTATTTTTTCTCATAACATCTCTTATTCTATTTATTTTTGATTCAAAACCTTCACCAGCATATTTAACATCTAATGCAAAAGCTGATTCTTCAGATAAAGCAGGTCTATCTTCCCAAATCATATCTACAAGATCATATTCATATTTTATAGTCACATTTTTTTCTTTAAGTGCTCTTGCTAAATCTAAACCTTCTAAAGCAGATATCAATCTTCCATCGAATCCTAGAGCTCCACCAACAGGTGTTTTTTCTTTAATAAAATCCTCTACGGTTGGCACTCCTTCTTCACCCATTTTAAATAAGTCAATTCCACTACCTGCTAATTGATTTTCAGCTTGTATAAAATATCTACCATCTGTCCATAGCCCCGCTTGCTCCTTAGTTATAACAAGTGTTCCAGCAGAGCCTGTAAATCCAGACATAAATCTTCTAGCTTTAAAATATTCTCCAACATACTCACTTTGATGATTGTCTGCAGATGGAATTATATAAGCATCAATTTGCTTTTCTTCCATTATTTTTCTTAGCGCAGATATCCTATTTGATATACTCATTGCTCTATCCACCCCTGAAATAAATATTTTAAAACATTACACTATATAGTGTAATGTTTTAATAACAAATAGTATACATTTAGAAGTTATGTTTCTGAGACTAGCTTTCTTTTGTATACTAACCCCTATTCTCAATTGTAATTATAATATAATCTTATGATATTTACACTATATATCAGTAATCTTTTATATAAATATACTATTTTTTAGTAATTTTATCCAATCATTCATATTTCATAGAATTTAAAATAAAATATTTTAACATAATAAATTAAATCTTATGTCTACTTTTACTTTTGATTGCTTATATTGACTTTATTCAATGCGATAATTACAATTATCTTAAAAGTTAAATTATAGTAAATTAAATTTTAACTAATAATTTCACAATTTACAGGGAGGGATTTATTAATGGATCAATTAAAATTACAAAGTATTTTAGACTCAATGAAGGAAAACAATGTACCACAATTAATAGTAGCTGATCCAGCTTCTATATGTTACTTAACAGGTCGTATGTTAAACTGTGGAGAAAGAATGCTTGCTCTTTATCTTGATGTAGAAGGTAATCATAAATTTTTCATAGGTAAACTATTTCCACAATCTACTCCAATTGAAGGAGCTGAAATAGTCTACTTTGATGATACTGATGATTATGTAGGTATGTTAGCAAATGCAATGAGAGAAAACACTGTAGTTGGTATAGATAAAGTATGGCCAGCTAAATTCTTATTACCTCTAATGAAAAAATTAAATGCTACTGAATTCATTGATGGTTCATTCATAGTTGATAATATTCGTCAAATAAAAAATGAAAAAGAACAAGATTTAATGAGAGCTGCATCTAAATTAAATGATGAAGTTATGGAAAAATTACAACCACTTGTTAAAGAGGGTTATACAGAATTAGAAATGTCTGATAAAATTCTAGAAATGTATCTTGAAGGTGGAGCACAAGGTCACTCTTTTGACCCAATAGTAGGATATGGTGCTAATGCAGCTGACCCTCACCATGAATCAGATAATTCAACTGGAAAAGTCGGTGACTCAGTAGTTTTAGATATAGGCTGTGTAAAAGACGGATACTGTTCTGATATGACTAGAACAGTATTTATAGGTGAAGTATCTGAAAAAGCAAGAGAAGTATATGAAATAGTTAAAGAAGCTAACTTAAGAGGTATAGCAGCTTGTAAGCCCGGTAACAGATTCTGTGATGTAGATAATGCTTGCCGTGATTACATAACTGAAAAAGGATATGGTGAATACTTCACTCATAGAACTGGTCACTCTATAGGTATGGAGTGCCACGAATTTGGTGATGTTTCTTCTGTAAACGAAGATATATTAAAACCAGGTATGATATTCTCTGTTGAGCCAGGTATATATTTAGCAGGCGAGGTTGGTGTTCGTATAGAAGATTTAGTTCTTATAACTGAAGATGGATGCGAAGTGTTAAATAACGTCTCTAAAGAATTAACAGTTATAAAATAAACTACTAAAATTTAGAATAATTAAAATAAAACGGTGAACATTTCGTTCTCCGTTTTATTTAAAAAATATTTATGTGTCTATTTGCTGTTCTTTTTAATTGCAGCTTGAGCAGCAGCAAGTCTTGCTATTGGAACTCTGTATGGTGAACAAGATACATAGTTTAATCCACTATTATAGCAGAACTCTACTGATGTAGGGTCTCCACCATGTTCTCCACATATTCCAAGCTTGATTTCTTGACCTTTAACTTCTCTAGCAAGTGTTGATGCCATCTTAACTAATTTACCAACACCATTTTGGTCTAACACTTGGAATGGATCTTTTTCTAGTATTTCTTCATCAACATATTGACCTAAGAATTTCCCAGCATCATCTCTTGAATACCCAAATGTCATTTGCGTTAAATCATTTGTACCGAAACTGAAGAAATCAGCTTCTTTAGCTATTTCATCAGCTATTAAGCAAGCACGAGGTATTTCTATCATTGTACCTACTGTATATTTTAAATCAATATTATTTTCTTCTATTATTCTATTTGCCGTTTCTACTATAATATTTTTAACTACTCTAAATTCATTTAATGCTCCTACAAGAGGTATCATTATTTCTGGTTCAACATTTAAACCTTCTTTATTTACTTCTATAGCTGCATTTATTATAGCCTTTGTTTGCATTACGGCGATTTCAGGATAAGTTACTGCAAGTCTACATCCCCTGTGTCCTAACATTGGATTGAATTCTGATAAATCAACAATTCTTTTTCTAATTTCTTTAGCATCTATATTCATATCCTTCGCTAGTTCTTCTATAGTTTCATCATCGTGTGGTAAAAATTCGTGTAATGGTGGATCTAATAATCTTATATTAACATGTCTTTCTCCCATTACCCTATAGATATCTACAAAATCTTGTTGTTGCATTGGTAATAATTTATCTAAAGCTTCTACTCTATCTTCTACAGTGTTTGATAATATCATTTTTCTTACGGCAGGTATTCTATCTTCATCAAAAAACATATGCTCTGTTCTACAAAGTCCTATACCTTCTGCTCCAAATTCCACAGCAACTTTTGCATCCCTTGGGTTGTCAGCATTGGTTCTAACTTTCATATTTCTAACTTCATCAACCCAAGTCATAAGCTTTTCAAAGTTTCCAGTCATAGCAGCTTCTGTTTTAGCAACTTCGCCTAAATAAACATTTCCAGTTGAACCATCAAGAGATATATAATCTCCTTCTCTTAACACTATATTATCTTTTCTTACTTCTTTAGATATTTCATCAACTTTTATTTCTCCACATCCAGCTACACAACATTTACCCATACCTCTTGCAACAACTGCTGCATGAGATGTCATTCCACCTCTGGCAGTAAGTATACCTTGTGAACAAATCATTCCCTCTATATCTTCTGGAGAAGTCTCTTGTCTTACTAAGATAACTTTTTCTCCTGATTTAGATGCTTCTACTGCTTCTTCTGCAGTAAAATATATCTTACCGCTTCCTGCACCTGGTGATGCTGGTAATCCTTTAGTTAATATTGTAGCCTCTTTTAATGCTTTATCTTCAAACTTTGGATGAAGTAGTTGATCTAATTGTTTAGGCTCAACTCTCATTATAGCTTCTTCTTTAGTTAATAATCCCTCTTCAACTAAATCTACAGCTACATTTATTGCAGATTCAGCAGTTCTTTTACCATTTCTAGTTTGTAAGAAGAATAATCTCCCTTTTTCTATGGTAAACTCCACATCTTGCATATCTCTATAATGATTTTCTAATACTTTTACTGTTTTTATAAATTGATCATATATTTCTGGCATTACTTCTTTTAGTTTATCTATTGGCTCAGGTGTTCTAATTCCTGCAACAACATCTTCTCCTTGAGCATTTATTAAGTATTCGCCTAGTAACTTATTTTCTCCAGTTGCTGGGTCCCTAGTAAATGCAACTCCTGTTCCAGAAGTATCACCCATATTACCAAATACCATAGATTGAATATTAACAGCAGTCCCTAAGTCATTTGGAATATCATTTAATCTACGATATACTATCGCTCTTGGATTATTCCATGATCTAAATACTGCTTCTACTGCTAGCATTAATTGTTTCTTTGGATCTTGTGGAAACTCTTCTCTAATTTCTTTTTTATAAATTGCTTTATACTCTTCAACTATTTCCTTTAAATGTTCACATGTTAAATCTGTGTCATATTTAAAATTATTTTCTTCTTTGAATCTATCTAATATATTCTCAAATTTATATTTTGGTACTTCCATAGCTACGTCAGAAAACATTTGAATAAATCTTCTGTAACTATCATAAGCAAATCTTTCATTATCAGTAGCTTTTGCTAAAGCTTTTACTGTATCATCATTTAAACCTAAATTAAGAATTGTATCCATCATTCCTGGCATTGATATAACTGCTCCAGAACGAACAGATACTAGTAGTGGATTTTCTTCACTTCCTAATTTCTTATTTAAATCTTTTTCTAGTACAGCTAGTTTTTCTTCAATTTGATCTATTACTTCTTGTTTTATTGTTTTGTTGTTTTCATAGTAATTGTTACATGCTTGTGTTGTTATAGTAAACCCTGGAGGTACAGGTAAATTTATCTTAGTCATTTCAGCTAAGTTTGCTCCTTTTCCACCTAGTAAAGATTTCATTTCTTTACTTCCTTCATTAAAGCTATAAACATATTTAACACTCATATTTACAATCCCCTTTAAAAAATTTATTTATGAAATCTAAATTAATATAGATTATTTTGTTGTGTGTATTCTTTTCTTTAAACCATTTTCTTTCATTATATCTAATATAAGACCAGCTGTTTCTTCAATAGCTTTATTAGCTACATTGATTACCGGACAAGATAACTTCTTCATTATCTTTTCAGAGTAATCTAACTCTTCTAATATTCTATCTAACTTTGCATAATTAGCATTACTTGATAAGCCTAAAGCTTTCAATCTTGTCTGTCTTATTTCATTTAATTTTTCTGGAGTATTTGTTAAGCCTATTATTTTTTTAGGATTTATCTCAAATACTTCTTTTGGTACAGGTATTTCAGGTACTAAAGGTATATTTGCAACTTTGATATTTCTATTTGCTAAATACATACTAAGTGGTGTTTTAGATGTTCTAGAAATTCCAACTAAAACTAAATCCGCGTTTAACACACCTCTTGGATCCTTTCCATCATCATATTTAACTGCAAATTCTATAGCCTCTATTCTCCTGAAATATTCTTCATTCATTTTTCTTATAATACCAGGTTCTCTTCTAGGAGCTTCTCCAATTTTATCTGATAGTATATTTAATATTTGCGACATTAAGTCAACACAATGTAAATTTTCTCTTGAGCAGAAATTTTCTACAATATCACCTAAGTTTTCACTTACCAATGTGTAAACAATTATTGCATTTTCTTTTTTTGCACTTTCTAATATTTCCATTAAAATTTCTTTATTAGAGACATAAGGAAATCTTCTGACTTCATAACTTTCTTCTCTTATATCAAATTGCGATATAGCTGCTTTTGCAACTTGCTGGGCTGTTTCACCTATGGAATCAGATATTGCATATAATATAAAACTCTCCATTTTCTCCTCCTTAATTGTCAACTATTTCTAAAAATAATTTTGTTATATTAGTCTTAGATATTTTTCCAATTACTCTTGTTTTATTATCTATATTCTCAACTACTGGTATAGAATCAATTTCATGTTCTATTATCTTTTTAGCAACTAATATAATACTCTCATCTTTGGTAGCAGTAACTATATTAGGAGTTCTTGTCATTATCATACCTATAGGCATTTTGTTCATGTCTCCTCCACCTATAGTTGCTTTTAATAAATCTTTTCTTGAAACTACTCCACATAAGCTATCATCTTCATCTATTATAAAAATTGTTCCTGCATCAGATAAGAACATATTAACAATTACTTCATATAAGCTATCATCTTTTTTAGCTACTACCGGTATCCCCATAACTTCTTCAACCTTTTTATTTTTTATATTATCCCCTACAAAATTTAGGTTGCTTATACCAGAGTAAAAATACCCTACCTTAGGTCTTGCATCTAAAATCCCTGTCATTGTTAATATAGCAAAGTCAGATCTTAATGTTGCTCTAGTAACATTTAAAATAGAAGCAATTTGTTCACTTGTAATAGGTTCATTTTCTTTAACTATCTCTATAATCTTTTGTTGTCTTTGATTAAGTTGAATGACAATCACCTTCTTTCAATATGATATACTATTAATCCGTTTTTCCTTTATATAGTATATTATATATGTTTATATACCATTGTGTAAACAGATTTTTTATTTATTTATGATGTATTTTTTATATTTTTTCACTATTTTATTGTTAGTTTTAACTTTTATCTACATTATAATGCATATAATATTACAACATACTTAATATATATGTTATACTTCTTATTTTTATAAGTACTGTATTTTTAAATTTGTATAGTATATAAATATAATCTAATAAAGATTAAAAAGACCTTCCTTTTAAGTAAAATAGTACTAACAAGGAAGGTTATTTTATTCTTTTATTTATATACTATTTTTGATAAGTCACAAATTGTTAACATAGTACTATAAATTTGCTTTAATAAGCCTAATCTATTTTCTTTAATAGCTTCATCTTTATCCATAACCATAACATTATCAAATAAGTTATCTACTAATGGTCTTAATGTCGCAAAAGCATCTAAAGCTTCATTATACTTTTTATCCTTTAATAAACTCTCAACATTTGATTTTATTTCTTTAAAGCTATTATATAGTTTCATTTCTGCATCTTCTTTTAATAGTTCTTTTTTAACCATATCACCAGTAGCTTTTTGTGCTAAAGTTGAAACCCTATTAAATGCAGTTAACATTTCTACTAACTCATCTTTTTGAAGCCATCTGTTTAACTCTAATGCTCTAGTATGTATATCTGATATATCATCTAAGTTATTATTTAATACAGCATCTATAACATCATATCTTATTCCTAAATCTTTAAATAAGTTTTTAACTCTTTCAACAAAGAACTCAACTATTTGTTCACTTACTTCTTCTTTGTTAAAGTCAATATTAGAATAATTATCTAATGCTGCACTGATTAAGCTATTTAAGTTAACAGATAATTTTTTATCTAATAATATACTTAATATACCTAATGCTTGACGTCTTAAAGCATAAGGGTCTTGTGATCCAGATGGTTTTATTCCTATAGCAAAGAATCCTGCTATTGAATCTAGTTTATCAGCTATTGATAAAGCTATACCTGCATTAGTTTCAGGTAATATGTCTCCAGCAAATCTTGGAAGATAATGTTCAAATATACCTTCACAAACTTCTTCATTTTCACCACTTATTTTAGCATAATCTCTACCCATTATACCTTGAAGTTCTGTAAACTCGAATACCATATTTGTAACAAGGTCAGCTTTACATAACTTAGCAGCTCTTATAGTATTTTCTTTGCTTTCTGACATCTTTAATTCATCTATTATAACTTGTGATAATTTTTCTATTCTTAAAGATTTATCATATATTGTACCAAGTTTAGCTTGGAATACAACAGTATGTAATTTATCTATAAAGCTTTCTAAAGGCTTTTTAGTATCTTCTTTGTAGAAGAATAAAGCATCTGCAAGTCTTGCTTTTAAAACTTTTTCATTACCAGCTTTAACTAAATCTATTCTATTAGAATCACCATTTCTAACTGCTATAAAATTTGGTAGTAGTTTACCATCTTTTAATACAGGGAAGTATCTTTGATGTTCTTTCATTGGTGTAGTTACAACTTCTTTTGGAAGTTTTACGTAATCTTCCTCAAACTCTCCATAGAAAGCAGTTGGGTACTCTACTAAGAAAGTTATTTCTTCTAGTAAATCTTCATCAAATTCAACTTCTCCACCTAAAAAATTAGCAACTTCTATAGCTTGATTTCTTATCATTTCTTTTCTTTTATTTTGATCTAATACTATGTAGTTGTTTTCTAATTTTTCAAAGTACTCTTCTATTGAGTTTACTTCAAATTCTCTTTCTCCAAGGAATCTGTGTCCTTTAGTTACATTAGAAGATTTTATACCTTCTAAATCTACTTCAAGTACATTATCATTTAATAGAGCTACCATCCATCTTATTGGTCTAGCAAATCTCATATTTTTTCCACCCCAACGCATAGCTTTAGGGAATGTTACATTTTTTATAGCTTCTGGTATTATATTTTTTAATACTTCGCTAGTTTCTTTACCTTCTTGCTTTATAGTACCAAATAAGTACTCAGCATTTCCTACTTGTTTAAAGTATACATCTTCTTCTTTTAATCCTTTACTTTTCATAAATCCAAGTGCTGGCTTAGTGAAGTTTCCTTCTGGATCAAAAGCTATTTTTTTAGCAGGACCTTTCACTTCTTCTTCTAGATCACTTGCTTTATCAGCTATGTTTTTTATTATAAAAGTTAATCTTCTTGGAGTTGCATACTTTTCTATATTATCAAAATTTACTCTTTCTTCTGTTAATAACTTACTTAAATTATTTTCTATTTGTTCTAATGTAGATTGTCCAAATCTTGATGGTAATTCTTCTACCCCAATTTCTAATAAAAGGTAATTGTTCATTATTTGTCACCTTCCTTTAATAGTGGATATCCTAATTCTTCTCTTTGCTTAACATATAGTTCAGCTACTGCCTTTGCCATATTTCTAACTCTTCCTATAAATGAAGCTCTTTGGCTAACACCTATGGCACCTCTTGCATCTAATGTATTAAATGTATGAGAACATTTTAAGACATAATCATAAGCAGGTATTACTAATCCTCTGTCTATTATTCTTAAAGCTTCTTTTTCATATGTATCAAATAAGTTAAATAACATATCTGCATCACATTCGTCAAATGAATATGTACTATTTTCAAATTCAGCTTGTTTGAAAACATCTCCATAAGTTATGTTATCATTCCATTTTAAATCATAAACACTGTCTACATCTTGGATATACATTGCAAGTCTTTCTAGACCATAAGTTATCTCTCCAGTTTCTAACTCACATTCTATACCTCCAACTTGTTGGAAATATGTAAATTGAGTAACTTCCATACCGTCTAACCAGACTTCCCATCCAAGACCCCAAGCACCAACTGTAGTTGATTCCCAGTTATCTTCAACAAATCTTATATCATGTTCTAGTGGATTAATACCTATAGCCTCTAAACTTTTTAAATATAGTTCTTGTATATTTTCTGGAGATGGCTTTAATATAACTTGGAATTGGTGATGTTGATATAATCTATTTGGATTTTCACCATATCTTCCATCTGCAGGTCTTCTTGATGGTTCTACATAACAAACACTCCATGGTTCTGGTCCTAATGATCTTAAAATTGTGTTTGGATTCATAGTTCCAGCACCTTTTTCAACGTCATAAGGTTGCATCATAATACATCCTTGCTTAGACCAGTAACTTTGAAGCGCTAGTATCATATCTTGAAAATTCATAATAATACCTCCTAAATTTTATTTGTTACCTATTTATAGCAATAAGGCCTTCCGTATCCACGAAAGGCCTCTTAATACTTCGTTTATATTTGTAAGAATAACAAAACATAAAAAATTTGTCAATAAACTAGACTATTATTTATTACTCTTCATCATTTTTTTCTCTATAATCTTGTTTACTTAGATTTATAATGACATCTTCGTCATTAGTATCTTCGTTTTTATATTCTGTATTTTTATTTTTCTTATCTACAGCACTTTTTACATCTTTAGCTGCATTACTTAACATATCTTTTATAAGAGTTAATTTTTCTTCGCTAAATTCTCCTAAGTCTACTACTGTGCCTTCATCTTCATTTTTAATTTTTATTCTATATTTTGCTAATACTGATGCTGAAAAACCTATTAATGATAATATAGGTGCAAACACAACACCTACAACTCCTACAGTAATAGGCACATTCATTATTATTTTTCCATTTTTTTCAATTACTATACGTACTACGTTACTTTTTCTTATAAGTTCTGATATATCTTCTTTCATTTGTTCAGAATCTTTACCAAATATATCTTCAAATGATTTTTTACCATTACTACTTTCTTCTTTTTGTTGTGTGTCATTATCTTGTAGTAAAATTATAGCTTCTACTACATCTCCATTAGATTTTATAAGAGCATCTCTTACCTGAGCATAAGTTGCTCCAGGAACTCTTTCCATAACTTGATCAATAGCTTCTATAGTTATATTACTCACTTATTACACTCCTTTTTTATTTAGACTTTTTAAGACATTTAAGGATTTCTCATTTATTTTACCCAAATATACATCCATATATATTTTTAAAATTTTACTTAGTTCATTAATAAGGTATTTTGATACTTTTGCCTTTGAACAGGATAGTATATCATTATCTAGTATATATTGTATAAGTTTTGTAGTAGTTATGTTCATATTTAAATTATGCTCAAAGTGTTCACTACATTTCTCACATAACACTCCCCCTTCATATACATTAAATACTGGATTTTTAAAATCATTATTGTAGCAATTTACACATGTCTTAACTATTGGTTTAAATCCTATGTAATCTAAAAACTTAAGTTCAAAACAAAGAGTTATATATTCCATATCTATATCTTCTTCTGAAAATAAATATAGAGATTGAGCAAGTAATATAAATAATCTGTTATTGGATTGATTATCTATTAAAAAAGTATCCACTAATTTTAATATATGAGTTGCATAAGAAAAAGCTTCAAAGTTATAAGATAAATTATAAAAACTTTTTATTATCTCACTTTGAGTGACTCTATACATATTTCCTTCTTTTTTTAAACTAAAGTTTGCATAAGCAAAAATTTGTGAAGAAGATAATAAAGAACTTTTACTCTTCTTAGCACCCCTAGCTATTGCAGATATTTTTCCCAGTTTTCGTGTAAATATAGTTAAAATTAAGTCATTTTCTTTATAAGTAACTGATTTAAGTACTATACCCTGGGTATTTAAAACTATCATTACTTATCTCCCTTTTTTTCATTCTTCTTGAGTAAAGTATCGTGATTATTAATATATAAATAAGCCTCTATATTTCCTGTATTTTTAAAAATTTGCCAAAATAAATTGTACATTTTATTACCCCCTTCTCACAATTTATTAATATTTTTAGTAAGAAAAGGGTAAATAATTCATTATTTTAATAAACAATTTTTTACAAAAACATAGTTGTTATTATAAAGAATATACATATTCCTATAAAATCAAGTATAACTGATACTAACGGTGCTGATACTATAGATGTATCAATTTCTAATTTTTTTAGCAGAACCGGTACAAAAGCCCCTATAGTTGCACCAAATATCATATTTATTAATACAGCTATAGATACTAATAAAGATATATTAATATCACTTATTATAAAATAAGTACCTATACCTGTTATTATTCCACAAAATATACCTGTTATCAGTCCCACTATAACTTCTTTTAGTATATTAGTGTTACCTCCATCTTTATTACCTAAAGTCATAAGTGTTATAGATGACGATTGCATCCCTATACTTCCACCTAAACATAGTATAACTGGTAAAAATAATAGTATATTTACATAACTAGAATTAACTCCTACAAAATCAAGCTTTGTTAATATTAGAGTAGAAAATAATCCCATAACTAGAATTATTATTAACCATGGCATTCTTGCTCTTAAAGATGATGTTATTTGTTGAAGTGGTGTAGCATTTTGATTTTCTACAACATCTCTTTCATGTTCAGAAGAACCTGCTAACTTATATAAGTCTTCACTTGCCTCTTCTTCCATGACATCTATTATATCATCTACTGTTATTATACCTTTTAAAATCCCATCTTTATCTGTTACAGGTATTGCAATTAAATCATATTTAGATACTAATCTAACAGCCTCTTCTCGATCTTCATCCACATCTATAGATATTATGTTTTCACTCATTAAATCTTCTACTATTACAGAATCTCTTGCCGTAATAAGCTCTCTAAGTGATAAAACTCCAACTAGCTTTTCATCATTATCTACTATATATATATAGTAAATTGTTTCTGCATCCAATGCATTTTCTCTCATATGCTTTATAGCATCTTTAGCCGTCATATTTTTATTTATTTCAATATAACCAGTAGTCATTATACCACCAGCAGAGTCTTCATCATAAACTAATAGTTCTTTTACATCATCGGCATCTTCTTTGCTCAAAAGATTCATTATATTTTGTCTTTCATCTTCTTCTATCTGACTTAAAATATCAGTCATATCATCTAGAGACATTTGTTCTAATATATTTTTACCATGCTCTTGATCAATGTTTGACAAAATAGATTTAAAAAATTCTGGACCACTTTCTTCTAAAATAGAAGCAGACATATCTATTGGTAATACTTCAAACAATTTTATTTTCATATCTTCATCTAAGTCTTCCATTACATCAAATATATCCATAATATGGTATTCTTCTAGTAATTCTCTTAGATCTAATAATTTATTATTTTCAAGTAAGTATATAACATTCCTTAACAATTCCTTGGAATCTTCTTGTTTCTTATCCATATAATCCACCTTTATTTATCATTGTATCCAAAATCACTAATGTAATTTTGTGAATTCCTCCAATTTTCCTTAACTTTTACCCATAATTGAAGGTTAACTTTAGCTCCTAAAAGTAACTCCATGTCTTCTCTAGCTGACTTTCCTATACCTTTTAGTTTTCTACCATTCTTTCCTATAATTATACCCTTATGTGAAGTTCTTTCGCAACATATGACAGCTGAAATATCAATTATATTTTGAGGTTCTCTAAATTTCATCCTTTCAACTTCTACTGCCACACCATGAGGTACTTCATCATGTACATAATGTAAAACTTTTTCTCTTATTAACTCAGAAACTAAAACTCTTTCTGGTTGGTCAGTAATCATATAGTCCGGGAAATATTTAGGACCTTCTTCAAGGTAACTTTCAACTACTTTTAATAATTCTTTTATATTTCTTCCTTTTAAAGCTGAAACCGGTACTATTTCTTTAAATATACCTTCCTCATTATATAATTTCATTAAGTTAAATAAATCAACTTCTTCTATTTGATCTATTTTATTTATCACTAAAACTACAGGAGTTTTTATATTTCTTAAATCTTCTATTATTTTTCTATCCCCTGGTCCTATTTTTTTAGAATCATCAACTACAAATAATACTACATCAACATTTTTAAATGCATCTGTAGCTGATTTAACCATGAACTCTCCTAATTTATTCTTAGGCTTGTGTATTCCTGGTGTATCTAAAAATACCATTTGACAATCCTCTGAAGTATATACTGCTTGAATAGTATTTCTTGTTGTCTGAGGTTTATCACTCATTATAGCAATCTTTTCTCCTACAACATTATTCATTAATGTAGATTTTCCAACGTTTGGTCTTCCTACTATGCTTATAAATCCTGACTTGAACATCTATAATTCTCCTAACTTATCTTTTGATTGTTTCGTTATCGTTCATTTTTTCCTTATATTTTTCTCATATTCAATATAACAAAATATTTTTCATATAAAATATTATTAAATATCTAATGCTATATTATATCATATTTTAATAAAAGTTTATTATTTTTAATTGGAAAACTAACATAGCAACTAATATACCTAGTAATGCTCCTGCCACCGTTTCCCAGAATGTATGTATTTTTCCTTCTATCCTGCTTTGTGCAACTAATATTGCCATAATATAAGCCAAGGTACAAGCTACTGGTCTTTCAATCATCATCGTAATTGCAGTTGCAAGGGCAAAAGCTAATGCTGCATGACCACTTGGCATACCACCTTTTAATGGTGTTCCTGTAAAAGTCAACGCCTTTACTACTACGACCGCTATTAATACTAATACTACACATATTAATGTAACATGAGGATCTGATTTCCTTATGGCAAATATTAAAGATTTTGTTGTTTCATTAAACTTTTCATTAAAAATCAAATACCCTACTGCAACTGCATTTAAAGCGGAGATTAATACGCCACCTGCAGCCACATCCTTAGCAATTTTAGCAAGATTATGATATTTATCTGTCACTAAATCAACTGTATTTTCTATAGCAGTATTAAACATCTCAGATACTATAACTAAGCAAATAGATAATATTAAAATCATCATCTCTACTCTAGTTAAGTCTAAAAATAAACTTACCATTAGAACTATTACTGCAATAAAGTAGTGTATTTTCATATTTCTTTCATATTTAAATGTATATAAAATACCCTGAATAGCAGCATTAAATGCTTCTATTATACTAGGATGATGCTTTTTATCTCTCATAAAGATTACTCCCTTGTTATACCTAACTTACCTAGGATATGTTCTTCTTTTTCTCTCATTTCTTTTGTATTTTCTTCTGTATCATGGTCATAACCTAATAAATGGAACATACTATGACACACAAGGAAACATACTTCTCTTTCAAAACTGTGATTGTATTCTCTACTTTGTTCAAATGCTTTTTCTAAAGATATAACTATATCTCCTAAAGATTCTTCTCCAAAATCCACATCAAATTCTTCGTCTACTAATAAAGGAAAAGATAATACATCTGTAGATCTATCAACACCTCTAAAATCTCTATTTAATTGATGTATTTCTTTATTATCTACAAATGATAAACTCACCTCATAATCATCATCATATCCTTCATAGTCTAAACATTCAGAGATTATATCTTTTATTCTTTCTATTAATTCTTCTTTAACCTCTAATTTATCTTGTCTATTGTCTATTATTAATTCCATTGTTCCACCTTCTATTGTCTTATTTTTTATCATTTTTTTTAATTTCTTGTTTTTTATTTTTATTAAATTCTTCTTTTTTCTCAAATTTCTCGTAAGCTCTTATAATTCTTTGAACTAATTCATGTCTTACTACATCTTTATCAGTTAATTGTATACTTCCAATACCTTGTATATTTTTAAGAATTTTCGTTGCTTGAACTAAACCACTTCTTTTAGCATTTGGTAAATCTGTTTGTGTAACATCCCCTGTTACTACAGCCTTAGAGCCAAATCCAAGTCTTGTTAAAAACATCTTCATTTGTTCTGGTGTAGTATTTTGTGCTTCATCTAATATTATAAATGCATTATCAAGAGTTCTTCCTCTCATAAAAGCAAGTGGCGCTACTTCAATAGTTCCTCTTTCCAGATACTTATTAAATCTATCAGCTCCTAGCATATCAAATAATGCATCGTAAAGTGGTCTTAAGTAAGGGTCCACCTTATCTTTTAAATCTCCCGGTAAAAAACCTAAACTTTCCCCTGCTTCAACTGCTGGTCTAGTTAATATAATCCTACTAACTTCATCTCTTTTAAAAGCTTTTACTGCCATAGCTACAGCTAAGTAAGTCTTTCCTGTTCCTGCAGGACCTATCCCAAAAGTAATATCATTTTTTTCTATTAACTCTACATACTCTTTTTGTCCTAAAGTTTTTGGTTGTATAGCCTTACCTTTTTTAGTCATGACTATTACGTCTTCTAGCTCTTTTATCTTCATTTCACTACCTTCTAATAAAAGAGATAGTGAATAATTAATACTTTGTTTGTCTAATGATTTACCATTTGATACAGTATCATGCAGTTCAGTCATTAGTTTTAATGCTAAATCTACATTTTTTTCTTCTCCCATTAAAACAATATTTCCTTCTCTAAGTATCACATCTATACTTAAAGCATCTTCTATTAATTTAATATTTTCATCAAAATTTCCAAATAGCTCCCTTTCAAATTTTTCTTCTGATACTATGAATTTTTTTTGAATTATCAACTGAACTATTCCTCCTTAAGTCATATAAATTTACTGGTTATTCTCACTTTTTTCTTCTTTTTTATTACTATCTTCTTTAAATTCATTTCTTATATCATTAATAGGCCTTTTTTGAGGATTAGAATTTTGTTCTTCACCTTCTTCTTGCTTTTTCTTTTCTTGATTTGATTTAATTATAGCTTCAGCTTCACTTTTACTAAGAATATCAAGCTGTGCAATATTTTCACTTGTTTGAACTGTTACTACATATTCTACCATACTTTTACTTATATTATATTTATCTTTTGTATCCACAATTCTTGCTGATACTGGTATTTTATACGCCAATTCATTCCTTACAACTGATGATAAGTCTTCTTTTAATTTATTTACATCCACCTTATCTTCCACCTTTTTAACTTCATAGAAAGTGGTTGCTATTATTTTTAAAGGAAATGTATAATCTCCTAATCTAAATTCATATGTTTTATTTTCAATTTCATAGTCTCTATACTTTATATTTCTCTTTATTTGATATTTTTTATCATAGAAACTTATGGTATAAACATTTTTACTTTTTTCTGTTCTTTGATTTTTGACATCTATGTAATTTGAGCTTTTTTTAGCCTCATAAAATGTTGTTGCCCAGATTTCTGGTATGGCGGTAGTATTCGCTCCATTAATCAGAACATCACCTTTTTTTACAATATCCCCTTCTTCAACAAGAGCCTCTCCACTTCTAGCTACTACCTTTTCTATTATACCATCTTTCGTTGCTATAATATTACAATAATTTGAGCTATCTTCTTCATTTTGGCTTTCTTCTTTTTTAGTTATATTGACAAAAATATTAGTCCCTTTCACGTTTATAGATACATATGCAATATCATCGAACTTGCCCATTATGTTATCTCTTACAATTTTTCTATCTATACTCTTTTTATATACTCCTGGTTTAACACCTTCTTTATATAACTCATTTTTTAAAGACTCTTTATCAATACCTTCTGGAGCCGTAATGTATACATCTGTTACAAATAAGGAAGTAGACATTAAAACAATTAAAGATATAATCGCACAAACAAGCATACCTCTGTATGTATAGATTCTTTTAGCTATAAATGGAATGCCCGTCTTATTTTTAACCTTAATATCAAATTTACTACTTCTATGTATTTTTTTCAACCTTCTATAGTCTTCTCTATTTATAGAAAATTGAATTTTGGTCTTGTTTATCCTATTTACATTGTACACATATATTTTATTTCTTATAAGGTAATTTAAAAAGCTTTCTGTCTCTATTCCCTCTACTGTTAATACATAGTATCCTCTTATGAAACTTATCATAATATTTCCTCCTAATCTATATACTCCAAGGAGTATATAAGTCCTTTTATTCCAATTTCATTTTCCTCAATATATTTTAATAGTAATCCGTCACCTACTATCTTAACCGTCTTTATTTTTGTTTTTATTTTAATTAAATTAGTATCATAAGTTACAATAGATAAATAATTCTCAATTCTTACAAATGTATTACTAATCATTGTAACAGTTGGCTCTGTTACTTTTAAATCCGGTGAAATCTCCATCTTCTCATCTCCCCCTTCTGTATATTTTATTAACTATATACTATAATGTTTCATTATATTTTTATTTTCTATTATTTAATAAAGCTCTCTATACAAAAAAAACCGAGAATACTCTCAGTTGTTTTTTGTATAGAATTTATAATTTATCTAGTTTGTAGATAAATTATAAATTCCAACTTAATAACTTGAGCAACGGACGAAATCGTTGGCGACATAAAATATTTCTCCCCAAAACATCACTCAGGCGAAGCGAATTTTTTATTTTATTATATAAACTTATTTATTTATAAACCATATAAAATAATTAAGTATAAATGCATATATTAGCCATATTATATATGGTATATTTATGAACCCTGCTGAAGGTTTGATTTTATAGAACTTGTATATCATTACTGATACAAGGATTATAAGCAACGCTATATCTACCAATGCTGTTAATCTTAATTGAAAAGCAAAAAATAAAATAGGCCATATAAAATTCAACGCTAATTGCAACCAATAATAAAACATCGCATCCTTAACTTTTATTTCATTTTTATTATGTGAAATTATTATATATGATGATGTCCCCATTAAGATGTATAATATGGTCCATGCTATGGGAAATACGATTCCTGGAGGTGCAAAACCTGGCTTAATAAGTTCATGATAATATGTAACCATGTCTACCCCACATATCACTTTAGATACTAAATTACTTAAATAACCTATAAGTAGGGGGATCAACACACAATAAACAAACTTTTTGACTTCTTTGACGGATATAATCAATTTCTTCCCTCACTTTCCCTTATTATTTCATATGTATTTCTACTTAATAAGTATGTTCAAGCCCTGATGTTTATGATTATTTTTCTATAGAAACATAAAAAAACCTAGAGATTACTCTCTAGGTTTTTATCTATTGTAAATTTTTCTTTACTAACTCATTTATTAGTTTTCCATCAGCTCTGCCTTTTACTTTAGGCATTATTGATGTCATAATTTTTTTCATATCCTTCATAGAAGTAGCTCCTACTTCAGATATAGTAGAAATTACAATTTCATTTAATTCTTCTTCGCTTAATTGTTGAGGTAGGTACTCTT
Source organism: Terrisporobacter mayombei (assembly GCF_014333445.1). Classification (GTDB taxonomy): domain Bacteria; phylum Bacillota; class Clostridia; order Peptostreptococcales; family Peptostreptococcaceae; genus Terrisporobacter; species Terrisporobacter mayombei_A. Next base: position 113,645 of record NZ_JACRYU010000016.1, on the reverse strand, counting down.
TTAAAACTTCTATCTCTGCTTCTGCTTTACTAACTAAATCTTCTCTTCCAGCTTTTTTAAACTCTTCACGAGAATCTCTAGTTTGTTTTAATTGCTTTGCAATAAGATCCACTATTTCCGCGTCTCCTAATTCAACTCTATTATCAACTTCATATTGTTTAATAGAAGATCTTATTAGAGTTATAACAGACTTTTTAATAGTTTCCTTGTTTTTCATAGAAGACTTTAGATCTTCTTGTAACTTTTGTTTAAGGGACATTCCCCTCACCTCTTTACTTCTATTTACTATCTTTTAGCGTTTTTTCTTCTAGCTGCTTCAGCTTTTTTCTTACGTTTTACACTTGGTTTATCATAGTGCTCTCTTTTTCTAACTTCTGACATTATGCCAGACATTGCACATTGACGTTTAAATCTTCTTAAAGCACTGTCTAATGATTCATTTTCTCTTACTCTAACTTCTGACATTCTTTTTCCCTCCCTCCGATTGCGCGAATTATGCTGGGACTGTAATTTGATTATATCTGCATCACTGCATTACAACCTCACACTTTGTTTATTATAAACTAAAATTATACTTTTATCAAGTATTTAATTATTTATAATTCTAAAATATTTGTAAATAACTTATTTTTTTCAGCTTCATAAAGAGGTAATTTTTTCCCAGCCAAAACATGGTAGTGAATGTGTTTAACCTCTTGTCCTCCATCTTCTCTACAGTTATTTATAATTCTAAATCCAGCATCGCTGAATCCTTTCTCTATAGCTATTTTATTTATAACCGAGTGAATATGTGCAACTATTTCCATATCTTTATCACTAACATCTGCTATACTATCAAAATGTTGTTTTGGAATAACTAATATATGATATGGAGCCACAGGATTTATATCATTAAAAGCTAAAACCTTATCATCCTCATATACTTTAGTACAAGGTATTTCTCCATTTACTATCTTACAAAATAAACAATCCATTTTTTTCACCTCCTAACTAATTACTATTATATTGCTAAAATTCTACAACTTATACTAATATTCCTTCTATATATTCATCTTTTACTTCTGTAATTTTAACTTTTAGTATTTTGCCAGCTATATCATCATTAGATTCTACAATAGTTTTTAAATAGTTTGGAGTTAATCCTTCATATTTATTATCCCCTATAGATTGCTCAAATAAAACATCAAATTCTTTATTTAACATTCTTGAAGCGAATTTTTTAAAGTTTTCTTTATTTAAGTTTAAAAGTTTTTCACTTCTTTCATGTTTTAATTGAGGATTTACTTGGTTTTCCATATCAGCAGCCTTTGTTCCTTTTCTTGGAGAATACTTAAATATATGCATTTGTGATAATTCTAACTCTTTTAAATAATTGTAGGTTTTATCAAACTCTTCTTCTGTTTCACCAGGGAATCCAACAATTACATCTGTAGTTATAGCTACATCTGGTATTTCTCTTCTTAATTTATCTACTATTTCTTTGTATTCTGATGTTGTATATCTTCTATTCATTCTTTTTAATGTATCATCACATCCACTTTGTAATGATAAATGGTAGTGAGGCATAACTTTTTCCATTTTTGATACTTCATCTACAAATTCATCTGTAAATAAAACAGGTTCAACAGAACTCGTTCTTATTCTTTTTATTCCATCTATTTCATTTATTCTTTTTATTACATCTAAAAGACCTACTTTGTTCTCTCTTAAGTCTTTCCCATAAGAAGCAACATGTATACCTGTTAATACAACTTCCTCATATCCGTTTTCAGCTAAAGTTTTAGCTTCATTAACTATACTTTCCATATCTCTACTTCTTACTTTTCCACCTCTAGCATAAGGTATTATACAATACGTACAGAATCTATCACATCCATCTTGTATTTTCATGAACGCTCTAGTTCTTCCGTTTGATTGACTTATTTCTATTTCTTCAAAAGCTCTTACTTTCATTATATCGTCTACAGTGCTAGCTTTTTTCTCACCTTGAGCTTGTTCTAATTTTTTAATTTCATCAACTATAGTTCTTCTTTCATTAGTTCCCATTACAAGGTTTACTTCTTCTATTTCAAGTATTTCTTCCGGAGAAACTTGAGAATAACATCCAACTACTGCTATTATTGAGTCTGGATTTTTCTTTTTCATTCTTCTTATATATTGACGTGATTTTCTATCACTCATATGAGTTACAGTACAAGTGTTTATAACATATACATCTGCATAATCCTCGCTACCAACTTGCTCATATCCATCTTCCTTAAACATTTCAAGCATAGCTTCTGTTTCATATTGGTTTACTTTACATCCTAAAGTATAAAATGCTACTTTTTTCATTTTATATATTTCCTCCTAAGTCACTTAGTTCATATAAAACTATTGATGAAGCAACTACAGATGCAGTTTCTGTTCTAAGTATTCTAGGTCCTAGAGACACAACTTTTCCATCTATATTTTGAATTTTTTCTATTTCCTCTTCTTCAAATCCACCTTCTGGTCCAACAAAAATTCCAACACTATTTATATTTAAACCTCTGATAGCTTCTTTTATAGAAACTGTTCTTTCATTTTCATAAGGACAAATATTTAAATCATTATTCTTCATATCTTCTAATGCTTCATTGAAAGATAACACACCAGTGAGCTTTGGCATTTTCCCTCTTTTACTTTGCTTTGCAGCTTCATAAATGATCCTTTCCCATCTTTCAATTTTTTTATCTTCTTTTTTGTTATCAATTTTAGTTACACTTCTTTTAGCTTGTACTAAAATAATCTCGTCTACACCAATTTCTGTTAACTTTTGAAGTATTAATTCCATCTTAGTTCCTTTTGGCATACCTTGATATAATTTAACCTTTAAGTTTGATTCACGTTTTATATTAACTTTTTCAATTATGTCTAATATTATATTGTCTTTGTTGATTTCTTTTATTGCACAAATATACTCATTATTATCCATATCACATACTTCAAGTTTATCATTTTCTTTACATCTAAGAACTTTCGAAATATGTTTTACATCTTCACCTTCTATAATACAAGTATTTTGTTCTAAGTTTATATTGTTTTTAGGTGTGAAAAATCTATCCATAATTTCACCTACTTTAATTTAGAAACTATAGCTGACCATTCACCAAGTTTTATTATCTCAACTATTTCAAATCCATTTTGTTCTAAAGCTTCTACAACTTCATCTATTTTTGCAAGGATTATTCCAGATGATATAAATACACCATCTTCTGTTAAAAATTTACTTACATCTTTAGCTAATATTTTTATTATATCTGCTATTATATTTGCCACTATTACGTCAGCTTTTCCTTCTACAACTTCAAATAAGCTACCATGTTTAACAATAACTTTATCAGAAACATTATTTTCTTCACAGTTTTCTTTAGAAACCTTAACTGCAACTTCATCTAAATCTCCAGCAACAACTTCCTTCGCTCCAAGTTTTGCAGCAGCTATGGCAAGTATTCCACTTCCGCATCCTATATCAAATACTCTTTTAGTTTCATCAACATATTTTTCTAATTCTCTGATACACATAGAAGTTGTTTCATGAGTTCCCGTTCCGAAGGCCATCCCTGGATCTAATTCTATTATTAAATCTCCTTCTTGCTCTTCGTATTCTTCCCAAGTAGGTTTTACTACTATTTTTTGACCAACTTTAGTTGGTTTATAGTATTTTTTCCATTCGTTTGCCCAGTCTTCCTCTTTAACTTGACCTAAAGACACACTACCCTCACCTATATCTATACCGAACTCTTTTAATCCTAAAACTTTTTGTTTTATATTTCCAATTACTTCCATTACATTTCTTTCTTCTGAAATGTATGTTTTTATTAAAACACCTTCTTGACCACTTTTATTGAACACTTCTTCTTCAACATAATCCCAATCAAGTTCATTTTTCTTTTGGAACAAGAAATCTTTAGGATCTTCTATTATAACGCCACCCGTTCTTTCATTATCTAGTATATTTGTTATGGCTTCTACAGCTTCTGTAGTTGTTTTAATTGTTACTTCTATCCAATTCATATGTAAACCTTCTTTCAATCTTTATACTATTTTTCATGAATCCTATTATATCATAATTATTCTCTTTTATAATATTGTTTTATACATAATAAGAAGCATAATCACAAAAAATCCCTCCAATTTTTTTCATATTGGAAGGATTTTAATTTATCTTTAAAATTAAATCTTTTCTTATTTATTTTTCTTAAGATTCTTGAAAAAACTATCTACTTTATCACTTAAAGTTTTTTGCCTTTCGTGCACCTCTTCTCCGCACTCTTTAGCAAATTCTCTTATTAATTCTTTTTGTTTTTCGTTTAATTTTTTAGGTATTTCAACTGTTACCTTAACATATTGATCTCCTCTAACATTTGATCTTAGCTTAGGTATACCTTTAGATTTCAATCTAAATACTGTTCCAGTTTGAGTCCCTTCTGGAATTGTATACTCAACTTGCCCATCTAATGTTGGTACTTTTATTTTGTCACCTAGCGCAGCTTGAGCAAATGTTATAGGCATTTCTAAATAAACATCATATCCTTCTCTAGTAAATAGTGCATGTTTTTTAACATTAACAACTATATATAAATCGCCTCTTGGTCCACCTCTAGTTCCAAGTTCACCTTGACCAGAAAGTTTAATCATTTGACCTTCATCTATACCTGCTGGTATATCAACCTCAATAGTCTTAGTTTTTCTTACACTACCTTGTCCATGACATTTTGAACATGGAGAATCTATAACTTCTCCTTCACCGTTACATGTAGAACAAGTTCTAGTACTTGCTATATTACCAAAAGGAGTTCTTTGTACAGATTGGACTTGACCACTACCATTACATGTTGGACAAGTTTTTTTAGAAGTTCCTGGTTTTGCACCACTTCCATGACATTCATTGCATTCTTCGCTTCTATTTACTTTAACTTGAACTTTTTTACCAAAAGCAGCTTCTTCAAAAGATATAGTTACACTTTGTCTTATGTCAGCTCCACGTTCTGGTCCTCTTCTTCTTGGACGACCACCGCCGAATCCTCCACCGAACATATCTCCAAATATATCTCCGAATATATCATCGAATCCACCAAATCCTTGGCCTCCGAAACCTTGACCACCAAATCCTTGACCATTTACACCTTCATGACCAAATTGATCGTAATTTCTTCTTTTAGTTTCATCTGATAATACTTCATATGCTTCATTTATTTCTTTAAATTTTTCTTCAGCTTCTTTATCACCAGGATTTTTGTCTGGGTGATATTTCATAGCTAATTTTCTATAAGCCTTTTTTATTTCTTGTGCCTCTGCTGTTTTACTTACACCTAAGACATCATAGTAGTCTCTTTTAGTTCCCAAGTTTTGTCACCACCTTTATTTTACAAAATAATAGCTTGTAGAATATTAAACTACAAGCTATTATTAATTGTTTTAAAACAGATTAATATCCTTTAATTTATTATACACAATTACTATTGAATTGCAACTTATCACTCTTATAATTCTGTGTAGTCAGCATCTACAACATCATCATTTGATTGATTTTGTCCTGCTTGTTCTCCACCTTGAGCTTGCTGTGCAGCTTGAGCTTGTTGATACATTTGCTCAGAAACTTTGTGGAATTTGTTCATTACTTCATCTATAGCAGCTTTTATTTCTTCAGCAGTAGCAGATTCTTTATCTTTTACTTCTTTTAATGATGCTATAGCTGCTTCTATTGCAGATTTATCATCAGCGCTTACTTGTTCTCCAAGTTCATTTAAAGTTTTTTCTGTTTGATATATAGTTGAATCAGCTTGGTTAACAGCTTCTATTTTATCTTTTTTAGCTTTATCAGCTTCAGCATTCATCTCAGCTTCTTTAACTTTTCTTTCTATCTCTTCTTCACTTAAGTTAGTTCCTGAAGTTATAGTAACTTTTTGTTCTTTTCCCGTTCCTAAATCTTTAGCAGTAACATGAACTATACCATTGGCATCTATATCGAAAGTAACTTCTATTTGAGGTATTCCTCTTGGAGCTGGTGGTATTTCTGATAATTGGAATCTACCTAAAGTAGTATTATCGAATGCCATAGATCTTTCACCTTGAAGAACATGTATATCAACAGCAGTTTGGTTATCTGCAGCAGTTGAGAATACTTGAGATTTTTTAGTTGGTATAGTTGTATTTCTTTCTATTATTTTAGTCATTACGTTACCCATAGTTTCTATACCTAATGATAATGGAGTAACATCTAATAATAATAAGTCATTAACTTCACCAGTTAAAACACCAGCTTGTATAGCAGCACCAGCAGCAACACATTCATCTGGGTTTATTCCTTTGTGAGGTTCTTTTCCTATGAATTTCTTAACAGCTTCTTGAACAGCTGGTATTCTTGTAGATCCACCTACTAGTAATACATCATCTATTTCAGATACTGAAAGACCAGCATCAGATAAAGCTCTCTTAGTTGGTTCCATAGTTTTTTCAACTAATGAAGCAGTTAATTCATCAAATTTAGCTCTTGATAAATCTATGTTTAAGTGTTTTGGTCCACTTGCAGTAGCTGTTATAAATGGTAAGTTTATATTTGTACTCATTGTTGAAGATAATTCTTTTTTAGCTTTTTCAGCAGCTTCTTTTAATCTTTGAAGAGCCATGTTGTCACTTCTTAAATCAACACCTTCAGCTTTTTTGAATTCTTCAGCTAAATAATCTATTATAACTTTATCAAAGTCATCTCCACCTAATCTGTTATTACCAGCAGTAGCTAAAACTTCGAAAGTTCCGTCTCCTATTTCAAGTATAGATACGTCGAAAGTACCTCCACCTAAGTCAAATACTAATATTTTTTTATCTTGGTCTAATTTATCCATACCATAAGCTAAAGCTGCAGCAGTTGGTTCATTTATTATTCTTTTAACTTCTAAACCAGCTATTCTACCAGCATCTTTAGTAGCTTGTCTTTGAGCATCTGTAAAGTAAGCTGGAACTGTTATAACAGCTTCTTTAACTGGTTGACCTAAATAACTTTCAGCATCAGCTTTTAATTTTTGAAGTATTATAGCTGATATTTCTTGTGGAGTGTATCCTTTTCCTTCTATATTAACTTTATAGTCTGTTCCCATGTGAGTTTTTATAGATATTACTGTATTATCTGCGTTAGTTACAGCTTGTCTTTTAGCAGGTTCCCCAACTAATCTTTCTCCATTTTTAGTAAAAGCAACTACTGATGGAGTAGTTCTCATACCTTCATTATTTGCTATTATTTGTGGTTCACCATTTTCTAAAACAGCAACACATGAGTTTGTAGTTCCTAAATCTATTCCTATTACTTTAGACATAATTTGTATCCTCCTTAATTTATCATCTATTTTAATTAATTATATTTAACTTAAATTATTAGCAAGAAACTTTTACCATAGTAGCTCTTAATACTTTACTTTTTAATTTATATCCTTTTTGAAGTACCATTACTACTTTATTAGGTTCAATACCTTCTACACTTTCTTGCATTACAGCTAAGTGTAAGTTTGGATCGAAGTCTTGATCTATAGCATCTATTTCTTCAACTCCAAATTTTTGTAGACAGTCTATAAGTTGCTTATGAACAAGTTCTATCCCTTTATACATATCATCTTCTTTATTTGTGCAAGCTTCCATAGCTCTTTCCATGCTATCTATAACTGGTATTAACTCATTGATTATTTTTTCATTAGCAAATAATCCTATAGTTTCTTTTTCTTGTTGAGTTCTTCTCATATAGTTTGAGTACTCAGCTTGAAGTCTTTTATACTTGTCATCTCTTTCATTGATTTGATTTTCAAGCTCTTCTATTTTGTCATTTATTTTCTTTTCTTCTAATTTCGAGTTTATATCAGTTACATTTTCTTCTTCTGTTGATATATCTTCTTGGACATTTTCCTCAGAATTTTGTACTATTTCCTCTTCCTTAGAAGCGTAATCTTCTTGTAACTTTTCATCTTGATTAATGTTATTTTCCAAGATCTACACCCCTTAGTTTTAAAATTTATTTGATTTATTATTTAATAATATATTCATGTAATTTATAATTGAATATATTCTAGAATAATCCATTCTTGTAGGTCCTATAAAGCTTATACGACCAATTAGATTCTTATCCACTTTATATGTTGCTGTAACAACACTACATTCTTGAGCTTGTTCACAGTCATTATCACTACCAATAATTATAGTCGTATTGTCTTTTAAAATACCCTTTGACTTAACAATCTTTGCGATAGTCTCCTTTGTTTCTAGCATATTTAAAAATGACCTTGCCTTAAAAACATCATTAAACTCTGGATAATTAAATATATTAGTTGCTCCATTTAACGTCATTGAAAGCTCTTCATCAGTAGGGTTTGTATTTAACAAATTAAGTAACTGATCTATTATTGATGAATATTCTCCAATTTCGTACTTTATATATGCTATTAATCTTTCATCTATTTCAGTTATCGTCTTACCTGAAAGCTTTCTAGTTAAATTATCAGAAATTAAATTCAACTTAGCTTGATCTAAATTAATCTTAGCAGTAATACTTGATTTTTTAATATCGCCTTTATCTGTAACCACTATTAATAAAATTTCATTATCATGTATTTTAACTAATTGTATATGCCTAATTTCATTTAATGTTGATAAATTTCTTGTCATGGCAACTGTTGTATAGTTAGTCAATTGAGATAACATCTTTGATGTTTCATGAATTAAATCTTGTATATGACTTATATTTTCTTCAACACAAGTTTCAATTATCTCTTTATCTGATTCACTAAGTTCACTAGTACTCATAAGTGAATTAACATATAGCTTATATCCTTTTTCTGTTGGAACTCTACCAGCAGATGTATAAGGTTGGACTAAGTATCCCAACTCTTCTAAGTCGGCCATTTCATTTCTAATAGTTGCTGCACTAACACCAAGGTTATATTTCTTTGATATCGTTCTAGACCCTACAGCTTCAGCTGTTTCTATATAATCTTTAACTATTGCTTTGAGGATATTCATTTTTCTTTCATTTAATTCCATACTAAATACCTCCCACACTGTTAGCACTCACTATATCCGAGTGCTAAAAAGATTATATATATTATATACCACGTTAAATTTTTATTGTCAACACCTTTTAGATATTTTCTTTTTTTAAGCCATAAATTCTACAAAAACGCTGTTTGATATTTCCCTCCCTTTTTGCGTCAATCTCATCCCTAATTCATTCACATCTATTAAATTTAGTTTTTCAAGTTTTTCAATTTCATTTTTATATTTTTCTATAAAATCTAAATCATACTTAATCTTAAAATCTTTAAATTTAATTCCTTCATTCATTCTTAATCCTAAAAATATACTTTCCTCTATTTCATCTTTGATACTTAGTTTTTCTTCCCAGTCTATAGGTTTTTTACCTTCTAATATCATTTTTTCATACTCAGATAATGATGAAACATTATTGTATCTTGTTCCACTTAAAAATCCTGATGCTGATGCACCAATCCCAACATAGTTTTCACATTTCCAATATAAAATATTATGATTACATTCATATCCTTCTTTCGCATAATTTGATATTTCATACTGATTATATCCATGGGATTTTAAGTAATTTATTGTATATTCATACATAACAATATCAGTATCTTCATCTAATAATTTGAATTCATTTCTATTATACATATCAAATAGTTCTGTATTTTCTTCTAATATTAATGAATAAGCAGATATGTGAGCTGGATTTAGTTCTACTATTTTCTCTAAAGTCTCTTTCCAATCTTCTTCATTTTGATTTGGAAGCGCATACATTAAATCAATATTTATGTTTTCAAATCCAACTTCCTTAGCCTGAAAATAGTTTTTTTCAAATTCTTCAAAAGTATGTATTCTTCCTATATATTCTAGATGATGATTTTGAACAGCTTGAAGTCCAATACTTAATCTATTTACACCACAATCTTTCATTATTTTTAACTTGCTTAAAGTTAATGTTCCTGGGTTACATTCCATTGTGATTTCAGCATTTTTTTTAATTTTAAAATTAGTTTTTATATTATCGAATAAAATCTTAATCTCATCATCTCTTAATATGCTTGGTGTTCCTCCACCAATAAATATAGTATCTATTTCTTTTTCTTTAATTTCATTCTTATAAAAACTCATTTCTTTTTCCAATGATTTTAAATATTTTTTCTTTTCCTCTAAATCTAATTTATAAGAATTAAAATCACAGTATTTACATTTTGATACACAAAATGGTATATGTATATATAAACCTAGCATTTAGTCACCTCTTCTTTTTCTATTTACAGCAATTATTATATATTATTACCCTCGATATATAAAATAAAATCTACTCTATTTAATTACGTATCAATCCTTTGTATTAAGTTTAATATAGCCTAAATTATTTAAAATAACAAAACAAAAGGTAATCAACTTATCTAAGTAGTATAGATAAGCTAATTACCTTTATATAAATATATTTTTTAATTAATCATCTAATTTAAGAACTGACATAAATGCTTTTTGTGGAACTTCAACACTTCCGATTTGTCTCATACGTTTTTTACCTTCTTTTTGTTTTTCAAGAAGTTTCTTCTTACGAGATATATCTCCACCGTAGCATTTAGCAAGTACGTCTTTTCTAAGAGCACTTATTGTTTCTCTTGCCACAACCTTATTTCCAACTGCTGCCTGTATCGGAACAGCAAATTGATGTCTAGGTATTTCATTTTTTAATTTTTCACACATAGCTTTACCTCTAGAGTATGCTTTTGTGTCATGAACTATAAAGCTAAGTGCATCAACTTGTTCTTTGTTTATTAGTATATCTAATTTAACAAGCTTAGAAGAAACATATCCTTTCATTTCGTAATCTAGAGAACCATATCCTCTAGTTCTAGATTTTAAAGCATCAAAGAAATCATAAACAACTTCATTTAATGGTAAATCATAATGAAGCATTACTCTTTTTTCGTCTATATATTCCATGTGTAACATAGTTCCACGTCTTTCTTGGCATAATTCCATAACTATACCAACGAAATCTTTAGGAGCTATTATATCAGCTTTAACTATTGGTTCTTCTATCATTTGAATTTCTGAAACTTCTGGTAAGTTTGTTGGGTTTTGAATCATAACTACTTCACCATCAGTTTTAGTAACCCTGTATATAACAGAAGGAGCTGTTGTAACTAAACTTAGATTAAATTCTCTTTCTAATCTCTCTTGTATTATTTCTAAGTGTAATAATCCAAGGAATCCACATCTGAAACCAAATCCTAAGGCTGCAGATGTTTCCGGTTCAAATTCTAATGCCGCATCATTAACCTGTAATTTTTCTAAGGCATCTCTTACGTTTTCGTATTTTTCACCTTCACCTGGATATATACCACAGTAAACCATTGGAGTAGCTTTTTTATATCCTTCAAGTGGCTCTTCTGTTTTATTTGTAGCATCAGTTATAGTATCACCTACGTGACAGCTTCTTATATCCTTGATACTTGCAGCTATATAACCAACATCACCTGCGCATAGACTATCCAGCTCAGTTGCATTAGGAGCCATAACCCCTACTTCTGTTACTTCAAATTTCTTCTTAGTATTCATCATCTCGATAGTCATACCTTTTTTAACTTCACCCTCAAATACTCTTACATATGCCACAACACCTTTATATGCATCATAGTATGAATCAAATATTAAAGCTTTTAAAGGTTTATTTATATCACCTGTTGGAGCAGGTACATTAGCTACTATATCTTCTAAAACGTCTTCTATATTTAAACCACTTTTAGCAGATATTAATGGTGCTTCACTTGCATCAAGACCTATTATTTCTTCTATTTCTTCTTTTATTTCATCTGGTCTTGCACTTGGAAGATCTATTTTATTTATAACTGGTAATATTTCCAAATCTTGATCTAAAGCTAAATATACATTTGCTAAAGTTTGAGCTTCAACACCTTGAGCCGCATCTACAACTAATAAAGCACCTTCACATGCAGCTAAACTCCTTGAAACCTCATAGTTGAAATCCACATGTCCTGGAGTATCTATAAGATTTAAATAATATTCATTACCATCCTTAGCCTTGTAAATTAACCTAATATTTTGTAGCTTAATAGTGATTCCTCTTTCTCTTTCTAAATCCATGTTATCTAATAACTGATTTTTCATCTCTCTATCACTTACTAAACCTGTATACTGTATTAATCTATCAGCTAAGGTAGACTTACCATGGTCTATATGAGCTATTATACTAAAATTTCTAGTTCTACTTTGTCTGTCCACCTTTTTTCCTCCTTAAATAAGTTAGTATCATAAACTTTATTTTATAATATATCTGCTTTTATGTAAATAAGTGTTACATTACAAAAAAATAAGACTTATTATTTTAAGCCTTATTTTTATTATTTTGATTTATTTTTACTATTTGTATTCTTTAATATTTATATTTACTATGCTTTTTAATAAAAAATATTTAAATATTTTATAAGACTATCTTTACTATCATCTTGCAACATTTCGTTCATTCTATAATCAGAAATTAGTATGCTTCCTGCAGTAATTATAATCATTATAAACAAAAATACTACCTTATATAGTATCCCGTTTTTCTTTTTTTGCAGCTTTTTATTTAATTTTTTTTCTAAACGACTCATATTATACCAGCTCTTATTACTTTTTATCTTTATAGTATTCATCTAATACTTCTGCTACATATTTACATGCAGCTTTTGCTTCTTGAGTGCTCGTAGCATTATTACCTATTTCTATTAATAATCCATCTTCCGCTAAATACTGATTAAATCTTCCATATTGTTTAGTTATTACTGGCTCAACTAACCCTGGATATTTTTTTTCTGCTAAAGCAGTTAATTCTTCAGCTTCTTTTCTTATTTCATCTACATTTTCATTTCTTTGACCTACTACAAATAAAAACTTAGCTACAGTTTCTCCATTAATTTCTATAGTAGATTTATCATGTGCTTTTTTCTTCGCCTCACTATTTTCTAACGTTAATCCATTTCTATGTAAGTCGATAGTTATTTTGATTGAATCATTAGATGATAAAGCAGATTTAACTAGCTTAGAACTATTTACATAAGATTTATTATAATCTAAATCATTATATTGGGTATTATGCATTACTCCCCAACCTCTTTTACTTAATTCATTTGTTAATAGGCTACCAACTTCCATAACTGAGTGTTCCTTATCTTTAGAAGAGTGATAATCATTATCTGGTGAATCAGAATAAGTTTCGCTACTATGAGAATGATATACTAATATTTGAGGGTTATCCTTAGTTATTCTTAAGTCATTAGTATAGTTTGACTCTGTAATTGTAGTAGCTTCCTTTTCCTCTTCCGTCTGTGGCTTATTTTCTTCTCCAACATATACATTTACAAACTCTTCTTCATCATTTCCAGAATCCTTATTATTTGAAGTTTCTTCATCTTGTTTTTTTTCATTATTATTTATTACATCTATATCTTTATTTTTTTCTTCATCTTTGTCTATTACCTTTACTTCAGGATAAGATGATTTTAGTAGATATTTTAGTAAATCATCTTTGTCCAAAGCTTGGGAAATAGTTGGTAAAATACAAACTAATAAAAATCCAATTTTTATAGCTTTTATTCTATTTTTGAACATTTAAATTCCTCCTTATTACGAAGTTCTCCCCGGATGAAGAGATCTATTCAATCCTTCACTAATTATAACTGCTAGATTTTCTATCGTTTCATCAATATCTTTAGGAGTAACTATTAAGTTTTTATCATATGGATCTAGACAGTCTCTAATTAGTTGGTATTTTTCTTCCTCTTGCAAGTCTTGAAGCATTTTATAAAATATCTCACCAGAGTTTGATTGCTCCATTAAGTTTTTTATAGCTAAATCTAAAACATCACTGGTTAAAGTAGCTGCATCAACAACTGTAGGTACTCCTATAGCTATAACATCTACTCCTAAGTAGTCTTTATTTAAAGCTTTTCTTTTATTTCCTACTCCTCCACCTGGTGAAATACCAGCTGTAGATATTTGTATAGTAGTATTTACCCTTTCCATTTTTCTTGAAGCTAATGCATCTATTGCAACTACTCTGTCTGGTTTAATAGCATCTACTATACCTTTTACAGTTTCACTTGTTTCAAGACCCGTAACGCCCATAACACCAGGACTTAAAGCTGAAACTTCAGTGAAGTCATCATCATAATCCTTATTGTAATTTTTAAAAATATGACGAGTAACAAGAGTTTTTGAAACAGCTCTTGGACCTAATGCATCTGATGTTATATTCCAATTTCCTAATCCTATAACTAATGTTTTCTTGTGCTCTTCCGGTCCAAAAATCTCTTTTAGCTCGTCCGATAAATATTTTATCATCTGCTCTCTAGAGTCATCGTCATCATATGTCATTAACTTACTCTCTAATGTTACATATTTTCCAATTCCTTTGTTCATTATTTGAGAACCTTGTTCATCTAATACATCAACTTTTGTTACTAAGCAGTCTTCAAGTTGTTTATTTTCTGTTTTCACGCCTGGTATTTGGCTACTATTTTCACTTTCTTCTATTATTTCTCTTGCTTCAAGTGCTAAATCTGTTCTAATTTTTATCATTGTTCCCTCCAGAATATAATAAAATGATATTATTGATTATTGACATGTAATAGCATTTTAAACATTATTTATCATTTTTAATCTTGACTAAATTATGTTGTATAAGATTTTTTTTCGTAAAATATGATTTTTAATTTATAAAAAAATATAAAATATACGGTTCTTAGAATATAAAGAGTAACGCGTATATAATAGGTTGAAGGATTGGAATTTTTTATTAGTTTTGTGAATAATTTAATACATTATTGTGAAATATTTTTATATGTGATAAAGTATGTCATAAGCGAAAAACACTAACAACAAATTATATTTAACTAATAAATATTAACTCTTGATTTTTATATTTATTTCTGTTAAAATCTAATATGTTGACGATGAGAATAATTATATTTACAAGGAGGTGTTCTAAGTGGCAAACATAAAATCAGCTAAAAAGAGAATAAAAGTTATCGATAAGAAAACTGCTTTAAACAAAGCTAGAAAATCTCAATTAAAAACTGCTATAAGAAGATTCGAAGATGCTGTTAATGCAGGAAACAAAGAAGAAGCTACAGCTAAATTCCAATATGCTCAAAAAAGAATATACCAAGTAGCATCAAAAGGAACTATACACAAAAATGCTGCAGCTAGAAAAGTTGCTAAATTAGCTCAAAAATTAAACGCAATGAACGCATAATAACAGTTTAATTTTTATAAATTTAAACCCTTGATTTTTATCAAGGGTTTTTTATTATATTATACGAATTTATAAATCCTATTTCTTATGAATGAATTATAAATCACAACTAAAAAATAAAAAGTCTTAGCTTTTTTAAACTAAGACTTTTAACTAACATTCCTCTGGCAATACTTACTTACTAATATTTCTACTGCCAAAGTATCTTTAATTAATCCATTTTTTATTTTAAAATCATTTTCTAAAATGAAATTCAACATATCTATTATCATTTCATCTGAGAAGTTACGACTTTGTTTTAAGGCCTTGTTAACTACAAATTGACGTACATTTAGTTTTTGACCTATATCGTTAACTGAGCTTCCTTGGATTTGTAATTGCCTAACTTGCATTACTATTTTAAATTGTCTACTTATCATAGCAAATATTCCAAGAACAGATTCTCCTTCTTGGATCATGTCATTTAATATCTTTATTGCATTAGAAGAGTTTTTTTCTCCTATATAATCAATTAATTTAAAAATATCATTTTCTATTTTCTTTTGGGATAATCTATCTATAACTTCATTAGTTACTTTATTATCTTTCCCTACAAAGGAGCTAATCTTAATTATTTCATTTTCTAAATCAGCAAGAGTTTTATCACTACTTTTATCTCTATACCCTTGAGATTCAATAAAATACATTACTTGTGAATTTTCTATTATCGAACCAAAGCTTTCAAATTTTCTCTTTGTCCACTTGAACAAATCCATATCAGATATTTTATCACAATTAAATACAATTCCTTTTTCTTGAATTTTCTTAACAATTTTCTTTCTTTTATCAACTTCTCCGTATACAACAAAAACTAAAACTGTACTTTCTGATATGTTATCTAAGTAATCAATAAAATACTTTTCATCTCCTTCTGAAAAGTTCTTTCTCTTTCCTTTTAATAATTCAAAGTCTTTTACTATGGTAATTTTTTTATCATCCATAAAAGGCAGAGTCTCTATGGAACTTAATAATTGATCTAGAAGTACTTCTTTTCCATCTATAACATCTAAATTAAAATCTATCATAGATTCATTTAGACTTTCTTTAAAGTTCTTTATAGCATTATCTATTAAGTAGTATTCTCTACCGTATAAAAGATATATATTATTAAAATTTTTATTTTTAATATTCCTTATAATATCCTTGTAATCCATTTTCTTGCTCCTTCATAATTCTTAACTCTCTATATATCATATATGAAAAAATTAAAATGTAATAAAAAGTTACATAAAATAATTTAGGATTATTCACTTCAATATATGCTAATTCCATCACGCTGAGTTTTTCTAATAAATAATATACCATAATAATAATACTTTTGTTCAAATATACTAAAATTTTTGACAAGAAAATACTAATTTCGAACAAAATTACACTAATAATACTTAAACTCATAATAATACCAATCACTGGTATAATAATCATATTGCCTAATATAAATAAAGTTGGTATACCTTTAAATGTATAATAGACCACAGGAATAGTTAGTATATTAGCTGCTACACTAACAGATACTATACTATTTTTAATATACTTATTTATTATTTTATAAAAATATATAATTGATAATGTGGCTAAAAAAGATAATTGGAATGAGGTATTATAAATTATATATGGATTATCTATTAATAAAAAAGAACCTACTAAAGATAAAGTAGATATTCCATCTCTTTTTCTATCCATAAAAACAGCTAAATACATAATCACCATAAAAACTATTGCCCTAGATATTGATGGTGAAAACCCTACTATTATACAATATAAAATCATAATTAGCGTTATAATAATAAGTTTATAGAATTTATTAATTCCTCTTATTATTATAGAAATCATAGTACATAAAATACCTGTATGAAGTCCAGATATAGCTATTACATGACTAGTACCTGTCCTAGAAAACATATTTTTTTCTTCTTCACTTAAACTATCTTTTTGACCTAGTATTAAAGAGTTTATAAAATCTGAACTATCTTTATATAAATATCTAAAACCATCTCTAATATAGTTTTTCATTTTTCCTATATTAATATAAAATTGATTTTCACCTATTATACTATAATTTTTAATAGCAATAACTCCTTTATACCCCATACTTTTTATATATCTTCCATAATTAAAATTTTCATAGTTCATATTATCTAAACTTTTAATACTTCCACTTATTTTAACTATTTTCCCTGTTTTTATGTCTAAGTTCTTATTGTAATCATTTACTAAATAATGTCCTATTTTATATTGATCATAATTTTCTTTTTCTATTTTATCTTTTACAATACCTTCTATTGTGATTTTTTCTTTATCTTTAATATTATCTAAAGATTTATTATTTGTATAAATAAATGATATGACTAATAATAGTGTAAACAATATTAATAATGGCCTTCTCATGTTTCCTCCGTATTATTATTCTTATTTCTATTATCATCAGATTATTTTTTTTCAAACAATTCTTTTATCTTTATATAATTACTTTAGTTTGATTTTCTAAATATTTATAATAATCCTTTTTAAGAGGTTGCTCAACATTTGTTTTTGCATAATAAAAAAGCACCTGTATCAGGTACTTTTATATATACTCATTTATATAATTTTCTTTTTTAACAAATATCGAATTTAAGAATTCTATAATATTCTCATCTTCTTCTAAGTTGTTTAATAGAAATGCTTCTCTTGCATCTATATAAGAAAATGCTAGCTGAGAAATAGTGTTTATATCAAACTGAATGTGTGGAGTAAATTCTCCTTTTTCTACATATATTTTATCGTTTTCTAAGTTTATTTTAAATACATTATTATTTTCTTTTATAAAATCATCTTTTATAGAAATATTTAAACTTCCTTTTATATGATTTTTTATATTAAGAGTTTTTATATACTCCTCAAAATTTATAACTCTACCCATCATAAATGGCTTCAATTTTATACTTGCAGTCCTAGGATTAGCTAGAATAAATCTTATCTTATCATTTATAGGAGCACTCACAGTAACTTTTTTGCATTGTGTATTATGATTGTATATGAATTTAAGCATAGATTTAAGAGATTCTAGGCTTGTATAATATAATTCTCTTACAAACATGTTTTCTCCATTTATGAAGTAAATTATATATCCTTTACTATCATCATTTTCATGAATATAAATATGACCATCCTCACTATTAACTTCCTTAAATAAGCTTTCATAATATGCTTTATCTCTTTTAATATTGCCATTTACATTCTTTAAAAAGCTTTCTTGTATTTCTATCATTTCTTCAGTACTATTTAAGTTAGCTTTTTTCATATTACCTGATGACTTAAATCCTCTTAAATCTTCTATGTCAAGTTCATACTCTAATTGATCATAACAATGTTCATATCCGTACTTTCTATAAAGTCTATAATCAATAGGCATTAATATTGATACAAGTTGTTTCTTTTTATAAAGCTCATTCAAGGTGAAGTCCATTATATTTTTCATATATCCTTTCCCTCTTACTTGAGGGAAAGTAGACACCCCCACTATATATGAAGTATCATATAATTTTCCATTCAATAAAAGCTTATATTGATTTAATTGTAAAGAAGATACTATTTCATTTTCATCTTCTACAACAACTGTATTTTTATTATCATATTTATCTTCAAAGTAATAGTCTGTAAATTTAGGCCCATCGTTGAAGCAGTAGTCCCATATTTCCCTTATATTATCTTTTTCACTTCCTCTAGCAAATCTTATATCCATTCTTATACCTCTCTTACTGTATATTTTTCTACAAATCTACATGGGTGATAAGAAAGTTTTGCTTTTCTAAGCCCCTCGATTCCTAAATCTTCCTCTCTATTTACAAACTCAGCATCACTAAATTCATTTACTAAAAATTGTTGATTTATAAATGGATATAATCCTCTTATACTTGGATTAGCTTTTTCGATGTGAATTAAAGCCATATTTGGATTTATATATTCTCCCATAGTAAATGCTTCTAATTTTCCATCTATAAATATACCAGCTATTTTTAATCTATCTTTTAATATATCATAGTTTGCAAATAACTTTTTCATACCTATAAGTTCTTCTTCCATCTCTTCGCTTACTTCATTGTTTTCTTCTTTATTACTAGTCCACTCTTCTACTAATTGTAAGCAAGCATCAAAGTCATTTTCATCTAATAATCTATATTCATATCTTCCTTCATACTCTTTTAAGAAAAAGTTTATATGATTTCTTTTCTTAACATTTTTTCGTCCTTTTAATGTTCTCATACTCTCGCCATCATATATATAATCAAATAAATCTCTTTCTTCTGTGTATTGGAATTTTCCTTCGTAGTTTTCTTTTAAAAATTCTACTACTTCTTTAGTTATCCCTCTGAAGTAGATTTTCTTATTTTCTTTTTCAAAGTAATCTACAACAAACTTTATAACTCTTGGCATATCTTCTGGTTTTGCTAAAGGTAATATTGAGAATGTATCTCCTTCGTACTCGGCTACTATTACTGCAAATCCATCTCCTATATAATAACCTGTCTTGTATAAATGTTGCCACATATATAATGTATTGAAACAATATTCACATGCTTCATAATCTACTAAATCGAAATATGGATTAAGAATTTCTCTAGCTTCCATATCTATATTTTTAAAAATCATAAATTCCTCCTATTTATTGCTATTAATTATATCTTAAATAGTAATTTTACGCTTCCATTTTATCATTAAATATTTTCGCTCTAAAATAAATTTTAATATATATATTACCCTTACAAATATATATATAAACATTTTATTTGAAATCAAATGACTATAAACTTGCACATGTTATATAATAACACTTTTGAATATTTATAACAAAAAATTTCAATTGAGGGCTATTTTCTCTTTTTAAATAGAAAAGTGTATACTTCTTTATCTTTCAATTAATACTTAAAAGTATACATAAAAATATTAAATTTATGGAGTGATTAAAATTATATGAAAAGACTTTTCTTAATATTTATTATTTTATTCCTTTCTACCGGATGTAGCAACAATAATAATTTTTTAGCTGTTCATGTTATAGATGTTGGACAAGGCGATTGTATATTGATTACTACTCCAAGTAATAATAATATTTTAATCGATAGTGGAGATGAAAATACATATAAAATTGTTAAATCTTATTTAAAATTACATAAGATAAAAAACTTGGATATGATTGTAGCCTCCCATTTAGATAAAGATCATATCGGAAGTTTGGATAATGTAATCGATAATTTCAATGTGAAAAAAGTTTATACACCTAATCAAAAAGATGATTCACCCTCTTATTATAATTTAACAAAATCTTGTGAAAACAAAAATATAGATATAAGTTACCTAAAAAAAGGAGATAAAATAAAACTTAATGATGACATCAACATAAATGTTCTAGGACCATCTTATATTCAAGATAATAATAATTTAAATTCTATTGTACTAAATCTTAATTATATGGACATGGATTTTTTATTTACAGGAGATTGCGAAGAGCCTAATGAAATAGAAATAATTAATTCATTTGAACTTGAAGATGTGGATTTTCTAAAAGTAGCTCATCATGGCAGTAGTACTTCTTCTACCGAGAATTTTATTAAAGAGGTTAGCCCTGATATTGGTGTAATTTCTTGTGGATATAAAAATCAATATGGCCATCCTCATCAATCTACTTTAGATACATTAGAAAAATATAATGTAAATATTTTTAGAACTGATCTTAACGGTGATTTAGTATTTTATAGTGATGGTAAGAAAATATTTACTACTAAAAAATACGAACAGTAGTATTTAACAAGTAATTTAATTTAAAAATAAATAATAATAAACCAAATCCATTACTTGGGATACGGTTTATTATTATTTATACCTAATGTCTGTATATTAATATTTAGTAATTGCAAATTCTTCATATATAACTTAATCTCATCTATTAAATCTAGGTACTACTTTAAGCAAATATCCATGAATATCGATATCAACTTTTCCATACTGAAGTTTTACTAAACTCTTAACTATACTAAAACTTATCCCTAAAAAAATCTTTAAGTTCGCTGGATTATTTTGTTCATTTTAAAGTCCCCATTTTTATGATAATATATTTTTTAAAATTTCAAATAGGGGGATTGATTATGAGGAAAATAAAAAAGATGCTTGTAAGTATTTTAGTAGTTATCTTAATAAGTGCCATAAGTACAGGGGCTTTTATTGGAAACTTGGTTTATGATTTAGTTCTGAATCCTAAAATTTCTAAAAATATTATTTATGCTGATAATAAAAATACAGAACCAAGAGAAGACTCTAAGTGGCTTATAGAAGAATCTAATTATATCGATGAATATGTCAATTCCTTTGATAATTTAAAATTACATGCTTATATAGTTAAAAATAAAGTTAAAACTGATAAATGGGCCATTGTAGTTCATGGTTATGCTGGTAATGGAAAATTAATGAGTGACAAGGCTAAGTACTTTTATGAAATGGGATACAATGTGCTAATACCAGATTTAAGAGGTCATGGTGAAAGTGAAGGAAATTATATTGGTATGGGATGGGATGATAGGTTAGATATTATTTCTTGGATAAATCATATTATTGAAGAAAATCCTAAATCAGAAATAGTTCTTCATGGTACTTCTATGGGAGCTGCAACTGTTTTGATGACATCAGGAGAAAATCTTCCATCTAATGTGAAGGCTATTATTTCCGACAGTGCTTATACTTCTATTTTAGATGAATTCAAGTATGAACTAAAAACGTTCTTAAATTTATCATATTTTCCTTTAATTAATATTACAGATTTAATAACTATGATAAGAGCTGGATATTCTTTTAGAGAAGCTTCTGCTATAAATCAAGTTAAAAAAGCAAAAGTTCCTATACTATTTATACATGGAGATAGCGATAAATTTGTACCTTATTATATGATGAATGAATTATATGATGCAACTAATGTTCCTAAAGAAAAGTTAACTGTAGAAGGAGCTGAACATGCTAATTCTGATTTAATGAGCCCTTATCTTTATTGGCTTACTATAATGGACTTTTTAGAAAAATATGTTTAATAATCTTTATAAAATTAAAAGAATTATAAATAAACTTACTTTTACAATACTAAACTTATACAAATAAAAAGGCACGAGTAAAGTTAAATCCTTTACCCATGCCTTTTTTACGGATGTCTGATAAAAACATCACTATAAGTTTTTTCTTTATTATTTATTTAATAAATCATTAATCACAACAGATGCTATTGTTAAACCACCTACAGAAGGTACAAATGAAGTACTTCCTGGAGTAACTTTTCTACCATTCATTATTCTTTTCTTTAATTCTCTTGGTTGTTCTGTTGAGTAAACTACTTTAAGTTTCTTTATTCTTCTATCTTTTAATTCTTTTCTAATTACTTTTGCTAATGGACAAGTATGAGTTTTATGTATATCTGTAACAACTATTTTAGTTGGATCTAATTTGTTACCCATTCCCATAGAACTTATTAATGTTAGTCCTTTTTTGTTACACTCTTCTACTAATAATATTTTTGAAGTAACCATATCTATGGCATCTACTACATAATCATAATCTTCTACTAATATTTCATCTGTTGTTTCTTTATTGTATTTATTGGCAATAGCTTTTATATTTAAATCTGGATTTATATCTAATAATCTTTCTTTCATTACTTCTACTTTTAATTTACCTACTGTAGAGTGTAGTGCAGGTAATTGTCTGTTTATATTAGTTATATCTACATCATCAAAGTCAACTATAGTTATGTTTCCTACACCAGCACGAACTATAGCTTCTGCCGCAAAACTTCCTACTCCTCCCACACCAAATACTATTACGTTTGAATTTCTTAATTTTTCTATTCCTTCATCTCCTACAATAAGACTTGTTCTTGTTGTAAAGTTATTCATATACTTTCTTCTCCTTGATTTTAAAATAAATATTATTATAAATTAAATTTTATTATTTTTAAATAGCTAATATAATTATTTTATTACAAATTAATACATTTAAACATTAAATTATTAAAAATATCTATTTCTAGATTACCCAACAAATTTATCATACTAACATTTATATCTATATTTTAATATAAAAATCTTGTTATAGAATTTCAAATTAAAATTTCACAAAATATTCAATACTAAAATTATCAAAATAAATAACTTGTAATTTATAATATGTAAAAACCCTCAAAATGATTGTACACCTTGAGGGTTTAATTTCTATTTTACAATATATATATCAATTGTTCTTCTTCCCCAGTTTACACACTGAGATTCACTATTCATAAATATATCTATTTTATTTCCTTTTATAGCTCCACCACAGTCTTCTGCGATAAAGTATTGATTAAACTGAGGTATATATACCTTAGTTCCATAAGGTATTATACTTGGATCAACAGCTATTGTTCCCCATTTAGGAACTGTACCTGTAGCCGTTATTCCATCACCACTATAAGCTGTAGCTTGTACAACCATTTTTGTACCTAAGCTACTCTTTGAGCTTGTGCTACTTTTACTAGCACTAACTTTACTACTTTTGTTACTTTTCGGTTTACTTTCTTCTTTTGTCCCTTTTAATACTATTTTATTTTCAGGCTTTGTCAAAATATTTTCTTTAACTAATTCTTTTTCAACTAATTTGCCATCGTAATATATGGCGTCGTAAATCAATTCTTTTGTACCATTTTTGCCTTCTTGAGCTATCTTAGTTTTCCCCTTTAATAACGAACTATCACTTTGTTCTACAGTTTCAAAAGGTATATTATCTGTTTCTATAATAGTTCTTTTTTCAACTTTTTTTATTTCTATTTTCATACCATCTTCTAAAGCTGTATCTAAATCTTCACTTATTATGTCATTTACATCGTAATCAATTTCATTTTCATCTAGCACACCTTGTACGTTAGATTGAAATGAACTCACCTCTATTTCTTGTCCATCAACAACTAAAACAACTTCCTTATTAAAAGCAACATAATTCACTGTTACAATCCCCATAGATAATAGCCCCGATAATAAAATAGATTTTATTTTTCTATTTATATAACTCAAACTATCTCCTCCTAAGTTTTATTTAACTCTGAATTAAATTTTTCTCTCAAAGTTATTTTGTAACTAAATTGTAAACTATTTTTCAGCAGTTGTCAACTTGACAAAAAATCAAAAAAGTGCTTATATAGTATTTTCAACTATTTAAGCACTTTTACAACAAGATTCAACAAGTAACAAAACTGTTACATTTTTCGCCTGATTATTTTACTATTTTATAATTATAATTTTCTATGCCCTTATACAAACTATATACATTTTTAAATCCACTTATTAAAAGAACTTTTCCTACAGATAGACTTTGTATTCCGCTAGTACAATACAATAAAATATTTTTACTAGACATACTTCTCAGATAATCTATATGGTCATTTATCTCATAAGTAGGTATGTTTATAGCCCCTGGTATATGGCCTTCTAAATATAATCCTTCCTCCCTTAGGTCAATTATTAGATTAAATTTATTGTTTTTAATCATTTCATTAGCTTTTTTACTATTTATCTCAATAACATTCATATATAACACCCTACCTTTGTATATATTATTCTATATTTTGATAAAATGTTACATAAAGCTATATTAAATTTAAATATTAGGAATTTGCCAATCTATCGGCTCTTTTCCCATGTCACTTAAAATGTCATTTATTTTTGAAAAATGTTTACATCCAAAGAACCCTCTTCTTGCTGAAAGAGGACTTGGATGAGGTGCTTCCAAAATATAATGTCTCTTTGAGTCAATAAATTCTTTTTTCTTTCTTGCGTTTGCACCCCATAAAACAAATATAACTGGATCTTTTCTTTCATTTAGTTTCTTGATTATTTCATCCGTAAATATTTCCCACCCTTTATTTTGATGAGAGTTTGCTTCATGAGCTCTTACTGTTAATGCTGTATTTAGAAGTAATACTCCTTGGTCTGCCCACGGCATTAAATAACCGTTGTTAGGTATAAAACATCCTAAATCATCTTTTAATTCTTTGTACATGTTTAATAAAGAAGGCGGTGTTTTTACATTTGGTTGAACAGAAAAAGCTAAACCATGTGCTTGATTTTCTCCATGATATGGATCCTGACCTAATATTAATACCTTCGTATCTTTATATGATGTATGTTTTAGTGCCTCAAAAATATTATACATATTTGGATATATAACTCTACTTTTATATTCTCCTATAAGAAATTCTCTTAATTTTATGTAATAATCTTTTTTAAATTCTTCTTTTAATAAATTGTCCCAGTCATTTCCTAAGTTAACCATCTTATATCCTCCATCAAATTAATTTGCTATAATGTCTTCTTCGCTTTCTTGTTTATCTTTATTATGAGTCTTTATTTTTATATTAACCTTATTTGGCAAACAAACTATACTTTCGCTGGATTTTGTAATAAAACCAGATTTAACACAAACTTTATCTGTACATGAAGCTTCCGTAATTTCAACTCCATGATCGTGTATTTTCACAATGTTGTATCCATCTTTAGTGTTTATTCTAAATTCATCTTCATCATAGATACTATATGTTTTATATAATTTATTATCAACGTATATTTCTATATAGTCTGAATCTTTATTATTAATTATAAAATTCACACCAAAACTTACTACTATAACAATTAATACTAAACCAATTAATATGAAGTCTTTTCTTTTCACTATACTACCTCCCCGTCATCAATATTATTTACCAATATTTATGATATAATGATAAATGATAAATTAAATATATCATAAAAAATTGGAGGATTCATCATGAATAAGAAAAAACTGCTCTTTACCTTACTGATAATAGTATTTATTTTATTTTCTTTATATATAGTAAATATTAATAAAAAAGAAGACACATACTCTCATACATATTACAACCTAGGTACAATCAACGAAATAACTTTGTATAATATAAATAAAAAAAATGGCGATGCACTATTAGAAAAATGTGCTTCAATACTAACAGATATAGATAATAAAATGAGTTGTCAACTTACTTCTAGTGAAATATCTAAAATAAATGATATGGCCGGTAAAGACTATGTAAAAGTTTCAGAAGATACATTTTATGTTATAAAAGAATCTATAAATTTTTCTAAAATGTCTAATGATACTTTCGATATAAGTATAGGACCTATTATTGATTTATGGGCTATAGGAACAGATAATGCCAAAGTTCCAAATAAAAAAGATATAGAGGATAAAATATCTCTAGTTAATTATAAAGATATTCTTTTAGATGAAAATACTCACTCTGTAAAACTAAATAATGATAATATGAAGATTGATTTAGGTGGAATTGCTAAAGGATATGCAGCAGATAAAATTTATAATTATTTAAAGGAAGAAAAATTAAAAAGTGCATTGATAAATCTAGGTGGAAATGTATATGTTCTTGGCACTAAAGAAAATAATCAACCTTTTTCTATAGGAATTCAAGATCCAACTAAACCTAGAGGAAATTCAATTGGCAATATTAAAGTATCGGATAAATCAGTTGTTACTTCTGGAATTTATGAAAGATATCTAAAAAAAGATAATAAAATATATCACCATATGTTAAATCCTCATACAGGATATCCTTTTGAAAACAATTTAAGTAGTGTCACAATAGTCTCTGATAATTCCATGATATGTGATGCTTTATCTACAACAACTTTCGGATTAGGTCTTAATGAAGGCATGAAATTAGTAGAAAGCTTGAATAATGTGGATGCAATTTTCATTACTAAAGATAAAAAAATTTACTTAAGCAGTAATTTAAAAAATAAATTTAATCTTACCGATAATAATTTTACTATTTGTGACTTAAACAGTTAAATTATATATTCTTTATAATAATTATCACTACAAATTTTATAAATTAAAATTCTAGTTTTTAATATTATCTTTGATATGATAAAAAATTCTTCCTAGCTTTAGGAAGAGTTTTTTATTCCACACTTATTAACTCTCGAATATTCTCAAATTTTTTATCTCCAATACCATTAACATTTTTTATTTCTTCTATGCTTTTAAAGTTCCCATTTTCTTTTCTATGATTTAATATTTTATTTGCAGTTGCTTCACCTACACCTGGTAAAGTATCTAATTCTTCAATAGTAGCGGTATTAATATTTATTTTGGCCGAATTATTAGTTGTATCTTTACTTACAATATCATCCTTTATATTTTCAGAAGTATAGTTAATTTCTTCTCCTATTTCCGGAATTATATAGTGCATTTCATCTTCTATTTTTATAGCTAAATTCACCTTATTTAAATCTGCCTTTTCAGTAGTTCCCCCTACCTTATCTACAGCTGTAGCTAGCCTTTCCCCTGAATTCAAAGTCACAATGCCAGGATTATTCACTGCGCCACTTATATAAACTGTTATCTCTTTATTTGTCACTTTTAAGTTTTTTTCTTCTTCTGCATTTTTAATTTTAGAATTATTATCTGTTGTATTTTCACAGTTTTGTCCACTTAAAACATATATATCATTCTTTGAAATATACCTATCTTTTATTAATAACCCTCCTACAGATATTAATAAAATAAATAAAAATACTATTATTTTCTTTGTTTTGAACACTTTTTATCCCTCCTTAATTTAATTATTAACAGAAATATGTTATACTAAAATCTAAGATTAAAATTTGGAGGTTTAATATGAAAAAGTTTTTATATTTTTTGATTGCATCAATTATTTCAGTAACAACTTTTTCAAGTCCAATCTCTTCGTTTGCTGATAGTGATGATGTATCTATTTCTTCTCCTAATTCAGTAGTACTAGATTATGAAACAGGTAAAGTACTTTATGAAAAAAACGGAAATAAAAAGATATATCCTGCCTCAACAACTAAGATATGGACTGCGTACTTGGTAATCAAACATGTTGAAAATCTAGACACCCCTATTGAGGTTACGGAAGATCCTAATGTTGATGGGTCAAGTATGTATTTAGAAAAAGGGGAAATATTTACAGTTAAAGAATTATTACAAGGTTTATTAATCCACTCTTCTAATGATGCTGCTGAATTACTTGCTAAGCATGTATCAGGAACAATTGAAGATTTTGCTGAATTAATGAATAAAGAAGCAAAGGCCATAGGGGCAGAAAATACTCATTTTAACAATCCTCATGGATTACCTGATCAAAAACATTACACAACAGCTTATGATATGGCACTAATGGCTAGAGTAGCTATGAGTAATGAGTTAATCAGAGAAATAGTAAATACAAAATCTATAACATTTAAGGAATCTGATACACCTATAAGCAGACGTTTTGTAACTAGAGTATTTACAAATACTAATAAATTTTTAACTTCTAATGAAGAAATAATGTATAAAGGTAAATTAACTGATGTAAAATACGATATAGTTGATGGTATTAAAACTGGATATACTGATGATGCAGGAAGATGTTTATTAACAAGCGCAGTTAAAGATAATATGAGAGTTATCACGGCAGTATTTAAAGATACGGGTATGGATGTATATGTGGACTCTAGAACACTAATAGACTATGCTTTTGATAATTATTACACTCAAACTATAATCAGTAAGGATGATTATGCTGATACCAAAAGAGTATTATTTACAAAGCAAAAAGAATTATTTTATAAACCAGAGTATAATTATAAATTAGTTTTAGAAAAAGGTACTAAAGCATCTGATGAGTATACAGCAGATACTAATTTAGACTATAAATTACCTATAAAAAAAGGTGATAAAGTGGGTACTTTAGATATATATAATGGGAAAACATTAGAAAAATCTATACCTTTAATAGCCGAAAATGATTTAAATAGTGTGTTTGGATTTATCACAGAAAATCAAACAGTAAAATACTCAATTAGATTATTATTAGCTTTAGGTACTTTATTTATTATATTTGTTATATCTAGAATATTTAAAAAAAGACGTATAAGAAAGAGAAGATCAAATAAATATAGAAGAAAACAAAAATAAGATGGTTTATATCAAACCATCTTATTTTTAATTATTTATCTTAAATTAACTTTAATCCCTTTATCTAATATATTTTCATATTCTATAAAGTTATATATATCTTCTTCAAATGTATCAGAAAACTGTAACAACTCCTCCAAAGATAGATCCTCGATTGATTTATCATTATCCTCACAATATATTACAATTTGTCCAACTATTCCATGAGCATCTCTAAATGGAATATTTTTATTCACCAAATAATCTGCTACTTCTGTAGCATTTAAGAATCCACTTTTCACAGCATTTTTCATATTATCAGCCCTTACCTTTAAAGTAGCTATCATTCTCGACATTATCTGAAGACACATAGAAAGTGTATTCACACTATCAAAGAATCCCTCTTTATCTTCTTGCATGTCTTTATTATACGCAAGAGGTAATCCTTTCATAACTGTTAATAATGATATTAAATTCCCATATACTCTCCCTGTCTTACCTCTTATTAATTCTGCTCCATCAGGATTTTTCTTTTGTGGCATTATACTGCTTCCTGTTGAATATAAATCATCGATTTCTATAAATTTAAATTCTTGACTACTCCATAAGATTAACTCTTCACTAAGTCGACTTAAATGCATCATTATTATAGAAAAATCACTCATAAGTTCTAATAAATAGTCCCTATCACTTACACCATCCATAAAATTGTCAACAGGCTTTTTAAAACCTAATTTATTACAAGTAATACTTCTATCTATATTATGAGTAGTTCCGGCTAGTGCTCCACATCCTAGAGGACTTTCATTTAATATTCCAATAGCATTCTTTACTCTTCTTGCATCTCTATCAAACATATTATAGTATGCCATTAGATGATGTTTGAAAGTAACTACTTGGGCTCTCTGTAAATGAGTATACCCGGGCATTATAATAGGATTATTTTTTCCCACTTCTTTTAATGTAGCTTTTAGATTTTCAATATATTCTAATATTTCATAGGCTTTTTCTTTTGCAAATAATCTCATGTCAACTGCTACTTGATCATTTCTACTTCTTCCTGTATGTAGCTTTTTGCCTACTTCCCCTATTCTTTTTATTAAATTAATCTCCACAAAACTATGTATATCTTCATAATTACCATCAAGACATAGAACACCATCTTCTATGTCTTTTTCAATGGAT
Organism: Terrisporobacter mayombei; assembly: GCF_014333445.1. Taxonomy (GTDB): domain Bacteria; phylum Bacillota; class Clostridia; order Peptostreptococcales; family Peptostreptococcaceae; genus Terrisporobacter; species Terrisporobacter mayombei_A. The sequence goes on along the minus strand of NZ_JACRYU010000016.1, from coordinate 83,119 downwards.
TTCAAACCATCACTAATTAATTTTCCTTCTTCTTCATTTAATAGACCAACTTGCACTTGCATATATATATGGGCTAAGCTGCCATTAATATCTTGTTTATATAAAACAGAATCAAAGTCAAAAGACTTGTTAAATTCTTCCATTAGTGCATTTTCTTCGTCTCTAAAACGACCGCCCCAAAGTTTCATATAATTCCCCCCTTTAAAAACTTATGATTTAATATTTCTTATAATGGTATCACAATTGATAACTATATGCTAAAAGATTTTTCAAAAACTAACTTATCAATAGCCTTTGCTACACCACTTTCACTATTTGCATCTGTAACATAGTTAGCTATATTTTTTACATCTTCTTCTGCATTCCCCATAGCTACACCTGTTCCCACAAATTCTATCATACTAACATCATTATAATTATCACCAAAAGCAATAATTTCTTCTCTATTGATATTCAATAAATTCGCAAGAAATTCTATAGCCTTACCTTTAGTGCTTCCTTCCGACATAATTTCTAAATTATTTCCCCAAGATGAAGTTATTTCAATTCCCTCTATTTCGTTCAACTCATTTCTTGTTATATCTATTAAATCCATTCTCTCAAGTTCCATTACATTAAACTTTAGTATATTTTTATTTTTTATATCATCTCTTAAGTCTTTTTTAAATATGATTTCCGTTTTATCTGAAAATACTGTTTTTATAAAATCTATCATCATTTGCTTTTCTTCTTCAGTATCATATTTTTGAAGAATTATCTCATCTGTATATATTTGATATTTTAAATGATATTTATCTAAAGTATCTATTATTCGTATACATTTATCCTCATCTATAGAGTTGCAATATAAAACTTCATTTGTTGTAGGATTCTTTATTATAGAACCATTAGATGAAATTATAGGCATCTTCTCCTCTAAAAAATCTATATGAACCTTTGCCGATTCATGAAATCTCCCTGTCGCAAAAACAATTTTTATTCCTTTATCTTCTGCTTTCTTTAATGCAATTTTATTATCTTTTGTAATCTTATGATCTGTACCTAATACTGTACCATCCATGTCTGTGACTATCATTCTATAATTATTCATAAATCTTACCTCATCTCAAAATATTTAGCTATCTTATATTTTATCATAAATAGACTAAATCTAATTTTATAATAATTAATATTTATATCAAAAATATTTCCCTAAAAAAATAGTATAAATATTAATTATTTATACTATTTCATTATATTTTAATATTAAATTCTTGTGTTAATATTCATTTTACAAATCTTTATGAGCCTCAATTAATGTCTCATCTTCTAATAAATCTAATTTCTTAGCTACAAGCTTAGTAGTACTACCTTGAAGTATTAATGTGATAAGTATAGTCATAAAAACTATAGAAGATATAATTTCATTTCCAGGTAGTTTCATAGCCGTTATTATACCACAAAGAGCTGCTGGTATAACACCTGTTTCTCTAACCCACATCATAAATAATAATTGTTTTTTATTCCATCTAGCTTTTCTATCTACTAATGAACATAATAAAACACATATAGGTCTAACTATGAATATGAATGCTAGTACTGAAATTAAAGACGCAACAAAATACTTAAATAAAACATCTAATTTTACTTGGCTACCTAATATTATAAAAATACACATTCGACATATAGTACCCAAAGTTTCAACAACATTTTTATCTGCATCATAATGTTTTTGACTTAACCACAATTTAAAATTCTGTTTATTACCAGTCATAAGCCCTACTATAAAACATGACATATATCCACTTCCACCTAAATATGTGGATAGTTCATAAGCTATTATAACTGATAATATTGATATAATAGGTGTATAATCCTTAAAAATTCCTTTTGGACTGTCATTCACTAAAAATAATAATGTAAGTCCTGTAACTACACCTATTATTATACCTATTATAATCATCATAAAAAGATTGTATATATTCTCTTCTAAAGAAAATCTACCACCTTGGATGATTGATAATATTGCAACTGTTAATATAGCACCTGTTGCATCATTTAATGCTGACTCACTTATTACAGTCTGCTTAACTTTTTTATCTATTTTAACTTGGTTAAATATAGGTACTATGGTTGCTGGATCTGTAGATGAAATTATAGCACCTGCCAATAAACAAGTCATAAAGCTTGCTTCAAAATTCAAATCTATAAATTTACCCATTAAAAATGTAGAAACTGCTACTCCCAATGTTGATAATAATAAAACCGTCACTTTTACATTCTTTAATACTTTTAAACTGACTTCTTTACCTCCCAAATACAAAATAAATGCTGATCCAAAAGTTAATATTAATTGATTTTCCAATTGAAATTTACTTATATCAATCATATCTAAAACAGATGGACCTAGAAGTATCCCTACAATTAAAAACAAAACTACATCAGGTATATTTACTAATTCACTTCCCTTACTACAAATAATCCCTGTTATAGCTATTGTTGCAAAAATAATTAATATCTGATTACATGCTATTTCATGAATGGATGTTTCCATAATATCATTTCCCCCACTTTCTTATGACTAATCCTTAAATTATTATTCAATAATTTAATTATAGTATTTTATAAAAAAAAATGACCATATACACATGGTCATTTTTTGTTAAATTTATGTTATGTTAAATTATTATTTAACTACTGCTATTACTTCTATTTCAACTTTTACGTCTTTAGGTAGTCTAGCAACTTCGACACAAGCTCTAGCTGGTTTGTTTTCTCCAAAGTATTCAGCATAAACTTCGTTTATTTGAGCAAATTCGTTCATATCTTTTATGAAAACTGTAGTTTTAACTACATCAGAGAAATCAGCTCCTGCTTCTTTTAATATAGCTTGTAAGTTTTTTAAAGATTGAGCAGTTTGTGCTTTAACATCTCCTTCTACTATTTCCATTGTTTCTGGAACGAAAGGAACTTGTCCTGATATAAATAATAAATTTCCAGCTTTTATAGCTTGAGAGTATGGACCTATTGCCGCTGGCGCATTGTTTGTATGTATCACTTCATGTTTCATGTTATATAACCTCCTAAAATATGTTTATAAAACATTTTCCTATATTATTATACTACCTATAACAAACATTGTATATATATTATTTGCAGTTACTCTTTCATTATGATATAAAACTTCCGATTAACTTGTTAAAAATATAACAATACTATATAAACTTATATTATCACCTCAAATAAAAAGATTACCTCCTTTAAATTAGGTAATCTTTTTATTTGAGATAAATTTCTATTTTCAAAAATTATTTTTTCTTCATATATTTTCTTGTATCTAATGCAACTGCTGCTATTATAATTATACCTTTGATTATAAACTGTAAATATGTACTTACACCTATAAATGAAAGTCCATAGTTAAGAACTTGGAATATAAGAACACCTGTTATTATTCCTCCTATACTACCAACACCACCAGAGAAAGAAACTCCACCGACAACACAAGCTGCTATGGCATCCATCTCATACATAAATCCAGTATTATTTGTTGCAGAACCAACTCTAGCTGCTTCTAGAGATCCTGCAAGACCATATAATACTCCTGCTATTATATATATTATAATTAAGTTTCTAGCAACGTTAACTCCAGATACTTCTGCTGCTTCTGGGTTTCCACCTATGGCAAACATATTTTTACCAAGCTTAGTTTTATTCCATATAAACCACATTATTACACAAGCAATTACTGCATATATTATAAGGTATGGTAATCTAAAGCTTCCAATTTCTATAGCACCTGATGCTAAGTTTTTAAAGTTTTTAGCAAGACCAGCTATTGGTTGAGCTCCATATGGTGGTCTATCAAAGTATAAACTTGTAATACCATAAGCTAAAAGCATAGTACCCATAGTTGCTATGAATGGAGGTGTTTTTAATTTTGCAACAGCTAAACCGTTTATAGCACCCATGAATCCACATATAGCCATAGCTAATAAAATAGGTACAAATAAAGGTAATTCTTGCATGTTTGGATACATACGATAAGCATAATCAGTGGCTTGAAGTAATGATGCAGATACAACTGCTGCCAAACCTATAATACGACCTGCAGAAAGGTCTGTACCTTGAGTTACGATTATACCACCAACACCTAAGGCTATAATCATACGCGTAGAACATTGCGCTAATATGTTTGTTAAGTTCTTAATAGAAAGAAAACTAGGTTCTATAGCAATTATTCCTATCAATAAAAATACAAGAACTATTGTTATTGCATTATTACTTGCCCATTCTTTAAAATTAAATCCTGATTTTTTACTAGTTAGTGACTGCATCTTTGTTATTCTCCCCCTCTATAAACTTCGCTGATAATTTCATTATCTCTTCTTGCGTAGTATTTTTTGAATCAACAATTCCAGCAACTCTACCGTTACTCATAACTAATATTCTATCTGTTACACCTATAAGCTCTGGCATTTCAGAAGATATCATGATAATACCTTTGTCCTTACTTGCCAAGTCGTTTATAAGTTGATAAATTTCATATTTAGCACCTACATCTATTCCCCTTGTAGGCTCATCCAACATAAGAATTTCTGGATTTGTTAAAAGCCATCTACCAATTATGACTTTTTGTTGATTACCTCCAGATAAACTTCCTATATTAGTTTTTTGTGAAGGAGTCTTAACATTCATAGATTCTATTACCCATTTTGTATCCTTCTCCATTTTTTTATCAGATAAAAAGCACCCATTCACTTTATATTTTCCCATATTAGATATTATAGAATTAAAATTAATACTTAATTGTGGGAATATACCTGTACTTCTTCTTTCCTCTGTTACTAGTGCAAAACCATTTGTTATAGCTTTTTTAGGCGAAGTATTTTTTATAACATTACTATGTAGCTTTACTTCTCCACTTTCTATATGTCTCATTCCAAATAATGCTTCTACAATTTCTGTTCTCTTAGATCCAACTAAACCTGCAATCCCAAGAATTTCTCCTTTTCTAAGTTTAAAACTTACATCTTTAAATCCAAATTTATTACCTTCCGTAATTCCTTCAACTTCTAAAATCACTTCTCCTGGATGGTTATCTTTTGGTGGAAATCTGTTTGACATATCTCTACCAACCATCATACTTATTATAATATCTGTTGTTAAATCTGATGCATTTTTAGTCCCTATTAATTGACCATCTCTCATAACTGTAACTTCATCTGAGATTTTTAAGATTTCTTCCATCTTGTGTGAAATGTAAATTATAGCTACATTATCTTTTTTAAGCTTGTTTATTATTCTAAATAGGTGGTCTACTTCCTTTTCTGTAAGAGAAGAAGTTGGCTCATCCATTACTATAACCTTGGAGTTATAAGACACAGCTTTTGCTATTTCTATCATTTGCATTTGTGATACAGATAAGTTTCCAACTTTCTCTCTTGGATCTAAATCTATATCTAAGTCTTTAAATATTTTTTTTGTATCTTCATACATTTTACTTTCATCTATAAATAATCCTTTTTTAGGATATCTTCCAAGCCAAATATTATCTAATATATTTCTTTGTCTAACCTGATTTAACTCTTGATGTACCATCGATACACCATTATCTAGAGCTTGTCTAGTATTTTGAAATTCTATTTCTCTTCCTCCTAAGAAGATTTTTCCACCATTTTTTTTATAGATGCCAAATAAGCATTTCATTAATGTTGATTTACCAGCTCCATTTTCTCCCATAAGAGCATGTACTGTCCCTGGTCTAACATTTAAACTTACATTATCTAACGCCTTTACCCCTGGAAATTCTTTAGTGATATCTACCATTTGTAGTATAAATCCATTGTTAACCTTTTCCAAAAGTTGCTCCCCCCTTTAGACCTTCATAATCTTTACTATTACTTTAGCACCTAAGAAGATACAGAATTCGTACTTCTTAGGTACTAAGATTTTATATTCTATTTAGTTAGTAATATTACTTAGCATCATCTAGATTATCTTTAGTTATACCTACATATGAAACACGAAGAGCCTTATTATCATCTAGTTTCCAATCAGTTCCTTCAACTGGATCTTTTCCATTAGCTAAATTTAAACTTAAATCTATAACAGCTTTTGCTTGGTTTTTAGCATCATTTAATACTGTACCTGTAACTTTACCTTCTTCAATTAGAGTTACTATTTCTGGTATAGCATCAACACCTACAACAGGCATAAATTTGTCACCTTTGAAGTATCCTTCTTTTTCTAATGATGCAACTGCTCCAGAAGCCATACCATCATTGTTACATATAACGAATTCTATTTTATCACCAAATTTAGCTAACCATGCATCCATTTTTTCAGTAGCTTTAGCAGCATCCCACATTCCTGTATCTATTGCTAATTCTTCTGTTTCTATTCCTTTTTCATTTAAAGTTTTTACAGACCACTCAGTTCTTGCTTCTGCATCTGGATGACCTGGTTCACCTTTTATCATAACATATTGGATTTTTCCATCTCCATTTTTATCCCATTTTTCTTTATTGGCTTCCCATTGCTTAGCTATTACTTCACCTTGCATTACCCCTGATTCTTTTGAGTCAGTACCTACATAGTAAGCTTTATCATAGCTTGCTAGAGCATCAGCGTCTGGCTCTTTATTAAAGAATATTACTGGTAAATCAGCAGCTTCTGCTTTTTCTATAACTGATTCTGCAGCTTTTGGGTCAACTAAATTTATTGCTAAAACTTTTGCTCCCTTAGTAATCATAGTATCAATTTGATCCAATTGTTTTGCTTGGTCGTTTTGAGAATCATCAACTGTTAATTCAGCTACACCTTCGGCATTTGTTTTTAACTCTCTAGCAACTGATGATATAAAATTATCGTCAGCTTTATAAACAGTTGCACCTATTTTGGGTAACTCAGCAGAATCGCCTTTTCCTCCCCCTGAGCTACACCCTACCATAGAAAATAACATCATAGTTGATAGACCTAGTGCTAAAATACCTTTTTTATTCATTATTAATCTCCCCCCAAAATTAAAAATTCTACGTTTTAAAAACGTTTTCCATTTAATTATAGAAGATTATTTGTGAAGATTCAATAAACTGCTATTTTTTCATATTTTTTTTTTATTTTATGTGAAATTTAATTTTTTTACTATTTTTTACCGTTTTTTTACTGTTTTTTTCTATAAATATATTGTTCAAAAAAAGCATATTTCATAATTGAAATATGCTTTTTTACTGAGATTATTTTACAACTATATTTATTAATTTTTTAGGAACAGCAATAACTTTTACTATATTTTTACCTTCTATTGCAGCTTTAACTTTATCATTTTCTAAAGCTACTTTTTCCATATCCTCTTTTGATATATTAGCATCCATAGATATTTTAGCTCTTAATTTTCCATTAACCTGAACTATTACTTCAACTTCATCTTGAACTAAAGCTGCTTCATCATATTTAGGCCAACTTATATCAAATACACTACCTTCTTTACCTATCATAGTCCATAATTCTTCACCAACATGTGGAGTAAACGGCGCTAAGATAGTTACTATAGTTTCGATACCTTCTCTTATTATTCCTTCGTTTCTAGTATCTAATTCTTTGTATTTGTACATTTCGTTTATTAATTCCATTAATGCTGCTATAGCAGTATTAAATCCGAATTTTTCACTTAAATCAGCAGTTACTTTTTTAAGCGTTGAATGTATAACTAATCTCATAGCTTTATCTTCTTTTGTTACAGCTTTTACTTCTGCATTAGATTTAGCTATTTCACCTAATTCATCTACTAATCTATAAACTCTGTTTATAAATCTGAAGCATCCTTCAACACCTTGCTCAGACCAGTCTAAATCTCTTTCTGGTGGAGCTGCGAATAATACAAATAATCTAGCCGTATCTGCACCATATTCATCTATTATTTCAAGAGGTGATACAGTATTTCCTTTAGACTTACTCATTTTGCTACCATCCATTAAAACCATACCTTGAGTTAATAAGTTTTTAAATGGCTCATCAAAATCAACCATTCCCATTGATTTAAACGCTTTAACAAAGAATCTAGCATAAAGTAAGTGCATTATAGCATGCTCTACCCCACCTATGTATTGATCAACTGGCATCCATTTATTTACTATTTCTGTACTAAATGGTTCCTCAGTATTTTTAGGATCTATGTATCTTAAGAAATACCAAGATGAATCTACAAAGGTATCCATAGTATCAACTTCTCTTCTTGCTTCTTTTCCACAGTGTGGACATGGAGTAGTTTTAAATGCTTGCGAAGTTGTAAGTGGAGAATCTCCTTTTCCTGTGAATTCTACATCTGTTGGTAATAATACTGGTAAGTCTTTTTTATCTACTGGTACTATTCCACAATCATCACAATAAACAACTGGTATTGGACATCCCCAATATCTTTGTCTAGATAATAACCAGTCTCTTAATCTGTAGTTAGTAGTCTTTTTACCTCTATTATCTTTAGCTAGTTTTTCAACTATTTTTTCAAATGCTTCAGAAGCATCCATACCATTAAATTCTTCTGAATTTATCATTTTATTATCTTCATCTATAACTGGTATTACTTCTAAATCATATTTCTTAGCAAAATCACCATCTCTATCATCATGAGCTGGAACTGCCATTATTGCACCAGTACCATAATCAGCTAATACGTAATTTGCTATCCAAACTGGTATTTTCTTACCGTTTACTGGATTTATTACATATTTCCCTATAAACATACCTTCTTTTTCAACATCAGAAGAAGTTCTTTCTATTTCAGTTTTAGTATGCATTTTAGCTATAAAAGCATTTACATCTTCTTCATACTCAGTTCCTGCAACTAACTCTTGAACTAGTTCACTTTCTGGAGCTAAAACCATAAATGTAACACCGTAAGTAGTATCTGGTCTAGTAGTATAAACTGTCATAGATTTATCAGTTCCATCTACATCAAATACTAATTCAGCACCTTCTGATTTTCCTATCCAGTTTTTTTGCATTGTTTTAACTTTTTCTGGCCAACCATCTAATTTATCTAAATCATTTAATAATTCTTCTGCAAAAGCAGTAGTTTTGAAATACCATTGTTCTAAGTCTTTCTTAACTACTACAGTATCACATCTTTCACATTGACCTTGTACAACTTGCTCGTTAGCAAGAACAGTCTCACAAGATGGACACCAGTTAACGAAAGATTTTTTCTTGTAAGCAAGTCCAGCTTCTAAGAATTTTAAGAATATTTCTTGAGTAAATCTATAATATTCTGGTGTAGAAGTAGCTACTTCTCTTTCCCAATCATAACTTAATCCTAGTAACTTTAATTGACCTTTCATGTCTTCTATATTTTCCATAGTCCATTTATGTGGATGTATTCCATGTTTTATAGCTGCATTTTCAGCTGGTAAACCAAATGAATCCCATCCCATTGGATGAAGTACATTGTACCCTTCCATTTTCTTAAATCTAGCAACTACATCACCTATAGAGTAGTTTCTAACATGTCCCATATGTATTTTCCCAGATGGGTATGGGAACATTTCTAAAGTATAGTAATTTGGCTTTGAAGTATCAGTTGTATCAGTTTTATATTGATTATCTTCAGCCCATTTTTGTTGCCATTTTTTTTCAATTTTCTTAAAATTATAAACGCTCATTATTTGCCTCCTCTGTTAATTTATTGAAATAATTACCATAGATAATAGTTTATCCAATTTAACAAATTTTACTTTGTTTTATAAATATAAAAAAATCCCCGTCCTAAACTTTACGTTTAGGGACGAGGATATATTTTCGCGGTACCACCCTAATTAGTTTACAAAAGTAAACTCTCTTAGATAGTCTTTATGCCAACTACGGCCAAATAATATGATGTTAGCAAGTTCAAAAATAGCTTATGTTAGTTTTCAGCAACCACTAACTCTCTGTAATAAGCAAAATTTTCTACTACTCTAACTTATTTGAATTTATTCTTTATTTTTATATAATATTAGCACTTTTATGCTAAAGTGTCAACATCAACATATGGAGCATCTTTCCATAATTTTTCTAAGTTATAGAATCCTCTATTCTCTTCGTCAAATACGTGAACCATAACATCGCCATAATCAAGTAACACCCATGTTTGACTTTCATATCCTTCTTTCGATCTTGGCTCTATTCCGTGCTTTGTTAATTCATCTTGTACATTATCAGCTATTGCTTTTACTTGTCTAGTTGATCCAGCTGTAGCTATTACAAAGTAATCACAAAGACTTGATACTTTTCCTATGTTTATTATTGATATATCTTGTCCTAATTTATCATCAATTGCATCATATACAATTTTTGTCATTTGTTCAACAGTCATTTTCTGTCTCCTTTCGTTTTTAAAAGTACTTTAGATATTATAACATAAATATTCAATTATATATACAAATAAAATTCACTACCCTTTATCTATATTAGAGTATTTCCCTTAATATATAATTTCTAGCACTTACAGTTCTTGGATGTATTAATTGATTGTTATCCATAACAAATTTGATAGTATTATTAAAGGATAATAATAATGCCTCATCTAAACTTCCATTGTAAGCTAATTCCCTTAATTTATCTACAAGAGGAAACTTTCTTCCTTCTTCTATCAAGTCTGCCATATATATAATTTTTTCCAGAATAGTCATATTCTCTCTACCTGTTGTATGATATCTTACAGCATTTATAATATCTTCATCATTAATATTAAATGTCTCCTGTATAACATATGAACCTATAACACTATGTGATAGAGATATGTTATTTTCCTCTAAAGAATCTAATTCTATATTAAATTTCTTAATACTATCTTTAACTTGATCATCATTAAAATATTTTGCACAGTCATGAATCAAACCTGCTAATTTGGCTTTTTCCATATCATAACCGTATATTTCACTTAATTTCACAGCACACTGTGATACATTCATAGAATGCTTTAATCTTCTTTCAGGAAGCATTTCTTTTAATTTATATTCTATATCTTTATAATTCAATTTATTCAACTCCATAATTATATAAACCTTTTTCATTTATGTATGTTTCCACATTTTCTGGTATTAAATATCTAACTGATTTTCCTTGGTTTAATTGATCTCTTATATATGTAGATGATATATCCAAAGATGGTACATACACATTTATTATCTTAGCACTGTATTTTTTTTCAAGCTTTTCAATATAATCCTGAGCTCTTAGTAAGCTTATACCAGGTCTTGTTGCTGCTATAAATGTAGCTAATTTAAAATTTTCCACAACATCTTTCCAAGCTTCTATATCACATATGGCGTCCGCACCTGTTATGAAAAACAATTCACATGTAGGATACATTTTCTTTAACTCTCTTAATGTATCTACAGTATAAGTCTTACCATTTTTCTCAATTTCCATATCAGAAACTACAAAATTTTCATTTTTTACTGTAGCTAATAATACCATGTTATAACGATCTCTTTTATCTGTTATATTCCAAAATTTATGAGGAGGATTACCAGATGGTATGAAAATAACCTTATCTAAATTATATTTACATCTAATAAACTCTGCTGTTGCCAAATGAGCATAATGTATAGGGTCAAAAGTCCCTCCTAAAATCCCTATTTTTAGGTTGTTAGCATTATTCATAAAATCAGCTAGCTTTTCATTATTTTTCAATATAGACTTAATTACTATATCGTTAATCCTCATTTTTATTCTCCTTTTATACCCTTTTATAATAACGATTGAATCTTTATAAGTTAAAATTCCTCATTTTAGTATATAATCATAAATATATATTTTTATTAAATTATTTAGTTTTATTCATACTAATCCAGAAAAATTATTCACTATATTAATATATATAATAATTTTCCATATATAACAAGTTATTTTTAACAATTATTTTACTAATTTAACATAAAGGAGATTTAAAATGCCTATAATAACAAAAATTGAATCACAAAAGAAGAGTGAAGATAGGGTAAATATATATGTAGATGAAAAGTTTTTTATGGCTATTTATAAAGAGCTTGTATTCACATTTAATTTAAAAAAAGGAGATATCATAGAAGAAGATAACCTTAGAGAAATATTAAAAGATGAGATGTTTTTAAAAGGAAAAAATAAAGCCTTAAATATTTTATCTAAAGCTAGCCAGTCTGAGAAAAAAATGAGAGAAAAACTAAAAGATGATTTTGATGAAGATACTATAGATGATATAGTAGATTTCTTAAAAAAATACAATTTTATAAATGATAATGAGCTAGCCTCAAAAATCGTAACTACTAATGTTACTTTAAATAAATACGGAAAAAACAAAATAAAACAAAATCTTTATAATAAAGGTCTAGAAAGATCGTCTATTGATGAAGCCATATCAGAAATAGATCAGGATGTCGAATTTGAAAATGCTTTATACCTTGCCGAAAAAAGATATGAAAGAGTAAAAAAAGAAGATCCTAAAAAAGCTTATGCAAAAGTTGCTAACCACCTTGCTTATAAAGGCTTTAGTTATGATATAATAAAAAGCGTACTAAATAAAATATTCAAAAGTGACTTTAATGACTATTAATATATCTTTTTACTAATTAGGAGGTTCTATGAAAACAGTCATCGCAATACTTTGTGTATTATTATCAATATATAACATAAAACGATTATATAAGGAAGATAAATAGTTTATAAGAGGTTATTTAATTAATCTCTTTTTTCAATTGCTCATAAATAATGTTATTATTAATTAGACTTTAGTAAAAACTATTATATAATTAATAATAAAAATAGATGTAAATTTAAGGAGATTAATATGATAGATTTAGTTTTATTAGGATGTGGAGGAAATGTTCCTATGCCAAACAGAAACCTTTCTTCTCTATTTATAAATTATAGAGGTCATAAAATTTTAATAGACTGCGGTGAAGGTACACAAGTTTCTATGAGAATGAAAAATTGTGGATTTAAAGATATAGATTTAATATTAATTACACATCTTCATGGTGATCATATAATCGGTTTAATTGGACTTTTATCAACTATTGGCAATAGTGGCAAAAGTGATAATTTAACTATCGTTGGGCCTAGAGGAATTACAGAAGCTATAAATGCCATAAGAGTTTTAGTTGAATACTTACCTTATAAAATTAATATCATAGAAGATCCTAAAGAGACTTTTTCTATTGAAAATGATATTCTAAAAGATTTGGAGATTTCTGCTCTTGAATTAGAACATTCTACTGAATGTTTAGGGTATAGTCTTTATTTTAATAGAACTCCAAAATTTAATGTACAAAAAGCCCTGATAAATAATGTTCCAAAAGAATTATGGAATAGATTACAAAACAGTAATGAAATTTTCTATAATAATAGAACTTATACCTCTGATATGGTTTTAGGAGATGATAGAAAGGGAATTAAAATCAGCTTTGTGACAGATACCAGACCTTTATTTACTATCCCTGACTTTATAAAAGATAGTGACTTATTCGTCTGTGAAGCTATGTATGGAGATGATATGGATATATCTAAAGCTATGAAAAATAAGCATATGACTTTTACAGAGGCTGCTAATTTAGCAAGACTTGGACAAGTTAAAAAGTTACTTCTAACTCATTTTAGTCCATCTCTTGAAAATCCTCATGAGTACTTAGGAAATGCTACGAGAATTTTTGAGAATACTATTATTGGTGAGGATAGATTATCTTTATCTTTAAATTATGAAGATTAACAATAAAAAAAGTAGTATCAAAATAATTAATATTTTATACTACTTTTACCTCTTCACAAAATATATTTAGTCAATATTATGTTTTTCTTCTTCATCTTCAATATATTCTAATATATCTCCCGGCTGACATTCTAGAACTTTACATATTTCATTTAAAGTTGAAAATCTGACGGCCTTAGCCCTATTATTTTTTAATATTGATAAGTTAGCATTAGTAATATCTATTTTTTCAGCCAGGTCTTTAAGAGATATTTTTCTTTTTGCCATCACAACATCTAAATTAACTATTATTGTCATAAGTCACCTCTATATGGTAAGATCGTTATCATTTTTTATTTTTATTGCCTGATTAAAAGCATCTGCTATTACAAAGCATAATAAACCTGCTATAAAGTATATAGTCATACCTGGTGTTATAAAAATCCCTGGAGCAACATCTATAAATCTTATCCCCGTTACTCCATTAAATAACATAGAAACATAGTCCATTATTAAGTTTAAAAATAGTAAATATCCTATCTGTCTAAATCTTTTTACATTTGCATCTATAAATATATTTATCTTTGAGCTACTTACTATTTCTAATAACAAAATAATCATTATAAAATAAATAACCCCTAAAACGAACATCCCTACTCCAGAAACTATATTTGTAACATTACCAATGTTGTTAACAATATACGGAACTCCCATAATAACAGCTATTAAAAGAATTAAACCTAATAGAAAAAATAGAATAATTAATGAAGTACTAAGTATATTTTTTATCTTCATTGAATTCTTTAACATTTATTACACCCCTTTTTATTTTATAATATTATATTATCAGATTTCATATCGTTTTTCAATAATTTCATATTGTATTTTAATGCATTTTTATTGAATAATATTAATTCATTAAAATACATTATTAAATATTTCAAAAAATAAGGAAAGGCTATATTAAGCCTTTCCTTATTTTTAAAATTAATTTTTTTATCTATTCATCTGCTTTTATGCTTATCCATGCTTTGTCATATATTTTTTTAATATTCATAGGCAGATCAATATAAATTTCACATCTATCCATTATTTCTTTAGTCATATACGCATTAGGATTGTTTCTAACTTCTTCTGGTTGTTCTAGTTTTGCTTCTTTATTTGGTGTTGTATATCCAATTTCATCAGCTATTCTTAACGCACTTTCCTTATCACTTACAAAGTTTATGAACTTTTCAGCCCCTTCTACATTTTCAGCATTAGCAGTTATACATAAACTATCAATCCAAAAGTTTGCGCCTTCTTTAGGTACTACATATTTTAAATTAGGATATTCTTCTTGAAGATTTAAACCTTCTCCAGACCATATCATATTAATATCAGTTTCTCCCGCTGGTATCATTGTAGTCCCATTATCAACACCATATAGTGGTTTTACTAATTTTCTTTGTTCTAATAATAATTGCTTAGCTTCTTCTATTTCTTTTTCATTAGTTGAGTTTAAAGAGTATCCAAGTTTTTTTAAAGCTACTCCTATTGTATCTCTGTATGTATCAAACATAAAAATTTTATCTTTATACTTTTCATCCCATAATATGTCCCAACTATCTACTTCTTCTTTTACTACATCTGTATTATAAATAAGGCCTACTGTTCCAAACATATATGGTACTGAATACTTATTATCTGGATCTATTTCTAGATTTAAGTATTGTTCATCCATTTGAGATATATTAGGTATATTTTCTTTATTTAACTCTTGAAGTAGATTTTTTTCAATCATTCTTGGCATTAAAGCATCAGATACTAAAACAACATCATATTTGCCTGCTCCACTACTAATTTTTTGATACATAGCTTCCATATCATCAAAAGTTTCCATATTCACTTTTATACCATATTGCTTTTCAAACTCCCTTAGGGTTTCATCATCTATATTTTCTCCATAGTTAAAAAAGTTTATTTCTTGAGAATACTTCTTATTACTACATCCTACAAAAAATACACTTATCATTAAGATACAAATAGATAGACTTAATAATTTACTTAATTTTTTCATATTGCACTTCCTTTCATATTTTATTCTAAATATTCGTCTGGATTATATCATTATTTTAAATATATGTCTAATTATATAATATATACAAAAATAATCTATAAATATATAACAGTTCTAAATTACCCTTATTCATAATAATATAAACAATTTATTATTTATACTTAATAACAATGTTATCTTTTAATTAAGATTATCTTATAAATTATAAACTTTTCATATATAAAAATTTGCTATAAATCAAAAAAGCGAACTTATTCAAGTCCGCTTTAAAATATATAATTAAAATATATTATTATATATCTTTACACCCCAACTATTATCTACGAGATCTCTTAGTCGGTCTTCCTTTTTTAGTCATTCCCTCTTCTGCAACCTTTTTAACTGCTGGTTTTTGACCTGGGAAGAATATTTTTTGATTTTCTTGATTTTTTCTGTATATTGTAAATTTAAAACCTATAGCTTGAACAAATTCTGCTCTTAAAGCTTTGCATATAGCATTAGCTGTCTCTTTTGCATCAAGTCCAGCAGTTTCTAATATAGTTACTTTAACTATTTCTCTGGCATCTAACATTCCATCTAATTGATCTAAGAAACCTTCTGTAACACCATCTTTTCCTATTTGAGTTATAGGCTTAAGAGTGTTTGCTAAAGATCTTAAATATGCTCTTTGTCTTCCGTTTAACATCCTGTCACCTCTTTATAATTAAATTCTAGTTATAGAATTCAAATTCTATATCGTATATCTTAACTGTGTCTCCATCCTCAATTCCCATTTCTCTAAGTCTGTCAAATACACCCTGACTTTCCATAGTTTTTTGGAAGAATTGGATAGATTCCATATCTTCAAAGTTAACAGAGTACATAATTCTTCTAAGGGCCTTACCAGTAACAACATATACTCCATCTTCTATTTCAACATTTAATCCTTCTTCTTCTGCATCATCTAATTCTGGTACATATAATTCTTCTTCAGAAACAATTTCTATTTCTTCTGCATCTTTAAGTAATTGAGATACATAAGTTATAACATCATCTATACCTTCTCTAGTCGCAGCAGACATTTTGAATACTTTGTATCCTCTTTCTTCTAATGACTCTTTAAAATCTTCAAATACAGATTCATCTTCTAGTATATCTATTTTATTAGCTACTACTACTTGTGGTCTAGTAGATAGTTTTTCATTATATAGTTTTAATTCATCATTGATTTTATCAAAGTCTTCTAGAGCATCTCTACCTTCTATTCCAGATATATCAACTATATGTATTAAAACTTTAGTTCTCTCAACATGTCTTAAGAAGTCATGTCCAAGTCCTACACCTTCAGCTGCTCCTTCTATAAGTCCAGGTATGTCAGCTAAAACAAAACTATCTCCAAATTTAGTTTTAACTACACCTAAGTTAGGTGTTAAAGTAGTAAAATGATAATTAGCTATTTTAGGCTTAGCCGCAGTAACTACTGATAAGAATGTAGATTTACCTACGTTAGGGAATCCTAATAATCCCACATCAGCAATCATTTTAAGCTCTAATATAACCCATCTTTCTTCTCCATCAGTCCCTGATTTAGCAAAATTCGGAGCTTGTCTTACTGCATTAGCAAAGTGTTGGTTTCCTTTTCCGCCTCTACCACCTCTTGCAACTACAGCTCTATCTCCTTCATGCTTTAAATCAGCTATGATTTTATTAGTAGCTTCATCTCTTATAATTGTCCCTGCTGGCACTTTTAAAACTAAATCTTCACCATTTTTACCAGCTTGTCTTTTTTTACTTCCATCTCCACCTGGAGTAGCAACATATTTTCTTTGATATTTAAAGTCCATTAGTGTTCTTAAGTCGTTATCAACTTCAAATATAACACTAGCACCTCTTCCTCCGTCTCCACCGTCTGGCCCACCTGCAGGAACATATTTTTCTCTTCTAAATGATACTGCACCGTTTCCACCATTTCCAGCTTTAACAAATATCCTTGCCTTATCTATAAACAAAAGTGGCACCTCCTATACAAAATTTGCTTTTATATCCAATTTCCTATATTTAAAAAGAAAAGGAGTGTACATACACTCCTCTCCCTTTATTATTCAGCAACTTGTACTGGATATATACTTACTTTTTTTCTTTTTTTGTCTTTTCTTTCGAATTTAACTGTACCATCTATTAATGCGAATAAAGTGTCATCTCCACCTTTACCTACATTAGTTCCTGGATGTATTTTAGTACCTCTTTGTCTTACTATTATACTACCAGCAGTAACTAGTTGTCCGTCATATCTTTTAACACCTAATCTTTTAGCTATAGAATCTCTACCATTTTTAGAAGACCCTACCCCTTTTTTAGATGCTAATAATTGTAAGTTCATGTTTAACATTTGGAGTCACCCCCTACTTTTTTAGAATTTTTATATTGTTCGGATAATCCTTTTTAATTGATTTCATTGTTAATTCAAAATGTTCTAATAATAAATCAGTTTTTTCATTCAAACTTTCTTCATTAACTAGACATTCAATAAAACCTTCTTGGCCAATTACAGAGTCAAATTTCACTTTAACTATTGCATCTAATGAATTGATAATACCAATGCTATTAGATGTAACAGCTGCACATACTATATCTTGTCCTATTGGAGCAAAATCAGCATGTCCTTTTATTGTAAAACCTTTACGTCTGAAGTCGTCTGTATAATGATATTTAATCTTTATCATTTTACTTACCTAATACTAAGCGTTTATTTTTTCGATAACTATCTTAGTGTATGGTTGACGATGACCTTGTTTTCTTCTGTAGTCTTTTTTAGCTTTATATTTGAAAACTATAACTTTTTTAGCTTTACCTTGTTCTACTACTTTAGCAGTAACAGAAGCACCTTCTACAACTGGAGCACCAACAACTAATTCTCCTTCTGCATTAGTACAAGCTAATACTTCGTTTAAAGTTACTTCTTCACCAGCTTGTGCTTCTAACTTTTCAACGAATAATACATCACCTTCAGCAACTTTGTATTGCTTTCCACCTGTTTTAACTATAGCGTACATTAATATACACCTCCTCGGTCTAAGAACTCGCCATCAAGGTACTTCCCTTGAGAAGATTTTCACCTTTTCTGTGCGGCATTACAGTTATAAATAATACTACTTATTGAACAAAATGTCAACTAGCTTGCAAAAATTATTTTATATTTTTCATTACTAATTTTTTCATTTTCTTTAAGTGAAATATCTACTTTATATTTTTCACATATTTTATAAATTATATCCATATAATTACTTTTTATCTTTTTTAAAGTAATTGGGCTCAACTGTAAATCTAAATTATTATAAGAGGTATGATATTTAATTCTCATTACTTCTTTTTCAATATCATCAATTAAATAATTAATAGACTTTGTAGATAAAATACTATCACATAATGTACAATCTTCTAAATAATACTCACTTATTGAATTTTTTTCTCTTCGTCTTGCAACTTCTACAAGTCCAAGTCTTGTCATTCCTAACACTTCAGATTTTCTTTTATCCTTTTCCATATGACTATTTAAAGTTTTTAATAAATTTTCTTTATTTTTCTTTTTAATCATATCAATAAAATCTATTATTATTATTCCACCAATATCTCTAAGTCTAAGTTGTCTTGCAATTTCTTTACATGCTTCTAAGTTAGTTTTATATACAGTATCTTCTCTATTTCCACTTCCAGTAAATTTACCTGTATTAACATCTATTACAGTTAAGGCTTCGGTTTTTTCTATTATTAGATATCCACCACTTTTTAACCATACTTTTTTATTGAGACTTCTTTCTATTTGATTTTGTATTCTATATAAATCAAATATATCTTCATTTTCTTGTAACTTTAGTTTACTTATATAGTCTTTATTAATACATTTTAAAATATTTTTTATTTCTTCATATTTTTGTGCATCATTTAAAACTATTTGTTCCACATCTTCATTAACATTATCTTTTATATATTTAGATGAAAAATCAAGTTCTTTATATAGTAACTTAGGCCCTATACCTAACTTAAACTCTTTGCAAATTAAATCATATTTTTCTTTTAGTTCATTAAAGTCATTTTCTAATTCTTCTTTGCTACATCCATTTGCTTCTGTCCTAATTATTATTCCACAATCTTTTCCAACAAAAGATCTAACAAGTTTTTTTAACCTAAAACGTTCTTCTTCATCTTGAAGTCTATTAGATATTGTTATTCTATCGTTAGATGGAATATATACTAAGAAACGTCCTGAAAGGCTTATTTCTTCACTTAATTTTGCTCCTTTAGTTCCAATTGCTTCTTTATTAATTTGAACCATTATATCCATACCCGATTTTATATTAGAATCCTTTTTTAAAGGTAGATAGGCTAACTTTTCAAACCCAATATCTACAAAGCAGGCCTCAAGGCCTGCTTTTACATTTTTAACTATTCCTCTATAGATATTGGATACTAGTTTGTTATTTTTATTTTCTTCTATTAATAATTCTACTAATTTATCATCTTCAACTATTGCAGTTTTTTGAGATAAAACTAGAGATTCTATTATTATTCTTTTCATAGATTTTTCTATTATAACGGAGTTACTAAATCCCCATCTTCCATAGCATATAAGTCTCTTCTTATAACTTCTACTTCTCTTGGATCCATTTCTACATTTAATATTTCTAATATCTTAGGTACTAATATATTTATATTTAAATTAGCTTTAGATCCAGTTGCTATTGTAGCTTCAAAAGTAACTTTTTCATCATCTAAGCTAACTAAATCAAAGTTTCTTATTAGTGGTCTTATATCAGATTCTACTATTTTACCTTTTTTATTTTTTTTAGTTATCATTATTGATTCACTTTTTACAAAATCTAATACTCTAGATTTAACTAATTCTTTACTAAGTGGTTTCTCTAAATCTATATTAAATAAATATTCTCCATAAACTATTTCAGATGATAAAGAAGGAGTACTTGAAGTTATTTCTTTAGCTTTTATAAACTCAACACCTACAGGAAGTTTTTCATTTATTCTTTTTAAGAATTCTTCAATAGTTATATCATCTTCAATTTCTATATCAACGTACTCTCCTTGACTTTCCACACCTAAAGCTAATGCATTACCATAACTCATTTTAGGGTGAGGATTAAATCCTAGAGAATAAGATAAATTTATCTCTGCTCTTCTAAAAGCTCTTTGTAAAAGTCTTTGTAAGTCAAGATGAGATATAAATATCATATCATCTTCTTTTTTATATTTAGCTCTAATTATCTTACTCATAATTAGCATAGCCCCCTTCCTATATCATTTGTATTAACTCCACAGCCATTACATCTATGTCTACAATCTACAGTTACTGCATCTTCTTTTGCTTTATTATTTTCTCTTATTAAGAATTTTTTAGTTACACCTACATCTATATGATCCCATGCAAATACTTCATCATAACTTCTTTCTCTATGAGCATACCAGCTTACATCTAAGTTATTTTTAGCCATAGCTTCTAGCCATATATCTAAGTTGAAATATTCTGACCATCCATCAAACTTAGCTCCAGCTTTAAATGCATCATAAATAACTTTACCTATTCTTCTATCTCCTCTAGAAACAACAGCTTCCATTAAACTTGTCTTAGAGTCGTGATAAATATATTTTATATCTCTATTTCTTAATGCTTTAACTAAATATTGTTGTTTTTCTCTAACAACATCTCCCGTATCTTGTCCATGCCATTGGAAAGGAGTGAATGGTTTTGGAACAAATGTTGATGTACTTATTGTTACAGAGAATTTTCTCGATAGTTTTCCACCATGTACTTCTCTGTAAGTATCTATTACATTATAAGCTAGGTCTCTTATACCATCTAGGTCATCGTATCTTTCTGTAGGAAGACCTATCATGAAATAAAGTTTTACACTATTCCATCCCATTTCAAATGCTTTTCTAGTAGCATCTTTTAAATCTTGCTCACTTACACCTTTGTTTATAACGTCTCTCATTCTTTGGCTTCCTGCCTCTGGTGCAAATGTTAAACCTGATTTTCTAACTTGTTGTATTTTTTCAGCAATCTCCATAGTAAAGTTATCAAGTCTAAGTGATGGAAGAGATATACCTATATTTTTACTTGCATATTCCTCTACTAATACATCTGTAAGCTCACTTAATTTAGAGTAATCACTTGTAGAAAGAGATGATAAAGACACTTCATCATATCCTGTACTTTTTATTAGCTTATCTAAAGATTCTTTTAACCTTTCTACACTCTTTTCTCTTATAGGTCTATATATCATACCAGCTTGACAGAATCTACATCCTCTTGTACATCCTCTGAATAGTTCTAACACTACTCTTTCATGAACAGTTTCTATATATGGAACTATTAAAGCTTCTGGATAATAAACTTCATCCATATTTTTTATTATTCTTTTTCTAGGATGTGCTGGTATTCCTTCTCTATTTGGTACAGTTTCTTTTACTGTATTATCTTCATTATATGTAACATCATAGAAGCTTGGTATATAAACACCTTCTATTTTAGACACTCTCATTAAGAAGTCTTCTCTAGTTGTTTTATTTTTTCTCCATTCTTTGTATTCATTTAATACTTCTAAGTTTACTTCTTCACCTTCACCAAGTATTACAATATCTACAAAATCGGCAAGAGGTTCTGAATTATATGCACATGGTCCTCCAACCATAATGAATGGATCATCTAATTTTCTATCTTTAGCTAATATTTCTATATTACCTAAATCTAATATATTTAATATATTTGTGTAAGAAAGTTCATATTGAAGTGTAAATGTAACAAAATCGAAGTTAGTTATTGATTCTCTAGATTCTAATGCAAATAGAGGTATATTCTTTTCTCTTAATATTTCTTCCATATCAACCGCTGGAGAATATACTCTTTCACAATAAACACCTTCATCTTTATTTAATACTCTATATAGTATTTGACTGCCTAAATGACTCATCCCTACTTCATATATATCTGGGAAGCATTGAGCATATCTTACTAATTCTTTATTACTAGTATCTTTATGTATTGAATTTATCTCATTTCCTAAATATCTAGCCGGCTTTTCAACCTTTTTTAAAATTTTCTTAAATTCTGCTTTGTCCATCTATTATTGAAACCTCCGATTAACTAATTGTAATTCACATAAATTTTATTATACACTATAAAATATTCGGTATCAAAATATTTTAAATTTAATCCTATTATTACCTATATTTTATATTATCACTATATTCTTATCCATTATACTAGATTTACAATATATTTCTATTGTTAATTCGATCAACTTTTAACTATAATTATAATTATATATTACCTAAATTAAACAATATTGTTTTTTTTACTTGTTTTTTTTAATAAAAATACAGATAATATAATAATAATGTGAATTATATTTTTAGTTTCATATAAATAAAATTTGGGTATATAAAATTTGTGCTATGATTTTTTATATTTAGGAGGTTTGCAATGAGCAGTGTTTTTGAAATAAAACCAGATATATTCTATACTGGTGTTGTAGATAAGGATTTAAAAATATTCGATATTATAATGGAAACAGAATATGGTACAACTTATAATTCTTATCTAATAAAAGATGAAAAAGTTGTTTTATTTGATACTGTAAAAGATTGTTTTAAAGATGAATTTTTAAGTAACTTACGTGAAATAGTTGATATTAAAGATATTGATTATGTAGTTATTCATCATACTGAACCTGATCATGCAGGTTGTTTAAAATATATATTAGAAATAAATCCAGACATACAAGTTATTGCTACTAAAGCAGCACATATGTACTTAAAAGATCAAATCAATAAACCTTTTAACTGTACAACTGTAAAAACTGGAGATTCTTTAAACATAGGCAAGAGAACTCTTGAATTTATTCAGGCTCCTTTCTTACACTGGGCTGATACAATGTTTACTTATGTTCCTCAAGATAAAATATTATTAACTTGTGATGCTTTCGGATGTCACTATTCTGAATTCGACTGCAAGGCTATAGATGATGAAGGATATTTACCATCATCAAAATTATATTATGATTGCATAGTAAAACCATATGCAAAATATGTTTTAGAAGCTGTTAATAAAGTAGTAGAGCTTGGATTAGACTTTGATACTATATTAACTTCTCATGGACCTATACTTTCAGAAAGACCTATGGAGCAAGTTGAAAGATATGTAAAATGGTCAAAAGAGGTAATAGAGGAAACTAATAATCAACATATGGCTATATTCTACTTATCAGCTTATACAAATACTTTTGAAATGGCTAAGAAAATACAGCAAGGTGCTTTATCACAAGATGTTAAGGTTAAATTATACGACTTAGAAAAATTAACTTTAAAAGAGATGCATGATGCTGTAGTTTCAGCTAAAGTTGTTTTAGTAGGTTCTCCTACAATAAACAAAACTATGGTTAAACCTATGTGGGACTTATTCTCAGTAATAGATCCAATGGCTAATAAAGGAACTGTTGCAGGAGTATTTGGTTCTTACGGATGGAGTGGCGAAGGTATAACAATGGCAGAAAACTTATTTAAAGCTATGTCATTCAAAGTTCCTGCTCCAGCTCTTAAAAAGAAATTCTTCCCTAGTGATGATACATTCAAAGAATGTTTCGATTACGGTGTTGAATTTGCACAATATTTAAAATAGAAACTAAATAAGGTTAATGTATATGAAGTTTAAACTTCTAATACATTAACCTTATTTAATACTATACTCTTTGACTTGTAGTTTTTCTAACTTCTCTAAATGAAAATTCTCCTCTATCTAGAGCTTTTATAAATATCTCTGCTGAAGCCAGGTTTGTAGCTATCGGTACATAATATACATCACATAATCTTATTAAAGCTTGTATATCTGTTTCATGAGCTTGAGAAGTAAGTGGGTCTCTTAAGAATATAACTAAATCTATTTCTTGATTTACTATTAGAGATCCTATTTGTTGGTCTCCCCCTAGAGGACCAGATGCAAGTCTTTCAATCTCTAGTCCTGTTTCATCCATTACTATCTTTCCAGTAGTTCCTGTTGCATAGATTTTATATTTTTTTAAAATCTCCTCATAAGCAATACAAAAGCCTACCATAGTTTTTTTCATATTATCATGTGCTACTAATGCTATTTTCATCATTATTCTCTACTCCTCCTTTTTATATACTCATACATTTTAAAAGTTTATTTTCTTTCTTCTCATACAAACATTTAGAATCAGACCTAATGTTGCCATAGATGTAAGTACAGAGCTTCCTCCATAACTTATAAACGGTAGTGTAACCCCTGTAACAGGTATCAGTGATACCGTCATACCTATATTTTGAATAATTTGATAAGCAAACATACAGGTAATTCCAACTGATACTAGAGCTCCATATTCATCTTTTGCCTCCCTGGATATTTCTAACATTCTAAACAAGAAGTAAGCAAATAAACCTATTAATACTACCATGCCAACTACTCCTAATTCTTCACCAACAACAGCAAATATAAAGTCACTATCTTGTATCGGTAGAAAATCTTCTTGATTTTGAGTTCCTTTGAATAGACCTTTGCCTAAGAAACCACCTGAACCTATAGCAATATTTGATTGCATAACTTGATAGTTTCCTTGTATAGTCGTATCCTCAGGGTGCAAAAATCCTAATATCCTAGATTGTTGATATTCATCTATACTTAAATATACTAGCGGAAGTGCAATAACTCCAACTATTATTACTTTTCTTAAGATTTTATAGTCTATTCCTGCCGTAAATATTATACCTGCTATTATACAACAGTATACTATAGCTGTTCCTAAGTCTGGTTGAGCAATTAATAAGCCTATTATAGGTAACGCATACATTACTAAATTCATAATATCTTTAATATTATCCATCTTACCTTTTTTTATCTCAACAATTTTAGCATAACTAAGTATAAATGTAAGTTTAACAATTTCCGCCGTTTGTAAATCCAATGGTCCAAAGGATAAAGTTGATTTTGCTCCTCCTCTAATTGCACCAAGTGGAGTTAGAACTATAGCTAACAAAAACACACTTACCACATATAGTTCTTTATAATATTTTCCCATTACATTATAATCAAATATTAACATAAACAGTACTATTACTAGACCAAGCACAAAGGCTACAGTTTGTTTTATCATTCTAGAATAATTTCCTGTTTGATTTACATGTGTAGCACTACTTAAAATTATTATACCAAAAGTAAATATAATTAAAAGAGTAACAATTAATTTCCAGTCTAACTGTTTTAGTAATTTAAATTTATTTTTATAGTTAACCAAGTCATCACCGTCTTTCTAATTCTCAAGATAAACTTAAATAGGGAATATACCTTAAGTATATCCCCCTTTATAAAGACTGAGTTTACATTCTTCTGTCTTTTAAGTTTTTAAGTGGTATATTTGCAACTAAGGCAGATACAGGTCTGTCATCATTTTCGCCTCTAGTTTTAGACATCTTTATTTCAAGACCATATTCCTCTATATCAGCATAATTAGATATAACCTTTAATATATCATCTTTTATAAGATTCAAAAGTTGAGGAGAACAGTCAACTCTATCATGCACAAGAACTAGTTTTAACCTTTCTTTAGCTACATTCTTGCTAGTCTTATTTTCATTTGAAAAAGATTTAAAAAGATCAAACATGAATATCCCCCTTACTTTATTTAGCTACGCCAAAAATTTTTTTGATTTTATCGAAGAAATTAGTCTGAGTTTCAATTTCTTGTATTGGAATATTGTTCCCTAATATTCTTTGTGCGATATTTTTGTAAGCTCTACCTGCATTAGATTTAACATCTAAAATTGCTGGCTCTCCCTTATTTGTAGATATAATTATACTTTCATCATCAGGAACTATCCCAAGTAGGTTTATAGCTAATATTTCAACAATATCTTGCTTGTCCATCATATCTCCACGTTTAACCATATCTTGTCTTATTCTATTTATAACTAATTGAATATCACCTATTTCATTAGCTTCTAATAAGCCTATTATTCTATCAGCATCTCTTACTGCAGAAACTTCAGGATTTGTTACAACAATCGCTCTATCTGCACCTGCTATGGCATTCTTAAACCCTTGTTCAATACCTGCAGGACAATCTATTATAATGAAATCAAAGCTTTCTCTTAACTTTTCGCATAATGTAGACATTTGCTCAACAGATACAGCATTTTTGTCCCTTGTTTGAGCTGCCGGTAATAAGTATAAATTTTCAAATCTCTTATCTTTTATTAAAGCCTGTTTTAATTTACAAGTACCCTCTACAACATCAACTATATCATAAACTATTCTATTTTCTAATCCCATTACTACGTCTAAGTTTCTTAATCCTATATCTGCATCAACTACAACAGTCCTTCTATTTTCTAAACTTAATGCTGTACCTAAATTAGCTACAGTAGTTGTTTTTCCAACTCCACCTTTACCTGAAGTTATAACTATGACCTCGCTCATCCTACTACCCCCTGTACATTTCCTTATTTTTCAAAATTTTAGGTAAATAACTTTCTATAACTATTCTTTCTTTACTAACAAAAGCTATTTCAGGTATGATTTGTTCAACAACCTGACTCTCATCATAATCATCATCCGGTGCCTCAGCTATATTATCTGCTATTTGTAATATCTTAGGGCATAAACTATTTGCAATAACATAAGCAGAAACATTTCCTTTCGCTCCAGCATGTACAAATCCTCTCACTTCACCCATAACAACAATATTTCCATTAGCCACAACCTTTGCTCCCGGATGTATATTCCCCATGACAACAACGTTCCTAGTGGAATTTACTTGTGAACCTGGGTTCATATCACTCATAACTACTACATCTCCATCAAAAACAATATTTTCTCCAGATCTCATAGTATCCACATATTTTGTCTCATAAGTATTTATATCGTATTCTTTTTCTTCTTCGACAAACTCTATATCAAACTTAGATGTGATTGCTTCTTCTATCATAAGCATTTGGACATCTTTTAAATAATCACAGTTAATCTGATATATTTTCGCCCCACAAAAAAATCCAATATTTTCTTCTAATCTATCTATTATACTTTTTTGAACTTGCTCAAAAGGTGCAACATTTTTAATATTTATAATTAATCCCCTTTTGTTCCCCTTAAATTCTACAAGTTCTTCTGTAGAAAATTCTCTTAAAGACATAACAACCTCCAGAGTGATATTAATCTATTTACTATATTCTTCATAAATATATTAATCACCTTTTATTTTTTCAATTGAGTAGAAAAATTTATACTCTCTTCTTTTAAATTATTGTCATTTTCCTCATTTTCTGTCTTCTCATTAGTTTTAGTAGAAGATTTTCCTTCTAACCCCATATAATAACCAATTATATCTCTCATTGGTAAAAGAGCATAAGTACTTGAATCACCTTGTGGCATCATTACATATATAGCTATTTCCGGATTATCAGCCGGTACAAATGCTGCCGCCTCAGCAAAGTTATCATAAGTTTCTTTAAATGCATCTAGTTGTTCATCAGTTATTTTAGGATTAAGTTCTTTAATCGCTCTTCTTAAATAAGCTGCATTTATTCTATCATTGTCTGTAGGAAGTTTCTCTGAAACTCCATCTTTCAATTCTTTTTCTAGCTCAGCTTTTGTTTCATCGCTGACATCCTTATCTGCTAATTGCTCTTTTATTTCTTCAATTCTAGCTTTAGTTAATTCTACTTCTCTTTCAGCTCTTAATTTATTGTATACTTCAAGCACTTCATCTTCTTCTACTTTATATGATGATAAGTGACTCATTAAATAGTTGTATTCATTTTCAGTTGGTATTTTTGTACTTTTTTGAGCCGTACCAGTTTTAGCAGCAATTGATACTCCAAGATCTCCAAGTACCTTTTTAGCTGTACCATCAGTAACAACTCTCTTCATACCAGTAACTAAATCTTTTAAGTTATTTGAATCTACAAATTTAATTTTTTCTGATTTTTGTTCTTTTATATCCACTTCACTGTAATCAGCAGATATTGATTTTTGGACTAGATATAATTTATTTAAGTATCCACCATTTGCTATAGCTGATATATATCTTACCATTTGCGCTGGAGTATATGCATTTTCCCCCTGACCTATAGCTAAGTTGAATGCATCTGATGTAGTCCATCTAGCAAACTTCAGATAAGTATATACGATTTCATCAGCAAGAGGTTCTAAATCGTCTTCTTTAACTTTTAATTTTTTAAGTCTTTCTAATACTGTAGCTTTACTTGGAGCTGTTTCTTCATCACACCAATTTGCAATATCTTCTATTCTAGATTTAAATTCTTCTGAATTATTATCTTTAGTTATATCAGTGAAGCTATTTTTCATAGCTCTATTTAAATATGATTTAAGCATAGTTTTCATAGATTCTATTTTCTTTTCTTCGCTTGGCACAGTACCTTTATTTTCCTCTATATCATCAATTAAACCTGTATGCTCATCTAGCCCAAATAACTTAGCATAATCCATTACTTCTTCAGGGCCTATTTTTGCACTAGGCTGATTACTACCAACTCGATTCTCTCCAGTACCTATAGTAAAGAAGTATATATTACAAGATTCTTGTAGTGCTTTATAAAGGTCTGTTGCACCATGATTTCCTCTACCTGAATTCCATACAGAATCACCATATGACTTCTTACCAAGCCAAATAACACCTGGATCCATTATAGTATAATTAGGACTTAATCCATGCTCTAATGCAGCCATACCTGTTATCATTTTAAATGTTGAACCTGGTTGGAATGCACCTTGAGTGACTAAGTTTAAAAGTGGTGCAGGTGCAAGTAAATCATTTTTATTTTCTGGTATAAGTTTTTTATAATCCTCAGATGATATGCCCGATACAAATAGGTTAGGATCGAAATTTGGATAACTTGCAGAAGCTAGAGTTTCTCCTGTCTTTACATCTACAACTATTATAGCTCCAGATGCAGCATTCTTAGCTCCTCCTGATACTGATATATTTCCATATTCACTTTCATAAACTCCACCATATCTAGCTGCTTTTATGGCTTTTTCTAAAGCTTTTTCTGTTACGTCCTGTAAGTCTTTATCTAAAGTAAGATATAAAGTATCTCCAGATACAGGCTCTACAACTTCTAATTCATCTGTTATATTACCTACTGCATCAACTTTTACCTTTTTATAACCATCTTTACCATGTAATTTTTCTTCATATTTTCCTTCAACACCAGAAAGTCCTACAATATCACTCTTAGAGTAACCTTTTTCTAAGTATGACTGTTCTTTTGATGATGGTATTTTTCCTACGTAGCCTAATACGTGAGATGCCAAATTTCCATTTGGATAACTTCTAACAGGTTCATTAGATACACTAATACCAGGAAGTTCCATAGCCATTTCCTTTATTTCAGCAATAGTTTCTTCACTTATATTTTGAGCTATAGTTACTGGTTGATATTTTGTATATCCTTGAGATTTAATTAAATCTCTGACAATAAGAATTTTTCTTGCCTGTTCATCACTTAAGTTTGGATCGATTAAATAATAGTCCCTTATTGCTTTAAATGCTGTTTTGGCATCTATATTCTTTTTATTAATTTTATTTTCTTTAAGCCATTTTTCTAATTTATAACCTTCTAACCAGTCATCTTTTTCTCTTTGAGCTGTAAATTTAAAATTTGAAACTAATATAGGAGGATAGATACCTGCCTCATTCACCTTTTTTTGTAATTCACTTGGCTTTAAATTTTTATCTTCCTCTGTTAGCTTTCCTTCTTCTATCATTCTATCTACTATATAATAAAATGTTTCTTTTGCATTGTACTCTGAAGGTACATTGTTCTCTGTTTTAAATTCTTTTATTTCCTCATCAAATGTGTAATAGTACTTATTACCTTTTATTACTATAGGAAATTCATCTTTATATTCTTCTCCATTTTGCTCTAGCAATTTAATAAGTTTTAAAGAAGTGTTGTTAGCTTTAGACTTATCTTCTTTAGTATCATTTCTAGTGAATTCATTTATGGATATTTGTGCTGTAAATTGATTAACATTTCCAGCTAATAATCTACCATATCTATCTCTGATTTCTCCCCTAGATGCTTTAATCGTGACTTCTTTATATGTTTTATTATTTGCTAGTGATGTATAATAGTCATATTTAAATATGTTCATATATAAAATTTTAACTATTATAGCTATGAAGGCAAAAAGAAATACCTTTTGTATTATCTTAGTTCTATCGCTAATTCTTTTTTCATCCATTAAATCACCAACTAATCTTCTTTAAGTTTTAATATTGATTTAGCAAAAATTTTATACAATATTAATGCTATTAAACTATTTAATAGTGGTAATATTACTATACCTCTTATTATTAATCTCATAGCAGTAAAACTACTATATGCAACTATAGATGTTAATATATTTATTAAGGAACTAAATATCGTTGTTGCAAGAATTAATGTGAATATAGTAACTTTACTTTCTTTATATATTTTGTTTCTTGAATAACTAACTATAAAGCATATGGCAAAGTAAATTAATCCATTAACTCCAAATATACCTCCTACAGTTATATCCTGAATCAGTCCAATAATAGCCCCAATTAAACTACTTTCTAATTCAGCTGTATATAAAGATATGATTGTTAAATAGATTAATATAAAGTCAATACTTCCTCCTAGTATATTTATATAATTAGTTACACTGTTTTCAATTATCAGTATAGCTATTCCCAAAAGACAAAGTAAAACTTTTTTCATAATTGTTTTCCCCTTTATCCTATATTTCTTGGTTCAATGATCATAACATCGTCTATATTTTTAAAGTCAACATTAGGCTTTACTACAACATATTTTAAGGAGTTATTTTTGTCTTCTATAACTTTTTCCACCTTACCTATAACAATTCCTTCTGGATATAGTCCAAGACCTGATGTTGTAACAACATCTCCTGGTAATACATCATATTGTGAGTCAAACATATATCCTTGAAGTAGTCCCTGATTCCTATAGTCATCTTTTTCATCCATATTTTGACCATATGTTATAATCCCTTTATAATTTGAGTCCTTTGCTAACTTAAAGCTTACCGATGATTTTGTATCTAATAATGAAATAGCTTTACAGTAATTTGCAGAAACTTCATATACGATTCCTACAAGGCCACTACCATTAATTACTAAGCTATCTTTTTTAACCCCGTCTTTACTACCTGCAGATACTACAAAACTTGTATACCAGTTCCCATCGTTTTTACTTACAACTTTTGCCGATAAAGAATTAGCCACATATTTTTCATCTACAAATTTAAGAGCTGTTTTTAAACTTTGTAAAGACTCAGTGTCATCTAATTTCCCTTGTAATTCTATTACTTGTGCTTCTAATTCATTATTTTCTTTTTCTAAACTTTCAACTTTTTTTGCATTAGAATAGAAGTGTATAATATTGTTGAATCCACTTTTTACATAAGTAAATCCGCTATTTATTGTACTTCCAATAGACGAAAATGTATTCATTCCAACATTAGCCCCTATTGGATTTTGGCCATTACTTCTCCCTAATGACATCCCCACAATTCCAATTAAAGTGATAGCAACTGTACCTGTTGCTATCACTTTTAAATTAATCTTTTTTTTATTCTTATTATTCTCAAATTTCAAGGTAAGCACCTACTTTATTACTTTTTATTATTCATCATTAATACTTTTTCAAATATTTCTGCATCTTCAACTGATTTACCAGTACCTATAGCAACACAATCAAGTGGGTTTTCTGCTATTTTAACAGGCATACCAGTTTCTTCTTTAACTAATTTATCAAGTCCTCTAAGTAGAGCTCCTCCTCCAGTTAACATTATTCCATTTTCCATTATGTCTGAAGCTAACTCTGGTGGAGTTTTTTCTAATGTTGATTTTATACCATCCACGATAGAATTAACTGATTCTCTTAAAGCATCTCTAACTTCTGAAGAAGATATTTGCATAGTCTTTGGAAGACCAGTTATAAGATCTCTACCTCTTATTTCCATTTCAACTTCATCGCCTTCTTTGTAAGCTGAACCTATTTTTATTTTAACATCTTCAGCCGTTCTCTCACCAATCATTAAGCTGTATTCTTTTTTTACATAGTTAACTATAGCTTCATCTAACTCGTCTCCACCAAGTCTTATTGATTTAGCAGTAACTATACCACCTAATGATATTATAGCTATTTCAGAAGTACCACCTCCGATATCTACTACCATGTTTCCTTCTGGTTCTTCTATTCTAAGACCAGCTCCTATTGCAGCAGCCATTGGTTCTTCTATTAAGAAAGCATCTTTAGCTCCAGCTGTTCTTGCAGCCTCTTCTATTGCTCTTTTTTCAACTTCTGTAACACCAAAGGGCACACATATAGCTATTCTTGGACTTACTACACCTTTCTTAGCTGCAGCTTTTTGTATAAAGTAGCTTAACATTGATTGAGTTACATCAAAATCAGCTATAACTCCATCTTTCATTGGTCTTATAGCTACTATATTTCCTGGTGTTCTCCCTATCATTCTTTTAGCTTCTTCACCAACTGCTAAAACCGCTTTACTATCATCTCTTATCGCAACAACAGAAGGTTCTCTTACTACGATACCTTGTCCTTTTATATAAACTAATGTATTAGCTGTACCTAAGTCTATTCCCATATCTTTAGTTGTTTTTCCAAATCCAAATAAAGATTTAAAACCTCTTTTTTCTTTTTTCTCTTTTTTTTCTTTAGCCATTATAATGCACCTTCCTTATTCTATTCTACTTACTATCTACTTAAATCATCATATTTTCTTTAAAACTAAAATAAATTCCGTCTCCAATAATGATGTGGTCAATTACTTCTATACCTATTAATTCACCACAGTCTTTTAATCTACAAGTTACATTTTTATCCTCTTTTGATGGTTCAACATCTCCAGAAGGATGATTGTGTAATAATATAATTTTATTACTGCTTCTTCTTATTGCTTCTCTAAAAACTTCTCTTGGGTGAACTAGGGATGAATTTAACGTTCCTATTGAAATGTCCACATCAGTTATTATTTCATTTTTTGTATTCAAAAGAACTACCTTAAAAATCTCTTTATATTGATATCTTAAAATTTCCATATAGTATTTGTATATATCCCACGGATTCTTAATTTTGTATTTTTTAGGTTTATAAGATGCTACCCTAACACCTAATTCTAATGCCGCTTTAATTTGAGTTGCTTTAGAAAGTCCTATTCCATTAATACTTCTTAGTTCATCTATGGTCATATCTTGTAAACATCTTATGTTATCAGCTTTATTTATTATCTTTTGCGCTAGTTGAATTGCATTTAATTCTTTATTTCCACTTCTAATAAGAATTGCTAATAATTCCGCATCCGATAAACTACTCACGCCATTGGAAATCATTTTTTCTCTTGGTCTGTCCTCTAATGTCATCTCTTTTATATTTAAAGATAATTTAGAAGAGTTATTCAATAAATCAGCCTCCGTAAAAAAGATTTATATCAAAGTGATCTTTTAAGCAATCGCTAATTTTAGATATTGGTAATCCTACTATGTTAAAATAATCACCTTCGATATTATTAACTAATAGCGCACCATACCCTTGTATACCATAAGCTCCAGCTTTATCTAAAGACTCTTTAGTTTGTATATAATCTTTAATACAATCATTCGATAATTCTTTAAAAGTAACCTTACTTATTTGGTGGTCAATTACCTTTTTATCTAAACTTAAATTTATCAAAGCGAAACCTGTAATTACATAGTGAGTTTTCCCAGACAATAACTTAATCATGTCATATGCCTGTTGCTCATCTTTTGGCTTTCCTAAAATAGTGTCATTTATCACAACTATTGTGTCTGCGCCAATCACTAGTGCATCTTTATTATCTTTTGATATATCTAGTGCTTTTTCGTATGCAAGTCTCATTACAGTTTCTTCTGGTGATTCATTGTCTTTAATGATCTCGTTAATATGACTCCCTTTAACTGAAAATCTCACCTTAGCATTTTCTAAGATTTCTCTTCTTCTAGGTGAATTCGATGCTAAAATTATATTCATACTATCACCTCACCTTGTACTATATTTTTGTACTAATTAAGTTTATCATTATATTGTAAAAATTTCAATGTAAATGTCGAGTCTTTTAATTACATAATTGTTATATTTTCAAATCATTTAGGTATTTTTTCTAACTAAAATTACCAATGTTTTTTTAGTAGTAATTTTTAATAAAAATAAGGGTATGGAGCTATTCCATACCCTTATTTTATCCATAATTAATATATTTTAATATCAATTTGACGATATCAACCCTTAGTTCACAGCTTTAACTTCTTCAACTAGACTCATAGCTCCTTTTTTACACTTCGACAAGCATAAATGACACCCTCTGCATTTATCTAAATCTATTCTATGAGGCTGTTTCTTTTCACCCTCTATTGCACCAAACTTACATTGTCTAGCACATGCTGTACATCCTATACATTTTTCTTCGTCGATAGTAACCTTTCTTCTATCTTTTATCTCTCCAACTATTGCTTTAGTTGGACAGCTAACAACACATTCTTTACATCCTATGCATTTTTCATGATTAATTTTTGCAAGTTTATTTTCAAAAATTATAGCATCTACTGGACATACTTTCGAACATTTTCCACATCCAATACAACCTACGCTACACTTTTCTTTTACAGCTTTACCAAATTCATTACTATTACATTGAACAAAAACTTCTTTACTCGCTGGCTTTTTAACTATTAAAGCCTTTGGACATACTTCCATGCATTTTCCACATAAAACACATTTATCTTCATCTACTGCAGCGACTCCATCTACTATTTTGATAGCATCAAATTTACATACTGAGACACAAGTACCAAATCCTAAGCATCCTGATTTACAAGCCTTTTGTCCACCATTTAGAACTGCTGCTGCCATACAGTCTTTAAGACCTTGGTGTATGTACTTATTTTTTGTTTTGTCACAAGTTCCTTTACATTTAACAGCAGCTACCATTCTTTCTCCACTATCGGCAGCTACCCCCATAATTTCTCCAACTTTAGCAGCAACTGCTGCTCCACCAACTGGGCATCCATTGACTGGTGCTTCACCTTTTGCTATTGCAGCTGCCAAGCCTCCACATCCAGGAAATCCACAACCACCACAATTAGCTCCAGGAAGTACTGCAAGTATTTTTTCCTCCCTCTCATCTACTTCAACAGCAAACTTTTTAGATGCATAAGCTAGAATTGCTCCGAATCCCAATCCTAATCCACCTAAAATTATAATTGCTTTTATTATACTCACAAAATCACCCCCTATTTTATAATTTTATTAATCCTGTAAATCCTAAGAAAGCTATAGACATTAAAGCTGCTGCTATTAATGTTATTGGGAAACCTTGGAATGATTCTGGTATATCTGCTAATTCCAGTCTTTCTCTTATTCCAGCGAATAATACTATTGCTAATGTAAAACCAACGCCTGCACCAACACCATTTATTAGTGTAGCAACTATGTTATAGTTATTTTGAACATTAACTAAAGCTATACCTAAAACAGCGCAGTTAGTTGTTATAAGTGGTAAATAAACACCAAGTGCTTGATATAAAGATGGACTCATCTTTTTTATTACCATCTCAACAAACTGAACGATAGAAGCTATTACTAATATAAACGCTATAGTTTGTAGGTATCCAGTAGATGTTATATTTAATAATTTTTGTATAAAATAAGTAATCACTGAAGCTAATCCTAAAACAAAAGTAACAGCGGCTCCCATTCCAACTGCTGTATCAACTTTCTTAGAAACCCCTAAAAACGGACATATACCTAAGAATTGCGATGTTATAACATTATTTACAAGCACAATACTTAGAAATAATAATATATAATTCATATGACTTCCCCCTTATTAAGCTTTTTTCTTTACTACTTTGTTAAATAGTGCCATTAAGAACCCTAAAGTTAAGAATGCACCTGGAGGTAGTATAAATAATAATGCTGGTTGATAAGAAGCACCGAATATACTTAAACCAAATATTGATCCTGCTCCTAATAATTCTCTAACTGCACCTAAAGATGTAAGAGCCAAAGTAAATCCAAGACCCATTGCTATACCATCAACTGCAGATTCTATTGGTCCATTTTTAGATGCAAAACTTTCTGCACGAGCTAATATTATACAGTTAACAACTATCAATGGAATATATAATCCAAGCGCTTGATCTAACGCTGGAACAAAAGCTTTTAAAATCATTTGAACGATTGTAACGAATGTTGCTATTACAACTACAAAGGCTGGTATTCTTATTTTATCTGGTATTACTTTTCTAAGTAGTGATATCGCTATATTTGAACATGCTAAAACTAGTGCTGTTGAAAGTCCCATACCTATACCATTTATAGCAGAACTTGTTACAGCTAAAGTCGGACACATACCTATAACTTGAACGAAGGTTGGGTTCTCGTCTATAATACCATTTTTAAATACTTTCCCTAGACTCATATCTTTTCCCCCTATCCTATTTATTATTAATGCTATAATATACTTCTACGGCTGCATTAACCCCTGTTGTCACAGCTGTAGATGTAATAGTAGCTCCTGATATAGCCTGTATTTCTGTTTCTCCTGCAGGTCCACTTTTTACAACACTAAGCTCATCTGCTGGCTTTCCTGCATATTGACCATAAAATGCTTCTTCCTTTGCTTTAGCTCCAAGACCTGGTGTTTCTGTCATATTACCTATATTGACACCTGATATAGTTCCATCAGATTTTATCCCTACCATAAGTTCTATCTCTCCACCATAACCACTTGGAAGAACTTTAATAGTATATCCTGCTATATTAGAACCATTTAATCCCTTGTAAACTTCTACTATTTCTACTTCACCATTTTTCCCATAATCATTTGGGTCTATTAACTCAAAGTTATTAGCATCTGGTAGTACCATTTTTCTAGCTTCATTATTTGCTTGTTCATTTCTCTGTGCTATTATTGGTTCTGTCAATTGGTTTGTTCCTGCTAATAAGCCAGCAGCAACTGCACAAATTATAAATAAATTCAATCCTAATTTTAAGATACTATTCACTCTTAGCCACCTCCCCAAACACTCTATTATTAACGTATTTATCTATAAGCGGAGTAGCTACATTAGCTAATAATATTGAGTACGAACATCCCTCTGGATATCCACCATATAATCTTATAACAGTTGCTATTATACCTGCTAAAACTGCATAAATTATTTGACCTTTTTTGGTCATAGGAGATGTAGTATAGTCAGTTAGCATGAAAAATCCACCTAATAATACACCACCAGCTAAAACTTGGAATAAAGCAAACTCAAAATTAAATCCACCTAATACAAAAGATAAAACAAATATTGTTCCTATGTAGAATACAGGCATAATATAACTTATTATTCCTTTATAAATTAAATAAATGCCTCCAAGTATTATCAAAACTGCACATGTTTCACCTATACATCCACCAATATTACCCAACGTCATATCAATTAAAGATATTCCACTTTCTTTTAAAGGAGCTAAACCTTCTGCCCCTTCTTTTAGAAAACTTAATGGTGTTGCAGTTGTAACTGCATCTAAGCTTCCGCTACCAACCCAGTTTATACCAGTTTTAGTCCAAGTTGTCATAGCAACTGGGAATGATGCTAGTAAGAATGCTCTCCCTGCAAGGGCTGGGTTAACAAAGTTATTACCAATTCCTCCAAATACCATTTTTACAACTATTATTGAAAATACTCCTCCTGATATACACATCCACCATGGAAGTGATGCTGGTACATTAAATGCTAGTAATAAACCTGTTACTACTGCTGAAAAGTCTCCTATGGTACTTTTTTGTTTTGATATTTTTTGATATAAAAATTCAGACCCAACTGTACCTAGTATACAAAAAAGCATCACATACAATGCGCTAGCTCTAAAGTAATATACGGCTGCAAGTGCTGCTGGTACAAGAGCTAATATTACTTGCTTCATTATATAAGAAGTATCTTCATTACTTCTTATATGAGGTGATGACGATACTATAAACTTGTTTTCCATATTATTTCCCCCTAACTATTATTTGTTAGCTGCTTGCTGTTTTCTTCTCATCGCTTGAATTTGTCTCTTAGCATTTCTTATAGATTCAACTAAAGGCCTTCTAGCAGGACATATAAACGAACAAGAACCACATTCTATACAATCAAGAGCTCTATGTTCAGCTGATCTTTCAAAATCCCCCTTTAGTGAATTAGCACTTATATATAGTGGTTGTAAAAATGCTGGGCATACTTCTGTGCATCTACCGCATCTTAAACAATTACTTGGTTCATCTATTTTTGCTTCTTCTTCAGATATACAAAGTATTCCAGAAGAACCTTTATTAGTAACTATATTGGTAGTATATTGAGTCATACCCATCATAGGTCCACCCATTATAAACTTTCCGACTTTAACATTATCTTTAAATCCACCACATTGGTCTATTATTTCAGAAACAACTGTACCTACTTTTGTTACTAAGTTTGCAGGCTCTTTTATACAACTTCCTGTAACAGTTGTAATTCTTTCTATTAAAGGCATTCCTGTTTTTATAGTTTTTGCTACTTGTGCTGCTGTACCAACATTATCAACTACTGCTCCTGCAGCTGCTGGTAAAGCTCCTGATGGAACCTCTCTTCCTGTACAAGCATATATTAATTGCTTTTCTGCCCCTTGTGGATATTTAACTTCAAGACCTACTACTTCTACCTCATCATAATTGTTTGCAACTTTAGTAACAGCCTCTATAGCATCTGGCTTATTAACTTCTATAGCGATATACCCCTTTTTAACATTTAAAGCTTTCATTATTACTCTTAATCCAAATACTACATCTTCTGGATTCTCTACCATAAGCCTATGGTCTGCTGTAAGATACGGTTCACATTCTGCACCGTTTAATATAACAACATCAATGTTTGTATTTGGTGGTGGTGATAATTTTACATGAGTTGGGAATGTTGCGCCTCCCATACCAACTATCCCAGCCTCTTGTATGTATTTCACAATATCCTTAGGATATAAGTTTTCTAAATCTCCTTTAGGACTTACACTCTCGTGAATTTCTTCTTTGAAATCATTTTCAATTACAACACATAGTCCATTTCCTCCTGGGATGTCATGCTGTTCTATTCCGATCACCTTACCTGAAACAGATGAATGTATATTACTTGATACAAATCCTTGAGACTCACCTATTTTTTGTCCTACTTTCACCTCATCTCCCACAGCAACTATAGGATTTGCTGGAGCACCTATATGTTGTTGTAGAGGTATATAAACTACTTTTGGAGCTTCAGCTTTTCTTATAGCTATTTGATTTGTATACTCTTTATTATATGGAGGATGTATTCCTCCTTTAAATGTTAAGAGTTTCATTTTACTCCCTCCCCATACTGTTTTTAACTTTATGCTATTATTTATAGTATACTATAAAATTGGTAAAATTTAATAATTGTTAAAAAAATATCCTTTTTTCTAACATTATAATAAAATTTTTAAACCATTATCAATAAATCAATTTAAATAATTAAGTATTTTTAAATTAAATATATTAAATATCATATTATTTTTTTATACCTAAAAAAAGGTTGATAAAACAACCCTTTAATTATCTATTTCATTGAATTTACAAATAAATAGTAACCTTGTATTGAAGATAATAATGCACCTTGACTTATGTAATTTTTATTTTCATTAGCACTTTTTGAAGATATTAATATTTTTTCCTCAACTTCATCTATATATGAAATTAAATTTTCTTTAAATTTATCCATCTTTGAATAATTAATTTTATTTGTATTTTTCTTTAAATTATCTAAAATCGTATTTCTACTTGTTAAAATTTCGTTATAAGTTTCTAGATTTTTTTCTCCTAAATCCCAATATTCACTCTCTTTTTTATAATTTTCAATTAAATTATTTAATCCCTTTGCTATGTCTTCCATATAAGAATAGCTATCTGTATATTGTAAAGATAACATTGGAATTTCTATTTTAGTTAAAAAAGCGTCCGAAAAATATGTCCTTGTATCCTCTAAATTTTCTCTTACTTTGTCTTCTTTAAGAGAGGCATATACTTGAACTTTTTTAGTGTTGTCTAAGTCCATATTAGCAGAAGGAAATTTATACTCTTCCATTACATCTTCAACCTTTTTTAAATCATTTTTATTTTCTATAGACGCAACCTGTATGGTGTATATTTCCATCTCATTAACACTTGCTACTTTTGCATTTTCCTCACTATCCTTATTTTCTTCCAAGTCACCTAACTCCGATGAAATATCACTTGATGTTATTACATCACTTTTGTTAAATAACTTCTTTAATCCATCCCATGCGGATAAATTTTTGATACTACTCATAACACTTACACTCTCAAGCTTGTCCCAAAGGCCTTTATCTTTTAGGTTTATATATGCATAAGAACCTATGATACATATACATAACATGATTGTTATACTTTTTGTAGCATTAAACTTTTTTCTCTTATTGAAATTTCTGTAAAATTTTCTTTTGCTCATAAGTTGTCCCCTCCTAAATAGTTTTTAATAATATATATTTAGAAGATGTCCAAATTATGTATAATCGTATAAAAAAACTACACTTAAAATTTTAAGCGTAGTTTTTTATATTAATCAAATATTCTTTCTCCTAATAATACATTTCATAATATCTAGAAAAACAATGATAAAGCCAAGTATACAACAGCTTTATTTTTATTTATTTTTTGGTAATATTTCTATCCAGTAGTTATCTGGATCTGCAATGAAGTATATTCCCATTGCTTTATTTTCAAAACAGATACATCCCATTTCTTTATGTAATTCATATGCCTTATCGAAATCTTCAACTTCTAAAGCTAGATGGAATTCATTATCTCCTAGGTTGTATGGTCTATCCCAATCTCTTAACCAAGTTAATTCTAAGCTATGGCTTGTAACTCCATCTCCTAAATAAACTAATATAAAGCTTCCATCTTCAGCTTCTTTACGTCTAACTTCTTTTAATCCTAATGATTTTTCATAAAACTCTAAACTTTTTTCTAGGTTAAGAACATTAAAATTGTTATGACAAAATGTAAATTTCATATTATTTTCCTCCTAAATTCTAACTAAAATCATATATAATTCATATATCATACAGTTATTTTATAATTATATCTTTAATTTTGCAATAATTGGATAGTGATCTGACATTTTTTTTATTAATACTTTATAATCTATGGGTTCTACATCAGAAGATGTAAAAATGTAATCGATTCTTTCTATTCCTAAAGAAAATGTTAAGGTATTAGACTGCTCCAATTCCTTAGCCACATCTATCGTATCATTTAAACTTATATCTGGTTCATTAAAATCACCTGCTATTATGTAAGTTTCATCCCCTAAATTATCTATAAACTCTTGAACTTCCTTAAGTTGGATTTCTTGCTCTTGTGTATTTGCAGATAAATGTAAATTAATAATATTCACCTTTTTACCTTTCACATCTATTACTGTATGTAAAAGACCCCTTTGCTCATTTTCACTACTCAAATACACATGATTCTTACTTATTATTTTATATTTTGAATATGTAACTAAACCATAACTAGAATTTGCATTAACAACATTAGCTCCATAATGTGAATTCATACCTAACTCTTCTTTTAAACTACTAACTTGAAATCCAACTTTCGCTGACTCATTAACTTCTTGTAAACATATTATATCTGCATCAGAATTCTTTAAAAAATCTATAGTATCAAAAAGTGTAGGAAACATATCTTTATCTACACCACTATGTATGTTATAACTCACTATTTTTATTTCTTGATCTAAATGTCCTTCATTAATATTTACATTGCTTATAAGTATGCTTGATATAAATATTATAAAAAACAAAAATATTTTTCTAAAATTAATAAATCATCAACTCCCTTTTGCTCTTTTAATTCTTGTTCAAAATTAAAGACGCCATAAGCGCCTTTAAAATTAATGATTTTTCTTTACAACCTTCTCTTTAATAATATAATTTATAACTTTTTTTCTTATGTCTTCGGCTGAATCTTCATCTATCACATCTATATCTAGTAATTTAGCAATAGATTGCATATCTCCTCTTGTTTTAGATTTATAACTTTCTATTAAATCCCCTTTAATTTTATCAGGCTCTATTACATATTCTTGACTATTTCTACTATATAAAACGTATTTTTTAGAATAAGATTTTCTATTATCATAAATATACCTAGATACAGTCTTTAATATTTGATTATAAGAGTGCTTGCTATTAACTCTTACACCTAAATAATTTGCAAATTTTATTAATTCTCCTTTAGATTTAAACATTTCTTGACTTCTAATTATCTTTCCTACTGAAACTACATTTTCTTGATATGCACCATATTTTAATACTTTTAAATAGGTTCTATTTACACTAGATTCTTTGCTTATTTTCTTTATATAATTATTAATAATTTTATCTATATTGCCTTCAAAGTATCTTTGTGCGCCTTTTTGAGATACATAATTTTCAAGTTCCTTATGGGCCATATCAAGTATCATTTTTTTTAAATCATCTTTATAATATCTAGATTCCATGATACCTCCCCCTTCTGTATATAAGCAATATTACTCTCATTTATTATATTCAAGTATTTTTAAATTGGTGAATTTGTTAATTTTTTGATTGTTATTTAATTATATGATTTTTATAGAAAATTATTAAATTCTTTTAAATTTATGTATAAATTAATTTGATTTGGAAAAAATACTATTATAAAATCAAACATACTCAATCTCCCCCATTTAGACTTCTATTTTCCCCCATAAATAGAAGTCTTTTTTTCATATAATAACACTAAATTATACATAATAAGTTTTTTAATTTGACTTTTAGGAAATAAAAAAATAGTAAACAAAATTCATTTACTATTTTTTAATATATTCAACTTTATTCATTAATTTTTTATAAGTTTTCTCAGTATACTCACGATTTTCATCATATCTATATCTAAAAATATAGTGTCAAATTTATTATTACTTTCAATTAGTTCTTCTCCACTTTTATATACGTATATATTAAAATCTTTTATTTTATAATTTTCTATTAATTTTTTGGTGTGATTAAGAGTTATCGACTCATCATCACATATAGCTATTTTAATCATTGCCAATTCCTCTTGACTCCTCTTACTTTTCTAAAGTATAAACTAATAAATAATTATATTTCAATAGATGTGCAT
This sequence comes from Terrisporobacter mayombei, assembly GCF_014333445.1. GTDB lineage: Bacteria > Bacillota > Clostridia > Peptostreptococcales > Peptostreptococcaceae > Terrisporobacter > Terrisporobacter mayombei_A. The sequence continues at coordinate 39,070 of NZ_JACRYU010000016.1, read as the reverse complement.
AAGGTATATTTTTTTATACATAAGTTACAGAAAAAAAGTAAGTGAAATAAATCACTTACTTTTTTATTATTTCTTTATATAACACTTACTAAACTAAAACCTAAATCTTCGATTATAGCTTTAACTTCATCCATACTTGCTTCTTCACCCATATCGATTACTGCATATTTGCCTTCTAAGTTAATTTCTAAAACTTTTACTCCTTTTATATCTTCTGTAAGAGCATCTTGTAAATTTCCTACACAATGACTACATTTCATCCCTTCTATAGATAATTTCCTTTTCATATAATTATCCTCCCTTAAAATATTTTATTTGTTCATTTGTAAATTTGAAATTCCTTTGTAAGTATCAAAATCATTTGGATAGATTTTACCCTCTAATCTTTTATTTGTAACAATAAAATTATCAAGTACACCTAAACTAATGAATGATGCATTATCAACTATATATTTTTGAAGTTGATTATATACTTTTTTAGTTTCATTTTCTGACTTAGTATTTCCTAAAGAGTCAATATATTTTGTTATTTGCTCATCTTTTATATTAGAAGCTTGTATTATACCTCTAGCATCAGGTATACTGGATAAAGAATATCCTAATATTGCCAAGTCATAATCTTTAGTATTTAATGCTTTTGTCATTTCTTTAGAGTCTAACTCTTCTATAACACTTTTTATACCTATATTGTATAAATTTGAACTTAATATGTTTGCAAATTTAATTCTTTCACTATTATCTTTGGATACTACTATTTTTAGTTCAACTTCCTTTAGTATTTCTTTTACTTCTTCTTTACTTAAATCTGTATTTAATTTTCCTTTACTAGAATTATCCTCAATTACGCCATTTAAACCTTTTGATTTTTCCTTATTTTCATTCGCTTGTTCTTTATCGGATATACCTTGGCTTATGTCTTTAAGTGCTGAACCTAAGTATTCTTTTGCTTTTTCTTTGCTATATTTTAAAGGTTCTATTTTTTCATCATAGTATTTAGACTTTGTATTTAGAGGAAAATTAGATAAAGTTCCATATCCTACATAAGCCTCTTTTAGTATTTTTTCTCTATCTATTGAAGATACAATAGCTTTTCTGAAATCAGTATTATTTAAATATTCATTATCATAATTAAATACAACCATTTCATAATCTCTACCTTCATATTTTGTGATATTAAACTCTTTTTTTTCTTCAAATTTACTTAATTCACCTATATTTACACTTGCAATATCACTATCTAAGGACATTACCATCTCAGTTTGTGATTCTTTATCAGGAACTATTTTAACGAATATTGCCTTACGATTTTTTGGCAAATCACCAAAATAATCTTCATTCGCCTCAAGTATCATATATTTTCTATCTACATATTCTTTGATACTATATGGACCATTTCCAACTAAGTTATATTTTTTTTCTAATAATTCACTCGATTTTAAATCAGAAAGTTCATCTCTTGAAACAATAGGAAATGTTAGCTTATCTATTGCAAAAGGATCACTTTCGCTTAAAATTATAGTAAAGTTTTTATTATCTTTTACATTTATACTTCTAATATTTTTTACTAAGTCAAAATATGGACTCGTTTCATTTTTTTTAATTAAGTCAACTGTAAAATCAATATCTCTTGATGTTACTTCACTTTTATTATGCCATTTAGCATCTGAAACTAAACTAATATCTATACTAAGCCCATCAGAAGACACTTCATATTTTTCAACTAAATTTGGTTCTACATTATAACTTTCATCAACTCCAAATAAGCCATCATATAGTAAGTTCATAATGTAGCTTACTGACTTGTCAGTATTTAATATAGGATTAATTGTTTTAGGTACTAACATAGTTAAATGAATATAATTAGACTCTTGAATATTATTTTTAACTTCTTTGTTGTTTTCATTGCCTTTACTACAGCCAACAATTGAGAAAACTAGGGCTAAAACCATTACCAAAAGTTTTATCTTTCTTTTCTTCATTAGCTCCTTCCTTCCTTGCCATATAACTTATTATATTGTACATGATATTTTTTAACTTTGCCTAAATAACGATCTGTCTCTGGAAAGGGTATTGTATGTATATTTTCACCATCATGGCTATATTCTTTATCCGATAACCATTTTTTCACATTTCCAGATCCACCATTATAAGACATTATTACTAATTCTGTATCTCCAAACTCTTTATATAATCTGTTAAGATACCAACATCCTATTCTTATATTTGTTTCCGGATCATAAATATCAATATCCTCACTTAATTCTAATTCTTCTATTGCCCAATCTCTAGTTATATCTGCTATTTGCATAAGGCCCTTTGCTCCTCTGCGAGATATAGCCTTCTCATCAAATTTACTTTCTGCTTTCATAATACTATACACTAGATTTTCATCTAAATTATACTCTTTAGCATATTGTTGTACATATATAGAGTATTTTCTAGGATATAAGAATTCGTATATCTTATCCTTTTCAATATATAGTGCACTACCTAAGATTATAATAACAGATAAGATTATAATGCTCTTTTTATTCACTACAATTCTCCTTTATATAATTCATAAATATAGAAGCTTTTTCTTTCAATTCGTCAAATGTACCTGTATTATCTATTATATAATCTGCATATTTTTCTTTTTCCGATTGACTCATTTGAGATTTAATTCTACTTATTGCTTCTTCTCGTGTACAATTATCTCTATTTTTTATTCTTTCTATTTGAACCTCTTCATCACATTTAACTAAAAGCAGCTTATCAATATGCTTTAAATAATCTGATTCTATAAGCAAAGCTGCATCTAGAACTACAATTTTTTTATTTTCAACTCTTAAATTTTCAATTTCATTTAATATTTTTTTTCTTATTGCAGGATGAGTTAAATTATTTAGTTTAACTAATTCTTTATCATCATTAAAAACAATACTTCCTAATGCTTTTCTATTTAGTGTGTTATCTTCATTTTTTATAGTTGGACCAAAAGTTTCAAATACTTCATTTAATAACTTTTTATCGTCAAATATTTGTCTTGCAACTATATCTGCATCAACTATATCTATTCCTTCTTGAATAAATATAGCTGATAAACTACTTTTTCCACAACCAATATTCCCTGTTAAACCTATAATAATCATAAAGACACCTACTTTGTTTCAAACCATGAAGTTCCAATATTCAAATCTACGTCTAAATGAACATGTAGATTTACAGCTGATTCCATTTCTTCTCTTACTATTATAGATACTTTATCTAATTCTTCTTCGACAGCTTCAACTATAAGCTCATCGTGTACTTGTAATATTAATTTAGATTTTAAGTTCTTATCTTTTAATCTAGTATAAACATTAACCATAGCTATTTTTATTATATCTGCTGCACTTCCTTGGATTGGAGCATTCATAGCAAATCTTTCACCTTGTTTTCTAACCATAAAATTACTTGAGTTTATCTCTGGAATATATCTTCTTCTATTAAATATAGTTAAAACATATCCTTTTTCTTTTCCTTCACTTATTGCTGAGTCCATAACATCTTTTATCTTGCTATAATTTTCAAAATAACTATCTATGTAAGCTTTAGCTTTTGCCACTGGTATATTTAAATCTTGAGAAAGACCAAAATCAGTTTTCCCATATACTATACCAAAGTTTATAGCTTTTGCTTCACTTCTTTGTAAACTAGTTACTTCATTTATGTCAACACCAAATATTTGTGATGCAGTTTTAGCGTGTATATCTTCATCATTTTGGAATGCTTCTATCATATGCTCATCTTCACTCATATGAGCTAACACCCTAAGCTCAACTTGAGAGTAGTCCGCATCTACTAATTTACAGTTATCATCTGCTATGAAAACTTTTCTTATTTCTCTACCCATTTCAGTTTTAACAGGTATGTTTTGTAAGTTAGGTTCAGTAGAAGATATTCTTCCTGTAGTTGTTATAGTCTGATTAAATGAAGAATGTATTCTTCCACTTATAGGATTTATTATTCCAACTAGACCTTCAACGTAAGTTGAGTTTAGCTTGACAATTTGTCTATATTCAGTAATCTTATCAATTATTTCATGTTTATCTCTAAGTTTCTCTAATACATCTGCATTAGTTGAATATCCAGTTTTAGTTTTCTTTACAACTGGTAATTCTAATTTTTCAAATAAAATTACACCTAATTGTTTTGGAGAATTTATATTGAATTTTTCTCCAGCTAATTCAAATATCTCTTCTTCAAGCTTAGTTATTATTCCTTTAAACTTTTCCCCTAACTCATTTAATTGGTTTCTGTCAACTTTCATCCCTTCATACTCCATAGAGCCTAATACTTCAACTAATGGCATTTCCACATCATAGAATAGGTATTCCATATCCATATGTTTAACTGTTTTTTCCATCATAGCACTTACAGAATATACTACATTTAATATTGTAGCAAAGTAAGTTGAAAGTTCCTCCAAGTCTAAGTCTTGGAACTTTTTAGCCTTAGCACCTTTTCCAAGTAAATCCTCTTCTGATTTTACTTTTCTAGTTAAGTACTTCATTGCTATGGCACTACATTCATAAGAAGTTGATGATTTAGAATCTATTAGATATTCAGCTATTGTTATATCAAAATAAATATTTTTTATTTCAATACCATATGGTTTGAAAGCTAAGTAATCATCCTTTAAATTGTAACCTATTTTCTTAATTTCATCATTGGAAATTATATCTTTTATTAAATCTAGTTCATCTTCCTTGATATAATAGATATCTTCTCCATTTGCAGTTACAAAAACATAAAGTATTTTTTTATCTAATATATTACCAACCCTGCTGACTGTTTTTATGTAAAGTTTTTTATTATTTTCTACCTCTTTTTTAAATTCTTCTATATTATCTAAATGCTTAATATTTAAAGCTACTTCTTCTTCAGTAGATTCATCTCCATCCATATCCATAACTTGTTTTATTAATGTATTAAATCCAAATCTCTTAAATTCTTCTATAACCTTACTTCTATCGTAATCTCCATAAGATAATTCATCTAAATTTATTTCTATAGGAACATCTCTTATTATAGTAGCAAGCTTTTTACTAAATATAGCTTGTTCTTTATTTTCTTCTATTTTTTTCTTAACACTGCCTTTTAACTGATCTGTATTTTCTATTAAGTTTTCTATTGAAGAAAATTCTTTTATAAGTTTTATCCCTGTTTTTTCTCCTATTCCAGGGACACCTGGTATATTATCTGATTTATCTCCCATTAATCCTTTTAGATCTATAAATTGAGTAGGAGTCATTTCATATCTTTCTATAACTGAATCATAGTTATATTCTTCAACTTCTCCCACACCTTTTTTAGTAATTAATGTAGTTGTTTTATTTGAAGCAAGCTGAATAGCATCCTTATCTCCAGTAACTATGTAAACTGTATAATCATTATCTTCTCCTATTTTAGATACTGTACCTATTAAGTCATCTGCCTCATATCCTGCCATTTCCATTCTATGTATATTGAAAGCATCTAATAATTCCTTTAAAGGCTCTAATTGTTGCCTTAATTCATCAGGCATTTTCTTTCTTCCAGCTTTATAGTCAGCAAATTCTTGGTGCCTAAATGTAGGCGCTTTTTTATCGAAAGCAACACTTATATGTGTTGGCTTATAATCATCTATTATTTTAAATAACATTCTTGTAAAACCATATACAGCATTTGTTTTTAATCCTTCACTATTGCTCATATCTGGTAATGCATAAAATGCTCTATTTATAATTGAATTTCCATCTATAATTATTAATCTTTTATTCAAGTTTATCACTCCTATAATTTTCAATATTATATAATCATATATACTATTATATACCTATATTTCATTATTTAATAATACCATAATAATCAAATTATATTAAGGTGTTTAAAAATGAAAATTCTATTTCTTCAAAATAAATGTTAATTTTAAATTACTATTTATTATTGTATTTATTATATTTTTTAGTTTGGTAACTATCTTAAAATATATTTTATTTATGATTAAATAAATCTATATACTTGCTTTTCTTTTTATCATTTGTTATAATTTATTATAATTTAAATTAAGCCGAATTGCTGGAACTGGTAGACGGGGAGGACTCAAAATCCTTTGCTAGAAATAGCGTGTGGGTTCGATTCCCACATTCGGCACCAATTTTAAAATTAATAAAAAAGACTACTAAGCTTAGTAGTCTTTTTTATTATCTATTATTTCTATTTATATTCCCTTTTTTATAACTTTTTCTTAAAACTATTCAATCTTATCACTAATTTATTTTCCTTTTTCAGCTATTTTAATAGCACTTAATATATTATTATAGAAGGTATTCGAATAACTTCCAGATATATGTAATCCATCTCCATTATGATGTATTAGATATCCATCACTATCAACAAATCCTGTTGTCGTATCTATAAATTTCACATTTGATTTTGTTTCGCAATGAGATTCTATCACACTATTTAAACTAGCTATACTTTTATTAAATGAGGCTGGATTTGCACCTGTAAATGCCCTACCTACAGGAAATACTTTTTGAACATAGATTGTTTTATCTGGATATTTGGCTGATAACTTATTTATTAAAGTTTTTACATCTGATTTATTAGCTGATGTACTTGCTCCGTTAACTCCTATTAATAAACATACACCATCAATTTTACTACTATTTGGCATTGAATCTACTTTATCTAACCAATATGATGGTCTACTTCCACTCTTAGCATATACATAGGCATTATTATTTTTAGAATTTATTATATTTTGTATTTCTACGGTGAATGAATCACCTATAAATAAAAAATTATTTAAGTTATTTCGTTCTCCTACTATATTTATATAAGAACTACTTACATATCCATATCCATCTTTATATTTAATTTTATACCATCCATTAGATTCAATATTTACTATCTCTACTGTAGTTCCTCTTGATAGAGATCCTATCTTTTCATAAGTTGTAGATGCCCCACTCCTAACATTAAGAGAATTAGTGTTTGTCGTACCTGTTTTTATTACTTGTGTTTCATTTGAAGAATTTGATGATGCCACATTTGATATATAATCTCCACTTATATAGCCATATCCATTATTAAATTTAATCTTATACCATCCATTACTCAGTTTATCTACTATGTTTACCTTTGTTCCTCTTGATAACGCTCCTATTTTTGAAGATGATGCACTTGCTTCACTTCTTACGTTAAGTGAGCTTGCATTTACCACCCCTGTATGAGTCACAGTTGTTGCTTGTGATGTATTTGAACTTGAATTATTGGAAGAACCTGCTTCAACTACACTTACTATATAGTCTCCACTTATATATCCATATCCATTATTAAATTTAATCTTATACCATCCATTACTTAGTTTATCTACTATGTTTACCTTTGTTCCTCTTGATAATGCTCCTATTTTTGAAGATGATGCACTTCCTTCACTTCTTACATTAAGTGAGCTTGCATTTACCACTCCTGTATGAGTCACTGTTGTTGCTTGTGATGTATTTGAACTTGAATTATTCGAAGAACCTACTTCAACTATATTCACTATATAGTCTCCACTTATATATCCATATCCATTATTAAATTTAATCTTATACCATCCATTACTTAGTTTATCTACTATGTTTATTCTTGTTCCCCTTGATATAGCTCCTATTTTTGAAGATGATGTGCTTCCTTCACTTCTTACATTAAGCGAGCTTGCATTTACCACTCCTGTATGAGTCACTGTTGTCTCTTGTGATGTATTGGTATTTGAGTTTGATGAGATATTTATATATAATTCACTAACATACCCATGACCATTTCCATATTTTATTTTATACCATCCACTTGATTCTTTATTTAAGATTTCAACAGTCTGTCCTTTTTGTACAAATCCCACTATTAAAGCATTAGTAGATGGTTCTTTTCTAACATTTAATGAAGTTGCTGTAACGATACCTTTATTAGTAACGTTTCTATTTTCTAAAAAATTAGCTGTCATATCTTCATCTTCAATTGTGCTATTTAATTCATAGGCGAATACATCTGTAACTAAAGAACTACCACATAATAATCCTGATAATGCGATTGAGACTTGTTTTTTTATTTTATTATCTATAATTTCCACCCCCATTTTTGTACTCTATAATTTATATTAATATTCTATCATTTAAGCATTAATGTAACAACAACCTTCATAAATCTTCTATGTATTTTAATATTATTTGTAGAAATATTAAAATGCATAGAAGATATTATCTATAAAGTATAATTTATAAATTTTATTATATCTCTAGATATTTAATATATGTCCATATTTATACATAAAAAAATAAGTCAGCGGTTACGCTGACTTTTATTATTTAAACTTCTATATTTTAAATTATTGTTCTTAATTATTATCAATATTCGATTTAACCATATTAATAAAATATTTATGTACTCTATTATCATTAGTTAACTCTGGATGAAAAGATGTAACAATCATATTCTTTTCCATCGCCGCAACTATATTTTCATCAACAATAGATAATACATCTACCCCTTCTCCTACACTTTTAATATATGGTGCTCTTATAAATACCATTTCTATATCTTCACCAATTCCTTTGACATAAGATTTTGTATTAAAACTACCCAATTGTCTTCCATAAGCATTTCTAACTACCTCAATATTCATAGTTGCTAAATGTTTTGTGTCATCATTATAAATAATTTTTGCTAATAAAATCATACCTGCACAAGTTCCCCATACTGGCAGACCTTCTTCTATCATTTCTTTTAAATCATTATACAAGTCTAATGCCCTAATTAACTTTCCCATAGTAGTACTTTCACCGCCAGGAATTATTAATCCATCTATACCTGTCAAATCTTCTTTATTTCTTATCTCTATGGCGTTAACATCTAAATCTTTTAGCATACTTATATGTTCTCTATAAGCACCTTGCATGGCTAATACACCTATTTTCATATTACCACCCTCTTGATGCTAATAACTCTTCATTTTGTAAAGAACTTACCGCTACTCCACTCATAGCCTCTCCTAAATCTTCTGATATTTCAGCTAAAACTTTAGGATTATTATAGTTAGTAACTGCTTTTACTATAGCTTCAGCTCTCTTTTCAGGGTTATCTGATTTAAATATTCCAGAACCTACAAATACGCCATCACATCCTAATTGCATCATCAAAGCTGCATCCGCTGGTGTTGCTATTCCTCCTGCCGCAAAGTTTACCACTGGAAGTTTTCCATTTTCATGGACATATTTAACTAAATCAAAAGGAGCTCCCATTTCTTTAGCTGCGTTCATAAGCTCTTCTTCTCCCATTGATACAATAGTTCTTATTTGTGATGTAACAGTTCTCATATGTTTTACTGCTTCTACAACATCGCCTGTTCCAGCTTCACCTTTAGTTCTTATCATAGCAGCACCTTCACCAATTCTTCTTAATGCTTCTCCTAAATTTCTTGCACCACATACAAAAGGTACTTCAAAATTTGACTTATCTATGTGATATAAATTATCTGCTGGTGTTAATACTTCACTTTCGTCTATGAAATCTATTTCTAATGCTTCAAGAATTTGTGCTTCTACAAAATGACCTATTCTAACTTTTGCCATAACTGGTATACTTACAGCTTCTTGTATTTCTTTTATCATTTTAGGATCTGACATTCTTGCCACTCCACCTTGTTTTCTTATATCTGATGGAACTCTTTCCAATGCCATTACTGCACAAGCCCCCGCATTTTGTGCAATTAGTGCTTCTTTAGGATTTGTTACATCCATTATTACTCCACCCTTTAACATTTGTGCTAAATTTTTATTTAATACTTCTCTACTCATATTGTACCCCCTAATATTTTTATTTTATAAATAAATAGTAGTACAATACAAATTGTATCACAATAATTCTTAATATTTTTCTATATAAATACAAATCGTATCAATACAATTTATATAAAATATAAGTATTTGCTGTTACCTTATTAAATTTTTCAATTTTCACAATAATATTTACTCTAAAATTTCTTAACATGAAAAAGCTATACACTTGGACATTCTTCGTCTAAGTATATAGCTTTTGACTTTATATATCTGATACTCTCTCTCTTTTAATTCTTCTAATAAGCATAACTGATGAAATTAAGATTAATAATCCATATATTATGTGCAATGTATACTTAGGATAATAAGTAGTAGTTAAATAATCCATCCCAATAGCTTTTAACCAATATCCAAATATAAATAATATTGGTATTTGAATACCTATTGCACTTATATATGTACTTGTTCTAGATGATACACAAATTGTCACAATAGATGTAATAATTGATACAATATAAGTTAAAATCACCGACAGAATTATATATTGCCCAAATGTCATATCATACCAAGATAACATCCAATTTATAAATGAACTTATACTACAATCCCAGAACATATAGGTATTATTAGATTTATATACTGTAAACAAAATACCTAAGTGTATTGTAGTTATAAGTATAGCTGATATTAAACTTGCAATCACTTTTTTGCTAAAGAGTTTTCTTCCTGTCTTTGTACTATACTGAATATAATTCACTTTATTTTTATTATCATTGATAAAAATAGGACATATTAAAATAGGAACACATATTAAGACTAATAAATTTATTCCAAATATTAAACTATTGTAATTTCCAAATATCATAAAATTTAAAGGAGAATTAAATCCATTGCTATCTTTAATTTCTTCATGTCTGGCTTTCTGAGCTGGGCTTTCCTCTTCATAGTTTGAGCTTATCGAAAACTCCTTATCTTCATAGCTTTCTATGAGATTGTCTAAACTTTGTAACTCCCAGAATACTTCTACATTATCTTCAAACATTACTTTCTCTATCAATTCATCTGCTTTTTGATTATATCCCATTTTACTCCTGATGTTTATATAATCTTCATAGCTATTAATATTTTCTTTTGCAAACTCCTCATCACTTAATAAATATTTATTAGCTTCTTTTATTTTTTCTTTCCTATATTGCTTAAAATCTTTAAACTCTTCTTCATCCATAGATGTTCCGTAATTTTTTAGCATATATACGCTAGTATCATAGTCATAAATATTAGATCCATTTGGAAAATGCTCTATATTAAAGCTTATAAATAAAAACCATATTATAATTGTTATTAAAGTCGCTACAATCATATTTATTGGATTAAATATCTTTTTTATCTCATTTTTAATTATGTTCATAATCTCTCCCTTAATTTATATCTTCCTTTTTAAATTTGCTTATAGTAAATATACTTCCTAAAATAATAACCATACCATTAATAACTATCGTAATAAGCTCATAATTCTTAAACATTACAGGTCCCATATTCATAAACCACATGTGCGGATTACATATTAATTGAAATATATTATAATGAGAATATATTAAAAGCGGTGAGCTCTTACTTACTAGTGATGGTATCATCAGACTTATTCCAAATATTATAAAGAATATAAAAAACACTAAATAACTATTTTTTATTAAGCTACAAATTATAAATGAAATTGATATAAACATTACAGCACACATTATTACTATTAATACACTTAGTATTAAGTGTTCTATAAAAGTATTATTAAACCAACTTATATAAGGCGTATTATACTCCCAATTAAAAGCTGTGGTTATTGGTACATTTAAAACTTCACTATAATCAAACATAGTAAAGTAATAAGATAATGTAATTCCTACAATTAGACTACTTACTATCAATGATGCAAGCATGCATACTGTAAACTTATCTTTTATATTTTTTCTTCCTCTTTTTGTAGAATAAACTAATAAATTAGTTTTATTATCAAATTCAAAATTAATTAAATAAGCAGTTATAAGAACTACTAATATCATGATTTCATAAATACATTTTGAGAAGATATCTCTAAATAATAAGGAATGCATTCTATATGTTTGTCCTAAAAAAAATAAATTTTTATGTTCTTTATTCTCCTTTATCTCTTCAAATCTATTTGCTAACTCTTTATAATTTTCTTTCGCTAGTTTAGCAGCACTTCCGCTTAATCCATAAGCTTCTATTGCCCTTTCTCCCATTTCCATAATATTTATATCTTCATAAGACTGAACTAAACCCACACTTTGATTTGAATATAAGTCTAATAAAGCAACTTGAGAAAAAAACTCTAATTCATCTTTTGTAAAAACTCCATCTTCATAGTTATTAGAGTAGTATTCATCACTAGCCATAAATTCACTTACACTTTTATATGTTTTATTTACCTTTTCCTTAGTTATCTTATTTAACTCCTTCAAACTATCTTTATACTTAGCCTTCATATTATTTATCATTTCATTGTCTATTTCATATCCAAACTCTGAAATCATATTACTTATTATTTTTATATCACTTTGAAGATATTTATTTTGATTTATAGTAATTATATTGAATAAAAGAAAAACTACAGTTAGTCCAATAATTACAGGAGAAGATATAATTTTCTTGATTTCATGTACTTTTATATTCATAAATTAAACCTCTACTACTTCATCTTTATATTCATATAAAAATACATCTTCTAAACTTGGATATACTAAATTCCAATTTTTATCATACTCACCTTCACAAATAAATCTCACTTTGACTTTTCCATGTTCTTGTTTTTCTGATAGTGATAAGTATTTTTTCCTAAAATCTATTAATTCTTTATTTTCTACTTCTGTTTCAAATACTTTACCATGTATTTTTTCACAAATATTTTCTATGTTATCTTTATAAAGTAACTCCTTATCCTTTATCATTACTACTTCATTTGATATAAATTCTATATCCGAAACTATATGCGTAGATACTATTATTATTCTATCTCTAGATAATTCACTTAATAAGTTTCTAAATCTAACTCTTTCCTTAGGATCTAGACCTGCTGTTGGTTCATCTAAAATTAATATCTTAGGATCATTTAAAAGAGCTTGTGCTATTCCTACCCTTTGTAACATTCCTCCTGAAAATTTCTTCATTTTTTTATCAGCCACATCTTCTAAAGCCACTAATTTTAGTAGATTCTTTATTTTTTCCTTAGCCACAGTTTTTTCTATACCTTTTAATGCAGCTAAATACATTAAGAATTTATTAGGAGAATAATTTTTATAATATCCAAAATCTTGTGGTAAATATCCAAGTATTTCTCTATATCTATCGTCCATAGTGATTATATTCTCGCCCTTATAAAGGATTTCTCCTTTAGTTGGAAAAATTAATGTGGCTATCATTTTTATTAGAGTCGTTTTGCCAGCTCCATTTGGCGCAAGAAGACCGTAGACTCCATTTTCAAATTCCATATTTATATTTTTTAAAGCACAAAAATCTCCATAATTTTTGCTTATGTTTTTTATTGTTAACATGAATTTCCTCCATTATTTTGTAAGTATATATTTAATTGCAATTAAATTGTTCCTATATTTATTCGTATTTACTTTTTAAATAGTTTTAAATTTTTATTTATTTTTTTAATTAATATAATTTTTTCTCTACATACGACTAAAATCCAATTTTACTGGTTTATTATAATTAGATAATATTTTTATATTTTTAAAATAAATAAATGCTGATATTATAGTTACCAAGGCATATACAACTAAAGGTAGCGATTGTAAAATTTCAAAATATTGATTAGAGCTTAATCTAAGTAAAGCACCATTTCCTATGATCCAACCTACTATGACTATATATCTTGCTGCATAATATTTTATTTTCGTCATTGAGTATAAAAATAATGCTGAAAATAAAAATATAGAAGTAATAGAAATCATAATCCCCCTAAATAAATTTATTTGATTATATAATCCTAATACAAATACCATGCTTGAAAGAATGGAAATCACACTAAACACTAACATTCTAAGTGCTGCTACTTGATACACATTATATTTACAAATCATCTCAATATCATAAGTATTATTTTCCTTTACATTAATTAGTGAAAATACATTTGTTAATAAGTAATATAGAGGTGAAATTATAAATATAAACATATATATTTTTTCTTTTGATATCATATAGTCACTTCTTATAGATATAATTCCAAAAACTACAATTGAAATGAATAGCACTCCTATAAATATAAGTTCTGATGAATCATGAAATAAATTTTTAAAACCTATATTTTTATACATTTCCTTCATATATAAATAAAATGATTTCTTATTTTCTAACACTTTATCTAAAATTAAATTAACTTGTTTTTTTATTTCTAAATCATTGGGCATATCTGTATTAAATTTTTCCATTTTAGCCTCCTTAAACTTCATTAAATTCTTTTTTAATTTTCTTGATAATCGAATAATATTTAGTTTTAACGGTTGATTCACTAAGCTCTAATATTTTGGAAATTTCCAAGAAAGTTGCTTCTAAAAAAATCTTTAATCTAAATATTTCTTGATATTCACTGCTTAGTTTATTTACTATTACTTGTATTTTTTCTACATCTTCTTTATGTTCTAAATTAACTGTAAAATCTGTAGTATCTTCTATTTTTCTATCTTCTATCGTTTCTACTAAAGTTGTATATTTATAATTCTTAGATCTAAAATAATCCACTACTTTATTGGTAGATATTCTATATAGCCAAGTTCTAAAAGATGATTTATTTTCATCAAAGCTATGTAGACTTTTCAACATACTTATAAAAATCTCTTGTGTTAAGTCCATAGAAGTCTCTTTATCTGATGTTTGTTTAAATACATAAACATATATTTCCTTATAGTAATTAGAAATTAACTCGTCTGCTGCATTTCTACTATTTCGTTTTTTAATTTTCTTAATAAGTCTTAAATCTTTGTCCATTACTTACCCTCATCGTTTATTTTCTACTTTTATATATTCGTATATATAGTATAAAAAGTTTTAATGTTTTTTAATATTTTTTATAATAAAAGATTTGATATAAATTTTCTAAAATATTATATTTTTAATCTTTTTCAATCATATAAAATAAAAATAAGTTAGCATCTAGATGTATTATCTAAATGCTAACTTATCAAAACTTCAAAATATGTTTTTCTAAAAAGTTTTTAAATGCTTTTTAATTAAAATATAATCTGTTAATAATTAAATGTGATTCTTCATTTGATTTATTGTAAATACTTATTTTTTCTGCATTACTAATTTTATCAGCAGTAAATACAAATAAATCTCCTTCATATAAATCTACCTTTTCTTCTAGCACTATTGATACTTGACCATTTACACAATATAAGATAATCGATGATTTATCATATATTTCATGTTTATCAAATTTGATGTCATTATTACTTCCTATTTCCACCTTAATATGTTCTATAGTTCCATAACAGTCTTTGTTCATCATAAGATTAAAATCAGTTACTTTTCCATAACTTCTTGTACTCCAATCTCCACTAAAACAATCTTTATCAAATCTACTTAATTTAGTAGTATGATGACCTTCATGTTTTAATACTAATTCTCCATCTATAATCATTATTTCTCTATTTATGTCAGGCAAGTATGTAAATACAGATTCATCTACTTCAACCTTAGCCGAACTTATTCTAAATAAAAAGTTTCTCTTATCATACTCTGATTCCTCTGGATATATGTATAATTGAGTAGTAGTTCCACCAGACCATCGACTTGTTTTATGTTCATTCTTTCTTATTACCTTTATCTCATTCCCCACTATGATTCCTCCTAAAATTATAGACCTTTATATCTTATCCATTAACTAAAGAAATTTATAAATGTTACTATAGTTGGTAAAGCTATTAAATCTATTAAAAAAGCACCTACTAATGGAACTATTAACATCGCTTTTATAGAGTTGCCATATTTAGATGTTACAGCATTTATATTTGCTAATGCATTTGGTGTAGCTCCTAATCCGTGCCCTAATAATCCTGCAACCATTATCGCTGCATCAAAGTCTTTTCCTAATAGTTTGAATACTACAAATACAGCAAATAAAGCTATAAATATAACTTGAGCTGCAAGTATAATAAGCATTGGCCCTGCTAAATCTGCTAGCTCCCATAACTTCATAGTCATAAGTGCCATTGTTAAAAATATTCCTAAGCATATATTACTTATTATATCTATAGAATATAAATCTAAATTTACAAGTTTTAATTTATCATTTATATTTCTGAATATTACAGCTATAAACATTGCTCCAACATATCCTGGAAGAACAATATCTGTCATACTAGTAAACCATGTGCTAACAACACTTCCTATTGTCATACATGATGATATAACAGCGACTTGTATAATCATTGTATTTGAATTAAATGATTCACTGATCTTTATCCCCGCAACCTCCTCTATTGATATACTTCCTCCAACTGAATTACTATCATTATCTTGTAAACTTGTATCTTCAGTAGGTGTTAAATTATTTTTATCTATTAAATATCTTGCTATTGGTCCACCTATAAGACCTCCACATACTACTCCAAATGTTGCTGCTGCCATCCCTATAGTTAAAGCTCCATTAACTCCTAGTGACTCTACAGTTTCTCCAAAGGATGCAGCTGCCCCATGCCCGCCTTCCATAGATACAGCTCCACACATTATTCCTATTAAAGGATTTATACCTGTTAATTTAGCTCCTAATATACCAATTATATTTTGTGATATTGATAAAACTCCACACAATAACCAATAAATTATAAGTAGTTTACCTCCTTTTTTAACTAATGCAAAACTTGCACCTAATCCAACTGTTGTGAAAAACGCTATCATGAAAGGTGATTGAAGAGTTGTATCCATTGATATATCTAAAATATTACTACTTTTTAAAACTAATACTGTGATTGCTACTAAAAGTCCTCCTACTACAGGCCCTGGAATGCAGAACTTTTCTAAGACTTTAATTTTTTTCTTAATAAAATTACCCAATAATAACAGTAAAGATGCTAAAGCCACAGTTGCTATCATATCTAGATTAACAGTCATTATTCCATCTACAACTTCAAAACTCATAAGACTTCCCCCTTTACTTTTAATATTATACTTATATAAACATTCCTATTTTCCAGATTCATCTATATTTACATGTTGATTAATTTAATATATATTATATTTTATTTATATAAATACAATATAATATATTCACTAATTAATTACTATATTCCTCTTATATATTTACTAATTAACAACCTTCTCCTAAATATTTATAAATTTTATAAACTATACCTGTTTATATAACAATTACTTTTTATATAGTCTATGGTTCAAATAAAATAATAGACCTGGGTATATACACCAGGTCTATTACATTTTTCCATATCTATTCACTTTTCAAAATAATATTTACTATTTCTGGTTTACAATTTATTCTAACTAAAACCTTAGATCCACCAAGGCCTTTGCTTACTATCATAACAGAATCATTTATTTCAAACTTTCCTAAATCATATTTAGGGAAAAAAGTTCTATTAGGTGATAATAAACCTCCTACAAAAGGTAATCTTATTATTCCACCATGAACATGACCTGCTAAAGTTAAGTCAGCTCCACTTTTCATAATCTTCAAAATAAAAAGGTGTATGAGATAAAAGTATATTATACTCATCTTTATTTATTTTCCCAAGACTTGTTTCTATAAAGTCTTCTTCTAAATCAGTATTTTTATCTTTTTTAAATAAGTAATTATAGTACTTAAATGGTATGGTTAGACCATAAAGATTTATAAAAGCATTTCCTTTTTTCAGTCTAATATAATCATTATCTAAGTGAACAGCATCCAGCTTTTTTAGCTCACTAAAATATTCTAAATATAGGTCTTTATATCTTCTAAGCAATACCTTTTGCTCATGATTTCCAGTTATATAATAAACCTTGTATTTTTCTGTTAGTTTTTTTACAATCTCTAGGGTATTTGAAAAATCTTTGCTCTCTCCATCAATTAAATCTCCTGTTATAAAAATAACTTCTGGATTAATTTGATTAATTTTTTCTAATAGTTTAATATTTCCTTTACCAAAACTTTTATTGTGCAAGTCACTTATTTGCACAATATTATAATTATGAAAATCCTTTGGTATCTTTTTATTTTTTATGACATAATTAGCTATCTCTATTTTATTCATATTTTTTCTTAATCACCTATCTTAAAATATAGTCTTAATAATTTAAACTTTATTTAATATTGCCCTATTATATTTATTCACATTCTAAATAAATATTTCACATAACTAAAAAAGTTATAGATTTTTAATCTATAACTCTTTCTACTAATCCTCAAGCATTATATTTCTAATCATATCTATAACATTGTCATTTTCTTCAAGTATTCTAACAGTTTTAATCGTATCATCTTCTTCAAATATAGCTAATAGTTTATTATCTTCATTTAATTCATAAACTTTAACTGATTTTTTTTGTCCTTCAAATAAATATGCGTTATATTTAAATTGAGTTTCACCTATTATTTTATAAAATTCTTCAGATTTCATACCTTGAAAATTATGTAAGTCTGAATTTTCAAAGTCATCGATACTTATAACGTCATTATCTTTATATGCACTAACAATTATTTTAGATTTATCCATATATTCAATTAAATCTTCACTTATAGAATCAACGCTCTGTGCTTTTTGTACTACATCATCTTTTAAATAAATATTTAGAGCACTTTTAGTGGATTCACCATCATATACATTTTTATAATATGCCAAGCTCACTTCTCCTAAAGCTCTTACATCTTCAATATCTTTAATTTCATTTATATCATTCTTATCTATGCCATAAGTTACTACATTAGGCTCACCTAAATTACTTATTACATATTCATAGTCTTTACCCTTTATTTCATCTATATTATTTTGAACCTTAGTCATTGTCTTCTGTTTAGTTGCTTCGTCAGGCATAGAAATTTCTTCATTAGTCACTTGATCATTATAACATCCAGTAAAGAATATACAGGAAATTATTAGCCCAATTAATGATTTTTTAATTGTCACGATCTTATCCTCCTTGTCTCAAGCATGATATTAAATATTAAATATTAAATATTTAATATTTTCAAAAGTAAAATACATTCGTAATTTATCTTACTGAAAAATTATAACCTATAATCAGTTAAATTTGATAATAAATCTCATTTTGTAATATTTTTGTAATACAAAGGCATAAATTAACTAATTATATTATTATAAATGTAACAAATTATCACAAGAAAATCAACAACTTTATATGTAAAAATAAGTTTTATCAATTTCAATTATACACCTACTAAAATATATTAACCTTAAAATAAAAATTCTTTTTGTGTATAAGATTAAAAGTACAATCTTATATACATTAATAGAAAAATCCTTCTAAAAATATAGAAGGATTTTTTATTTTATAAATTAATATTATAAAAAGCTTTATAACCTCTGTACATTTCAAATATATCAGCTTTAGAAACAACTTCAAAAGGAGCATGCATGCTTAAAACTGGTACACCACAGTCTATAACTTCAGCACCATATTCAGCTAAAATATAAGCTACAGTACCTCCTCCACCTTGGTCAACTTTTCCAAGTTCTCCTGTTTGCCACACAATATTGGCTTTATTAAATATTCTTCTCATTTCTGAAACAAATTCTGCATTGGCATCACTTGTTGAGCTTTTACCTCTTGCTCCAGAATATTTCATTAAGATAACTCCATTTCCAGCAAATGCTGAATTACTTTTCTCATAAGCTCCAGCAAAATTTGGATCGTAAGCAGCATTAACATCTCCAGATAATACTTTTGAGTTATACAAACTTCTTTTTAATTTTAGTTCAGAGTAATCACCTTGTAAATTTATAAGCTCTGCAACAATATTCGTAAAGAACTTAGAGTGCATTCCTGTATTACCATGTGAACCAGTTTCTTCTTTATCTACGCATAAAGCAACTGCTGTGTATTCAGGATTCTCAGTTTCAAAAATTGATTTTAAAGATGCAAAAGCACATACTCTGTCATCTTGTCCATAAGACATCACCATAGATCTATCAATACCTAAGTCTCTAGCTTTTCCAGCTGGTACAATTTCTAGCTCTGCACTTAAGAAATCTTCTTCTATTAAATTATATTTTTCATTTAATAATTTTAAAATATTATATTTAACAGTAGAATTTTCTTCTTCATCACAAGGTATACTTCCTACTAAAACATTTAAATCTTCTCCACCTATTCCTTCACTTAATTTCTTTTGATTTTGGTCAGAAGATAAGTGTGGTAATAAATCATTTATACAAAATACTGGATCATTTTCTTCATCACCAATGGAAATATCTACTTTAGTTCCATCATGTAAGAATACTACTCCGTATAAAGCTAAAGGTATTGTTACCCATTGGTATTTTTTTATTCCACCATAATAATGTGTTTTAAAATAACCTAAATTACTATCTTCATATAATGGATTTGGTTTTAAATCTAGCCTAGGTGAATCAATATGGCTGGCTATTATTTTCATGCCTTTTTCTATATCTTTTTCACCTATTACAAATAAAGCAACTCCTTTGTCTCTGTTTTCAGCGAAGACTTTGTCGCCACTTTTTAGTTGCCCATTTGAAACTGCTTCTTCTAGAGAAATATAACCTTGATTCCTTGCTAATTTAATTATTTCTCTAGTACAAAGTCTTTCTGTTTTTGACTTGTTTAAGAAGTTTATGTATTCCTTAGAGTAATTCATAACATTATCAATGTTATTCATTTTTTTTATAACTTTCCATCCATTAACATTTTCATATTTTAAATTCATGTCTTCCCCCTAAACTACAAATACTTTTTTAAACTAGTTTTGTTTTTTCTTCATTATTTCATCATATTCTTCTTTTGATACAACCTTAACATTATCTAGTCTAGATCTGAAGTGTGCTCTAAAGTTTTCTAAATACTCTTTTCTTAATACTTCTCTCTCTGCTAATTCTTCTTTAGTTAATCCTTCTTCTTTATTTTTCTTTGCTAATTCATTTATTCTGTCTAGTTTTTTTTGATCAAACATTTTTGCCTCCTAAAATTTTACCTATATTAATAAAATATTTTATTACTCCTTATATATTCTCCATTTTTATAAGATGTAATAAATTCTTCTAAATTATTTTCTATTATAGTTATCCCTTTTATTATATCTTCTAAATTCGTATTCGCTATATTTATCCTAAAAAATCTATCATCCATTATATTATCAAAAAAATAAGTTCCTGGTGTAATACAAACTCCTTTTTTTATCATAAATTCATAAAAATATTGTGATGAATATCCTCTTGGTAGTTCAACCAAAAAGTTTAAACCTCCAACAGATTCAGATATTTTTAATTTATCTCCTAATTTATCTTCTAATAAACCTTTTGTTTTTCTATATTTTTCCGTATAGATTTTATCTAATCTTTTTAAATAATTATCCCAGTCAAAGTATTTCATGTAATAATACATTGATTTTTGAATAAGTCCAGGCGTTGATATATCAGAAGAATATTTTGCCCATAAAATTTTCTTTTGAAGTTCAATTGGTATATCTACTATACCTATTCTAAGCCCTGGCATAAGTATTTTTGAGAAACTTTTTATATATATGACTCTATTATTTGCATCGTAACTTTTCAAAGGTCTATTATCAGAAGAATCAAAAGCAAAGTCACTTATGAAATCATCCTCAAGAATATAAAAATTATATTTTTCAGATAGTTCTATAAGTTTCTTTTTCTTATATATACTATAAGATATACCCGTTGGGTTTTGAAAATTAGGCATAACATAAATTAATTTAGGCTTTATTTTTTCTAACTTTAATTTTAATATACCTATATCTATACCATCATGTAACATTGGTATTGGTATTACTTTTGCTCCTCTACTTTTAAAAACTTCCAAAGCACCATTATAGGTAGGTTCTTCCACAAAAACTACATCAGAATAATTTATAAGTCCTTTACAAACTATATCTATTCCTTGTTGTGCTCCAGATATAATTTGAATATTTTCTTTATTAGTATTTATTTTTTTATTTTTTAAATACAAACATAATTCTTCTCTAAGCTCATTAGAGCCTTTGCCTTCGTCATATTCAAAAATAGATGCTCCATCTTTTTCAAGAGCCATATTTATAGCTGCTTTAAAATTATCTATAGGAAACATTTCTTTGGAAGGATTTCCACTGTCAAAGTGTATTACATCTTTCATAGATATTTTATTACTTGATTTCTTTATATTAATAGAAGAAACAAAAGTTCCACTTCCAATCACCTTATAAACATATCCTTCTTTTGCCAGTAATTCATATACTTTCACAATTGTAGCATTATTTACACCTATATAATCTGCAAACTTTCTTATTGGGGGGAGTTTTTCATATTCATTTATTTCTCCTTTGATAATAAGATTTTTTAAATGATTATATATTTGAATATATTTACTACTGCTGTTATCTATTTCTAATTTGTATTTATCCATTAAATCACCACTTACTTATTTTTAGATTTATTGACGTTTAATATGTGCTTGTTATCATTAATATATATATAATACCAAATTTTTTATGAAAGGGGAAAAATTATATTTACTCTTACCTTAAATATATTGATTTTAAATCTATCTGTAAATTTAACAATGTGAATCCAAGTTTTATAAAAATCTAATTATTTTTTAACCTCTATCAGAATACATTTTAAATATATGGAGGTGATTTTTTTGAGAATTCCTAACCTGGTTTTATCAACTATAATTTTATTTATTTCTAACCTTATAGTAAGGATACTGGGATTTTTATATAAAATATTTTTATCAAAGGTTATGGGAGAAACTTGCCTTGGAATATATCACATGGTATTTAACTTTCTAATGATATGTATTGCCCTCACCACAACTGGTATCCCCACTGCCCTTAGCTGTTTGGTTGCAAAGGAAAATGCAATGCAGGATAAAAAAGAAACAAATATATTTTTTATCTCAACATTATATGTATCATTTTTCTTATCACTAATTATCTCATTAATAATATCTTTTAATAGTAACTATTTATCTTTTAGACTTTTAAATGATGGAGATTTAAATTTATTTATTTTAGCTATCTGCCCAGCAGTAGTACTTATTACGTTATCAAATGTTTTTAGAGGTTATTTTTATGGAATAAAAAAAGTTATTGTTCCTGCTGTTGGTCAAGTTATTGAACAAGTATCAAGAATATTATTTGTATTTTTAATTGCTATGTACATAAATAATAAGGCCATGATTTGTTATGCTACTCTGATTGCTATATCTATTGGCGAAGCAATAAATGTGATCTATATGAGCATTTGCCTTTACAGAGAATCTACCTTATATAATAAATTTACTATTAGACTTAAAGATTTTTATTACTCCTCTATGGAAACTTTGAAAATGGCGCTACCTATTACTTGCAATAAAATGTCTTCCGTTGTATTACAGTCTGTAAGTTCTATGATAGTTCCTTCTAGACTTGTACTTTCTGGAATGACTTATGCGAAATCTATGGGACTTTATGGAATTTTAAATGGAATGGTTATGCCTTTTGTTTACATACCTTTTACTATAGGTTCAGCTTTAGTAGTAAATTTAATACCAAGTATTTCACAAGAAATTGCTTTAAATAAATATAAAAATGTAAAAATAAAAATTAATTATGCCCTAGCATTAACCATAGGTGTAGGAATATTATCTTCAATATTTTTCTATTTTTGTGGAGAAGAATTGTGTCTTGTAATATTTAACAATAAAACTGCTGGTGAGTATTTAAAATCTATGTCTTTAGCTCCTCTTTTTTTATGTCTTAATCAAACTTTATCATCAATACTTCATTCAATTAGAAAAGAGGTTATAGCTAGTTTTAATACAATTTTAGGAATGGTTATCCAAGTTATTGCACTATATTTCTTATTACCATTACCACATCTACATATGTATGCTTATATCTATACGGTAACTGCTACTGCTATTTTAACAACTATTCTTCATACTATAGCCTTGATAAAAACATTAAAAAAATTAAAATGTTAGGAGGTTAAAAAATCAACAATGATTAATGATACAAAGCCTTTTTATGTCTATACAGAAAATAATTGTTTATACATAAAAAATATAAATGAGAAAATTGACAAAATAGCAAATAATATTGTCTCTTATTGTGCTAATTTTGATGACAATAACCTTATCCATATTTGTTCAATAGATACAAAAGGAAGACTAATTCACTTTATTTATAATAATGCACGTATAAGAAAAAAGGTCTTAGGTAAGATTTGCCACAATATAAATAATCTTAAGAATATGAGATTATTTATCATACAGAATTATTTAAATTTATTTGTTGTAGAGGAATCTTCGATTAAAGAAAATATATTTAGAGTATCCCATTATAACTTTAGTACTTCTAATTATAATGTATATAAATATCATATAAATAATATAGTACAAAATAATGAATATATTTATAAACTGAATATTGATGAAATGTCAAATATGATACTTACTTATGAATCTGAAAATAAAAATAATAGAGGTGAACCATATCGCCAAACACTTATTTTCAATACTACAAATAGAAAATGGATAGAAGCAAATAGTTTACTAAGAAAATCAAATTCTTTTTCTCCTGAGTGTAATTGTAACTCTACTATTAAAGATGATTTATTTGAGTTTTGCTATAGCATATCTTATAAAAAATATAATAATGACTAGTTATTATTTAAATAATAAGGGTGTATCAAATTTTGATACACCCTATTAGTAGAGTAATGGTATTTAGCTAATAATCATTTGTTAAAGTACTTATTATAAATAAATTTATTGAATAACTTAATTAATTATTTTGTTAAATTATTCGCCACAACCTGGGAATCTACAAACATTTGCAAAAGTATCAACTACCCTTGGCTCAAAGTTAGTTTCAGCTAGAACTACTAATTGATCTCCTATTAAAGCGCTAACTGTTTCTTCAATACATAGTATTACGTCTATTCCACTTGGTACTGTAAATTCAACACAATCAAAATCAAAATCACGATCACAGTCACGATCACAGAAACAATCACAGTCACAGTCATGATCATGGTCATGGTCAAAGCAATCATCTGCAGAAACAAATGCATTAGATATACAATCAACTGATAAATTAGTTCTAAAGTCTTGTCTCAATGTGAAAGATCTACCACTAGATGGAACACATAGATTAGAAGCTAGTGTATTAAATCTAAATTCAACAAATTCAACTCTACATAATTTTTTCATTCTTCTTACAGCTGGGAATGCAAGAGCTACTATTTTAGTACATCCACAATGTGCTTTTATTTCTAGAACTAAATCTTCTATTCTTGCAGTTAATCCTCTTTCTCTAAATAATACATTTTGTCCTCTATTTTGTGCACAACATCTAGCATTTCTAACTGGACATACTATAGATTCAAATACAGTATCACAAGGTGAATTATTTTCAACTGGAGTTACTACAAAGTCATCTACAGTTACATCCCCTGGAATTATTTCAATTGCTGAGAAATTCATACACACTTCGTCTACTGTAACTCTTGCTGTACCTCTATTTGGAAGATTTCCTCTTACGTCTATTACTTCAAAGTCAAAGAATAAAGGTTCTCCATTTTCTGCAGTAGCATCTTTAAATACTCTAAATTGTATAGAGTCAAATATTCTATTTGCTTCTATAGCTACTGGGCGAGCATTTCTTGTTGTAAAAGTTGGAGATATTCCATTACAACATTCTTCTCTACAAGGATTTGGAACACATACATCAGATACAACTTGACATGGTTCACATTTTTCTTCAACTTTTTTACATTCACAGTGGCATTCACATTCAAAATCATCTTTTTCATCATGACATTTATCATGACATTTATCATGTTTATCTTGGCATCCACAGTCATCTTTTTTATTAAACTTGTGTCCTCTTTCTAAATCATCTATTTCTACAGCTGACTCTTCATTAACGTCATTACTTACTGTAGACATTTGTTTATTATACATTTTTCTTCTATTCTTTTTTAAATCTTGCATATTGTTACCCTCCTATAAGTGATATTAATTAAATGTCCTGGCTTTTTTAAGCCTAATTAATATTATGCAATTTCCAGTTTAAGTGTTACTTAACAATGAATATATATACGAAAAAGCAGAATATAATTTTTTTTTGTAAATATATTATAATATGGATAATTTTAAGGAGGTTCAAAATGAGTTTTATAAATGAGTGTTGCTCTATATTGAGAAGAAGTAATAAAGATATGTTATATATTTATCTTGATAAAGATGGACTTTATTATAATTACTATGATTCTAATAATCGCATTATAAATAGGGATAGACTCGTAAATGATAAAAACTTAGATTTTACAAAGTACTCTTTTACCCTTGATAAAAAAGACAATATCTACTGTATTTATTCAGATAAATATTTACAAATTCTAGAATGCAAGAATGGTTCAACTGTGTTCACTCAAAAAGAGTGTATAACTTATAACTATAAAAAATTTGGGTTAGTTTTTCCTCATATACAATACATAAATGATAATACTCATGTTTTTTATTATGCATTTAATAATAATTCTTCAAATACTTGCGTTTTATTTCATCATTATAAAGAAAATGATTATTGGGTAGAAAATAAGATCGACTTTGTTAATCATTTAGTTTTAAATGATTATATTATTTTATGGAATAAATCTGTTCCTACTATATTTTATTTTAATTTGGTAAATGGTTGTGAAGAAATTTTTGCTTCAAGGTTTAATTTAGGTACTTTTACTTGGAGTACTCCTATACAAATCACAAACTCTGGAGAAAATAAAATATATTTATCTGGAATTAGAGATAGTATTAATTTTTATCATCTATCATTTTGTGAAAATATTAAAAATGGTTACTCAGTAAAATATATAAATGGTTACTTAAACGATAATAAATTTGAATTAAATAACTCATCTTATTTAAGCAAACCTTCCACTTGCATGTACCCTTCTATAGTAAAAAATGAAAATAAATTACTTATTTCTTGGGTAGACTTTAATAAACTTTTTACATCTTCATCAGAAAACTTAGGTAAAAGTTGGGATGAGCCTCATTTAGATAACGATTCTATAGAGGAGAAATTTAGTAGATGTTCCTTCTACTCTAATTACAAAGGTGATTTATCTTATAATGTGAATGAAGTTTTCTCCACAATAAATGATGTTGGTATTCTAGGTATTTAATAAAAAAAATGTTGCTGTTAAGCAACATTTTTTATTCCCAAAGCACCGTAGGTCCTATAAATTCATACCCGAGAATCTCCCAGGTGGGTGACCTGCCCATAATTTCAAATTTCTCTATATAAATATAGAAGTATTCTAGTCTCATGAGACCCGATCTCCCGTATAATGCATGTCGGTTGAATTTAAAGGTTACCACTCGCATGCCTCAGGATTTATATTTCTTTAAAATTTATATTCTTATTATAATACAAAAGTAAAAATAATTAAAGTAGTTTATTCTGTAAAAATTCTTAATTTTAAACTAATTTTACAATTTATAACAATTAAACTTATGTAAGTAATAATACTTTTATAAAGTATTATTACTTACTAGTTGAATTTTTTTTCTTTCTAGTTTTAGTTCTTCTTGTTCTAGTTCTTTTAGTTTTTTTGTTATTCAAAGTTTCATTTGAAACAGGCATACTTTCTTCTAAGTATTCATTATAAGATTGTATATCATCTTCTACTTCTTCTATGTTTTCTATATCATCATCATCTACTTCTACATATTCATACTCTTTATCTTCATCATCTTCATACTCTTCGCCATCTAAACTTCTCAAAAGACTTCCCAACAATTTTAAGTTGCTAACACTTCCAAGATTACTTATATCAGCTAGAGAACTTAAGCTAAATCCTCCACCTTCTTCTCCATCAGGTAAAAATAGCTCTGCAAATAAGTCTATCATCTTTTTCATTTCAAGCGCTTTTTCAACAGATTGCTTTTTCTTTTCTGGAAATACTTCTAAAATTTCCTTTATCATCATATTTTTCTTATCTTCATCATCCATACTTCTAAAGAATTCACTTTCATCTTCTTCGCTCAATATGTTTATATCATTTAATTTTTTTATCCCTTTAACTAAATCAAGAACACTCTCTAGTTTAATTAATACATTTCTTTCTTCTTTATTCATGTATTTCTTAGTTCGTGTTATAATTTCCATTCCTCTATCTAGATCATCTTCGCTCAAATCTAATAACTTAATCCCTTTATTTACATCGGTCATATCAAAATTTAAGATACCCTTACTAGATACTTTGCTCTTTGTTTTCTTCTTTACTTTTTTTATTTTACGAACTTTTTGGCCACTCCTATTGCCTTGGCTACTTTTACTACTGGTTTCTACAGTTTCTCCTCTTTCCGAGCTTTCTGCAGGCCTACTTGATTTATTTTTATTATCAAGTAATGGTATACTGCCATTACTCAATACCATCATTGCAAGTATTAACAGTAAATTGTTCACACAAGTCACCCCTTAATATAACTACTCCTTCTTAATAAAATATGAACCTTAAACTATATATGTTACATTTTTAATACACCAATACATATATAATTTTTGTAATCATTTATATAAAGTAATTTACTCACTACATTTCAAATTATTTCTATATATAAATTCTATGAAGTAAATTCTCTATATATTATCGAAACAAGTAATTTTATAAAAAAGGCTAATTTTAAGATCTACTAATTTCTAAATGAATATTTTTCCAAAACACCTTGCAACTTTTATATTTTCATATATAATCAAGTTAACCCCAAAAAAAATAAGGTTAACCTAAATCTAAGTAATTATGAATATCTAGGAGGGATTATTATGAAATTAAAAACTAAAGAGCTTATCTTCTGTTCAATATTTGCAGCCTTGACTTCAATATTAGCTCAAGTATCTATACCACTACCAATTACAACTGTACCACTTACACTACAAATATTTGCAGTTTCAATAACAGGTTTAATTTTAGGTTCTAAATGTGGATTTATCTCAATTCTAATATATTTATTAATAGGATCTATTGGTATTCCTGTATTTGCTAATTTTTCAGGTGGAGTTGCTGTATTGTTTGGACCAACAGGTGGATATCTTCTGGGACTTCCAATAATGGCATTCATAATAGGATACATAAGAGAAAAATCATCTTCTCCATTTATTGTTATTATAGGAATGCTATTAGGACTAATTTTAGATTATACAACAGGTACTTTGATGTTCGCTACTATAACAGGAAATACAATTTACCAAAGCATTATTTACTGTGTTGTTCCTTTTATAGTATTAGATTTAATGAAAATAGTATTAGCTTATATAGTTGGAAGTACAGTATCAAAGAGAGTATCATCTTTACTTAAGCTAGCCAACTAAATTTAGCATACTTTTTATCTAAAGACTGCTGTTTATCGCGGTTCTTCTTTAATTGTAATAAAGTTTTTATTTTTTATCTTCAAATTTATACTTTACTTGCTTTATATATAATATCTAAATTACTTCTTACTCTTTAATATATTTTATTTTTAATAATATACTTATAATAGGTATTTTATTATCTAAAAAAACAAGTACTTATTAACACTATTAGATAGTAAATGCATATATTAAAGAATAGATTATATTGAGATTTTAAAATAGCAATTTAATTGAAAGGAGTTTTGTTATGAAAAAAGTAGATCCAAAAACCCTTGAAAAGTTTGCAAAAGATAAAAATATAGATAAAAATAAAGTGGAAAAGATAGCTAATAGCTATAAAGGTAAGTCAGAAGATGAGCTTATAGATGAACTTGTTAAAATAGGTAAAAATCTAAAAGGCAAAGAAGAAGTTGTGTCTAAATTTAAAACATTTCTAGAGCCAGCTCAACAAAAAAAATTAGACGACATCATGAACAAAATAACAGATGCAGAAGTTCAAGATAAAATTAAGAAAAACGCAAAAAAAGCTAAGAATGTAAATAAATCTCAAAATCAAGAAGTAGCAACTACACCTAAAAAGAAGGTTAAGAAAGTTAAAAAGGTAAAAAAATCTTCAACTAATAGAGATGAAAGTAATTAAAGTTTACTTTTCTTAATAATAAAAAGATTGTAACTAGGTTTTCTATTAAACCTAGTTACAACCTTTTTAAGCATTTTTATAATGAGTAATATTTAATTACAAATCTTATAACTTACCTACTAAATCTAAGCTTGGTGATAAAGTTTCAGCTCCTGGTGTCCATTTAGCTGGGCAAACTTGATCTCCATGTTCTGCTACGAATTGTGCCGCTTGAACTTTTCTTAATAATTCTTCTGCATTTCTTCCTATTCCTAGATCATGAACTTCGTAAGCTTTTATTTCTCCATCTGGATTTATTATAAAAGTTCCTCTTAAAGCCATTCCATCTTCTTCTATCATAACATCGAAATCTCTAGTTAATTTTCCAGTTGGATCAGCTAACATTGGATATTGTATTTTTCCTATTGTTTCTGATGCATCAGCCCATGCTTTGTGTACGAAGTGACTATCAGTTGATACTGAATAAACTTCACAACCTATTTCTTTGAATTTTTCATAGTTATCTGCTAAATCCCCTAATTCAGTTGGACAAACAAATGTAAAGTCTGCTGGATAAAATACGAATACTGACCAGTGTCCTTTTACATCTTCAAGAGTTACCTCTTTAAAATCTCCATTTTGATATGATTGAACTTTAAATTCTGATACTTTTTTATTTATTAATGACATTTTTATTTTTCTCCTTTTTATTTAAAATTTTATTATTAAATTTATATTAATAACAGTAATGATTACTATTATCATATGCTTGATATATTTATTCCCAATAAAAATTTATCTAAACATTTTTTTATAAATTTTTATTTTTAATTTTATAATAATAGAATTTACTTGATTAATTCAAATATTTCATTTATTTTTTTAGCTCCAAAGTGAACTTTCTCATCATTTATAATAATAGCAGGTACACTCATTATTTTGTACTTACGTTTAATATCTTCAAATAATGATAACTCTATCATCTCTGATTCTATATTTTTATTTTCCATAGCAAGTCTTTGTGATGCTACAACTACATCAGGGCATAATGTGCAAGATAAGGATACTACTACTTTTATATTAGTTTTTTTATCAAACTCTTTAATTTCTTTTAATAAGCTTTCATCAATAGTTTGCCCAGGTCCCGCTAAATTATATATAGCTAGTATAAATGAATTTAACTCATGACCCCCTGGTACCCCATGGAACTTAACACCACTGTAATTACCATCTTTATCTAATAAAGCAACAACAGGTAATTTATCTGAATTTATTTTAGTTTCCATATTAGGATTTTCTGATTTTTTATAAATCTTAACATTTAATTTTTCTCCTAAGGATGCCATATCTAATATTAAATCCATAAATTCTACAGATTTATCCATAGTTTCATCAACAATAGATACTAAGGTTACTTCATTTTCCATCATAGCTAAAATAGATTTTATTTGATTTCTTAAAGTATCATTCAGTAGCTTACTTTTTCTATTTGTATCTTTGATATCAACAGCAGTATCCATTTTTTCTTCTGTAATTCTATTTGATTTTTCATTATCTTCTAGTTCTATTTTTTCTGCAACTTCATGTTCTTCAACTATTCCAAGTCTATGCTTTTGATTATCTACGTATTTTTCTGCATTAGTAGCTGCAATAGCTCCATCCGAAACAGCTGTAACAACTTGTCTTAATGATTTTGGACGTAAATCACCTGCTGCATATACTCCAGGTAAATTAGTTTCCATCTCATCATTAGTAATTATATATTCATTCTTATCTAGCTCTATTTTATCTTTAATAAGATCAGTCTGAGGTTTATATCCTATAAATACGAACACACCAAAAGTTCCATCTTCTGCACTTACATGATACTCAAATTCTTCTTCAGTTTTATTATTTTTAAATCTAGCTGATTGAAGAACTTCTCCTCCTCCTACTTCTAATAATTCTGTATTGTATAATATTTCTATTTTAGGATGAGATTTTACTTTATCAGATATAGTTTTTGCACAAGAGAAATCATCTTTTCTTACAACTACTCTTACTTTCTTAGCAAACTTAGTTAAAAATAATGCTTCCTCTGCTGCCGAATATCCTCCACCTATTACAAATACATCTAATCCTTGGAAAAATTCTCCGTCACAAGTTGCACAATATGCTACCCCTCTTCCTGCAAATTTATCTTCATTTTTGAAGCCTAATTTTTTTGGTGATGCTCCAGTAGCAATTATTACTGATCTTGCTTGTAACTCTTCTTTTTTAGTTTTTATTATTTTTATATCTTGATCTAAACTTAAATCTAATACTTCATCTTCTTTAAATTTAACATTAAAGGCTATAGCTTGTTTTCTAAGCATTTCCATATAATCAGAACCTGTAGTGTGTAATATACCTGGGTAATTAACCATTTCATGAGAAATCTTTATTTGACCACCTATATTCTCTTTTTCTATTATTAAAGTTTTAAGCTTGGCTCTTCCTGCATATATTCCAGCTGAAACACCTGCAGGCCCACCTCCAATTACAATTAAATCATATATCATAAGTTATTCTCCTATTTATTAGTATATATTCTATAGTTTACCTACTAAATCTAAACGGGGTAATAAAGTTTCATCTCCTGGTGTCCATTTAGATAAGTAAACTTAATCTCTGTGCTATGCTACAAATTGTGCTGCTTGAACTTTAAATTATGCTACTTTTTTTATTTATTAACTACATTTTATTTTCTCTCCTTTATTATATTTAGAATTTTATTTTTAAACTTCCAGTTATAATTTAATATTTCAATAATAGTAATGATTACTATTATCACCGCTATTATTTTTATTCCCTATAAAATTAGCCTTAAACATTTTTTTATTTTTTTATTTAAATTTTTGTAAATCCTTCTGTTTGCAAATATTTCTAATTTTAAACTTTTTTAATAATTAATATATATCTGTTTAAGAAATATTATTTATGTGTATCATAAAAATAATTGACAAATTTAGATATAAAATATAAATTTTTAATAATAGTAATTTTTACTATATAAATTTTAATCATTAGGAGGTTCGACATGAAAATTTTAAATAACAAAATAGCTTTAGTAACTTCAGCAACTAGAGGAATTGGTTTAGCAACTGCTATAAAATTAGCTGAAAATGGAGCTACAGTATATATGGGTGTTAGAAGATTAGAAGCTACTCAAGAAATATGTGATAGGTATGCAAAAGAAGGTTTAGTTATGAAAACAGTCTTCTTTGATGCTTATAAAGTAGATAGCTATAAAGAAATGATTGATACAATCATTAAAAAAGAAGGTAAAATTGATATATTAGTTAATAACTTTGGAACAGGAAGACCAGAAACAGATTTAGACTTAGTAAATGGAAGTGAAGAATCATTCTTTGAATTATTCGAACATAATGTGGGAAGTGTTTATAGAATCTCCAAATTAGTTGTTCCTCATATGATAGAAAATGGTGGAGGAAGTATAGTTAATATATCTTCAATCGGAGGTAGTGTTCCAGATATATCTAGAATAGGATACGGCGTTTCAAAGTCCGGAGTTAACAATATAACTCAACAAATAGCTATGCAATATGCAAAGAACAAAGTAAGATGTAATGCAGTATTGCCAGGAATGATTGCTACTGATGCTGTTGCATCAAACATGCCTAAAGAATTTCAAAAATCTTTTTTATCTCATGTTCCATTAAATAGAATGGGTAATCCTGAAGATATAGCAAATGCAGTTTTATTCTTCGCTAGCGAAAATTCATCTTATATAACTGGTTCCATATTAGAAGTTTCTGGTGGATATCATCTTGGAACTCCTCAATATGCCGATTTTGTAGGACGTAAAGTTGTTGAGCAAGATTAATATTTTCTAAATTATACTTACAAGTGTATAATTTTCCTTATAAAAAATCATAATTTAATATATAAAATTTAAACTTACTTTTGTTTAATTATTTATTCAATGATAATTGACAATATAGTAAGTTTTTTTTATAACTAAATAGGGTAAATAAATATTATCATTATATACACTGGAGGATTACAATGAAATTTTCAAAACAAAGAGAACTTATCCTAAATGAAATTATTAGTAGCAACGTTCATCCTACTGCTGATACTATATATACTAATTTAAAAAAAGACAATCCCGAGCTTAGTTTAGGCACTGTGTATAGAAACTTATCTCAATTAACAAAAAAAGGAATTATATCTAAATTAAGTATACCTAATCAATCTGATAGATTTGATAAAAAAGTCGAACCTCACTCTCATCTAATCTGTCAAAATTGCAATAATATTTATGATATTGACTCTGATTCTATATGCAAATTTATTAATGAGTTGTCTGCTGAAAAAAACTTATCTATTACAAATTATGATTTAGTATTATACGGAACTTGTGATAACTGTAATAAATAGTAATTATTATTTCTAAATAAAAAGAAAAACCATATCATCTAATTCAGATATGGTTTTTATAATTTTTTCTATAAAATTTATTTTGCTGTATATATTTTATTCTATTTCATGTATATATTAACTAATTCATAATATCTCTCTTTTGTAAGTCTTCCAAGTTAACTATTATACTGTACTCCTGCCATTGAACCACTACAAAGCTCACCTGATTCATTTTCTCTAGTTTGATCTCTATACTTTAATCAATTACACTGTTTTTCTCTAAGTTCTTTAATTTCATTTTCTGGAAGTTGTATCTTTAATAATCTATAAATTTCATTGAGCATATCATCCCATCTTCCAAATACAGTTGCTCTTTCTTAGTGCGTCTTCCCTTTTGTTGATTTAGTATGGCTTGTTGTTCTTGCTTAATCTTTAACTCTTGATCATATTATTGTGATAATTTTACATACTAGACTTAGTTGATATTTTTTATGTAGATTGAATTCCACTATCTAAATCTTATTTAGACATCCTATCAAAAATTTTTCTTAAAACTATGTGCATTTATACAAAAAATTTTTGAGTGATGGCAATAAACTTATCAATATTTAATATTTCATGGGTTATAAATTGATTATTATAATATAAACTGTATGTAGTAAATGGTGTTATTGAATTTTGTGCCTGTTCTTTGTTTTCATATCTAACTAATCTAAAATCTAAGTCTTTTTCTTTTGCATAATCAGCTATTATAGAAACATATTTAGATGTAAATGGACATTGATTTGAGTAATATAATGCAAACCCAGATTCATTAATATTATTTTGTTCAATGTTATTTTCATTATTTTCTTTTACTATATCTTTAAACTTTGGTATGCTCATATTTTCTTCAAAAGGTAGATATAATAACTCAAAATAAGGCTTTGCAGTATCAGCTATAAGGAAACCTTTATTTTTTAAATACTTTGGATCTGATAAATATGGTTTCTTTTTATTTGAACTTAGTACAACTAACCCCTTTTTACCTTTTGCCTTGCTATCTCTTATACATTCTTCTAATAATTGACTCCCTATTCCTTGATTTTTATATTTTCCCGAAACCCAATGACAGTTAATAAACATATATCCCTCTGCATCAATAGGACACCAAGCATTTTCTGCTGGAATGTATTCTATAAAGACTTTCCCTCTTACATCACCTTTCTTAAATACTAGTCCATCTTCAAATCTATCTCTTAACCATGCTTTTTTCGAAGATACCTGACATTCTCCCTTTTTATCAGAAATAGCACAACATATATGTTCTTTGTCTAGATTATTTAAATTAACATCTATTATTTTCATATTGCCCCCTTAATTAATTATCTTATTTAATATAATATTAACATCTTTTATAAGACAACAATATGTCATATTTAGAATAATTTTTTTACAATCAAAAAGCCTACCTTATTAAATTAAAGCAGGCTTCTTTTATATATTAACTTCTTACTAAATTCTTTTTTAAATATATTCTAAAACATAAATCTTATATTAATGAATATATACTACTTGTTATAAAGTATAATCCTATAGCTACCGGTGTTCTAGCTGTTAACAAGAATCCCATTATAACAGTAATAATCAACATTTGTTTGTTAAATACAACTTTTGAAGTTATTCTAAAATAAGGAATCATACTTATAAAATTTGGAGCTAACATAGTTAATGTATATATACAAGGTATTATAAATAAATTATCCCACATGTTTAGACTACTAATCCAAGGTATTAATACACTTGCAGAACTATTAGTCATGTTTAAGAAAATATTATATTATCATTAACAATCAACTAATTGTTAACTTCATCTAATAATCCTTTTTTACTTTCTCTATAAAGTATTATGAAACATATTAAGAATGTTAAACTAGCTATAGAAAAAGCTACTACTATGGAAGAATATTTAACTATCATACCTGACAAAATAGACGATATCATCAATCCAAAATACATTAACGTGGATGTAACTCCATTTACCTTACCTAAATACTCTTGATCCGTTATCTTAGTCATAAGTGTCATCACATATCCACTTAATAACCCTCCAATAACATTATCTATAAACTGTAAAATCATTGTAAGAACTGGTATTGTTGAATATCCTTCTATAAATACTGTTATTGCAAAAATTCCTATTAAAGAATATACTATCTTCATATTTTTCAAATGCTTAGATAATACAATATATAACCCTCCACCAACTATTACTCCTATACCTGCTATGCCTGAGAAAAACTGATAAAACTTTTCATCTAATCCTAGCCTTTCTGTTACTAAAAATATATCTAGATTTCCAGCTATACCTATACCAAAAGAAAGGATGAATAGCATTTTTGTAAATACTTTTAGAACTTTTTTATTGTTTAAATAATCAAAAGTGAGTTTAATATCTTCTACAAATCCATCACTTTCTATTTTTTCAAATTTTTTATTTGGAAGTGTAAGAATAAGAGCTAAAGATACTAAAAACATAAAAGATATTATTAATAATGTTTTTCCTATTCCAAAAGTAAAATAAAAATATGAACCTAAAAATGGCCCTATTATAGGGAATATGGAACTTAATAATTGTGATATACCTATGGCTGAATCAATATCTTGCTCATCTACATATTCTTTAAAATATTTTTGTGATGCAGGATATGAAAATTGTGTAACTATAGCAGATATTAATACTGTTATAAATATGGCTATAATATACCCCTTACTAATTAAAGAACCTAATATCACAAAAGAAATAAAACTAAAAAAATCACCTAAAAACATTAATTTCTTAGGGTTATATCTATCAGCAATTATCCCTCCTAAAAATGTTAATAAAAACATTGGAACCATTTCTACAAAATTTAATGATGAAACTGCCATTGGATCGTTGTTTGTAACTGACATAATAAAAAACATTACAGATATATTTCTTATCCAAATTGCAGCTTGCTGTATTACGTCAGTTATTAAAATTGTTGTGAATACTCTATTTTTTAATAAATTCAAAATTTTGACCTCCTACTTCTTTCTTCATTTATGTATTATAAAGAGTGGAGTTAGTCTACAGTCAACTATCTTTTTATTTCTAAAATTATTTTTACGAAGTATTCTTCTTTATTATTTTGTTTTGGTAAAGCAAAGTCATACATTATATATGCATTTGCGCACTGGTTACCATTAAAGTAATTATTAAGAGATATTATATAATCATTCATATATTTTTCATTTCCGTAAAAATAAGTTGAAATAACTTTACCGTTTATATATTTTTTTATAACGTCTAACTTATTTTCACCTATATACTTTTGAATTAAATCTTTGTTATTTTTATTTTCTTTTATATAAATTTCATTTTCATTTTCTTTTAAAGTTCCATTTTTTAATACTTGATGAATATAATGATACTCTTCTTCATCAAACCCCAAACCTTCTTCCAGCTCTAATAAAAATTCCTTATAAAAACTTCCATTAAATATTTTTTCCATATTAACTTCATAAAGGTTCATAGATTCTTCATATATATTTAACTTGCTAAAGTCATATTCATTTTTAAAATTTATTATTTTATCTAATGTTTCTCTATCTTCTTGTAAATGTTGCTGTTTTATTTTTAATCCTTCTATTTGCTTTGTTATTAATTCTTCCTGTCTTACTACTAAATTTTTATATTCTATTAAACTTTCACTTTCGATAGTTTTTTTAATTTCAGAAAGAGGTATTCCTAAATATTTAGTTTCTAATATTAATCCAAGTTTCTCTAAATCTTCTTCGTAGTAATATCTATATCCATTAGTTTCATTAACTTCAGGCTTTAAAATTCCAATTTTATCATAATGTCTTAAAGTATCTTTGCTTATCTCAAATAACTTGCTTACTTGTCCTATTGAAAACTTCAACTTCTCATCTCCCTTTTTTCTTTCTAAAATTATTATAGACTATGGGGTAAGTCCATAGTCTATAATTAAAGTTTATAAATTAAATTATACTTTAAAACAAATATATTAATATATGTCTTTTTGCAATTTTTCTTGAATTTTAAAGCTATCAAAATACGTTAAAATCAAATAAATTTTTATTATATTAAATATTTATATTTCTTGACGTAAACAAGTTTTTAAATCATCATCTGGAGTACTTATAGGTCTTAAATCAAAAGTATCTACTAAGTATTGAAGTACATTTGGGCTTAAAAATGCTGGTAAAGTAGGTCCTAAATAAATTCCCTTTATTCCTAATGATAATAAAGCTAGTAAGTCAGCTACTGCTTTTTGTTCATACCAAGATAAAATTATAGATAATGGTAATCCATTAACATCTGTTCCAAAAGCATCAGCAAGTGCTGTAGCAATTCTAACAGCTGAGTAACAATCATTACATTGACCTACATCTAATAGCCTAGGAAGTCCTGCTACTTCACCAAAATTTAATTTATTGAATCTATATTTTCCACAAGCTAAAGTGAAGTGAACCCTTTACACGGGAATAAATAAAACAACCTCTTTTGAAACATACTATATGTATGATTTTAAAGGAGGTTATTTTATTATGAGTACAAGAGTACACTATTCACCAGAAATA